>JAHJSB010000029.1 GCA_018830285.1 Alphaproteobacteria bacterium
CGACGCGCTGATCCCTGCGCTGCATGCGGAGATTGCGAAGCTGGAGAAGGAGCTGGCCGACCCTGCCCTCTATTCACGCGACCCGAAGGCGTTCAACGCCAAGTCCGAGCGTGTCGGCGCGGCGCGCGCGGAAGCCGAAGCGGCCGAGATGGAATGGCTGGACATCGAGGAGAGGCGCGAGGCGCTGGCGACCTGAACGTAAAAGCTTCGTTAACCGGCGCGGCCTAGATTCCGGCGCTGGATATATGGGAGTTCAGCCGATGCGCCTTTCATGGATGCTTGCGATTGCCGCCTGCCTGGTGGCGCCTGCCTTTGCCGATGCGCCAATGTCGCTGAAGGCCGATGCCATGGCGGCGCCGGAGACTGTCGGCGCGGAACCTGGCCTCTACCGCTTTGGCGCCACTTACAGCGTGATACCGTCAGACGGCGTATCAAGCTGCCAGGCGGCCTGCGCGGACGATGCCAGGTGTGTCGCGTGGAGCCATGTTGCGACGACCGGCGAGCATGATGCCTGGTGCGAACTGAAGCGTGGCGGCGGCCGCATCGAACACAATCCGCTAGCGACATCCGGCATTTCGCCGCGCCATGAGGCGATCTTCGCACCCGTCATGGAGGCGCCCGCCGACGAATTGCTCGGTGATGCGGACCATATCAAGGCGATTACGGTCGAGATCGAAAAGGTTGATGTCGACGGGCCCACGGACCTGACGCCAACCGACGATTAAAGCGCACGCTCCTTGGTCGAGGTGAACCGGATCGCCGGGTTCTTTTCCTGCGCGTAGCCGACATCCCAGGCATTCTTTGCCAGATAGACCGGCGCGCCATCAAGATCCGTTCCGGAGGCCGACTTGTTCCGCTCAAGGAATTCTTCCAGCTTGGCCGGATCGTCGCACGCCATCCAGCGGGCGACATTGTAGGGCGCCGGTTCGAACACGACTTCAAGATTATATTCAGCCGCCACACGCTCGATCATCACTTCGAACTGGAGCTGGCCGACAGCGCCGACGATCATGTCGGAGCCGATGGCAGGCTTGAAGAGCTGCGTGACGCCTTCCTCGGCGAGGCTTTCGAGCGCCTTGCGCAGGTGCTTCGCCTTCATCGGGTCTTTCACGCGCGCGCGGCGCAGCAGTTCCGGCGCGAAATTCGGGATGCCGGCAAACTGGATGTCGCCGCTTTCCGAGAGGCTGTCGCCAACGCGCAGCTGGCCGTGGTTGGGCACACCGATGACGTCACCCGCATAGGCCGTCTCCGCTATCTCGCGGTCCTGTGCGAGAAACATCAGCGGATTGTGGATATTGAGTTGTTTGCCGCTGGCGCTCTTCAGGCGCATGCCACGCTTGAATTCACCCGAGCATAGCCGAAGGAAGGCGACGCGGTCGCGGTGGTTCGGATCCATGTTCGCCTGGATCTTGAAGACGAAACCGGAAACGTCCGGATCGGACGGTTTGACTTCGATGGGAGCGCCCTTGCGTTCGGCTTTCTGGACGCGCGGGGGTGGCGCAAAGTCACGTAGTGTGTTGAGCAATTCGGCGACGCCGAAATGGCGAAGTGCCGAACCGAACACGACCGGCGTCATGTTGCCTGCTTTGAAGGCCTCCTCGTCGAAGACCGGGAGAAGGCTGGTGACCATTTCGACACCCTCAATCAACTCCGCATACACATGATCGTCAAGCTTGCCGATGAGGGCTTCATCGCTGCCGGGTATGCGTGTCGCCGGACCGATATGCGGCGGCTCGCCCGGGCGGCGGTCGAACTGGCAGAACTCACCAGTGGTTAGGTCTTTCATGCCTGCAAAGCGCTGGCCGGACGCAGCCGGCCAATACAGCGGCGCCGTGTCGAGCTGAAGCTTGTCCTGCACCTCGTCGAGCAGCTCGATCGGCTCCAGTGCTTCGCGGTCCATCTTGTTGATGAAGGTGATGATCGGAATGTCGCGCATGCGACAGACTTCAAACAGTTTCAGCGTCTGCGGCTCGATGCCCTTGGCGGCGTCGAGCACCATGACGGCGCAATCTGCCGCCGTGAGCGTGCGATAGGTGTCTTCGGAAAAGTCTTCGTGGCCCGGCGTATCGAGCAGGTTGAAGACCAGATCGCTGTATTCGAATGTCATCACCGAGGCCGACACCGAGATGCCGCGATCGCGCTCGATCTTCATCCAGTCAGATCGTGTGCGCCGCTGGGCCCCGCGCGCCGCAACCTCGCCCGCCGCACGGATGGCACCGCCTGCGAGAAGGATGTTTTCCGTGAGGGTGGTTTTACCGGCATCCGGGTGGGAAATGATGGCAAAGGTGCGCCGACGCGCGGCTTCCGCAATATGGGACATGGAGGTTCCGGACAAATTTGGTTTCAGCTGCCAGCCCCTAGCCGATTTGGCGAAAGGAAAGAAGGGGTGCTGATGTATTGACCGAGGAAACGCCTCAGGCGGCGAGCGGCCAGATTTCGGCGATGTCGGGCGGCGTGCCTTCCTTTTCGGCGCGCTGCTTCAACGTGCGAAGTATGGCTTCCGGCAGGATGGTCAGGCGCGGCTCGGCGACTGTATCACCAAGGGTCGGGAACAGAGCTGCGTTCGCACCGGTTTTTGCGATGATCAGTGAGCCGAGATCCTGGATCAGGATCGTGTCGATCGGTATGTTCTCTCGCACATGATCGGCGACAACGCGGGTGACAAAGTCGAGCGCATCGCGCGCCCGCATGCCGTAAGGATCGCCGCAGCCAAGGCTTTTCCAGCGTTTCGAAAGATGGATCTCCGGGATATCTATCTCGGCGATCGTATCGTTGAGCAAGAACAGCATGCCTGCGCCCCCGGGCAGTGGATTCAGCCGAAAGCTGCCTTGGTCGGGTTAACAGGCGGTTTACCTGCTATCGCGCAACAGGCAATCGGCGCGCGCGTCTAGCCTGTCTCGACATCTTCTGTGAGGAAATGGCGCCCCTGCTTGTCTTCGATCTCGACAACCCACAGGTCGCTGTCGCGCTCGCGCGCCCGTTTGATATACGCATCGACGCTTGCCTCGTCCGGGCCAACGCCCTGGGCGGTTAGATCGCGGAAGATGCGTTCGCCCTCGAGATTGGTACTGGGCGTGTAGGCCGCGGCGGTGCCATCGAGACGCGATACCTTGATCAGGGTATCACCGCGCGATGCGTCGCCCTTCTGGACCACGAATGCGGATGCACCCGCGACTTCGGCGGTGCGAATGAGGGCTTCGACCCATAGTTTGGACGGCAGGCGAACCATGAGCGGGACTCTTGCTTGTTTTCGCGGTTGCGGCAAGCCGCGTTGGGCCTATTCAGCGGCGTCTTCGAGCGGTGTCACATCGGTCATGTCGGCAAGCGGGAGTGTGACTTCGGCGCGGGTGCCCTTGCCAGGGCGGGACCGCAGGGTCAGCTGGCCTCCATGAAGCTCGGCAAAGCTGCGGACCACTGCCAGCCCGAGTCCCGTGCCGGCGCGTCCGCGTGAATTGCCGCCCTGCGCGAACGGCTCGGTGACGCGCTTGAGGTCGTCCTCGGACATGCCGGCGCCCTTGTCGGTGACACTGAGCACAGCAGCGCCGCCAGCTTCGAATGCATCCAGCGTGACCGTACCGCCACGGTCAGAATACTTGATCGCGTTGGAAACCAGGTTCTGCCAGATCTGGCGCACGGCCCGCGCGTCGGCCTCGGCCCATACCTCGCTGTCAGATTTGATCTTGAGTTTCACACCGGCGCGCTCGGCCTGGTTATCGAGCTGGCGAATGATGGACTCGGCGGACGCAACAAGATCGACCGGCTCTGGCTCGAGCCGCTGGCGATCCGCATTGGCCTTGGCTAGATCAAGGATGTCATCGACGAGCAGGAGCAGGTCCTGTCCACTTTCGTGAATGATACCCGGATAGTCGGCATAGGCCTCCGGGAGCGGCCCGCGTATCTGGGCCCGCATCATGTCGGCATAACCGAGAATGGCATTGAGAGGTGTCTTCAGGTCGTGCCCAAGCGACGCAAAGAAGGCCGTACGGTCCTGCAACTGAGCAGCGGCGGCCTCAAGCGCCGCAGAGGTCTCAGCAGCCCGGCGCTGTGACGCGCTGATATCGTGCAGCAGGAGATGCGTACCTGTGGCACCGGCTTCGGCGGTAAAGGCCGCCAGGCGCCCATCCGCCAGCTTGATCTCACCTTGCGCGAGGCCGGTGTCGGGACGCAGGCCTGACAAGTCAGCGTCCGGCTCGAACAGGTTCACCAGGGAGGCACCCGATTTGGCAGCGACCAGCCCGAGCGTGTCGCCCGAAAGGCTCCGCACACGGCCTTCTGGTGTAATGTCGAGCAATAGCAGACCGGAAGACGCAGGCAGGACGGGCGCCGGGACGGCGGGCACCTGCTCGGCCTGAACGCTTTTTTCGGTGGCCGCGGCACGTGGGCCGTACTGGTCCTGCACAAGCACCCAGACCAGCAGGCCCGCGAGCACGAGCCCGGCAAAGGCGACCGCGACCGTCAGCGGCAGGTAATCGACCGCGCCCAAAGGCAGGAGGTCGAAACGGCCCATCACGAGCACGGCGAAATAGGCGACAATGCCGAAGATTGCCGCTTCGGCGGCCATGTCGGTATCTTCCAGGTTCAACGCCACCAGCGGCGCCAACACGAACAGGACCGTCAACGGCGAGGATGCCCCGCCGGTCAGCGCGACTCCAAGCACGGCCAAAAGGGTCCAGCAGATGACCAATAGCGGTGACGCAACGGAGGGAGGGTCCCTGTCCGCCCGAAGGAACACAAGGCCCACGACCGCAGGCAGAATCGCAATCACAACGCCGCTCGCAAGCGCTGCGATTCCAATTCCCCTGAGTGCAGCAATCAGCACAGCGGCCGCAATCAGGGCCAGCCACGTTAGATTAACGAACTGTAATCGCTTTTGCATCACGCGGGGGGACATATTAACATCCCATAGATATTCCTTAGGCATTCTCGCCCCCGTACCCATCAGTTGCTGTATTTGTAATGTTATCGACAGGCAAGGCGAGGTTCCCCAAGTGGGGAAGATGGGGCAAGACTATCGCGTGTCGCGTGAGGGAGAATGATACGATGAAATCCATCAGAATGATTGGGGCAGCAATTGTCGGGCTCGGGCTCGCTGCTGGCGTAACTGCCCAGGGAAGCGATCCGATATCGGATACAGCGGCTGTGTACGCCACGTACCAGTCGGAAGTGACTGACGTAAAAGCAAAGCCGCTGGCGTCGGCTGGCGATATCGACCACGCTCTCAACTCGCTGGGCGGTCACAATCCGGACCAGCTGTCCAAGGGCTGGATCGCCTATTCTGCGCTCATCGCATCGCAGAATCCGGAATACCGCGCAGCCATTCGCGACATTGAAAGCTTCTATGGACGCGATGTGTTCGAAAGCGGCATGCGCAATGACGTACGTTATGCCCGCACCCTGCAAGGCGGCGACACTGCTGTGAGTTCAGCCCTGACGGCCACCGAAGCCGACAGTCGCCGACTGAGCAGCGCGGCGGCCTATGTGAAGGAGCAGGCCTATTCATTGCAAGCTTCCGGCTGGGCGAAAGCCAAGATCGGAAATTCGGGCAACAAGGCAAGAAAGCTTGATTCCAGCCAGGCGACCGGCATTCCCGCGAAACTTGGACTGCTGTCCGCCATGAACGCCAAGGATATCGACTCCGTGCTGGTTCAGGCTGGCAGTTCAGGCGCGCCATCGCTTTGGGACAATGTCTCGGGGGCCGCCAGTGCAATCCGCTTCCCGGCTGCCATGACATCCGGCCTGACCGGCAACCGTAAACGGGTCAAGTTCGGCAAGGAGCCGGTTGCCGACCAGATTGCGACACTGGCCGCCTATCGCGTGCTGGGCGCCAGCACCGAGAAAAACGCCAGCCAGATCAATTCCGCGATGGCCGAACGTGAGACCAAGGGCTGCCTCAACATGGCAAACCTGAATCTCCAGCAATGTGTCGCCGCTGCCAACCAGCAGTATGAAGTGCCATTCTGCATCGGCGAACACGCCCTCTCAGACGTCGGCAAATGCATTGGCGGCGTCTACCAGTAGGCCTGCCGCACAGTTCTGAATTGGAAACCCCCGGGCCGGTAGCGGCACCGGGGGTTTTCTTTTGTGCGGCAATGCCCCATTTCAAGCGGATGAGCATCGAAACGGCTGCTGCCGACATACGTGAAGAATTTTCCTGGCTGGACGATTGGGAGGCGCGCTATGCGCACATCATCGATCTGGGCAAAGCCAACCCACCGCTGTCAGACGAAGAGAAAACCGAGGAGACACGCGTGCGCGGCTGCGCGTCGCAAGTCTGGATGGTGACTCATGTCGAGGATGGCCGCCTGATCGTGCGCGCTGAGTCGGATGCGATGATCGTATCAGGCCTGATCGGGATTCTGGTGCGCCTCTATTCCGGTGCACCACTATCAGAGATTGAAGATTTCGATGCCAAGGCGTTGCTGGACGATATCGGCGTGACCGGCGCCCTGACAGCGCAGCGCTCGAACGGTCTCGCCTCCATGCTCGACCGCATCAGGCAGGATGCGCACCAGGCGCTCGCTGCCTGAGCCTGCTGCGTCCGGCGACGGCGGGCGCCTTGCTCAGAAGCACAACGCTGGACAGGCCCATCGGCAATTGCTCAAGCCAGTCATCGAAGTCCCTGTCATCGCGCTTGTCCTCTATGAGGTGGCAAGCATAGGCAACTGTCGAGCGATCACGGCCAAAGGCGCGCGCGACACGCGCAAGGCTCATGCCGAGTGCCACATGCGTGAGATAGATCGCAATATGCCGGGCTCGCGCCTCAATCGGACGCCCACGCTCCGACGATTACAGGGGTTCAGCCTTCAAGCCGAGCGCATAGGCTGTCAGAGCAGCGGCCAGAGAGGCGCAGTCTTCGTCTTTTCTTGGATTGAATTTCGCCATCGCTGTCTCCTTCTGGTCTGGCAGGCAGAAGACTACCCGGCATCAGAAAGTGCAGGACAACTTTCCTGTCTCATCAAGATAGCATCAAGCTTTGCTGGCGATTCAGGCCGCGGCACGGGGGGAAGAATTGTGGACAGCACCGGTTTGGCCACCATTTGGAACAACGAGCCGACGGCTAGCCAGCAATTCATCGTGGCACAGGACCATGCTCAGGTGACCGCTGGAATCCATCAGGGGAAGCCGCAGCCAGGCATGCATGCCGTCTGCCTGTTCGATGACGCCGCCCACCGGGGCCCGACGCTCCAGGGCGACGGACAAGCCGAGTGAAAAGGAATCCCCATGTTCGCCAATCACGTCCGCCACCCGCCGGCCGCGCGCTTCCATGCCGAAAATGTCCCGCAGGCGTGAACCGGCAATCCGGAACCGGCCATCGCCGGAATCGTCAAACTGAACGATGGATATGCTGGCAAGCATGCTGCGCAACTCACCCGGATCGATCGCGTCGCGCGGCACGCAACCTGCCTTGTCGCGAAGCCGCTTCCAGTAATCTATGAGCGCCTGCTGGGCGATGGTGACGCCCTGAAATACCATTTGTTTCGACATCGTGTGCACCCCCAGGTGATTCGATAGAATCACCTATCGCGCGAGTAGAGTCCGGGATCAAGAGTCGACTACATGTTTTCTTAACATGTCTTACCGAAATATTTCATTCCGGAGGCGCAACAAAAAGTAATCGCGCATGGCAACTAGGCCTTGTCACCTTTTCCCAGTCCCATCTTCTTTGCGAGCATTGAACGATGCTTGGAATAGCCTGGCGCGACCATCGGATAGTCAGGCGGCAAATTCCACTTTTCACGGTATTCATCCGGCGACATGTCATATTTGGTACGCAGGTGGCGCTTCAGCGACTTGAACTTCTTGCCGTCCTCCAGGCACACGAGAAAGTCCTCGCCGAGTGATCTTTTCACCGAAACTGCCGGTTTCTGGCGCGATTCCTCGGCATCCGCGCTGCCCAAACCCGCCAAGGAGGCGTGCACATTGCGGATGATGTCTGGCAATTCAGCTGACTGTACAGCGTTGTTCCCAACATAGGCCGCGACGATTTCACTGGCGAATGCGATCAGTGCGCCCCCGCGCGGATCAGGCCTTGTGGCTTCGGGCATTATATTGCCTCCCCGGAAATACTCTATTCCGGGGTAACTGAAGGCGAAAATGTGTAAATACTAAAAAGACAGTCTGTCCGCCCCAAAGTTGCATGCCGTTACAACAATGCGATGCCGAAGCGGATCCCGTGACTTCAGCCTACTGTGATGAATGCCAGTAACAGGACGAGCCCAAGCAATGCGGCCGTCCAGACTGCCATGGCTCCGGTGAGCCCGCCACGGGCCAGTTCGCCCCGTGGGCTGAACGCCGCTTCGATCCGGTCATAGGCTCGCCCGGTAAGGCCGAAGAACACAGCGGTCATCGCCGGCCCCACTTTCCCCCACACGGTTCCAGCCCACTGCGCCATACCGAAACCCATTTTGCGATAGAGCCAGTCGGTATCCAGGATCGTGCCGGGCTTCTCCGGCGGATAGACGCCGAACCGCTTGAGCAGGACGAAGGCAAAGGTTGCGAGCACCAGCAATTGCAGCTGTGTCAGGATGTGATCGAAGGTGAACGGCTGATAGTTCATCGCCTCTTCGCGGTAAGGCAGCAGGTTGTAGAGCCATTCGTAGCCAAGGCCGGGAATGACCGCCGGCAGGCCGATGGCGATGCTGATGAACGCCGCCATGCCCATGGCGAGCAACATGTTGAAAGGCGCTTCCTTCACGCGCTTGCCGCTGTCGTGGCCGAAGAAGGCAAAATAAGGGATCTTGATCCCGGAGTGCTCGAGCACACCTGCCGAAGCGAACATCAGCATGAGCCAGATAATCGGCAGGCCGGCATGCGCCACAGCGCTGAGGATCATGGATTTCGTCACGAAGGCCGAGAAGAGTGGCATGGCCGAGATCGAGATGGCCCCGACGAGGCAGAAAATCGTGGTCCACGGCATCGAGCGGTAGAGCCCGCCAAGCTCACTCGCCTTGGTCGTGCCCGTGCGATAGAGGACCGCGCCCATGGACATGAACAAGAGGCCCTTGAACATGATGTCGGCAAAGGCGTGAGCCACCGCGCCGTTCAGGGCAAGCGGCGTACCGACGCCGATGGCGCAGATCATGAAGCCGATCTGGTTGTTCGTGGAATAGGCGAGCACCTTGCGCAGGTCGTTCTCGATCACGGCGAAGAAGACCGGGAAACAGGTCATCACGGCACCGATCCAGATCAGCGAGTCCTGGCCGGGGAACATGCGGGCAAACGCATACACCGCAAGCTTGGTGGTAAAGGCCGACAGAACGACCGCCCCCACAACCGAGGCTTTCGGATAGGAATCCTGTAGCCAGTTATGCAGGAAGGGAAAGGCCGCCTTGATACCGAAGGCGATGAAGATCAACAGTGCGCCAGGCGCAGCCAGGTCTTCGAACACTTGCAGCCCGATATTACCAGTGTCGTGGTAGACATAAGCGATGCCCGCCAGGAGCAAGACGCCCGACAGGATCTGAACGCCGAGATAGCGCATGGACGCGAAATAGGACGCGCGCGTCCCTGCCCCAAGCACCATGAAGACGGATGTGACCGCCGTGATTTCCCAGAAGATGAACAGAGTCATCAAGTCGCCGCAGAAGGCCGCTGCAATCGCCGCGCCGCCATAGGCGAGCGCCATGCCGTCCTGCACCCTGTCATCCGTGTGCCAAGCGTAGATGGCATTGAGCAGCGCCGCGATCAGGAATGCCAGACCGAAGACGAAACTGAGACCGTCGACACGATAGAGAACCAGGTCAAGCCCCAGGACGCTCGCCGTGAGGTGGTTCACGTTCTGGTCGGCCAGCGCGAGCAATGCGACGCCAACAAGCGGCGCACCAATGGCAATGCTCTGACGGATGCGGCGCATCGGCAGGAAGATGGCCACGATGCCTGCAAGGATCAGCAACCAGCCGGGGTTCAGAGCGGTCAGGAAGGCGGGCATTACTCGTCTCCCTCATACGTCGGATGTGCGTCAGCGGGCCCTTGCGGCCTGTCCGGGTCGACATCGGCCGGCGGTCCGCCCGCGTCACCGTAATAATTCTCGCCCCGCCGCAGCAGGTTGCCGAGCGGCCAGCCCATCAGGACGACGAACGTGAACGCGGCAAAGCCGTACAGGCCGTAGAAGCCCGTCGCGTTGGCGAACGTGAAATAGTCGTGCCGATTCACGAACAGGTCGAGCACGATCAGGAATGCTCCGAGCAGGCCGAGCCCCCAGAACATGATCGCGCCGATATGTTTTGTTTCGGTCCAGCCGAACAGGATCTTTGCCATCGGGTGCACGCCTTCGTCAGAGACGGTGTGGAGATCGTGCGCCTTTTCTGCGGCACGCTTGAGGAAGCGTCCCGTCGTGTCGCGGGTTTCGGGCGTGTCATTGCTCATGGCTGGCCTCCGGTCACAATCGCGGCCGCGCTACCGCCCATGGATGGTGCAAGGAAATCGGCGAGCGGTCCGACCAGGAAGAACAGGATGATACACAGCGCCGCCGTGAACACGGGCGCGGCAACCGTCAGGGCCGGGGCGCCGCCGGGACGCTTGAAAGCGCGGGGGGCGCCGGAGCCAGGGGGCGGCATCAGGGCAAGAATGGGAATCGGCAGGAGGTAGGCAATGTTCAGCAGCGACGAGCCGATCAGCACCCAAGGCACATAGCTGTGACCACCGTCGATGGCGCCTTGCATCAGTTCGTATTTGGCCCAGCTGCCTACCATCGGCGGAATGCCTATGATCGACAGGGACGCGATGAAGAAAGCAATGAACACCATCGGCATACGCCGGCCGAGACCGCGCATGTCGGAAATATTGGTGGCCCCGGTGGCGACGTAGATCGCGCCGGCGCACATGAAGAGCGTCATCTTGCCGACCGCGTGCGCGGCGATCTGGATGCTGCCGCCGAGAAAGCCGGCTTCGTTGGCGAGCATTGCGCCCACCGTGACATAGGCAAGCTGCGCGATGGTTGAATAGGCCAGCCGGGCTTTGAGGTTGTCCTTCGTCATCGCGACGAGCGAAGCGACGATGATTGTGAAACAGGCGACTCCGAGAACAAAATCGCGACCGGGCGTCGCATTCAGCAGGTCCTCGCCAAAGATGAAGATCGACACTTTCATCACTGTGAACACACCGGCCTTCACGACGGCCACAGCGTGCAGCAAGGCAGACACCGGCGTCGGCGCAACCATGGCGTTGGGCAGCCAGAAGTGAATCGGCATCAGCGCCGCCTTGCCGATACCGAACGCAAACAGGATCAGTAGCGCCGTCGACACGGCCGGGCTGATATCAAGGCCCGAGAGCAGGCCGCCTTGCACGAAGTCCAGATTCTGGCCCGCGAGCGTCCATGTCCACATCAAGGCGGTCAGGAACAGGCCGATGGATGTGCCCAGCAGCGTAAGCAGGTAGATGCGCCCGCCGCGCTTGGCTGCCGCGTCGCCCTTGTGGGCCACCAATGGGTAAGTCGACAGGGTCAGCACTTCGTAGAAGACGAACAGCGTGAACAGGTTGCCTGACATGGCAACGCCGATGGCACCGAAGATCGCAATCGCGAAACAGATGTAGAAGCGCGTCTGGTTGCGCTCGCGATTGCCGCGCATATAGCCAATCGAATAGAAGGAATTGACGATCCAGAGGCCACTGGCGACAAGCGCGAACAGGGCGCCAAGCGGTTCCAGCTTGAACGCGAAGGACAGGCCCGGCGCCGCTGCGCCAAGGTCCAGCGCCGGCGCCTCACCATTCGAAACCGCCACAGCCAGCGCGATCACAACGCCGAGCAGGATGACCGATCCGACGATCGTTACGCCTTCGCGGATATTCGGGAAGCTCCCGGCAGCCGCAATGCCAACCGCGATCAGCAACGGAATGCAAAGGGCGGCAAGGATCAGCATGTCAGGACTCATCGGAACATCCCCGGTCCAAACGCGGCCAGCGCCGCATCACGCGCGAGGCCGAGCGGGATCTCAGTCGTGATCCCGAAATAGATATTCGCAAGCGCAAGTATCCAGAGCGGCACGAGCAGCACGATCGGCGCTTCCTTGCGGGTCTTGCGCGGGTTCACGGGCGGCTGGAAGAAGACGGCCTCAAGAATGCGTCCGACATAGATGACGGCCAGGAAGCTCGAGAACACGACCAGGATCACAGCCCACCACCATCCTTGTTCAAACAGGGCATAGCCCAGCTGGAGCTTGGACTGGAAGCCTGCCGTGAGCGGCACACCGATCAGCGACAGGCCAGCGATGGCAAAGGCCGTCATGGTCCACGGCGCCGAACGCCCGAGGCCTGCGAAATCGCGGATGTTCGTGCCCTTGTAGGTCAGCACGACAGCGGCAACGGCCATGAACAGGGCGCCCTTGATCATGGCATGGTTGAGCAAATGGAACAGACCGGCGCTGAGGCCCGCGACGGTGCCAATCGAGACGCCAAGGATCATATAGCCCACCTGCGCGACCGACGAATAGGCCAGCATGCGGCGAACGTCCGTCTGGAACACGGCCTGGAAACTGCACGCGATCATGGCTGCGATACCGAGCGGCATCAGCATGGCGTTAAAGGCGGCCTGTTCGAAGGCAAAACGGGGACTGAAGACCGTGAACAGGAAACGGATCATCGCATAGAGCGCCACCTTGGTCGCCGTCGCTGAAAGGAACATGGTGACGAAGCTTGGGCTGTAGGAATACGCATTCGGCAACCATTGGTGCAGCGGCCACATGGCCGCCTTGAGGCCGAGGCCGACAATGATGAATGCGAACCCGGCCTGCACTGTGCGGCTGCCGGTAAGGTCCGGCAGTTTCGAGGCGATATCGGCCATGTTCAACGTACCGGTCGCGGCGTAGAGAAATCCGACGCCGATGATGAAGAATGTCGCGCCGATTGTGCCCATGACCAGGTAATTGAACGCTGCAGGCAGCGCGCGGCGGTCGCGCGATGCCCCTAGGGCCACGAGGACATAGGTCGACAGCGAACTGATCTCGAGGAAGACGAACAGGTTGAATGCGTCACCCGTGATTGCCACGCCGCACAGACCCGCAAAACAGGCCAGGAAGGCCGAATAGAAAAGCGATGTCTTTTCCTTTGGTATCTCTGCAACGACCGTTGGATAGGACATGACCGATGCCAGGACACCCATTGCCGATACCAGCACCAGAATCATGGCATTCAGCGCATCGACACGGAATTCGATCCCCAGGGGCGGCAGCCAGTTTCCGATCGCATAACTGACCACACCGGATGTTTCGGGCGCCTGCACGATGGCCAGCAGGATCAAAGAGAAAATCAGTGAGGCAAAGGTACCAGCGATGCTGATGAACCAGGCAATCCGGCCGCTCGGCACCAGCGCCAGCACAGGAGCCAGCACCAGCGGCACCATGACCAGCAAGGGCGCAGCATGGGCGAGCGCCCAGTCCGGCGCAGACCGCAACAGAATATCGATCATGCGCCTGCCCCATTGAGCCATTGGTCAATTTCGGCTTCCTGCGCGAGGGCTGTCTCGAGGTCGATCTCGCTGACTTCATCGCTCTCGATCGTTCCATAGGCCTCACGAATGCGCACGATGAGGGCCAAGCCAACCGACAGCGTGGCCACGCCGACAACGATCGCCGTCAGCATCAGGACGTGCGGAAGCACATTCGAATAAGTGTTCACCAGTTCGACCGGTGCGCTGGCATTGCCGAGGGCCTGCCCGCCCGGAACCGTTACGGCATGATGGGCCTCTTCGGCGCCGTACCCGCCGCCATGGGCTGGCGCGTCGGCGCCGAAAAGGATCGGCGCCGTTCCGCCAGCCACCTTTCCGAGTGTCACATAGAACAGGAAGACCGAGGTCTGGAACGTTGAGAGGCCGACCAGGCGCTTGATAAGATTGCCGCTGGCAAACGTGATGTACAGCCCGATCATCATCAATCCGATGATCGCCCAATAGTTTGCCCGTTCGAGAATGAATTCCAGCATTGTCTACCAGTCTTTGTCGCGGATTTCGGCGACGCGGCCGGCAAAGGCATAGAAGATCGTGAGCATGGCGCCCGCCACGGCGAACAGGACGCCGAGTTCGATCAGAAGGATGCCGATATGCTGGCCCTTGTGCTTGCCGGGCGGCTCCTGAAAGAGCGCCTGATACTCAAGGAAATTGCCGCCCTGCAACAGCGCCCAGTAGCCGACGCCCGAATAGAGCAGCACACCAATCGCTGCGAGCGCCCGCGTAAAAACAGGCGGCACGGCGCGCATGGCAGAGGGCACGCCGAAAACCAGCGCGTAGAGAATGACGCCAACAGCGAAGATGATACCCGCCTGGAAGCCGCCGCCGGGACCGAAATCACCGTGGAACTGCGTGTAGAACGCAAACATCACGATGACGGGAATCAGCATCTTGGAGACAACCCGCAGAATGACATGGTGATCATCGTTCATGACGCGTCCTCCTCTGGTTTGGCCTGGGAGGGCGCAGCCTTGCCCCGGCCGTGAACCTTGTCGCCTCGCCGGATGGATTCGGCCAGCGACCGTTCGCCGAATCCCAGAAGCAATGCCACGGAGAGGCCCGCGAGGAACACAACGGCCGTCTCGCCGAGCGTATCGAAACCACGGTAGCTGCCGAGAACCGATGTCACGACATTGGGGATGCCCGTATCAGCCCAGTTGATCTGCACGTATTGCATCCCGACACCCGTATTGACGGGCGAATTCGGATCGCCCAGTGCCGGCAGGTCAACGGTGGCATAGATCAGCATCACACCCGTCGCCACCACGACCAGAAGCGGGCCAAGGCGCGCGAATTTCTTGTCCGGCTTTGCCGTGCGCGATGTCAGCAGCATCGCGCCGAGCAGCACGATGGTCGACATGCCCGCGCCAACGGCCGCTTCCGTAAATGCAACATCCACGGCATCGACAACGACATACCAGGTTGCCGAAACCAGCGAGTAGATGCCGGACAGCATCACGATGGCGAACAGGCTGCGCAGGCGCGCAATCGCTATCGCAACGACAAACAGAACCGCCAGAAGCAGTATGTTGACGAGCGCCATGCCGATATCGCCTTCCAAAACGCCGGTCATGCTGCGCCCTCGTCATCGTCGGGTTTCTGGCCGACCCGGCCGATCAGCGGCTGGAGGCCGGCCGTATGGGCTGCACTGGCCACGGCATGAGAGGCGGTCGGACTGGTCAGGAACACGAGCCAGAAAATCACAACCAGTTTCACAACGACCAGCCAGTCCGGCGCCATCAGCGCCATGCCGATCAGGATGACCGACGCGCCCGACGTGTCGGTAATACTGGCGGCGTGCATCCGCGTGTAGAAATCAGGAAATCGCATCACACCAATCGTGCCGATCACGCACAGGATGGCTCCGGCCAGACAAAGCGCCGAGCCCGCTGGGTAGCGTACAATCTCGAAGAACTGCTGCAGATTCGCCAGTAAATCAGCCATTGCGCTTGCCTCTCTGGGCATCGCGCCGGACCAGCGGCACCTGGAACGAGCGATAGCGGAAGAATTTCAGGATGGCGATTGTCGAGACAAAGTTGATCATCGCGTAAAGAATGGCGATGTCGAGAAATTCGGGGCGCCCCATCACGAACCCCAGAAGGCCAAGCGCCAGAACGGTCTTGGTACCAAACGAATTCACCGCCAGCACGCGGTCATACAGGGTCGGGCCGATCAACGTGCGTATGAGCAGCAGGATCATGCCGAGCAGGATGGCGATCAGGGCAGCAGCGGTCATGCGGCAGCTCCCTTACCATCAATGGCCCGGGCCGACCGCTTGTCCATCTCAGCAAAGGCTTCCGGCTGGGAGTCCTGTTCGTACAGGCCATGAACCAGCAGTTTGTCACCGTCGATCTCAACCGTCACCGTGCCGGGCGTCAGCGTGATCGAGTTGGCAAATGTCACTTTTGCGAGGTCCGACTTGCAGACTGTTTTCAGCTTCACGAGCGTCGGCGCAATATCGAGATCGGCGCGCAAGCAGGCCCTGATTACGGTCCAGTTGGCCTTCACGATCTCTTTCATGAGCCACGGAAAATACAACGCGAAACCGACGACGCGCACATAAGGCACGCCCTCACGATCAAGAATATCGAGACGGTAGGCAAGGATCAGGGTGACCGCGAGCGACGCCGCGCCCAAACCCAACAGGAGCGGCTCGAAATGCCCGGACATTCCGAGCCAAAACGCAGCCAGCGCAATTAATAGCCCCAGAAAGTACGCCACAATGCGCCTGCGCTCCTGTAACAACCCAAAACACGAACGCCTCACCTAAAGGCCCGGAGCGGGCTTGGGAAGGCTCTTTCGGACTTTTTCGGCGCCTAGCTGCCAAAAACCAGTCTGGCTGTACGCTGTGAGGTCGAGAACGCCGCTTCTTCGTTCGCCGCTTCGCCGCCTGCCTGCGATTCGTGCAGGGCATTTGCCGAGAAGGCTGCCGAAAGTGACCAGTTCCAATAGCGCAGAGTCGTCTGCGCCTTGGCAACAGTGAGTAGCTCGTAAGTCTCTGCCACCAGCTCGAATTGGGGGTGTATCTGACCATCATCAATTTCGAGCGGACGGCGCAGGGCCGACCAGAGCACAGGCAGGAATTCGCGCTTTACGCCCGTCGCCTTGCAGAGCACGGCCACGCCTTCGCCGCCCGGATCGGAGAGTATCTTGGCAATGGTCACAGGCTTGATCCCGCAAAGGTACCCGATCTCTTGCGCAAGCTCAGATGTCATGCCTTCCAATGCTGCTGAATTTATTGCGCTTTCAAGGCTTTCAAAGGGGCTCCTGTCGAGCGCCTCGCGGTTACGCTGGCGCCGCTCTATGAGCTGCAATGCCTTGCGTGCAACCGGGTCGGCCCATTTCTCGGACGCCATGATCTCGAAGACGTCCTTGCAGGTTTCGATGACCTCGATGCGGTCGGCGGAATGGCGCTGCAAAATCTTTCGCCGGGTGGGACTGTCCGACCACCAGAACATGGCCATCGCCTGAGAAGGGCGCAGTTCGAGTCGCTCCACAAGCAGCGCGCAAAGCTGGGACTCATCACGCGAACGCATGACCAGTTTGTCGATCGCAGATTCCGGCAGAACGGCGCCTCTATTCTCGACCATTTCGCGCACGACATGCGCTTCGCCATGCTCGGCGAGCGCCACGCACACGCCCGGCGCCACAACCTTGCGACGGGCGATGGCCAGGCGGTGATCGGTCGACGTCGCTTCAACGATCTCGCTCAGATCGCTGGCATCGAACGCCTCATTCTGTTCCAGCAGCGGTTGAGCAATCTCAAAAGAACTTTGAGCGAGATAACGAAGCAGGCGGCGCGGCGCTTCCCGGCTGGTCGCCAGTCTGGAGGCGCAAAGCATGCGCTCGCGTGTGTTCGCGTGAAAAAGCATGTCGAGCAGGATATCACCCACCATGCTGCGATCCTGGTGTGCCAGACGTGATGCCGGCATCGCCACAAGGTCAAGCAACCGCCTGAACAAGGCGTCTCGCGCGCGCCCGATTCGCGGCGGATTCGTTGGCTGTTCCATATCGTCCATCTAAATGCCTGCGTCGCAATGGCAGCAGACTGAACTGAAAGCGTTAACGAGCGGTACAGAGCGCGACGACAAATACCAGTGTCAGTCACGCGATCCGGGCTGAACCACCAGCACCAGCAGGCTCGCCACCAGCATGATGATCGCCAGCATGAATAGCATGCCACCGTCTGTCTGCGTGCTTGCGGGGTCGAGCGATACCGGTACTTCGCGGCCCAGATAGGGCGACAGGTGGAACGCTACGGCCCCGCCAAGGACTGCCGCAGAGATGACAGCACCAAGGCGCCGGGTGAAAGGCAGGAGCAGGAAAAACGCCGCGATCAGCTCGAGCGCACCGGTCAGAACCCTGCCGGCCGGCTCGAACAGGGTTTGCCCCGTGCGGTCTGCGATTGTCTGGAACACGATATTGGCCCCGGGAGGATCGAATAATTTCACTGACCCTTCTGGCGGGTTGGGGAGCGGGTAGATGGTCGCCTGCACAAACATGGCGATCAAAAAGAGCGCGAGGGCCCAGCTGACGAGTTGCCTGAACAGTCTCATGATACTCCACCCGTGGCTTGTACTTCGAACATACGCCGCTACTGACGGTACAAACTGGGCGACTCAAAGGCAACTGACCGAAACCCGCCCTGATCGGTTACCCCCTGCGATGGCGCCCTACCTGATTTTACTTTTATTGATCCGAGGCTCAACATACAGTCGCGATCGCCCACGGGAGCTGGAATGAGCGACAGGATCGAAGAACTCGTTGACGATATGGTCGATGAAGCGGTCGGCGATGTGACGTCTCCGGTCAGCGGCATCAGCGAAGCGCTTGGCGCCGGCGCGTCCCTCCTGTCGACCGCAACGCATTGGCGTGCCAAACGCCTGCGCCGCGGCGTGAGCATCGAACTTCCCGCCTATCTCATGGTCCAGTGCAGCTGGTTCATGGCCTTCGGGCTTCAGATGGTCCTGTTCCCCTATCTGATCACAGGTAAGGACCACCTCCATATGGACGGTCTTGCGCTGGGGCTGGCCAATATGGCGCTCTCCGCGCCATCCGTCATTTTCCTGCTGATCGGTGGCGTCGTGGCAGAACGTGCCGATGGCCGGCGACTCCTGATCATCCTCCACCTCCTGGCCGCCATCCCTGCCCTGTTCCTGGCGCTCGCGATTTCCCGCGGCCAGCTCTCCTATCCCGGCATGATACTCTATGGCCTGACGATCGGCACGGTTGGTGCCTTCATGATGCCGGCGCGCGATTCGATCGTGAATGAGGTTGTCGAACGGCGCATGCGCGTCGGCTCAAACGTCACGCTCCAGCTCGGCGTGACTCTCGCCACGATGGCACAGTTCCTGGCCCAGATCGCAGGTCTGGTCCTCGCGGGCTATGCCGACAAGATGACCCGCATGCCGCAATGGTTCGGCGGTTTCGGGATCGGCCCCATCGCCGCCGAGAAGCTGTTGCTGGCTCAGGGTGTCGTCCTGGTGTTCGGGACGCTGTTTGCGCTCAACCTGGCGAAAGGACGACAGGTCCGGACCGGTCGCAGTGGTTTCGGCGGAGCGTTCGGCGACATTGCCGACGGTTTCCGCGCGGTGCGTTCTGACGGCAGGCTCTGGGCGATGACGGCCCTGATGTTCGGTGTTGGCGTTTTCGTGATCGGTGCATTTCTCGTCGTACTGCCCATCGTCAACCGCGACATCTATGGTTTCGGGTCGGACGGGATCCGCGACATGTTCGTAACCTTCTGGATGGGCGCCTTCGTCTCGTCGGTTGTCCTGTCAGTCTTCCGTCGCATCAAGCGGCAGGGACGCCTGCTGCTTGTCGCGCAATTCCTCGGATCCAGCAGCATCCTCGCCATGATGTGGGAGATCCCGCACTGGGCATTTCTTGGCATCGTCTTCATCTGGGGCCTCGCCGCCGGCATATCGATCGCCATGAGCCGGTCGATTGTGCAGGACGCAGCGCCGAAGGAGAAACTCGCCCGGGTACTTTCAATCTACCAACTGGGATTCATGGCCGGCGCCCCATTGGGCGCCGCGCTCATGGGGGCGCTCGTCGACGTATTCGGCGCGCACAAGATCGCCATTGTCCCGGCTGGCGGTATGACGCTGATCATCCTCTGGATGGTGTTCTTCACACCGGTCTGGAACATGAAGGGAGAAGCGTGGAAAGAGCATGCCGCGAGGAAGTGACACCGGGCCCGAAGCGTCCTAAATCGCTGCCCATGAGCCAGCTGCCGCGCGCCACAATCCATCTTTCGAATATCGTCGCGAACTGGCGGGCGCTGGACGGCCTGCACGCGGGCGCGACAACAGCGGCCGTCGTAAAGGCAGATGCATACGGCCTTGGCGCCATTCCAGTTGCCCGCGCGCTGTCACGGGCTGGTTGCTCGACCTTTTTTGTTGCTTACCTCGAAGAAGGCCTTGCCCTGCGCAAGGCCCTTGGCCTCGGGTCGCGCATCTTCGTCCTGAACGGACCGACCCGGCGGGAAATGTCAGCCTATGTCGCGGCAGGCCTGACAGCTGTTCTGTCGTCGCCCGACCATGTGAAAGCCTGGTCCTCAGCGCCGCGGGGCACATCGGCGCTGCATTTCGATACGGGTATGAACCGGCTCGGCCTGAAGGGCGAATTGCTCGGCACATCACTGACGGCCCTGCAGAAATTGCAGCCGGTGCTGGTGATGAGTCATCTCGCCTGCGCCGACGAGACCGGCCA
The DNA here is from genome assembly GCA_018830285.1 of Alphaproteobacteria bacterium. GTDB lineage: Bacteria > Pseudomonadota > Alphaproteobacteria > Caulobacterales > Hyphomonadaceae > Hyphomonas. Next base: position 20,153 of record JAHJSB010000029.1, read on the forward strand.
CAGGATGAATGCGAGCCAGCGCAGCGCGTTCGACGATATTGCAGCGGCCTTTCCGGACACGCCGGCAAGCCTTGCAAACTCTGCGGGATGCTATCTCGGCAAGGCCTTCGGATACGACCTGACCCGGCCCGGGCTCGCCCTCTATGGCGGCTCACGGCCCCCGAAAGGTCTCCGGATAAACCCCGGACTGACGCTGGACGCCGCCATACTCAGCGTTTTCGACGGGGATATCGGCGACACGGTCGGCTATGGCGCAACCCGGACGCTCGAACGGGACACCCAGCTCGCCACGGTCGGCATCGGCTATGCCGATGGTCTGTTACGGTCGGGCGGCAACGCGCTCATCGCCTATCTCGATGGCATCCCCTGCCCTGTCATCGGACGCATTTCCATGGACCTGACGACGATTGATGTTTCTAAGGCACAGGATAAGGCAAAAGCAGGCGCGCGCGTTGAATTCATCGGCGCGCATGCCAAACTTGAGGACCAGGCCGCCCGCGCGGGCACGCTTGGCTATGAACTACTGACGGGGCTCAGCAATCGTGTCGAACGTGTCTACGCATAAAAGCGGCTTTCCCAATCCCCTGCGCTGGATCGGCGCAAGCGTTCTCGGCTTCTTCGCCGAGATCGGACGCCTGTCCACGTTCGCGGGACGGGTGACGTTTGCCGCGTTCACGCCCCGCTGGTTCTGGGGAGAGATCGGGCGCCAGATCATCCGGATCGGCTTCTATTCCTTCCCGGTCGTCGGCATGTCGGCTGTGTTCATCGGCGCCGCGCTGGCGCTCAACATCTATACCGGCGGCAGCCGCTATGGGGCCGAACAGTTCGTGCCCAATATCGTCGTGCTCGGTATCACGCGCGAGCTTGGCGCCGTGATCACCGGCCTGATGCTCGCCGGGCGCGTCTCGGCTGGCATCTCGGCGGAAATCGGCGCCATGCGCGTAACCGAGCAGATCGACGCCCTTGAGACCCTCTCGGCCTCCCCTTACCGCTACCTCTACGCCCCCCGCTTCCTGGCTGCACTGATCACCCTGCCCATGCTGGTGGCAGCGGCCAATATCATCGGCGTGATGGGTGGCTGGCTGGTCAGTGTCTACAGCCTCGATTTCGACTCCACGACCTACCTGCGCAACACGCTCGATTTCGTCACCCGCGACGACATCATGGTCGGCCTGATCAAGGCCGTCGTCTTCGGCGGCGTCATCGCGGTCATGGGCTGCTATCAGGGCGATCGTTCGCAAGCGGGCGCGACAGGCGTGGGCCGGGCGGCAACCCTGTCCATGGTCGGCGCAGCCGTGCTCGTGCTGGCGACCAATTTCATCCTGTCCAACCTGTTCGTGGAGATTGGCCTGTGACCCAGCCTATCCTGAAACTGGAAGGCATCGAAAAATCCTTCGGTCGCAACAACGTCCTGCGCGGCATCGATCTTGATGTCGCGCCGGGCCAGAGCCTCGTCGTGATCGGCGGCTCGGGCTCGGGCAAATCGGTCATGCTGAAGGTCGCGCTGGGCCTGATGACGCCAACGGGCGGCAAAGTGCTGTTCGACGGCCATGACGTCACCAATTCAACCGGCAGGACACGCGAATCCATGCGCGCCCGCGTCGGTATGCTGTTCCAGGCAGGCGCCCTGTTCGACAGCCTCACCGTCTGGGAGAATGTCGCCTTTCGTTTGATCAACGCCGATGGTGTGAAGCGCAGTCAGGCGAAGGAACGCGCAATTGAGACGCTGAAGAAAGTGCGTCTTGGCTCGGAAGTCGCGGCCCTCTATCCGGCCGAAATCTCCGGCGGCATGCAGAAGCGCGTCTCGCTGGCCCGTTCGATCATATCCGAACCGGACCTCATCTTCTTCGATGAGCCGACCACGGGCCTCGACCCGATCACGGCGGACGCGATCAATGACCTGATCATCGAGCAGGTGCGTGGCCTCGGCGCGGCGACCGTGACGATCACCCACGACATGAGCTCGGCCCGCAAGATTGCAGACGACGTGGCCATGCTGTTCGAGGGCAGGATCATCTGGCGCGGCAAGGCCGATGACGTCGATCATAGCGGCAACGAATATGTCGACCAGTTCGTCCACGGCCGCGCCGAAGGGCCGATTCAGCCTGCGATTTAGGGGCCTTCTATGTATATCAAATCGTCGAGATGGCTGATGTACGCTCTCCTCGCACTGATGATTGATTTCTTTGGGGCTTTTGGGCTTGCCATCAGTCGGCTTCCTGGTGCCACAACCGACATCCAGCCGATCATACTGCTGCCCTCCCTCATCATTTCAACCGGAATGTTCCTGTTCTGCATTCGAAGAGCCATCGGATTCAGGCCTTGATCTGTCGGTGAGCGGACTTGACGTCGAGGTGAACCTCGTGCCGAACATGGGGCCTGATATCTCGGGGGAGACGCGCCATGATGGAATTCATCAAGTACATATCCGTAGCGTTTACGGCGCTGTCGCTCGCCTTCACCGGCTGGCTGCAATACGAGAAGTTCCGGCTTGATGGCGAGTGGCACATCGACACCTGCACGATAGAAGCTGACCTCAAAACGTATGAAGGCCTTCACCTGGCCTGGCGCGTTTTCCTGTCCGACGATCCGCTCTCGGCGCCGGTCGTCGGCGACGGCGAGAAGGTGGAGGAGGCATTCGAGCCGATTCCGTCGGCGGGCCGCTATCCCGTCCGGCTCGTCGGCACCAAGGAAATCAATTCGGTCAGCCTGACCGGTCGGTTCGAAGGCGCCCGCCGCGCCTCGACCGGGCGGTTCGAGTTCCACCCGACCCTCTCCAAGCGGCTCTTCTCCGGCTACATCCCCTTCTACCAGCGCAATGCGGATGTGCTGGAAGGCAGCTTCGCCCTCACCGCCGGCAATGCGCGCGGCCCCGCCCGCGCCGTGCGCCTGACCGATGGCAAGAAGCCGGACGGGCTCGCGCCCTTCGTCTGCAAAGGCGCCAGCGAAATGCCTGCGACCATTGAAGGGAACACTGATCACATCTTACCAGAACAGTCACCGACCTGATCCCGACCGGAACCGCGCTCAGGCCCCAGCGTCACCGGCACTGCGCGCGTCTGTCATGGCATTCAGGGTGCGAACAATCTCGTTTGAATGTTCGATCGACACCTCAAGCAGGTTCACCGGGCCGTCGACGCCAAGCATTCGCCTGTCGCCATCCAGCGCATTGTCGTAAAACTGGATTGCGAACAATCGCAACGCGGAAAACTGCTCGGCGGGCTCCTGGTAGTTCAGCTGCATTGCCGTCATCGCCGCCAAGATGATGTCGTCCTTGCGCTCGATCGGGCATTTTTTTTTCGCCAGCTCATGCATCTCATGCTCTTTTACACCGATCAGGTGGTTGGCGCGGTAGTGCACGACGGTTTTCAGCTCATCTTTCATCAGACCCTCGGTCATGGCATCGCCGAAAACCTTCTGACCCGCCGCCATGGCTGCCGGGAATACACGCGCGATATCGATGCGTTGGGCATTTTCTTCGTCGGTCATCTCCGGACGCTGCACACGCTCCAGTAGCGTGCTGAGGATGACCGCCGCCGCAAACCTGATATAGCTGGTACCACCGGAAACCATGTCCTCTCCATGTTTCTTCTGCGCAACTGTCCCGATCACAAAGAACAAGGCAAGCAAGGCAACAACCCCGCCCCCGATAATCCATCCCAGCATAGCATTTGCCTCCTGATCTAGTTCCGCATCTGGCTGAACGTCGCGTCCTACATGGGATGCAGTTCTTTACAGGACGTAACCAACCGGGCCCGTAGTGGCTATTGGCTCTGGTACGCGCCTCTTCCGCATGCGCGCAAAGCCCGCTAACTCCTTGTCATGGCCAAGACTTCCACCTCCGCTTTCGTTTGCCAGTCCTGTGGCGAGGTTCATTCCAAGTGGACTGGCAAGTGCAATGGTTGCGGCGAATGGAATACGCTCGTCGAGGAAGCTGTTGCCGCTGTACCGGGCGGCCTCGCGCCAGCCAAGGCCGGCACGAAGCGCAGCAACAAGATTGAATTCGTCGCCCTTAACGACAGGGCCGACCCGCCGAAGCGGATCATCATGGGCGTCGAGGAACTCGATCGCGCCTTTGGGGGCGGCCTCGTGCCGTCCTCCGCCACGCTGATCGGCGGCGATCCCGGCATCGGTAAATCGACGCTGCTGCTGCAGGTTGCAGCGCGCCTCGCCCGCAACGGCCTGAAGTCGGTCTACGTCTCCGGCGAGGAAGCCGCCGCCCAGATCCAGGAACGTGCCATCCGCCTGAAGGTCGCCGACAGCCCTGTCCAGCTCGCCACCGAGACTGACTTGCGCAAGATCCTGTCTGCCCTGAAGGCCGCCGAACCGGACTTCGTGGTCATCGATTCGATCCAGACCATGTGGTCAGACAGTCTCGAAGCCGCGCCCGGCTCCGTCGGGCAGGTCCGCGCCTGCGCACAGGAGCTGACGCGCTGGGCCAAGAAATCCGGTGCGGCGGTTGTTCTCGTCGGTCACGTCACGAAGGAAGGCAATATTGCCGGCCCGCGCGTTGTCGAACACATGGTCGACACCGTCTTCTATTTCGAAGGCGAACGCGGCCACCAGTTCCGCATCCTGCGTGCCACCAAGAATCGCTTTGGCCCGACCGACGAAATCGGCATTTTCGAAATGCACCAATATGGCCTTGCCCCGGCCAAGGAGCCCTCTGCCCTGTTCCTGTCGCCAGATGGGGAAGCGGCAGGCGGGTCGGCTGTCTTCGCCGCAATGGAAGGGTCACGCCCCGTGCTGGCCGAAGTGCAGGCCCTGGTTGCCAAGAGCGCCTATGGCACGCCCCGGCGCAGCGTGATCGGCTGGGATGCCGGTCGCCTCGCCATGTTGCTGGCCGTGCTTGAAGCGCGCTGCGGCGTCGGCTTTGCGGGCATGGACGTCTACCTGACCGTCGCGGGCGGCTATCGCATTGGCGAACCGGCCGGCGATCTTGCCGCAGCTGCCGCATTGCTGACCTCGCTGTCTGACGCCGCCGCACCGGAACGATCCGTTTTCTTCGGCGAGGTTTCCCTGTCCGGCGCCGTCCGTCCCGTGGCGCGGATCGAGCAGCGGCTCAAGGAAGCGGCCCGTCTGGGATTTGTACACGCCTATGTGCCGGAAGGCAGTCCAAGTTCAGTCGATGGCTTGACGATCACCCCGATTAAGAGGCTTATCCAACTCGTTGAGTTGCTTGCCCCGGACGCCCTGAATGCTTGATTCTGTTACAGCTTTCGACGCCATCGCCGTGGCTGTGATCCTCATCTCCGCTATTATGGCTTTTGCACGCGGGTTTCTGCGCGAAGTGGCCACGATGGGCGCGTTCATCGGCGCAATCACCGCCGCCATCTTTGCGCGCAAATTGTTCACCAACGATCTCGCCGCCCTGCTTCCCGAGAGCATGTCGCAACTTGATCTCATCATATTCACCTTGCCGACAGCGGATGCGTTGCTGATCGTTTCAGCATTCGTCGGCGCTTATGTACTGGTCGCCTGGTTCGGCCAGCGCCTGTCGAAAAGTATCCAGGGCGCCGACGGTATCGGCATGTTCGACCATTTCGCCGGACTGGCGTTCGGTGTCGCCCGTGGCTTTGTCGCGCTCGTTTTCTTTGTCGTTCTGCTGCATCTCGCGCTTGATGAAAACCGGGTGCCCGGCTTCATTCAGAACGCCGCCTGCTATCGCGTGCTCAGCAATGTTGCCGATTATGTGAACGAGAATGCCACAAAAGTCGGTCAGGAAGTGCAAACTGCCCTTCCCTCGAAGGCAGAAACAAGCCAATAGGGCGTCACGAACCTGTCACGCACAAAGGAGGCTACGGTCTCATATGGTCCTGTTCGATCATGACGATGACAAACCGCGCGAAGAATGCGGTGTATTTGGAATTTACGGCAATAACGAAGCCAGCCTCTACACCGCGCTCGGGCTTCACGCCCTGCAGCATCGCGGCCAGGAGGCCTGCGGCATCACCACATTCGATGGCAAGCGATTCCCGTCGGAACGACACATGGGGCTTGTCGGCGACCATTTCGGCGGAGACCTTCGCACCCGCCTGCCCGGCTATGCCGCGATCGGCCACAATCGCTATTCGACCCAGGGCCGGCCGATGTTGCGCAACATCCAGCCGATCTTTGCCGACCTGTCGTTCGGCGGCTTTGCGGTGGCCCATAATGGTAATCTGACCAATGCCCGCGAACTACGCCACAAGCTGGTCCGCGACGGCGCCATCTTCCAGTCCACGATGGACACCGAAGTCATTCTCCACCTCGTGGCCCGCAGCCCCAAGCCGCGTTTCATGGACCGCCTGGTCGATGCGTTGCAGCAGATCGAAGGCGGCTACGCGCTGGTCGGCCTGACCGGCAAGAAGCTGATCGGCGCACGTGACCCGATCGGCCTGCGTCCTCTGGTGATCGGCAGGCTTGGAGCAGCCTATGTGCTCGCCTCGGAAACGTGCGCCCTCGACATTATCGGCGCCGAGTTCGTGCGCGAAGTCGAGAATGGCGAGATGGTCGTGATCACCGATGACGGCATCGAATCGATCCGCGCCTTCCCGCCCCGCGCCTCCAGCCCGTGCGTGTTTGAATATGTCTACTTTGCACGTCCCGACAGTGTTGTTCAGGGCCGTTCGATCTATCAGGTGCGCCGCCGCATGGGCCACCAGCTGGCCGCAGAAACGGGGGTAGACGCCGATGTGATCGTGCCGGTTCCGGACAGCGGCGTGCCCGCAGCGCTAGGCTATTCGGAAGCCTCCGGCATTCCGTTCGGCATGGGCATCATACGTAACCACTATGTCGGGCGGACGTTCATCCAGCCAACCCAGGTTGGCCGGCAAGCCGCGATCTCGAAAAAGCACAGCCCGAACCGCTCGGTACTTGAGGGCAAGCGCGTGATCCTCGTCGACGATTCCATCGTGCGCGGCAACACGTCGAAAAAAATCGTCCAGATGGTCCGCGAAGCCGGCGCGAAGGAAATCCACCTTCGCTCAGCCAGCCCGCCCATCGTGAACCCGGATTTCTACGGCATCGACATGGCCGCCAAGTCCGAACTCTTCGCCGCGATCCACACGCACGAGGAAATGGTAGCGGAACTGAAAGTGGACAGCCTCGGCTTCCTCTCGGTGCCCGGTCTTTACAAGGCGATCGGCGAGCCCGTCCGCAATGCCATGCAGCCCCAGTTCGCCGACCATTGCTTCACCGGCGACTATCCGACCCCGCTGATCGACCACCAGCACGACGAATCCGACAAGGAGCGCCAGCTCTCCCTGCTGGACGACACGTAGGCGCTGCGATAAACGCGCGTCATGACCGACCAACCCAGACTTGTACTCGTGACCGGCGCCTCGCGCGGCATCGGCCGCGCCGCCGCGCTCCACCTTGCCCGGCAGGGCGATCTCGTGATCGCTGTGGCCCGCTCGAAGGCCGCGCTCGAAAAACTCGATGACGAGATTCGCGCCCTTGGCAGCGAAGCGGTGCTCGTGCCGATGGACCTCAAAGACGCCAAGGGCATCGAAACACTGGGCAAGGTGATCGGCGAGAAATTCGGCCGCCTCGACGGCCTCGTTGCCAATGCCGGCGTACTCGGCACGCTCGGCCCACTGGAAAGCTGTGGTCCACGCAGTTTCGAAGAAACCATTGAAGTCAATCTCACGGCCAACTGGCGCCTGATCCGGGCGCTGGCGCCATGGTTGCACCAGTCTGCATCTCCGCGTGCCGTGTTCGTCACGTCCAGCGTCGCATCAAACCCCCAGGCATTCTGGGGCGCCTACCAGGCCTCCAAGGCCGGGCTTGAAGCCATGGTCATCGGCTGGGCCGACGAGACCGAGAAAATGGCGCTGCGCGTCAACATCTTCGATCCCGGCGGCACACGCACCGAGATGCGCGCCGCCGCCAAGCCCGGTGAAGACCCGATGACGCTGCCGACGGCAGATGTCGTCGCCGCTGAACTCGTGAAGCTCGTGTCGGTGGACGAGCCCCGTACCGGCCAGCGTATCCGCTACCGCGATCTGCATCCGGCGAATGGCTGAGCCGGAGACGAACCCGAAGCCGTTTCTTGTCCGCTCGGCACGGCAGGACGATCTCCCCGTGCTGCTGGCATTCGAGCAAGGCATCATCACCGCTGAGCGTCCCTACGACCATACGCTGAAGCCCGATCCGATCAGCTATTACGATATCGCAGAATTGATCGCGTCAGATGACGCCGAAGTTGCGGTGATCGAACTGGACGGTCAGGTCGTCGCCTCGGGTTTCGCGATGCGAAAGGTGTCGAAAGCCTACGTGCAGGACGAACACCACGCCTATCTGGGCTTCATGTATGTCAGGCCCGACTATCGCGGCCGGAGCCTGAACCAGCACCTGCTTGCGCACTTGTCAGGCTGGGCGAAAGCCAATGACCTCCATGAAATTCGCCTCACGGTCTACAGTGACAACGCCCCCGCAATCCGCGCCTATGAAAAGGCGCGGTTCACGTCGCATATCGTTGAGATGAGATTGAACCTTGATGAGTGACCAGGCCTGGGCACGTTCAGGTCGCGAAGTGCTTCGACAGCTTCAGTCCCTGTCCCTGATAATTTGATCCGGAACCACCATAGAGTCCCGAGGGTTTAGCTGCCATCGGCTCGTAGATCAGCTTGGCAACCGGCTGACCATGCTCGAGGATGAAGGGAACATCACGTGAGCGCACCTCCAGGACAGCCCGGCTCCCACCCTTGTTGGTGCCGAAACCTGGATCGAAGAAGCCGGCATAATGAGCTCGAAATTCGCCCAGTTCAGGTGCAATCGGGGCCATTTCAGCTGCCTCAAGCGCCGCGACCTTCACCGTCTCGCGACTAACGAGGATGTAGAAGTCCTCCGGATTCAGGACAATGCGACCGTGGCGCGGGAACACCGGTTCCCAGAACTGGCTGGCCTCGTGCGCGCCGATGCCGCGCAGGTCCACGACGCCGGAATGTTGCTTGGCGCGATAGCCCGCCGGCTGGCCTGCCGGCGGCTCCAGGTTGATCGACACAACCCGTTCTTTCAGGGCCTCCGGCCGTTTACGCTTGAAACGCACCTGTGCCAGCCGGTCGCCTGGCCGTACCATGATCGGGAACGTGCGCGGCGACACTTCAAGATAAAGCGGCCCGGAATAGCCCGTCGGCACATCATCAAAGGCCCTGCCCCGGTTCGTAACGAGGCGCGTGAACACGTCGATGCGCCCCGTCGAGCTTTTCGGGTTCGCCCGCGCCGAGATACCGGCAGGCAAACGCAATGATTCCTGCAAGGGCACGAGGTAGACACAGCCGGTCTCCAGCACCGCACCCTTGTCGGTGAGGTCGATCCGGTGCATGTGCACGCCCGGCTCCTGCAGCATGTCGGCCACCGTCCGGTCCTTGCCCGGCAGGAAGCTCGCGCGCAGGCGGTAGGCGTCCTCTGCCAGGCGCAGGTCGAGGCTCGCCGGCTGGACCTGGCCGGTCTCCAGCGGCAGGTCGCTGCGGATCGCACCATCCGCCACCAGCGCCTCAATTTCGTGGTCGGGCAAAACGCCCGTTTCCTGCACCATCTCTTGCACCCCTTGTGCTCTCAGGCATAAGACCCAATGCAGGAAAGACAAGGACTATAACAGCATGGCGAACGGGTCAGACACGTCGGGCAAGGCAGGCTGGAAACCAGCGACCAAAGCGGTGCGCGGCGGCCTGATGCGGTCCGAGCATGGTGAGATCTCCGAGGCGCTCTACCTGACATCCGGCTACGCTTATGACAGCGCCGAACAGGCCATGGCCCGCATGAAGGGCGACGAGCCGGGATTCGTCTATTCCCGCTATGGCAGCCCGACCTGCGAAATGCTGCAGCAACGCCTCGCCCTGATCGAAGACGCCGAGACCTGCCGTGTTACGGGCAGCGGCATGGGCGCCATTTCCGCCGCGATTCTCGCCCCCCTGAAGTCTGGCGACCGCGTCGTCGCGGCGACCGCCCTGTTCGGCTCGTGCCGCTGGATCATTGCCAACCTGATGCCGAAATACGGGATCGAGACAGTCTTCGTCGACGGCGCGGACCTCGATGCCTGGGAACGCGAACTCGCCAAGGGCTGCCAGCTCGTGCTGATCGAAAGCCCCGCCAACCCGCTGCTCGACGGCGTCGATATCGAGGCTGTGGCCACACTCTGCAAGAAAGCGGGCGCGCTTTTGGTGGTCGACAACGTGTTCGCCACGCCGATCCTGCAGCGCCCGCTGGAACTCGGCGCCGATGTCGTCGTCTATTCGGCCACCAAGCATATGGATGGTCAGGGCCGTGTCATGCTCGGCGCGATCCTCTGTGATTCGGCCTACATGGAGGAGGTGTACGATCCGTACCTGCGCCATGTCGGCCCGGCCGCGGCCCCATTCAACGCATGGGTCGTGCTCAAGGGCCTCGAAACCCTGAAACTGCGCGTCGATGCCCAGAGCGCCACCGCCGCACGCCTTGCCGACGCCATCGCCGCCCATCCGAATGCGGTGGCTGTGCGCTATCCCCACCGCAAGGATCACCCTCACTATGCCGTCCACAAGCGCCAGATGAGCAGCGGTGGCACAATGATCGCCCTGTCAGTCAAGAACAGCCAGGAAGGGGCCTTCAAATTCCTGAATTCGCTGGAACTTGTCGACATCTGCAACAACCTTGGCGACACCAAGTCGCTCGCCTGTCACCCATCCACCACCACCCATCGCGCGCTCACCGATACAGAGCAGGCCGCCATGGGCCTGGATCGCAGCTGGATCCGATTTTCGGTCGGTTTGGAGGACGCTGACGACCTTGAAGCCGACGTTCTTCGCGCGCTTAACAGTGTGTGAAGGAATTCAACGCAATTTCGCATAATGGCACGCCGACACGCTCCCCCGCTGTATGAAGAGATCACGCAAGGCGTGCGCATCCGCGTGCGCCCGAAATTCATGCACGACGAATCAGAGCCATCGCGGGGCCGTTTCATGTGGTCCTATACGGTCGATGTCGAAAACGAGAGTGAACAGACCTGGACCATCCTGCGCCGCCACTGGCGCATCGTCGATGCGCAGGGCCGCCTGCAGGCCGTCGATGGCGAGGGCGTGATCGGCCAGACCCCGACACTCCTGCCCGGCGAACGCTTCAGCTACACGTCCGGCGCACCGCTCGCGGCCCCCTCCGGCATGATGAGCGGCACCTATGACCTGAAAGATGAAAGCGGCTTCGAGATCGTCGCCACGATCCCGGTCTTCTCGCTCGACAGCCCGTACGACACGTCGCTGCCCAGCTAAGCTGGATCAGTTCGCCGGTGGGCCCGGCAGGACATCGCCCATTTCAATCAGGCGAAAATGTTTCGCCATCATCTCGGGCGTGAAAACGGCCTGCAATTCGCCTGACTCGAGCGTGCCGTCCCAGGCTTCCAGCTGCATTGGTGCGCTTTCGGCAAACAGGACATTTCCGCCCGCCGAATCGCCCAGGTAGGCGCCATATTCCTGCAAGGCACGGGCGATGATCTTGCCCTCGCGCGAAAGGCCCGATCCATCGACATCAAACTTCGGATCAAGCTGGATGCGAGCACCGAGCGGCATGCCGGTCTGTTCGCGTTCATCCGCTATACCCGCCAGTGGCAGCGTCGTGCTCGCAGGGAAAACAAAACCATCCGTCCGGGCGCCGGGATAGGCAAACATCAGCGCGTGGGGAATCCGACCGGATTTGATTTCCTCAACCCGGATCAGACCCGCCGTCAGCGGAAATCCGGATGCAAGCGCGCTCGCAGCAAGATTCGGCTGCTCCACGTCATTCCAGGGCGGCGACACCCCGCTGCCGCGCAGGTTGGTTATGGCGCCGAAGCCGGTGAACCAACGCCCATCATCGCGCTGATGGGCTTGGCGCATATCCCATTCCAGGTTCCGCGCCTTGTCCACGATGGCAATATAGCCGAGACCACCTTCCGGCCGAGCGGATTGGGCCCCGTCCGGGATCGGAATCTCACGTGGCAGTTCGAAACCGCGACCGTAGTGGCCGGGATAGAGGTCAAGGACCTCGTGTTTCGGCGTCTGGTCCATGTCGATGTAATAGACCGGCACAGACCACTCGGCGATATTGATGTAGAGACTGCCATTGCCTGCAAAATCGCCGATCAGCGCCTTGGACTTGGCATCAATCTCAGCGTTCGCGGGGATGGGCGTGTTCCAGGGACTGTCAGCTGCGAACGGACGCCATGTCTTCACAGGGGCCTCTGCAACCGACTGTTCCGGCGGCGCGGGAGAGCAGGCTGACAGGAACAGCAACGCACCACAAAAAACGAGATTCCGGACCAAGAACGACATGAACGCTTTCCTTCCAGACGCCCAGAATAGGCCAATTCAGGGATCACACAAATACTTGCACGCTGGCCGGCGAGTTCGCCCTGCGCATTTCGCCCGGCAAGCGTAATTCCGCCAGACACAGCTGGAAACCGGACTGCAATGGCCCGGTTTCCAAAACTGTGACGGCGAAATTCTGCGTTCTGCAGCGCCTGTCAGGCGATGCTATTTGTTCGGGTTGATCAGGTATTTCTCGCCAGTTGCCCGCCGATTATAAGCCTCGATAACCGGTAGCTGCAATGCTTCTGCGAGCGATATCTCGGACGTATAATGGCTCGCGAACGTGGTTTTGAGTTCGGCACCAACGCGCGCGCGCAGCTTCGCACGACCTTCTGCACCGACCTTTTGCAGGAAGGGTGTCAGCAGGAAGCCGCCAACGCCCCAGGCCATGCCCACGCCGGGCGGCAACGTCGTCAGGCCCATGTCGAGACGGCCATAGATATAAACCTGTTTGTGAGTCGCCGAACCGTAGCGGCTGTATTCCTTGGCGTTGAGATTGGCTGCCGCTTCCATCGCCACCAGGATTTGCCCGGCCAGTGGGCCACCGCCAATGGCATCAAAGCCGAGAGTCGCGCCCGTTGCTGCCAGCGCGCGGATCAGGTCATCCATGAAGCCGAGGGACGTCGAGTTGACGATATACTTGGCACCAAGATCGCGCAGGATTTTTTCCTGAGCGTCAGACCGCACCACGTTCACGAGATCAATTCCGTCTGCAATGCAGATCTTGTTCAGCATCTGGCCAAGGTTCGAGGCGGCCGCCGTGTGCAGCAGCGCGGTATGGCCTTCCATGCGCATGACTTCGGTCATCGCCAGAGATGTCAGCGGATTGACGAAGCAGGAAGCACCATCCCGCGCGGTCGCACCGGCAGGCAACTCCATGCACTGCGCGACATTCAACATGCGATATTGGGAATACATTTCGCCGCCGAGACCGGCAATCGTCTTGCCAAGCAAGGCCTGCGCTGCAGGCGACGAGCCCGCCGCAACCACCGTGCCCGCGCCTTCATTGCCCACTGCCATCGACTGGTCCAGACGAGGAGTCATGGCACGCAGTCCGGCCGCCGGCACTTTTGCGGTGACGATCGGACGGTCTGCAGTCCCCGATGCTTTCGCGCTGCTCATGTCGGCTGCGCCGAGCAGCAGGCCAAGATCGGATGGGTTGATCGGTGTCGCTTCAACGCGAACGATCACATCGTCCGGGCCAGGCGTTGGAATGTCGACCTCAACGAGGGACAGTTCCAGCTCGCCGCTGGACTTTACGTGTGATCTCAGTTGAAGGCCCTTGGCCGGAACGCTGGACGCCATCTTATCTCTCCCTGGTACAGTGTTTGAAGTGGATTTTCCACATGCCTACACGTTGCGAGAGCCCGCGTCCAAGTCTTGTATTTTTGCCCAGCCGCTCCTACGGCACCGCGAGGTGACGTTGGGTCACCCCGGTCACGCTAGTGTTTTGGCTTGTACCGCTTCGACGGTCGCTGCTGCGCGGCCTTGTCAGCATAAGGGTTCTTGCCCTGACGCACGAACAGTCGGATCGGCACGCCGTTCATGTCGAACGCATCGCGCACGCCATTGACGAGATAGCGCTTGTACTGGTCCGGCATCTGGTCACCGCGTGAAGCGATCAACACAAAGGTCGGTGGACGCGCCTTCATCTGGGCCATGTAGCGCGGCTTGATACGCTTGCCGTGTACGGAGGGTGGGGGATGGCGCTCAATCGTATGGCGCAGCCAGCGGTTCAGGTCGCCCGTCTTCACGCGGGCCGTCCAGTTGGCATAGACGCTCACGACGGCCGGCATCAGCTTTTCGATGTTCCGGCCCGTCAGTCCCGACAGGAACACGATGGGCGCGCCTCCGGCGTTCGGCATCAGGCGATTGGAAAGGTCGCGGATATGCTTTGCGGCCGCGTCGGGATCCTTCACAAGATCCCATTTCGAAATCACCAGGACGATGCCCCGGCCTTCGCGCAAGGCAAGGTCGGCAATCTGCAGGTCCTGCTTTTCCATCGCTTCGTCGGCGTCCATGACCAGCGCGATGATATCGGCATATTTCAGGGAACGAATGGTTTCACCCGTCGACATGCGCTCGAGCTTTTCCTGCACGCGGGACTTCCTGCGCAGTCCGGCCGTATCGACCAGGCGAATGCGGCGGCCTTCCCATTCCCAGTCGATGGAAATCGAATCCCGGGTGATGCCTGCTTCCGGTCCCGTCAGCAGGCGGTCAGATTGCAGCAATTGGTTGATCAGCGTCGACTTGCCCGCGTTCGGGCGTCCGACAATGGCCAGCTTGATCGGCTTGTCGGGGCGTACCGGCTCCGGCTCGACGTCAACGTCGGCTTCTTCGATGGCGGCCACAAGGTCGTCATCCGACAGCGTCTGGTCGTCGATATCGATATGCGACAGCTTGTCGAGAATGTCCTCGCCGCCAAAATGCGTATAGTCCGGCTCGGCTTCTTCGAGCGCCTTTTCAAAGGCGTCCTCGCCCAGCGCCTGACGGATGGCCTCGAACAGGTCGGCCATGCCTTCGCCATGCTCGGCTGACAGGCCCACCGGTTCGCCAAAGCCCAGCTCCCAGGCCTCGTTCAGGCCGTCGCGTCCGGCTTTGCCTTCAGCCTTGTTCGCCGCCAGCACGACGGGAATGTTCGCCTTGCGCAACAGCGCGGCAAAACTCTGGTCCTCAATGGTGACGCCGACACGCGCATCTATCAGGAACAGCGCGACCTCCGCCTCGGCAATCGCCGCTTCGGTCTGCTCGCGCATGCGCGATTGCAGGCTGCCATCGTGGACGTTTTCATAACCCGCCGTATCGATCAGGATCAAAGGCAGCGAGGCTAGGCGACCATCGGCCTGCTTGCGGTCACGCGTTACGCCCGGCTGGTCATCGACCAGCGCAATTTTCTTGCCGGCGAGCCGGTTGAACAGCGTCGACTTTCCGACGTTCGGACGTCCAAGAATAGCTAGTTTAAGCGGCATAAGCCTGCCCGTTCATACGGTTAACGGGCGGGCTTTTGGGCCGTGCGCCCTATTGGATGGCGATCAGCTTGGCCTCGTCAGTGAGGATAAGCAATTTGTCCTGTACAGCGATGGGTTCGAGGTAAGTGGTCGACCCCAGCTTCACAGAGCCGGTCTGCTGCCCGGTTTGGGGAGAAAAGGCAAGTAGCTCACCTGTTGAAGACACGATCAGGACACGTCCCGACGCGATGATTGGCCCTGCATAGCTGATCCGGCCTTTCTTCTTCTTCTCTTTCTTGAACTTCCGCAGCGTCGTCACCCAATAGGCCTCGCCATTGGCCGGATTGACGGCGGACAGCGTGTCATCGACGCCCAGGATGAACATGTACTGTCCGGCCAGGGCGGGGGCCTGTGTCGAACCCGTTGCAATCGACCAGACGCGCGTACCGCTGCGTCCGTCAATCGCGACGGTCACGCCAGACTGGCTGGACGCGAACACGAGCCCGCCCGAAAGCACCGGGCGCGAGCCGATATCATTGATTTCGGAAATCGGCGTAAACCGACCGGCCTGCGAGATCGCGTCAGTCCAGAGGCGACGTCCGTTCGAGGCAAGATAGGCAATGATCTCACCCGACGAATACGGCGCGATCACGAAATCCTCGACAGCGGCGGCGCTTGAACTGCCAAGCACCCGGGCCGTTTCAGCAATCGCCTGGTCGCTCCATTCGGTTTCGCCGGTCGCCAGCGTCAGTGCAAAAATTTCGTTATTGTTGGAGGCGACGTAGATCCGGCCATCCTTGATGGTCGGTGCGCCCGTCATCGGCGCGCCCATTTCGTGCTTCCATTTCTCGGCGCCGGTGGCCGCGTCAAGCGCAGCAACGAAGCCAAAGCCACTCGCCACGATCAACGTATCGCCTTCAACGGCCAGACCGCCACCCAGCGCACTCTTGTCGCGCTTGGACAGGCCCTTCAGCTTTTTCTTCCACTGCGAGCGCCCTGTTGCCAGGTCAGTCGCCACGACCGACTGGTCAGCATCCAGCGTGAACACGGTCGTCTCGCTGGTCACAGGCGGCGTCGTCAAGGCTGATTTCTTGTCAGAGCCTGCGCCCACATTCGCACGCCACGCAATTTTCAACTCAGGGGCCGCGTTGACATGGCCGACCACTTTGGCGGCATTCGCGCCAGCCTGCGACCAGGCCTTGACCGGCGTGGCTTCCGGCAATTCGATCATCACGCCTGCCAGTTCCGGATTCGGCTTGATGGCCTCATCGGTCAGCACCATTGTGATCCGGCCAGACTTGTCCTCGGCGGCTTTTTCCTTCGCCTTGTTGCTACCAAAGCTCGGCAGGCTACTGCACGCCGAGAGGGTCAGCGCGGACGTCAGGACAAGGGCGGCGGCGAAATTACGCGATGGGCTCATTGGCCAGTCTCCTCAGACTCTGCAGGGGCGGGCGCGGGAGCCGGCGCTTCGGTTTCTGTTTCTTGTGCTTCGCTTGCGGCATCCGGGACCGGCTCCGCCGCCTCAACGGCAGGAATGGCGGCGAGCGCCAGTTCGGCCCGGCGCTTGACGCCTGCCGGCGCGGCAGCATCGAAGCGCAGACGGTTGAATTCGATCCGGGCCCGGGCCGTGTCGCCCGTTGCAAAGGCCTTGGCAGCAACCAGTTCACGTGCCAGCGCACCGAGTGGGCCCTCATCTTCGACGAGACTGCCGAGCGTGGCTTCCAGTTCGGTCATCGACTGGCCATCGGCCTTGAAATAGGCCTTTTTCAACAAGGCGAGACGATCAAAGGGGCTGCCCTCGACTGCGCCAATTGCGGCCAGCGCTTCGGCGGCGCCATCGGCATCGCCGCCGCCTTCAAATCGCGCCTGCGCCAGATAGTTCGCGGCCAGCGGCGCCAGTTTGCTGCCGCCATCGGCAAGCTCTGCAAAGGCCGACTCGGCCGCTGCATACGAGCCGTTGTGAAGCTCGGACAGGGCTGTTTCCAGCTCAAGGGCGCGGGCCGCACGTGCGGCCTCGGCCCGGGGCGCGATCACGAACTCGTTCACCGCGACGGCGGCTATGACCAGCGCGACGGCGCCATAGACAAAGAACTGGTAGCGCTTCCACCAGATCTCCAGCCTGTCCTGTCGAATGCTCTCGTCGACTTCTTCGAAAATATCGCTCAATTCAGTCGCTCCGGTGTATTTTGTGACTCGGGCAGGAACCTAGACGGGCGATGCCCACGCTGCAACGTGTCAGCGCTGTTCAGGTTCAGGTTTTCTCAGGGCATAGGTCTCGGCCGCGTCCGGAAACCGGCGGGTGCGGACATCGTCGGCATAGGCCGCTGCCGCGTCATTGATACTGGTGCTCAGGTCAGCATAGCGGCGCACGAATTTCGGCGTCCAGTCGAACAGGCCCAGCATGTCATGCGTGACCAGGATCTGGCCGTCACAGGCCGCCGACGCGCCGATGCCGATCGTCGGGCAGCTGACTTCGGCGGTAATGTCCGCCGCCAGGTCCTCGGCGACGCCCTCGATGACGATGGCAAAGGCGCCTGCTTCGTCGGCGGCGCGTGCCTCGGCAATGACCCGGTCGCGTTCGCCTGTCGTACGCCCCTTGGCCCGGAAGCCGCCATCGACATTGATCGCCTGGGGCCGCAGGCCGATATGGCCCATCACCGGCACCCCGCGCTCGACCAGATGGGCAATCTGGCCAGCGGCATAGGTGCCGCTCTCGATCTTGATCGCCTGGCAGCCGGTTTCCTTCATGATGCGCGCGGCATTCAGGAAGGCGGAATCATTGTTCGTCTCATACGACCCGAACGGCATGTCGACGACAACAAAGGCCTCGCTGGAGCCCCGCATCACCGCCTGGCCGTGGAGGATCATCATCTCCATGGTGACGCCCACGGTCGATGGCAGGCCGTGCACCACCATGCCGAGGCTGTCGCCGACCAGCAGCACGTCACAATGCGGGTCCAGCAGGCGCGCTGTCGGCGCGTCATAGGCGGTCAGGCAGACAAGCGGCGTCTTGCCCTTGGCAGCGGCTATGTCCTTGACGGTCTTGCGGCGGGTCTCGGTTTGTTTCGACATGGGCCGCGACTTAGCCTGACCAGGCCGCGCCTGCAAGCAGCCTCACAGCTTCCGCGGTTCCGGACCGAACCGATTGGTGCGCGTCGTTCCCGGCTGGCAGGCTAGGTAGATATTGTAGATTGGGATCAGCACCATCAGGCCGCTCTGGTCGATGTCATGCATGCGCCGGATGCTGATGCCGATGCCCGGGAGAACAAGGGCAAGGCCCACCAGAAGGCTGACCAGGCTGAAAATCGGCCCGAGATACGGGAGCATCGACAGGATATTGAAGCCCACGGCGACCAGCAGGGCGATCGACACATAATGCCAGAAATCGCGCCGGCTCGTGCGACCCTCGAAATCGGCATAGCGTTTCATGACCGTGTCGACGAAGACCGTCAGGGCGTAGTTGAAATCATAGTTCATGCCGGCTCACTCCCAGGAACGCCACCGCGTGGCATCACCGGACATGGCTACCACGGATGTGTATGCGAAGGGTTTATACCGACTGCCATTACATGACCGCGACGCCGAACAGGATGGGGTGCAGCCACATCAGGATCGCAACGTACAGACCAGCGCCGATCACGACAGCGCCTGCATCTGACGTCACCGACGAGGCCGCGTCCTTGCCGGGGCCGGTGTCACCGCGTTTCTTCACGGCGATCCGGTCAATCACCGCATAGGCCAGGAAGCTGCCGAACAGGATGACCGAATTGATCTCGCCATTGGCCAGAAGGTGCCCGAAAGCCCACAGCTTCACGGCCACCAGCATCGGATGCTTCACGGCCTTCTTGATCGCCCCGGTCGGCAATTGCGACGCCACCAGCAGGATCAGCGCTGGCAGCATCAGCGCCAGGTTGACATGCCGGCCCCATGACGGTGCCATATACAGGCTACCAGCATCGCGGGTTGCGCCAAAGCCCCAGCAGATCAGGACAAATCCCACTATAGAAACAAGGCTGTATAGACCCATATACGGCCCGTAACCCAGCGTCTGCTTGATGTCCTTGCCCGGCGCCCGCGTACGGAACGTACTGTACAAGTGTGCGCCGAAAAAGATCACCAGACCAAGGATCAGATATAGCATGAGCGTGCCCTCCCAAGACTTTTGCGGAGCCTAGTCTGATCCGGGGCCATGGGGAAGCGGTCACTTGAGGACCGGTCAGACCTGTCTTTTTTCCATTCAGCCAGTAGTCTAGCTTTTTTTGGAGCCCACTACCGGGCGCAGGGGGGACGCAATGACACTATCCGTAATCAGTGCCGGTTTCGGGCGCACAGGCACAATGTCACTGAAACTGGCACTTGAACAGCTCGGCCACGGGCCATGCCACCACATGGTCGAAGTGATCGAAAATGGCGCCGCGCAAGTGCCGCTCTGGAACGATGCCCTGGCAGGCAAGCCCGATTTCGACACGATTTATGCTGGCTACAACTCCGCTGTGGACTGGCCGACGGCTGCGTTCTGGCAGGAATTGGCAACGCATTATCCAGACGTCAAAGTCATCCTGTCGACCCGGTCCCCGGAAAGCTGGTACAAGAGCATATCGGAGACAATCCTCGCCACGGTCTGGGCGCCCGACAAATGGCCCGCCCCGGCGGTCGAATGGTTCAAGATGGTGACGAAAGTCCTTGAGCGCAGCCTTGGCACAGCAAAGGACAGGGACGGCATCATCGCCGCATTCAAAGCGCACGAAGCCGCCGTGAAGGCCGCGATCCCGGCAGACCGACTGCTGGTACACACGGCCAAGGATGGCTGGGAACCGCTCTGCACCTTCCTTGGTGTGCCCGTTCCCGACACACCCTATCCGCGCACCAACAGCAAGGAAGAGTTCTTCGAGCACATGAAAGGCGCCGACGACATGTAGCGCCCTGGGCCTGTCAGTAGCTCTTCGGCAGGCCCAGCACGCGTTCAGCGATGAAGTTCAGGATCATCTCGCGGCTGACCGGGGCGATCCGAGCTAGCATGGCTTCCCGCATCATGCGCTCGACATGGTATTCGCGGGCATAGCCCATGCCGCCATGCGTCAGCACCGCCGTTTCGCAGGCGGTAAAGCCTGCCTCGGTGCCAAGATACTTGGCCGCATTCGCCTCGGCGCCGCACTCTTGCCCCGCGTCGTAAAGGCTCGCCGCCTTGTACGCCATCAGCTCCGCCGCCGACAATTCGGCCCAGCTGCGCGCCAGCGGGTGCTGGATGCCCTGGTTCTGGCCGATCGGCCGGCCGAACACGACCCGCTCATTGGCATAGCGCGCGGCCCGCTCCAGCGCGGCAAAGCCGAGCCCGACACTTTCGGCGGCGAACAGCACGCGCTCGGGGTTCAGGCCCTGCAGCAGGTATTTGAAGCCCGCGCCTTCCTCGCCGATCAGGTCCTCTTTTGGTACTTCCAGCCCGTCGATGAACAGCGTGTTGCACTCGACGGCCTTGCGGCCCATTTTCGGGATCGGGTTGGCCTCGATCCTGTTCCGGTTCAGATTCGTATAGAACAGCGACAGGCCGAGGTGCGGCTTGGCGCACTGGTCCTTCGGCGTGGTGCGGGCGATGATGAGGATCTTGTCGGCGCGCTGCGCGCCCGTGGTCCAGATCTTCCGTCCGTTGATCACATAGCCATTATTGGTCCGCTCGGCCTTGGTCTCGAGCGACGCCGTGTCGAGCCCCGAATTCGGCTCGGTAACGGCAAAGCACATCTTCTCCTCGCCTGAGATTATTTTCGGCAGGTTCTCCTGCTTCTGTTCGGGCGTGCCGAATTTCTCCAGCGGCTTGGGCCCGAAAATATTGAGGTGGATCGCCGAGGCGCCGGAATAGCCCGCGCCCGAACGCGTTACCGTCTGCATCATCAGCGCCGCTTCGGTCAGGCCAAGGCCGGCGCCGCCATATTCTTCCGGGAACGCGATCCCCAGCCAGCCACCCTTGGCCATCGCATCGCAGAATTCTTCCGGCCATTTGCCTGTCTCGTCCGTCTTCAGCCAATAGTCGTCATCGAATGGCGCAATCGTCTTTGCGACGGCGTCCTTGATGGCCATCTGGTCTTCGCTCATCGGGGCGATCTGGTGCATGCGTTCCTCCTGCTTGGCAGGAGACTTAGGCCGCAGGCGCCCGCCCGTCCAGCACGGCCCCGGCGTCAGGCGGTCGCAGCTGCAAACCGCGCGGGGCTGAACGCCGATGCCAGGTCGCTGGTTTTCCCATCCAGCACATAGTCGGCCATGAACTGCGCGGTAATCGGCGCCAGCAGGATGCCATTGCGATAATGGCCCGCCGCAACGAACGCGCCGGTTTCGCCGAGTGCGCCGATCATCGGCGCATGGTCAGGTGTGCCTGGGCGAATCCCACGCCACGCCTCGATTATGGTGGCCCGCTTCAGCACCGGGCAAAGGGCATGGGCCGCCGCTTCCAGACGATCAATCGCGTCACTGTCGATCCTGGTGCTGGTCTCGCCGGGCTCGACGGTTGCGCCGACAATCAGACGCCCCGCCTTGGGCACGATATACAGCGCCCCCGACCGCACCGTCATTTCCGGCCCGTCCGGCAAACGATTGAAGGCCAGCA
Source organism: Alphaproteobacteria bacterium (assembly GCA_018830285.1). GTDB lineage: Bacteria > Pseudomonadota > Alphaproteobacteria > Caulobacterales > Hyphomonadaceae > Hyphomonas. Next base: position 41,998 of record JAHJSB010000029.1, read on the forward strand.
TGTGCCCCGCGACGGGTTCGATTTTCCGCAGCATTGGCGCAATGTCGCCCAGCGGGGTGTCGCCTACCCTCACGCTGGCCGTCTCCCATCCGGCTGCAAAGATCACACGGTCAAACCCGGCGAGCACGATTTTTCCCTGCGCCATGGCCAGCGGCGCAATGCCCGTCACGAACGCAACCTGTTCCTGGCTCTGCAGCGCCCGGATCAGGGCTTCGACCAGTAGGCGGTTGTCGACCTGCCCGTCGGTGGGCAGTCGAAGCGCGCCCTTGTTGCCGGCCCGCAAACACGGCTCGGCCTGCACCGCGTCATCCGGTGACAGCACATCAAACGGAATTTTGCGCGCGGTCAGCGCCTCTGCGAGGCTTGCCAGTTGAATCCGGTCTTCTGCGGTCTGCGCCACGGCGAGCGACGGCCCGATCGAGTGCAGGACGTCCCGCTTCGTCACGGCGGCAATTGCGCCCGACATGTCGATCCACTGGCTGGCGCTTTTGAGACACAGGTCGAACAGTCTCGGGTTCGCGCCCGGTTCGGCCGCTGCCTCATAGGCGGGCGCCAACATGCCTGCAGCGGCCCAGCTTGCGCCGCGTCCCGGATAAAAACCGGAATCGAACAGCGTCACATGCGCGCCCCGCCTGGCCAGTTCCCAGGCGCAGGACAGGCCGATGATTCCGGCACCGACAATGGCAATACGCGGGGAGGAAAGGCTCGGGCTCATTGAGGCTATCTAAGGCACTCGGGCCCGCGGTGAAACGCCTAGGCGGCCGCCGCCTGAAGTTTTTGCTCTTCCCAGAAGTCCAGGAAGGCTTCGGCCCAGGTCCGGTCCTGGAAGATCAATTGCTTGCAGATGCGTCCATTCGGCTTGAATGCGGTGCGCACCATCATGTCCGGCGCATCCAGTTCTGAAACGCTTTCGCCAGAATCCAGCAAGCCGACAAAGAAATCGACCGCCATTTCCCACAATGCCTGTTCCTCTGGCGTCCCCAGATCCAGGTCAACTACTATGTCATTCATCCCCACCACCCCTGTTGTTATGACCGGAGTTAATTTCTTGTTTACCGTAAAATATAGATCGAAGAGAGTCCTTTCCGGAGAAAAAACCCGATATTTGTTTGCTCTGTGCAAGTTTTGGGCAAAACGTCGCTCCCCTTGATTAGTTGCGATCCATTCTCAACTATGTTTGATAGGCTCAGATCAGACAAGGACAGCGCAAGCCAATGAAATTCCCAGCCATTCTCGCCGCGGCGCTCGTACTGGCCGCCTGCGGAAAACCGGCGGTGCCTGAGGCGGCACCCGTTGAATCTGCAGCAGAACCGACCGTTCAGCGCACAGGCACGCTGAACATCTACTCGGCCCGCCACTATGATTCCGACAAGCTCATGTACGATACGTTCGAAAAGGAAACCGGCATCCGTGTCCGTTTCCGCGAATCCGGTGCCCCGGAGCTCATCGAAACAATGAAGGCAGAAGGCGATGCCAGCCCGGCAGACGTGATTATTGCGTCGGATGCCGGCACACTTTTCCGCTTCCAGGACGCGGGATTCACGCAAGGCATCCGCTCCGAAGCGCTGGAATCGGCTATTCCACCGCATTTCCGCGAACCTGACGGCAACTGGTTCGGCCTCGCCAGGCGCGCCCGGATCATCGTTTACGACCCGTCCCGCCTCCAGCCCGAAGACGTCGACCAGTATTCAGACCTTGCCGATGGCAAGCTTCACGGCGAAGTCTGCATGCGGTCCTCTTCGAATATCTACAACCTGTCCCTGATGGGCGAATTCATCGGTCGCTGGGGGCCCGACAAGGCCAGTGCCTGGGCGCGCAATGTCGTGGCGAACTTTGCTCGCCCGCCACAAGGCGGCGACACTACCCAGATCGAGTCCATCGCGGCAGGCGAATGTTCGGTTGCACTGATCAATCATTACTACTGGGTCCGCATGGCCACCGGCACCGATGCCGACAAGGCCAAGACGGCGAAGACCAAACTTTCCTTTCCCGAACAGGATGGCGTCGGCACGCATATCAACGTCACCGCCGCAGCCGTGGCTGCACATGCCCCGAACAAGGACAATGCGGTCCGATTCATCGAATGGCTGACCACGCAAGAGGGCCAGAAACTGCTGACCACCGAGACCAAGGAATTTCCGATGATCGCCGGCGTGCCCTTGCCTGAAGGTCTCGACGCCCTGCCGGACTTCAAGCAGAGCCAGTTCCCGCTGCAGCAGCTGGGCGAGAACCAGGCCGAGGCGCAGGAAATCTACGACCGGGCCGGCTGGAACTGACTGGATTGGCCGGGATCATCTCATTCCGCAATCTTGCCATCCGTGCAAGTGACGGGCCCGCCTTCGTGGCGGGCCTTGTCATTGCCGTGCCGGTTGCCGCGACGCTTGTTGCCGGGCTTGTTTTCGGCGGTGGCGACGCGTGGGTTCATATCCGCGACACGCTGCTGACCGGCTATGTCCTCGGCACGCTCGGCACGCTCGCGTTGACGGCCTTGCTGATACTCGTTCTCGCTGTACCGGTCGCATGGCTCATCACCATGTACCGGTTTCCGGGTCGCGGCCTGTTTGAGTGGCTGCTCATCCTGCCGCTCGCCGCACCCGGTTATGTACTCGCCTATGCCTATGGTGATCTCATGGGCGTCGGCGGCCCGGTGCAGTCCGCGATCAGGAACGCCACGGGCCTTTCGGCCCGCGACTTCTGGTTTCCCGACATCCACTCCCTGCCCGGCCTCGCCTTCATCCTGGCTCTTACGCTGTATCCCTATGTCTACCTTACCGCCCGCGCCGCTTTTATCTCCCAGTCTGTCTGTTCGCTCGAAGCCGCCCGCAGCCTTGGCGCCAGCGCCTCGCGCAGTTTCTGGCGCGTCGCCCTGCCCGCTGCGCGCCCTGTCATCGCCGCCGGTCTTGCGCTCGCCCTGATGGAAGCGGCTGCCGACTATGGCGCCGCCGAATACCTCGGCGTACCGACACTGACCTATGGCATCGTGCGCGCCTGGACGAGCTTCGGTGAGCCTGCCACCGCCGCCCGCCTCGCCCTCGTGCTGCTCAGCCTCGTGCTCAGCCTGGTCCTTTTCGAGCGCTGGAGCCGGGGCCGGCGCGGTAGCCAGGCGAGCTCAAATCGCTGGCGCCAAGTGGACCGACTGCCCCTCTCCCGCCCCCTTGCCACCGCCGCAACCACCCTGTGCACCACCCTATTCATGGTCGCTTTTGGGCTGCCCGTTGGACGCCTCATCTGGCGCAGCCTCGAGGCACGTGAAGCCGTTGCACCGGTCGGGCAGGCCCTCATCAATACGCTGATCCTGTCAGGCACCGGCGCCGCCCTGGCTTTCGTTCTGGCCCTTGTCATTGCCTTGTCGCAGCGCGCCGCCGGGCCATTGCCGCACTTCGCCCGCTTCGCCGCCTCTTCGGGATACGCCATCCCCGGCGCCGTCCTTGCTATGGGTGCGCTTGTCGTCCTCGGCCTCCTCCCCTTTACCCTTACCGGCGCCTTTGCCCTGATCGCCCTGGCTTGGGTATATGCCAGTCGTTTCACCGCAGCCGGGGCCGAGCCCATGGTCGCCGCGCTGGCCCGTGCACCCGCCTCACTCGGCCAGGCCGCCGGCAGTCTCGGCGCCTCGCCCCTGCGCCGGGCAAGGGAAGTCGACCTGCCGATTGCCCTGTCCGGGGCGACGGCCGGCGCCCTGATCCTGTTCGTGGAATCGCTCAAGGAACTGCCTGCCACACTCATGCTGCGCCCCTTCAACTGGGACACGCTGTCAGTCCGCGCCCATGCCTATGCGTCGGACGAACGCCTCGCCGCCGCCGCCCTGCCGGCCCTCCTCATCACCCTTGCCGGTCTTGCCCCCGTCATCTTCCTCTCCTGGCGTCTCTCTCGCGCCCGCCCCGGTGCTCCCTCATGACGACGCCCACGCCTCCCCCATCCTCCCTCTCGGTAACGGGCGTCAGCCGCCTGTATGATGGTCTTGCCGTGGTCTCGGGCGTCTCGCTCGATCTCGCTCCCGGTGCGATCACCGCCCTGCTCGGCGGATCTGGCGCGGGCAAATCCACCCTGCTGCGACTGTTTGCCGGTCTTGAGCCTGTCGACGCGGGCGACGTGCGTCTGGGCGACACGGTCCTGTCCCGGCCCGGTTACACCCTGCCCCCGGAAAAACGCCATATCGGATTGATTTTCCAGGACTTTGCGCTCTTCCCGCACCTCACGGCGCTGCAAAATACCGCTTTCGGCCTGGCTCACCTGCCACGCGAGGACGCCCGCGCGATCGCCACGCAATGGCTGTCTCGCCTCGGCCTTGGGGCACGCAGCAGCGCCTATCCACACGAACTGTCCGGCGGCGAACAGCAACGCGTCGCCATCGCCCGCGCGCTAGCGCCCAAACCCGCCGCCATCCTTATGGACGAGCCTTTCTCCGGCCTCGACCCGTCCCTGCGCGGCAGCGTGCGCGATGAGGCGCTCGATGCTGTCCGCGCCGCGGGAATCCCGGCGCTGCTCGTCACGCATGATCCCGCCGAGGCCCTCGAAAGCGCTGACCATATCGCCATCATGAAAGCAGGCCGCATCCTGCAGCAGGGCAAAGCCAGCGACGTCTATCTCAAGCCCCAAGGAGCCGACATCGCCGCCGCGCTCGGACCGGTGAACCGGATATTCGGACGTGACATTCCACCGGGGTTGCTTGGTCAAGCGGTCGCCCCGGACGCGCTGGTCGTCATCCGCCCCGAAGGCGTGATCCCCGATGTGACCGCCCCTGTCAGGGCCCGAGTTGTTGCTAGCCGCCTCACGGGTCCGATGTCACGCCTCGTGCTCGATGTCGGCAATCTCCAGCTCACATCGCTGGTGCCTCGGGGCCTGGCCCCTGAGGTTGGCAGCGAAACAGGCATACAGATCGACCCGGAACTTTCGTTCATCTTTGCGTCAGGTGATTCCTGACAAATGAGTCATGGATGTTGCTTCCCCCTCGCCAATACCGGCGCGCCTGCTTAAGTTAAGGGGATAGGTACCACCTAGAGGAGACGCCTTACATGGCGCGATACTTCCTGCGACTTGCTGCATCGGCCATGGCCGCCGTCGCCTTTGCCGTGACGGCTTCGGCGCAAGGACTGATCCGCGATGCCGAGATCGAGGAAACCCTGAGAGAGTGGACCGATCCGATCCTTACTGTCGCCGGGCTCAAGCCGGCGGATGTCGGCTTCTACATCATCAATGATCCGAGCCTGAACGCGTTCGTCGCGAACGGCCAGAATATCCATCTCCACACCGGCCTGATCATCGCGGCGGAATCTCCGGCGCAGATCAAGGGCGTGATCGCGCACGAAACCTGCCATATCGCCTGTGGCCACAGTGTCAGCCGGCAACGGGCCGCTGAAGTCGCATCGCGTCCGGCGCTCATCTCGATCGGCCTCGGCATCCTGGCCATTGCCGCGGGTGAAGGCGGCGCCGGTGCGGCCCTGATCGGCAGTTCCCAGCAGTTTGCGGCGCTGAACTTCTTCGTTCACACGCGATCGGAAGAATCCATGGCCGATGCGGCCGCAGTCGAATACCTATCGCAATTGCATGAATCCACCGGCGGAATCGTCGAGTTCTTCGAAAAGTTCCGCTATCAGGAGGTGCTCTCGAACGCGCGCCGCTACCCCTATTTCCGCTCGCACCCACTGGCATCGGACCGCATTCGTGCCGTGCGCGACATGGCCGAAAAATCAGGCCTGATGAACGAACCACCCACCCCGCGCGAGCAGCTACAATACGAGATGATGCGTGCCAAACTGGTTGGCTTCCTTGATACGGCCAACAAGGTGCGCAATGAGTATCCCGCCAGCGATGTCAGTCCGCCAGCCCACTATGCCCGGTCCATCGCCGCGCTCCAGGCCTCCGACATTGATGTTGCCCTCAAAGAGGTCGACCTTCTCCTCGCGGAACAGCCGGACAATCCCTACTTCCACGAGCTCAAGGGCCAGATCCTGTTCGAGAGTGGTCGCACCGCTGAATCCGTCGCGCCACACAAGCGTTCGCTCGAGCTCAAGCCCGGCCAGCCCCTGCTGCTGATCAACTATGCCCGCTCCCTGAATGCCCGCGACGAGCCGGGCGATGTCGAAGCCGCCGAAGCTGCGCTGCGCGACGGGCTGATTGCCGAGCCGGAAAACGCCTTTGCCTGGGCGCAGCTGGCCATCACGCTGGAGAAACAGGGTCGCCGGGCAGAAGCCCAGCTCGCCACGGCTGAGTCGGCCTATTCGATCGGGGACATCGTCCGGGCAAACCTGTTCGCCCATCGTGCGGTCGACCAGCTGGAGCGGGGCACCCCGACCTATCGGCGTGCCGACGACATCCTGCTGATTACCGACCCGAGCAATCCGGACAATCGCGACTTCTACAACCGCGCCAATCGCGGCCCCCGGTTTTCGGTCCAGACGAGTGGTCGCGAGATGCCGTTCGGCAATTTCACAACTGACGGTCGCTGATCAACTTTCTGTCAGGAGTGATGGACGCCTGACAGGCGGATCGTATACATGGCGGTTCGCGGCACCCGCTGTTCGACTATTGAAAAGGCCCTTGAAATGATTCGCAAACTGTTCACCGCAGCGGCACTGACCGCCATTGCCCTGACACCAGCCTGCGCGCAGGATTCCTCTTCCGGCAACATGGACCGCGCCGAAGTCGAACAGATCGTCCGCGAATACATCCTCGAAAACCCTGAAATTATTGAAGACGCGCTCGTCGCGCTCGGTGAGCGACAGCGGGCCGAGGCTGCCGCCGCCGCAGTGACGGCGATCGAAACCCACAAGGACAAGCTTTACAACCTTGCCAGCGATCATTTCGTCGGCCCGGCCGATGCCGAGGTCACCGTGGTGGAGTTCTTCGATTACCGTTGCGGATTCTGCAAGCGCTCGGTCGATATGATCCAGGCCTTGCCAAAGGAGTATGACGGCAAGGTGCGGGTCGTGTTCAAGGAACTGCCGATCTTTGGCGGCATCAGCGAGACAGCCTCGCTCGCCGCCTTGGCGGCTGGCAAACAGGGCAAGTACAATGCCATGCACGTGGCCTTGATGGACCTGAAATCCAACGATGACCTGACCGAAAAGCGTATCGATACGATCGCCGAATCCATCGGGGTCGACGTCAAGAAAATGCGCGCCGACATGAAGTCCATGGAAATCCAGCAACAGCTTTCCGACATGAAAGAGCTGGGCCGCGCACTCGACGTTGGCGGAACGCCAGGCTTCTTCGTCGGCAATACGCATATCGAGGGCGCCGATACAGCCAAACTGACCGCTGCCATCAAGGCAGAGCTGGGCAGCTAATCGTCTGACTCCACGCTACCGCGCAGCGATTTGATCTCGCCCCGGCGTTTTTTCGACGCGATGCGCCGCCGCACACTTCCGGCCGTGGGCCGTGTTGCGACGCGTCGCTTCGGACGGATCGACGCTTTCAGGATCATCTGGGCGAGACGCTTGCGGGCGGCTTCCCTGTTCATCGGCTGGCTGCGGTGCTCGCTCGCTTCGAGGATCAAGCGGCCGTCATTCGTGATCCGGCTGCCATAGAGCTTCGTGAACCGAGCCTTGACGTCGGCCGGCAGAGACGACGCCTCGACATTCCAGGTCAGCTGGACGGCAGACGACACCTTGTTGACGTTCTGGCCGCCCGGTCCCGACGCACGCACAAAGGCTTCGCTCAGTTCCCAGGCGGGCACTGTCAACTCACCTGATACGCGTAGGTCGCCGAATTCGGACATGCTGGACCCTTAACATGGTGTTCAGGTGGAGTTCAGCCCGCAATCGTTAAAACTTGCCTCAGGATCGCGCCATTGTGCGGTCATCTACAGGAGGCGAGAACGCCATGAATCTGTTGAAGAGCCTTGCACGCCTGATCGCGGCGACGGCGACAGTCGGCTTGCTAGCCGCGCCAATCGCGAGCGCCGATCAGGGACGACGCGACCATGACAACCGTGGCGGAAATTATTCGCGCGGTCATGATGATCGCGGAAGCAATCGCGGTCATGACTATCGGGGTGATCGTGGTCGCCATGACAACTATCGCCACCATGACCGCAAGCGCGATCATTATCGCCGGCCACCGCCGCGCCATTACAGCCATCATCCTTCCCACGCCTACTACGCCCCCCCACCGCGCTACTATGCGCCCCCACCCCGGTATTACGCCCCGCCGCCCCACTATTATGCGCCGCGCTATGCGGTCGGCGGTTACTACCAACCTCACGGACAAACGGTGTATATCCGCGACTACAACCGATACGGCCTCTATGCGCCGCCACGCGGCTACTACTGGGCTCGCGACTATGACCGAGGGGATGCGATCCTCGCCTCCGTGGCCACCGGTGCCATTATCGGTCTCGTCGTCGGTGTGATTGCTGCCGACTAGCCTAACTGACTGAATTTTCAGCACTTGAGGAACGCCCGGATGCCACGTCCGGGCGTTTTCCGTTTCGGTATCCAAAAGATCGCCGGAAATGCGGCTTGTTTACTTTTAATTGGCGCAAATCATGCTTAACTTCCTCTCGTCCGGGATGGTCCTGGACAAAGTCCGTGCAAGCAGCACGTTTGAAAGGAGGTGATCCATGTCGAGTGAGAAACCAGGTGAGGCCGTTGGGTCTGTGTCCTATGGTGTCTGGCTGGAGCAGCCTCCCGTCAGTACGTAGAGACATGGTAGGGCCGCTGTGACGCCGCCCGGACCTGACTTGCCCCATGGGCTCACGGAAGCCGCCCCTCGACAGGGCGGCTTCTTTGATTCTGCCCGTGAAGGACGCGGGTTACCTTGCAGCCAAAACAGGGCTATCTGCCTGCTCAGGCATTTTTGGGAGAGATGACCATGGCAGCGCTGACTCACGCGAAATCCGGATGGACCATCGGCAAGGGAAAGCCACTCGCCGTCATTGCTGGCTTGAATGTTCTGGAAAACAGGGCGCTCGCGCTGACCGTCGGCGCGCAGTTGAAAGCCATCTGCGCTGAACTCGGCCTGCCTTACGTGTTCAAGGCCAGCTTCGACAAAGCCAATCGCTCTTCCATCCATTCCTATCGCGGCCCCGGCCTCGAAGAAGGCTTGAAAATCCTGAAGGAGGTAAAGGCCGAACTGGACGTGCCGATCTGTACCGACCTGCACACCGCCGAACAGGCCGAGCCTGTTGCTGCGGTGGCCGACATTGTCCAGATCCCCGCATTCCTCTGTCGGCAGACCGACCTCGTCGTGGCCACCGCTCGCGCCACGGCCAAAGCTGGCGGCATCGTCCAAGTCAAGAAGGCCCAGTTCATCGCGCCCTGGGACACAAAAAACATCGTCACCAAGATCGGTGAAGCGTCCGATGTGGGCGTCATCCTGTGCGAGCGCGGGTCCTCCTTCGGCTACAACAATCTCGTGGTCGACATGCTGGGCATTCCCGAAATGCAGAAGCTCGGCTGCCCCGTTACCATCGACGCCACCCATGCCGTCCAGCTGCCCGGCGCCGACCCCCGCACGGGCGGCGCATCGACCGGTGGCCGCCGTGACGGCGTGGCAATCATTGCCAAGTCCGCCGTGGCCGCAGGTGCCGATGGCGTGTTCCTGGAATTTCACACTGACCCCGATGCCGCCCTCTGCGACGCGCCGAGTTGCCTGCCGGTATCGCAAGCGAAGGCCCTGTTGGCACAACTCAAGGCCCTGCATGCGGTGGTCCAGGGATAGGTCAATGTCGCGCCTGATCCTGTTCAACAAGCCGTATGGCGTGCTGTCGCAGTTCACCGATGCGGGCACAGCCGGATCGCCGCGCAAGACCCTGTCTGATTTCATCGACGTGCCGGGCGTCTATGCTGCCGGCCGACTCGACCAGGACAGCGAAGGCCTGCTCGTCCTTACGGATGACGGCCAGGTTCAGAACCGCATCAGCGACCCGAAATTCAAGCAGCCAAAAACCTATTGGGCCCAAGTTGAAGGCGTACCTGATGACGCTGTTCTGCAAAACCTGCGTTCTGGTGTCGTGCTGAAGGATGGCAAGACTGCCCCCGCCAAGGCCGAGGCCATTGCGGAGCCGGACAATCTTTGGCCCCGCGATCCGCCGATCCGTTTCCGCAAGTCCGTACCCGACAGCTGGATCAGCCTCACCATCACTGAAGGCCGTAACCGCCAGGTCCGCCGCATGACCGCCGCCGTCGGCCACCCCACCTTGCGCCTCATCCGTGCGCAAATAGGCGATTGGCGTCTCGGAGAGCTTCGCCCCGGGCAATGGCGCGCCATTGCCGTCTAACCGCAACGCCCTTCACACGCGCCCGCAGCCAAGCTAGCAGATGGCGCATCCCCTTCAATCGATCCAGCAACCGGACACCACCCAGGAGATTTCCTTGGCCATTATTACCCTCCCAGCCTGGTTCGATGAGAACGCGCCGCTTTGGGCGAAGGACTCCGTCGTCTATGTCGCGAACATCTGGAACGAAGGTGCCTACGGACTAACCTATGGCGAGATATTCACATCTACGGTGATCGTGATAATTGCGCTTTTGTTGCGTGGCCTGTTTGCGCGGATCGTCGTGGCATCCTTCATGCGCGTCACCTCTGGCACGAAGACGCGGCTCGACGACGCCCTCGTAGAGTCGGTCTCGACACCGCTTAAAATCGTACCCGTCATCATTGGTATCTACATCGCCCTGCAGGTCACGGATATCTCCGGCGATATGGAAGTCTACGCCAACCGGATCCTGCGTTCGATTATCACACTGGTCGTCTTCTGGACGCTCGCACGCGCGGTGAATGCGTTTGAGTTCATTTTCGCGAACCTGCGCAACGCGCTGTCCTCATCGGCCGTCGACTGGATGGTGAAAGCGCTTCAGGTGATCCTCGTCATTCTCGGTCTCGGCGCGGTCGCTGAACAATGGGGCATCCAGATCGCGCCACTGCTGGCTGGCCTGGGCGTTCTGGGCATTGCAGTCGGACTTGGCGCACAGGACCTGTTCAAGAACCTTATCTCCGGCATTCTGATCATCACAGAAAAGCGCTTCATACCGGGCGAGTGGATTCGCGTTGATGGCGTGGTCGAGGGCACGGTGGAGAAGATCAACTTCCGCTCAACCCTTGTGCGTCGTTTCGACAAGAGCCCCGTCTATGTGCCCAACAGCGCCTTGTCCGATGCGGCTGTCACCAATTTCTCGCGCATGACTTACCGGCGCATCAAATGGGTTGTCGGCGTAGAGTACCGCACCACGGTCGACCAGCTGAAATATATCCGTGACGAGATCGAAGCCTGGCTGTGGAACGATTCCCGGTTCGCCAAGCCACCCGAGGCGGCCCTGTTCGTCCGAATCGACAGTCTGAATGCCAGTTCAATCGATTATCTGATTTATGCTTTCACCTATACGAAAGACTGGGGTGAATGGCTGGAAATCAAGGAAGAGTTTGCCGTGGCGGTGATGGATATCATCGCACGGGCCGGTACGGATTTCGCCTTCCCGAGCCAGACAGTCTACCTGCAGCAAACCGATCCACCAGAAATCATGGCGCCGCCAGCGCGCAGCGAAGGCACTGAGCGCGCCCGCAGGGCGATTGAGAACACCAGGCAGCCGCGCGGCATTGGCGAGGTCGAAAAGGACACCTGACGCCGACATCGACTTCGCCAAACCGGAAACGTCTACCGCACCCAAGCGCCCGGCGCATCGGTGCGATAGCCGAGCGCCTTGTAGGCTGCGTCGATCAGGCTCTGGCCACGATCATTGACGAGCAGGCCGGCGCCCATCTGGTTCATCGTATAGCTGAAGGCGAGGCCGCATTCCGGATCGGCGAAGCCGATCGAACCGCCGGCGCCAACATGACCGAAGGCTTCGTTGCCCATGATCGCCGTCATCTGGTCGCCTGCCGGAAAGGCGCGGTTGTCCATCGACTTCATGAAGCCGGACGCAAAGCGTGTCGGCACCAGCAGTGTCGCATCGCGCTGCGTGGCGGTCGACACCATGCCCATGCTGGCCAGCCGGTCTGGCGAGACGAGACTGCCATCATTGCAGGCGAGCGGCGTATACATAGCGACCTGTCCGCGCGCGTTCGAAAGGCCTCCGGCGCCGCCGATCTCGGCCTTGTGCGCGTCTGGATCGTTCGGGCTCCAGCCGCCGGAATTCATGAAGGAGAGATGTTGGATCGACGCCGGATCCGTCATCAGCAATTGTGTGAACTCGGTCGGAACATCGCCGTCCTTGGGAACATAAGTCAGGATCGGCGCGATGTGCGGTTTTTCACTGTCGGGCAAGCCAATCCAGAATCGCGCGCCGGTTGGCCCGGCCACTTCCTCGGCAAAGAAGGTGCCCAGCGACTTGCCGGAAACGCGCCGCACCAGTTCGCCCACGGTCCAGCCGAAATTGACCATGTGATAGCCGTTGCGCGTGCCAGGCTCCCAGAAGGCTTCCTCGTCTTCCATGCGGCCGATCATATAGTCCCAGTCATTGAACCCGCCGGGCTTCACCGGCGCCCGCAGGGCCGGCAGCGCGCTCTCGTGGTTCAACATCATCTGAACGGTGGTCTTTTCTTTTCCGTTCTTTGCAAATTCCGGCCAATAGTCAGAAACGAGCGCGCTCCGCTCCAGGAGCCCGCGATCGATCAGGATATGCGCACACAGGGCGGTCGCGGCCTTTGTGCAAGAGAACACGATGGAGACTGTGTCTTCCTCCCAAGCCTCGCCCGTCGCGGTGTCTGCCACCCCGCCCCAGAGATCGACCATGGTCTCGCCGTTCACCGACAGGCAGACCGACGCGCCGACTTCGCCCCGCTCGGCAAAATTGCGCTCGAACGCGTCCTTCAGCGCAGCAAATTTCGGATCGCAGTTTCCCTTCACGGTTCCCGCCATTGTCGTGTCTCCCTGATCTTTTTCTCGGTTCGATTGGACTTTAGCTGCCGCCCTCCAAAAAGCGAGACAAATGAAAAGGCCGCCCGGCATGGCAGGGCGGCCTTTTTATTCGGTCATGTTCCCGAGGCGCCGATCAGGCCGGCTCTTCGGTGCTGTCCTTCTTGGCGGAGCGCTTCTTGGCCGGCTCGGCGACATACTTGAACGCGAGTTTTTCTTCGCCCTTCTTGTCGACGTCGATCTTGACCAGTCCGCCCTTCTGAAGCTTGCCGAACAGCAGTTCCTCAGCCATCGGCTTCTTGACGTGCTCCTGGATCGTGCGGGCAAGTGGCCGCGCGCCCATGTCCGGATCGAAGCCGCGCTTGGCCAGCCAGTCGCGAGCCGCCTTGGTGATTTCGATCGCGACATTGCGATCTTCCAGCTGGACTTCCAGCTGGAGAATGAACTTCTCGACCACCCTGTCGATAATTTCCGGCGTCAGGCCGCCGAAAGTGATCGTCGCATCGAGACGGTTGCGGAATTCCGGCGTGAACAGGCGCTTGAGTGCCTCTTCCTGCTCATCGTGTTTCTTGCCACGGCCGAAGCCAATGGCATTCTTCGACGCATCCGATGCGCCCGCATTGGTGGTCATGATCAGGATGACATTGCGGAAGTCGACCTTGCGGCCATTGGCATCCGTCAGCGCACCATTGTCCATGACCTGCAGCAGGATGTTGAACAGGTCCGGGTGAGCCTTCTCGATCTCGTCGAGCAGAAGGACACAATGCGGATGCTGGTCGACACCATCGGTCAGCAGGCCGCCCTCGTCATAACCGACATAGCCCGGAGGCGCGCCGATCAGTCGGGAAACGGTATGCCGCTCCATATATTCCGACATGTCAAAGCGCAGCATTTCGACGCCCATGATCGAGGCGAGCTGCTTGGCGACTTCGGTCTTGCCGACGCCGGTTGGGCCGGTGAACAGGTAGGAGCCGATCGGCTTGTTCGGCTCGCGCAGTCCGGCGCGGGCGAGCTTGATCGCCGCCGACAGGGCGATGATGGCGGCGTCCTGGCCGAACACGACCCGCTGCAAATCCGTATCGAGTGACTTGAGCGCAATCACATCGTCGCTCGACACCTGCTTGGGCGGAATTCGCGCGATCTTGGCGACCACGGCTTCCACATCCCGGATGCCGACTTGCTTCTTGCGCTTGTTGGCCGGCAGCAGCCACTGCGCTGCGCCCGCTTCATCGATCACGTCGATCGCCTTATCAGGCAGCTTGCGGTCCGTGATATAGCGGTCCGACAATTCCACGGCTGCCTTGATCGCATCATTCGTGTAACGCAGGCCGTGGAAATCCTCGAAGCGGGATTTCAAACCCGTCAGGATCTTGATCGCATCCGGCACGGTCGGTTCAACCACGTCGATCTTGCGGAACCGGCGCGACAAGGCGCGGTCCTTTTCGAAATGCTGCTTGTATTCCTTGAACGTCGTTGAGCCCATGCAGCGCAGGCCGCCATTCTGAAGCGCGGGCTTCAGCAGGTTCGACGCGTCCATGGCGCCGCCCGATGTGGCACCGGCGCCGATGATCGTGTGGATCTCGTCAATGAACAGGATGGCTTTTTCCTGTTGTTCGAGCTCCTTCATCACGGATTTGAGGCGTTCCTCGAAATCACCGCGATACCGCGTGCCGGCCAGCAGTGCGCCCATGTCGAGCGACCAGATGATCGCTTCGTCCAGGATTTCCGGCGCTTCGCCGTCAACGATACGCTTGGCGAGTCCTTCAGCGATGGCCGTCTTGCCGACGCCCGGGTCGCCCACGAGGATCGGGTTGTTCTTGTTGCGGCGGCAGAGCACTTCGATGCACCGGTTCACCTCCATGTCGCGACCGATCAGCGGATCGATCTTGCCAGCGCGTGCCTTGGCATTGAGGTTCACGCAATACGCGTCGAGCGCCTCGTGCCCCTGCTTCACGGCTTCTTCTTCGCCCCCTTCGGCGCCGCGTGGGCTCGTCGGACGAGACATGCCAGGCTGTTTGGCTACGCCATGGGAAATGAAGTTCACGGCATCATAGCGCGTCATGTCCTGCTCTTGCAGGAAGTAGGCGGCATGGCTCTCGCGCTCGGAGAAGATAGAGACCAGCACATTGGCGCCAGTCACTTCATCGCGGCCCGAGCTTTCAACGTGAAGGATTGCGCGCTGGACAACGCGCTGGAACGCGGCGGTCGGTTGCACGCGCCCTTCGCTTTCTTCAAGGATCAGGCTGGAAAGCTCTTCATCGATGTAACGGACAAGATCGCCGATCAGTGCTTCGATATCGACCTTGCAGGCTCCCATGACTTCGCGGGCATGCTCGTCTTCCGTCAGCGCCAGCAGGAGGTGTTCCAGCGTGGCATACTCATGGTCGCGTTCAGACGCCAGGGTGAGCGCCTTTTCGAGAGCGGTTTCGAGAGAGTGGGACAATCGTGGCACTTTGGGGGACCTTTCAGGGGTCGGAGGTGAAATCTAGTCTTCTTTCTCCATAACGCATTGGAGAGGGTGCTCATGGCGTTTGGCAAGGTCAAGCACCTGGGCGACTTTTGTTTCCGCCACTTCGTAGGTGTAGACACCGCACAGACCGACGCCCTTCTGGTGGACATGCAGCATGATCCGCGTCGCCTGCTCCCGCGAGCGATTGAAGTAGCGCTCCAGGATATAGACGACGAACTCCATCGGCGTGTAATCGTCATTCAAAAGCAAGACCCGGTAAAGCGAGGGCTTTTTTGTCTTGATCCGCGTCTGTGTGACAATGTCGACACCGATGCCGTTTCCGCCACCGGGCGGATTGCCCGAGGGTGGCCCCGGCATGTTCGGATCGCTCATCCGGACAAGATCAGATGTCATGGTCATAGCCATAAGATATACGTTCCTGCGTGAGATTGAAGGGACCAAGCGTGGCAAAAGCATGACTTGCCTGCATTTAGGGCATGGCGAGCGCACTGAGCAGCGCGTTCACGCGTTTGCCATTGGTCCCGAGATCGGAATAGCCGACCCGTGATCGTGAGTAGACAACAAGCGTCGACTGATGATCGTGCCCTGGGACTGGCAGCACCAGAATGTCGACATCATCCTTGAACCGAAGCAGCTTGGTCACGGCAGTGAAACTGATGTGGCCTGCCGCCGGATCAGAAGCGGTGATTTTCCAGTCGTCCCGCGCCGCGACCATCTGCATGATGTCTTCAAACAGCGCCGATGGCGTCCGGTCAAAGACCGGCGATGATTCGTCCGGCAGGGCGGTGTCGGCAAAACCGTCGGGTGCGACGAGCCAGTTATTGGGTTTCGCCGGGCGTTTGAAAGTCTGAAAGTCGATAAAATCGGTCATGGCGCTATCGTAGTCGCCTTGCCGGAGGGATGCCACGCGAAAAACATGGGACCCGACAACAAAGAACCGGGCCAAACAGGCCCGGCTCTCGTTAATCTACCCACTCTACTGCCTGATGGGGCGCGCCCCATCGGACCTCAGGAGCTTACTTGCTGGCCCAAGCCGCAGTGAAGGGCTTGGCAGCGTCACGCCATGCGAGCATGCAGAGCTCGGCCTGTGCGTTCATTTCTGATGTATAGGCCGAAAACAGGGATTTTGCAAAGCCGGATTGGATTTCCATGAGCTTGCGCGGGTCTTTCGCACTCGTCATGGCCTGGGTGGCTTCAACACCCTGTTCGATTGTGCGGGTGAAGAAGTCCATGTTGCGGCTACTGATCGTGCGCATTACTTCGCTCGAAGCGGTCGCGCGCTCGGTCATCGACTTCACGCCGTCTTCGGCGAACGTGCCCAGCTTGGTGGCGATATCGGAAATCTTGTCCATGCCGCCGTCGAGCATTTTGGTCGCAGCGTCGGTGGCGTGCGCCTCCGCTTTCGCGGTCGTGGCTGATTTTGCTTTGGGAGCGGTTTTCGGTGACTTGGCCATAGTCGGATCCTTTTCCAGTGTTGTGTGACATAATAGCCAGTTTTCTCGCAATTGCAACATATTTTGTGCGCTGCAACATAAGTGAACCTGCACGATTTTTGCACAGTGCCACTCAGATTGCCGAAATTTGATGTCCAATTCTGCGTTAAGGTCTGGTCAACGCATTTCGGCGACTCTATCGTAAACCTCGGGCGGCTCGGGGTTAATACTTTTTCGAAGGTAGGCCACAATGAAACAGCGTGCTTTAGCCCCAGTGTTAAGAACACTTGCCCTTGCGGCAATGCTCGTCACGACGGGACTTTGTGCGCCTGCCGCATTCGCCGAGAAGTACGCCTCCATCGTGATCGACGCTGACACGCACGAAGTGCTTCACGCGCGCAACGCAGACGACGCACGCTATCCGGCGTCGCTGACGAAGGTCATGACACTCTACATGCTGTTCGATGCGCTGGAGGCTGGAGAAGTCACACTGGACGAACGGCTGATGGTATCGCGCTTCGCCGCCAGCCAGGCCCCGTCCAATCTCAAGCTGAGGCCCAACTCGTCCATCACTGTTAGCGATGCTATTGGCGCCCTCGTCACCAAGTCAGCCAACGATGTCGCCGTCGTTGTCGCTGAGCGCCTCGGCCGCACCGAAACCCGATTCGCCCAGCTCATGACAATCAAGGCCCAGAGCCTCGGCCTTGAGAACACACGGTTCGTCAATGCGTCCGGCCTGCCCGACAGCCGTCAGGTCAGCACCGCCCGCGATCTGGCCATTCTTGCCGAAGCGATGTTCGATAATCACGGAGAGTCCTACCACCATTTCTCCAGGCCGCGCTTCAGCTGGGCTGGCAAGACCTACAAGAACCACAATGAGCTGCTTGAGACAGTCGACGGCGTCGATGGCATCAAGACCGGCTACACGCGCGCTTCCGGCTTCAACCTGATGACGTCCGCTGAGCGCGACGGTCACCGGATCATCGCCATCATGCTCGGCGGAAGCACGTCCAAGTCGCGCAATGCCCATGTCGCAGCTCTCGTCGAGGCCGCCTTTCACACTTACGAGATCCCGGATGACCCAGCCGATCCCGGCCGCAATATCGAAATGGCTTTCTCGGCTTTCGGCAGCGCGGCGCCTGACCCCAATGCTGCCGCAGAACCAATGATCAACGGCCAGCGCCTCAGCGTGGCTACCGCCGCGAGCGCCATCAACTTCAAGACCCTGCCCGTGCCCGGGCCTGTGCCTGAACTTGCGCCCGAGGCCGATGAGGAAGAAGCCGAGGAAATTCTGGTGGCCGATGCGGGTTTGACTGCCGAGCAGGAATTCGAACAGGGTGACGCCACACCGACCAGTTTCGAGGGCGCTACGGTCATCATCCCACCAGGCCGACCGGCCTTTTCGGTCAGCGAATACGAAGCCCGCCAGTCCGCACAATGAGTCCGGCGCGCTGAACTCACTGCCAAGGCTTGACGAACAGCCCCATTCGGGCAGACGCCTGTGCGTAGAGCCGTCAGGGAGTCGCGCGTGAAAACCGAGTCAGAAATCGATATTGCGCGCAATGTCATTCGCATCGAGCGGGATGCGCTTGAAAAACTCGAAGCCGGCATCAGTGAGACCATTGTCAGGGCCGCCGACATCATCATGGCGACGGATCGTTATGTGATCGTCGCGGGCGTCGGAAAATCCGGCCACATTGGTCAGAAGATCGCCGCCAGCCTCGCCTCCACAGGCACACCCTCGTTCTTCCTGCACCCAACCGAAGCCAGCCATGGCGACCTCGGCATGATCGCGCCGGGATCGGTCGTGCTCGCCATATCTTATTCCGGCGAAAGCCGCGAGATGGTCGACCTCCTGCGTTACTGCCGCAGCCATGACATCCCGGTCATCGGCATGACCCGCGCTCCGGACTCGACCCTCGGCCGCCTGTCCGACGTCGTATTGCACATGCCCACTGTCGCCGAGGCCTGCCCCAACGGCCTCGCCCCGACCTCGTCCACCACCATGGCCCTCGCCCTCGGCGACGCTCTCACAATTCTCCTCATGGACCGGCGCGGATTCAGTCGGGAAGATTTCGGCAGCCGCCATCCGGGTGGCAAACTCGGTCGGTCCTTGCAAACGGCGGGCGACTATGTCGCCGACCGGCCCAACGATATCCCCGTCGTCACAACAGACGCCGGTGTGCAGGAGGTGATCCTCGCTGTCTCTGAAGGCCGCAAGGGCTGCGTCGCCGTCCTGGGCGTGGATGGCCGCATTGTTGGCATGGTGACAGACGGAGACCTGCGCCGCGCGATGCTTGCCGGCAAGCTCGGCGGTGACGCCGCATCCGTCATGACCGCCGATCCGCGCACCATTTCTCCGGACGAGCGCCTCGCTGTCGTCATCAAGCGCCTCAGCGAGCACCGCATCTCGAACGCCTTCGTGGTGGAGGACGGCCGCCCCATCGGCATCGTCGATATGAAGGACCTGCTCGCCGAAGGCTACGTGTGAGGCCACTTCTTCTCCGAAGCGGCCCGGCTCAACCTCGAACCCGGCGCGACCTGGTCACGCCTGAAACCCAGCTTCCCTCACCGGACGGCCACGGCGCGGCGGGCATTTGTGCTGGATCAGGCCGGCTGCACCTGGGCGCGCGCCATCCAGGTCTCTTTGTTCAAGCCTACGATCAGCAGCCACAAGGTCAGGCCCGCCTCGCCCACAAGGCAAGGCAGCATGATCCAGGGGAAGAGGCCCGATGCAAACTCCGGCGACAGGATATTCAACACACTGTTCGCGAAATAGCACAGACCGGCGAGCACGATGAGGGCACCCAGTACGCGGGGCAGGAAACCTGAGCGATAGATCAGATACCCTTTGAACAGGCAGCTGATCCCGAACGCGAACAGGCTGATATCATAGGTCTGGCCGTGCAGCTTGATCGCGATCAGGGTCGCCGCCTCGATCTGCTGCTGTCCGAAAGCCTGCAGGTAGTCCCCGCCTCCCAGCAGCATCAGCGGCACCAGGAGCAGAACGGATTTGAAACCCGCGATCGCGGTCGAGACAAGGTGGAAGCCGGCGCCCAGCAGCGCCAGCCGGCGGCTCACCGGCTTCAGCAGTTCATACAGCAGCAGGGCCACGAATATGTCGGCCGCCAGCATGAACAGTTCCGCTGTCAGTCCGATGCGCCAGAGTGATTCGGCGCCGGTGATATTGGCGGCTGTTGCAGCCGCGTCGCCCGAATTCACCAGCGTGCCCCGCACGAAGGCTTCCGCAAATATCCCTGCGGCGATGATATAGAGATAGAAAGCGCCGGTCAGCCGCGCCAGCGCGACCGGATTGTCCCGCCCGCGGCGGGTCATGTGCGTTTCGGGCGTGGCCATTATGTGTCCCTCGAGTAGCTAAAAATATCGAAAAACGATAAAGCACGCCGCTTCCTATGTAAACGGCTCCCGGACGAAAAACGGCGGCGGTCCCGCCTGGAACCGCCGCCGCAATCTGTTCAATCGGTCCGGACTTACTTCGCCAGTTCGAACTGGACGTTGACGCTGGCCGTGTAACCCACTTCGCCGCCCGAGATCGGGGTCGAGGCATCCATCGCCATTTCCTTGCCACGCGACATCATCGCCATCGGTTGCGGGCTGTAATCGCCGCCTTCCGAAATGGTCACGATGCGAGCGACCCTGAGGCCGGCTGCGCCGGCATAGAGTTCGGCCTTGGACATCGCATTTTCCATGGCCTTCCGGCGCGCCTCTGTCCGCACTTCATCGTCATTGTCGAGGGCAAAATTGATGCCCGAGAACGTGTTGCCACCAGCCGATACCAGGCTGTCCATGGTCGCTCCGAGATTGTCGAGGTCACGCACTTTCACGGTCAGCTGGTTGGAGGCCGTGTAACCGTCCAGGCGCTGCTCGCCGCGCGTGCGGCCCTTGCCTTCATCGATCTCGACATAGGTATAGCGTGGCTGCAGCGAGAAGTTTGACGTCTGCATGTCTTTCTTCGCGACACCCGCCTTGGCCAGCGCGTCGAACACGCCCGTCATGGCATCGGCCTGTTGCTGCATCGCCGCCCTGGCCGTCTCGGCATCGGCCTGCACGCCGGCCGTGATATACGCAATGTCAGGCGCGCGCATCACTTCGCCCTCGGCAGAAATATCCAGTGTGGTTTCCGGCTGGATTGAATTCGGATTCATCATCGGGTGCCCCATTTCGGCCATTGAAGCGCCCTTCGTGGTCGTTGGAATCTGCGCACAGGCAGCCGGCGCAAGCGCGAGCATGCAGGCACCCATCGCAGCGATCAGTGTTTTTTGATTCAGCATGTCTGGATTTCCATTCTGTTTGATAGCCCTGTTTCCCAAAGGATTAAGGCCGCAAAACGGCAGTCGTTGCGTCGGTCAGAAAATTTATTGCGATATCAGGCCAGCTCAAAGCCGTTCGGGTTTTGACTTTGCCAGGCCCATTGATCGCGGCACATGTCGGCCAGGCCATATTCGGCCCGCCATCCAAGCAGCGCTTCGGCCTGGCTCGGATCGGCCCAGAACGCGGCAATGTCGCCGCAGCGCCGGGGCCCGAAATTTATCGGCACCTTGCGCCCGCTCGCGGCCTCGAAGGCCGAGACAAGTTCGAGGACGGACGTGCCATGCCCGGTGCCGAGATTGACCGTGATCGCTCCTGGCTCGCGCTCGAACCGCTCCAGCGCCAGGACATGCGCCCGGGCCAGGTCGACAACATGCAGGTAATCACGCACGCCGGTGCCGTCGGGTGTATCATAATCATTCCCGAACACGTTCAGCGCGGGCCGCCGCCCGACTGCCACCTGCGCGACGAAGGGCATCAGATTGTTGGGTACGCCATGCGGGTCTTCGCCGATCTCGCCGCTGGCGTGAGCACCGATCGGGTTGAAATAGCGCAGGATCGCCACATCGGTCATCCCGCCAGACTCAACAAGATCCTTGAGCATCAATTCAACCGACAGCTTGGTCTGGCCATAGGGGTTCGTCGGGCTCAGGCGATGGGATTCGGTATAGGGTAGGAACTCGGGTTCGCCATAGACGGTCGCACTTGAACTGAACACAAATCGCCCTGTTCCCGCTTCCATCATGGCCGACAGCAGGCTGTGCGTACCGATCACATTGGCACTGTAATAGTCGAGCGGTCTGGCAACCGAATCCCCGACCGCTTTCAGGCCCGCGAAATGGATCACCGCCTCGCAATCATGTTTTTTCAGGATCTCGGTGATACGGGCCGTATCGCGCACATCGGCTTCATAGGACCGCAATTCGTGATTGGTCAGCCGCCGAACCCGGTCCAGCGCGGCCGGGCTGCTATTGACGAAATTGTCGACGACAACGGGCGTATAACCGCGGGCAAGCAATTCGACACACGTGTGCGTGCCGATATAGCCCGCCCCTCCTGTGACCAATACTTGCTTCATGTTGGCATCCTTGCAGACGATTCTGGCCGGTTCAATGTGAATTCAACCGAGTCTTGCATTTCATTCCCTATGGAACGTGAACCCTTGCAAATTCATGACCAGGCCGCATGATTTGCGCCATTGCCACTCGGGATCGGCTTGCTTAAACGGGAACGTCACTGGGGCCCGTAGCTCAGTTGGTTAGAGCGGACCGCTCATAACGGTTTGGTCGCAGGTTCGAGTCCTGCCGGGCCCACCATTCACAACATCTGCTGAATTTCGTCTTCGAAATAAGCAATGGTGGGCTTCAATCCCTCATCCAGCTGAACAGTCGGTTCCCAACCGAGCTTGTCCCGCGCCATCGTGATATCCGGCTGGCGCTGCTTGGGATCATCCTGCGGCAGCGGGCGATGAACGAGTCGGGATTTGGATCCTGTCAGGTCGATCACCCGCTCGGCCAGCTGGCGGATCGTGAATTCGCCAGGATTGCCGATATTCACCGGCCCCACGAATTCCGGCCCCGTGCCCATCAGCGAGACGAGCCCGGTCACAAGATCCGACACATAGCAGAAACTACGCGTCTGCTGTCCGTCGCCATAGAGCGTGATGTCCTCGCCCTTCAACGCCTGCACGATGAAGTTCGAGACGACCCGGCCATCGTTCGGATGCATGCGCGGGCCGTATGTATTGAAGATGCGAGCGACCTTTATCTCGACCTTGTGCTGGCGGTAATAATCAAAGAACAGGGTCTCGGCGCAGCGCTTGCCCTCATCATAGCAGCTGCGCGGCCCGATCGGATTGACGTTGCCCCAATAGTCTTCGGTCTGCGGGTGTATGACCGGGTCGCCATAGACTTCCGACGTCGAGGCCTGGAGGATGCGCGCCCGCGTGCGCTTGGCGAGGCCCAGCATGTTGATCGCGCCATGCACACTGGTCTTGGTCGTCTGGACCGGGTCGAACTGATAGTGGATCGGGCTCGCCGGGCAGGCGAGGTTGTAGATCTGGTCAACTTCCACAAACAGCGGGAACGTCACGTCATGACGCATCACTTCGAATTTCGGATTGTCGAGCAAATGGGCGACATTCGTACGACGCCCGGTGAAGAAATTGTCGACGCAAAGGACTTCCGCCCCGGTTTCGAGCAGGCGCTCGCACAGGAAGGAGCCGATGAACCCGGCGCCGCCGGTAACGAGGATACGAGGGACATAATGCATCGTATCGGGGTGCGGGCTTTTTCCTGAACGGTCAAGAGGCCTCGGCGGTTGCCTCTAAAGACCCGCCTTGCGCTTGCGGAAATAGGCGAGCGTGCCGCGATGGAGAACATCGTCCCCCAGCGATATCTCGTGCGCCTCAAAGTCAGGTTTTCCCTTGACGTCGGCATAGACGGTGCCGAAGTCCTTGTAACAGGCCTCCAGCAGCGCTTCGAAACTGTCGATCACGAAATAGGTCTGCTGGAAATCATCGATGATGTATTTGGTGCGCATGACGCGTGGCAGGTCGAAGGCGACCCGGTTGGGGCTATCGGCTTCCAGCGAAAATACGGTCTCGTTCGGACTGGAAAGAATGCCCGCGCCATAGATGCGCAGGCCGCCAGCCTCGCGAATGAGCCCAAACTCCACAGTATACCAGTAAAGCCGCGCCAGGTTGTGCAGCTGGCCGAGTTGCATCGCGCGCTGGCCACCCTTGCCATAGGCCTCCATGAAATCGGCAAAGACCGGATTGGCCAGCATCGGCACATGGCCGAAGATATCGTGGAAAATGTCCGGTTCCTGCAGGTAGTCGAACTCCGCCTCCGGGCGGATGAAGGCACCAGCAGGAAACCTCCGGTTGGCAAGGTGATTGAAGAAGATGTCGTCAGGGACGAGCTCGGCCACCGGCACGATCCGCCACCCCGTCAGCGGCTCCAGCCGGTCTGACAGCTGGGCCATGTCAGGTATGCCGGATGCCGACAGTTCCAGAGTCGTCATCGCATCGAGGGCAGCTTGGCAGGCTCGCCCGCGTGTGATCTCCCGCTGGCGCCGGAATAGCCTGTCCCACCTGTCATGCTCGGCCGCTGAATAGGATCCCCAGTCCTGGTCGATCGTAAAATCGACCGCGCGTTGCGCATTGTGGTACCGGTTTTTGGGAGCTTGCGTGTTCATTGCTGGAACCTAACAAGTTTTCACAAAAGGTTCCAGATGTAACTATCTGGCCGATCCACCCTTCTTAAGCTTGTCGGCCTGATCAACCAGCGGTCGCTTCCAATCGCATCACGCGCCTCGACGATCACATCGGAAAGTGCAAATAAGATAATGGGTCTGGAATGACAGAAATGGAATAAGAATGACGGCACTTCCGGATACCTCCTCCAGCCAGTCCGAACCAAGCATTCCGACGTTTTCGATCATCATTGTCAATTTCAATGGCGGCGCTTACGTTCAGCAGGCGCTCGACTCGCTGGCCAGCCAGAACGTGGTGGATTTCGAAGTGCTTGTCGTCGATAATTCATCGACCGACGGCTCCGTGGATCGATTGCATACCGACGGGCTGCCGTCTTTCAAGCTCCTGGCGGAGACGAAGAACCATGGTTTTGCAGGCGCTACGAACCTAGCTGCCCAGGAGGCCATCGGTGACTGGATCGTTTGCCTGAATCCGGACGCAATTGCCGAGCCCAGATGGCTGGAAGAGATCATCTTAGGCCAGGCCCGGCACCCGCAAGTCCGGATGTTCGCATCGGCGCAAATGTGCGCGAACGATCCTTTGGTACTCGATGGCGCCGGCGATGCCTACCTCATCTTCGGAATACCCTGGCGTGGGGGGTTTGGACGGGTAGCGAGCGAATTGCCAGGAGAAGGGGAGTGCTTCAGTCCGTGCGGTGCCAGCGCTGTTTTTGACCGAAAGCTGTTCCTCGAACATGGCGGTTTCGATGAAGCATTCTTCTGCTTCTGCGAAGATGTCGATCTGGGGTTTCGCCTCCGTCTGGCGGGGGAGACATGCATGTTCCTGCCCAGGGCAGTCATACACCATGTGGGTGGCGGCCTCAGCGGACGCGCGAGCGACTTTTCCATCTATCATGGCTGTCGCAACCGCATCTGGACCTATGCCAAAAACATGCCCGCGCCGATATTCTGGCTCACCCTGCCCGGTCACGTCGGCTTGTCGGTCTACCTGCTCACGCGCAGCCTCATGGCAGGCAAGGTCAGGCAGACCTGGCGAGGCATGCGCGATGGACTGCTTGGCGCGGCTCGCATGCGTCGCATTGGGCGGGAGGGACGCAGCCACATAAGCTCGACATGGCAGCTCGCCCGCGCAATGGCATGGAACCCGTTCCGCATGAGCCAAAGACGGGTTCACGTGCGCGAAACCTCGCCGCCAGTCCCGGTTCACATTACCAGGACCAATGCGTCAGCAATCCTTTGAGATAGACGCCATATTCATTCTTGTATTCTGAAGCCAGCTTCTCCAACTGCGCATCATCAATGAAGCCCTTTCGCCAGGCAACTTCTTCCGGACATGCAATCTTCATGCCCTGGCGCTTCTCCACCGTCTGTACAAATTGCGATGCCTGGATCAGACCATCAAATGTTCCGGCATCAAGCCAGGCCGTTCCCCGGGCGAGCCGGTGCACGCGAAGGTCACCCCGCTTCAGATAGGCCTCATTGACAGACGTGATCTCCAGTTCTCCACGCTCGGAGGGCTGCACGTCACGCGCGATATCAACAACATCTTCGTCATAGAAATAGAGGCCTGTCACTGCCCAGTTGCTCTTCGGATTTAGTGGCTTTTCTTCAATAGACAGGGCCTTGCCTTCATCATCCATTTCGACAATCCCGAACTGAGACGGGTCTTTCACCTGGCAGGCAAACACTTCGGCGCCCTTGCCCATTGCGCCTGCCTTCAGCAATTCACCGCTAAGGCCAGCGCCGTAGAACATGTTGTCCCCCAGGGCGAGAGCGCTTGGTTGGCCAGCCACAAAGTCTGCGCCAATCAGGAACGCCTCGGCCAGCCCCCTCGGTTCATCCTGCGCGGCATAGGTGAAATTCATGCCCCAGGCACTGCCGTCGCCGAGCAGGTGCTGGTAGGTTGGCAAGGCATCAGGCATGGAAATGATCAGGATGTCCCGGATACTGGCAAACATGAGTGTCGTGATCGGGTGAAAGATCATCGGCTTGTCATAGACAGGCAGGAGCTGCTTGGAGACGCCGCGTGTGATCGGATGCAGGCGCGTTCCCTTGCCGCCCGCCAGAATGATACCTTTCATGAATTCCACTCTCCGGTTTTCACCAATTGTTCAACGCAGGTTCGCGTGGTGACCTGCCAATGCGGCAACGATATGCCATAAGTTTGTGCGAGCTTTGAGCAATCCAGCCGCGAATTGGACGGGCGGGTCACCGGCGTGGGGTATTCGTACGAAGTGATCCGCTTCACGCGCGCCACCGGCCCCCCGGCCCTGGCGCTACAATCAAAGATGTACTCGGCAAACTCGGCCCAGCTCGCTTCACCCTGCGCAGTCATGTGATAAACCCCCGACTTTATCGCCTTCTCGCCCGACAGGACCTGCGCCGAGATGTCCAGGATGCCTGCGGCAATATCGGCAGCGCTTGTCGGATTGCCTCGCTGGTCGTGGACAACACCCAGTTCATCGCGCCCGGCACCGACACGCAGCATGGTCTTGAGAAAATTCTTTCCGACCGTGCTGTATACCCAGGCAGTGCGCAGGATCAAATGGTCAGGATTGGCGCTGGCCACCGCCACCTCGCCCGCCCGTTTCGAATGACCGTAAACGCCCAGTGGCGCCAGTGGGTCGGCCTCGTTGTAGGGGGCCGTTTTGGTGCCGTCGAAAACGTAATCCGTGGAAATCTGGAGCAGGGGAACCCCCTTCCGCGCGGCCGCAGCGGCCAGGGCTCCCGGCGCTGCAGTGTTCAGCGCGAAAGCCGCAGCCTCTTCACTCTCAGCCTGGTCGACGGCTGTATAGGCCGCCGCGTTCACGACCAGGTCCGGCCTCACGGCATCAATCGCAGCCTCGATCGACGAATTGTCGAGCACGTCCAGGCCCGGACGACCCCTCGCGACAACCCTCTGGCCGGTCAGAGAGGGAATCGTGGCCAGTGCATGCGCGACCTGCCCGGATCGCCCCACAACGAGAATGGTTTTTTCTGACATGTTTGAACTCTACCAGTTGCCGGCGGGTCTAAGCGTTCTGTGTTTCGGGCAAGCCGAGGCGGTCACCGGAATAGACTGACTTGCGCAATGGCGTCCACCAGTCGGCATTGTCGAGATACCAGCGTACCGTCTTGGCAAGCCCCGTTTCGAAACTCTCCTGAGCGCGCCAGCCGAGTTCGCCTTCCAATTTCGTGGCATCAACGGCGTAGCGATGGTCGTGGCCTGGCCGGTCGGTCACGAATTTGATCAACTCCCGGCGGGGGCGCGCCTGAGGCACGATCTTGTCCAGTTCGTCACATATCCGCTCGACGACCTGCAGGTTCGTACGCTCATTTCGTCCGCCGACATTGTACGTCTCGCCGAGGCGGCCCTTGCTGGCAATCAGCGACAGGGCCCGGGCATGGTCCTCGACATACAACCAGTCTCGGATGTTGGAGCCGTCGCCATAAACAGGCAGCTGCTTGCCCTCAAGCGCGTTCAGGATGACCAGCGGGATCAGTTTTTCGGGAAAATGATACGGCCCGTAATTATTCGAACAGTTCGAGACGACCACCGGCAGGCCATAGGTGCGGAACCATGCCTTGGCGAGATGGTCTGATGCCGCTTTCGAGGCCGAATAAGGAGACGAAGGATCGTAGGGTGTCGTCTCTTCGAAGAGCCCATCAGCGCCCAATGAGCCATAGACCTCGTCGGTCGACACATGCAGGAAACGAAAGCGTTCTCTGGTATCCCCGGCAGGAAGGCCCGACCAGTAGGCCCGGGCCGCCTCGAGCATGCTGTAGGTTCCGATGACATTTGTCTCGATGAACGCGCTCGGCCCGGATATTGAACGGTCGACATGGCTTTCGGCTGCCAGGTGCAGGATCTGATCGGGCTGGTAATCCGCAACGAGCGATGCCATCGCTTGTTGCTCACAGATGTCGGCTATGGCCAGACGGCAGTGCCCCGTCAGTTCCACTTCAGCCAGGTTGGCACGGTTGGCGGCGTAGGTCATCTTGTCGATAACCAGGACGTCGGCGGCTTCATTGGCAACAAGATGACGGACAAGAGCCGACCCGATGAAGCCGGCGCCGCCGGTCACGATGATCTTTTTCATGCGCAAAAAATCGTCCATTCTTGGATTGGATTACCTAAAATCAGGTGCCGCGGACCAAGCCCGCCAGACTGCTTCCACTAACGTGTTGTTTTTAAAGGCGATTGTTTGGGCATCGCACTATCTGGATTTTGCTCTTTGCTGTTCTTCGTACTGGTTGATTATCTGTTCAACATCACCAAACGCTCGAATTGTTCCTTCATCCAGCCACATCCCCTTCTCACAATTGTCCAACAGCAGTTTTCGACTATGAGACGCCAATACCAGAATGCCTGCCTGCTCAACGAAATCCTGCATACGCATTGTCGCCTTCTCCTTAAACGAGGCGTCTCCTGCACTCAACCACTCGTCCAGAATCAGGATTTCCGGTTCGAACGCTGTTGCAATGGCAAAGGTCAGGCGCATGCGCATGCCCGAGGAATAAGTCTCCATCGGCATGTCCAGAAATTCACCAAGTTCGGAAAACTCAGCTATCTCGCGCCTGCGCTGCTCGATGAGCTTATGGGAATATCCTGCCGCCAGTCCGCGAAGGGTTATGTTGCGATGCCCCGTCGCCTCGACCTGAATTCCAAGATTGATATTGATCAGGCTGGTAACCCGCCCTCTGGTCGAGACCTGCCCGACCTCTGGCGAAATAATGCCCGCAAGAACTTGCAGGAGCGTCGTCTTCCCGGATCCGTTTTTCCCCACAATCGCCAGTCGATCACCCTTTCTGAGACTGAACGAAATGTCATGAAGAGCGCGAATACCCTTGAGCCGACCGGAATTACTCCAGATCAACCTTCGGTCAGCGTCTGCATTCGCCACCTGGCTGACTGCAGCATGAGCGCGGAATGTGACACCAACGCGATCAGCCACCAGCGAAACGTCCGCGTCCTTCAAACGCGGCACATCGCGGCGCTCTCGGAAAGCCCTGCTTGAATCGAACGCATTCATGGCTTCATACCCAGTACGCGAGCCGTCTGTGGGACGCTCCGGCCATGCAAACCGTTGCAACGAACATGACAACCGTCAGTATTCCCATGATGACCCAGCTCTTCGGGTCCGGCGTATTGCCCATGATCGGCGCTGCAAATATCTCCAGCGCATGAGTGAAGGGATTGAGTTCCGATATCGTGGTGCGCAGCCCAGGAGCGGTATGCTCGTCACGAACCCACAGAACGGGCGTCGTGAAGTAGAGAATGCGCATCAAAGACTGAATGAGGTGATCAACATCTGGATAGCGCGCGGCGATATAACCAAATGTCGTCTGAACGAATACGGCGTTGATGAGGAGAACGAGGAACGCAGGCACCGCCAGAAGGGCTACCGGATGCAGGGAATACCCGAAGAGGAACAGTATGACGATCGCGACCACGAAATTTATACCGAAAACGAACAGAGACCGTGCGATACTTTTGAAGACATAGATGGAGTGAGGCAGCGGGGCGCTCTTTATCCATGTCTTGGCTACCTTGAATACGGCACATCCATCCGTGACGTTCCCCATGAGAAACATGAAAATTGCAAAGTTTACGGCCACGTAGACAGTGAAGTACTTGTGCCCCAAGTCTGAAAAATTACCAAAAAACAGCGATATCGTTGCGACGAATATCACGTAGGAAATAACGATCCAGGCGAAGCCAAGTCGACTCCTGCGATAGCGTTGCTGAATTTCATCACTTGCGAACGCGATCCACAGGGCAGGCCGGCGCGCCCCGGCAATGAGATCACGAATTGCAAGTTTAGGGTCAAAGAGTGCGAGACTTGAGGTGAATCTATCGGTAGTCACGCTTTGTTCTCCTCGCCGCAGTCTATGCGCCCGACCCAACCGCACCCGACCTGATAGACAAAAGCAGATCATTCAGCAAGCAAAGAACCCAGCCTGCAATGCCATGCTAGGCGCGCTTGAAACTCGCCAGAACTTCAATGAATTCCGCTCTGATGCCACGATCTATATCATCGATCGTGATCATGTGAGTCGCCAGGCCGCTTGCCTCATTGATGAACGAACTGATGTCGTAGCCCCAATCCATTGTCACGAGCGAGCCGCGGTCATCGACAGGGTTTCCATGGAAGCGCGCTTCTTTGAGATAGGTTACATTGCCGCTACCATCCATCCTGGCACGCGGCTCTGACGGGCTGGTTTTATTGACCAAGGGTACTGTGAATATGTGGGCCCCGCCAGGCTTAAGCACGCGCGCAATCTCGCGAAACGCGGCTGCCGGATCGAAAACATGTTCAAGGACGTCCTGCGTGATGACCAGATCGACGCAATTGCTCGGGTATGTCAGCGCTTCCAGGCTTTCGCAACGCTCATTGCGAACGGGATGCTTTTTTCCCAACGGGATTTCAGGAAAGAAATGGGAAAAGGTGTAACGCCTGCATTCGCGCTCCAGCTTGGGCGAAACACCACGGTTACATGGGGACGACTCGTGGATCGAGAGCGACCTGTATTTCGGGAAATAGTGACGCAGGACACTCATAAGCGCGCGCTCGCGAGGCACCGAGCCGCAGCCGGAACACACGAGGTGATCCCTGAACCATGAATAGTCTGAGTGAAAGAGCACTGCAGTTTCGCAAATATCGCAGTAGCCTCGGTGACTGAAACTGAAAGACGGGGTCATGAGGCAACAACGCGCGTTCAGGTCCAAGTTTCAAGCAAAATCTGACCCATCCGCTGTCATACCTGCCCGGCGCATGATCGCGGGGTGTTGAGACTTGGGCAAAAACAGCACAGAGACATCTCCTGAGTCCTGAACAGAAACGGTGCGACCTAGGTAGACGATGAAAAAATACGGCATTCTTTCGATCCAGAGACGCATTGATCAGAGCCAGGTCACAACTTTTGATAATCTTTATCATCTTGTCGGTCAGAATACGGGCAATCTCCTTTTCACCAATGCCGTCTGGAACCAGATCGCCGGAGACAAGGTCAGGGTCGGGTTCACGTTCGATCCCGGCCAATTGAATGAAACCCTGGACGGCCTTGTCATACCGGCGGCGAACTGGCTCAGCCCGCACGTCGATTTCACGAAACTGGCAGACCTGGTCGAAGGCTTGACAATTCCGGTGGTCCTCGTCGGTCTTGGTGCACAGGATCAGACTTTCTCAGGCACGATCGATATCCCCGCCGGTACAGAAAGATTTGTCCGGGCCGTCGCTGATCGCTCCGCCTCGATATCCGTGCGCGGTCACTATACGAAGGCCATACTCGAAAGGCTTGGCATCATGGACGTCGTCGTTACGGGGTGCCCGTCGCTGTATAACGACTTCAGGCCGTTCGACG
This sequence comes from Alphaproteobacteria bacterium, assembly GCA_018830285.1. Lineage (GTDB taxonomy): Bacteria > Pseudomonadota > Alphaproteobacteria > Caulobacterales > Hyphomonadaceae > Hyphomonas. The sequence continues at coordinate 73,583 of JAHJSB010000029.1, forward strand.
CGCCTGATCGTGTCCGGGTTCGTCTTGATAAGGGCTTGCTGCATTCGACCCGCTTTTCTGCAAGCCACGTCCCATTTGCGCAGAACAAGTCGGTCCACCGCGAGATATTGCGCCTTGCCTATGCCAACAGGATAGACCTGCTCCTGCAATCCGAGCGGGAGGAAATGGCCCTGCTCACCGCGACAGATTCATCAAGCCTTTTCGATGAAGAACTGCGAAACCTTCTCCTTGAAAACTATTCCGCACCGGACTGGGCAAGCTTGGAAACCTTCGTCAAGTCGCATTGCCGGCTATTCTTTGACGTCGATCTTTGGTCGAGAGCGCTTGAGCAATATGACTACGCTTTCGGAACAAGGCTCCACGGAACAATCATGGCGCTCAATTCCGGAATGCCGGCCTTCATGATCCATCATGACAGCCGCACGAAGGAATTGTGCGATTTCGCAGGGATCCCTTCAGCCGACGCACAGACGTTTCGATTGAACCTGAACAATATCAGGCGATCGATTGAGCGCGCCGATTTTGGCGCCTACTACACCCGCAGGAACATCAACAAGTTGACCTACAAGAAATTTCTGCAATCGAACCGTCTTCCAGCCAGGGATTTTTAAAATCCCGCACGACCTTGACTTGCGCAGGGCTCAGCTCGCGACATATTTCGCAGGCTAAGCGTCCAGGCGTCGCTATTGTCAGACGACACGGGCAAAAGCCAGCCGACATTCAATGATTGATCGCAGCAGACTGGATGCCTAGAAAGGCTGAAAATCGACAGGTCGGGACGAAAATTGCCAAAAGCATCAAATCAGACGCGGAAGAGACCTGCAAAGCCTGCTTCGGGACCCGCGCAGCTTGTCATCCTCGGCATGCACCGTTCCGGAACGTCGGCTCTGGCAGGGGCCCTCCACGCCATGGGGGCATTTGTTGGCACTGAAGACGAAATGACTGGCTCGAACTGGGAGAACCCACTCGGCTTCTTCGAGCGAAAAGATGCCCGCGCGATTTGCGACAGAATTCTCCAGGGCAACAATGCCGACTGGTGGAAGGTTGCCAACTTCGATGCGGACAGGGTCCCCTACTCCGCTGCGCGAGCGCGCCTGGCAGAGTTCAGCGCAGTCGTGTCCAGACTGGATGAAGGCGCCGGCAACGGGGGCGCCTGGGTCATCAAAGAGCCGCGACTGTGTGTGCTGTATCCGCTCTTGCAGCGCACATTGCTCAATCCGCATGTCGTGATTATTTCACGCAATCCACTTGAGGTGGCAAAATCCCTGAGGCGTCGAAATGGCTTTACCCTGGATGCGGGCCTGGCACTCTGGGAGGCCTACATGGTATCGGCCATTCGAGGCTCTGCATCGTGCGACCCCCTCTTGGTCGCCTACGACGCGCTCGTATCGGATCCCGAAACCACACTGGAACACCTGGCCAATGACCTCGCCGCAAGAGGGGTGACAAAGCTGGATGCCAAAGCAGGTGCAAGCGCGATCCTGGGCAGCCTTCACCGGGAAGAAGCCGACGACGACAAGACCGGGCAGCGACTGACCCGCGCGCAAGCCGGGCTCTGGGACGCTTTCAAGGCCAACACTCTGCCGGACAAGTCCGTGCGGCTCTCGGATGAAGGCCGCGAGACACTACTGGACTTCGAGTCTGATGAAACGGCACGAAAAAGTCTGGAAGCGGAAGTGCGCAGTGTCAGGCAACAGTTGCAAGACATGAATCGGCTCGCCGATCAGCTGAAAAAGGAAACCGCTCGGGCAGACGCATCAGCCAACGATCTCGAGCGACAGTCTGCGCAGATTGAAGACCTGAACGCCCAGCTGAACCGTATGGCCCTGGATCTGGAAGCCGCCACAGAGGCTTTCGCCCTTTCAGAAGCACAAGCTGCAGACCTGCGCGTTCAGGAAAGCCATCTCGATGAGAAGATCAGGAGGTATGAATCTGATCTGGCTCGATTGCAGACTAGCGTCGAGCGCCTCGAACGCGAGAAGCAGGAAAGTCAGGCTTCCTTGAACGAACTGCAGCGGCAATCGGATGTCATCCAGGCAAATGGCGCAAAGGCCGTGTCGGAGGCCATTGAAAGATTGCAGGCATCCGTTCGATGGAAGCTTGGGGGCCTGCTCCTGGCGCCCCTGGGTCTCGTCCGTCACCTGACAGCCCGGCTGAACAGGCGACGGAGCAGGCAGGACAAGCTGCTGATAGAGGTTTCCGGCCTGTTCGAACATGATCGCTACCTGGCGGAGAATCCGGATATCGCAGGCAGCGGGCTCGACCCGCTTGATCACTATGTCGCAAGGGGCTGGCGCGAAGGGCGTGAGCCCGGTTCGAAGTTTTCGGCAAAAGCCTATCTTGCCGCCTATCCAGATGTGGCGGCGCTCAAGACCAGTCCCCTGCTTCACTATCTCAAGCACGGCAAGGCGGAAGGCCGATCGCCAACGCCCGTCATGACAGGCTCAGGCGCGATGCCTTGCGAAGACCTGGCACTGGTACGCGCGTCGGGGCTTTTCGACGCGGCGTTCTACCTGTCCACATACCCAGACGTCAAATCGGCTAGTATCGACCCATTGGAACACTTTGTCCTGAACGGATGGCGCGAAGGGCGCGACCCAGGACCATCATTCTCCTGCCGAGGCTACCTCTACCTGAACCCCGATGTGGCGGCCGCAGATATCAATCCCCTTGTCCATTACCTGACGAATGGCGCGTCCGAGGGCAGAGCCACGCTTTCGCGTTCCGACTTTTCGGCCGCTGCGCCGAGCGGGAGTCTTCATTCATCATCTCCGCCTGATCTTTTTTCATTTCGGGCCGCCCGGAGGAGCTCGAACAAGCTGGTTGTTTTCAACGCGCCAGGCATCGAAGCGGTTGAAGCAGTCAAAAAGCTTGCCCGCACATCCCTCTCGAACACTGACATCGTCATCGTGCATTCTAATGCGATCGCATCTCCTGAGCCTTCGACTCGGCCGGGCCGCGATTCAAGCATGTTCATACTCGCTTATCCTCAAGCCTTTCTGTCCGCAAAGGCCCTGATCCACCTGATCAACAATGGACCGGTCGGCGAATACGAACAGGTCTTGTGGGTTCGAGAAGCGAGCAAGGATGTGATCGCAAGTGATGCATTCAAGTCGGACATACAGAGCGCACTTTCAGAAAAATCCGATACACGCCATCTGGCGGCCAGCACTTTTACATCTTTCGATATCGACGATGATCGCGCCGTGCGGGGCGCGCTTGGAAAATATTTCGGACGCCTCGGCAGGGCGCGCCCGCATGGATGCATAGACCTTCCGGATGGCGAGATTATCTGCATACCGGCCTTGATCTGCGCTCAGATCAGGGCCTACCAGATCAGCGCACACGAACTGCCGGCGGGCCCGGATTCCGAACGTCTGCTGCGGTCGATCATTTCCGCGATAGCCGATGAAGCCGATATCCAGAAAATTCGCCTGGGTGAGGCATCTGAAGTCACTGCTTTAAAGTCAGGAAGCGGGCGCACCGTAAAGGCAATTGCCTTCTATCTACCGCAATTCCACCCCATTGAGGAAAATGACAGGTGGTGGGGCAAAGGCTTCACCGAATGGACGAACGTGACAAAGGCACGGCCTTTGTTTCGCAGCCACTACCAGCCACAGCTTCCGGCCGATCTTGGCTTCTATGATTTGAGATCCCCCCAGACGCAACTCGACCAGGCCAACCTGGCCCATGACTACGGCCTTCACGGGTTCTGCTATTATTATTACTGGTTTGACGGCAGGAAAGTGCTCAACCAACCAATCGAGCAAATGCTTGAATCGGGCAGCCCCAATTTTCCGTTCTGCGTTTGCTGGGCAAATGAAAACTGGTCCAGAAACTGGGACGGGCAGAACAGGCATGTCCTTCTGGAGCAGCATTATTCGGAGGAATCAAATCGCGGCCTGATCCAGGAATTCATCAGCCTGATGCGCGACGAGCGATATATCCGGCACAATGGCAAGCCAGTACTTCTTGTTTACCGCATTCGCATCATTCCCAACTGGCTCCAGACCGCTGAAATGTGGCGCGAAGAATGTCGCAAGGCCGGGATCGGCGAGATCCATCTTTGCGCAGTCCGATTTGGTCTTGAACCCCTTGACGGACAGCCGGCCGAATTTGGTCTCGATTCCTTCGTGATTTTCCCTCCCCACGAGTCCGAGAAAGTTGACGCGCGAAATTCAGTCCTCGACCTTGCAGCGGACTTCAACGGCACCATTTTCGATTATGATGCGGCGTTGCATGCGGATCTGCGACGCTTCGACGAGGCCTATCCCTGGCCCGTCCACCGGGGCGTTATGCTCGGATGGGACAATACCGCGCGCCGGCAACGCGATTCCCGCATTTTCCTGGGGTCAACGCCGGCAAGGCTTCATCGCTGGCTGAAAGGCATCGTTTCCCAGGAAAACCGGCACAACGCGAACCCGGAAAGCCTGGTCTTCGTAAATGCCTGGAATGAGTGGGCCGAAGGCACGATGCTCGAACCGTCAGTCAAGTTCGGCCGGGGATATCTCGAGGCGCTGCGCGCGGTTGTCGGGCCCCTGGCTCTGGCATCGGAACGGCCATCGCCTGTCATTGAAGACGATGCACGCGTGATCGAGCCATCGAAGGCATGCGTCGAGACCAGGTGGTTTGAAGGATCGAAGGAACGAAAGGATGGCATCCCGACTGTGCTCGTTTGCGCCCATGTGGTCAGCCACCACTTGTTTGGCGCCGAACGAAGCTTCCTCGATGTCCTGGACGCCCTTGGCAAGCTGGATGTCAATGTCATTGTCGCCCTGCCAACGGACGTCCACGCCTTCTATACAAGACTCTGCCAGGAAAGATCCTGCGGGGTTGCCATCATCCCTTACGTGCAATGGCGGGACAATCGCGATCCTGATGATGCAATTGTCGAGGCCTTCAAGGCGCTTATCGCGCGATACAGGGTGGACAGCGTTTACGCCAACACGATTGTCCTGCTCGAGCCTCTGGTTGCAGCCAGGGACGCGGCATGTTCCACGATTATCCACGTTCGCGAGCTCATCGATCGGGACGAAGGCCTGATAGCGCAGATTGGCCTGGAGCAAGACAGGATAATCGGCAAGGTGGAAAGCCTCGCGGATGGCATAGTCGCAAACTCCCGGGAAACGAAGCGTCTGTTCCAGAGCCATGCCAATTGTGTCTTTGCGCCAAATGTCGTGGAACCTGTTGAACTCGACATCCCCAACCCTGTGGGCGACAAGGTCAGGTTTGTGATGGCCAGCAGCAACATCCCCAAGAAGGGACTTGATGATTTCATGGAAATCGCAAGGGCATGCGAACAGACAGTGCCTTGCGCCGAGTTTGTTCTGGTCGGGCCAGAGAACGCTCACACGGCAGCCTTGAAAGCGAACGCGGTTCCAGGAAATGTTGTGTTTGCCGGGTATGCTGCTTCACCAAAAAACGCGATGGCACTTGGCAACGTCGTCCTCAGCCTGTCTCAGTTTGCCGAGTCCTTTGGCAGGACGGTCGCGGAAGCGCAGGCGGCCAGGCGGCCCGTGATTGCCTATGACTGGGGCGCGGTTCCAGAACTGGTAAGCCACGCAGAGACAGGTTTCCTTGCACCTTATCGCGATATCGACGCTGTGTGCGGATATATCAAAGCGATGTGCGAGAACCCAGGAATGATATCGGTCATGGGCGAGACTGGCCGGGCCAGCATGGTGGCTCACTACACGCCGCCTGTCCTGGTCGACGGATTGTGGCGGGTTCTCGAAGCCACTTTGAAAAGGCCCGTCGGCTTGCTTGAGGCGGTGCGACGCGTGACGATCATCGTTCCTGTCTACAATGCCTTCGACGCGACGAAAGCGTGCCTGGAATCCCTTCAGGCTCAGGACGACCATCCCGTCGCCACGCGTATCCTCATGCTCAATGACGCCAGTACCGATTCACGCATCGCTCCCTTGCTGGAGACGTTTTCGAACCTGCCGAATTTTCACCTGCAGGCAAATGAGCACAATTGCGGTTACACCCGGACGATCAATATCGGCATCGACTGGGCGAACGGGGACGACGTCGTTCTTCTCAACAGCGACACCGTAGTTACCAGCGGTTGGCTCACGGGCCTCATGCGTGCGGCCTATTCGGGCGTCACCGTCGCGACGGCGACGGCCATGAGCGACAATGCGGGTGCGTTCTCGTTTCCTGCCCATAACGCACACAACCCGAAGCCTTCTGATGTCTCCTTTGACGACTTTGCGGGTGCGATCATTGCGCAAACGACAAAATTGTCTCCGGTCAATGTCCCGACCGGATCCGGGTTCTGCATGTATATTCGACGCGACGCGCTGGACGAAATCGGCGCATTTGATGAAGACGCCTTCCCCAGGGGCTATGGTGAGGAGAATGATTTCTGCATGCGGGCCGTCAAGACAGGGTTGCGCAACGTGATCTCTCCGTACGCCTATGTTTTCCATGTGCGCAGCGCCAGCTTTGGCAAGGAGAAGGAAACCCTTATCAAGGGCGCCGTCGATACGGTCACGGCGCGTTACCCGGAATATGCGCGCCTTGTGAAAGAGGCATTTGATTCTGCAGAAATGGGGGCGCTGCGACACGCATCCCGTGAGGCTGTTGAACAACTCTGACGATGAACAGGATACTAAATTGGCCGATGATTATCTTCTGACCTATGAAGGCGACTGCCCGATTTGCGAAGCGCCAACGACTTTCGTTTCGAAGGACCGCTGGCTTCGCGGCGGTTTGACCTGCCGGTCGTGCACCAATGGGTCGGTTCCACGCGAACGGGCTCTGGCCCATGTGCTCAATCGTGTGCGCCCGGACTGGCGCGATCTTACCATCCATGAATCATCGCCAGCAAGCCGCGGCATCTCCCTGAAGATGAGCGACCAGTGCAGGAACTATACCGGGTCGCACTATTATCCCGACAAGCCTTTCGGCGAGATGGTCGACGGCTTTCGAAACGAGTCGCTCGATGAGCAGACGTTTGCTGACGAGTCCTTTGACCTTGTCGTGACCCTTGATGTGTTTGAACACGTCTTCCAGCCCGGGAAAATGATCAAGGAAATCTACCGAACGCTCAAGCCAGGGGGGCTCTACCTGTGCACGTTCCCAATCCGCAAGCATCAGGTGACGTCTCACAGGCCACGCGTGCGCAAGGAGGCGGACGGCTCGCTGACGCATCTCGACACGGTCGAAATACACGGAAATCCCGTGAGCGGTGACGGCGCTCTTGTGACCTTCGATTATGGGTATGATATCCACAACATGCTGGCATACTGGGTGCCCTTCGAAGTCGAGATATCCAGGTTCAACATCAGACGCCTTGGGATACTTGGTGAGTACACAGAGGTTATCACCTGTGAAAAGCCGAAGGGAGAGGCGCGCTGATGAGCGTGAGGTGCAACCTCTGCGGATGCGAAGAATTCCGGGACATGGGCAACCGCAAGAATTGCATATGTACCAAGTGCGGATCTTACGAGCGCACGCGCGTGATGAAGCTTTTTCTCGATGCCCATAGCCATCTTGAGGGCGCTTCAATTTTCCACTTGGCTCCGGAGCGCGGACTATTTGCCCATCTGTCTAAAATTGCCGGAGAGTACGTCACGGGAGATATTGATCTTGAGCGGTATTCTCACATCCCTGCAATCCAGAGGGTCGACCTGTGCGATCCAGAAACGTTCAGGAACCTTGGCCGCTTTGACTTGATCATTCACTCCCATGTCATCGAACATGTGCCATGCAACTACACGGCTGTATTGATCAACCTTCATCGTCTTCTGAAGCCAGGCGGCATTCATATGTTTGCCATGCCCATCTACGGATCTGCGTTTGAAGAAGACCTCAGGGAAATGAGTGAAGCGGAGAAAGAAAGGCGTTTCGGACAGTACGACCATTGCCGGAAGTTCTCGCCGGTCGATCTTGATCGCACGCTCGGTGCAATTTTCCCAATACCGCACGAATACAACCTTCTAGACCATTTTTCGGAGTCGACACTTGACGAAGCCAACATTCCCAGTATCGCCAGGCAGGGTTACACAGGTCATTCAGTCTTTCGAATTCCGGACGTCGCTCTGCGGCTTTGAGAACACGCTGCCACAGGCAGATCTCAGTCGTCATCCATCCGTTGCGTGAGTGCAGCCAAATAGTCTTTCGCCTTCTGTGTGAACGCTGCAGGCACATCGACGATCTCAGAGACTCTTTTCTGCATCCGCTGGATCTCCTCCCATTCCTGCCGCCCAAACCTTGAAATCGTGACGCTTTGTCCATGACGCCGATGATAGTTGAGCGGACGCGGGTCAAACGCGACGCGGCCCATCGTGGCCAGATGCATGTAGACGCACCAATCCCCGGCCACGCGATAGGTCGAAATTTCTTCAAAATGAGACGTCAGGACCTGCGCCAGGGCGGCGCGGCGAAACACGACGCCACTCACATTCGGAAGCGTGTTCTTGACGGACAGCCCTTCTGCAAGCTCGCTCAGACCCTCCGTTACAAAAGGCCGTCGCCACCGATCACGATCCACGTCGCTTACATAGTCGAGATAATCGGGACAAAGTATCGCGCCATCAGCGTTGACCTGATTGGATTGTGTAAATGAGACGACCACCTGCTGGTCGTCGAAGGCTTGTGCTGCCACCTCAATGAAATTGCTTGCCGCCCAGTCATCCGCCTCGGCGATCCAGACAAGATCCCCCTGAGCAAGACCTACTCCCTTCTTCCATTGCGCAAAGACCGATCCGGAATTGGCATCATTCCTGATAATCCTGCATCGGATCGAGCAATTGTGCAGGTAGCGGCGCGCTATCTCCAGGCTGTCATCATCAGAAGCATCATCCAGGACGATGATTTCCCAAACAGGCATGCTTTGGTTCAAGATCGTCGCAAGGCGCTGGGGAAGGAAGCGCGCATAGTTGAAACTCGGGACGATCACCGACACTTTCGGAATGGGCTCACCGAGCAATCGCAGGATATCACCAACAAAACTCTTGAAACCAAATCTCTCTCGCACCACGTCCAGCCCCGCCTCTGCGGCTTTCCTCACTTCGCACTGGTCAGACAAGAATTCAGTCAGCGCCAGTGCGAATGCCGCGGCGTCACTGCTCGCCAGCACACGGACAGCGCCAGTCGGCTGAAGGTCCTCTATCCCTGTGGCACCAGCGACGACGAATGCTGGCGTACCTGCAGAAAGTGCCTCCAGCACAGTTGAAGGATACGGATCCTCGCGAGACGTCAGTGCGTAGGCGCATGCGGCAGCGTAAAAGATGGATGTATCGTTGCGAAATCCGATCAGGTGAACCTGACCGGACACATCGGGCGATCTGTCAATAATGTTGCGACACGCCTTCAACATGCCGCTGTCGACATCACCCACCCATATGAAATGCAGTGACGGATCCTCGCGGGCTGCAGCGACTGCCCACTGGCAGAACAGGTCGACACCCTTGCGCCGATCCCCGAAACCGACCCCGATCACGAAGTTCGCGTTCTCATCGACGTTCATATCCGCGCAGATCCTTGTCCGCGCGCGTTCCTTGTCATCGAAACCCAGAACGCCTTCACGCTTGTACAGGCCTTGCGGAAGAATTTTCGGATTGCGCCATGCGTGGCCAAGGATGTTCGATGCCGTGCGATCCCTGACCATTTCAGTGGCGAAAACGGTAACGCCCGCGAACTGGTCAAGTGCCAGCATGCCGTCGCGCAGCTTCATCTTCTTGGCGATGTCAGGCATCTCGTGGACGAGACCGACTGAGGCGATCCCGACCGCGTCCATATATGGCGCGATCCAACCCGATGCGGACGAATTGATGACGGCGTGGCAAAAGCCCTCGTCCCGAAGCCCGGCCAGCTGCTCAAGAATCCCATCGCGCGACTGGCGCTTTTCGCTCAGCTCGAGGATCCGCCCATAGGTTCGAAAGTTTGGACCGAGATCCCCCTCGCCCGATGTGATCGTTATGACGTCATAGCCAAAGTCTTTTCTCAGAGAGCGTACAAAGCTCAGGGACAGGTATTGCGCCCCATTCCTGTGCAGATCATGAACCATCACGATTATCTTGCGTGACACGGGCACTTCGACCGGACGCTCGAGCGGAACAAGCTCAGAAGGCTCGACAAGCATTTCGCCTGGGCCTGCCAATAAAGCGCGCCGGGTTGCTGCCAGCCAGGCGTAACCCTGGGCGACGTCCGGTTCGAGATAGCAGCCTTCTGCCCACTCATTCCACGCATTGATAAAGACCAGCCGCTCATCGAATGGGGTCTGGCGCGCCGCGGTATGTGTTGCCGCCTGCTTCAGCCACAGCTCGTAGGCCTCAGGCGAACTTCCAAGCAGGATCGTACCTGCATTCATCCGGCGGGGTGTATTGTCCCATTGCGGCGTGACCCCATGAAAGAGGGTGTAGTCTTTCTCAACCGGATGTCCCTCGAAGCCACGGTTCAGGCTTTTCCAGTCATATATCCGGCAATTGAACTGGTCTGACGTAGGCGCAACCACATTGTCCTGAGGCTCCAGTCCCATATTGTTGGGCGGAAACTCAATCGCGGAATCAAAGCCGTATTCAGCAGGGTCTGCGGTATCGAAGGATTGCGTATAGGCAAGATGGATCTCGCCTATGCCATTGTCACGGCACCATTGCCTCCAGCGCAGAGCCGTTGCCCTGGCATCCGGCAAAAGACCGGGCCGGTAGACAATTACCAGGGGCCGTAAGCCAATGCGAATATATTTCGCATTCTTCAGGTATTCCGACAAATGACGAATGATGGCCAGGTCATCTTCTTCTGAGTGATCTTGAGCGATCAGGACATCATCGTCACGACCATCCCAGCGCCGGCTCCAGTTCTCGTTGGCCCAGCACAGGCAGAAAGGGAACTTGACCGACGGGTCATCTGCGTAGGCCCTTACCGGCGTCTCGAGCAATCGCTTGCCGGCAAACCAGTAGAAATAGAAGCAAAAGCCCGACAGCCCGTACTGACTTGCAAGCGCTGCCTGGCGCCGGCGAATGGCTGGGTTTTCGACCAGGTCATAATAGCCGAGTTCTCCTGGAACCCGTGGTTGCGCATGGCCTTCGAATTGCGGCTGGCTTCGGCGAACATTCGTCCATTCGGTAAAACCCTTCCCCCACCAACGATCATTTTCCGCAATAGGATGAAACTGTGGGAGATAGAATGCGATGGCCCTGGCCAGCAGCCTTGGCGGACGGCCGAGCGCTGACAATTCCTGATAGGTGCCTGACTGATGCGCATGGTCAGCCCTGTTCTTCAGGTCTTCGATATAGGCCTGGAACCGGTCCGTTTGCGCTTTCCAGTTCCTGTAGGTCGCGCTCCAGCTCACGGCCCATGACGCCCGGCGAAAGACGATTCCGACCATCTGGTCCTTGGCCCGCTCCGAAAGGGGGGCCTTGTGCCACACAGTCCTCAAGAACCGGGACAACCAGCGCCGGACAACTCGGATTTGCTCGTTCCGCAATTCGGTATCACTCCCAGACTTGCCCAGACGCCGACATGTTTTTTCCAAGTCCACCATGCACACAACGGGCGTCAGGGGTACGCATTTTCCACTCCCACTATCGCGCGACCGCTTCAAGCGCCATGGTCACATGGCATGGGTTGGAACTTGCCATTCAGCAGTGCTAGATGCGCGCGATGAAAACAGCCTTTTTCACTATATGTTCCAGAAATTACCTGGCTTACGCCCTGACGCTGCGTGAGAGCCTCCTCGCGGCCGAGCCGGACCATGAGCTTGTCATATTCCTGGCCGACGAGGCGGTTGGCTCCAATGCGCTGGAAGGTATCGAAACGATCGCCGTTGCAGCGCTCGGCCGCCCTGAAATTGCGTCCATGGCACTGAGATATTCGATCATGGAGTTCAACACCGCGATCAAGCCCTTCTGCTTCCAGCATCTGTTCAGCAAGATGGATTTCGAGGCCGCCATATACCTTGATCCTGATATTGCGGTCTTCGGTCCGCTGTCGCAGGTTCACGACGCCCTGCAGGCTGGGGCGTCGTGCATTCTTACGCCGCATATCCTTGAGCCGCTGGCGGATGAATGCTCGCCGTCGGACATGGACATCTTGAAGTGCGGCACCTTCAATCTGGGTTTCGCAGCCTTCGCCAGGACACCCGAAGCCGAAGACTTCCTTTCATGGTGGGCTAGGCGATTGATCGAGCATTGCTTCTCAGACATTGAACACGGCCTGTTTGTCGACCAGAAGTTTGTCGAGTTTGCGCCGAGTTTCATCGGCGCGCTCCAGGTGCTGCGCGATCCAGGCTATAATGTTGCTTACTGGAATCTCGCGCATCGCAAAGTCGACAGGGCGGGTAATGCGTGGCAGGTCAATGGCCAGCCGCTCGTCTTTTTCCATTTCAGCGGGATCGCCCCTGGCAGGCCGGAATTGCTGTCAAAGCATCAGGATCGCTTTGGGTCGGCGAACGAGGCTGGCGCCCGGTTCCTGGTCGAGGCCTATCTCGGCAAACTGAATGAACATGGCCATGCGACCTGGTCGAAAGTCCCCTACGCTTTCAACGCCGGTCCCGATGGGCAGAAGATACCCGATACCCTCCGGCGCCACCTGGCTGTCAGGAACACGATCGACGCACCCCTCTCGCCATCTGATGTCGCCTACTGGAATACGCCATCCGAACGCGTGGACCAGGTCTCCGGAACCGTGATCACGCGTCTGATGCTGGCCATATACGAGTCCCGGCCCGACCTCAGGACAGAATTTCCGCTTTCCAGAGCCGAGGGCCGGCGAAATTTCCACGCCTGGTTCCTGGCCTATGGCGCTGGAGAGTACGGTCTGCCAGACGTGTGGATCAAAGCAGCGCTTGCCCGCTCTGCGCTGCGATCACCTGCCATTTCCAGGCGGCTGGCCTGGCTGCGGTTCGCGCTTGCCAGGCTGAAGCGCCGCAGGCCGGGCGAATGATCTGGTCTGCAGCCTGGCAAGGCGCCTGCCCTGCCAACCTGCCACGGGCGACACGATGGGCCTCCCGAGCCGGGAGGTTTGCGGCGACAATCTCAGGATCGAAGGCTGGATGACAGCCCATCGCGATGGCTTTTGGCCGGTATGGCTGCCGTCGCCCCGAACACACGGGAGGCATGTCTTGCCGAGCCGTCCGCGCCAGGCCTTCGAACAATCGCATGGACGCTCTGGACGCAGGCTTCTGTGATAACTTATGAAGCCTTGGACGCGGAACAGGCAAGCACGTCACCAGCAGTGGAAACAGGAATGCCAAAAGTATCAGTGATTATCATCGCCTATAATATGGCGCGGGAAGTGCCAAGGACCGTGCAATCGTTCCTGCCGCCCTATCAGGAAAAACTTGAAGCGGGTGATGTCGAGATACTCGTGATGGAGAACGGCTCTTCCTCGCCGATCCCTGAGACCGTCCGGTCAGGCTGGCCGCCGGCGGTGCGATACATAAATGTCCCCTCGCCGTCCGCGTCGCCTGCAGCTGCGCTCAATCTTGGTGTCGACATGGCAAGCGCGCCCGTCGTGGTGCCTGTCATAGATGGCGCGCGCATGGCATCTCCAGGCCTGCTCCATAACGGTCTGTCTGTGCTGCGCCAGGAGCCGGATGCGTTTGTCGGCACGACCGGATTTCATCTGGGATCCCAGCGGCAACCGATTGCGGTTCTGTCCGGATACAATCAACAGGTCGAAGACGAATTGCTCGCATCGATCGGCTGGCCGAAACAGGGCTATCGCCTGTTCGAGATCTGCTCGCCCGGCGGATCGGCAGGTGGCGCCTGGTTCGGCGGAGCGTCGGAATCCAATGCTCCCCTCCTGCTCAAGGCACGCTATCTCGAACTTGGTGGCTTTGACCCGGCTTTCGACATCCCTGGCGGAGGCCTCGTCAACCTCGATTTCTACGAACGCGCCGTCACCTCCGGCAAGCCGTATTACATGCTGGTTGGCGAAGGCACTTTTCATCAGATCCATGGCGGCGTGACGACATCGAAATCTGTTCGCGAAGTCGAGGCCGATGGCCGAACGACATTCCAACGCTACACAGACCAATATGAAGCCATCCGCTCGCGCCCCTGGAAAATCCCGCAAAGGCTGCCGATCCTCTATGGTATTCACCGGCCCCAATGCAGCAAGATTTCGCTGGCCGCACTCAAATCCATCTCGGGCCTGGCTTGATTCCAGGAGTTGCGGCCGCCCGGACGATTGCATCGCTCGCCCGGGCGGGCAGATCCCGTCCGGGCGCGAGAGACTTGGCCTTGTAATCATAACGCGGTAGGAGAAAGGTCAATGCTCGGGTGACAGCGTGCAAGCGTTCCTGCATTGGCTCATTCTGGAAAAAGCGTCATCGACCTGAGGCGATCGCGCGTCGGAAACAGAGGCTGAAACGTCAAAAACACGGATCTTGTAGCGTGGCTGAAAAGAGAACTGACAGGCCTGGGCCCTGCAATGGACGACCTGACACGCGAGCAGGGGCTGCGCAGGTGCCGCAAGGGCGCGCTTTCATCCTGTCCTGCGGGATCAAGCCTGCCCAAACGCGCGGTACGGACGCCGGGTTCTCACTCCTGGAGATGACCGTGGCCCTCTTCCTGGGCGCCCTCTTGCTGACGCTGGTGGCCGAATCAGGCGTATCCATGCTTGATCGCTGGCAGCTGTCCATTGCCGAACGAAACCTGCGCAACCAGATCAGCGCGCTACCGCTGAAAGCGCATGCTTCGCGGCGGGCCTTTACCCTTGACCAGGCGATTGGATCGGATGTCATACTGCCGGAAGGCTGGGCGATTTTGGCCGATGACGAAATATTCTATGCCGATTCCGGCATCTGCAGCGGTGGAGCCGTGGAAATCCGATCCCCGCAAGACCGGGTCTGGCGCTATCGCCTGGAAGCGCCGTTCTGCCGGGCTAGGTCAGGGTCGGGTGTGCCCCGGCAAGGCTGAGGGCCTCCAGCTGGCTCCAGACAGATGCACACTGTTCCGGGACCTGCATGTCTGCGGTGTCATTGTGAATCAGTTCGGCACTGTAGAAGCTGACGGCTGCGCCTGCATCCAGTCCAAGTCCTGAGGCGATATCAGCAACCGAAGACTGGTACTGGTCCGGCCGGCAATCGTACCTGATGCATGGCACAGCTGCGTCCCGCACAAGGGCCAGAATTTGCGTATTATAAGCGCTCCAGAGATCGATAGCCGTCTCGCGGGTCATTGGTTGTTTCCACGCCAGCGACCTGTTGACGAGGCTCGCCGCAACCGCTTCCGGGTGGCGAAAGGTGACGACCATTCGCGGCGCGAACAGTGACTGCCAGCCCGCCATGCAGAACACCGTCCTTGGATCCTTCAATCCCCAGAAGGCTTCGCCGCGCAAGGCTTCGGTCTCGAGACTGAGAGCATCCAGGTCCTCGCTGCGCCAGGCCAGCTGTCCTGCCGGCGGCTTGTCCCAGCTGTAACCGTGAAACGCCAGGAGCCGGTCATGGATGCTGCGTATGCGCTCGTGTTCCCGGTTGCCTTTCCTGTTGAAAGGCGCCGACGTATTGACATCGCCGAGCGTCAGTCCGCCGGCCTCCAGGCATCCGGCGAGACAGGAGGTGCCCGATCTGTGCATTCCGAGAATCAGGAGTGGCGACAGGTTCATGCCAGCGCTTCTTCAGTACGCGCGCCCACCACGCGGACGACTTCTTCAACTGAGGTAAGGCCTCTTCTCGCCTTTATCAGCCCGTCTTCCATCAATGTCTGGAACCCTTTCCTGCGCGCGGCCGCCACGATTTCACTCATCGGCGCCTTTCGCGTGATCGCGCCCTGCATGTCCGCATCGACCAGCGCGACCTCGAACAGGCCGAGGCGATCTAAATATCCTGATTGATTGCATGCCGGGCATCCATTCGGCGCTCTCCAGTCAGGCGTCTCGGCCATGATGGCCGAAAGGTCGGCCCCATCCCGGATCGCAGTTGCCATTAATTGTTCGCCGAGGCTGTTGCTGCCGGCAGGCAGGGCGCAATGGCGGCAAAGGCGCCTGACCAGCCGCTGCGCGGCGAATGCCCTGACGGATGAAGCAATCAGGAAAGGCTCAAGCCCGAGATCCATGAGGCGTTCGATCGCGCCGAGCGCTGAATTCGTGTGAAGGGTCGAAAGTACAAGGTGGCCGGTGAGGGCAGCTCGTGCCGCAATTTCGGCCGTCTCCCCGTCGCGGATCTCTCCGACCATGACGATATCCGGGTCGTGCCGGAGGATGGCTCTCAGGCCCCGCGCAAAGGTGTATCCGATATCTGCCCGGATCTGAACCTGGGTAATATTGGCCATGTTGTATTCGACCGGGTCTTCGACCGTTATGATCTTGCGAAGGCCATCATTGAGGTCTTCCAACATCCTGTAGAGCGTTGTCGACTTTCCCGATCCGGTCGGACCCGTGACGAGGATGACGCCATTGTGAAACTGCCGCGCTGCATCGAATGCCCGGGCCGGCTGGCCGCCGAGGCCAAGACCCACAAGGTCTGGCAGGGACTTTTCCTTTCGCAGCAAGCGCAGAACAAGGCTCTCGCCCCAGGTTCCGGGCAGGGACGAAACCCGCAGGTCGAGGTTTTCACCGCCCAGCCTGACAGACTGGCGACCATCCTGGGGCAGCCTCTGCTCGGCAATATCCATGCCGCTCAGGAGCTTGATCCGGCTTGCGATTGCGTTGAATTTCCCGCGCGGATGAGTGGCCAGCGTCGAAAGGATGCCGTCCACTCTCAATCGCACTTCGAAGGCGTGCTCGTAGGGTTCGATATGAATGTCGGACGCATTGCGCTTCAGGGAGGCTTCGAAAAGCCTGTTGACGAAGTCGATGACGGGAGCTTCCTGCGCCATTTCCTTGAGACGCTGCATGCTGACATCGTCGCCGCCCAGATCGACGGCATCGTCGATCCCCATGGCCGACTGGAGCTGTTCAATCTGGATACGGGTTGCGAGGCGATAGCACAGCCTGTCCGGCTTGTTGTCCGGAACGGCCTCGGCGATCGCCGCCTCGAGGGTTTCACGCAGTTCAGGTTGAAGCGGATGCAGGCTGGCGACGAACAGCGTCCGGGCGTCCCCGGTTGCCGTCCACAGGACGGCGCTTTGGGCGTTCAGCCAGCGGGGCGTCAGTGCCAGCATCCTGGCTGCGTCGCTGATCTGGTGTGTCGCGTCAGGAATTTCCTCCTGGCGAAGCAGGTCGACACCCATCTGGTCTGCCAGCACGACGACCAGGTCATCTTCCGACAAGGCGCCGATCTTGATAAGGGTCTCTCCGAGATAGCCACCGATTTCGAACTGGGCCGCGATAGCCTGGTCCACGTCGCCAGTGGTCACCAGGCCCCTGGCGACGAGCAGTTCTCCGATACGCTTTTCGATCATTTCTTGAGGCAACTCTGTCGCAGCTTGCTGATAGTGGGGCTGTCATACTAAAACATGACCGGGTGAGCGAGACAAATCGGAACGGGAGTCACTATTGGCCAACTTTAAATTCAGCGCGCTGGACAGCCTCGGTCAGAACGTGCGCGGCCAGGTCGAGGCCCGCGATGAAAGCAGTGCCTTTTCCACGCTGATTGCCCGTGGCCTGAGCCCGATCTCCGTTCAGGCGCGGGGGGACGGAACGGGGCTGTCGCGCCTGAAGAGTATCCGCCCCAAGGACCTTGCCATGATGACGCGCCAGATTGCCGTGCTCCTGTCGGCCGGCATCAGCCTGACCGAAACCATGTCGAGCCTGGCGAACGGATCGTCGCATCCGGCGCTGGCCGAGCGGGCCGGACGGGTGCGTTCCGGCCTGCGGGCGGGTGAGCCCTTCTCGAAATGCCTCGCACGCGAATTTCCGACCCTTCCGCCTTACGTGCCGCAACTGGCCGAACTTGGCGAAGCCACGGGGCGCCTCGGGCCGGCCCTGATGGAAGCGGCCGACCAGTATGATTATGATCAGGAAATTGCCAGTGAAGTCCGCTCGGCCCTGACCTATCCGCTATTCCTGCTTGGCGCGGGCTCGCTCATTGTCGGCATCATGTTCGTCTTCGTGGTCCCGCGCTTTGCAGACCTCGTGACGCAATCCAATGCGTCTGTTCCAACCATTTCGCGCTGGGTGATCGGGTTTTCGATGTGGTTCAGTACAAACTGGTTGCTGGCATTGGTCGGCGCAGCGCTTCTGGGAGCCGCTGGCGTCTGGGCGGTGCGCTCCATGCAGGGCGGCCTCGCAGGCGTCGCCGAGCACATTCCCGTCATCAGGAAGTACCAGGCCGTCAGCACGCTGGCGCGCTGGTGCCGCATACTCGGGGGCGCCCTGCAGCAGGGATCGGGCATTCTGCCGGCGCTGGAGCTCGCTGAGCGGGGCGTCAATGCTCCCCAGCTTCGCGCCGGGCTTGTCGCTGCGCGCTCTTCGGTTCGCAGTGGCGAGGGTCTTGATGAGGCCATTGCCCGCAACCTGCCAGAATTTGACAGCGTCGCCATCGACATGATCCGGACCGGACGCACGTCCGGCCAGCTCGCCGACATGATGATTTTTGCGGCCGAAATCTATCGGCGCGAAACACAGGAACGCACGAAAAAACTGACCGCGCTGGTAGAACCGCTGGCGATTGTGTCGATTTCGCTTATTGTCGGCACGATCGTTATCAGCATTGTTCTTGCCATGACCAGCCTCTACGAGATTGCCCCATGACCCATTCACGCGTCGCAAAAGACGAAAAAGCACCAACCGCCGTCAAGGAGGGCCGGGATGACGGGTTCTCCCTGCTTGAAATGCTCGTGGTCCTCGCGATAATGGGCATTATCGCCGCAATGGTTGCCCCCCGCCTGTTCAACCAGGTCGACAAGTCGAAGCAGACGGTCGCAGAAGCGCAGACGAAAGCCCTGATAACGGCGCTTTCGACGATGCGGCTTGATATCGGACGCTATCCCACGGCCGACGAGTCGCTCAATCTGCTCATCCAGCGCCCGACGGACCCGGCAGCGGCGGCAACGTGGTATGGCCCTTACATGGACGATGGCCTGCCAACCGATCCCTGGGGGCAGCCTTACCGCTATACGCCGCCACTGAAGGATGCCGGAGGCCTCGATCGCACCCCGTTTGTCTATTCGCTGGGCGCCGACCAGCAACCTGGAGGCAGCGGACTGGACACAGACATCGGCCGCGTGCCATCTGGACCATGAGGGTCGCCATTCGCCAAAAGCCCTGATAATTCTCGCCAATTCCGTCACTGGCGGCCCGGCTTAACCGAAGAACCCGCTCATGCCTGTACAGTCAAAACACCTCCAACGCGCGCTTCTTGCTGCCAGATGGGCCAGCGTGTCGATCCTGCTCGTCCTGCCAGCCTGCTCCAACACCTCTGCGCGCCGTCCTGATCCCATGGCAGGGGCAATCCGGGTTGATCCGGGTGCAAACCCCTACAAGGTGACGGACCCGGGCGCTCTGCAGGCAATTTCCGGGAAAAACCCACAGCCGAGACAGGCCCAGGACGGATCCAGGGAATTTTCTGTTCCTTCGATTGCAACCTCATCGGAAGCAGAAGGACCGCAATCCGGTTCCAGGCCGCCTGCGCCTCACACGAAGACGGTCGATGCCGCCGTCCAGGAGCTCCCGCTTCCCGATTTCATCGATACCGTGTTTGGGCAGATGCTCCAGGTGCCATACTATACCGGTCCCGGGGTCGCTGATCGCAAGGACGTCATTATCAAGTTGCGCACCTCTGGCGAGCTGAAATCGACCGATTTTCTTGCGCTCGTATCGGGCGCACTGACAGAGTATGGCGTATCGGTCGTCGCTGAAGACGGCGTCTACAAGATACTTGATGATGTCTCACTTCGCGCGAGGATACCGCGATTCGTCAGATCCAGGTCGGCTCCGGACACGCCGAGCGCACTGCGCCCGCTCGTGATGTTCGTCGAGCTTGATGCGATCTCGGCGGCGGACATGGCAACAATCCTCAAGCAGGCTTTCCCGGACAAGTCACGCCTGACGATCGAACCGAACCAGGCGATCAATGTGCTGACATTGAACGGCCTGCCTGAAGATGTCGAAGCGGCGCTGAACATCATCGATGAAATGGACGAGCTTGCCTATGCCGGCACCGAACTGCTGCGTTACTCGCCAGACTATGTCGGCGCCAAGGAACTGGCAGAGCAGATGGCGAGGCTGCTGACGATTGAAGGGTGGCAATCGAGTTCAAACCCCAGCATCCAGAGAACCATCGTGACAATCCCGGTCGAGTTCACGAACGACCTGTTCGTGTTCTCCAAGAGCCCGGTTGCGCTTGAGCGCGCGCGGTTCTGGCTCAACGAACTCGACAAGCCCGCCAAGACCGGCGATGTGGCGCAATTGTTTGTCTATTCAGTCCAGAATGTTGACGCTGAAACACTGGCCAATACGGTGAATGCTGTCCTTTCTGGCGGGAAAGGCGGAACTCGTCGCGGCACAGGACAGGATGGCAGTGATGGTGCCGGCCTCAACGGCCAGGGGGCCGGGCTCGCCTCTCCGGTGGCAGGCAGCCTCAGCGGAGGGAATATCCCGGGCGCGCTGGTCGTCGATGTCATCTCCAATCGCCTGATCTATTCAGGCGCATCTTCTGACTATGCCCGCCTCAAGCCGCTGCTTGAGCAACTCGACCGGCCACCGGGCGAGGTGCTCATCCTGGTGACAATTGCGGAAATAACCCTGACGGACGAGACCCAGTACGGCCTTGAATTCTTCGTCGACAGTATCGGGAACGCGGATTTCAGGGCAACGACAGGTACGTCTGGCCTCGGCCTCGGCTCGTCGGGCCTGAACGTTGGCGTTTTCTCGGGTAATGTCGAGGTTGCGCTCAATGCGTTTGCGTCGAACTCGCAGGTCAACGTCCTGTCAAAACCCAAACTGATTGCCCGGTCGGGCGGAGCGGCCCGGCTCCAGGTCGGCACCGACGTTCCCGTCATCACATCCCAAAGGGCCGCCTCCGCCCAGGACGGGGACGGTGTGACCGATGTCCTGCAGCAGGTCGAGTACCGCAAGACCGGCGTGCTCCTGTCGATCGAGCCGATCATTTTCAGTGAAAACAGGGTCGACCTGACCATTTCGCAGGAAGTTTCCACAGCCCTTCCAAACAATGCCTCGGCCATTGCGAGCCCGACAATTTCCAACCGGACGCTGGACACACAATTGTCTATCCAGGATGGAGAAACCGTCGTCCTTGGCGGCCTGATCCAGACGACTACGACAGACGGCGAGACGGGTATTCCATTCCTCAAGGACGTTCCGATTGCGGGCAACCTCTTCCGGAACAATTCGATCAGCCAGACGCGTACGGAACTCCTGGTCCTGATCACAGCCTATATCCTCAAGGACACGGATGAAAAAGCCGGGTTTACCAATAAACTGGTCGACGAACTCGACCGATCGAGCAGGGCAACCGACAATATGAAAACCCTGCTTCGCCCCCGTCCCCGGCCCGTCACGCCTGAACCGGGCAGCAAGGCACCCGCAACGAACCGATGACCGGGACGACGCTTGAGCCAGGTATAGACAGTGAAGCGGGGTTTTCCCTGCTCGAGACGATCGCTGCCCTGGCCATCCTGTCGATGGCGCTTGTGCCCCTGCTTGCATTACAGTTCCAGCTCGCGTCGGGCGCGGCAAGGCTTGAGCAGCAGAGCGAGTTGTCACGCGCCGTGTCGGTCGCGCGTGTCATGCTCTCGGCGACGAACCCGGTCATTGAACCTGAGGGCCGCCGCGATCTTGGCGGCGGCTGGCAGGTCGGCTGGACATCGCAGCCACTGGGTCCGCCCGAAGCGGCCCGGTACGGCCTCGGCGTGAGTTCCCGCTATCGGATGCAGGTCTTCCGCGTGACCGCAGACGTGATCGACCAGGACAACCGGACAAGTCCGCTGTCACTGCAGACGCTCGGCTGGGTCGAAACCGCCCCCTTTGGATATGAGTAGCGCAATAAAATTGCGCAGATCCATTATTCCGGCGACTGAAATCTCGACAAAGCGTGGGTAAAAATACAACAGAGCCTGAATTCTTGGATCAAATCCCGCCATTACGAAAAACTGTCATCAACCGTCGCTTGACACACCAGAGGGGGGAATCCTAAGGTCATCTCGCGCGGCTGGGATTCGCCAATCGCAGCGAACCATAGTCTCGCCGAATGTCCGGCGAGGCCTAGTTTAGCTTCCTTAGTAGGGGAATTTATATGATTAAGAAACTTTTGGCGGCAACATCCGTTGCGGCGCTCATCGCAGGCGGCGCCCAGGCGCAGCTGGCACTCGAGCAGACTTCCGTGACTTCGTCGAGCGGCGCTGTGACGACGATCGCCTCACCTTACGTTCTTGCAGATGAAGTAGATCTCGTCGCCCTGAACGCAACACCGGCAGGTATCGGCCAGTTTGGCCTCGAAGTCCTCACTGAGGGCGTTATTCCTCCCGGCCAGAATATCTTCCTGGCTATTCAGGTCACAAACGGGACAATCGCGTCCAACCTGAATGGCTCAGAGTTTCCAGCGCTGGCCAGCGGCATTACTGGTGCCGTCGTGAATCAGGGTGGTACGACAGGTGCGACCTCTGTGCGTTACCTGATCACAACCGACGCAGCCGACAATTCGACAAGCGACTTGACCCGTGACGGTATCGCGCTCAACCTTCCTGTGCGTGCAGCATCATGCGGAGATGTGACGTTTGCCGTCACCATGTTCCAGACTGAAACCGGTGGAACGAAGATCGAAGGCGGAACGGCAGTCCTGACCAGCGCCGCAGTACCGATCGCAGCCATGACCTGCGAAAGCGTTTTTGATGCATCGCTGACACCTGATACGGCCATGTCGGTCCTCGACCTGCAGACGCCACCAGCCTTCTCGACATTCGACATTGCAAACGACGCTCCTTCGGTTGCGACGCTTGGCGACTTTGCCCTGGCGTTTACTCCGGGCTTCCTCGACTTGGCAGGCACACCTGCTGTGATCGGGAACGTCTTGGGCTTTGTGGCTGACATCGATTTCCAGAATACTGACGAAATCGTTAGCGGTCAGGCGATCGCTGGAGCTGGTGCTGTGTTTGCAACAGCTGCAACAGTCGCCACCGGCAGCGATATTAACCTGGTCAGCACGACTGCTGCTACTGCGCCAGCAACCGGCACCTTCGATCTGACCATCTCGACCACTGCCCCTGTTGCCGCTCAGACTGTGTCAGTCAGCGATGCCGTTCTGACCCTCGACACAAGCGTTGGTTTGAAAGCGACAGATGCGTTCACAATCGCCGATGTTGAAGACCTGAAATACGAAGGCAATGTCTTCGGACCCTTCGACTGGGTGTCAGACAGCACCAAGGCCGTGAATTCGATCTTCCGCATCACCGGTCTCGACCCAGCCGAAGACGTTCCAGCGCAGATCATTGTTACGAACTCGCGTAACGGCTCTGCGTTTAACGGTGTCTATCCGTTCACTATCCTCGGTTCTTCGGTCCAGGGTAGCGAAGTTCGTCTGAACAGCTCACAGCTTGAAGCGGTCGCAGGCCAGTTCGGAACAGCTGATATTTCAATGGTCTTCTCGACGACCCTTGACCTTGATGTTGATCGTCTGAATGCAAGCCCATCCTCCTCGGTTGTGACGCCATTCGGCGACAATTCGAACTCGGACAGCACGCCAGATACGACAACTCCGGCAACGACCCTCAACGACGACCAGGGCAACTTCTAAGCCCCAATTCGTCTAAGATAATTTGGAAGGGGCGGCCTCTTGGCCGCCCCTTTTTTGTTGTCATCAAGGCGTTTGAGAACGCGCAACTTGCCTGTAGGATTGAGCGATGATGACGACAGCCGACCTGACACTTGATTTTGCCATTGCAGGTGTCCAGAAGGCCGGCACCACGGCTCTTGCGCAATATCTGGGACAAAACCCTGAAATCTACCTGCCGCCGACAAAGGAAACACATTATTTTCGCCGGGCACCCACAGCCGGCCGACCGGCCGACCGGCCTTTCTCCCACCTGACACGGCACTTTGCCGACGCTCCGCAGGGCGCATTGCTGGGCGACGCGACACCGGTTTATCTCTATTGGCCAAATGCGCTTGAGCTACTCCAGGCCCACAACCAGGCGCTTCGTATCGTGATCAGCCTGCGCCACCCGGTTGCCCGCGCCTATTCGGCCTGGTCGATGCAGGTAAGGCGCGGACGCGAGACGCTGTCGTTCGGCGAGGCCATCCGGGACGGTCGCGAACGGGTCAGGCAATCGCCCTTTGGCGTTGACCTTTTCTATTCCTATGTGGAGCGCGGTTTCTATTCCAATCAGATGGCCCGCCTGTACTCACTATTCCCAAAGGCCCAGGTATTCGTACTCCGCAGCGATGACATCCGCGCTGACAGTCCTGTCCTGGGCAATCTCCAGTCCTTTCTCGGAGCGGCGCCATGCCGCCTGACACCGCTCGTCCACAACGTCCAGCCGGGCAGCCTGCCAGCCCCTCCAGGCCTCGCCGCTGACTTTGAATACCTGCAAGGCGTTTTCGAAAAGGATATGCATGAAACAGCAATCCTGACAGGTCTTGACCTGGCCGACTGGATGGCGTGTCCACCACCCGTTCCTGAGCTTGACCTGTTGTGAATAGGGTTGATCGATCTGACCAGGGTTTCAGCCTTATGGAGATGCTGGTCGCGCTGGCGATACTCTCCATCTCCGCAGTGCTGATCTTCCAGTCACTGCTGGCGCAATCGGCACTGACGGCGAGGATCGAAACCCTGTCGCTGGAAGCAGGCAGGGACGCAATCCGGCGCGCCGGGTTTACTGAGGTCGTGGGGGGCATCTTGCCGTCCTGGCCGGAAGAGGAGGAGACAGCCTTTATCGCGACTGACCGGCAATTGAGCGGCCTGTCGAGCCGGGCCCTTGCGACAACATCGGAAGGCTTGACGGCTTTCCGTTTCGACCTTTCAGGGTCTCCCTCGGAACTCGTCTATTCTTCAGGTGGACAACAGGTCCAGCTCGGCACGTTTTCCGAGGACGCAACCTTCTCCTATCTCGGCGCGGACGGGAACTGGTACGATAAATGGCCGCCTGAAAAGACACCCGATTTTGGTCCTTTTGATGACTCAGGCTCGTATCGCACGCCGCCGCTCCCGGTCGCGGTTCGCATCCAGACAGCCACCCGCGCCGACCTCGACTGGATCGCCAAACTTGAATGGCAGGCTCCCCTGATGGCCCGCCGGCAGGACCTGGACCTTGAATAGGGTCTCCGGGTCGTGCTGGACGAACGCAATCGCGCGGCACGCCCCTGTCATTCCCTGCAGGGAATCATCACCGGGCCGCCTGCAACGCCGCCCCACCCCCTGCCCTCATCTGGACGTTTGGGTGGTCTTCATTGGGTTTCGCTGGCGCACCGGGAGGCCAGACCGGCAAGATGTGACCGGTAGGGATCAGGAGAAAATGTCGTATGCTTCTGAGGTTCAGAAGCATGCAACCTGGTAATCTCTTCCAACATGAAACCAACACGGGAAAGATCGGCGCTGCATGTCGACACGAGCAGGTTGCTCGTTTCACCAGGATCACGGGCCGTGTCGTAGAACTCCATGAGCACATCCCCGGCATATCCGGTCGGCCGCACGGGATCGCGCAGGATGAGCTTGAAGCCGGCGGCGTCGACAAGTCCGTACGCGAATGGCATCATGGCGAGGTTTCCGCGCTCGACATAGGCAAAGTCCCGTTTCCCCGGACGATCGGTGTCTTTGAGTATGCCGGCGAAACTGACACTGTCGAGGGTCCGGCCTGAGCCTTCGCTCGCCGCAATTCGAGATCCTGTCAGCTCAGAAATCGTGAGAAACAAATCACTCAGATGAACGAGCGCATCGCTGCGTCCTGTTTCCACGGCGCCATTCCCATCATGGCTCGACCATATCTGGACGGGGACACGTATGCCGCCCTCGTAAAGACTTGCCTTGGCGCGATAGCCGGCAGAGCCTGGTCCGCGATACACTTCGGCTGCCGATCCGTTATCTCCAAGGAAAATGTATATGATCGGCCGGGTCGCGACCTCATCCATCCTGGTGACCAGTCGCTCGATCTCGTTGTCAAGCGCTTCAAGCATCGCGTTGTATTGCCTGTCGAGCCGCGGTTCTCGCCGGTTGGCGTGATATTCGTCCGGGCCGGGCTGCCTTTTCGAGATTTCCCTGAGCATTGTGCCGGAAAGATCGCCCTGTGAGTGCAGCGCTGACGGGGGGATATGATAGGGCTTATGGGGGTTGGTAAAACTCACCCAATAGAGGCTTGGCCTCGATGACGGGGACGAGATGAAATTTTCGATGACCGCGTCGACAATCCGCGTTGTCCGGTAGGTCGACTGGTTACCGACAGATACGCCATTGCGCATCCAGTCGTAATCATAGAAGCGATAGGTATCATGCTGGCGCGGTGTGCCTTCGAAGATATCAAACCCCTGGAGTCCAGGATTGTGTTCTGCGCCATTCTCATCGTCGGCCAGGTGCCATTTGCCGAACGCACCCATGATATAATTGCCCGGACTGTTCGCCCTGACACGTTCTGCAAGCGTCTCCTCGTCCAGTGAGAGCTTGCGCGCTGATTGCCTGACATCGCCGGTCCCGGTGCGAAACGGATGACGGCCCGTCATCAGGCTGGCGCGACTTGGTGTACATACCGGGTGCGCATAGGCCCGGTCAAACACCAGGGACGCCTCACACCGTGCAGCGAGATGTTTCATAACGCTGTCAGGGTCATGACAGGGCGCGACATCCAGGCCGAGATCATCAGCAATCAACAGGACAATCGTCGGATAGTCCCTCTCATTGTCGGGCAGCGCTTGTTGCGTACAGGCCGGAAGCAGGGCCACCACCAAACCGATGGCAATCCTGCCAGGCAAGTTGCGCATCGATTGCGGTTTCATGCAGGTGGTTCACTCGCCGTCAGATCGAAAACCTCAATAATTCCATCTTGTTCTGCGACCACCTTGTCGAGCGTGATCTCCCGGATGATCCAGTCTCCCGGCAGCGTGTCATTGGCGCCGGCATTCAGGATCGCACCATCGGGCATGCGGATCTGGAGCTTGTATTCTCCATCAATTTTCGCCGCTGACAGGATGGGTGGAAATGCTGCCTGGCCTGGTTCATCTGTATCGGTGACCTCGCCGTCTGGTGTCACGCTTTGATCGGAATAGGGTTGCGGGAAAAGCTTGCTCCCAAACAAATCCTGCAGGAACCGGTCCTTGGAGACAGAATAATCGATCGGCAGGGATTGCGGGACCCATTGCGCCGCGATCCCGCTCGCTGCGGCATCAGCCGAGCGCGATCCGGACACGAATCCGAGCGCGGCGCCGATGCCTGCCAGCGCGAGCAGCAAGATAAGGAACGACCTGTTCAAGGCGCTTCCTCCAAAACAGCGTCGCTGGGCAGGTAGGGCAGGTAACCGCCGAGCGAGAGGCGCGTTCGCTGCTTGTCCCTGAGGGGCGCTGAAACCTCGGTTATGATGAAAGACTTGCTAGCGGTCGATAGTTCGACAAGCAGTGACATCAGGACATGGGAATCGCCAACACCGGCAATTTCATATCGCAGCAGATCTTCAGAGCCGACCCTGACAGGATCACTCGACACCGATAGTTTGACGCTTTCCAGCCCTGTCTTGGCAAGAAGGGCCGCGGCGGCAGCCTGCGCTTCGGCCGAGGCGATGCCAGGCGTTGCACCGCGCCATCGACGCTCGATCCATGCCTCGCGCGCAATTCTCGCCTGCTCGGCGCGTTCCTTCCAAAGATCAACACCGTCTGTCTGGGACACGAGGGCAAGTTCGCTTCTGGCCGCCGACACATCGGCCTCGGCTGCTTTCCTGGCATCATGCAATTGCAGAAGCCCGTAACCGAGCCCCAAAGCAAGGAAAGCCGAAAGGCCGTAAGCCAGGCGCGGTGTCATCTGCGCCGCGAGTGCGGCCTGAATATCCTTTAAACGGCTCATTGCGCTGGCACCGTGTCCGGGCGCGCGCCGGTTTCGACCTTCCCGACGATCTGGCGAGTCGCCGGATCGTAGCGGACCCGCGTCCAACTGGCACTCTGTTCGAGACCTGAAACCATGGAAACGACATTCTGTGTTTCGGAAGACTGGAGGGTGACGCGCAATTCGCCGTCAAGGTATTCAATCCGTTCGACCGGCGATGTAACTGACGCAAGGGCCGAATCAAGATCCATCAATGCGAACACGAGCGAGACCGGGTCACCGGGCGCTGACATATCAGAGACGAGCTTCTGATCGGCCAGAGCCTGGCGCCGAAGGTTCAGCCAGGGCTCTGCAGCGACCCGTTGTTTTGTCAACGCTGCCTGGATCGAAGACCTTTCCTGGACCAGGCGCGCATATTGCGTCGCTTCACAGCCGGCTGGAACCGCAGCAAGGGCGAGGACCGTCATCGCCAGTTGCAACGGCCCGATCGATTGCAGCCGGTCATTCAGGTCACGCCGCACCCAGAAGATATTCGTGTTCCATTGAGCCGGTTCAGGCTCGGGCATGGAAAATGCCAGCGGGTTGCCATCTATATCGACCGGCCAGTCGCGCGACCTGGCGCCTGCAATGAACTGGTTCCAGTCATCCACGCCCGGCCGCTGGGCCCACCATCTCGAAGCGATGCAGGTTTCATTCAACCAGATTTCCCCGTCATAGCCCTCGCTGGCTTCAACGATACGCGCCCCGTTGGCCAGAGGACGTCGCGCGAGCGGCTCCGGGATGACACGCGCGCGACGTGTGCCCGTGAGCGCCTCGATGGCATTCCTGTCCCAACTCCAGATCGACGCTTCTGTCGGCCGCGGTCCCGGTGTCCGGACCGTGACAAGGAAGTCCGGATCGCGGTATCGCGATTCAAATGCGGCCTGCGCGAGCGCGGCACGCCGGCCCTTCTGGTCTCCACGAGGAATCTTGCGCCGCGCATGGGTAAAATACCGGTTCGGCAAAACAACGATACGCCCGAGCAATCTCGGCCCTGGCAGCAATGCCACGGGTCGGTCATCGCTATCGGGAATCCATAGCTGCGGAAAAAATAGACTGAAGAGGGGCATGGCGTTCTGCTGGGTCTCCGGTGCCGGCGGGTACGGGGTATTCCGCAACGCAGCGCCTGGTAAAGGGTTGATCTGCCGCTCCTGCGGTTCTCTCAATTTCGACGACCCTGCGCAACCCGAAGCGCGCGTTGGGCGAAGTCGCGGTAAGAACAAACTGAGCCCGTTCGCTCGGAAAACGGCTGTCAATCAGCTGGGTTTCCACCAGATCGTCCGAATATCCGGTGAGATTCCCAGTAAAAGCCGACAATATGGGCAGGAGCTGCACCGGAATGCCTGCTTTGCGGGGCATGCCTGATGTCGCAAAGAGCGTCGTATACATGAACGCTTCCCTGTCCAGTGATCGCTTCTGGGCAAAGCCGAATATGTGCCCGATCTCCTCGAAACTCCTGAGATTGGAATTGGAGGGAGGCGAAAGGCGCGCCAATCGGTAATCGGCGCGCTCAGCCCCAAGAAACTGCCGCATCGAATCTGCATCCCGATAGTCGGCTATCCGGGCTGACAGGATGCGCGCCTCTTCGCCATCGCCGATGACCGACTTCAGCCAGGCAGTCAGGACCGGCAAATCGGCCGAGTTCAGGGAGATCAGCCCGTCGGCGTCCTGATAGGCGATTTCGACGACATTATCCCCGATCACAGCTTGCCGGACCCCGCCTGTCGCCGACCATATGTCGGCCTGATCAAGACCTTCCTCGCTGAGTGGTTCACCCATCATCAGCTCCGCTTCGTCCACGGGACGGTTTGACAGGTCCAGGCCAGCGCTCACCATGGGCCGTGTCAGGAAGACATGGGTTGCTCCGGCTTCAGCTTCATCGAGCGCCCAGACGAGCGTATTGCGATCTGCCATTTCTCCAATCGCGCCCTGGCTTCGCATCAAGGCTTCTGCGCCAAGTGCCGTCAACAGGGACAAAATGGCAACCACAGCCAGAACATAGGGGAGTACGAACCCTGACTCCTTCGTATCTGGCAACCGCCGGGCATGGAACGACAACATGATCATCCTGTTTATTCGAGCACAATTTCTGCCCCTTTGCCAATCGATCTGTCAGGGGAGAACACAGTCAAACGAAGCCACTTCGGCTGGCTGGATCCATTTTCAACCGGCTAGCCCACCTGTTCGGTCTGCGCGAAACGGTTTATCGGACCACCTCTTCATTGAACTCTCATCGATGAACAAAAGCCGCCCCGGCTCGATGCGTATGGCCGGCTGCCTCGCCAGCTGCCTTTCTAATTGAAGCGACCCCTCAGGCTACGAATGCAGATCCAACTATAGCCCCCGATTGGGGTCCAAATTCACTGGCGAGCGAGGTACCTGAATATATCAATCAACGCCAAATTACCTCCTATAGTCGCGAGAGCTAACTTTGAGGAGGGGCCAGAACCTGCAATGGAATATTCTACAGAGTATTGGATAAAAGTAGCCTAGATTTGCTATTGCCTGTGCGATGACTTTTAGGTCTACCCAGATGAGCTATCTCCCATATTCCCACACGCGGGGCTGGAATAGTCTGATGGCGCTGGGATCCGTTAATTTTAGCAATCATCGGTTTATTACTGGATTCACCGAATAGAGGTCAGGAGCCTGCTTGCATACAATATTCCATATTGGAGCGCCGAAAACGGGCACGACAGCGATTCAGTTCGCGTTGGCAACCGCGCGTGAAGCTTTGCTTCAGCAAGGAATATGCTACCCACAAAGCGTACGTGGCGTTGTCCATCATGGTTTTTTCGCTGCCTCGTTCCAGCCGCGACTGTCGCGTGGCTACCAATTCGTCCAGTCGCTCGACCCTGATCAATTCAATTTGGACGTCGAGGAGCAAAGCGCATTCATAAACGCCGCCGCGACCAGCGGCGAATTTGAAACACTAATCGTAAGTTCGGAAGACTTCTTCTTCGATATCATCTTTCGCGCCAACAAGAGCGGCTTCGACACTATCCGGGCCAATTCGAACTCATTCACCGTCGCTGCCTATGTGCGCTCGCCGGCAGATCACTATCTCTCAGTTGCACAGCAAATTCTCAAAGCTTCTCACATTTTGCCCGAACCTCTGTACCGTATGCGACCGGCGCTCTCGGGTTGGGCAAGTTTGTTTCCGGATAGTCTCAGGGTCAGAGTGTTCGTACAAAATGTCGCGGCAGACTTTTGCCAGGCATTTGTACCCGAACTGGCACCCGATTTCATGCAGTCGCAATCGCGCAAGAATGAAACGATGAGTTCGGAAGCTATGTACCTTCTCCAGGAATATCGGCGCGAAAACTTCCCTGATGTACCGAACATGCTCAATCGGGAAACAACAGTCTTCATCACCGCATTGCAACGCGCTGATCGTTCGATTGAAGGATATAGAAAGCCAATCTTGCGGCAAAGTATCATCGCTGCAGTCGAATCGCTGGCAGAAGACGCATATTGGCTCCGTGACAATCTCGGCATCCAGTTCGAAGGGTTTGAATACAGTCCAAATCGCCCGAAGCCCCAGTTCGCGTTTGGTGATCTGAATGTCGCGGACATATGTAATATCGATCACGAGCGACTTAGTGTTCTACGGGCAACGATTTCTGGGCTACCGTTAAGATGACAGTGCAGGAATAGAGCACCCGCTCATTCATCGATCCAAGTATCGAGACCTCTAAACTTGAAGTCCTTGCAGGACCATTCTGTATGATGGAAGAAGCGGATAATCATTCCCAAGCTGAAAGATTTTTGCGCAAGATGAATATGGCATTCCAGCTTCTCACAGACGAACAATGGTTTGATCACGTTGTGAGCGATTTCCAGGTTCCGACCGAAGACGTTCAAACAGGTACGGTTGGCCGCGCCGGCCTTCCTGTTTTGCGGGACGGATTCCTGTTCTGGCAGTTCGCCCGGCAAATGCTACAGCAACACGGCAACGGACTTTCGGGAGATACGAAGGTCATGGATTTTGGTTGCGCATGGGGCCGCATTCTCCGGTTCTGGCTGAAGGATGTCCCACGATCCAACCTTTATGGTTTCGATGTCCAGGAGCGGCTGCTCGCCTTTGCGCGCCAGCATGTGGCAGGCTGTCACTATTCGGTCAGCGATCCTTTCCCGCCGATCCATGCGGAAAACAACACCTTCGACATGATCTACGCATTCTCTGTTTTCTCGCACCTCCCGGCAAATGTTGCTGACCAATGGATAGACGAGTTCGCCCGCGTCCTTAAACCTGGTGGCATTGCCTGCCTGACCACTCGCCCTCGGGCGCATATCGACCGGCCCAGCACGAAGGCCGCCAAGGAATCGAAAGCAGGTGCGTTTTCGGCAATGTACAGCGCCCGCGAGGAGAATCTAAAGCGCTATGATGCAGGCGAGTTCATCTATTATCCAGGCGGAAGCGCCGGGGAGCTGTCTGCTGAGACTTATGGTGAAGCGGTGATTCCGGAGGCCTACGCGCGCAAGAACTGGCAATCTCTCGAACTGGTCGGGTTCTTCGAAAACTACACGCAGGCATACATGCAACCCTGTTTCGTGTTGCGGAAAACCTAGGCAGCGCACTACGTCCTCACCGATGCCAATATAATGAAGGCCATGCCTGGACGACGGCGGGAGTCACTGGACCTGGCGGGCATCCAGGGTCTCGGCGCCCAGCAGCCACCAGATTCGGGTGGCTGCGAGTCTGATTCCAGCCATGACGTTGGTGCTGCAGGGTCGTAGCGGATGGCGATGCGCTGCCAGTCCTTGCGACCGCAGAACATGCGCTCAACCACGTCGCATTGGCGACAGATAGCCTTGTCATCGTCACACGGTACCTTGCGACTGGACACGGACAGGATGACGGGCTCGGTGCCTCGTACTTCCAGCCGCTCTCGAAACCGCTTGCTAGCATACCCCCTTGTTGTAAACTTCCTCGCCCATGGCGGAAGTCACGTCTGCTGCATAGGCGTGGGTGTGATCCGTCTAGTTTGGGAGGGATGGTAGGGACGTCCCCGGGCAAGTCAGGTTACGATCCCTACGATGAAATCCCTCTCTGGAAAAATCAGGATCCGCCAATCGGGCGATCGTCCTCTCAGGCACGAATCTGTCAGGAAGCTCGTATGATTTGCCAGGGAGAAGGGCGATTAGAACGGTGTCCTGAACGTCGCGAAGCGCTGCGCCTGCGCGTCCTTGCCCGACAGCAAAGCCGCGTCGACTGGCAAGCCCCACTCGATGGCCAGTTCTGCATCGTTCCACAACACGCCGCCGTCACATTCCCTGGAATAGTAATTGTCCACCTTGTAGGCGATCTCGGTGTCGGGCTCGCGTGTCACAAAGCCATGCAGGAATCCGCGCGGCACGAAGATCTGTACGCCATTGGCCGCCGACAGCTCGGCGCTTACCCACTTGCCATAGGTCGGCGACGCGCTGCGCGCATCAACTGCCACATCGCGAATCCTGCCG
Source organism: Alphaproteobacteria bacterium (assembly GCA_018830285.1). GTDB lineage: Bacteria > Pseudomonadota > Alphaproteobacteria > Caulobacterales > Hyphomonadaceae > Hyphomonas. The sequence continues at coordinate 106,896 of JAHJSB010000029.1, forward strand.
CGCAATACGCGCACGAGCTTGGCCTGAGCAAAAGGCGGCGCCTGGAAATGCAACCCTCTGACTGTGCCTGACTTAATTGACAACGACTGGTTGTCCTGCACAAAATCAGCATTGATTCCGGCATTCTTGAACGCCTCGGCATTATAGGTCTCCGAGAAGAACCCGCGATCATCCCTGAAACGCGGCGGGGTCACCAGTTTAACGTCAGGTATGGCGAGCGGCTCGACAATCAGAGGCATTGAGCAATTCCTTTCAGGGATCCAGTCGTGATGGCCGATTGCACATCTGGCCCGGACAGGCCAGCCATTATCCTGTAGGCGAACCTCACCGACCGAAACCAAGGCGGCAGCATTCGCGTGAGGATCTTGCGCGCCATGCCGCTGGCAGGCATACAAAAAGCGAGCGCTGGGTGCAAATACCGGAAAGTGTCGTATCAGCTTTGCAGATGAAATCATCCGTCAGACGTGGAAAATCGGCTGTTCGTCGCTTCATCCTGCCGCGTTCAACGACACCCGGATATTTCGCCGGGCCGGGCGACCAGATCGTCGTGGCCGGGATGTTCCGCACTGCCAATGGTGTTGGACGCGCCGCGCTGAGCTGCTATCGCGCGCTGCTTAAGTCGGGCCATACGCCGATTGCTGTCGACCTCAGTGGCATGTTCAACCAGGTCGATGTTGCCAGCGAAGTGCCTTTGGAGGAAATGCCTCTGGGTGGCAGGGGTACGCTGATACTCTATGCAAATGCACCTGAAACCGAACGCGCCCTGATGGGGCTCGGCCTGCGGCGCTGGCACAAGTGGCGGGTGATTGGCGCATGGGCCTGGGAATTGTCGATCGTTCCTGCCGACTGGGTGCGTCAGACCTGTTTCCTGTCGGAGATCTGGGCCCCCAGCCGATTTGTCCAACAGGCTTTCCAGGATGCGTTTTCCGTGCCTGTCCGCAATGTACCCCACTTCGTTGCGGTCGACCCGCACGCCAAGGCCTGGCCGAGCCCGGCCAGCAGGGGAGACACGACGCTTCGTGTACTCACAATTGCCGATGGGCGCTCGTCCCTTCATCGCAAGAACCTGCTCACGACAATGGAGATGTTCTCCACGGCCTTCCCCGTAAAGGAGGCGGCACGCCTGACTGTGAAGTGTCGCAACCTGTCGCTTTACAGGCAATACGAAGCTGAGGTGATGGATTGCGCCCGGCGTGATCCAAGGATTGACGTGATCGACCGCAGCTTTTCCGAGGAAGAACAGAGGCAGCTATTGTGGAACAGTGACTTGCTTGTGTCATCGCATCGATCGGAAGGTTTCGGCATGCATCTCGCAGAAGCCATGGCCGCAGGCCGCGCGACGATCGCCACGGGCTGGTCGGGCAATCTTGAGTTCATGACCGAAAACAATTCGGTCCTTCTTCCGTTCGTGCTGGAACCGGTCAGCGATCCAACCGGCATCTACGATTCCATTCCAGGCGCCCGGTGGGCCAAAGTCGATGTCGGCGCCGGCGCCAGGGCCTTGCGCGAACTGGGCGGGTCACCGGCAAGGCGCGAGGCGCTTGCGTCGAGGTCACGCGCGGACATCCGCACCATGCTGCGATCACACGCTTACTCGGAAGCCCTCGGTTTTGCTCATAGCGATTTGCCCCCGGCCGGGAAAAAGCGACATAGACTGTAATCAGGCGTTACTTGCTGGCCCGGTGAGGGGTTCGTATGGGCTGCTCATTCCATGCGCCATTTGCGGAGCCCACGCCATGTCCCTTCCTTTCATCGACCTTCATGCCCAGCGCAGACGCATCGAGACCGAGATCAACGCGGCCATACAGGGCGTGGTGGAAAGCGGGCGCTTTGTTCTCGGCCCGGAAGTGACCGAACTGGAACGCCAGCTCGCGGCCTGGTGCAACGCGTCACACGCGGTCAGCTGCGCAAACGGCACCGATGCGCTCGCACTCGCTCTCATGGCTTGGGAACTGAAACCCGGCGACGCCGTGTTCTGCCCGAGCTTCACCTTTGTGGCCACTGCGCAGGTCGTGCCCTGGCTTGGCGCCACACCTGTCTTTGTCGATATTGATGCGGCGACCTACAACATGGACCCGGCCTCGCTGCGCGCTGAAATCGAACGGACGGTCAGCGATGGCAAGCTCAAGCCGAAGGTCGTGATCGCGGTGGACCTGTTCGGCCAACCGGCAAACTACCCTGAAATCAAGGCGATATGTGACGAATTCGGGCTAAAGCTGATCGCCGATACCGCGCAGGGCTTCGGCTGCACCCTGCATGGCAAGCACCCGTCCGACTGGGCGGATATTGCGACGACCAGCTTTTTCCCGGCCAAGCCGCTGGGGTGCTATGGCGATGGCGGCGCAGTCGTGACCAATGACGCAAAGCTGGCAGAGCTCATTGAGTCTCTTCGGGTTTATGGCAAGGTCACACCGTCGGATGCCGCCACGCGCAATTTCCACCATGACCCCAAATACCTCAGCCTCCGGGTCGGCATGAACTCACGCCTGGACACGATCCAGGCCGCTATCCTGCTGGAAAAGCTAAAGATTTTCCCCGACGAGATCGACCGGCGGCAAGAGGTCGCCGGCCGGTATGCAAGTGGGCTGCGCGGGGGCGTCAAGGGTGTGCCAGGGGTGATTGAAGGGGGGCGTTCGGTCTGGGCCCAGTACGTCATCGAGCACGACAACCGCGACGGCCTGCAGGCACATCTCACGGCGCAGGGCATCCCGAGCATGGTCTACTACCCGGTGCCGATCCACCAGCAGGACTTCGCCCTGCGCTTTGCGCCGCCCAAGGGTCATCTCAAAGTCACCGAGGCGGCCAGCCAGCACGTCCTGGCCCTGCCGATGCATCCCTATCTCGGCGAGGCCGACCAGGACCGCATCATCGAGACGGTCCTCGGCTTCAACGGCTAGATCGCGCCAAGCCAAACCGAATATTGCAGGCGCGCCTTCACACGGCGTTGCCTTTGCCTGTGCGTCATGCTAACGCCGCATAAACATATAAAGGAACATTGATATGGCCAAGGACTACCACGTCGCCGACATCAAGCTTGCTGAATTCGGCAACAAGGAAATCGACATTGCCGAGACCGAAATGCCGGGCCTCATGGCCGCGCGCGAAGAATTCGGACCAACGCAGCCCCTCAAGGGCGCGAAAATCTGCGGCTCGCTGCACATGACGATCCAGACGGCCGTCCTGATCCAGACACTGGAAGCCCTTGGCGCAGAAGTGCGCTGGGTTTCGTGCAACATCTATTCGACCCAGGACCATGCCGCCGCCGCGATTGCCGCGAACGGCACGCCCGTCTTCGCCTACAAGGGTGAGACACTGGAAGAATACTGGGACTATACCGACCGCATGTTCCAATGGCCGCACGGCGACGGCCCGAACCTGATCCTCGACGATGGCGGCGACGCCACGATGTACCTGATCCTGGGTGAGCGCGCCGAAACCAACCCGGCCTTCCTCGAGAAGCCCGGTTCGGAAGAAGAGAAATTCCTGTTCGCCCAGATCAAGAAGCGCATGAAATCCAGCCCCGGCTGGTTCGCCAAGACCAAGGCCGGGATCCGCGGCGTTTCGGAAGAAACCACGACCGGCGTCAACCGCCTGTACCAACTCGAGAAGAAGGGTGAACTGCCCTTCCCCGCGATCAACGTCAACGACTCGGTCACCAAGTCCAAGTTCGACAACAAGTATGGCTGCAAGGAATCGCTCGTCGACGCGATCCGCCGCGGTACCGATGTCATGATGGCCGGCAAGAAGGCGTTCGTCGCCGGCTATGGCGATGTCGGCAAGGGCTCGGCCGCGTCGCTCGCCGGTGCCGGCGCCCGCGTCTCCGTCTCCGAGATCGATCCGATCTGCGCCCTGCAGGCGGCCATGGACGGCTATGACGTCCTGACAATGGACGAAGCGTGCTCGAAGTTCGACATCTTCGTCACCGCGACCGGCAACAAGGACATCCTGACCGTCGACCATATGCGCGCGATGAAGGACATGGCCATCGTCTGCAACATCGGCCACTTCGACAACGAGATCCAGGTCGAAGGCCTGCGCAATTTCGAGTGGACGAACATCAAGCCGCAAGTCGACATGATCACGTTCCCTGATGGCAAGCGCATCCTGCTCCTGTCGGAAGGCCGCCTGGTCAATCTCGGCAATGCCACAGGTCACCCGAGCTTCGTCATGTCGGCCTCGTTCACGAACCAGACCCTGGCGCAGCTCGAACTCCACCTGCGCGCCGACGAATACGAGAACAAGGTCTACACGCTGCCCAAGCACCTCGACGAGAAAGTGGCCATGCTGCACCTCGACAAGCTGGGCGTGAAACTGACCGAACTCTCGACCGAACAGGCCGACTATATCGGCGTGACGACCGAAGGCCCGTTCAAGCCGGAACATTACCGCTACTAGGCGGCGCCGGGAGACAGAGTGGGCCAGGAACACATCCTCACGCTTGCCTGCCCGGACCGGGTGGGACTGGTCGCGACAGTGGCGCGGTTGATGGAGCGGCATGGCTGCTTCATCGCTTCGTCGCGCACGTTCGGCGATCCGGAAACGGGGCAGTTCTTTGCCCGCGTCGTTTTCCAGTCCGAAGCCGACGACGATGTGCCGACCGGCCTGCTCGCCGACCTTGAAGACGCCGCAGGTGAACTCGATGGCACCTGGGGCGTCCACAAAGTGGGCCAGCCGGTCAAGACGCTGCTGCTCGTGTCGAAGTCAGACCATTGCGCCAATACGCTGCTCTATGCCGCGCGGCGCGGTGAACTGCCCATCGAACTCGTCGGCATCGTGTCCAACCACCGCACACTGGAAGCCGGGTTTGCACATTGGGGGCTGCCCTTCTTCCATGTGCCCGTGACGGCTGCGACCAAGCAGGATGCGGAAGCCCGCATGTTCGACCTCGTCGAAGAGACCGGTGCTGAACTGGTCGTGCTCGCGCGCTACATGCAGGTGCTCAGCAATCATGCCTGCACCCGCCTCGCCGGGCGTTGCATCAATATCCACCATTCCTTCCTGCCCAGCTTCAAGGGTGCCCAGCCCTATCACCAGGCGCACGCACGCGGCGTGAAGGTCATCGGTGCGTCAGCACACTACGTGACGCCGGACCTCGACGAAGGCCCGATCATCACGCAGGTCACCGAGGGCATCGACCACACGTTCAGCCCGGCGGACATGATCGAACTGGGCCGCCATCTTGAAGGCACCGCCCTGCTGCGCGCCGTCAAGGCGCATGCCGAACACAGAATATTCATCAACGCTGGCAAGACCGTCGTCTTTGCCAGATAGTCCCGATTACATTGTTTCCGAGGAACCGAGCCCATGAAAATGAACGACTTTGAATTCACCAGCGAAAGCGTTGCCGAAGGTCACCCGGACAAGGTGTCGGACCAGATCTCCGATGCAATCGTCGACCTCTTCCTCACCAAGGACCCGAACGCCAAGGTTGCCGTCGAAACCCTGACAACGACCAATCGTGTCGTCCTGGCTGGCGAAGTGCGCACCAACAATGGCGCCGTCGTCACGCATGACGAAATGATCCAGACCGCTCGCGATGTGGTGAAGAAGATCGGCTATGAGCAGGACGGCTTCCACTGGGAAAAGATGGACGTCAATTGCTACGTGCACGGCCAGTCTGCCGAAATCGCACAAGGCGTTGAAGAAGGCCAGGGCCTGTTTGCCGAAGAAGGCGCCGGCGACCAGGGCATCATGTTCGGCTATGCCGCCGACGAGACGCCCGAACTGATGCCGGCCACACTCGTCTATTCGCACCAGATTCTCCAGAAAATGGCTGCGCTGCGCCATTCGGGCGAACGTCCCGAATTCGAGCCCGACGCCAAGAGCCAGGTGACGCTCCGCTATGTGAACGAAAAGCCGGTCGGGGTAAACGCAGTCGTCGTCTCGACCCAGCACAAGGAAAGCGCGACGCTGGAACAGCTGCGCGAGCTGGTACGCCCGATCGTGCAGGGCGTCCTGCCCGAGGGCTGGTTCCCGCCGGAAGACAAGTTCTACGTCAACCCGACCGGCAAGTTCGTGATTGGCGGCCCCGACGGCGATGCCGGCCTCACTGGCCGCAAGATCATCGTCGACACGTATGGTGGTGCAGCCCCGCATGGCGGCGGCGCCTTCTCCGGCAAGGATCCGTCCAAGGTTGACCGTTCAGCCGCCTATGCCACGCGCTACCTCGCCAAGAATGTCGTCGCGTCGGGCCTCGCCAAGCGCTGCACGATCCAGGTGTCTTACGCCATCGGCGTGTCGCAACCATTGTCCGTCTATGTCGATACGCACGGCACGGGCCTGGCTGATGAAGCCCGTATCGCGAAAACGCTTCGCGAGCTGTTTGACCTTTCACCGAAGGGCATTCGCACGCACCTGAAGCTGAACAACCCGATCTATGCCGGCACGGCAGCCTATGGCCACTTCGGCCGCAAGCCGGGTGCTGATGGCACGTTCACATGGGAAAAGACCGACCTCATCGACGAACTCAAGCGCCTGATCAACTAGGCCTCGTCCCGGCGCTTCGGCGCCGGGGGCCTCACATCGCGATCGTTATCTTGTCTATACGCGCGCGCTCTTCACCGCCGCAGACTATGCTGACCGCCTCGCGCAGCCCCTTGCCGACGGGTTCGCGATAGCTGGCATTGCCCGCAAATGCCGGACCACCGGGGGACAGTTCAAGCATCAGCACGCCAGGTTGGTCCGCCGGCACAGGCGTCAGCAGCCATGGACGATCATCGTCCAGCTTTACCGCGACGATCAACTTGTGCGCGCCCGACCCGACCTTGGGCATCTGGTCGACCCAGGCCGAGGCCCGTGTCACGACGGGGCAATCGGCGACCGGCTTCGGCGTCATGATGTTGTTCCACGTTGTGCAAGCGCCAAGCGGCGCGAACAGAAGTGCCAGAATGCCAGCCCGCATCACCATTTCCTCCCAACTGCCAGCCACGCGACGCTTTCGTCGTCCGCGCCGGTAATGTGGCTCGGAGACGTTGACAGGGCCGCCGAAGCTTCGCCCGTCCAGGTGCCGAACAGGTTGAACCGATAGCGCGTTTCATAGTCGATCTGGCGTCCGCTCGGCGTCAGGCCAGCTTCGATCTCTGAGCGCAGGATGATCCCCTGATCGTCGATGCCGGTCGGCGCGAGGAAACGAATTGTCCCTGCTTCGGCGCGGCGCGGCTGGGCAATAACAAGGCTGAGCGCGCCCGGTCCCGCAGGGTGGGTTGCGCCCACAGACCAGCGACTTGTCCAGATGTCCTGAACGTCGACACCCGGAAGATCGACGTTCGCCATTTCCAACCCGGATGACAGGGTTAGACGGCCAAACGGGCTCCATGCGCCTTCGAGCGACCAGGCTGTCATGTCGGCCTGGTCGGCTTCGCCAAACCGTTCCTGCAAGCTGCCGCCCAGCGACGTCTCGTCATCCGCCGCTGAGGATATGCCGGCCCGGACCGACCAAAACCGCGCGTCGCGTCCGACGCTGACACCGGTCAATGAGCGGGATTCTTCGGTGGCTGTGAACACGTCCATGGTCAGGCCGAATTCGATCTCGTGGCTGACCCGCGCCCAGCTGCCGCTGGTCGAGAAAGCGTTGCCGATACCAGGCTCGTTGAACAGTGTGACATCGGGCGCGAGGCGCGAAATGCCGCCGCCACGCCCGAATTCGACCTCGCCGCCATTGAAGCCGTAAGCCGCCTGGAAATTCGTGACGGGCTCAGCCTGATAGGGTGCCAGACGATCCTCCTGAACACGCGGCGTGAACCAGGCCAGCGACACATCCCCAATGGCCACGGCGCGTGACTGGCTCGCCGCCCAGTCGGCCCGCATGTTCATGTCAACGACTCGCGATGCGATCAGGCCATTCGGCAGGCTCTTTGCCGTCGCATCGGCATCGAGACGGAAGCCCCGGTCATACTTGTCCTGGAACACGAGCCCATTGAACGCGCCGGAATTTGACGCCCAGTCACCGAACGCTCCTCCCGTCGGCGCAAGCGCTTCGCCGAGACTGACCCGCTCGACGGACAGGCTGAGCGTCTGTTGCCCTTGGGGGCGAAAGGCCTCTGCCAGGTTCATGATGCCAACGCCCGACACCGCGTCGATGCCCACACCCGCCGCCTGTCCCGTGATCGCATCGGGATTCGCATCGACATAGTCATCCGCTGTATCCAGCAGGATCTGCAGCGCGAGTTCCGGGTTCTGTTTCAGGTTCGGGAATGCGTCCAACAGCAGGGCAAGCGCGCCAGCGACATAGGGCGCCGAAAAGGACGTTCCGGACACACTGTAATAGTCACCCTCAGAATCGGCATCATTGGTTGGATCGCCCGGAAACATGATGTCGTCATCAAGACCGGTCGTCACGATGCCTTCGCCCGGGGCCAAAAGGTAATAATTTTTCGCCGAATCCCCGGCCCGGTTCGAAAAATCCGAAATGATTCGTTCCTGATTCGGATCGAGTGGATCGACATAGAACGACCCGACAGCCACGACCCGGCCAAGCGAGGCACTTTCGCCCGCGATATAGGCTGGTTCACTGGGCGTCTGACCGACAGCATCCACTGGGTTGCCCATGCCATCGGTTCCGGCCGGTTCTGCCTCATTGCCAGCGGAAATGACCACAAGAATACCGGCTGCTGCCGCGCGGCGCACGGCGTTTTCCAGCGACTGGTCGGCATCAACCTCACCGCCAAGCGACATGTTGATGATGGTGACCCCTTGCGCGATGGCATGGTCGATCGCCAGGACGAGGTTGCTGTCGGCAAAGGCACACTCGTCATCCACTCCGGTGAGCGCGCAGCTGCCCGGCGAATCGGCCCGGATGTCGAGCACTGAGGCCTCGTAGGCGATGCCCTGGATGCCATTCGGCACGCCGTTGTCGGTCACAGTCGTAAAATCATCTTGCCGGACAGCGGCGATAACGCCTGTGACGAGCGTGCCATGGCCGCCTGTATCAATGTCGCCCGGCTGGCGGACCTGGGTCAGCGGATCGCCGCTCGCATCGTATCCGGGGCAAGCCGTGCTGGCACAGACATCATAGGTGGTGATCGACGCGCCGAGGAAATCCGGATGATCCGTGATCGATCCGGTATCGATGACCGCGACCTTGATGCCCTGCCCCGTCGCCCCGATCGCATAGGCCGTTGAGGCGCCGATCAATGGCAGCCCCACCGTGAAACTGTATTCAGAGGTTTCGAAGGCGCTGGCTGGCGCGATCGTCGCCGGAAACGGAGGTGGTGGCGGCGGGGGTGGTGGGGGCGGAGGCGGTGGAGGGGGTGGCAAAGGCGTTGCCGAACTGCTGCCGCCACCGCCGCCACTGGCACAGGCCCCCAGCATCAATGCTGCCGGCACCAGCAGCGCGGCTGTCAGAACGATCTGAATGGTCGTCGTTCGGTTCTTGTGAAATCCAGCCACGCGGCACTCCTGATGTGTCAGTTTGATACGTATCCAATGCCCAATTGGTTGGCTCGTTTGCGTGTTGCCGAAGCGTTGCTGCGCGCTGGTGAGGTGTCAAGACACCGGGTGCGGCTGGCGTCTGGCGGATCGCAGCTGGACTTGGCAAACCGCCCGTCTAGGGTGGAATATCGCCAAGGTCTCTGAAATAAGGATGAAGCGGTGTGAGTCGCGCTTTCGAACGTCCCAATCGCATTCATCAGGAGCGGCCCGGCCCATGAAAATCTATCCTGTCATCATGTGCGGCGGCTCCGGAACGCGCCTGTGGCCCGTGTCGACGTCGCGCACGCCGAAGCAATTCGTCAACCTGGTCTCTGACACGTCCCTGTTCAGCCAGACGGTCACGCGCCTGGCACCGGGCAGCGACGGTCTCGACCTGGCTGAACCCATCATTATCAGCAATGCACGCTATCTCGACCTGATCGAGACACAGCTGGACGCGGCAGGCACTTCGCCCCTCGCGATATTGCTTGAGCCTTGCGCACGCAACACTGCGGCTGTGGCGGCTCTCGCCGCCGAATTTGTCGGCCGGATCGACCCGGACGGCCTGGTCCTGTTGCTGCCGTCGGACCATTTCATCGGCGATCCCGGGGCTTTCCGGAAGGCGATTGCGGATGCTGTCGACGTCGCAAACGCTGGCCGGATCGTGACCTTCGGCATCGCGCCGGACCGGCCTGAGACCGGGTTTGGCTATATCCGGGCCGGGGCACAGATAGGCCCTTCGGCGTTTGCCGTCGACTCGTTCCGCGAGAAGCCCGACCATGCGACGGCCCTCACCTATCTCGCGGACGGCCATTATTCCTGGAATGCCGGCATCTTCCTGTTCCAGGCCGGCCAGATGCGCGCCGAGCTCGCGACCCATGCGCCTGACGTGCTCACCAGCACGCAGGCGGCACTGGACAAGACGGTCGCAGACGGCCCGGTTCACCGGATCGACGACGTGGCATTTGCAGCGGTCCGCTCGGTCTCGATCGATTATGCGGTGATGGAACACACGACGAATGCCGCCGTGTTCGGACCGCTGTCCTGTGCGTGGAGCGATGTCGGGACCTGGCCAGCCGTCGGGGACCTACAAATCGTAGGCGGGTCGGTTCAGCCCGTGTTGATCGACTCTGAAAATTGCACGGTTCACTCTGAACAGGGAACGCTAATTGCGGCCCTCGGCGTCGAAGACCTCGTCATTGCCGTCCATGATGGCACCGTACTCGTAATGTCGAAATCACGCGCCCAGGATGTCAGCCTCGTGATAGAAGCCCTGAAAGTGCGCGGCTTGACCGACAAGTATTAACGCCAAATAGAACCAGCAAGCTCCGGCGGGGTACATAACAACGAGGGCGCTACTTCATCGAAAATATCATCGAACGCGGTACAGGAAACCAAGAGATGAACACCAAATATTCCTCTCCAGACGTTTCGCCGAAGTCGGAAACCGTTTTGGTCACCGGCGCGGCCGGCTTCATCGGGTATTTTGTATCGCTGGCCCTGCTTGAGCGGGGCATCAACGTCATCGGGGTGGACAACCTCAACGACTACTATCCCGTGGCTCTGAAGCAAGCCCGGCTGGAACGCCTGACGACGCATGACGGGTTTTCCTTTCATTGCCACGACATCTCGGATCATGTCGGGCTCCTGGCATTGACCGGTGTGAGAGATGTGGACGTTGTCATCCACCTGGCGGCGCAGGCGGGCGTGCGCTACTCGCTCGAAAACCCCTTCGCCTATGCTGCATCGAACCTAATTGGACATCTGTCGGTACTGGAATTCGTGCGGCACGCGCCAAAACGACCGCTACTTGTCTACGCCTCATCCAGCTCCGTATACGGCGCCAATACAAAAGTGCCGTTCAGCGAGTCGGATCCCGTAAACAGTCCCGTTTCGCTCTATGCTGCGACCAAGCGCGCCGACGAATTGATGAGCGAGTCGTATGCCCGACTCTATGACATGCGTCAGGTTGGACTAAGGTTTTTTACCGTGTACGGCCCTTGGGGACGCCCCGACATGGCATATTGGTCATTCACAGAGAAAATTCTCGCCGGCGAACCGATCAAGGTCTTCAATCATGGCCAACTGGAGCGTGATTTTACCTATGTCGACGATGTGGTTTCTGGTGTCGTCGCTGCCGCCCTGCAGCCGATGCGGCCCATCGGCGACGTACCACACCGGATCTACAATATCGGAAACAACACACCGGTTCAGCTTCTGCGATTTATTGAAATACTTGAACAGGCAATTGGCAAGACGGCGCAAATGCAGTTCGAACCGATGCAACCTGGCGACGTCCATTCGACCTATGCCGACATTTCTGCGATCACTGCAGATTATGGGTTTTCACCATCCACGCCGCTCGAGATCGGCATTCCAATCTTTGTTGACTGGTTGCGTGCATACAAAGGCTCGCGACTTTAGGGTAACCTCAGGTGAACTCGACCCTTTCCTGGGAAAAGTAGAACAGCGAGCGGGTTTCCTCATCGATGTCATCGCTCGAAGCGAGCAGGAGTTTCTGCATCGCATGCTTGCGATCCTTGAGCGCGTGCTCGAAATCCTGCTCGATCAGCCGGTCGACGCCGGTCGAGATCATCGCATCGCGCACTTCCATATAGAGGGTCAGCGAGCCGCCGAGGAACATGGATTCATAGGCAATCTTGCTGGCGATCTTGTCGTGGATGTCGGTGTAGTGGAGCTGCTTCTCCATGGTCGACTTGCGTTTGGTAATGAAGTCGATTTCATGCCGGTACTGGGGGTGACGCAGATAATAGTTCTTCAGGGCGATCATGTCCGTGTCGATCTTGCGCTGGACCGTATCGGGCAGGTCATCGCTCAGTATGATGACAATATCGATATCGGAACCCTTGACCATCTCGCCGGAGACGAGATGTTCGCGCGGCTCGTTATGGGCGAGGAAATAGGCGAGGTCGCCCGCAATGAAGGCGCACATGGACGAGCGGGTTTCACGCGGCAGGTCGAGGAAGAGCGACTTCATCACCTGCTGGGCGAGGCCGATCTTCTCGCGGCTGATCTCGCGGTGCATGTTGGACAACGTGCCCTGACGCTCGATCATCTGGTCGCGTTGCCCCGGCAGGCCGAACAGCGAGAAGGACAGGAAATCGCGCAGGATCGACGGGCTGAGCCGCACCTGGTCGTCACGGGTAACATCAAAGCGCAGGTAATAGCTGGCAAAGTGCGAAACGTGCAGCACCCGGCTCTGGTAGCAGGCCTGCCAGAGCGCCAGCACGGGAATCTCAGGCAAGGCGGCGGCGAGTTCCTTGCCGATCATCGGGCCCTGCTCATCCAGCAGCGCGGTGATCAGGACCTCGACTTCGGCAATATCGGGGGCGGGCATCCATCAGCTTTCGGATAGGTTGGCAAAATGTGTCTGGGTGACTTCTCGCACCTGAACGCAGGGATTTCCAGTGCGATGACCGGAATTCACCCTCCTTCAAGTTCCCGGACCAGTGTCGGAACTGCGTCGGCCATTCCTGCCTGCCACTCTGGCAGCGTAACACCGAACATGTCCATCGTGCGCGTCATGTCCAGCCGCGCGTTCAGCGGGCGCCTCGCGGGGGTGGAAAAGTCGGCCGTCAGCACGCCTTTGACTGAAGCGGCCGGGCCGCCATGCTGCCGGCTGAGCTCGAATATATGCCGCGCGAAGCTCGCCCGATCGATCTCACCACTTCCGGCGAGATGATACGTGCCCCAGCCGGAGAAGCCGATTGTACAGGCCGTATCCGCTATCGCCAGCAAGGCATTGGCCAGCGCAGGCGCATGGGTCGGGCAGCCGATCTGGTCGGAAACAACCGTTACCGTTTCCCGCGACTGGGCGAGCGTCAGCATGGTGCGCACGAAATTCCCGGCAAGGTGCGAAAAAACCCATGAGACCCGGACAATGATATGCTGGGCCGCAGCGTCGGCGACGGCCCACTCTCCCGCCAGTTTGCTACGGCCGTAGGCGCTGAGCGGCGCTGGCGGATCCTCCGGACGGTAGGGGCGCGCCAGCATCCCGTCGAACACGCAATCCGTCGACAGATGCACCAGCGGGATGTCCTGGCGCGCGCATGCCACCGCGAGCGCACGAGGGCCGTCCACATTCAGGGCCAAAGCCGCATCCGGCTCTGCTTCGGCCTGGTCCACTTTGGTGAACCCGCCGGCATTGATCACGATATCCGGCGCGTGACGCTCAATCGCGCGGAACAGCGAGACCGCATCACGCAGGTCGAGGTCCGGTCGACCCACATTAACAATACGGCCTGCTCCGGCATGCGCGAGGGCCTGCGCAACCTGACCTGTGCGTCCGATCACCAGAACCTTACGGGAATGTGAGTTGCTCATGCACCCGACTGTAGGGCAACCGACCCCGCCGAGGCAATCAGACCGGCGGTACGCTCAGCGCCTCACTCAACCGTGACGGATTTGGCCAGGTTGCGCGGCTGGTCGACGTCCGTGCCCTTGGCCACAGCGACGAAATAGGCGAGCAGCTGCATCGGGATCGCGGCCAGGATCGGCATGGCAATCTCGTCGGCATCCGGCAGGCGGATGACGTGATCGGCCCGGTTCCCGGCGGCCTTGATGCCCTTGTCGTCTGACACGAGAATGATCCGCCCGCCACGCGCACGCACTTCCTCGACGTTCGACAGCGTCTTCTCGAACAGGTCGTCATAAGGCGCCACCACGACAATCGGCAGGTCCTGCTCGATCAGGGCAATGGGCCCATGCTTCAGTTCGCCGGCCGCATAGCCTTCGGCATGAATATAGGAGACTTCCTTCAGCTTCAGCGCACCTTCGAGCGCCAATGGGAAATAGCGTCCCCGGCCAAGGAACAACACGTCCTTCGCCTTGGTCAGTGTCTGGGCGACGGCCTTGATATCGGCCTCGGCTTCCAGCGCCTCGGTGACCTTGCGCGGCAGCGATAGCAGGCTTTTGACATACCGGGCCTCATCGCCCGGCTTGAGGTGGCCGCGTGCCTTGGCCGCCGAGAGAGCGAGCACGGCCAGAACGGAAAGCTGGGCCGTGAAGGCCTTGGTCGAAGCGACGCCGATCTCCGGGCCGGCATGGGTCGGCACGATCGCCTTGGCTTCACGGGCAATCGAGCTTTCCGGTACGTTGACCACGGCTATCGCAGGGGACTTGTTGTCCCGGCAATAGCGCAGCGCGGCCAGTGTATCGGCGGTTTCGCCCGACTGGCTGACAAACAGGGCCGGACCGGTCACCGGCAAGACAGGCTTGCGATAGCGGAATTCGGACGCGATGTCGGTTTCCACGGCCAGGTGCGCAATTTGCTCGAACCAGTATTTTGCCGTCATGGCGGCGTAATAGGCCGTACCGCAGGCGATTGCGACGGCCCGGTCGGCATCGGCGAAGATCTGGTCGGCGGCCTCACCCGCCTGGATCGTCTGCGTCGCCTGGTCGATATAGGGCAGGATCGAGCGGGCCAGCGATTCCGGCTGCTCATGAATCTCTTTCAACATGAAATGATCGTATTCGCCGCGCTCGATCAGGGCGTCATTCACGGCAGACTTCACCCGCGGCCGGTTCACCCGGTCGCCGCGTGCATTGCGGATATCGACACTGTCCGGACGCAGAACGGCCCAGTCACCTTCTTCCAGATAGGTCACGTCCCGCGTCAGCGGCGCGAGCGCGATGGCGTCCGATCCGAGATACATTTCGCCTTCGCCATAGCCGAGCACGAGCGGGCTGCCTTTACGGGCGCCCATCAGCACACTTTCCTCACCCGAAAAGATCACGGCGATCGCGAAGGCGCCGCGTAATTGGCCCAGGGTTGCTTCGAACGCATCCACTGCATTGAGGCCCTCGTCCATCTTCTGGGCGATCAGCTGCGCGATCACTTCACTGTCGGTTTCGGATTCGAACACACGGCCTGCCGCTTCAAGTTCGGCGCGCAGGTCGCGGAAGTTCTCGATGATCCCATTATGGACGATGGCGACATCGCCGGACATGTGCGGATGAGCGTTCGCCTCGTTCGGCTTGCCATGCGTGGCCCAGCGCGTGTGGGCAATTCCGGTCAGGCCATCCATCGGCATGTCTTCCAGCCGGGCCTGCAGGTTGACGATCTTGCCCTTGGCGCGGCGGCGTTCGATCTTGCCGAGACTCGAAATGGCGATACCCGCGCTGTCATAGCCGCGATACTCAAGCCGCTTCAGGCCTTCGATCAGCCGGTTTGCAACAGGTTCGGATCCCGCAATCGCAACAATTCCACACATACTCTACCTCCACGAATCTGATCGTGTAGATAGACCTGCTTATTCGGTCTGAATAATGACAGTTTGTTGGGAAATGCGACAATCTCGGGGTTTTTTGGGAAAACGGGCCTATATTCAACAGTCTGAGCCGCCAGGCCTTGATCACGACCGTATAGCATCGCTTACAAGTGTGTTTGCTACCGATTGCCCCCTTCCATCCCCATTCTTTGGGCTCTAGGACGACGCAACGCGAAAGAGGACATCTCGACCCTTGGCCAAAATGACCCATCTCGACCGGCTCGAAGCCGAAAGCCTGCACATCCTGCGTGAAGTCGCCTCGGAATGCGAAAACCCCGTCATGCTCTACTCGGTGGGCAAGGACTCGGCGGTGATGCTGCACCTGGCGATGAAGGCCTTCTATCCCTCGCGCCCGCCGTTTCCCCTGATGCATGTTGATACGACGTGGAAATTCCGGGAGATGATCGAATTCCGTGACCGCAAGGCCGCCGAGCTCGGCTTCGACCTGCTGGTCCATATCAACGAAGACGGTGTCCGCGATGGCGTCGGCCCGTTTACGCACGGCTCGGCCATGCACACCGACGTCATGAAAACAGCTGGCCTGAAGCAGGCGCTCGACAAGTACAAGTTCGACGCAGCCTTCGGCGGCGCGAGGCGCGACGAGGAAAAGTCCCGCGCCAAGGAGCGCGTCTTCTCGTTCCGTTCGGCCGAACACCGCTGGGACCCGAAGAAACAGCGCCCCGAGCCGTGGAACCTCTACAATACCCGTATCCATCCCGGCGAAAGCATCCGGGTCTTCCCTCTGTCGAACTGGACCGAACTCGACATCTGGCAATATATCCGCCGCGAGCAGATCGAGATCGTGCCGCTCTATTTCGCTGCGCCGCGCCCGGTCGTGAACTGGAATGGCGTCGATATCCTGGTCGATGATGACCGCGTGCCAGAGGAAATCGCAAAGACGGCCGTCATCAAATCGGTCCGCTTCCGTACGCTCGGCTGCTACCCGCTGACCGGCGCGGTGGAAAGCACCGCCGCCACGCTCGAAGACATCATACAGGAAATGCTGCTGACCCGAACGTCAGAGCGCCAGGGCCGTGTCATCGACGCTGACCAGTCGGCGTCCATGGAGAAGAAGAAACAGGAAGGCTATTTCTAGATGCGCCTCACCGACGACCTTATCGAGACAGATATCAGCGCCTACCTGCAAAAGCACGAGGACAAGTCCCTCCTGCGCTTCATCACCTGCGGTAGCGTGGATGACGGCAAGTCGACCCTGATCGGCCGCTTGCTCTACGATTCGAAGATGATCTTCGAGGACCAGCTGGCCTCGCTGGAGGCCGATTCCAAACGCGTCGGCACGCAAGGCGAGAATATCGACTTCGCCCTGCTCGTGGATGGCCTCGCCGCCGAGCGCGAACAAGGCATCACGATTGATGTCGCCTATCGCTTTTTCGCCACGGACAAGCGCAAGTTCATCGTCGCCGACACGCCCGGCCACGAACAATACACCCGCAACATGGCGACCGGCGCCTCGACCGCCGATGTCGCGATCCTGATGATCGACGCGCGCAAGGGCATCCTGACCCAGACGCGCCGCCACAGCTTCATTACCACGCTGCTCGGCATCCGACGCCTGGTCCTGGCCGTGAACAAGATGGACCTGGTTGGCTACAGCCAGCAGGTCTTTGACGATATCGTCGACGATTTCTACGACTTCGCCGACGAGCTTGCGACCGACCTCGAAATCCAGGCGATCCCGATGTCGGCGCTTGCCGGAATCAACATCACCGAACGCTCGCGCGAGACCGAATGGTATGACGGTCCGAACCTGATGGAATATCTCGAGACCGTGCCGATCGGCGACAAGCGTCTCGACGCGCCCTTCCGGATGCCGGTCCAATGGGTCAACCGCCCGAACCTCGACTTCCGCGGCTTCTCCGGCCAGATCGCGGCTGGCACCATCAAGCCGGGCGACCGGATCAAGACACTGCCGTCCGGCCGCCAGTCCACGATCGACCGCATCGTCACAGCCGATGGCGATCTCGACGAGGCCTTCGCCGGTCAGTCCGTCACCCTGACCTTGAGCGATGAAGTCGACAGCTCGCGCGGCGACGTGATCGTATCGGCAGACGACCCGGCCGAAGTCTCCGACCAGTTCCAGGTCCGCATCCTCTGGATGAGCGACACGCCTCTCCTGCCCGGCCGTCGCTACCTGCTCAAGATCGGCGCCAAGACCGTGACCGCCACGATCAACGCGCCAAAATACGGTATCGACATCAACACGCTGAACGACGTGCCCGCCAAGACGCTCGAACTCAACCAGATCGGCGTCACCACGCTCTCGCTCGACCAGGCCATCGCATTTGATCCGTATGACGAGAACCGCGAAATGGGCGGCTTCATCCTGATCGACCGGCAGACCAATGACACGGTCGGTCTCGGCCTGATCGACTTTGCCTTGCGCCGCGCCTCGAACATTCACTGGCAGGCCATCGATATCGACCGCGCCGTGCTTGCCGAGCAGAAGGGCCAGAAGCCTGCCGTGCTCTGGTTCACCGGCCTGTCCGGTTCCGGCAAGTCGACCATCGCCAACGCCCTGCAAAAGCGCCTCTTCGCGCTCGGCAAGCACACGTTCATCCTCGACGGCGACAATGTCCGCCACGGTCTCAACCGCGACCTCGGCTTCACCGATGTCGACCGGGTCGAGAACATTCGCCGGGTGTCAAACGTCGCCCGCCTGATGACCGATGCCGGCCTGATCACGCTCGTCTCGTTCATCTCTCCGTTCCGGGACGAGCGGCAGATGGCCCGCAATCTCATGGCAGACGGCGAATTCATCGAAATCCATGTCGACACGCCGCTCGACGTTGCTGAACAGCGCGATGTGAAGGGCCTCTACAAGAAGGCCCGGGCTGGCGAGATCAAGAACTTCACCGGCATCGACAGCCCGTATGAGCCGCCGCTCAATCCGGAGCTGCGGATCAACACGGTGGGCCAGTCCCCGGAAGGCGCCGCCGAGGAAATCCTGAACTTTCTCAAGGAAAAAGGCTTTCTTGCAGACTAGGCGGCTACCCTGCCCCAGCGGCAACCAGTGGCAAATCCGCGACCCGTGATAGTGTCGCCTCCAAACCATTGCCAGGGGAGGATTGGTCATGGCGCAGAGCAGACCCGTCGAGGCGGCCGAAAAGGCCCCGGACGAATTGGACGCAGTGATCGTCGGAGCCGGCTTTGCCGGGCTCTATATGTTGCATCGCCTGCACGGTCTGGGCCTGACGGCCCGTGTGTTCGAGGCGGGTAACGGCGTCGGCGGCACCTGGTTTTGGAATCGCTATCCCGGCGCCCGTGTCGATATCGAGAGCCAGGAATATTCCTTTTCCTTCTCCGAGGATCTCGAGATGGACTGGGAATGGACAGAGCGCTACGCGCCCCAGCCAGAATTGCTCGCTTATGCCAATCATGTTGCCGATCGTTTCAGCCTGCGGAGCGATATCCACCTGAACACACGCGTCGTGTCGGCCATCTTCGACGAGGCCGCCGACCGCTGGGCGGTCACCACGGATCAGGGCCAGGTCGTTTCCGCGCGCTATTGCATCATGGCGACCGGCTGCCTGTCGGCGGCCAAGCAACCTGACGTGCCGGGCGCAGGCCAGTTCCGTGGCGAGACGTACAGCACGGCCGCCTGGCCCGAAGGCGGAGTCGATTTCACCGGCAAGAAGGTCGCAATCATCGGTACGGGCTCGTCCGGCGTCCAGACGATCACCACGATTGCGCCGCAGGTGGGCGAACTGACCGTCTTCCAGCGCACCCCGAACTTTTCCGTTCCCGCCCATAATGGCCCGATAGACCCGGATGTTGCCGCTGACTGGAAGGCCAATCGCGAAACCTATCGCCAGATGGAGCGGGAGTCGGGCATCGGCATCATGGCGCTTGACCCAAGCGAAGCGCTTGCGCTCGAAACCTCTCGGGAAGACCGCGAGCGCGTGTTCGAGGAACGCTGGGCCCGGGGCGGGTTCTGCGTCGCGACGGCGTTCGCCGACATCGGTGCCGATCTTGACGCCAACAATCTCGCCGTCGACTTCATCGCACGAAAGATACGCAGCATCGTCAGGAATCCCGACGTCGCCGAGCGCCTCATTCCGAAGACCTACCCGTTCGCATCAAAGCGCATCTGCGTCGATACGGGCTATTTCGAAGTGTACAACCGGGACAATATCTCGCTCGTCGATCTCAACGAGACGCCGATCGAGACGATCACGCCGGCCGGCATCCGCACCCGTGACCGGGACCATGCGTTCGATGCCATCATCTTCGCCATCGGCTTCGATGCGATGACCGGCGCGCTTGACCGTATCGACATTCGCGGACGCGGCGGCCTGCGACTCAAGGATAAGTGGGCAGAGGGTCCGCTGACATATCTGGGCCTTATGGTTGCGGGTTTCCCGAACCTCTTCACGATCACGGGGCCGGGCTCGCCATCCGTCCTGTCGAACATGATCGTCTCCATCGAACAGCATGCCGACTTCATTGCCGACTGTATCGACCATCTCGCCTCTCGCCAGTTCAGCGTCATCGAACCGACGCCGGCGGCCGAGAAGGAATGGGTCACCCATGTCAATGAACTCGCTGCCGGGACGCTCTACATGCAGGCCAATTCCTGGTACCTGGGCGCCAATATTCCCGGCAAGCCACGTGTCTTCATGCCTTATCCGGGCGGTGTCGGCGTGTATCGCGAACGATGCGAAGCCGTCGTGGCCAACGGTTATGAGGGATTTGCCCTGACCGGTGCGTCCACGGCGGTCTAGGCTTCCCCAACGTCGCGTCTCGAAATCAGTCCGCGGGCACGCTAAGCCCGGGGCAGCAACAGTTTATCGAGAGCAAGGAGCACGCATCATGGCCAAGGGAGAAATGCCGGTACTCGTCGGCATCGGACAGAGCCTCAGCCAGTGGGACGGCACGAGCGGTCCGGGCGGTGCGCCGTCCCCGCTTTCGCTGATGCGCGACGCCTCAAAGGCAGCCCTGGCCAATTGCGGCGCAGGCAACATCGCTGCAGCCATCGACACGATCGCCGTCGTGCGCATCTTCGAAGACTCGATCGGCCGCGCCGAGCACCCTCACGGACACAATGCCAACCTGCCGGGCACGCTCGCCCGCGACCTTGGCGCCAAGCCTGCCCGCCTCATCTATGAAAGTGTCGGCGGCCAGAGCCCGCAGGCCCTCGTCAACGAAATGGCTGGCCGAATCCATGCTGGCGAAGTCGAAGTGGCCCTGATCTCCGGTTCTGAGGCCAATCGCGCGTCCAAGGGCGCCCGACGCAACGGCGTTGAGATCAACTGGGCAGATGACGACGCCGCGCCTTTCGAGGATCGCGGCATGGGCCCGATGCTGCTCAGCCGCGGCGAGATCAAGCACGGCCTGATAGCGGCGGCCTATTTTTACGGCCTGTTCGAAAACGCCATTGCCGCCCGCGAAGGCCGCACCCGCAGCGAGCATCGGCGCGCCATGGCGGAACTGTTCCAGCCCTTTTCTGCCGTCGCTGCGAAAAACCCGTTCTCCCAGTTCCCGGTGGAACACAGTATCGACTTCCTCGCCACGCCTTCGCGCGAGAACTACGAATATGCCGACCCGTTCCTGAAATGGTTCATCGCGCAGGACGCCGTGAACCAGGGCGCTGCCGCCATCGTCATGAGCGAATCCAAGGCCGATGAGCTTGGCGTACCCAAGGACAATCGGGTGTACCTCCATGGCGGCGGCGAAGCAGGCGATGATCACATTTCCGAGCGTCCGCGCCTCGACGGGTCCTGGGCGATGGAACAGGCAACCTATCGCGCGCTTTCACAAGCAGGCGTCACAAGCAGCGATATCCTGCACTTCGACCTCTACTCCTGCTTCCCCTGCGCCGTCTTCTCGTCGACCGCTGCCATGGGCATTGACTGGAAAAAGGACACGCGCCCCTTCACCCTGACCGGCGGGCTGCCTTTCTTCGGAGGGCCCGGGAACAACTACTCCCTGCACGGAATTGCAGAGATGGTGCGCGTGTTGCGCGCTGCACCAGGAGCGCATGGCCTCGTCCTCGCCAATGGCGGCTGGATGACCAAAGAAGCTGTCGGTGTCTATTCAACCACGCGGCCAAGCGCCTTCACGCCGGCGGCGCCCGCCGCCAAGCCGAAGGCGCAGGTCACGCTTTGCGACACCGATTGCGACGGCACGCTTGAAACCTTCACCGTCACGCATGGCAAGGCGGGTCCGGAAAAAGGCATCATCTTTGCCCGCCTCGCTGATGGCCGCCGCGCGCTCGCGAATGCGACGCCTGCAGCCCTCGCCGTGCTGCGTGAGGAAGTGAGCCCCGTCGGACGCAAGGTGAAGATCACTGTCGCAGACGAGGTCGGGACCTTCGATTTCCTCTAGAAGCGCTCAATTGCGCTTGGGATCGCCTGTTGGAGCCGCTAGCGTCGGGCAATGAAGCCCCCTTTCGCCTCTTCCGGGCCTGCGAGGTCCAGCATACCTCCCACGGTGTGGGCACTCGGCCTGGTCAGCCTGTTCATGGACATCTCGTCGGAGATGATCCACTCGCTGCTACCCCTGTTCCTGACGGGAACCCTGGGCGCAAGCGTCGCCTTTGTCGGGCTGATCGACGGTATTGCGGAATCGACGGCGGCCATCTCCAAGATTTTTTCGGGGTACATCTCTGACAAGATCGGGCGCCGAAAGCCCCTGATCCTGCTCGGATACAGCCTGGGCGCCTTTACCAAGCCCTTCTTCGCCATGGCGGGCGGACCCTTCATCGTCCTCGGCGCCCGGTTCGCGGACCGGATCGGCAAGGGTATTCGCGGCGCGCCGCGTGACGCGCTGATTGCCGATGTCACGCCCGCAGACATTCGTGGGCGCGCCTTCGGCTTGCGTCAGGCAATGGATACCGCCGGTGCTTTCGCAGGTCCCCTGCTCGCTATCGCGCTCATGGCGCTTTTTGCCTCCAACATCCGTGCCGTGTTCTGGGTTGCCGTCATTCCCGGCATGCTGGCTGTCCTCTGTGTCCTTCTCGGAGTCCGCGAGCCTGATGAGGGTGCCGGCTCCAGCCAGGCGAAGCCGCCGATCGACCTCAAGGCGCTGCGCCGGCTCTCGCCAGCATTCTGGACGGTGGTCGCAATCGGGGTCGCCTTCACGCTCGCACGGTTCAGCGAAGCCTTCCTGATCCTCAAGGCACATGCGGACGGACTGCCGCTTCTCCTCGCTCCGCTCGTCCTCGTGGTGATGAATGTCGTCTACTCGCTCGGCGCTTATCCGGCAGGTATCCTGTCAGACCGGACGCCCGCAGCCACCTTGTTGCTCTTGGGGCTGCTCGCGCTGATCGCTGCCGACCTCTGCCTCGTCTATGTTCCGGGTCTGGTCGGGGCCTTCCTCGGCACAGCGCTCTGGGGATTGCACATGGCGATGACCCAGGGCCTGCTCGCCAAGCTTGTCGCCGATCATGCGCCCGCACACTTGCGTGGTTCAGCGTTCGGTCTGTTCAATCTGGCGACCGGTATCGCGATGCTCTTTGCCAGTGTCATCGCTGGCCTGCTCTGGGACCAGGTGGGAGCGGGAGCGACATTCCTTGCCGGTGCCGGCTTCGCCGCCCTGGCGGCGCTGATGGTGGTTTTCAGGCGGGTCCATCTCAATGCTGATGCCGCGCCGCCCACCTGATATCACCGCCACCGGACTCTTGCCCGGACTCGCAACATGTCCCAATGTCGGCACATGACGATACACTTCCACAGGATAGGCGTAATCGGTGGCGGCGCGTGGGGCACGGCCATCGCCCAGATGCTCTGCCGCGACGGGCAGGACGTGATCCTGTGGTGCCTAGAGGCCGAGGTCGCCGAGGCGATCAATAACACCCACGAAAACACGGTCTTCCTGCCCGGGGTGCCACTGAAGCCCGCCTTGCGCGCCACGACCAGCCTGTCCGATCTCTACGATCAGGACGCCCTGTTTGCTGTCGCGCCGGCCCAGCATACACGCACCACGCTGGCCGCGCTGAAGGGGCATATCAAGCCCGGCACGCCCGTGGTCCTCTGTTCGAAGGGGATCGAACTTGCCACCGGCGACTTTATGACAGATGTCCTGTCCGAAGAACTGCCCGAGGCCAGCCCCGCCGTCATGTCCGGTCCCAGTTTCGCGATCGATGTCGCCAAGGGACTTCCAACGGCGGTGACACTCGCCGTCGAGGACGAAGCCATCGGCGCAGAACTCATCCAGGCCATTTCCACGCCCACATTCCGGCCCTATCTCGCCAGCGACCTGCTTGGCGCAGAGATTGGCGGCGCGGTGAAGAACGTGCTCGCCATCGCGTGCGGCATCGCGCTCGGCAAGGGGCTCGGCCGGTCGGCGCATGCTGCCCTGATCGCTCGCGGCAGCGCGGAAATGACCCGGCTCGCCCTCGCCCTCGGCGCCGAGCGCGAAACCATGGCCGGCCTGTCTGGCCTCGGCGACCTGGTGCTCACCTGTTCGTCGGAAACCTCGCGCAACATGAGCTGCGGCCTGGCTCTTGGGCGCGGCGAAAGCCTCGACAGCATCTTGGCGTCCCGCAACAGCGTCACCGAAGGCGTCGCCACCGCCCCGGTCCTGCGCAAGCTCGCCGCCAAGCACGGCGTCGACATGCCGATCTGCGCCGCCGTGGCCGCCGTCATCGAAGGTGAAATCAGCGTCGATGATGCCATCACGACCCTGCTGATGCGGCCCAACAAGGCCGAATCCGTCCTCGCCTGACAGCCGTGAGGAAACCGATCCGGCTGCCCGACGGCACGTTGCTCGACGAGCACATGCAACGACGCCAGATTGCCGCAAACTGATGAGGTGACCCCGGTAAAAAAGGGCCTCCAAGCATGTGTTTGTGCACGGGCGGATTTCCTGATGGATGACGGTCGACGTAAAGACAAAGCGCCATACCACAGGCGCGTTCGCGCCTTCGTTGCAAGACCGGCGATGCGCCTCCCTCGGATGACCCTACTTTTTCGAAGCAGCCAGCATCGCCGGGACCCCGGCCGTGAGCCTTATCGGCAATGTCTTGCGATAGCCGATCTGCGTGTTCAGCACGTCGAAGCTCAGGGCGATACTTTCCGTTGTCTTGCTCATCCGGACGTGGACCCTTGTCTCACCCTTACGCTCGACACCGATCGTGTCATTGGCGTTCTGGAAGGTCTGCTTGCCGGTATTCCGAAGCGTGAAGTCCAGCGGACAGACATTTTTGATCGTGACCGGCAAGACCGTGGTCTTGCCATCGAAAGGACCGGGCACAAGAGACAGGCACGCCCTTACAACGGCCTGCACATTGTCTTCGCGTCCCATCAGCTGGTCATGATACCAGGCCACTGTGCGCCCCTCGAACAAGGCCGTCCTGAACGCCGCCTCCGACCGGTTGGCAGCAAGGACAAGGGTCATCGGACGGCGCCCGTCATGACCAGCATCATGAGTCCAGTCGACAAGGCCATGGATATCGGAATTGCCCAGCACCGTCAGATTGTTGTCGAGCGCGATCTGGAGGGCATGCTCGGAGAGGCCATCCATGGTTCCGTTGGCAACTTCGATCCCTTGCAACAATCCGTCAGCGATAAGTTTCTGCTGATAGTCGGAAAGGCGCGCAACGCCGTCCGGTCGCTGTGGAAGCCAGTCGGGATGATTGACGAAGACGAATGCACCCTGCTCGTGAGCCGCCTCGATTGCCTCGCGCGGATCCGATTTCAGGAGTGCATTCGCATCGTCGACAAAGACGGCGTTGATATGCCCATAAGGCTGGTCGCGTGTAACTTCGGCACCATTGATAATGAGCAGGCCCGTATATTTCTTGCTGACAAGCGACTCGATCGCAACACCATAGGAACGATTACGGTCGGGATTGGGAATATCGGCCTTGTGGGGCTGGTATTCGAGGTGCTCGGTAACGGCCAGGACACTCAGTCCGTCGCGGTGAGCCTCTTCCACCCGGATCGAGGGCCAGACGGCACCGTCAGAAAAAACGGAATGGGTGTGCAGGTCCGCGGCGAGAACAACGTGGCCATCTGGTGTATCGGGAAATACGACTGCCCGATCGTCGGCCGTAGCGGGGGCGGCCAGGCTTGCAAGCAGCGCGACAATGGCGGGCACAGTTTTCATAGACATATTTCATCTCCTTGTTTGTGACGTTTGCGCACAAATACCCTGCGCCTTCCTGCTCCTGTTACTGATCCATTAAGGCCTGCCATGATCACAGATCGCTGGTTCTCAATGTCAGGTCAGTTGTGACGGCCGAGTCCGCCCGGCCGGAATCCTCGACCACCCGGAACTGCGCCTCACAGTCGCCCGACGAGAATGTCGCTCGCAGGTAGCCCCGCTTCTTGCCATTGAGATAGGACACGTGCGGGTTGGCATCGCGCACGGTTTCCATATCCCTCGCCCAGGGGCAGCCGGAAGAAATCGAACTGCCGACGATCTCATGCCCAATGCGTCTGGACGATGCATCGAATGGCTTTTCATACAGTGTCGAGGCCATTGCCGTGTGCCAGTCGCCGGTCATGAAGACCGGGTTGGACACGCCGTCAGCCAACATGGATGCCAGGCGTTGGCGCGCAACCGGATAACCATCCCAGCTGTCAAGATTGGTCACGGCCGGCTCGGGGGCTTCCGTATAGCGATAGGGCGTAAACCAGGTCTGGGTTGCTATCACGTTGAACGGTGCAGACGACTGCTTCAGCGATTTTGCCAGCCAGGCCTCCTGTTCTGCGCCCAGCATGGTGCGGTCGGGGTCACTGGCATCAGCGCAATAGGGCTTGCGGCCGTCCCCACAGGGCTGGTCTGACCGGAACTGCCTTGTGTCCAGAAGATGGACATGGGCGGGACCGAACCGATACTGGCCATAGAGCTGGATAGCCGGCGCCATGTCACGCAGGATGGGCGGCTTCTCGATGGGCATATGCTCATAATAGGCCTTGAAGGCCGCGTACTTGCGTATCTGGAATTCGAGCTTCGTCTGCTTTTCCGGATCCTGCGGCGTATGGCTCGCCCAATTGTTGTCGACCTCATGATCGTCCATCGCGACGATCCAGGGCGCAGCAGCATGCGCAGCCTGCAAATGCGGGTCCGTGCGATAAAGCGCGTGGCGGTTGCGGTAGTCCCAAAGCGTCACGATTTCATTGCTGTTGTGCAAGCGGACGGTTTCGAAAATGCGCCGCTCGCCGCCTCCGACATCGCGAAGTCTGGCGCCGAGTTCTCCGATGCCGCCTTCATAAATATAGTCGCCTGTATGGATGACGCAGTCAGGCCTCCAGGCGGCCATGTCGCGGTAAGCCGCATAATGGCCCGATTCATAAGCCTGGCAGGACGCAAGCGCGATCTTGGCTTCCGTATCTTCCGGGTTCGTCGTGCGTGTGCGTCCGACAGGGCTTTCTTCATCCGCGTAGTAGAACTGGTAAAAATATTCCCGGCCAGGCTGGAGGCCTTTGACCTGCACGTGAACGGCATGTGCCATTTCGTCCGATGTCTCCACGACACCATCCTGTAGCGTCTTGCGCATCGCCTCATCTGTACAAACACGGTACCGTACCTGGACTTTTCCTGGCGGCATGCCGCCACCGTTCAACGGATCGGGGGCAAGACGGGTCCAGAGAATGACGCCATCCGGGCGGGGAGAACCGGACGCAATACCCAACGTGAAGTGAGGAATTCCACTCTGGGCCCGGGCCATTTTTGGCACCCATAGTGCGGCGCCGCTGGCGGCCAGGAAGAGACGGCGAGAAAACATCTGAGTACTCCTTCGAACTGTCGGATCATTGGCAGGCGGGCACCGGTGATGGGGGAAAATCACCGATGCCCTTTCACCCAATGACGGGAAATCCCGGCCGAAACGGTTTCGGCCGGGTCATCAGGCAATCAGAACGAATACTCGTACTGGATCCAGAACGATGTCGGTTTGCCGTTCCAGCCATACTGGCGGTAATAGGCGCTGTCGTTCGTGGTGACTTCACCTCGCACGACGGCTCGGTCCCGCGAATAACCCGACCCACCTGATGCACGCTCGAAATAGTCTTCACCGAGCAGGTTCACGCCGCGGATCAGGAATCGATGCTGCTTCTCCTTGCCCAGATAGTACTGCACCGATCCGTTGAGCACGAAATAGTCTCCGAAGTTGATGTCTTCGACAACGCGATTGCCGTCTGCATCAACCATGCGGGCCAGCGTGGTTCCGGCATAGGCCCATTCGGGCCCTTGCAGGCGCGGATTGAGTGCGAAGACCCAACGATCTGAGGGCGTGTAGGTGACAAGACCGGACAGCGTCCATTCCGGCCGTTCGCTTGATTGGCGGGTTTCGACCGATCCAGCCCGTCCTGGCACCACGAAATCCAGATTCGTTGTCGTGCCGTCGAGGCGCGCGAGCACGCCCTGCACCGGGTTTGGCTCGAGCGATTCCATGCTGGTATAGCTGAAATCGGCCTGCCATTTGTCAAAGTCGAAGGCGACGTCGAGTGTAATGCCCTTGATATCCTGAATGGCATTGGCGTTCACCGCGACAGTCTGGCTGTCTTCCAGACCCTTGCTTGCCGCAGTCGAGCAGAACGCGTCCGGCGCGACAATGTTCTGCCGGTTGCGTTCGATCGTGGCCGTGTCATTGGTCAGGCTCTGGAAGAGCGGACTGGCAATGTCGTTCGCGTATTCGTAGCAAACTGCACCGACAGCCCGGTTCGTGAAGAGGTTCGTGATTTCCGTGTCGAAATAGCCTACCTCGATATTGTAAGTGCCGCCTAAGATATCTCCGTCGATACCGACACCGAGGTTCACCGCTTCGACTTCCTGCGGATCAAGCCCGGGATTGAGATTGGCATTGGCACCAAACGCACCGATCTCATCGATCTTGGGAAGGCTGTAGGACGTGCCGCCACTGGCGCGACCATAGATGCCGGCGCCAAAGTTCTGGCGGAGCCCCACTTTCCAGATCGACTGGTCAGCGAAGCTTTCACTGAAATCCTGGCGCATAGCAAAGGAGCCGCTGAAACCGTCAAGGACCGGAAGGGTCAGATGCAGGTCACCATAGACGCCGGTACTGCTGAGCTTGACATCCCGGACGCCGAAACTGTCATCGGAATTGTCCTTGTAGCTCGTATTCTGCACACCCGCGACGACCTCGACATAATCGTTCAAGGTATAGGTCGCCCTGGCATTGATGCCGTAGTCGACATAGCCGGACTCGCGCTGGTCGGTCGAGCCGAAGCCTTTCGTCAGACCGCCGTCGCCGAACGATGCCGTTGACTGGACAACGTAGCCAATCGGCGCCCCGATGGGGAACGGGTTTTTCGGCGTTCCATAGGCCTGCCCGAAATAGGGGCTGTCAGGATCCTGGTTGATATAGAAGTTGCTGCCACCATTGTTTCGATCATCGCCTGCGCCGCCCGCAGGCCCATACGGATTGGTCACACAGCCGGCAGGAAGGCCTGGGACGGATGTTGCGAAAGCTTCGAATGCCGATGCCGTCGCAAAGGAGGTGATCCCCTGCCCCGCTGCGATGGCCTGCACATCGTCTGGCAGGTCCGACAGGCGCGGAATCTGGCAGATACGTGCGTCAATCTCATTATTCTTCAGTTGTGGGTCCTGGTAGTGGGCTTCAATATCGAGCTTGAGCTTGTCGCTGAAGCGATGCTTGAAAGACCCATTGTAGATCGGGAACTCGGTAAAGTTTGGCTGGAATACGGTCGATTGAGGGAAAGAATCCCGGAAGTCGATCGTCGTGTAGGCGGCGCCGAGGCGCAGTTCGGTGTCAGCGCCCATCTGCCAGAGGTATTTGGCGCCAATGCTGTTGAAGCTGTAGGGGAATTCATGGAAACCACCAAGTGCGATGACATTGTCACCATACGCCTCCCGGTCGAACAGTTCGTGCGCGTCCGATTCGTATGAACGACCATAGACGAGCACGCTGTGCTTGCCTGCGTCGTCAAGCGGGAACGATACATTGCCGTAGATTTCGCGCGTCTTGAAGGAGCCGAAATAGGCACCAAATTCGCCCTTTCTCGTACCGTCCGGTTCCTTGGTCTTGACACTGACAACCCCAAGGCCGCCATTCGAGCCAAAGTAGAGGCTGTTGCCGCCGCGGTAGACTTCGACGCCGCTGATCATGCGCGGGTCGATCGCTGTTGCCGGCCAGAGGTCTTCCAGCGGCGAAGAACGGTCGAAATAGGGAACGCCGTCAACAAGCAGAAGCGTATCCCGGTCCGTTCCACCATCAATGCGGATGGTGAACTCGCCCTCGTCCGGCGAATAGCCGACATTGGCGCCCCGGATGAGGCCAGCGGCAAGTTCCCCAAAATTTGTGAAGCCGCCGGTTTCGATTTCCGCGGCGCTGATGAGCTGCACCTGCGTGCCAAACTCGGCAAGCTCAATCGCAAGGTCGCTGATCGTCGCATCAACGACCTGGCCTTCAACCCGGATTGTCTCAAGCCGGCGCCCGCCGTCTTCTTCCTGCGCAGCAGCAAACAACGGGATTGCCGTCGTCGCGAGCAAAGCGCCTGCGCCGATCGCAAAATTTCTCTTTACACCCAACATCATGGCCCTGTTCTCCTTTGAACCCCTCAGAAATGCCGCGTGAACGGCACGATACAGAGACAGATCCGATCCCGGACCTGTCCGCCGCAGGCCACCATTTAGCGAAGGGACACGACGCTTATGTGAAGTTTCAACAATTTTTACGTGAAATTTATTTAGTATTGTTTTTCTTCGATTTGAATATTACTCAACACTCGAACCGAGTCAGGAGGAAGCGACGACATGGCGTATCGAGAACCGGGGCTACTCTCGCCAGAGAACCTGAAAACGCTTGAACAAGCGCAAGGTTATCTCGTCGACTGGGATGGATGCTGCGCCGTGGAAAACCAGTTGGTGCCGAGTGCGATGGCCTTTCTCAAGGCCAATCATGCCTGCTGCGCGATTGTGTCAAACAACTCATCGAACACGGTCGACGATTTTGCCGAGATACTCGCCCGCTCAGGCATCCCGATGAGCAAGGACCAGATCATCCTGGCTGGAGTGGAGTCGCTCATCCGTGCGGCAGAAATCGAATCTGAGAGCGTGCTGGTGCTGGGTGACACGCGCATGCGCGGCCTGGCCCGCAATCTTGGCTTGCCGCTCGCCCGGGAGAATATCGACCTTGTCGTCCTGCTGCGCGATACCCGCATGACCTATAACCGCCTGGAGCTCGCGGCAAATGCGCTCGCCAATGGTGCGCGCCTGATCGTCGCAAACCCTGACCTTACTCATCCGGGTGTGGATGGCCGATTGAAACCTGAAACCGGAGCGCTCCTGGCAGCGCTCGGCGCCTGCGTCGATCTTGCGTCCGTGGACATGGAAATCATCGGCAAGCCCGGGCGCCACCTATTCGACAAGGGCTGCGCCGCGATTGGCGCGGCCTATGAAGACGTGGTCATGTTTGGCGACAATCCGGCAACCGACATTTCGGGCGCTGATGCGCTCGGCATGAACTCGCTCCTGGTCAGCCCGTCGCCCGCAATATTCTTTGAATCCATCCTGGACGCGACTAAAACCGCTTGAGCGACAACACGTCGAACGTCTTGCGCAATGTCTCAGTCGCCCGTTCATAATCAGCAAGGGCCAATGCGGCAATCAATGCGTCCAGAACGCAAAGCTGGGCAATACGGCTGGTCATTGCCTCGGTACGAAACTTTGTCTCACGTGCCATCGTGAAGAGTCTGACATCGGCATAGGCTTGCAGCGGGGAGTTCGCGAAATTGGTGACAATGATCGTCTTCGCGCCCGCTTCCTTGGCCAGCCGCGTCGATGCGAGTGTCTCGTGGGTCGCGCCCGAATGGGAAATGGTGAGGACCGCAACGTCAGGACCCGTGCGCGATGCGCTGATGGCCTGGACGTGGCTATCGACAACAACTTTCGCGTTCAGCCCGATCCGCAGCATGCGGTATTGCGCATCTTCAGCAATAGGTGCCGACGAGCCAATCCCGTAGATCTCGACCCGGTCAGCGCCGCGAATGACCTTGACCGCCTCAGCGACAGCGTCGGGGTCCAATACAGAAAGCGTATCCCGCAGCGCCTGAATGCCAGCATGGAACATTTTCCGGCAAACTGTGGTCGTGTCGTCCTGTGGCTGCAGATCTTCATGTATGAACTGTACGGGCTGAACAACTTCCCGCGCGAGACTGAGCTTGAGCTGCTGGAAGCCCGTCAGATCAATCTGGCGGCAAAGATTGATCACACTTCCGTCGCTTGCGCCTGTCGCCTCCGCAAGTTCGGTAACGGACATGCCGACAACCTGCCTTGGATTCTTGAGAATGTAATCTGCGATGGAACGCGTGCTTGGCCCGAGCGAGGCCTGGCGAACACGAATCCGCGTAAGTACATTGTCGATAACGGGAGAATCACTTCGCCGGGTGGACGAACCAGGCTTCTTCGATTTTCGGTCTGCCACTGGATATCCACCCCAATACTCAAAACTGGCAACCATGAATTGAACATTTTTCAAAATATATCAAGAAACTTTTGAACCTGTAACATGCGCGTCATACGCAGCAGCTACCCAGTATGGATGGAATGACTGCGTCGCGCAAAAGGCACGCCGCACAGGATATCAGGGGTAATCGGGATGCGCAGCTTATGGATCGTCATGGCGTTTCTTGTCGCGCTAGGAGCGCTTGAGCCCGCTTCTGCGCAGACGCGTGGGACGCGGCAGGAACCGTTGCGTGTGCTGTTGATCCCGGCTGACGGCGGCACCGAGGACGGGACAAAGGCTGACTTCAAGCCCCTTTTCGACACTATAACGCGCACAAGCGGGTTCTATTTCGATGTGCAGGTGGGTCAGAGCTATGCGGCCGTCATAGAAGGCATGTGCGCCGGCCTGGCAGACATCGCCTGGTTCGGACCGGTCTCCTTTATCGAAGCGCGCAATCGCGGATGTGCCGAACTGCTGGCGGTGGAAGAGCGCGATGGTTCATCGACCTATTATGCAGCGCTCTTTGTTTCAGCTTCTTCGGACATTCGCTCCATCGGGGACCTGCCGGGCCACTCGCTCGCGCTGGGCTCGAGCCACTCGGCAAGCA
The DNA here is from genome assembly GCA_018830285.1 of Alphaproteobacteria bacterium. GTDB lineage: Bacteria > Pseudomonadota > Alphaproteobacteria > Caulobacterales > Hyphomonadaceae > Hyphomonas. Next base: position 139,594 of record JAHJSB010000029.1, read on the forward strand.
GCTTCGCCTATCCGATCGCAATGATCGCAAAAGCCGGCATTGACCCCTTGTTTGATCTTGGCGCCCTGCGCCTCACAGGCAGCCACGCAAACAGCCTCATGGCGCTTAAGAGCGGCCAGGTCGACGCTGCGGGCGCATCGCTCGTATCGTTCGAGCGGGCCGTGAACCAGGCCGGCCTTGATGCATCGGCGTTTCGGATTCTTGCCAAATCCGATCCGATCCCCAATCCCCCGATAGCCATGAATCCCGGCCTGTCGGTGGCGATGAAAAGTGCGCTTCGCGACGCCATCGCAGGCGTCCATGCTGCACCGGGCGTCAATCCTGATGCGATCCGTGGCTACGGCGGCAAGCGCGTTGACCGATACGACACCCGTGTCGACGACAATGTCTTCACCGACGCCGCAGCGGCAATCGCCTTCATTGATGATGATTTCAAAGCAGCCGTCCTGCGCAAGGCCGGCACGGCGCAGAATTGAAGCGGCCCCTCCCGGGCGCTCGCGATGGAAATGAACATGACGATAGTAAGAAGCAGTGCCGATATAGAAAACTGCCAGGCACGACCTGTGACGGCCCTTGCATTTCATGCAGTTTCCCAGTCCTTCACATCGGGCACCCGCGCTCTGGACAATGTCTCGCTCGATATCGGCGCAGAAAGTTTTACCGTTCTGCTTGGGCCTTCCGGATCAGGCAAGACCACGCTTTTGCGTTCAGCAGCGGGACTAAACACACCCGATACTGGCGAGATCAGAGTCGCCGGGGAGTCCATTACGGGTCGAAACCTCAAGGCCGCGCGTCGTCGCATGGGCATGGTGCACCAGGACTTTGGTCTGTCGGAGCGGTTGACCACCGCACAGAATGTCATGGCCGGCGCTGCGTCTTGCATTGGCTGGGTGCGCGTGCTGTTTCAAGCCTATCCAAGAGCGGTTCGGTTGAAGGCTTGCCAATTGCTCGCAAGGGTCGGCCTCGACGAAGTCCAGGCAAACCGTCGCGCCGGGACATTGTCAGGAGGACAACGCCAACGCGTTGGCATTGCGCGTGCGCTGATCAACGACCCGCTCGTCATCCTTGCAGACGAACCCGTCGCCAGTCTTGATCCGGCAACAGCGCACGAAATCATGGCGCTGTTGCGCGAGGCGGCAGGCGAACGCGGCGCCGCCGTCCTGTGCAGCCTGCACCAGATCGACCTGGCACGGCGGTTTGCAGACCGGATTATCGGCCTGAACCACGGACAGATCGTCTTTGATGGCCCGCCGGCTGATCTCACACCTGGCGCCCTTGCCATCATATTTGATGGTCCGGAGACACGGTTAAGACCGATTGTGGCGGTCGCTTGAAAATGCTGCTCGCAAAGGTTTCTGTATGACCACGCTGGAAACGCCTCCGAACGATTCACCCTGGCGCCTGAAATCGCCGATTGATGCACGCGCGGTTTTCATTGTCATCGTTGCATTCATCCTGCTCAGCTTTTCTGCCCAACGCGTCGATCTCGGCAAGATGGCCGGGCAGATGGGAGAATTCGGCCTTGCGAGTGTCGGCCTGAAGGACAGCTCCCAGATCGGGCGCGGTCTGGGCGGTCTTGTCTCTGATATGTTTCCCGTTGCGATCTCTGAACGCACGCCGATCGCGATGATCGAACATTTCGACGCAAATCGCCTACCGCCATTTGCACGGATGGAGACCGTCCAGGTCGAAGTGAGCGTACTCGATCCCGACACGTTCCAAACGGACACACACCTCGTCGAGAAGACCTATCTGGTTCAACCCGCCGGATACCTGATCTTTGTTCTCGGCAAGATGCTCGAGACAATTGAAATCGCAATCTGGGCGAGCCTGTTCGCGATTATCGGCAGCCTGCCACTGGCGATTGTCGGTGCCCGTAACTTCACCCCTCATCCCGTCGTCTATTTCGCATCGCGGAGTATCGTGTCGTTCCTGAGGTCCATGCCAGAACTGATAAGCGCACTGTTCCTGGTACTCGCGTTCGGCTTCGGCCCGGGTGCCGGTATTCTGGCGCTCGCGCTGCACAGTATGGGCTTCCTCGCCAAGTTCTACGCCGAAGACATCGAAGCGGCCGATCCGAAGCCATTGGAAGCCATCCGGGCGACAGGCGCCGGCAGTTTTGCAGCCCTGCGGCTTGCCGTCCTACCTCAGGTACTGCCGAGCTACACGGCACTCACACTATACATACTCGACCGCAATGTGCGGATGGCGGCCGTAATCGGCCTCGTCGGCGCGGGCGGTGTCGGACAGGAGCTCAAGGGCCGCTATGACATGTTCCAGTATGACCGTGTCGGCACGATCTTGCTCGTAATCTTCATCACCGTACTGCTGCTTGACCAACTGGCAGCGCATCTGCGCCGACGCCTGATATGAACTGGATCAACCCAGGCTGCGCGCCTTATTCACAAGATCGCGTCAGCGAGGAGATGCAAGCGTGCGTCATGTCAGGTTTGGCCGCCTCATTTGCCGGCACTGTCGTAAATGACCTTCAACACCTTGGCCATCAAGTCGAGCGTCTGTTGCGACTGTGTCCGGTCAATCACTTGGCGGCAAAGCTCGCGTGACTGATCGGCTGCGGATTTTGGGCCCACACGGCGAGGCGGCAGACGCTCGAACAGGTCCGCCAGCGGGACAGCCAGTATACGGGAGACGTTCAACAGGACCCCGGCACTCAGTCGATTTCTGCCTGTTTCATATTTCTGGAGCTGCTGATGACTGATCCCCAGCGCCTCACTGAGGTCGACAAGGGTCATCCCACGGACCATCCGGAATTTGCGTACATTCTCTCCGACCTGCCGGTCGACATCGGTTACCGAACGTGTCGCGGTTGCCTTTCGCAATGGCTTTTTCACCGTCCTCCTCCCCCTGGATCCTGTGGATCCTAATTATCTATACCATGCACGATAGATCGAATCAGAAGGCAGGTCGAGACTGTGTTGGTCACGCACGCATGGCGACGAGGCGGAGAATCCACGCAGGTGCTCGTGCAACACGATGCACGCACTTTTGACGACAGTGCGCGAGACACTCGACGTGGAACATCCTATGCCAGAAGCTTGCTTTTCCCGGTCAGGCTTCGCCTTTCGTGGGATTTTGGGTGTCAAACGCCTCGGCAAGGCGAAAGCCCGGCCACGGTTTCGGCCAGACGACCGGGTAATCTGCTGAGAACAGCCGATCCCCGTCCCTGAGCTTATGCGCCAAGCCAGCCTGGGGGATCGCACCCGGGCGATCGCGATAGCGGATGCGATCGCCGCAATACCGGAATGACACGGCCCTTCTCCAGCTATCCGACCGGTTGCCCCCGGCGCCATGGACGGTCCTGACGTCATGGATTATCACGTCGCCTGGTCTCACGTCGAACGAGACAATGTCATAAAGCTCTGGCGCTGCTTCGATATCCGGACAGCGGATCTCGGGCGAGGTACTCATCGGGGTCTGGGACACGAACACATTTGGCGCAAAAGTCTGGCCCCAGAG
>JAHJSB010000030.1 GCA_018830285.1 Alphaproteobacteria bacterium
CTCCTCGACAATGATTGGCACGAACTCGTTATCACCAGCGACCATGCGATTGCTGTCGCGGCCTTGCCAGCGATCCACAAGGACCCCTTCGACCGCCTTCTTGTGGCGCAGGCGAACGAAGAAGGGCTATTGCTCCTGACATCGGACGATTTCGTCGCCTCCTATCCCGGATCGGTCCGGAAGGTTTAGAGCGCATCCCGGCGGGTCATATTTTCCAGATCCAGACCGAGTGGATTTTCACGCCGTCCTTCTTAGAGATTATCGATCGCGCCTCAAAAGGCGCGCCTTCGGGCCGGCCAGAACTCAACTTTCGGCCGGCGGAAAGGAAGCATTCGCCCCCTAAACAGCCGGTCAGGATCATTCCTTTGGCGGACGCCTCGACCAATGATTTTGAATCGCTAAAGGTATCCAGCCTCGCTGCAGGACCCCAAGGGCCATCTCAAGCACCTGATCGCGGATGTCTTCCGGGATACGGTTCCACACACGCCCGGAGCCTCCGCGCTCGTCTTTGAGGGCTGCTTCACCGAACCGGCGGTATGCGTCGGACGTGTTTGCAAAGGGCGGAGTGATCGCGGCAAGCGGAGGCCTGTTCGGCATTGTGGCGGCGGTGATGGGCTCAGGTCAGGCCGTTCTGTCTTTTCTGGTCAAAAGCCTGGCAAGCACAACACGATAGATCCGAGCAAACGAACGGCAGGGCTGGTTCAGGTTATCGGCAGGTTGACCTGCTGGAACCGCCAGTCCGTCTCTTGTCCTGCGGTTGGCTCTGTCCTACCCAAAAGTTGCGCCAATGGTTTGGAGCTGGGCCTGTAATCCTGCTTTCAAGGATTACCATTTTGGGCCATAATTTGTGCTATAAGTTGGGCCATATATCAGATATGATAAAAGTATAAGTACCTGAAATAATTAGGAAAAAAAGAATATTTGGCGCTCTTCGCCCGCTCCAGAATAAACCCCATAAACATCAATTAAAACAAGACCCTAAGGGGCTGATGACCCCCTGCGTTTGACTGTGTCTGGATTTAGACCTGCAAACAGGCCTACAAATAGACCTACAACGAGGTTTGGGACGTGGATAAGTAGAACCGGCACCTCAAGGCCAAACCGGCTTCCTCGCACTATCAGAGTCGGGTTCCGAAGCGCTTCCAGGACGTCGATGAGCGCGGCGTTATTTCGTGCTCCCTGCGCTCGAAATCGCGCGGATGAGACGCGACGCTCCGGAAGAGTCCGATAATCTCTACTGGGCCATGCTGGCGGGCCAGGCAGAGGACACTTCCAGCCCTGAAAACCTCGCCTTTCAGATCGACCAGGCCCGGCGCCGTTACAAGGCGCCCCAGGCAAGGGCGCTCGCCCGCGGCTTTGTCTATGCCCCGATCGAACAGCTTGCCAATGATGGCGGCCTTGACGATCTCGTGGCGCGTATCCGCCGGGTCGACGCGGCCGATACCGGCAAGCCCAGCCGCTCGGAAAAAGTCGAGGCAGATGCCCTCCTCGGAACCGTCCCGCCGCCGCCCGTGACCGTCTCGGCGGCCTTCGAAATCTATTGCTCGGACATCGCGGCCAGCGAACTCATCGGCAAGTCTGAAGCCCAGGTGCGCGCCTGGAAGCAGACCAAGCGGCGGGGCGTCCAGTATTTCGTCAATGTCGTGGGCGACCGGAAGATGCGCGACATCACCCGCCAGGATGCCCAGCAATATTACAACCGGTGGAAAGACCGCATCATGCCAGGGCCGGGCAGGGCGGCGCTGAGCACTAAGACGGCCAACCGGGATCTTGGCAACATGCGGCTCCTCTTCAGCGCCTACTCCACGTATATCGGCGAGGAAGACCGGCCAAATCCGTTCCGCAATCTCAGCTTCAGGGTCCGCCAGTCGACTGACGTCCCCCCGTTCGAGTACATCTGGGTCCGCGAGAAGGTCCTTGCGCTGGGAGCCCTGTCCGGGCTTGTCGGGGACGCTGACCTCATCCTGTTCGCCCTGATCGAGACCGGCTGCCGTCCTGGCGAAATTGCAAACCTCCTCGAAGAAGACATCCACCTCAAGGACAACGTTCCCTACATCTCGATCCGGCCGAAGAAGGACCGCGAGATCAAGACCGTTTCCTCGATCCGCGACATCCCGCTCGTAGGCGTATCGCTCGAAGCGCTTCGGCTCGCGCCGAAGGGCTTTGCGCACTATCGGGACAAGCCTGACCTTCTGTCGGCCAATCTCATGACGGCGTTCAAGTCCCGGGGACTGTTCCCGAGCCCGGCGCACAAGATTTATTCGTTCAGGCATTCGTTCGAGAAGCGCATGCAGGAGGCCGAACTCGATTACGGGTTCCGGTGCATGATCATGGGGCATGCCAACTCAAGGCCAGCCTATGGCGATGGTGGATCGATGGCGTATCGGCGGGATCAGTTGATGAAGATCGCGCATCCTGTTCTGGAGGGGTGGGTGCGGGATTTGCGGCGGCGGTGAGGGTAAGGGCTGCCGCACGGCATTATGCCAAATTCGGTCGTGCGCGCTTGGGCTCACATATCCCGTGGCTGTGTAAAAACGCGATGTGAGATGGACTGATTTCGCGGCCGTGCCTGGATTTACCCTCAGCGGGCGTTATCCGAGTTGGAACTTAAGACGTCCATTATGCCCGGATCGCAGCGATAAGAGGCTCCACACCCA
>JAHJSB010000031.1 GCA_018830285.1 Alphaproteobacteria bacterium
TACCAGGTGCCTTCGCCGAGATTCTGGAAGATGTGATCCTTGCCGGTAAAGCGCGAGGAGGCCGCCCAGTTGACGCCTTCGCCGCCCATCTGGATCAGCGACGAGGTCTCGCGGTCCATCCAGCTGGCCATGAAATGACAGCCGATGCCGGCCAGCGCCTTGGAGCCCTCGGGCACCCTGGTCGAGGTATTGTGCGGGCAGCCCGAGCAGAAATAGGGGGTGCGGGTGGCACCCGGATCGGACAGCGAGACCGGCGGCTGGCCGGTGATTTCCGCGGCCCGTGCGGCAAAATCCTCGCCGCGGAACACGCCGTCGAGCCGCTTGGCGATCAACGGCACCAGCTGGCGCGGCGAGAGTTCGCCGGTCCAGGGGATCAGCCGCCGTCCGGTCTCGTCGTGCTTGCCGACCATGCGCTGCGGCTTGTCGCCGGGCCAGTCGTAGAAATACTCCTTGAACTGGCTTTCGATGATGCCGCGCTTTTCCTCGATCACCACCACTTCTCGCTTGCCCCGGACGAAATCGAGCGCCGCGCGCCGCGCCAGCGGCCAGACCATGCCGACCTTGTAGATGTCGATGCCCAGCGCCCGGCAGCGCGCCTCGTCGAGCCCGAGCAGCCTGAGCGCCTCCATCAGGTCGAGATGCGCCTTGCCGGTGGTCACGAACCCGAAGCGGGCATCCTCGATGCCGTAGATCGCCCGGTCGATCGGGTTGGCATCGGCGAAGGCGAAGACCGCATGTTTCTTGGCCTCCATCCGCTCCTCGATCTGCGGTCCGGGCAGGTCGGGCCAGCGGTAGTGCAGGCCGGTGGCAGGAATCTGGAAGTCCGGCTTGGCGAAGACGCGGTCAGGCTTGAGCAGGAAGGAAATCGCACCCTCGACCGTCTCGGAAATAGCCTTGAAGCCGACCCACATGCCCGAATAGCGCGACAGCGCGTAGCCGTACTCGGCATATTCGAGATATTCGGCGACACTCGCCGGATTGAGTGTCGGCATGAACCAGGCCATGAAGGCCACGTCCGACTGGTGCGGCATCGACGATGAGACGCAACCATGGTCGTCACCGGCCACCACCAGCACGCCGCCATGCGGCGAGGAGCCGTAGGCATTGCCGTGCTTGAGCGCGTCGCCGGCCCGGTCGACGCCGGGACCCTTGCCGTACCACAGCCCGAACACGCCCTCGACCTGCCGGTTCGGATTGGTTTCCACCTGCTGCGAGCCGAGCACTGCGGTCGCTGCCAGGTCCTCGTTGACCGCCGGCAGGAACTCGATCCCGTCTTTTTCAAGTCGCGCCTTCTGCCGCCACAATTCCATGTCGAGGCCGCCGAGCGGCGATCCGCGATAGCCCGAGACGAAGCCGCCGGTCCTGAGCCCAGCCTCGCGGTCGCGCCGCGCCTGGTCGAACAGCGCGCGGACCAGCGCCTGGGTGCCGGTCATGAACACCCGGCCGGATTGAAGCTTATAGCGGTCGTTGAGGGTGTAGGCGGATGGGGCAGGGGTATGGAATGTCATGGGCAGCTCCTCTGCCGGACAGTGTACCACTCCCGGGCTGGCAGATCTTGCCAGATTGGCCGATATCAGCCATGGATATGGAAGAGATATCCCGAATAAGCTTCCCTGAAGAAAGGATCATCCTGCGTGGCAAGAGAAACTGAAATGCAGCCGGCAGACCGGCAGGTCCTCAAGGCGCTGCAGGACGACGGCCGCATCTCCAACCAGGACCTGGCCGAGCGCGCGGGCATGTCGGCATCCGCCTGCTGGCGGCGGGTCAAGGCGCTGGAGGAGGGCGGCGTCATCGAGCGCTACACCGCCCTCGTCAACCCCGAAGCCGTCGGCCTCAATTTCCACGCCATGGTCCATGTGGTGCTCTCGCGCCACCAGGCAGGCCACGTCGAAAACTTCATCCAGGCGGTGATGCGCCGCCCCGAAGTTCTCGACTGCTTCGCCACCACCGGCGACGCCGACTATCACCTGCGCATCCGCTGCCGCGATCTGAGCGCCTACAACGCGTTCCTGGAGGACTTCATGTTCGCGCTCGAAGGTGTTTCAACGGTTAAGACCAATCTGATCCTTAGGCAGCTGAAGCACGAGACGCGGGTGGAGGTGTGAGGGGAGGGGAGAGTAGGTTAGTCTAAGGATCGCTTGCATTGCCAGCGCCCGATTGCCACACTGGGTTGAGCACAAGGATGTAGTATGGCAGCGGAAACGCGAGAAGGCGTATTGAAAAGCAGGAGCACCCTTAAGGCTTGGCTTGACCTGTTGCCGGATCCTGACCGTGTGGCCTTTGCCCGGATCATTGCTCATCGAGCGGCGATGCGGGTGTTGCCTTTCAGCAGACTAGTGAATTTAGCAGCACCTGCTGACATTGATATGCCTTCGGCTCTAACGTTGGCAGTGTTTCGTGCAAGTATTATTTCTCGAGCTGCGCTGAAACATGCATCCAGCGAACTTGCGGAGTCCGCGTACGCTGCCGCCGCCGTTGCCGCAAACTTTGCCGCCGAGGCTACCAGAACTGCCGTAACCGCAAAAGCTGCAGCCGCTGCTTACGCGGCTGCCTATGCTGCCGACGCAGCCGCCTACGCGGTTGCCGAAGCAGCCACCTACGCAGCCGACGCAGCCGACGCTGCCAGCGCGAATACTAATACAATATGGAATAGCGTCAATGTAGACGCCAGAGCGCTAGAAAAGGCGGGCGTAAACGCGTTGGTTGATGAGCCGCTCTGGCCGGGACCTCAACCCTCTTGGTGGGTGGCCGAATGGGGCCAAATGTTGTTGGATGGTCGCAATTTAGACGCCCAGCAACAACGCAGATCGAAACTTCAACATTGGCAAATCTGGAACGATTGGTACGCCGCCCGTGCAGACGGAAAGGCACCATGGGGTTTGCCGGAAGTGGTTGCTGAAGAGCTTGAATTGCGCATTGCGCTTGGTCAGCATCGAAAGGATTTTTGGGAGCGCGAGCCGGAAGCAATTCATACAGAGATACGGGAATGGATAAACGCAGCGCGCTCGGAATTTGCAACAGAAAACACAGAAAAGTTCGACGATCGGGGTGTGGAGAAAAGAACGATTTCTCAATTCATCGTTGAATTTCTTCAGCGCTGCGGGGGGCCAGCCACCATTGACCAAATACGAGAAGCTTTTTCTGCTGCCGACTATTCTGTTGTCGATAAAACGATGCGTGGGACATTGAGCAGGCTAGCCCTAAACGGAGAAATTATTCGAATAGAACGGGGCGTCTATGAGGCAATGGAGTATCCGGGGAAAGTACTCTCAGATTTGGCGCCAACGGTTCTCCAAACATCAGGCGCAATTCAGTTTGATGGTGGCGATGATGAACCGATTTCGGTTCGCCGCCGCGCATCTGTTGAGGAATGGGACACCGGATCAAAGGCAGCCAAGCGTCATTCCGAACTTCTGCGCCTTGTCGAGGCATTGTTGCGTCGATGTCAGGAACGGATGCTGACGACGGATTCGGTTCGCGAATTACTGGAGGACATCCGACTATTTCGCGACGCATTGGGCGCGACAGTTCAGGACCTCGACCCGGATTTTGCCATTCCCCGTGGAGATGGACTGCGTCAAACGCTGTCGGCGTATGAGAAAGATGATGATTTTTCAAGATTGCCGCCAATCTCGGATGACATCCTGCTTGCGCTCGGTAAAGCCATTCCTGCGTACAATCAATTCATCTCCCTTGACGATCATCTAGCCAAACGAGACGAGGCATTGCTGGGGCCGGATGCCCGGAAGCGGATGGTCGGACCAAAGGAAGGGCAGCCAAAGATTGAAGCTGCCGTTGAGGGCGGTGCCGCAAAACCGGAAGTCAAGGAAGTCCTGGATATAGAAGCGCTTCCTGCTCCTGATCAGCCTGATCCCGAAAACCGTGCATCGCGCCGCTATTCAGAAAGTAACAAGAACTTTGCCCGTCGAGCCATCGAGAAGGCTTGGGAGTACGCATCGAGGATTACGTTCAGGGGCGCTATTGGTGCTACTGGCGCGGGAGTCGGCGGTAGCTGGGCTGCCGCCAAATGGGTATGGGAGTATCGCGACTGGCTTCTGTCTACGTTTGCCGAAAATCCAACAATGTTGAAGATCGTTCAGGACTTGCTGGAAATGTTGGCAAAGCTCCCTCTAGGCTAACCCATCATCCCCGCACCACCACGGTGCCCAGCAGCCAGTCATGCACGGTCTGCTTGCGGTCGAGCACCAGCGTGGCGAGCAGGATGAACGGGGTCAGGACGGCGTTCAGGGCCCAGAACAGCACGCCGTGGACGACGGCCAGCATGAAATCGACCGGGCGGCCGTCGAGGCGGGCGACGCGGATGCCCATCATCCGCATGCCGGGCGTGGCCTGGTTCGGCCCGCCCATGCTCATTCCGATATAGGGAATGGCGACCAGCAGGAACAGAAGCGGGTAAAGAAAGAAACCCAGCCCCAGCGTGAAGATGCCGATGAAGAAGATCAGGATCGCCACCGGCACGCACAGCGCCAGAACGATGGCGTAGTCGATGAAGAACGCCAGCACGCGTTTCGTGCGCACGCCGTCATAAAGCGCGATATCGTCATAGGCGCCCATGGTGTGATTGTCTGCGTTCTCGCGGATCGGCTGGCTCATCGGTTTCTCCTGTCATCAAATGCGGGCATCCGGCCCGCACGTTTGTGATGTAGGAACTCGAGCCTTGCAGTTAAAGGGTTTGTCCTGGTGCCGGTGCCAGTTCACCAGCCGCCCTTTGCAAGCAACCGGGCCGCTTCGGGCGCAAAATAGGTGAGCACCCCGTCGCAGCCGGCGCGTTTGAAGGCGAGCAGTTTCTCCATCATGATCCGCTCGCCGTCGATATAGCCGGCGGCGGCACCGGCCTTGATCATCGAGTATTCGCCCGACACCTGGTAGGCGAAGGTCGGCAGGCCGTAGGTGTCCTTCAGCGCCCGGCAGATGTCGAGATAGGGCAGGCCGGGCTTGACCATCAGCATGTCCGCGCCTTCCTCGACGTCCATTCCGGCATCGCGGATCGCTTCCATGGCGTTGGCCGGATCGAGGTAATAGGTGCGCTTGTCGCCCTTCAGGAGCCCCGAGGTGCCGATCGCCTCGCGGTAGGGGCCGTAGCAGGCGGACGCGAACTTGGTCGCATAGGACATGATGCTGACCGACTGGTGCCCGGCCGCGTCAAGCGCGCGGCGAATGGCGCCGATGCGGCCGTCCATCATGTCGGACGGCGAGATGATGTCGGCGCCGGCGTCGGCCTGGTGCACGGCGGCCGCGGCGATCTGGCGGACCGTCTCGTCATTGACGATCACGCCGTCGCGCAGGATGCCGTCATGGCCGTGGCTGGTGAACGGATCGAGCGCCACGTCGGTGATGATACCGATATTGGGCACCGCCTGCTTGATGGCGCGGGTGGTCTGGTTGATCAGATTGTCCGGATCGAGAATGTGCGAGCCGGTCTCGTCGCGCTTGTCCATCTCGACATTGGGGAAGGTGGCGAGCGCCGGAATGCCGAGATCGGCCGCCATTCTCGCCGCTTCCACCGCGTGATCGACGCTCATCCGGTTGACGCCCGGCATGGCGTCGATCGGTTCGGTGATTCCCGTACCCGGAACAATGAAGATCGGCCAGATCAGGTCATCCACCGTCAGACGCGTCTCGCGGGTCAGCCGGCGCGACCAGTCGGCGATCCGGGTGCGGCGCATGCGCCGGTGGCCGGTGATCTCGTCGACATCGCTGGCCGCCGCCGCCTTCAGTCCCGCCGCCGTGTTTTTCGAACCCTCGCCCATAGTCTTTCCATCCCCTGGCTTGTCTCGCGCCCGATGCCCCGTCGAGGCTCCCAGGCGTTGGTGTCAGTCGCTTTAGACCGCACCGGAGGTCGGGCGGTCAAGCCGGACAAATCATCTCACGCCATGCCGGAGGGACGCACGGGCTTGCACCGCAGGCTGCGCATTGGCTATGACAGGGA
>JAHJSB010000032.1 GCA_018830285.1 Alphaproteobacteria bacterium
GCGTTTGGAGGTATTGCGGCAGGCGGGGTCCAAACCCACTTAATGCATTGTTTTTATAGGGGTCTTGCGAAAGGCTCGTTCCACCAACTTTCTGGTTTGGGACCAGAGGGTCGGAGGTTCGAATCCTCTCGCTCCGACCAAAAACTTTCTCGAAGAGACGAGGCTGGCAGATGGACGCGCGGATCTACAAACCCCACAAGAGCGCGATGACGTCTGGCCGTGGCAACACCAAAGCCTGGGTCCTTGAATTCGTGAATCCGGGTGCCCGGCGCAGTGCCGACCCCGTGATGGGCTGGACCAGCATTGACGATACGTCCGGACAGGTCCGCCTCGAATTCGATACGCAGGAACAAGCGGTCGAATACGCCCAGCGCGAAGGCATGACGTTCCGCGTCGAAGAAGCACGCGAGCGCAAGCGTCTGGTGAAATCTTATAGCGAGAATTTCTCGTTTGACCGCAAGCAGCCATGGACGCACTAAGGCGCGTCACTGACGTGGCCCCTTAGCTCAACTGGATAGAGCACCGGACTTCTAATCCGACGGTTGCAGGTTCAAGTCCTGCAGGGGTCACCAGCAGATTCCGGTGGCCCAAACTCCCAAATTCGAAACAAAAAAAGGACCGGAGCGTTCGCCCCGGTCCCTGCATTCTGATTCGTGACTGTTCGTCAGGCCGAAACGACTTCCGGCAAGGCCTTGCAGAAGCGCTCGACGTCTTCGATCTTGCCCATCGAGACGCGCGTCCATTCATTATAGTCCATGTACTGGCCCCGGATGTAGACGCCCTTTTCCTTCATGGCCTGCTGGACCGTGTTCGCTTCCTTGCCAGACTTGAAGTAGACGAAGTTCGTCTGCGACGGCAGCGACTCCAGACCCAGCACGCCGGTTGTTGCGAGAATCATCTCCCGTGCCTCGACGATCTTGCCTTTGGAAAAATCGAGAAAGGCCATGTCATCATAGCTGCCGATGGCGGCCGCCAGGCCCACCCCCGAAATCCATGACATGGACGTACTCTGTATTTTCGCGGCAGTTTCTGGCGACGAAATCGTGTATCCGACGCGAATGCCGGCCATGCCGTATATCTTGGAGAACGTGCGCGAAACGATGACATTGTGCCCCTCCTTTACCAGGCCGATGCACGTGTTGCCGTCTGGATCATTCGCAAGTTCCATATACGCCTCGTCGACGAGAACCGTCGTCGTGGCGGACATGCGCTTGACCGCCGCCTTCAAGGTTTCAGGGTCCAATACCATGCCGGTCGGATTGTTCGGATTGCAGAGCTGAACGAGACCGGTCTCGCTGGTGACCTTTGCCTCCATTGCCGGCAGGTCGATACTCATGTCGGCTGCCAGTGGCACGCGGTCGATTTCCGCCATGCCCAGATTGACGGCATAGAGCGCCGTCGTATCCCAGAACAGGCGCGGTGCCACGATAGGACCCTTCTGACCGTAGATCAGCGCAATGGCACAAAGCGCCTCGCCTGACCCGGTTGTGATGGCGATCATGTCGGGCGTCACACCGTGGCGCTCGGCAATCATTGCCGCGAGTTTCTTGCCAGCAATGTCCGGATAGTAGGCACCCTTCTTCCCGGCATATTCGATCATTTTCAGGGCCGACGGCGCGGGTCCGTAAGGGTTTTCATTCCGTGACAACAGCGCGACGCCGCCACGCGGACCGAGCAGTTCAGGTTCTGCCGATGGCGCACCCGCGGGAAACGCCGCCTGTGCCGCGGCAGTGCCGGACGTCGTGCACGCTGCCGCGCACGCAACCGATGCGCCAACCGCTCCGGTCAGGACCCAGCGTCGTGAAATATCAAATGCCATTGTGTGTTCCCCAGTCATTGGTTGGATGTTGATGGGGCTCCGGCCCCGAATAATCGGTCCAAGCCGCCCTGTTCAGGGCGCGAATGAATTGTACAAAACGATCGCAGACGTTGCGACGAGATAAATCCCGAATACGCGCTTCAGGGCTACGGCGTTGAGACTGTGCGCGGCCCGCGCCCCGAGGGGCGCGGTCAGGAAAGACATAACAGCAATTGCCAGAACGGCAATCACGTTCACGTAGCCGACCGAACCGAACGGAAGTCCCGGCTCGCCAAGCCCAAGTATGGCAAACCCGATTGCTCCGGGCACGGCGATGAGAACGCCGAAACCTGCAGCTGTCGCGACGGCCTGGTGGATGGACCGCCCGCACGCCGTCATCACCATGACGGCAATCGTGCCGCCGCCAATTCCAAGGAGCGCTGAGAATGCTCCCAGGAATGTTGCGATCCCTGCGAGGAATGACCCACTCGGCATCTCTTTTGCGATAGCCTTTTTGGGCTGCAGGACGGGCGCAATGAAATGCACGCCCATCAGGAATACGCCAATCGAAAAAACCCACTTCAACGACCGGCCGTCCATGTAGCGCGCGATGATGATGCCAAGCACCGCACCGACAACGAGCCAGGGCGCCCAGTCACGGATAACCTTGAAGTCAACCGCCCCCCGTTGATGATGCGCATGCACCGACCGCGAAGAGGTGACGATAATGGTCGCGAGCGACGTGCCGATCGCGAGATGTGCAATGACGTCGCTTTCAACATTGAAAACGCTGAATGTGAGAAGGATGGCGGGAACGACAACGAAGCCCCCGCCGATTCCAAAGAGCCCCGCGACAAACCCGGCGACGATGCCGGCTGCAAGCAAGACTGCGATCAACTGGCTGACATGAGCCAGGTCGAGACTAGATAGTGACATATTTGGGTGCTTCTGGTTCTGTTGAATCGCTCAGGGATACGGTAGCCACACTCCCTGCGACGAGGCAGGGAGTGGATGCATCCACTCCCTGCGAATTCGCAATCTGCCCAAATTCCGGTCAGATTGAAGGCATCTGCATCAGAAGCTCTTCGATGCCTTCAGATAGACGAAGCCCCCCTGCCAATCGACGATTGAGTCGGAACGGTAGATCCGGCCGTTGCCCGTTTCCCTGAGGAGGTTGTAGTCGGCCTCATCCGGGTATTCGTCCGTTACGTTCCGGGCGCCGATGGTGAACTTCGTCGAATCGTCATAGGCGTAGGTCGCTTCGATATCGAACAGCACCTTTGCGCCGAATTCTTCAGTGATCAGACCGCCCGGACAGCTGAATCCATCCGTATCGGCCCCCGTGAAGCACTGAGAAGCGGTTGACGAACCGAAGTAGTTTGCCCGGCCCATGAAAGTATACGCACCGATCGAATGTGATGCCGTGAATGTGGCCCGGAATTCAGGCGTGCCATTCTCGAAGTCGAAAACGTCTTCTTCGCGGAACAAGCCATCAATGTTCACTTTTTCCACCGAGAACGTGTTGTAGTTGGAACTCAGCGTAAGCGCCGTCGCACCTGCACTTCCCCATTCGGCCAGATAGGTTACGACGAGATCGACGCCTTCTGTCGAAGAATCAAACGCGTTCTGGAAGAACTGAACCGCGCCGATCGTATCGGCACCGGGTACGTTTGCCGCAAGCAATTCCGTCCGGATCTCGTCGGTGACCGTGATCGAGCGGGACGCATAGAATTGGTCCGAAATGTCGATCTTGTAGAAATCCAGTGTAACGCCCAATGGTCCGAAGCTTCCGGTTGCGCCGAGGGAATAGTTCGTCGACTCCTCCGGCTTAAGTTCCTGGGCACCAAGGAACAGGGAGACCGGATTGGACGCCGGGAAGAGGCCGGATGCAACGGGCTCGCCCGCCGGGAACCGGGTCGACACATTCGTCGTTGACAGCTGCCCGGGAGTCGGTGCCCTGAAGCCGGTACCAACCGAACCGCGCAGGTTGATGCTTGGCGCCACAGACCAGCGCGCAGCGATTTTGCCATTCGTTGTTTCACCGAAGTCCGAATAGTTTTCGAACCGTCCGGCAACTTCCACAAAGAGTGATTGCGTCAGGTCAACCGCTGCACCGGCATAGACGCCGTAGCTGTCACGGTTGAATGATCCCGAATAGTCGGGCGAGTAGCCCGGGAAGCCGTTGGAGCCTACCCCGTTGATCTGGTAGACGGGGTCGGACGAGTCCGAACAATCCAGTGTCGATCCATTGGCGATAACACTCAGGCCGGCAGCCGTGGGAGACATCGCATCACAAAACCCCCAAGGATCGGCGAATCCGTAGATCCCGGCAATGTAGGATTGCTCATCGCCGGGGACGGCTTCATAGCCTTCGTCGCGCCATTCCGCACCGAAGCTGAAGTCCACGGGGCTCGCGAACGCGGCCACCTTGTATTCGTAGCCGAAGTCAGCCGCTACGGCGACCTCGTCAGAAATTAGGTCACCCGGATGGAATGTGTTGGGCGAACCATCACCCAATGACGGGTTCACTGTATCCGTCAGTTTGTAATTGATCTGGTTCTTTCCGTAGCGCGCCGAGAAGTCGTAGCTGAAGACGGGCGAGAACTCGCCCTTGATGCCGCCAGTTGCGGAATAGTCGACAACATTACCGAAGAAGCGTGGCACGAAGCCAGCCGGGAAACGTTCGTCGAAACTGTAAGTCGAACCATCCTGGAGTCGGATCTCAGGTCCGTTCACCGAGTTTCCCGGGTAGCGAAAATTGAAATCGCCATCGCCTGACGAATTCGAATAGTTGGCAAAGCCATACAATTCCTGCCCGCCGGGAAGCGTGTATCCCATGTTGACGAACGAGCGGAAGGCTTCGGCTTCCGGCTGTCCCCATAGCTGGACATTGCTCGTGTCGAAGTCGCCGCCGGGACCATAAAGGTAGGCCTTGTCCGGATTTGCCGCGACAAAAGCCGCCACGTCGAATGACGTTGTGGAATCCCATTGCTTGCCGCGGTTTGTCGGCTGGGACGATGTCCCCTCAAGACTGATATTGATGAATCCGTTGTCACCGAGGCCAAGTCCAATATTGCCCGCGATCAGGAGATCTTCGCCATCACCTTCGTAGTATTGCCCTGCCTGAACAGTCAACGAGGCGCCGTCAGCCGAATCCTTCAGGATGAAGTTGATGACACCGGCGATCGCATCGGAACCGTATTGCGCCGCAGCACCGTCACGCAGGATCTCGACCGTTTTCAGGGCCGATGCCGGGATCGTCGCGACATCCGGGCCTTGTGTGCCCGATCCGCCGATGGAAACAAGCGCCGCGCGGTGACGGCGCTTGGAGTTGACGAGTACGAGCGTCTTGTCTGACGACAGACCCCGCAACGCGGCAGGACGGATGAATGTCGAACCGTCCGAGATCGGTTCACGACCGATGGTGTAAGACGGGACCAGCGTCTTGAGCACGTCATTGGTATCGGTGAAAGATACGTCGTTGATAGTGGATTCGTCGAGAACGTCGATTGGCACGGCCGAATCGGCAACCGTGCGCGGCTTGCCGCGTGATCCCGTGACAGTGATGGTTTGCTGGACCGACAGCGCATCAGCGACGGCCAATTCCTGCGTGAGAGCGACTTCCTGCGCGACTGCGGTCAGGCTGCCTGCGGCGACGAAGACCCCAGACATCAGATATGTTCGAAACGAACGTTTCATTTTACTACCCCTTGCTTTGCGCTGCTTTCAGGCAACGCGACCCCATCCGCCAAAGCGGATTGATGAACCCTCCCCAGACTGATGATCGCCTTGCGATCCGCCGGAGGAGCCGATACGGGATCACTGCGATCCCGTTTTGAATTTTGAAAATGCGCTGAAGGCAGCGCTCACAATTGACCCACCGCTGGGTCACTTCCGGGGCTCATCATTGAACCTAGAAACATCAGGACCACTGAATGCAGTCGTTCAAACAAGAATCTTCAGATTTCAACGCTATGGCTGGCTCGGCGCACACGAATGATGCAGTGCAGCAATCAGCGCGCTCAATGAACCAGCACATAATACGGGGTGAGGCACGCCTGGACGCGCCACGTCACCGTGGGCGACTCCGGGAATTCAAGGCAGCATATTGGCAATTGCGACGATTGTTTCGGCAATGTCCCGCACCGGCTTTCCGCGTGCCATCGCCATCTTCCGCAGGGCCTCATAGGCCGCATGCTCGCTGACACCGCGTTGCTCCATGAGCAAGCCCTTGGCCCGTTCGATAAGTTTTCGCGCCTCAAGATCGCTCTTCGTCTTCGTCAATTGCTTCAGTAGCGCGTCGGTCAATCGAAAGCGCTCAATGGCAACATCAATGACTGACGCAACACGATCGGCGACCAGTCCTTTTACGATATATCCGCTTGCCCCAGCGCGAACGGCGCGCCGGGCGAAATCATCCAGGTCCGTTTCCACGAAAACAGCTATTGGCATGGGCCGGACCCGCGACAGTTCCTCAATGGTCTTGATCATCGCATTGTCGGGCAATTGTCGGCTGATGATCAGAATGTCGACCGCCCGTGTATCGGTCGCCGACAAAATTGCGACAGTGGTCAATTCGCTGATCCGGCGTGCATTCGCTTTTCGGGCGAGCCCCGTATCAAATATTTTCAGGCGGTCCGCGTTGTCGTCCACAAGCAAAATTTCCATGGCGGTGCCCGGCATCGCCTGCTCATGCGAATTCATCGTGACTCCGAACACTTGTCCTGGCGAGGCAGGGCTTTCTAGTCTCGAATTCTGACATGAAAATGGTGTCCGCCCCGCTGGAAGATCGTTGAACTAACTCGATGTTCGTGTGCGCCCGCTCAGAAATACAAGGCAATTCTGCGCAGATGGGCGAAGCAACCGCCGTCAGACGCATACTTGGGCATTTCAGCCTGAGCATTGCCAACAACTTGGCTATCCCGGTAACTCTCCTGCAGACAGCGATGCGCTGGCGCGACGCTCAGTGCTATTCCGCAGGCGCTCCAGCCAAATCTGCCTCGTCCGATTCCTGTTCAAGCTGGCGCGCCACATCGCCCGGTGAGCCGGACTTGCGCGCGAACAGCGCATAGGCTGTCGGAACAAAAAGGACCGTGATGAAAGCAGCGGTGATGACGCCGAACAATATCACCACACCAATCGCCTGTCGGGTCTCGGCCCCTGCGCCTTCGGACAGGATGAGGGGAAGCGATCCTGCAGCCGTCGTCAGGCCGGTCATGATGATGGGCCGGAAGCGCGCCAGCGACGCCTCTCGCAAGGCTTCGTCAAATTCCATGCCTTCGTCACGCAGCTGATTGGCGAATTCGACGATCAGGATACCGTTCTTCGCAGCAAGGCCAACCAGCATGATAAGGCCGATCTGCGTGTAGATATTGATCGTGTTGCCGGTCAGCCAAAGGCCGAGCAGGCCTCCGGCAATCGTCGCGGGCACGCAGAGCATGATGACGATCGGGTGCCGATAGCTTTCAAACTGTGCCGCGAGAACCAGGAATACGATGACCAGACCGATGGCGAAGACAAACAGGATCGAAGAACCCGATGACTTGAAATCGAGCGACTGGCCCTTGAAGTCGATCTGGGCTTCGGGGGGCAGGACCTCGCGCGCCACGCGCTCCATGCCGCTCAAGGCCGTCCCGAGGGACACACCGGGCGCGAGGCCCGCCTCGATGGTGATCGAGCGGACGCGGTTGTACCGGTTGAGGCTTGGACTGTCGGCAATCGACCTGATCGTTGTCAGGCTGGATAGCGGGATGAGCTCGCCGGACCGCGATGACCGAACATAGATGTTCTGGATATCCATGGGTGTGTTCTGATCCGATCGCAGGCCTTCGAGGATAACGTCATACTCTTCGCCATTGTCCGTATAGGTCGTGACACGCCGGGAGCCGAGCATGGTCTGCAATGTGGTGCCGACTTCGGACACGGTCACGCCGAGATCGGCGGCACGCTCATAATCTATGGAAATCCGGAACTGCGGCTGTGTTTCCTTATAGTCCCAATCGATGTCGACCAGTCCGGGATTGTCAATTTCCAGCGCCGCAACGAACGTATCGCGCCACTGGGTCAGGTCCTCGTACGAGGGCCCGCCAATCACGAACTGGATCGGTTTTCCATTCCCGCCGCCTAGCCCTTGGCGCATGATCGCAAAGGCGCGGATCCCGGGAAGATCGGAGAGTTTTCCGTTGATCTCCTGGATAATCGTGTCGGCTGGGCGACGATTGGCCCAATCGTCGAGCACGACAATGACAAAGCCCTCATTGAAACTCGACGACCCGAACCCGGGCGCGCGCAGCAACAGGCGCGTCGCCTCGCCCGACTCCGAATAAGGCAGCAGCCGGCGCTCGATCTCGTCCAGATAGGTGGACATGTAGTCGAAGGATGCCCCTTCCTCGCCCCGGATGCTGATGAAGAAGCCGCCCCGGTCTTCGCGTGGGACATATTCCTCGTCGATATTCTGGAAGAGCCAGACAGCGCCACCAAAGATGCCGCAAAGCATGATCGCCACGAGGATTGGACGGTGGATCAACCGGTCGAGAATCCAGCCATATCCGGATTTGAGCGCAGAAAACGCACCGTTAATGACATAGGGAATGACCCGGAGGATGCCGGTCGTCGCTTTTGGCTTGAGTAGTTTGGACGCCAGCATCGGCACCAGCGTGAGCGACAGAATGCTCGAGAATGCGACTGCTGCGGCCATGGTCAGCGCGAATTCCGTGAACAGCCGCCCGACATTGCCTTCGAGAAACGTGATCGGGATGAAGACCGAGATAAGGACCAGAGTCGTCGCGATGACCGCAAAGCCGACCTGGCGCGTCCCGCGATACGACGCAACGAGCGGGGACTCGCCCAACTCGTCCATACGACGGTGTATGTTCTCGAGCACGACGATTGCGTCGTCAACGACCAGGCCAATTGCCAGGACGAGCGCCAGAAGCGTCAGCAAGTTGATCGAGAGACCAAGGGCGAAGAGAACGATGAATGTCGAGATAATCGAGATCGGGACGGTAATGGCCGGAATGATCGTCGAGCGAACGCTTCCGAGAAAGAGGAATATGACGAGCGTCACCAGTCCGACGGCAATGAAAAGCGTATTGTAGACCTCGCGGATGGAGGCGTCGATGAATACGGACGAGTCGAAACTCTGCGCGATGACCATGCCTTCCGGCAGTGTCTCGTTCAACTCGGCGGCCAGCTCGCGCGCGCCCCGGGCCACGTCTACGGTGTTTGCCGTCGATTGCTTGATGATGCCCATTCCCACCATCGGAACGCCATTGCCGCGGAACGTGTTGCGATCTTCCGCCGTGCCACGCTCCACCCGAGCGACGTCCCCGAGCCGGACCAGGTAGCCATCATCGCCTTGCGCAATGACAAGCCCGGCAAAATCCTTCGGGGTCCGGAACGCCCGTTCGATGCGGACGGTGAATGTGCGCGAATCGGACTCCAGGCTGCCTGCCGGTGCCTCGATATTCTCGCTGCGCAAGGCGCGCTCGATGTCGCTGACTGCAAGGTTGCGGGAGGCCAGCGCGCGCCGGTCGATCCAGATTCGCAAGGCATAGTCGCGCGCCCCGCCAATCTGCACCCGCGCGACACCGTCCAGCGCCGAAAACCGGTCGAGCAGGAAGCGGTCTGCATAGTCGGTCAGTTGCGGTGTGGTGAGGTTTTCGCTCGCCAGATTCAACCAGATGATCACATCATCATTGGCATCTGCCTTTTCGATTTCAGGCGGATCCGCCTCAGGCGGCAACTGGTCGAGGACGCCTGACACCCGGTCGCGGATATCATTGGCGGCCGCGTCAATATCCTGGTCGATGCTGAATTCAATACTGATCCGGGACCGGCCATCTGTTGAATTGGAATTGATGAACCTGATACCGGACACGCCAGCAATACGATCCTCGATAACCCGTGTAATACGGGTTTCGATCACGTTCGCCGAGGCGCCGGGATAGCGCGTGTCGATCGACACGATCGGGGCGTCGATGTCTGGATATTCGCGCAAGGGGAGACGGTTATAGGCGACGAGGCCGAAAATGATCAGGATGAGTGAGAGAACCGATGCGAAGACCGGACGCTTTACCGAGATGTCGGACAGCAGCATCCGGGCTAATGCGCGTTTGCTGCGGCACCATTGCCGGATGATCCCGGCAAGATGGCAGATCGATCGCGGACAATGATTTCGGACCCTTCGCGCACACGGATCGCGCCCTCGGTAATAATACGCTCACCTTCTTCAAGGCCGGACAAGACCTCGACATTGCCGCCCTGACGCAGGCCAATCTCGACCTTGCGCTGCCGGGCAATCGACTTGCTGCCGTCATCCACGGCGACGAGAACAAAATTATCGGGCCCGAGCGGCTGGATCGCGCCTTCGGGAATGGACAGCGCGGTACGGGCATCAGCCGAGATGGTCACGCGCATGAACATGCCGGCTTTGAGCCTTTTGTCAGGATTGGGCAGGATCGCGCGGACGCGCACCGAGCGGGTCACCGGATCGATGGAGTTGTCGACGCTGTCGATCGTGCCCGAAAAGTCCATCCCGGGAAGATCACCCGTAGAGGCCGTCACCACCACGCCGGCTTTGAGCGACCGGAGGAAGGTCGACGGCACCAAGAAGTCGAGCTTCATCTGGCTATCGTCCACGAGTGTCGCGACCACGTCGCCGGGCCGAACGTAAGAGCCGACACTGACCATGCGGAAACCGAGCACACCGTCGAACGGCGCCACAAGCACTCGGTCTTTCTGGCGAACCTGGACAGCGCGGAGTTGCGCGTTGGCATTGTCGAGATCGCGGCGGGCCGCGTCCAGCGACGTTTGCGCGATGGCGTCCTGCTGTGCGAGCTGGATGGCGCGCTCGTACTGGCGGCGCGCCTCGTCTGAATTGGCTTCCGCCGCCTCGACGAGGGCGACCTGTTCGCGCTGAGCGAGTGACAGCAGCGTCTTGCCCGCCACCACGCGCTCGCCATCATCAAAATACAGGGCCGTCACGCGGTCAGCGACGTTAAGAGTCAGGTCGACACGCTCATTCGCCTTGAGCGTGCCCAGGGCCTCAATCCGCATCGCGAAGTCCTGCTTGCCCACGTCTGCGACGAAGACACTTGCCGGTCCCCGCCCCTGGGCGGATGCAGGCAGGCCAGGAATCAGTACGGCAACCACAGCCACTACCAAGCCGAGCGGCCGGAAAAGTCTCCAGGAGCTACCAATGTGTACCATTCAGTTGCCTTGTAATAATCCGGCTCAAGCCCCGAACACCCAAAAACCAGTCGGAAACGCCAGTTTAAATAACTCCAGCTTCCGACACATCGCGATATAGTGCGCAATACCCGGAAGCCCACACTCGAGCTTCCTGACAATACTAGCACCAAAAACCCAACGATTTCGCAACAATAACGGAAAATTGACCCGTACTGACCGCGCTTCAGGCATCCACATCGGATTTTGAGACGTCATCCAGACCGAGTTCCGCGAGCACCTCATCTGTGTGCTGGCCAACAAGCGGGGCCGGTCGGATCGGGCGGCGTGTTTCGCCCCGGAAAATGACCGGCGGCTGGGTTTCCCAATAGTCGCCTTCCGTTGGATGGGTGCGTTTCTGGAAGAAACCGACCGCCTGGAGGTGGGGATCGTCGCGCAATTCACTGATATCATTCACGCGCGCAGCCGGAATATCGGCGGCCGTGAACGCATCCAACCAGAACTGCGTGGGCCTGGCGGTGAGGTAGGCTTGAACGCGCTCCATCATATAGGGCATGTTGTGATACCGGCCCCGGCGATCGTTGAGGCGTTCATCCAGCAGTTCCTGCGGCGCTTCCAGCACGTCGAACAAGCGGATCCAGCGCGCGTCGACATAAGGCGCAATGGTTATCCAGCCGTCAGCCGTCTGGAGCGGCTGGCGGGACGGATCGACCTGGCGCTGGTAGCAGGCCGGGCCATTGGGCGGATCGAATGTCTCGCCATAGAGATGCTCCTCCAGCAGGAAGTGCGTCACGCATTCGAACATCGGCACCTCGACATGAACCGCTTCGCCGGTGCGATCACGCTGGCGCAAGGCTGCGAGCGTCGCGTAGACAGCATGCAGGCCGGACACTTTGTCAGCAATCGCCATTGGCAGGAATCGCGGCGCCGGATTGCCATCGACCCGCGGCAGGAGGCTCGCCGTCCCTGACAGGCCCTGGATCAGGTCATCGTAAGCTGGCCGCCCCGCATAAGGGCCCTCCGAGCCGAACCCGGTGCAATGGACATAGACAATGTCAGGCTTGATCGCCTTGACCTCATCATAGGTCAGGCCAATCCGGGCCACGGCGTCTTCGCGGACATTGTGAATGAACACATCGCTTTGCTGGATCAGTTTTGTGATCGCGGCCCTGCCCGCGTCCGATTTCAGGTCCCAAACAACGGAACGCTTGCCGCGATTGATCGTGAGGTGACACGGGCCCATGCTGCGCGTGTTCACAGGCTTGCCGACGTTCCGGAAGTCGTCTCCAGCCGCTGGCTCCACCTTCACGACCTCCGCGCCCATGTCGGCCAGCGTCTGCGTGCAATATGGCCCGAAAATCACTGTCGTCATGTCGGCGATGCGAATGTCGGAAAGGACGTTTGTGCCAGGCATAGTGGGCTTCGCTCCATATGTGTCATTTCGGTGCCCGATGGGCAGTCGTACGGGCTTGGTACGGGGTTCGAAGAGGCATATCAATGTCAAGCGGCCCGACTTTCCGGGTTTGCCCCGCGTCAATGAATCCATGTTCCGCAGCGTCAATCGACTGTGTCTTTTGACTTCGGCCTGATCGATGCCCAAGTGGAGTGAACTGTCGCGTCCGTGCCGACCCGGTCGTACGCGCCGCAGCCATTCCGGAGGCCGAAATGCCCATATTGTCCATTCTCGATCTTGTTCGTGTAACCCAGGGCACGGACGCGCGCACAGCCATGGACAATGCGCGCGACCTGGCCGCGCATGCCGAACAGTGGGATTATAATCGCATCTGGGTGGCCGAGCACCACAACATGGCCGGTATTGCCAGCGCGGCAACATCCCTTGTGATCGCCCACATTGCGGCAGGATCAAAAAAGATTCGCGTTGGCGCCGGTGGCATCATGCTGCCGAACCATGCCCCGATCGTGATTGCGGAACAGTTTGGCACGCTCGAACGCCTGTTTCCCGGGCGTATCGATCTTGGCCTCGGCCGCGCGCCCGGTACTGACCAGATTACCATTCGCGCGCTGAGAACCACGGCAGAAGCGTCGGAACGGTTTCCGCAGGATGTCATGGAGCTGCAGGCCTTCCTGGGGCCGTTGCAGCCGGGCCAGCGCGTGCAAGCTGTTCCCGCTGCCGGAACGAACGTGCCGCTCTGGATTCTCGGGTCGAGCCATTTCGGCGCGATGCTGGCGGCTGAACTGGGCCTGCCCTACGCGTTCGCCTCGCATTTCGCGCCAGCCCACCTGATGTCTGCGCTGAATATCTATCGCACGCGATTCAAACCGTCCGAACAGTTGCAGAAACCCTATGCGATGGTCGGCGTGAACACCATAGCTGCCGACAGTGACGCCGAGGCAAATCGACTCGCAACGACCCAGAAGATGTCGTTTGCCAACCTGCTGCGCGGCACCCGCAGCCTCAGCCAGCCGCCGATTGACGACATCGACACCTACTGGACTGCGGCGGAAAAAGCGCAGGCGCAGAACATGCTCGCGCGCTCGATCGTCGGGTCCCCGGATACGGTGCGTGTGGGCATTGCGGCGCTGACAGAAGAGACAGGCGCGGATGAGCTGATCATTGTGTCAGATGTATATGACCACGCGTCGCGCCTGCGCTCGTTCGAGCTGATCGCGTCAACACAAAAATAGCAAAAAACATTACTCGGAGGAAACAGGATGGGACAAAACGATACGGACTTCACCGGCAAACGCGTGCTGGTCGTCGGAGGATCCAGCGGCATTGGCAATGGCATCGCCCAGGCCTTTCGCACGCGCGGTGCGGCGGTGCATGTCTGGGGAACGCGCGCGAATGCCAGCGACTATGACCAGGCCGATGGCAGTGACCTTGACGGGCTGGCCTACCAGCAGGTCGATGTCGGCGATCCCGATGCTATAGAGGCGGCCAACGTCGATTTCGACACGCTCGACTCACTCGTCCTTTGCCAGGGCACCGTCGTTTACAAGCGAGGCGAGTTCGAACGCGAAGGCTGGGACCGCGTCATGGCTGTGAACCTGGACAGCCTGATGCATTGTGCGCGGCGGCTGAAGCCCATGCTCGCCAAAGCCGGCGGATCGGTGATCATCGTTAGCTCCATATCGGGCTTTTCAGCGAACGTGGGCAATCCCGCCTATGCCGCGTCGAAAGCGGGTGCCGTCAGCCTGACCAAAACGCTCGGACAGGCGTGGGCACCGGAAGGCATTCGCGTGAACGGCCTGGCGCCCGGGCTAGTGGATACGAAGCTCACCAAGGTCACGACAGGCAATCCCAAACGCCTTGAGGGAGCGCTGCGGGCCATACCGGCGGGACGTATGGGACTTCCGGCCGACATGGCAGGCGCGGCAATCTTCCTCGCAAGCCCGCTGGCATCATATGTCTGCGGCCAGACCCTGATCGTTGATGGCGGATTGTCTCTTTGATCGGCGGTCACCTACTGACTTGCCGACCCTGAATCGCGATCGGGCCGGGGAAAACCCCGGCCCGATCGACGATATTCTGTCAAGAATACAGGAAAATGGCGCGAGTGACGGGACTTGAACCCGCGACCTCCGGCGTGACAGGCCGGCACTCTAACCGACTGAGCTACACCCGCGTATTTCCTGCTGCCGCTAAGCAGCGAGCCGCCTCTCTAATCAAGGGGGCTATGGCGGTCAAGCAAGGAACGTCAGGCCAAGTTCGATTATATGCATTTCAGGCGACATTCATCAGACACAATGTACATATAATGGACAGCTACACAGGAAACAGGACCCTCCCATGAAACGCATTTTGCTCATTGTCGCGGGTATCGTCGGCTTTCTGGTCGTCGCCGCGATGGTTGTGCCCTTTCTGGTGCCACGCGATGTCTACAAGACCCAGATCGAGAAGGCCGCGACAGATGCGCTGAAACGCGACGTAAAATTGGCGGGCGACGTTAAAATCTCTGTGTTCCCAAGGATTTCAGCGAGCATTGGCGGAGTCACCGTGGCCAATCCAGCAGGATTCGACCGGCCGAACATGATCGAGGCGGGGGAATTGCGCGGGTCCGTCAAATGGCTGCCACTGCTGTCGCGCCGGGTCGATGTCCAGGAAATCTCCTTCGTCGATGCCAATGTCGACCTTCACCGCATGGCTGACGGAACGGCCAACTGGGAGTTCGGAACGCAGGCCAGCGACGAATCCGAGACTGCGGGCTCAAGCGGTGGATTTGACGCGGGGATTGAGGCGGCCCGCCTGAAGAATGCAAAGCTCACCTTTCGCGATGATGTGGCAGGCTCCGCCTATGAGGTTCAGGAACTGGACCTCCAGGCCTCGCTCCAGGCACTCGACAAGCCGCTGAAGGCTAAAGCGTCTGGCCTGTTCCAGGGCGAGCGGTTTGACGTGGACCTCCAGTTCGATTCGCCGGATGCCCTCACGACCGGCACACAGGCCGCCGTCACATTCGCGCTGGACTCGACACTTGGTAAAGCCAGCTATGGTGGCAACGTGACGCTCGGCGACGCGCCTGCCCTGTCCGGATCGTTCTCAGCGAGTTCAAACGCGTTGGCAAAGCTCGCAGCGTTCGCGGGCGTCGCGCTTCCGATGGACCTCTCGCGTCTTGGAAAGATCGATACGAAGGGCAATGTGTCCGGCCCCTTCTCGGCGCTTAACATCGATGTCGTCAGCTTCTCCCAGTCCTCCGACATGGCCAAGACGGATTTCACCGGCCAGATCATGCTCGCCGACGCCCCCACGATCACCGGCAATGTGGCTGTTTCGGCGCCGAGCATTGCTGACCTTGCAACATTTTCGGGTGTGAAAATGCCGCTGAACCTTGCGCCTCTGGGCGCGGTCTCAGCCATAGCCAGCCTGTCGGGCGCGCTGACCGAACCGGCGATCCGATTCGAAACACTGGCGATCAAGGGCAGCCAAATTGACGCGAGCTATATCGGCGGCCTGACGCTCGGCGAAAAGCTGGTGCTCGATGGCAGAATTTCAGCTGTTTTGCCTCAGGCAGGTGATCTTGCGACCCAAATGGGTCTCGACCTTCCTGCGCGCAACGCCCTGGAACGGGTGGAACTGAAGGGCGCGATCAAGGGACCCGCCGACGCGCTCAATCTGAGCGATCTGGACGTGAAGCATTCGGGCGCGCTGTTGAATGCGACCTATACAGGCGCCGTCGGTCTTGCGGGCGATGGCCGTATCAATGGCCAAGTCGCGGCATCGAGCAATGAGTTGCGCGCCCTTTTGAAGGCGGCAGACGTCGAGATGGCGCCAGGCGACACGCTCAAGACATTCAATGTGAACAGTGCGATCGCGGGCAGCTTCAAGAAATTGTCCCTGACCAATCTCACACTCGTGCTCGACGACATCACGGGCAAGGGCACGGCAGGGATCGATCTCACCGGCGACCGTCCGAAGATCACCGGCAATCTGGACATGGGACCGCTTGATCTGTCGCCGTTCCTTGGAGAATCTGATCAGGCGGCGAAACCCAAGCAGGCGAGCACGGGCTGGAGCAAGGAACCGCTGGATCTTGCTGGCCTCAAAGCCGTGGATGCCGATGTGAAGATCACCACGAGCGCACTGACATTCGGAAATGTGAAGCTCACCGACGCGGCGCTCGCCACCAATCTCAATCAGGGCGTTCTCACGGCCGACCTGTCGAGATTCAAAGCGTTCGGTGGCGACTGGAACGGCCAGCTGGGCGTCAACGCCAAAGGCGCCACGCCTGCCGTGGACTTCACGATGAATGGCAGCGGGGTTGGCATGTCGAGCCTGCTCGGCACGCTCGCGGGATTTGACAAGCTCAGCGGCACTGGCGGGTTCCAGGTGACAGGCGTAGCCACAGGTAACTCGATCAACGACATCATGAACGCGCTCGACGGCAAGGTGACGACCAACCTTGTGGACGGCGAGCTGAAGGGACTCAACGTCTCCCAGCTCGTGCGTAGCGCGCAGTCCCTGCAGCAGGCCCTGACGACCGGAAGCCTCAAGAGCCTGGACTTTTCGTCAGCCCTGTCGCCGTCTGCTTCGACTGACTTTTCAAGCTTCGATACGGTACTCACGATCAATGATGGGGTCGCCAATGTTGACCTGATGAAGCTGATCAACCCGGTTCTGGGCATCGATGGATCGGGCCAGATCAATCTTGGCGGACAGGCGCTTGACCTTCGCCTCGCAACCAGCATCGATAAATCCGGCCAGGGATCCGGAAGCGTGGTTCAATTGAACGGCATACCGGTTCCGGTGCGCATTTCGGGATCATGGAGCAAGCTGAAAGTGTCGCCGGATACGTCAGGCATCCAGTCGGCCCTGAAGGCCGAACTGGGCAACAAGCTGAAGGACCAGCTATCCGACAAGATCGGCGGCGACGCTGGTGCGATTCTTGGAAATGTGCTCGGCGTGCCCACGACCACTGCGCCAGCACCCTCCACTCCCACCCCGACCGAAGGCTCAGCGCCTGCGACCGTGGAGCCGGAGACGAAAGCGCCTGTCACACTGGAAGGCGCGGCGGAGCAAGCCGCAAAAGACGCACTGGGCGACCTGTTCAAGAAGAAGAAAAAGACGGAAGTGCCAGTGCCGGCTGAACCTGAACCAGCGCCGCCGGAGTAGCGTATCAATAGGTCTCGGTCAGGATATATTCGATGCTCTGGCCCCGGGCCTCGAAGGCGAGTTTCACCCATCGGCCCTGCGCGTCGTACCAGAGGTCGACGTCGATATCGGAATCCATCAGGTAGCGGTTGGACGCGACTGGCACTCCGGCCACCATCACGGCGTCGGGCCCCCTGTCCACGACATCGACCTTGATTCGCTCGCCATCCTCGGTGGAGAGCAATTCCCTTGCGCGGGTCTGCGCGACATTCCAGTGACTGGACGGGAGAATGCCGAGCGGGAGCTCGCCTTTAAATTCCGTCCCGGTAACCGCCAGCGAATCGCCGGCCCGCGCAGCGCTTACCGAGCCGTCATCACCATTGTCATCCACCGCGCCTTTGAGGGCGACCAGCTGGCCGTCTTTCCACGTTTCGGTGGCGTCCAAGGCATATCGAAACAGCGTCATCGGGCCGAGCCCAGCCTTCAGGCGCACACCGGTCGTTGCCATCAGTGTGCCATCGGGTGCGATGTCAAAAGACACCGTATGGGTTCCGAAAGGCTTGCCCTCGCGAAGCACCTGGAAGCTGATTTCATCCCCGTCTTTCGGGGTCCATGCCGGGGGGGGTGTGAGGGTGGCAGGGGTGGGACTGGGGGTATTGTCGGCCATCGCAGGGGTCGCGAGAAAGACCAAGGAGAGGGCGGCAAGGGCGTGGCGGATCATCTGAACAGGTTCCATAGCGGGTTGCTGGTCTCGGCGACAAAACAAATGCAGGGCTCGTCACCGACGGCGGCAGGCTTGTGTCTTTTGCCGGGTTCGCCAAGGACGAGGTCGCCGCGGGAATAGACACCATGCCCGTCGCTGAAACGGCCCTGAAGTACTACGGTTGCATCCACGGCGCCATGGCCGTGCGCTGGCGTGGACTGTCCGGGTTCGAGCCTGATGAACTTGGCGCCGCGGGTCGCCGTGCTGACATAGGCGACGCCCGACATTCCCTGTTTCCATGACAGGTTCGCTGCGGACATGGCCAGAAGCTCCGTGGCAGTTTGGCTGGCCCTGCGGGACGTGCGCCGCCATTTGGAGTGTGCCTTGGGCGGTTTCGTCATTTGCGGATCTCGCTCGAGCAGCGCGCCGCCGACAATTGACAGGAGTTGCGCTGTTTCGGCACCTGCCGGGCTGAGCAACATGTGAAGGTCACCAGCAAGCTCAAGGGCTTCGGCGTGGTTGCCGGCGGCATGATCCAGCATGAAGGATGCGTAGGAGTCCTGGTTGTGCAAGGCGTGGTCCCTGTCCGGTCAACGTGTTCAATCAGCTGTTCTACGGCGTCCCGGTTCAATTGGATCACTTTGGATACGACCGATTGTGGCAGTTGTGCATTGCCGCGCTGCACCCTAGCTTGGCGTGACAAGACCTCCCAAACTGAACCGGACCGACCGCATGACCACTTACCGCTCCGTTGTTGACCTGATTGGCAACACGCCCCTTCTCCGCCTCAACGCGGTGTCTGACGAAACGGGATGCGAAATCCTCGGAAAATGCGAATTCCTGAACCCCGGACAGTCGGTCAAGGATCGCCCGGCACTGGGGATCGTGCGGGACGCCGAGGCCGCGGGCCAATTGAAGCCAGGCGGGACAATTGTCGAAGGCACAGCCGGCAATACGGGTATCGGGCTGGCGCTTGTTGGCGCAGCGCTCGGCTATCGCGTCGTGATCGTGATGCCGCGCACCCAGAGCCAGGAAAAGAAGGACGCGATCCGGCTGCTCGGCGCTGAGCTCATCGAAGTCGATGCCGTGCCCTATGCCAATCCAAACAATTATATCAAGTTTTCAGGACGCCTCGCCGAGGACCTTGCGAAATCGGAACCGAATGGCGCGATCTGGGCCAACCAGTTCGACAATGTCTCGAACCGCAAGGCCCACTATGACACGACGGGCCAGGAAATCTGGAACCAGACTGACGGCAAGCTGGACGCGTTCATCTGTGCGGTCGGGTCCGGTGGCACGCTCGGCGGCGTATCGATGGCGCTTAAAGAGAAACGCAAGTCGGTTCAGATCGGCCTCGCCGATCCTGGCGGGGCGGCAATGTATGATTATTTCACCAGCGGCGAACTGAAGTCGGAAGGGACGTCGATCACCGAGGGGATCGGACAGGGCCGCATCACGGCCAATCTTGAAGGCATCGAAGTGGACCGTGCTTACCGCTGTACCGACACAGAGGCATTGAACGTGCTTTTCGCCCTGGTTCAGAAGGAAGGTCTTTGCCTTGGCGGCTCGGCTGGCATCAACGTGGCGGGCGCGGTCAAGTTAGCGCGCGACCTTGGCCCGGGACATACGATCGTGACGATGCTGTGCGACTATGGCAATCGTTACCAATCGAAACTGTACAATCCGGAATTCCTCAGATCGAAGGACCTGCCGGTGCCGCCATGGATGGAGACATAACGCGATGGAATCGGGAGACCCTCTCGTAAGTGCCGATTGGCTGATCAAGAATTTTGAAGCACCCGACATGCGTGTGCTGGACGCGACCTATTTCGCGGACTTTACCAACCCACCGGAAAGCGGGCGCCAGGCGTGGGCACGTGGGCATATTCCCGGCGCGACCCATTTCGACATCGACGACATCGCCGATACATCCTCGCCGCTTCCGCACATGCTGCCCGACTCCGTAAAATTCTCGGCGCGCGTCCGTAAACTGGGCGTCGGCGACGGCAACCGTATCGTGGTCTATGACCAGAACCGATTCTTCGCCTCTGCGCGCGCCTGGTGGATGCTGCGCGTGATGGGCCATACGGATGTACATGTGCTGGACGGTGGCCTCAATGCATGGGTCGAAGCCGGCGGCGCACTTGAAGACCTGCCGCCAATGGTCAGCGAACGCCACTTCACGCCCCGTGTGCGGGCCGATCTCGTGATGGATGCAGCGGGCCTGGAAAAGGTGGTCGGGTCGGCGCGTACCACGATTGTCGACTCGCGCCCGGACGGTCGCTTCTTCGGTCGCGACCCCGAGCCGCGCGCAGGCCTGGCGTCCGGCCACATTCCCGGCAGCGTGAACCTGCCGGGCAGCGCGCTGGTGACGGAAGACGGTCGTATGCTTTCAGCGGACAAGCTGGCCTCGCTGTTCAAAAATCCAAAGGCCCCAACGGTCACGACGTGCGGGTCGGGTGTCACAGCTGCCATTACCGCGCTGGCGCTGGCGCGGCTCGGAAACTGGGACGTTGCCGTCTACGATGGGTCCTGGACGGAATGGGCGTCTGATCCTGCACGCCCGATTGCGACGGATGCATAATGAAACGACCGGAAACGCGCCTCATTCACACGCGCATGGAGCGACTGGGACGGGCGACCGTGAACCCGCCTGTGGAGCGCGCGTCGACGGTGCTGTTTTCGACAGAGGAAAGCCTTTACGGACCAAAGCCGACCTATGGCCGGATGGGCCTGACCGTGCACCGGGAACTGGAAGCGGCGATGAATGCGCTGGAAGGCGCAACCTACACCCGTCTCGCCGCCAACGGCTTGCAGGCCTGCTCGCTGGCCATAGCAGCATGCGTGCGAAACGGGGATCATCTCCTGTTTCCGGATAGCGCTTATGGTCCAACGGCGCGGTTCTGCGAGCGGCGGCTGCCAGCCATGGGCGTGAAGGCGACACGCTTCGATCCGCGCATCGGGGCCGGGATAGCCGACCTGATACAAGACAATACGAAAGCCATCTTCCTGGAGTCGCCAGGATCGCTGACCTTCGAGATCAGCGATACGCCCGCCATCGTCGAGATTGCCAAGGCGCGCGGCATTCGCACCATCATGGACAATACCTGGGGCGCAGGCCTGCATCACCAGCCTCTGGCGCTCGGTGTCGATTTATCGGTGCAGGCATTGACGAAATATGCGGCGGGCCATTCCGACGCGTTTGGCGGCGCCGTGATGACAAGCACGCCCGGCATGGCAGGACGGCTGGAGGCGCTATCGGAGGACTGGGGCATCAGCCTGTCGCCGGACGACGCCTATTTGTGCTTGCGCGGCTTGCGCACCCTCAAGACGCGGCTGAAGGCGCACGAGGCTGCTGGGCTCGAGATTGCGCATTGGCTGGACGCCCGCCCGGAAGTGTCCGAGGTGCTGCACCCTGCCCTGCCTTTATCTCCCGACCACGCTTTGTGGCGACGCGACTTCACCGGGTCGAACGGGCTGTTCGGCATCGTGCTCAACCCTGTGCCGGAGGGTGGCATGGAGCGCTTTCTCGGCACCCTGCACCTGTTCGCGATGGGATTCTCATGGGGTGGGTTCGAGAGCCTGATCATTCCTTGCGATGAACAACTGACGCGCATGAAGGACAGCTGGACCCAGCAGCGCGCTGGTCCGCTGCTGCGCGTGCATGCGGGCCTGGAAGCGGTGAGCGATCTCGTTGTCGACCTTGAGGCGGGCTTCAAGGCCATGGCGGGGAGCTGACGCGAGCATGGGGGCACAAAAAATCGGTTTGGTGCTAGGGCCAGTTGTTGCCGGGCTAATGCTGTTGCTCGGGCCACCGGACGGCCTGAACCCTTCAGCGTGGGGCACGGCAGCGCTGATGGTGTTGATGGCGACCTGGTGGGCGACCGAGGCGATCCCGATTCCAGCAACATCCCTCTTGCCACTTGTCGTCCTGCCGCTGATCGAGGCAGGCACGCCCAAACAGGTCGGCGCGGACTATGCGCACTATATCGTGCTGCTGCTGCTCGGCGGGTTCATTATAGCCATGGGGATCGAGCGCTGGGACCTGCACAAGCGGATCGCCCTGAACGTGATCGCGCGCGTTGGTGCCGCGCCCAGATCACTGATCTTCGGCTTCATGCTTGCCACTGCCATGCTGTCCATGTGGATATCCAATTCGGCCACGACGCTGATGATGATGCCGATTGCCCTGTCAGCAGCGCACGCCCTTGGTGACAGGAGCGGCAAGTTCGCGGCAGCTCTGTTGCTAGGCATCTGCTATGCGGCCTCGATTGGCGGGGTCGCCACACCAATCGGCACACCGACGAACCTGATTGCCATAAACTGGCTGCAGGTCGAGATGGGCGCGAGTATCGGTTTTCCACAATGGATGGCGTTTGGCGTTCCAGCGGCAGCCGTGATGATCCCTGTGGCCTGGTGGGCAGTGACGCGCGGCTTGCCACAACTTGATGGCGGGCACGCCGTCGTCCAGCGCGTGCGTGAGCAACTGGGAAAACTCGGGCGAATGACGCAGCCTGAAACACGGGCCGCACTTGTCTTTGGTGTCGTCGCCCTGCTCTGGGTGTCGCGCCTCTGGACCGTGGACCTGATCGATGCCTACGGCTGGAACGTACTGAAAAGCTTCAATGGCGCCGAAGTGGACATGATGATCGCCATCGCAGGCGGGGCGATGATGTTCATCGTACCGGCGGGTGGCGGAGAAAGCCGTGCTCTACTCAGCTGGGAAGAGGCCGAGCGCCTGCCTTGGGGCGTTCTGGTCCTGTTTGGCGGCGGCATAGCACTAGGCAACGCGGTTTCACGCACGGGCCTGTCAGAATGGCTGGGCGAGCATTTGTCGGTGATGTCGTCCTTTCCGCCGATACTGTTTATCGCGGTGGTGGTGGCGCTAGTGATCTTCCTGACAGAACTCACGAGCAATGTGGCCACAATGACGACGCTGGCACCGATCCTTGGCGCACTGGCGGTCGCTGTGGGCATGGCGCCGGAAAGCTTGCTGGGACCGGCGGCGGTGGCAGCGTCGTGCGCCTTCATGCTGCCTGTCGCGACCGCACCGAACGCCATCGTTTATTCGACGGCGCTGGTTCCGATCCAGACGATGATGCGCAAAGGACTGGCCATCAATCTGATCGGTATCGCCGTGATCACGGCGATTGGCTATTGGATCGCGCCGCTCGTTCTCTGAGCCGTCTCGCGCGCGCAGCCCCCCACTCCAAGGGGGAAGGGAGAGCGGGGGGCACCGCTGCGGGCCAGGGGGAGGGTTTGGAGGTACCAACAGCGGGAACGCGAATAGACTGTGACGCCGACCGGGCGGGAAGGCCCTGCCGGCATCACATGAGTTCAACGCGCGCCCGAGGCTTTCCCGTCGCCGGATATGCGGGATTTTCCGTGTCTTTTTTGTCATGACATAATCGTCAGGTCCTGATGCACCTGCAACAGGACTCGGAGACAGATTCAGTTCGGCTCGTCGCTGACCTTGACCACGAGCTTGCCGAGGTTCTTGCCCTCGAAAAGGCGTGACAGGCTGGCCGGCGCATTCTCAAGACCTTCAACCACATCTGTCTCGAACTTCAGTTTCCCTTCCATCAGCCACTGCGCCATCTGCTGGATGCCTTCGGCAAAGCGCGGATAGTAGTCGATAACGATGAACCCCTTCACGAGCGTGCGCCGCATCAGCAGATTATCGAAATTGTAGGGCCCGGGCACCGGCTCCGTCGCATTATAGGTCGAGATCAGACCGCAAAGCGGCATGCGCGAAAAGTCGTTGAGCCGCGCGATGACGATATCCATGATCTCGCCGCCGACATTCTCGAAATTGATGTCGATGCCGTTCGGGCAATGCTTGTCGAGCGCCGCGCCGACATCTTCCTTCTTGTAGTTGATGGCCGCATCGAAACCGGCTGTCTCGATCAGCCATTTGCACTTCTCATCCGAGCCCGCGATGCCGACAACGCGGCCGCCCTGGATCTTGGCGATCTGGCCAACCATGGACCCGACCGCGCCCGCTGCAGCGGAGACGACGACGGTTTCGCCCGCCTTCGGCTTGGCAATATCCATGAGGCCGAAATAGGCAGTCATGCCGGTGGCCCCGAGCGGGCCCATGAACGCGGTGAGCGGCACGCCCGGCAGCTGGGGCAGTTTGGCGAGGCTGGCACCGGGGAGCGTATTGTAGAGCGCCCAGTGGGCAAGGCCCGTATTGACGATGTCGCCCGGTTCAAGGCCGCCGAAGCGGCTTTCGGTCACAAGGCTGAGGCCGCCGCCGCGCATGGGTTCGCCCAAGGCGACGGGCGGGAGGTAGGCATCCTTGTCGCTCATCCAGATACGGTTGGTCGGGTCGAGCGAAAGATAGATCGTGCGCGCACGCACCTCGCCGTCCTGAAGCGGTGCAAGTGGCGCCTCAACGAGTTCGAGGTCGGTTTCCTTAACGTCACCTACAGGGCGGTGGCGCAGCACCCAGGTCTTGTTCATCTCTGTCATCGTCTTCTCCCATTTTCAGAGAGGCTACGATGAATCAGCCTCAGCGCAAGACGTCCCGCCGGGAAAGCCACCAAGTATAGAACACGAAAAGCGCGGCGATGATGACAATTATCGCGCTCATGACACCGGCGCCTTCCATACGCGGCGCATTCTTGTCGAGCGTTCCCACGAGCATGCTGATCGCTGCAGCGAGAAAGGACGCGCTGAACAGGGGGAAAGCGAGTTTCCGGCGTAGCAGCAGCATGGCGCTGCCCGCGAAACCGCCAAACACGCCTACGGCCCACAGGGCCCAGATCCACATTGGCATCGCAAACCAGTAGTCCAGCATTTCAGCTGGATAAGAACTCAAATAGCCTTTGTTGCGTGTGGCCGTCATCGTGAAGTCGAAACAGCCAAAGCTGTTCCAGAGCAGGCTCACGAGGCCCACCACCCATAGGTGCCATGGCGCTGCAACGCGTTCGGGTTCTATATCCTCTGACATATCAACTCCCTCCCGTTTTGTTTTTATGGGAGCGAACTTACGACGAGTTGGGTTCAGACGGAATATCCGGCCCGAATGACGAAACGGGGCGGGTGACGGGCCTGCCTCAAGCGGTTAAACCAGCGGTCAGCAAAGGATTCCCCGCATATGGCCACCGCCCCCGTTACCAAGGACAGCCACCTCTACCTGATCGATGCGAGCGCCTATATCTTCCGGGCGTTCCACGCCCTGCCCCCTCTGACGCGCGCGTCCGACGGACTGCCCATCGGCGCGGTGGCGGGCTTCTGCAACATGCTGTTCAAGCTGCTCGAAGAGCTGAAGGGACCTGACAGGCCGACGCATTTTGCGTGCATTTTCGACGCCTCCTCGTACACGTTCCGAAACGAGATGTACGACAAGTACAAGGCCAACCGGTCAGAGACGCCGGAAGAACTGGTACCGCAATTCCCGCTGGTGCGCCGTGCGGCCATCGCGTTCGCAGCCCATGCGCTGGAGTTGGAAGGATACGAGGCCGACGACCTGATCGCGACCTATGCCCGTCAGGCCGAGGCCAGGGGCGCGCGCGTGACCATCGTCTCGTCGGACAAGGACCTGATGCAACTCGTCTCCGACAAGGTCGTGATGCTGGACACGATGAAGAACAAGACGATGGGCGTCGAGGACGTGTTCGAGAAGTTCGGTGTCGGGCCGGAGCGTGTGGTGGATGTGCAGTCGCTGGCGGGTGACAGCGTCGACAATGTGCCGGGCGCGCCGGGCATCGGCATGAAGACGGCCGCACTCCTCATCAACGAATATGGCGATGTCGAAACCCTGCTGGAGCGGGCTGGCGAGATCAAGCAGCCGAAGCGGCGGGAATCCCTGATCGACAACGCCGCGCAAGTGCGCCTGTCGAAACAGCTGGTGACGCTGAAGGACGACGTGCCGGTCACGCTGGAACTGGATGACTTGGCCGTGGCCGACCCCGACCCGGAGACCCTGATCGCCTTCCTTGAAGAGATGGAGTTCCGCACCATCACGCGGCGTGTGCGCGAGATGATGGAAATGGAAGGCGCGATCGAGGCCGCTCCGCCTGCCGCGGACCCGATCGACCGGACGAAATACGAATGCGTTCGTGATTTCGAACGGTTGGAAGACTGGGTCGCGCGCGCCATGGCGCAGGGGTATGTCGCCGTGGACACGGAGACTGACAGTCTCGATTCCGTTGCGGCAAACCTCGTCGGCGTGTCACTGGCGCTGTCGCCGGGCGAAGCGTGCTACATTCCGCTCGCGCATGTCGACCCCAACGGGGCCGGTGATGGCGACATGTTCGGCGCAGACCCACCGCGTCAGATCCGGATGAAGGACGCCATGCGCGCGCTGAAGCCGATGCTGGAAGACGCTTCCGTCCTGAAGATCGGCCAGAACATCAAGTATGATGACAGTGTCTTTGCGGCGCAGGGCATTCACGTCGCACCCATCGATGATACGATGCTGCTGTCCTATGTGCTGAATGCCGGCAAGCACAGCCATGGCATGGACACGCTTTCGGAACGCTATCTCGGCCACAAGCCGATTGCGTTCAAGGACGTGGCCGGTATCGGCAAGCAGCAGGTGAGCTTCGACCGCGTGGCGCTGGACAAGGCCACCGAATACGCCGCTGAAGACGCCGATGTGACCTTGCGCCTGTGGCAGACATTCAAGCCGAAACTGCACACCGAAAAAGTGACGACCGTTTACGAAACGCTGGAGCGGCCCTTGGTGCCAGTTCTGGCCGAGATGGAGCGGCACGGCATCAAGGTCGACCGCGACCAGCTCTCGCGCCTGTCGGCGGACTTCTCGCAGCGCATGGCCGCGCTGGAAGCTGAAGCCGAGGAACAGGCGGGTCGCGCCTTCAATATCGGCAGCCCGAAACAGCTCGGCGAAATCCTGTTCGACGAGATGGGGCTGGAAGGCGGCAAGAAGACCAAGACTGGCGCATGGGTCACCGATGCCGACGTTCTGGAAGGCCTGGCGGCCGAGGGCCATGCCCTGCCCCGCACGATTGTCGACTGGCGCACGCTGTCGAAACTGCGCTCGACCTATACAGAGGCGCTGCAGGCCGCGATCAACAAGAAGACGGGCCGCGTGCACACGAGCTATGCCATGGCTGTGGCGCAGACGGGGCGGCTGTCATCCTCTGACCCCAACCTGCAGAACATCCCGGTGCGGACGGAAGAAGGCCGCAAGATCCGGCAAGCCTTCATTGCGGACGAAGGCAATGTGCTCGTCAGCGCCGACTATAGCCAGATCGAGCTGCGCATCCTGGCGCACATGGCGGACATTCCGGCGCTGAAGCAGGCCTTCCTCAATGGCCTCGACATTCACGCCATGACGGCCAGCGAGATGTTCGGCGTGCCGATCGAGGGCATGGACCCGATGGTGCGCCGGCAGGCCAAGGCGATCAATTTCGGTATCATCTATGGCATCTCGGGCTTCGGCCTCGCGCGCCAGCTCGGCATCCCACAGGGCGAGGCGGCCGAGTATATCAAGACCTATTTCAAGCGCTTCCCCGGCATCCGCGCCTATATGGAAGAGACCAAGGATTTCGCCAAGGAGCACGGCTATGTGAAGACGGCGTTCGGGCGGAAGATTCATCTGGAGGCCATCAAGTCCAAGGGCCCGGCCAAGGCCTTTGCCGAACGCCAGGCGATCAATGCGCCGATCCAGGGCTCAGCCGCCGACGTGATCAAGCGCGCCATGATCCGCATGCCGGAGGCGCTGGCGAAGGCGGGGCTGAAGGCGCGCATGCTGCTGCAGGTACATGACGAGCTTGTGTTCGAATGCCCGGAAGCGGAGGCCGAGCGGCTGATCAAGCTGGCGCAGGACATGATGCAGGGGGCGGCCATGCCGGCCCTGAACCTGTCAGTGCCGCTGGTGGTGGAGGCGCGTGCGGCGAGGAACTGGGCGGAGGCGCATTAGGTCATCATTCACAATCATGCCGCTCTGCCCCATTGTTTCCTTAAAAGGCCGTAATGTGAGCGTTTGCTTGCCCTAGTCTGCTGTTTTCATTGGAACAGCACCGAAGGAGGGCTTTTGTCATGTCGCGAACCGTGGTTGAACACCATAATGCAAAACGGCCGGATCCCGTGATGGGGTACAGTCTGGTCGAGAAGGATCGAGCGATGACAACTCTGGCACTGGTGGATGACGACGAGAACATCGTCGCCTCGCTGAAAATGTTCTTTGAGGCTGAGGGCTATAATGTCCGCACCTATCATGACGGCGAATCCGCCCTGCCCGCGCTGACGGAGACACCTCCCGACATTGCCATTCTGGACGTCAAGATGCCCAAGATGGACGGCATGGAATTGCTGCGGCGCCTTCGCCAGACCAGCGAACTGCCGGTGATCTTCCTCACCTCCAAGGACGAAGAGATCGACGAGGTGATCGGCTTCAATATCGGCGCGGACGATTTTGTGCGCAAACCCTGTTCCAACCGCCTGCTGGCCGAACGCGTGAAAGCCGTGTTGCGGCGCGCACGCGGCGGCGTGGCCGGGCCTGAAGAAGGCGACCACAAGCCGATCGTTCGCGGCAAGCTGACGCTCGACCCGAACCGCCATGCCTGCACATGGGACGGTCATCCGGTTCGCCTGACGGTCACCGAATTCCTGATCCTGCAGGCGCTCGCCTCGCGGCCCGGCTACGTGAAAAGCCGCGACCAGCTGATGGACGCCGCCTATGACGACCAGATCTATGTCGACGACCGCACCATCGACAGCCACATCAAGCGCCTTCGCAAGAAGTTCCGTGAAGTGACGGACGAATTTGATGCGATCGAAACCCTCTATGGCGTCGGGTATCGTTATACCGAATAGGCCGGAGCCGTCGGGCCGCAGTGTCGCCGAAATTTATATCGGCGGCGCTGCAGACGGCCAGTCGCGCATTGTTGCCAGCTTCGTGGAAGCGCGACAACGTCTCCTGCTCGACAGTGGCAACCGGCATGGCCGGACGGCAGCATGGTTCGCGCACTATGATGTCGATGGCGCGACCGCTCACTGCATGGCGGCGCTGTCTCGCGGAGATGACATCGCATTGGTCGGGCACAGTTGG
Source organism: Alphaproteobacteria bacterium (assembly GCA_018830285.1). Classification (GTDB taxonomy): domain Bacteria; phylum Pseudomonadota; class Alphaproteobacteria; order Caulobacterales; family Hyphomonadaceae; genus Hyphomonas. The sequence continues at coordinate 29,261 of JAHJSB010000032.1, forward strand.
GGCAGTGATGCAGCCCTGCGCGTCGCACACCAACTGAATGGCACGATTGGCCTGCTGGCCGGCGTCGACCCGGTGATGCGCCCGGGAAGCGTGTTCTCTCGTGCGAGCCGCAGACCCGACAATGCGGCGCTCGTGGTCCATGTCGATGCCAGCCCACAGCGCCTCGACCGGTCAGACATCGTGAAGGCGACCGGTGTTGTCCTGGGTGGCGGTGTGGCCGATGCCTATCGCAGCGCAGACGTCATGATCCGCACGGAACTGAACCATTGGGCATTTGCCGACATGATGGCCGCACCGGGTCAGGACGGCGTGTCGCTCAATGAACGCATCGGCAAGGCCGACTGGCGTGCCCCTACAATCCGAGCAGGCTGATCCGCCACGCCCAGTTCGGCATCGCCAGGGTGAGGCCGAGAAAGGCAAGACCGATCAGGACGCACAGCGGTGAATAGAAGCGACGATTGAGACGGAGAAACGGCTGTTCCGGCAGTGCGCGCTCGAAGGTCGGCATGACGCCAATGATGCCCCGGAACAGGAAGACGCCCGCCAGCGCCAGGCCTCCGGGTGCCACAAGCCAGTCGGACACCGGAACGACGACAATCCGTCCCAGCAAGAGCGCCCAGACAGAAGCGGCCAATAGGCAGAATGCGACAAAGGCGGACGCGGCCAAGGACGGCATGCGCGTAATTCCCCGGCGCCCGACAACAGCCCGCGCCAAAGCCTGCTGGTTGGCATAAGGAAACGTGCTGCCAAAGGCCCACGCAAGATGAACCAGGCCAGCCAATGCGAGAACCCCGGAGAGCAGGATTGAAAGTGAATTTGCAATCATGAGCGGGTGCATCCTGATATGATACACAGACAATAACACGGCTGTTGGGCTTGCCGCCATCGTCTTCATTCAATAGCCAGTCATAAACCCGAGCCACATGTAAGGAATTTTCCATGAGCGACCTTGAAAACACACTACTTCTCGAAACCTCCAAAGGACCCGTGAAGATCGAGCTGCGCCCTGACCTCGCGCCGGGCCATGTTGAACGCATCAAGGAACTCGCCCGGGAAGAGTTTTATGACGGCATCGTCTTCCACCGCGTGATCCCCGGCTTCATGGCACAGGTTGGTTGCCCAAAAGGCAATGGCACCGGTGGATCGAGCAAGCCGGACATCAAAGCCGAATTCAACGCAGAACCGCACGTTCGCGGCACGTGCTCAATGGCACGCACAGCGGCGCCCAATTCCGCCAACAGCCAGTTCTTCATCTGCTTCGACGATGCCAGCTTCCTGAACCGCCAGTACACCGTCTGGGGCAAGGTCACTGAAGGCATGGATGTGATCGACCAGCTTGCGAAAGGTGAGCCGCCGCGCAATCCTGACAAGATTGTAAGCATGCGCGTTGCGGCAGACGCCTAAGATTCGCCGCAGCCCGGAAACAGGGTGAACGGGATGGGCGAGTCGAAACGCATCAGGCTGCCAGGTTCAAGGCGCGGATCCATGTTCCTGGGTTCGCGCATCGCCCGGCTGATCTTTGCGTCGAATCTCGCCGGGCTCGCCATTCTGATCATCGGCGCGATGGTGCTGAACGAGATGCGGGCCGGGTTCGTTGTTTCCAAGAAGCAGGACCTTGTTGCGCAAGCGCAGATTTTCACCAGCCTGCTGAGCGAGGACGCGACCACGCCCGAACCCAGCCTGGATGTGGATGCTGCCCGGCAGACGATTGTCCGACTGAACCTGCCAGAGCGCGTGCGCGCGCGCATATATTCGCCCGAGGGCGAACTGGTTGGAGACAGTTTCTACTTGTCAGAGCGGGTTGATATCGATGCCCTGCCTCCTCTGAAGGAACCGAGCCGTATCGCGCGGATGGGCGCTGCGATGTCCGAGTGGGCGGCACGCGTGTTCGGACCGATCATGCCCCGCCGCAGTTCCGAAGCCGTACGCACACAAAGCTTCGAGGAAGAATTCGACAGCGCTGCACTGGGCGACATTGCCGCGAGCCAGCGCTTTTCCGACCGGGGCCAGCGGATCATCTCGGTCTCCATGCCGATCCAACGCGTCTCTGCCGTTGTTGGCGTGTTGACGCTTGAAGCGAGTGACATCGACGAGATCATCCGGTCTGAACGCGCCGCACTCGTCCCCTTCATTGGTGTCGCGGTATTGGTGGCGTTCATCACGTCATTCTTCCTGACTCTCGGAATAGCCCGGCCCATGCGGCGCCTATCGCTGGCGGCCGACCGCATCCGTTCTGGCGCATCCGACCGTATCGACATCCCGGCGCTGACACGCCGCAAGGACGAGATCGGCAATCTGGCGTCATCGATGCAGGGCATGACCGAAGCCCTGCTGGAGCGGATTGAAGCCAATGAACAGTTCGCGGCCGACGTTGCGCACGAGTTGAAGAACCCGCTGACCTCGATCCGGTCTGCCATCGAGACAGCTGAACGCGTGCAGAACGATCCGGTCGCCAGCGAACGTTTGCGCGAGGTGATTGCGTCGGACGTAAAACGGCTCGATCGCCTGATCACCGATATTTCGAATGCCTCGCGTATCGAGGCAGAAATGACCCGCGTACCGAGTGAACAGATCGACATCGCGCGGTTCGCCCGCGATGTGGTGCACACCTATGAGGCGTTGAGTGATGGTCCCGAGGTCGTTTCGGTGGTGTTTGAAGACGCGACCATGGGTGCTCGCTTGCTGGTACGGGCGCGGGAGGGGCCGCTTGGCCAGGTGATCCGCAACCTGATCGACAACGCCCGTTCGTTTTCGCCGCCGGGCGGCACCGTGCACGTGACACTGGAACAGACCAATAGCGGCCCGCAGACGATCGCGCGGTTGCGCGTGGAAGATTCCGGTCCTGGCATTCCAGCAGACAAGCTGGAAGAGATATTCAATCGCTTCTACACTGACCGCCCCAAGGGGACGGCCTTCGGCAATAATTCCGGGCTCGGCCTGTCAATCGTGAAGCAGATCATCGCCACGCATCGCGGCAGCGTCTTGGCAGAAAACCGCGAAGACGGCGGCGCCAGGTTCACCGTAGACCTGCCAGCGATCTAACGGTTCTGCCTGTTTTCGATGAGATCGTTCACGACGTCCGGATCGGCGAGCGTGCTTGTGTCGCCCAGATTGGAAAATTCGTTCTCGGCGATCTTTCGAAGGATGCGCCTCATGATCTTGCCGGAGCGCGTCTTCGGCAGACCGGGCGCAAACTGGATCAGGTCCGGTGACGCGATCGGGCCGATCTCGTTGCGGACGTGCTGGACGAGGTTCTTTCGCAGGTCGTCGTCAACTTCCACACCCGTGCGAACCGTCACATAGGCATAGATGCCCTGCCCCTTTATGTCGTGCGGATAGCCAACGACGGCGGCTTCGGCGACCGCATCATGGCTGACCAGCGCGCTTTCGACTTCTGCCGTGCCCATACGGTGGCCGGATACGTTGATAACATCGTCCACCCGTCCGGTGATCCAGTAGAAGCCGTCCTCGTCCCGCCGGCAGCCATCGCCAGTGAAGTAAGTGCCGGGATAAGCGGTGAAGTAGGTGTCGATGAAGCGCTGATGGTCGCCATAGACGGTGCGCATCTGGCCCGGCCAGCTGTCGGTGATCAGGAGGTTGCCATCAGCGGCGCCCTCAAGCTGGTTGCCCTCAGCATCGACGAGCACTGGCTTGATGCCGAAGAAGGGGTGGCTGCCAGCGCCGGGTTTCATGTCGGTCGTGCCCGGCAGCGGAACGATCATCGTGCCGCCGGTCTCGGTCTGCCACCATGTATCAACGATCGGGCAACGCGCTTCGCCCACGACATGGAAATACCATTCCCAGGCTTCTGGGTTGATCGGCTCGCCGACAGTGCCGAGCAGGCGGATCGATTTGCGTGATGTCGCATTTACCGGGCCTTCGCCCTCGCGCATCAGGGCGCGAATGGCTGTGGGGGCAGTGTAGAAGATGGTCACCTGATGCTTGTCGCAGGCCTGCCAGAAGCGGCTCGCATCTGGATAGGTCGGGATGCCTTCGAAGAGCACGCTGGTCGCGCCGTTCGCGAGCGGGCCGTAGACGATATAAGTGTGCCCCGTGACCCAGCCGACATCGGCCGAGCACCAGAATACATCGTCTTCCTTGAGGTCGAACACGTATTCATGGGTTATCGAGGCCCAGACGAGATAACCGCCGGTCGTGTGTAGCACGCCCTTGGGCTGGCCGGTTGAACCGGACGTGTAGAGGATGAACAGCGGGTCTTCGGCGTTCATCGGTTCGGGCGGGCAATCGGCAGAAACGCTGGCACCGATCTCGTGCAGCCAGTGATCGCGGCCTTCGGTCATGGCCACGTCAGCGCCGGTGCGGCGCACGACCAGCATTTTCTTGACCATGCCCTTGGTAATGATCGCTGCTGCGTCGGCATTGACCTTGAGCGGCACCTTGCGACCGCCCCGGAGACCTTCGTCGGCGGTGATCAGAACCTCGGATTCGCAATCAACGATGCGACCCGCAAGCGCCTCCGGCGAGAAGCCGCCGAAGACAACGGAGTGGACAGCGCCGATGCGGGCACAGGCCAGCATCGCATAGGTCGCCTCAAGGATCATCGGCATGTAGATGGTGACGCGGTCACCCTTCTTGACGCCGAGTTCCTTCAACACATTGGCGAACTTGCTGACGGCTATATGGAGCTGTTTATAGGTGACAGTGTAGGCGTCTGCCGGGTCATCACCTTCCCAGATGAAGGCGGCCTTGTCGCCACGTGCCTCCAGGTGCCGGTCGATGCAGTTGGCCGAGACATTGAGTATCCCGTCCGAATACCATTTCACATGCAGGTCGCCGGTTTCCCAGGAGACATCCTTTACAACCGAGTAGGGCGTCATCCAGTCGAGGCGCTTGCCTTGTTCACCCCAGAACCCGTCGGGATCCGCGATCGAGGCGGCGTACATCTCCCGATATTTCTCCGGTGTGAGGTTTGCCTTGGCAGAAAAGTCGGCGGGAACGGGATAGGTCTTGCTGGCGTCGCTCATTACGGGTGTCCTGTATTGTGCACTTCAGTGATCCTAACAGACTGCAGACTTGATTGAGAAGGCGCGGGCCAAAAGAGTTTGCCCCGCCACCGCCTTTTTTGATGCCTGCCCTCCCCGCGAATGGCGGGGGAACCACGATGGAAGACCAAACTCGCGCGACAGGCGAGCCAGCCTGTCCCGGACCGCTTGCCACCGCTGGCCTGATCGCCTATAGGCGCCGACTGGAAACGACGGCGCAAGGCCGTGCGTGTCAGGCTGTCACCGTCCGGATGTCCGGCGACGGACATCAGGGCGAAAGGAAAACAAATGTCCAAGAAACAAATTACATTCAATGTCGAAGTGCGTGAGCGTATCGGCACCGGCGGCGCTCGTGAGGCCCGCAACAATGGTTTCGTTCCCGGCGTCCTTTATGGCGGCACCGAAAAGCCTGTTGCGATCAACCTGCGCCTTCCAGAAGTCATGAAAGCCATCGAAACCGGACACTTCCTGTCTTCAACGGCGACGCTCGTCCATAAAGGCGAAAAGCAACTCGTGATCCCGCAGGCGATCCAGATGCACCCGATCACGGACCGCCCGGTCCACATCGACCTGTTCCGCGTGAAAGCTGACCAGAAGATCAAGGTTGAAGTACCTGTTCACTTCACTGGTGAAGACGTTTCGCCAGGCCTCAAGAAAGGCGGCACGCTCAACGTTGTCCGCCACACGGTCGAACTTCTCGTCCCAGCCGGCCACATTCCGGAATTCCTCGAAGCCGACGTGTCGGCCCTGGAAGTTGGCGACAACATCAAGATTTCGGACATCAAACTGCCGTCCGATGCTGAACCGACCATCACGGACCGTGACTTTACGATCGTGACGATCGCCGGTCGCGTCTCGGTAACAGATACCGGTGATGAAGCAGCAGACGACGAAACCGCTGGAGAAGAAGCGGGCGAAAAAGAAGAAGGCGGCGAAGACTGATCCGTTCGGTCTGGCGCAGCGTGCTTGGCCTTTTCGGGCCAGGCACGCGGCCAACCCCCGCTCGGTCGCACGAGGGAGAACGCCCCATGCTGATCCTCGCGGGACAAGGCAACCCCGGTGCAAAATACGCGGGCAATCGGCACAATGCCGGGTTCATGATTCTGGACCGGATTCACACCGAGTTCGGTTTCCAGCCATGGCGCTCCAAATTCGAAAGCCAAATTTCCGAAGGCACGATCGAAACGTCCGCCGGGCGGATCAAGACGCTGCTGGTGAAGCCCGAAACGTTCTACAATGAATCAGGTCGCGCGCTGTCCAAGGCAACGGCATTCTACAAACTGGCTGCCGAGGACGTGGTCGTGTTCCACGACGAAATCGACCTGGCACCCGGTCGCGTTCGCGTGAAACAGGGCGGCGGCCACTCAGGCAATAATGGCGTTCGGTCCATGATCGCGCACCTGGGCGAGAATGTCCGGCGCGTGCGCATAGGCGTCGGACATCCCGGCGACAAATCGCAAGTCATGCCTTACGTACTCTCGGACTTTTCCAAAACTGACCAGGACTGGTTCGAGCCGCTCCAGAAGGCGATTTCTGGCGCTCTGCCATTTCTGGCTGCGGGAGACGACGAGCGCTTTCAAACGGAAGTCATGCGCCTGGCTCCCGCTCCGAAGCACGATCCCAAGCAATCGAACCGCGACTAGGTCAGGCGTCGATCTTGGCGAGCGCGGCCGCTTCGGCGGCCTCAGCCATGGCCACTGCCGCCACCGCGCCGTGCGCAGGCACCGGACTGCGCGCAAGACCGAGGCACGCGGCATAGAAGCCCTCGTCTGCCGCGCCCAATGGATCAGGCAGGTCCGCCGCAATATCGACGCGAACCTCATAGGGCGTGGAGTTTTGCAGCTTGCGTGTGAGGAAGTCGATCGCGATTTCACCGGACGGATAGACGACGCGCATGGTGCGTTCGCGAACGTCTGATGCGCGGCTGGCACGCAGGCGGGCGACGCCGCCGCTGGCATAGGTGAACTGAGCTGTCGCCTCATCGAGATGACGTGAATGCACGCGGGATCCGCTGGCCATCACGCCGGTGAATTCGGTTCCCAGCATCATCGCCGCCAGGTCGAGATCGTGGATCATCAGGTCCCAAATGACGGAGACGTCGCCTGCCCGGTTCTCCGGTGCCGGCGGCCCGGCCCGGACGGACTCGATGAGCAGAGGCGTCTCTTCGATGGACAGGACGCCCATGGCGCGAGCCACGAAGCGCTCCTGATGGCCGACCTGGAGAATCCGGCCACGGGCAGCCGCTTCGTCCGCGAGACTACGTGCCGCCTTGCCTGAGAGCGCCAGGGGTTTTTCCACCAGGACGTGGCAGTGCGCTTCAACCGCTTCGCGGGCAAGCGGCTCATGAAAGGTCGCGGGAACGGCAATCACGATCGCATCACACATGTCGAGAAATGCGCGATAGTCTGACGTGCCGGGTGCGCCAAACGTGCTGGCCACGCGCTCGGCCCGGTCCTGGTCGATATCGTATACGCCCATGAACTCAGTGCGCGCAGAAGCAGCAGCCTTTTGCGCGTGGTAGTTACCGAACACACCAGCGCCTGCGACGCCGACTTTTAACTTGGTCATGGATCAGGCCCTCAGTTGAGCGGACATGACACCGCATCGCGCCCTGCTGCAAGTACGGGCGGCACATTCATCTGCCAAAGATGATGACACTTCCTGACAAATTCGACGCTACGCCTGGATGGGCTGCACGAGGGTACAGCCAAGACCGCGCGCCAGAGACGCAACATAGTCGCGTTCGAACCGCCGGGTGACAGCCGCCCCGGCCTCGAACTGGAAGCCGTGATAGGCGCGGGGATAGATGATGAATTCGGTCGCGACGCCTGCGGCGATCAGCCTGCGCGCATAGGCCATGTTCTCGTCGAGGAAGAGATCCAGGCCACCAATGCCGATCCAAGTCGGTGGCAGGTCCTTGAGACTTTCGGCGCGCGCCGGAACTGCCGGGGATGCTGGCGTATGACCACCGAGATAAGACGCCCATCCGAAGCGATTGCTGGCAGGCGTCCATATATACTCACCCAGGACCGGATCAAGCTTCGCATCGTCCGCCGTCGTGCGGTCGTCCAGCATCGGATATACAAGATGCTGGAACGCGATCTTGAACTTGCCTTCGTCACGCGTGCGCAGGACCAATCCCGCCGCCAGTCCGCCGCCGGCGCTGTCGCCTCCGATCCCCACGCGACATGTATCGATTGCCAGTGACGCGGCATTCTCGATCATCCAGCTGAGCGTGGCAGCGCAATCGTCGAGAGGGCCCGGATACGGGTCCTCCGGAGCGAGCCGATAGTCGGGTGATACAACGACCGCGCCTAGCTCAGCGGCAACCCGTGTGTTGCGATCATCCGATCCTTCGGGTGAGCCGAGCACGTAGCCGCCGCCGTGAATATGCAGGAAAGCAGGGCGGGCCTTGCCCTTGGCGATTGGCTCATAGACGAGGCAGCGAACGTCGCGCCCACCAGCCAGCCCCGGTACCGTCACCTCGCGCCGCGCAACGCCAAGCAGCGAAGGATCGCCCATGACAGTCATCCCGGCAGCCATTTTCCGCATCGCAGGTAGCACTTCTGGCTTGAGGTCGAGCGGGGGGAACGTTTCGCCAAATTCGATGAGTTCCGGATCCACGAGATGCCTGGTCTTCATGTTGCGTCCTGCCCTGTTTGATGTTGTCGAAGTAACCATATTCACCGGCGTGAAATCAGCAAGCCGTTGACGCCCGGCAAGATATTCCGGTGGCAAGCCCTTCACAGGCGACGAGTCACAGTCCACTTAAGCGACAACGACAATCAGGAGGAAATCATCATGGCCAAACTCAACTCGACCGAATGGGCACTCGCGTCACGGCCGGAAGGCATGCCCAAACCAGCGAATTTTGCAAAAAAGACCGTCGAGATCGCTGAACCGAAAGACGGCGAAATCCAGGTCCAGAACGAGTGGATGTCTGTCGATCCCTACATGCGCGGCCGGATGTATGATCGTGAGAGCTACGTGCCGCCGTTCCAGATCGGCGAAACGATGCAGGGCGGCGCTGTCGGTCGCGTGACCGCTTCGGCCCACCCTGACTACAAAGCCGGAGACCTCGTGTCATCCATGCTCGGCTGGCGCACGGCCTGGGTGGCCAAGCCGGAAGCGGCCATGGTTCAAAAGCTGCCGGATGTCGGACTGCCGGAAAGCGCCTTCCTTGGCGTGGCTGGCATGCCCGGACTGACGGCCTATGCAGGCCTCCTTCGCGTTGCAGAGCTTAAAGAGGGCGATATTGTATTCGTGTCGGGAGCGGCTGGCGCTGTCGGTTCGACGGTTGTCCAGATTGCCAAGAACAAGGGCTGCACCGTAATCGGTTCTGCCGGTGGGCCGGACAAGTGCGCGTTCGTGAAATCAATCGGCGCCGATCATGTGATCGACTATAAAAAGGCTGGCGGTTTCGAAGGTCTGGTCAAGGCATTGAGAGAAGCGTCGCCCAAGGGCATCGACGTGTATTTCGATAATGTCGGCGGCGACCACCTGACTGCGGCCATTGAAGTCGCCCGTCCACTGGCACGCATGGCACTGTGCGGCGCCATCGCGCAATACAATGACACAGGCACGCCTGTTGGCCCGCACAACCTGATCCAGGCGGTTGGCAAGCAGCTCAAGCTGCAGGGTTTCATCGTGTCGACGCATGCCGACATGCAGCCAGCCTTCTTTGCCGACATGGCAAAATGGATTCCCGCCGGAAAGATGACGTTCGAGCAAACAGTGATGCAAGGTATCGACAAGGCGCCGGAAGCCTTTATGGGCCTGTTCACAGGAGCCAACACTGGCAAGATGTTGGTGAAACTCACTTAACCCAATAGATCCGCACCGCGTCTCAAAGGCCGCGGTGCGGCTACGGAGACGCACAGCATGGCGCGGTTGTTTGATGCCTATATCATGGTGGACTGGAGTGCGGCGGCCAAGCCGACCCTCGGTGCAAACTCTATCTGGATCGGCATCCTGGCAAAGGACGCCCGCCTGAAACTGCAATTCAAGGCGGTCAATATCGATACGCGCCTGAAAGCGCGCGCCTTCCTGGAAGACATGGTCGCCAAGCTGACACGCCGCGGCGACCGTGTGCTTTTGGGCTTCGATTTTCCGCTTGGATATCCCGCAGGAACGGCGAAGGCCCTTGGGCTCGACCTGTCCACGCGGGCACCATGGGAAGCCATGCATGCTCACCTTTCGAGCAAGCTGAAAGACAAGGCTGACAACTCCAACGCGCGCTATGCCATCGCGGCGGGCATGAACTATGCGATCTCAAAGGGACCCTACCCGTTCTGGGGGGCGCCCGCACGGGACGTGGTCTCTACACTTGCATCGACGAAGCCGGACTTTACCGGACAGCCGCTGCCGGAATTGCGCCTTGCTGAATCCAATCTGCGCGACCGGAAACTCGGCCAGCCGAAATCGGTCTGGCAGCTTGCCTATACCGGCAGCGTCGGCAGCCAATCGCTGACCGGCATCCCACACGTCCACGCGTTGAGGGAGGCCTGGCCGAACGCGCGTATCTGGCCGTTCGAGACCGGGACCGGTGAGTTGACTGAGGACGACCTGCAAGGCGTGGAGGTCGTCATGGCCGAGATTTATCCATCCCTGGTCAAGGCAAAGGCGGAAAAAGGCGAGACGCTGGACGAAGTTCAGGTACGCGAAATCGCCCGTCATTATTCGCAACTGGACGAAAAAGGCCTCCTCGGATCCATGTTTTCCACAGGCAAATCGCTTGACGAGGGAAAAATCGAGCAGATTCAGGCCGAAGAGGGCTGGATTCTAGGCTTATAGCCTGTGTTTACTGGCCATTCGGCATATTCACGCAAAACGAATCGTGGGCATGTCGGCGCGACGGCGGGGGATCGCCGTTTAACTTAGAGGAGAACCCCTATGAACAAGGGTGAACTTACAAAGGCAGTTGCTGCCGAATCCGGCCTTTCGCAAAGCGAAGCCGGCAAGGCCGTCGATGCTGTTTTCGACACGATCGCTGGTGCTGCGAAGAACCGTCAGCAAGTGGCGATCGCTGGCTTCGGCACGTTCGCGGCGAAAACCCGCAACGCTCGTGAAGGCCGTAACCCGGCCACTGGCGACAAGATCAAGATCCCAGAAAAGACATCCCTGGCTTTCAAACCAGCCACGGCTCTGAAAGACCTCTAGGGTTTTCGGCCTTCCTTGTTGGAGGCCTACCCTGAAATTCAGGCGGCGCGTTTGCTCGGCAAGCGCGCCGCCTTTGATTCCAAAAGAATCGTTTGCAGGACACCCGCAATACCGATGCCGATGAGCGCCCCCTCCATCATACCTTGCGCGCCCCTGCCTTCCACGAGTCCAAGCCAATAGCAGGCCGGGATCATGACCACGAAGAACGATCCGATATGGATGAGGCTAGGCGACCAGACGATTTCCTGAGCACGCAAAGCCATCGACGCCGTGGCCTGAAGCCCGTCAAAGATCGTTGCGAAAGCCGCGAACACGAGAAGGCTTGCAATCGCGGGCGCGAGGATGATGCCGTTCAGGATCGCATCAGGTCGCACCAGCACACGTGAAATCGGCCCGTTGAACAGGATCAGGATAATCGCCAGGATCAAGCCCATGATGACTGTCGCCGCGACGCCGAGACGGCCCGCGTCGCGGATCTCGTCATTGTTGCCGCGCCCGAAGGCTTCAGCGACACGCACGCTCGTGGCTGAACCAATGCCGAGATAGAACATGAAGCACAGCCCCATGATCTGGACCGCGTAGCCGTAGACCGAATTGGCCGCGAGGCTGATCCAGGTCGCAATGATGTAGGTCATGTTGAATCCGCCCCATTCGGCGATATTGCTGATGGCTGTACCGATGCCGACACTGAACTGGCGGCGAGCTTCGTCGAGCGGGCCAGCAACCGACTTCCGGAAGGCCGGTGTCAGCACGACAACAAGAATGAACATCACGATTGTCAGGGCCCAGCGCGAGCTTGTCGTGGCCCATGCCACGCCCTCAGCGCCCATCGGCTCACCGCCCCACACGCCGCCGACCAGCGCCAGGTCGAGGACCAGGTTGATCACGACACCAAAATACATGACGACCGTCACCAACAGAGGCCGTCGCAGGGATTCGAGATAAAAGCTGCAGACCTGCGAGACCATGAAAGCGAGAAGACCGCTGGAAAGGATTCGCGTCACTTTCGCCGTTTCAGACGCGATGGTTTGTGGGTCCAGCTTGTCGGCCGCTTCTGATACGGGGGCGATCGTCACGAATATCCAGTGAAACAGCGGTTCAGCGCCGAAGAAAACCAGCGCCGTCAAAATCACCCCCAAGCCGAGGGCCGCCCATAACCCGCGCCGGAAAATACGCCCGGATTCCTGCGCGAGTCCGACCCCGAGCAGTTCTGATGTCAGCACCTGCGTGCCCAAAAGAAGCCCCATGCCAAAGCCAATGGACACGCCCATAGGCAGCCATGAGTTCAGGATGAAGGGCAGTTCACCCGGTGAGTACTGGCCGAGCACGATTGCGTCGGTGATGCCCATCAGCATCATCGACATTCGCGTAATCGCGATTGGAACGGACAGCCGAAGCAAGTCCGATATGTCGGAGCCCCGCGCCCAGGCGGGCCAGCCTGCGCGAGCCATTGGTTATTTCGTCCCTGATTATCCGGCCTTGCGGGAGACATTTGTCTCCGCGCGGCTCATTCCCTGCAGCTTCTCGGCGATCATGAACGCGAGTTCAAGCGCCTGTTCGCCATTCAGGCGAGGATCGCAGTGAGTGTGATATCGCGACGACAGGTCGCCTTCCGAGATCGCCTGGGCCCCACCGATACACTCGGTGACATTCTGGCCGGTCATCTCGAAATGGACGCCGCCGGGATAGCAGCCTTCCGTCGACAGGACGTCGATGAACTGACGCACTTCGGAGAGAATACGGTCGACAGGCCGCGTCTTGAAACCGCTCTCGGTTTTCAGCGTGTTGCCGTGCATCGGATCACAGGACCAGACGACCGTGCGCCCGCTTTTCTTGATGGCGCGCGCCAAGGGCGGAAGTCCCTTTTCGACACCTTCAGAACCAAAGCGCGAGATCAGCGTAATGCGCCCGGCCTCGTCTGTCGGATTCAGCGTATCGATCAAGCGCAGGAGCTCGTCCGTCTCCATGCCCGGGCCGCATTTGATGCCGATCGGATTTTTGACGCCGGCACAGAAGTTCACATGGGCATGGTCGACCTGGCGGGTACGGTGGCCGATCCACAGCATGTGGGCTGAGGTATCGTACCAATCGCCGGATGTTGAATCCACGCGGGTCATGGCTTCCTCATAGCCCAGAAGCAGCGCTTCATGGCTGGTGTAGAATTCCACCTGCGCCATCTGTGGCACGCTGGTCGAGGTGACGCCGCAAGCCGCCATGAAATCCATGGACTTGGTGATCTGGTCGGCCAGCGCCTCGTAACGCTCGCCCTGCGGGCTGCGGTCAACGAAGCCGAGCATCCAGCGATGGACGTTTGACAGGTCGGCGTAACCGCCCTGGCTGAACGCGCGCAGCAGGTTGAGAGTCGCAGCTGACTGCGAGTAGGCCTGCATCAGGCGTTCCGGATCCGGGATTCGCGACTCCGGCGTGAATTCCATGCCGTTGATATTGTCGCCGCGATAGGATGGCAGCGTCACTCCATCAATGGTCTCGATGGGTTCGGAGCGCGGCTTGGCGAACTGGCCCGCAATGCGTCCCACTTTCACGACCGGCTTTGCCGCCGCGAATGTCAGCACAACAGCCATCTGGAGGATGACGCGGAACGTGTCGCGTATATTGTCCGGATGGAATTCCTTGAAGCTTTCGGCGCAATCGCCGCCCTGGAGCAGGAAAGCCTTGCCTTCAGCGACTTCTGCGAGACGCTGTTTAAGGCGTCGGGCCTCGCCCGCAAACACCAGCGGTGGATACCCCTTCAGGCGCGTCTCAACTGCAGCAAGTGCTGCAGTGTCGGGGTAGTCCGACGGGATGTGCTTGGCAGGCAGTTTCCGCCAATCTGAGGGTGTCCAGGTCATGTAATCGTGCTCCGTTCGAATGCAGCATAAATCACATGGACTGCGCTTGCTCAAGTTTCACCACAATTTCACAGCACAACGGTGGCGGAATCAGCTCCAAGCCCTTTAGAAACGGGGTTACATCCGCCACCTGAAGGACTGTCCAAACCGCATGTCGCACGTCTATATCAGCCATTCATCACAAGATCTCGACGCCCTGCTCGAAATTCACGAAGCATTACGGATGGCAGCGATACCTGACTGGTACGCGCCAAACGACACGGAAGACCGGCCAAAGGCTGATCAGGCCATTGATGACGCGTTCGCGATGATTGTCCTGGTCTCCGCCAGCGCAGTCAGGTCGAAATCGGTCAGGCAGGACGTGGAACGGGCAAAGGCACGCAATCTGCGCCTGATCCCCTTCCAGATCGACAAGGCGCGGCTGAACGGCTTTTTCAAGCACGAAGTGCTGCCTCACCTGAAACTGTCATCGACCTCAACGGATGCCACCGGGCAGCTCGTGGACGAGGTCCAGAAGGCCTACAAGCGCAAGTGTCCCGTGCTGGCGGTAATGAACCTGAAGGGCGGCGTGGGGAAGACCACGGTCACGAGCCAGGTGTTCGGTGCGTGGCAGGGCGCTCTGGGCGGGCGGGTGCTACTGGTCGACCTGGATCCGCAGTACAACCTGACCCAGACGTTCTTCGACATGGAGCACGCTGACGCCAGCGCGGCAGCCGACCGGTCCGTCATTTCGCTGTTCGAGCGATCGCGCCTTCATTCGCGCGATGTGGTGAGCCCCGGAGAGAGCTGGCTGACCCTGTCGACCGAACCGTTCGCCGCCGTGCCTCGGACCGACCTCATGCATGACTTGATGGGCACTGGCAGTCCCGGCGGACGGCTGGATCTTGTCTCCGGCCAGTTCGAAATTTCGAAATACGCATTCGCGAATGATTCAGGCGCGCTTCAGAAGATCAAATCCCAGTTCCTGCGAATGGTGGACCATTATCGCAGTGAATATGATCTCATCGTGTTCGACACCAACCCGAACGCGACCTTCCTGACGCGCTGTGTGCTTGAGGCTGCGGACCGGGTGGTGGCGCCCATGCATGCGGACGTTTACTCGCTGAGAGGTGTTCGCCTGTTGAACCAAGTGATTGCGGAACAGGTCGAGGCCGGAAAACGCCCAGCGCTATCGGTCCTGTTCAATGCGGTCGGGCGCAGCGAGCAATCGACTTTTGAAGCCGATGCCCGCAATGGCCAGTACGATTCGAAAGCGGGGTTTGCTCTGTCGAAAGCCCTGCTGAAATCGGCCCTGCCCCGCTCCGGCCACCTCATGGTCAAGGCACCGAAAGATAGCGAGCCGCCCTGGCGCCAGCTGGTGATCCACTCCGGCAGAGGCGGCGGACTGAAGTCCATTCGCGAGAGCCTGAAGACCGTCGCGATGGAGTTGCAGACCCTGCTGGATGGGTGAGGCGAGGGCGTGGCAGGAGTGCGCCACGGGGGAGGTTTGCAGGGGCCCGGACCCTTACGAAGCGACTTCGGGGATCCATTTCTGACGCATCGTGACGAGCTCTTCGGCGACGCTGGGATGCAATGCGCAGGTCCGGTCAAAGTCCGGCTTGGTGGCACCCATCTTGATTGCGATGCCGACGGCCTGGATCATTTCAGCGGCGTCATCGCCGACGATGTGAACGCCCAAAACGCGCTCATCGTCGGCCTTCACAACCAGCTTCATGAGCACGCGGGTCGCGTCACCGTTGAGCATGTTCTTCATTGGACGAAAGCGGGTCTTGTAAATGTCGACGGCTCCAAATGCCTTGCGCGCTTCAGCCTCGGTCATGCCCACCGTGCCGACTTCCGGCTGGGTGAACACGGCGGTCGGGATGTCGGAATGGTCGAAGTGCCAGGGCTTGTCGTAAAACTCGGTCTCGGCAAAGGCATGTCCCTCGCGGATGGCGACCGGCGTGAGGGCGACACGGTCGGTCACGTCACCAACAGCCCAGATGCTTGGGACATTGGTCTTCGACCATTCATCCACGATGACGGCGCCGTTCTTGTCGAGCGCGACGCCTGCGGCTTCGCAGCCCAGCGTATCAGTGGTCGGCCGCCGCCCGACCGCCATCATGATGACGTCGGCATCGAGGTGATGGCCATTCTTGAGCTGGATGCGTAATGGAAGGTCGCCTTTGCCGGTGTCCTCGATCTTTTCGAACACGGTTTGCGTGACGACGCGGACGCCCGCCTCCTTCAGGCCCTCATGAACCGCCGTGCGGACATCTTCGTCAAAGCCTCGCAACACGGTATCACCGCGATAGACGAGACAGGTTTTCACACCGAGTCCGGCAAACACGTGGGCAAACTCGACGGCGATATACCCGCCGCCTGCAATGACCAGGTGCTTGGGCAGAGTCTCCAAATCGAAAATCTCGTTCGACGTGATCGTGTGCTCGACGCCCGGAAGCTCGTCCGATGACGGCACCCAGGGGCGACCGCCGACGGCGATCAGAATCTTGCGGGCGGTGATCGTCTTGCCGCTGGTCTTCAGGCGCAGCGTGGTCGCATCAACGAACTCGGCCCGCTCTTCGAACACTTCAACGCCCGCATTGACGAGATTGCGGTGATAGATGCCCGACAGGCGGTCGACTTCGGCATGCATAGCGGTGGCAAAGACCTCATGGTCGTAGGAGACGTCGCCCACGCTCCAGCCGTAGCCCTTCGCAAGTTCGATGTGCTTTCCATAGCCGCTGGCATAGACCATGAACTTCTTCGGCACGCAGCCACGGATGACGCAGGTTCCGCCCATCCGGTACTCCTCGGCTACTGCAACCCTGGCGCCCGAAAGGGCCGCAAGTCGCGCCGCACGCACGCCGCCAGAACCGCCTCCGATAACGAAGAGGTCATAGTCGTATGTCTTGTCGGCCATCGATTGTTCCTTTTCCGTTGCCCGAATTCGTTCAGTGCGCCGTAAAGCGCGCATGCGGGCAAACCATTGAATCTTCGGGAGATGTAAGGGCCTGAGCCTAGAATTCAAACACGGTAGCGCCGTTTTCATTCCCGATGATCACCGTGCGGGCGATGTCGATGAACAGGCCGTGCTCGACAACGCCAGGCACATTTGACAGCCGCGCCGCCAGCGCTTCGGCATCGGGAATCCGGCCGCAATGGCAATCGAGAATATAGTTGCCGCCATCAGTGACCAGCAGGTCAATACTCCCGGGCTGCTTGCGCAATTCGACCCGTGGCCGGTCGATTCCAGCCGCGCACAGCACGTCGTAAACCGTCTTCGCCGTGATCGTGTAGCCAAACGGCGTCACTTCGACCGGCAAGGGAAAGGCGCCGAGCCGCTCGACCTGTTTGGAGGGGTCAGCAATCACCACCATGTGATCGCTCGCGCTGGCGATGATCTTCTCGCGAAGCAGCGCGGCGCCGCCCCCTTTGATCAGATAGCCATTGCTGTCGACCTCGTCGGCACCATCGACAGTGAGATGAATCCGGTCGATCTGTTCGAACGGGATCAGCGGTATGCCGAGGCTGGTCGCGAGGTCGCGGGTCTGTTCGCTTGTCTCGATACAGCGCACGAGCAACCCGTCAGCTATTTCGTCGGCCAGCATCTCGACGAAATACTTGGCGGTCGACCCGGTGCCGAGACCAATGGTCATGCCATCCTCGACATATTCCATCGCCGCCAGGGCGGCGTTTTCCTTTTCGTGCTCGTTTGCCATGTGTGGCTAGTCCTTCTTTTTGAGGGCGGCCTTTTCGGCGCTCTTTCGGGAACGGAAGCTGATCGCCCAGCCTTCGCGTTTGACGAGTTGGCCACGTGCCACCGCGAGCGCATCAGGCTCGACATTTTTCGTAATCACGCTGCCGGAACCGATGATGGCACCCTTGCCGATTTCGACGGGCGCAACGAGGGATGAGTTCGATCCCACAAAGGCACCTTCCCCCACCAGTGTCTGATGTTTCAGGAAGCCGTCATAATTGCAGAAGATCGTCCCTGCGCCGATATTCGCTTGCGCGCCGATGTGGCCATCGCCCAGATAAGCCAGATGGTTCGCCTTGGCGCCCTCGCCCATGTGCGTATTCTTTGTTTCCACGAAATTGCCGACGCGAACGCCCGCCTCGAGCACCGTGCCAGGGCGAAGACGGGCATAGGGACCAATTTCACAGCCGTAAGCCACCTGTGCTCCCTCGAGATGACTGAACGCCCGGATTTTCGCGCCGCCCTGAACATGCACGCCGGGACCGAAAACCACGTTGGGTTCGACCAGGACATCGGCTTCGAGCACAGTGTCATAGGAGAAGAAGACAGTGTCCGGCGCGACCAGCGTGACACCCGCAGCCATCGCGGCGATGCGGCGCTGTGCCTGAAAGATGCCTTCGGCCTCGGCAAGGTCGGCCTTGCTGTCGCAGCCGATGAGATCGTCTTCGCCGCACTGGACAGCCCGGCAGATTGCGCCCTCAGCGCGGGCCAGGCCGACAAGGTCTGTCAGATAGTATTCGCCCTTGGCGTTCTGGTTTGTCACCTTGCCGAGCAGGCGGAACATGGTCTCGGCGCGGCCGGCCATGACGCCAGAATTGCACAGACGCACGGCAAGTTGCTGCGGCGTGGCCTCGCGGGCTTCGACGATGGCATCGAGATCGCCGTCCTCCGAGAGGATAAGGCGCCCATAAAGCCCCGGATCAGCGGCCTCGAATCCAAGCACGCCGAGCGATGCGCCGGTATCCAGCGCCGCATAGAGGTCTTCAATGGCGCCGGCGGGCACGAGCGGACTGTCACCATAGAGGACGACCAAATCTCCGACGAAACCGTCCAGCGCCGTTTCAGCGCACCTCACCGCGTGACCCGTGCCCTGAGGCGGATCCTGGAACGCGATGGCTCCCTCCCCGAGTTGGGCGGTGACATGAGCAATGAGCATGGTCTGTGAGGGGTGCGCAATCACGACAATCCGCGAACATCCAACGCGACGCGCGAGGTCGATCGACCAGTCGACCATGGGACGACCGCCGACAGCATGCATGACCTTTGGCAGGTCGGACTTCATGCGCGTGCCCTTGCCCGCGGCAAGGATTATGGCAGCGCGGTCTCTGGCGATATTCGTCACGGGCGGGCCCTCTCGCTTTCCCCAGACCTTTCGCCTAGACCAAAGGCCGATTCAAGGCGAGTGGCGAGAGAGGAATTCATACAGGCATGAGCGGAGCGTTTGACGGGTGGACGATTGTTTTTGATCTCGACGGAACTTTGGTCGACACCGCGCCAGACCTGCTGGGCGCGCTGAACCATGTCCTGGTCGAAGGCGGGCTGGAACCCGTCACACTCGAAACCATCGCGACGATGATCGGCCATGGCGCCAAGGCAATGATCATCAAGGGCATGGCGGCGCAGGGTGTTGAGCCCGAAGCACACCGCATGGACGGCCTGTTCAACCAGTTCCTGGCCTATTACGAAGCCAATATCGCCGTGGGTTCGCGGCCGTTTGAAAACGCCGTCACGGCGCTGGACCAGTTGGCAGCCGGTGGCGCAACGCTGGCCGTCTGCACAAACAAGCGCCAGAGCTCGAGCGACAGGCTGCTCGATACGTTGCAGCTGTCAGGCAAATTCGCAGCGATTGTCGGCGCCGACAGCGTGCCCGAGCGCAAGCCGCATGGCGATCATATCCTGCTGACAATTGACCGTGCAGGCGGCGACCGGTCTCGCGCAATCATGGTCGGTGACAGCCGGACAGACGAAAGGGCAGCCCGGAATGCCGGGCTGCCCTTCATTTTCGTTCCATTTGGATACGAATCCGAAACTCAAGAAGAAATCGCGGCTGACCTAGTTGTCAGCAACTATTCGGAACTCGCTTCAGCTATACTTGCGCTATTGAGCTAAGCGACCGCTTCAGATCTCGGACGGTAGCTGGGGCGTGCTGCCCCCGCTTCGCCAGCTGCACGGCGACGGGGCATCCCGTTTACCATGTTGCTGCGCACATCCGTGCGGGCACTACGCATCGCAGGCACGAATCCAGCGTCAACAAAGTCGACATCGACTTCATAGCCACGCTCGGCCCAATACGCGTTAATCTTCTCGCAAAGGCGCTTTGCGCCTTCTTCGTCACACCAGTCTTTCATGTTTTCTCTCTCCAGGCTTATTATTAATACTGGCGAATTACTTCCCCAGTGCCTGTCCTTCTCTAAATCCACACCGTGAACTGCTCATCAGCTCATCGCTTATGACATGAAGATGACTATGTTTGACGGGTTTCTCAAGGGCAATCTCGTATGAAAATCGCGTAACAATATTGCATGAACAGATGTTCATTATGAACAGCTGTTCATCAGCCCGTTCGCGGACCTCATTTGGCGCAAAAAACCGGCAAGCCAGCGAAAAATAAGCAAATGCAGCTTGAGTTTAGCCCTGTGAGAGGGGGTATGATGGAACGGAAGCGGAAATAAGGCAATCCGCCTTATGCATGCGAAACCGTAGACTTTAGGGACGCTGGGCTGCGTTTTTGCATAGATATTTTTCGGACGTGTGCCGCATATCGTGTCTAACGGTGTTCCTTGCTTGACGTTCGCAGGGCATCGGATTAACGACGCGCTTCCCGGAACTGGGGCGATTAGCTCAGTGGTAGAGCACTGCCTTCACACGGCAGGGGTCGCAAGTTCGAACCTTGCATCGCCCACCATCTCAAACCTGTCAGGTGTCGTTGCCAGCACCCGTGGCGCGTGGCGCAAAGCGAAGTATAAGCGACGCGATGAAGTTCCTGTTCCGATCCAGACCTGTTGTGATCCTGCTGGGTTTCCTGATCTGGGCCTGGATGGCCCTGATCGGACGCACGGTACGATGGACCGTGGAAGGCGATGCACAGGCCAAGGCATCGTGGGGCGCAGTTCCCGGCGTCGTCGTGGCGATCTGGCATTCACGAATCATGCTGATACCGGCGGGCTGGACACAGCTGATACGACACTGGCCCGGACGGACAGCAGGCGTGTCAATGTTGATCTCGATGTCGGGCGATGGCGAGCCGGTCGCCCGCGCCATGCGTCACCTCGGCGTTGGAACAATCCGCGGCTCGGCCGGAAACAAGAAGAAAGTGAACAAGGACAAGGGCGGCGCCCGCGCGGTGATTGAGGCTGTCAAATTGCTGAAATCGGGCGGAGCGGTCTGCATTACGCCTGACGGCCCCCGCGGGCCGAACGAACAGGTCAGCCTGGGTGCGATCCTGATTGCGCAGAGATCAGGATCGCCTATCCTGCCTTATGCCGTGGCGAGCAAGCCGGCGAAACGCCTGGCTAGCTGGGACCGGTTCATCATCCCCTTCCCTTTCACCAAGGGCGCCATCGTGTTCGGCGAATTGCTGGAGACCCCGCGCGATGCAAAGCCCGAAGACTTGCGCGATGCGTTGCAGGGCCGGCTTGATGCCGCAACGCGCAGGGCAGATATGCTGGCAGGTTATGACGTGACGCCGCCAAGCGCCGGGACATCTCACACATGACTCCGGCCTTTCGCCTCTATCGCGGGCTTGCCCGGATCGCGTCGCCTTTCCTGCCTGGTTTGCTGCGGCGGCGGGCGCGGGCGGGGAAGGAAGATTTCGGGCGGATGAACGAACGGCTGGCGCGGGGCATGCCCAACCGGCGGCCGGGCCGGCTGGTCTGGTTGCATGGCGCGAGTGTGGGGGAAAGCCGGCTGCTTCTCGAACTGGGCCACAGACTGGTCGCGGCGCGGCCCGACCTGATGCTGCTGTTCACGAGCCAGACGCTGACCTCTGCGCGCCTGCTGGGCCCTGCCCTGCCGGACGCCGCGATCCACCTGATGGCACCGCTGGACACGCCGGCGATTGCCCGGCGCTTCATCCGGCACTGGCAGCCGGACCTGTGCGTATTCGGCGAAGGCGAGATCTGGCCGAACCTGATTTTCGAAGCCGGGCGCAGCGGCGCGAAACGGGCGCTGGTGAACGCACGCATGACGCAGGGCTCCGCCGATGGCTGGCGCCGGGTGCGCAGACTGTTCGGCAAACTGGTTGGCGCCTATGACGTGATCCTTGCCGCCGACACGGACACGGCCCAGCGACTGGGAAGCCTGCTTGGGCACAATGTCCGCTCGGCCGGAAACCTCAAATCGGCCTTGCCGGGACCGGAGGCGAGCGACTTTGAAATCAAGCGGATACGCGACGGATTCATCGGCACGCGGCGCTGCCTTGTCGCGGCGTCGACACATGCGGGCGAGGAGCAATTGTTCCTCGATGCCGTGTCGGACATGCCGGATACGGCCCTCATCATTGCGCCCCGGCACCCGGAGCGTGGCGGCGAGGTGGAAGCCCTGATCAAGGCGCGCGGCCTGCCGCATGCGCGCCGGTCGAAAGGACAGGTGGCGAATACGCGCACGCGCGTCCTGCTGGCCGACACGATGGGTGAGATGGGCCTTTGGCTGCGCCTGGCCGATGCGGTCTACCTCGGCGGCGGGCATGCCGAGGGCGTCGGCGGGCACAACCCCCTGGAGCCTGTACGGTTTTCCAAGCCGGTCGTGACCGGCCCGCACGTGTTCAATTTCGCCAGCATGATGGCCGATCTCGAAGCGCGCGGCCTCGTCAGGATTGCAACAGATGCAGCAGGCGTGGCTGACGCCCTGCAGAATGCCCCGCCGCCGTCCGTGGCGGCTGTGGAGGCGCTGGCGGAACATGCGGATGCACCGATGGTCGAGACGCTCGCGGCGTTGTTGCCGCTGATCCCCGAGCCCGGATTGCTGCAATGAAGGCGCCGCATTTCTGGTCAGCAGGGCTGGACCCGCGCACACGCGAGGCGGCGCCTCTGACGCGCCTGCTGCTCTCGCCGCTGGCCTTTGCCTATCGGCTGGGCGTGCAGAACAAGCTCGACAAGGCCGTGCCTGTCCGGGTGGATATCCCGGTCGTCTGCGTCGGAAACCTGACCGTTGGCGGGGTCGGCAAGACGCCGGTCGTAGCGGCGATTCGGGGTGTTTTGACGGCGCAGGGAGTCCGCGCGGCGTCCCTGTCACGGGGATACGGCGGGGGTGCCAAGGGGGCGGTACGGGTGCGGCCGGGCACGCATACGTCTGCCGATGTCGGCGACGAACCGCTGATGCTGGCCGCGAGCGGCGAGAGCTGGATCGGGCGCGACCGGGTGGCTGCCGCGCGCGCAATGCAGGCCGATGGCGTGCAAGTGATCGTGATGGATGACGGCCACCAGAACCCGTCACTTTACAAGGACCTGTCCCTCGTGGTGATCGATTCGAGCGCACCGTTCGGCAATGGCCATCTGCTGCCCAAGGGCCCCTTGCGCGAGCCGGTCAACGATGGCCTGGCGCGGGCGGGCGGCGTGGTGCTGATGGGCGCGGGCGATGTGCCGGGCGCTGTGGCGCAGGCTGGCGTGCCGGTGCTGCACGCGGCGGTGGAGCCGACCGGCGCCGTGCCGGAAGGGCCGCTGGTGGCGTTTGCCGGCATCGGGCGGCCAATCAAGTTCTTCGATGCGCTCAAGGCGGCGGGCGCGGACCTGCGCGAGGCGGTCGGCTATGGCGACCATCA
Organism: Alphaproteobacteria bacterium; assembly: GCA_018830285.1. GTDB lineage: Bacteria > Pseudomonadota > Alphaproteobacteria > Caulobacterales > Hyphomonadaceae > Hyphomonas. The sequence goes on from JAHJSB010000032.1 coordinate 52,769, forward strand.
TGTCTATTCCGACGGCGAGCTGAAATTCCTGCACAGGCTGGCCAAAGCGCATGGCGCGCGCCTGATCACGACGACGAAGGACCATGTGCGCCTACCGCAGGCCGAACAGCAGCGCGTGCTTGCCTTTCCGGTCGCAGCCCGCTTTGAAGACGCGAGCGCGCTTGACGCGCTGCTGGCCCCGATTCTCACATCTGCGAGCACATGACCGAAACGCCTCCTGCCTATGTCCGCCCGAAGGATATCGACAATCGCGCCTCGCTCGGGCAGCGGATACTCTGGCGGCTGGAGACGGTTGCCTGGGACGTTGTCTACTGGTGGCCGATGAAACTGCTGGGGCCGGACAAGGCATCTGATTTTTGCGGCTGGGTGATGAAAAAGATCGGCCCGCGCCTGTCACAGCACAAGACCACGGTGCGCAACCTGAAGCTCGCCTTCCCGGACTGGAGTGAAGACGAGATCAGCCGCACGGCGCTGGCGGCGTGGGAGAGCGCCGGGCGCACGGCGGGCGAACTGCCCCACCTGCCCGCCATCGGCCCCTATACGAGCGGTCGCGTCGAGGTGGTCGGCGTCGAGCGGCTCGACGCGATCAATTCCAGCGGCAAGGGCGCGGTGTTCATTTCCGGCCATTTCGCCAATTGGGAAATCATGCCGGCGGCGATCTGCAAGCGTATCCCGCACGCGGTGATGACCTACCGGGCCCTGAACAACCCGCACATCGACCGGCGCATCAACAAGCTGCGCCACGATTATGGCACCGGCACCGCCGCGCCGAAGGGCATCGGCACGCGCGAACTGATGCGGGCGCTGGCGCGCGGCGCGCCGATTGCCCTGATGAACGACCAGAAATTCCGCGAGGGCGTCGCCGCGCCCTTTTTCGGCCATGACGCGATGACGGCGCAGGGGCCGACGCGGCTGGCGCTGAAATACGGCGTGCCGATCGTGCCGGTCTCGACCGTGCGCACCGGCCCCGCCCGGTTCCGGGTGGAAATCCACGAACCCTTCATTCCTGAAGATACCGGCGACACGGAGGCCGACATCCTCCGGACCGTGAAGCGGATCAATGATTTCCTCGAAGCCTGCGTGCGCGCCCAGCCCGGCCAGTGGTTCTGGCAACACCGCCGCTGGCCGAAAGACGCCTGGCGCGAAGCGGGCGTGATTTAGGGCTCAGGGACCGCATCCTCCCGTGGCTGTGTAAAAACGCGATGTGAGATGGACTGATTTCGCGGCCGTGCCTGGATTTACCCTCAGCGGGCGTTATCCGAGTTGGAACTTAAGACGTCCATTATGCCCGGATCGCAGCGATAAGAGGCTCCACACCCA
>JAHJSB010000033.1 GCA_018830285.1 Alphaproteobacteria bacterium
AATGTGTTGCCGCAGGCAATGGCGACAGCCGACATCCAGCAGGGGATCATGGCGGGGAAGTTGAACGGCGTGATGCCCGCCACGACGCCGAGCGGCTGGCGCATGGAATAGACGTCGATGCCGGGGCCTGCGCCTTCGGTATATTCGCCCTTCTGGAGGTGGGGGATGCCGCAGGCGAATTCGACGACGTCGATACCGCGCTGGACGTCACCCTTGGAGTCGGCGACGACCTTGCCATGCTCGGAGGAGAGGAGTTCGGCGAGATCGTTTATGTTGGCTTCGAGCAGGCGCTTGAATTCGAACATGACGCGGGCGCGGCGCTGGGGGTTCATCATCGACCAGGCCGGGAAGGCAGCCTTGGCGCTGGCGACGGCGGCGCCCAGTTCGGCCTCGGTCGCCAGCTGGACCCGCGCCTGAACCTCGCCGGTGTTCGGATTGTAGATGTCGCCGAAGTGGCCGGACTTGCCGACGACCTGTTTGCCATCGATGAAATGATGAACGTCACGCATGGGCAGGGATCCCTTTGATTGCCATTTTCCCCCAGCTTAAGACCAGTGTTTCTTCTGGTAAATGAAGATAAATGCAGCTTATACCTGTGTTTTTGCAGGTGATGGCGAATGAACTGGGACGACCTGAAGCTATTTCTCGTTGTGAGCCGTCAACAGAAGCTCGATCTGGCCGGCGCGGTCCTGCATCAGGACCCGACCACGCTCAGCCGACGCCTGCGGCGGCTGGAATCCGATGTCGGCCAGACGCTGTTCGAGCGGACGCGGCGTGGACATGTCTTGACGCCGGAAGGCGAAGCACTGGCCGAACGGGCCGAAGCCATCGAGGCGATCACGCTGGGCATTGGCGACACCGGAGACGGCGAACGCTCGCTCGTCGGCAAAGTTCGGCTGGGCGTCACGGAAGGGTTTGGCACAGCCTTCATCGCGCCAGCACTGTCGGAATTCGTCAATGAGTGGCCCGGGATCGAGATCGACCTGATCTCGCTATCGGGACTGGTGAGCGTACCGAAGCGGGAAGCTGACATGTCGGTGTTGCTGACTCGCCCGAAGGCCGGCCGGATGAAGGTGCGCAAGCTGACCGACTATTCGCTGCAGCTTTACGCCAGCAAGGACTATCTTGCGGCGCGCGGACCGATAGAAACCGTCGACGCGCTGAGTGACCACAAGCTGATTGGCTATGTCGACGACCTCATCTATTCGCCGCAGCTGCGGTATTTCGATGATGTGCTGCCAGGGCTGCATCCCGGATTGTCCAGCCCAAGCATCATCGCGCAGATGGAGATGACCCGGGCAGGATCGGGGCTGTGCATCCTGCCGAAGTTCATCGCGAACCGTCACACCGATCTCGTCCCGATCCTGCAGGCCGAGATCGATGTGAAGCGGTCGTTCTGGCTGGCCATCCACGAGGACGTCGCCGGATTGGCGCGCATCAAGGTGCTTTCAGACTATCTCGCAAGGCTCGTCAAAAAGCGGCAAGCCGAGTTTTAGGGCACCTCTGCAGCGACGTCAGATCAGGCAACGACCGAAGCGTCGTACATGGCCTTGATCTCCGCCTCGGAGATGCCGAGTGACGCCAGGACTTCTTTCGTGTGTTCACCCATTTTTGGCGACGGTCCCTTGGGACCATCGTCGGCGCCGGGGAACCTGACGGGTGAGGCCGGGGCAGGGTAGGTTGACCCGTCGCCCTTGGCGCTGGGAGTCTGCACGATGGCACCGGACGCAAACGCCTGCGGGTCCTGCGCCACGTCGGCCAGTGTCTGGACCGGGGCCCAGGCAATCGCATTGGCGTCGAGCCGTGCGGAAATTTCCTCGCGCGTATATCTGGCAAAGCCTTCGTCGATGAGCGCGACGACCTCTTCCATATGCTGGCGACGCCCCTTGGCAGTGATGTAGCGCGGGTCCTCTGCGAGATCCTCGCGGTCAATCACCTTGCACATCGGCACCCAATCGACGTCACCCTGACGCGCCACGATGCAGATCCAGTGATCATCGCCTGTCTTGTAGAAGTTCGAAATCGGGACGATCTGCTCGGTCCGTCCCTTGGTGGACGCGATGCGTCCGAAGAAGAGCTGGATGGCGAAGTCGGAGCCCATGGCGTAAAGGCCGGTGCGGAAAAGGGAGGCTTCGACGAGCCGTCCCTTGCCGGTCCGCTGGGCTTCGACGAGGGCCGCGCAGATGCCGGCCGCCGCCGACATGGAGGTTGTATGGTCGCCGAAAGCAGTGCGAAGCGCAAAAGGATCCTGCCCTTTGGGGATGGTCAGCCGGGCAACGCCCGTGCGGCTCCAGAAACTGGCGATGTCGAATCCGGGACGGTCTGCGTCCGGGCCTTCGAGGCCGTAGCCGGTCAGCGAGCAGTAGACGAGTTTCGGGTTGAGGCTGCGCAGGCTCTCATGATCCATGCCGGACCGAGTGAGGCCGCCGGGGCGGACATTGGTGAGAAAGACGTCCGCCTCGGCAGCGAGCTTGCGGACGATTTCCTGGCCCTCCGGCGTGGTCGTGTCGACGACAATCGACTTCTTGCCGCGATTGTCGAAGTCAAAGACCGGATTGTCCTGATAGTCGGTGCCGATGGTACGGAAGAAATTGCGGATCGGATCGCCGCCCGGGGGCTCGATCTTGATCACTTCAGCGCCCCAGTCGGAGAGGATGCACCCGGCACCCGGCGCAGCCATATAGGTGGCATATTCAACGACTTTCAGACCTTCGAGCATTCCTGGACCTCTGACCTATTTTCAAGTTTCTGGGACAAGGTTTGGACGCTCCATCCCGAAAAGGGAAGGGCTGGACCGGACGCGGGCTATGGGTTCCCCCGCGGCAGGCCGTGCGATGGCACGCTGGACACGAGGTCTAGAACTTGAAGTCGGGCAAATTCTCCATGGCGGATTTGAGGGCAGCACCCCAGTCGGACGAAATCTTGTGAAAATAAGGGTCGTCAGACGGCACGCGGCGCTGAATCCCGGTCTCGAATGTGTCGATCCTGTAGGCATGCAGGTCGAGCGGCATGCCGACCGCCAGATTGGCCTTCAGGGTTGAGTCGAACGAGACATAGAGCATCTTGATCGCGTCTTCGAAGCTCATCGCCGGATCAAAGGCGCGCAGGATGATGGGGCGACCGTACTTGGTTTCTCCGGCCTGGAAGAAGGGGGTCTCGTCGCTTGCCTCGATGAAATTACCTTCGGGGTAGACTAGGAAGAGCCGTGGATCCATGCCGCGAATCTGACCACCGACGATCATTGTCGCACCGAATGTGCTTTCGGCGGTCTGGCCTTCCTCGGCCTGGGTGTGGATCACTTCCTTCAGCGTATCGCCCACGAGCCGGGCGACCTGGAACATGGTGGGCGCCGCCAGCAAGGTATTCTTGCGGTCGGCTGGAATGACCGAGCGCTCATTGAGCAGGCTGACCACGGCCTGTGTCGTGGCGAGGTTGCCTGCCGTCAGGATGGTGATGACGCGGTCACCCTCGACCGACCAGGTGAACATTTTGCGGAAGGTCGATATATTGTCGACGCCGGCATTTGTCCGGGTGTCCGACATGAAGAGAAGGCCCTGATCGAGGCGAAGCGCGACGCAGTAGGTCATGCGGGTCCTGTGCTGATTTTCGGCATTGCCCAGCGTTACTGCTGGACCTGCAAGGAGACAAGCAGGGATTCAGCGGCTCCGCCAAAGACGATTCCGGATATTGGCGCCGCTTCCTCATAATCGAGCCCTGTGGCCACACGCACATAACGCTCATCCGGCGAAATGACATTTGACACGTCAAAGCCGATCCAGCCGACATCCTCCACATAGGCTTCGGCCCAAGCGTGGCTCGCCTCCTGCTGGACGCGGTCGTCCATCATCAGGTACCCGCTGACATAGCGCGCAGGGATGTCGAGCAGGCGGGCGGCGCTGACAAAGGTGTGGGCATGATCCTGACAGACCCCATGGCCGACCTTGAGCGCTTCCTCGGCAGTTGTGCCTGAATCCGTTCGGTCCGTCTCATAGGCGATGGCCTCGCGAATGGTGGCCGACAGGTCGTGCAACCGCCGAATCGTGTCGGCATTGCCGGGCATGTCGGCGGCCAGTTTGCGGATAAGCTTACCGGGCTTGGTGAGCGGTGTATGGCGCTTGTAGTACCAGAGCGGGGCGAAACCTGAATGCGGCCCGACAACGCCATTTGTCGGCAACGTCTCGATATCGCCTGAGCACGTTATGGATATTTCCTGCTGGCCTGCATGAAGCCCGATCAGTTGCACGCGGTTTCCGTGCTGGTCGTCGAAGGCGCATTCTTCGCGACCGCCTTCGATGTCGACCGTCCAATTTTTGATCGATTGCGTGACACAGGATTTCGGAGTCAGCCGGACCTGTTGTAGTCCGTAGGGCACGGGCCGATCGTAGGAATAGTGCGTCTTGTGGCTGATGTGCAGTCGCATGGCTTATTCGTAAAACCTGTAATCTGTTTCGATCTGGGAGGCGAGCGCGGCATTGTCCCGCAAGAACTCGCGAATGAACTCGTGGAGGCCGCCTTCGATGATGTCGTCGATCGACCGCCCTGTAAGGCCTGCTTCCAGCGCCGATGAAAGATCGTGGCTGGGGCGGCGGTCGCCATAATCATTCTCGAGGTTGGCGAGACAGGCAATCAGTTCATCATAGCAGAATGCCAGAGAGCGCGGCATGCGTGCGTCGAGTATAAGGAACTCGGCAATCGCTTTTGGGTTGGCGTTCCCCGGGTTTAGCCAGTGGAAGGATCGTTCCGCCGAAGCCGAGCGGAGGATCATTTCCCACTGGACATTGTCGAGTGACGAGCCGACCGGAGCCCCGGTAGGCAGGAGCACATAGTATTTCACGTCGAGGATACGGGCTGTGTTGTCAGCCCGTTCGATCAGGGCGCCAATCCGGGAAAAACTGAAAATGTCGTTGCGCAGCATGGTGCCTTGCAGCGCGCCTCGCACGAGGGCGCTATGCTGGCGAATGCTGGAAAGCACCGCTGGCAGATCGCCTTGGGTCACAGGTCGCTTCAGCATGTCCTGCAACAGCATCCAGCCATCATTGACAGCTTCCCAGACTTCCCGCGTCAGCGCCGTGCGCGTGGCGCGGGCATTGTCGCGTGCCATCTGCATGACCGAGTAGACGCTCATCGGATTGGTCTTGTCACGCAGAAGATAATCGACCGCATTGTTCGGTGTGACGGTTTCGTGCCTGGCGAGATAGGCATTGCGGCACCCGACGGTGGTCAGGACTGACGCCCATTCGTTTTCCCCCGAAGCAGCACGCGTCAGCGCCATGCGAAAACCCGCTTCGACGAGGCGCGCTGTGTTTTCGCTGCGTTCGAGAAATCTGGAAAGCCAGAATAGTCCGCCTGCGGTCTTTCCTAACATCGGGTCATTCCTCCAGCACCCAAGTATCCTTGGTCCCGCCGCCCTGGCTCGAATTGACCACAAGCGATCCGGCCTTCATGGCGACGCGGGTCAGGCCACCCGGCGTGATGTCGATACTGTCAGGCGAGACGAGCACATATGGCCGGAGATCGACATGGCGCGGCGCGAGGCCAGCGCGGGTGAGGACGGGGACTGTCGAAAGGGCAAGTGTCGGTTGAGCAATATAATTGGACGGGTTCGCCACCAGCTTGGCTCGGAAGGCGGCCAATTCGCGCTTACTTGCGGCAGGGCCCACCAGCATGCCATAGCCGCCGGAGCCGTGCACCTCCTTGACGACGAGTTCGTCGAGATGCTCGAGCACGTATTTAAGCGTGTCAGGCTCGGAGCAGCGATGTGTCGGCACATTCTTCAGTATCGCCGCCTGGCCAGTGTAGAATTCAACGATTTCCGGCATGTAGGAATATATCGCCTTGTCGTCGGCAATGCCGGTGCCGGGCGCGTTGGCGAGCGTGATGCCGCCTGCGCGGTAGACGTCCATGATGCCGGGGACGCCGAGCAGGGAGTCGCGATTGAAATTCAGCGGATCAATATAGTCGTCATCGATACGGCGGTAGAGCACGTCGACCGGCTGGTAGCCTTGCGTGGTGCGCATGGCAACGCGGCCATCGACAACGCGCAGATCGTGGCCCTCGACCAGTTCCGCGCCCATCTGGTCTGCCAGGAAGGCATGTTCGAAATAGGCTGAATTGTGCAGTCCCGGTGTGAGCACCGCGACCGTGGGCCGACCGGTGCACCGGGTTGGAGCGCACTTGCTGAGCGAGCGACGCAGCAGCGTTGGATAGTTGCCGACCGGTTGGACCCTGATGCGCGAGAAGAGTTCCGGGAACATCTTCAGCATGGTTTCGCGGTTTTCGAGCATGTACGAGACGCCGGATGGGGTTCGGGCATTGTCTTCGAGCACGAAAAACTCATCAGCCCCGGTGCGTACCAGATCGGTTCCGACAATGTGGGTGTAGACCCCTCCGGGCGGTGTCACACCGACCATCTGGGGCAGGAAGGCGGCGTTTTGCGAAATCAGGTGTTCCGGAATGCGCCCAGCCTTGAGGATTTCCTGGCGGTGATAGATGTCGTGGAGAAAGGCGTTGATCGCTTTTACGCGCTGTTCGATACCGCGGGCCAGAAGGCGCCATTCCTTGCCGTCAATGATGCGGGGGACAAGGTCGAAAGGGATGAGCCGCTCGTCGGCTTCCTTGCCGCCATAGACGTTGAATGTGATGCCTGTTCGCCGAAAAAACTTCTCGGCTTCACGGGACTTCTTGTGAAGGTCATTGGACTTGACCGTATCCAGCCACGCGCAATATTCAATATATGGCTGGCGTGGAGATTCATCCACACGGCGCATTTCGTCGAAGAAAACCGGTTTTTCACCCATGAATACAAAACGCACCACTTCATGGGCACTTGCAAGGGGTGCCATGCTGTAGCCGACGAGACGGCAAACGGTGAACGCGTTTTCAGCAAACGCCGCAACGCGCGCCCGCAAAGCGACCAATTCGGTTGATCAAACTGTGAAAGCGGCGATCGACCTGCCAACCATGCGACAGGTCGAAACCAATTTGGTCCTGCTTTGCATGGCTCCGACTACGCCGCCGATCGTCTATTTGAAGGCGCAGCCGGACTTGAATCCAACGGATTTGAAGACCAGAGCCGCGGGACAAAATCCCGTAAACGAGGCCTGCAACATGTTGAGGCCCGCGAAAGCGACGAGCAGGAACCACCAGGGCGACACCCAATAGCCAAGTCCTAGTCCGGCGAGGACGACGATGCCGGCGAAGGCAAAAACAGCGCGGTCAATATTCATAAGAGCTATCCTTCTCGTTTACTTGAATCGTGTTTACGCGGTCGACAGGGCGGCGTCGATCCAGCGGTTGAGGCCAGGGCCGGTTTGCGCGCCGGACTGATGAGCGACCTGACGGCCATCATGGTAGGCGATCAGCGTCGGCACGCCGCGGATTCCAAGGCTTGCGGCGGCAGGTTGGTTTTCATCCGAGTTCAGTTTGAACAGACGAACGCGGTCGGCGAATTTGCCAGCCGCCTCATCATAGGCTGGCGCCATCATCCGGCAGGGACCGCACCAGGGCGCCCAAACATCGACAATGAAGGCACCCGTGTCGCGTGCCTGCAGCCGGGCGAGCTTGGCACCATCAATTTCCACAGGGTGAGGGGTCGAGAGCGACGCCGCGCATCTCCCGCATTTCCCCGCGGACAACGGCCGTCCACGTGGCGTTCGGTTCAGGGTGCCGCACTGGTGGCAGACGAGGGTGGTGGACGGATCAATGGATGTCGTCATCGGTGTCGGACTTTCAGTGCTTGATTTTGTGGGTCTTCAGCAGGCCCAACGCGACATTTTCATAGAATGTCTCAGCGTGGCCCGTGCGGACCTTGCGCAGGAAGTATTTCTCGAACGCAACCTTGGCCGTGTGCACCCAGCCTCCCGATACCGACCAGTTTACGTTGCGCGGCGGAATCTGTGGCTGGGCAATGAAGGCCACGCCGCCATCGCCGAAATCGGCGATGCAGATGGCGTTCCAGGTCGCCTCGTGGGTCGCCTCCTCGCCCTTCCGCAAGGCGCCGATGTTTTCTGCAACGGCATTGACCATGGACTCGATCATGAAGCCGGTCTTCGGGACCCCAACCGGCACCGGTGTTTTTCCGACAGGCGGTATCGCGATGCAGACGCCGATACCGAATATGTCCGGATATTTCGGATTGCGCTGGTGCTTGTCGGTGATGATGAATCCCTTGGGGTTCACGAGGCCTTCAATGTCCCGCACGGCGGCCACACCGCGAAAGGCCGGAAGCATCATCGAAAATTTCATCGGCAAATCGTGCTCGATTTTCACCGTGCCGTCTTCATTGAGCTCTTCGACCAGCATGCGGGTCGCTTCGACTTTCTTGACTCGCGCATTGGTGATCCACTTGATGTGACGGTCGCGCATCTCACTTTCCAGAAGGCCCTTGGTGTCGCCGACACCGTCGAGGCCGAGGTGACCGATATAGGGTTCGGAGGTCACGAACGTCATTGGCACCCGGTCGCGAATCTTGCGCTTGCGCAGTTCGGTTTCGATGATCATGGCGGTTTCATAGGCCGGTCCGAAGCACGATGCCCCCTGGACTGCGCCCACGATAACCGGGCCGGGATCTTCACACAAAGCCTCGAACGCGGCGTGCCCGGATTGAGCGTGGTCGATGTGGCAGACCGACTGGGTGAATCCGGAATGCGGCCCCAGGCCTTCAATATCGTCGAATGCGAGTTCGGGGCCGGTGGCGATGACGAGATAGTCGTATGGGACCGAGGTTCCATCGGACATCAGAACGGATTTGGCATCCGGATCGACTTTCTTCGCCTCGCCGACAATCAGTTCCACCCGGCGCTTCTTCATCGGCTTTGCCAAGTCGACCAGAATATCTTCGCGCTCCCGCCAGCCGACGAGGACCCATGGATTGGACGGGACAAACTGATAGAAGCTGTTCTCGTTGATAACGATGACTTCGTCCTGCTTGGGGACTTCCTTACGGATATTGTACGCGGCGATCACGCCGCCCAGACCCGCGCCGAGCACAACCACTCTTGCCATTGACCTCTCCTTTATCTTGCAGCAAAGCTCTCTTAGTTTAGAAGATCATAAAATACGCAATAATACGGATAGGGGCCAGATACCGATGACACTATCCTTCCCACTGTTGCGCAGCTTGCGCAAAATCGTGTCAGGAAAAGGGGCAAACATGAGTGACGCACGAGACCTTGCGCCAAACACTATATTTGACGACCTGAAGGCAGGACGTGTCTTGCTGGTAGACGTGCGTGAGCCGGCCGAATTTGCGAACCAGCGCATCCATGGTGCCGTGCTAATGCCACTGTCGACATTCGAGCCGAAGGCGCTTCCGACAGATGGCGCTCGCCGGATCGTGTTCCAGTGCGGGTCGGGCAAGCGTTCGCGCAAAGCGCTTGATACATTCGTGGCTGCGACTGGCGCAGACGCAGCGCACATGGAAGGCGGAATCGCGGCCTGGAGGCAACAGGGCCTGCCTTGCGCCCAGATAGACCCGGCAACCGGGCAAGTGGTTGATCATGGTCATTACTAGCATGATACCCCTGCTGCGCATGGCGGTCGCGAGCATCGCATTTTCCGTTCAGGCCTCGGCCCAGGTGATAACCGTTGAGGAGTCCGTGATCATGGATTACCGACCCGTCGTCGCCCGGGTGGAAGCCGGGGATACGGCGACCGCTCGCTCGCGCCTGCAAGGAGTCGTCAGCAAGTTGCTGGTAGACGAGGGAAGTGTGGTGAAGACCGGCGACCTGGTGGCGCTTGTCATAGATGCGACGCTCGACCCCCAGTTGGCGGCGCTCGATTCGCGGACCGCTGGCATGAAGTCCCAGGTCAAGCAGAGCGAAGACGACATCGCCCGGGCGGACGCCCTGGCAAAGCAGGGGTTCTATCCGAAGGCGCGCCTTGAGAGCGAGCGGACGGCGCTGGACGTGCTGCGGCGCAGCCTGACATCGGCTGAAGCAGAGCGCCTGGCTCTGGCGGCTCGGAAGGCCGAAGGGCGGATTCTTGCGCCTGCCGATGCGCGAGTGACGGCCGTCAACGTGGTGGCCGGCTCCGTCGTGTCGCCCGGTGAGGTCATCGCCAGTTTTGCAACACTGGAAGGCATTGTCCGGCTCTCTCTGCCGGAACGCCATGCCGCCGAAATGGCGGAAGGCGAGTCCGTCGCGCTTCGCCTGCCGACGCGTGGCGGAGAGGTTCGGACCGCGACAATCATAAAGGTGTACCCGGAACTTCGCGACGGCGCCGTGATTGCCGACGCGACAGTGCAAGGCGGGCTGGAGGCACTGGTGGGTGAGCGCGTTGACGTTCTCGCGCCAGTCGGTGAGCGCCGGGCTATGCTGGTGCCCGCCGACTTCGTCTCGACGCGTTACGGCGTCGACTTCATCCGCGTAAAAGTCGGCGACCGGTTTGTCGATGCACCTGTGGCCCTGTCGGCGCCGCTGCCCAATGATGCCGGCCAGTATGAAGTCCTGTCGGGATTGAAAAGTGGTGACCAGATCGAAAAGCCGGAGTAGGCGCCCATGAAACCTGACCTTTCCGGCTCGATCACGCGGGCAACGATCCGTTCGCCGCTAACGCCGCTTTTCCTGTTAACGGCGTTGGCTGTTGGCCTGATCGCGCTCATGACCATCCCACGCGAGGAAGAGCCCCAGATTTCGGTACCGATGGTCGACATGATAATTGCCGCGCCGGGACTGCGCGCTGCCGATGTGGTCGAACAGGTGACAGAGCCGCTTGAGGAAATCATCAAAGCTATTCCAGACGTCGAACACGTCTACTCGCAAAGCCGGGATGACGGGGCCCTGGTCACGGCGCGCTTCAATGTCGGCACCGATGCCGATGACGCGATCCTGCGCGTGCATGAGAAGATAAGGGCGAACCTCGACCGGATACCGACCGGTGTCCCGATGCCGCTCGTTGTCGGGCGGGGTATCAATGATGTGCCGATCGTCACGCTGACACTGTCGCCGGAGCCGTGGACCGGGGATGTGTGGAACGATACGTCTTTGCGGATGCTGGCCGAAGAGCTGCAAAAGGAATTGATCAAGGTTGAGGATGTCGGCCTGACCAGCGTTGTGGGCGGACGCCCGCTGGAGATGCGGGTCGAGCCGGACATTCATGCCATGGCGGCTTACGGCGTACCGCTGCAGACCCTGGTCGAGACGGTCAGCCAGGCCTCCAATGTCAATCCCGTCGGCATTGCGCGCCGGGACGGGGAATCCCTGCTGGTGCAGGCCGGTGACCGGATCAATGCCTTGAGCGAGCTGGAACGGCTGGAACTGCGTGGCGCCGATGGGCGCACGGTCTACCTGTCGGATGTCGCGACCATCCGCGTGACCGGTGCCGAAACGGAATCGCGTGTCTGGACACTTGACCGCAACGAGGAGGCAGGCGGCTTTCGTGCTGCGCCTGCGGTGACCGTGGCGCTGGCCAAACGCCCCGGCGCCAACGCGGTGAAGGTGGCAGAAGCGATTCTTGCGCGGGCAGAACATCTCGAGGGGGACCTGGTGCCGGAAGGCGTGCGCCTGGAAGTGACGCGTAATTACGGCGAGACGGCCAATCACAAGGCCAATGAATTGCTTTACCATCTCGGCCTGGCGACCGTATCGATCGTGATCCTGATCGCGTTCGCGATTGGCTGGCGCGAGGCGCTGGTGACATTGATCGTCATTCCGACGACGATATTGCTGACGCTTTTTGCCTCGCTGATGATGGGCTACACGATCAACCGGGTCAGTTTGTTTGCTCTGATTTTCTCGATTGGCATCCTGGTCGATGATGCCATCGTCATGATCGAGAACATAGCCCGCCACTGGGCGATGAATGACGGGCGCACAAAGGTGGAGGCCGCCATCAATGCGGTGTCCGAAGTGGGCAACCCGACCGTGATCGCGACACTGACGGTAATTGCCGCATTGCTGCCAATGATGTTCGTGTCGGGCCTGATGGGGCCGTATATGGCGCCCATTCCGGCGAATGCATCCGCAGCCATGCTGTTCTCGTTCTTTGTCGCCGTGGGCATCGCGCCCTGGTTGCTCATGCGCATTGCAGGTGGCGTAAAGGTTGCAGCCCATGCTGGCGGGCATGGCGGCGCGGACACGCGGCTCGGGAGGTTTTACCGGCGCGTGGCCGGTCCGATCGTGGCGTCGCGGCGCAATTCCTGGATATTTCTCGTAACCGTTGGCATCGCAACGCTACTATCCGTCAGCTTGTTTGCGACCAAGGCCGTTTCCGTGAAACTGCTGCCGTTCGACAACAAGTCGGAAATCCAGGTCGTCCTGGACCTGCCGGAGGGGGCATCGGTCGAAGATACCGAGCGGGCGCTGTTTGCGATGGCCGACCTGATCCGCGATGTTCCCGAGGTCGAGACGCTGCAGGCCTATGCGGGCACCGCCGCGCCGTTCAACTTCAACGGTCTTGTGCGGCACTACTTCTTGCGCAACGCACCGGAACTCGGTGATCTTCAGGTGAACCTTTCGGAGAAGTCAGAACGCAAGCGCGCCAGCCATGACATTGCGCTCGACATGCGCGAACGGCTGAGCACCCTGGAACTGCCGCCGGGCGCAAGCGCCAAGGTCGTCGAAGTGCCGCCAGGGCCCCCGGTGATCGCAACATTGATGGCGGAGATTTACGGTCCGACGCCTGAGGTGCGCCGCCAGACGGCCGGGGTGGTCCGGAAACTGTTCGAAGAGACCGACTTCATTGTCGACGTCGATGATTCCATCGGCGATCCGCAGCCGCGCCTGACAATCGCGATCAATGAACCCCAGGCGGCCGACTATGGCGTCATGCAGCAGGACATACTCGATACCATTGCGCTGGCCTTTGCAGGCGAGACGGTGGGTGTCAGCCCCCGCGGAGAGGGCCGCAACCCGCTCGATATCCGGATCCGCCTGCCAAAATCGGAGCGCATCTGGTCGCAGGAAACGGCGTCCATTCCCGTGCCGCGCCGACTGGCAGATGCCGGTTCCCTGCCAGTGGAACTCGGCGCCCTTGTCAATGTGTCGGAAGAGGAAGGCTCGCCGGTCATTTTCCGACGGGATGGCCATTTCACGGACATGGTGATGGGCGAGCTGGCTGGACGATACGAAGCGCCGATCTATGGAATGTTCGAGATCCAGGACCGGGTCAAAGCCTATGACTGGGCGAGCGCCGGTTTAATCGAACCCGCCATCCGCATGTACGGGCAGCCGGAGGATGAGACACGTCCGACGCTGCTGTGGGACGGTGAATGGGAAATCACCTATGTCACGTTCCGCGATATGGGGCTGGCTTTTGGCGTGGCCCTGGTCGGCATCTATATCCTGGTCGTCGCGCAATTCGGCACCTTCCGTGTGCCGCTGATCATCCTGACGCCGGTCCCATTGACCCTGATCGGCATCATGATCGGTCACTGGGTGTTCGGCGCCGCGTTCACCGCGACGTCGATGATCGGCTTCATTGCGCTGGCGGGCATCATCGTGCGCAATTCAATCCTGCTGGTGGATTTTGTGCGGCACAGGACGGATGCCGACACGCCGCTGAAGGATGTCTTGCTCGATGCGGGCGCGATCCGGTTCAAACCCATCTTGTTGACGGCTCTGGCTGCCATGATCGGCGCGTCCGTCATCCTGTCGGACCCAATCTTCCAAGGGCTTGCGATTTCTCTGCTGTTCGGTCTGGCATCTTCCACCGCGCTGACCGTATTGGTCATTCCGGCGATCTACATCGCATTACGGGGACCGGATTGGACTCCGTCGGGGGCCCACCCCTCAAGTGAAGCCGACATGACACAATTGAAGGAAGTCACGACCTGATGGCGAAACCGAAACTGACCAGTCCTGAGGCATTCCTGCAAAGGTCAGAGCGGGTTGCGGAAGCTGCAGATGTGCTGAAGGCAATGGCGAGCGATACGCGGCTGAAAATCCTGTGCGCGCTGAATGAAACCGAAATGTCGGTCACCCAGTTGGCAGAGCTGACGGGTCAGTCATCATCTGCTGTGTCCCAGCATCTATCCAGACTGCGGGCTGCCGGACTGGTGGCGTCCCGGCGTGACGCCCAGACGATTTACTATCGCTGCAGCGGCGGCGTCGGCAGCGCTTTGGTCAACACATTGTGTGATTTCTACAGGTAAATCCCGCATCCCGATCGGGCACCATGGCGGAGGAGGAGTCCGTATAGTTGGAATCCGTACATTTTCGTGGACGTTCCGCTTCTCATCGGTGTTGAAGGATAATCAATCGTTTTTGTCCGGGACTGTTCGCTCGGTCGCGCTCAGAACCGCGATCTATGGCGGAGTAGAACTCGGACAGGGGCGATATCAACCAATGCCAAAGAACAGCTTCAACCGGCTCATACGGCGCCAAGTCAAGGCCAGCAAGCCGGGCCGGGTGGCCGACGGAGGTGGGCTCGTCCTGCAGACCTCCAAGTCCTGCTCGCGCTCGTGGCTCGTTGTGTATCGCTGGGGCGACAAGCGTCCCGAGATTGGATTGAGCGCTCACTGCTCTTACCCATTTACTCCGCCGCGGATGTATTTCGGTTGTCACTGACGGTCGGGATATCTGATTGCCACTGATGACGGCGTTCGTCTGATCGCGACGGCACCGTGAGTTCGACCCTTTCTCTCGCAAGCGTCGGACCATTTGACTGAAGTGCGTTCAGTCAGGAACAATCGTCGTAGTTTTTGACGCTGTGATCACGAAGGGCCTTGGCTTCATGCCGTCTACTTGCAGATCATATTTTCCGGCTACCAATTCGACGGGGCTTCCACCGGCAGTTCCGCTCGCCACAAGTTCACCGTCCTGATAGACGCTAAATCGAACGCGGGATGTGCTTGTCAGCGCGTTCTCAAGATCTGTGCCATCAGCCGCATCAACATAGATACCACCTCCAGCTTTTGCCCATGCTTCAAAGGGGCGTCGATCGATTTCCGGTTCCAAGGCATAGCTGACCACGTCGATGCGCGCTTCTATTCCTGCCGCCCTGAGGCTCTGTATCGCTTGGAGCGGAAGTCCCCCACACGTTTCTTCTCCGTCCGTGATCAGAAGGATGGAAGCGGAAGATGTCGTGTTCTTCAGATCTTTCGCGGCCGCAAGCAAGGATGCTCCAATGGCGGTTTTTGCATTATTCTGGGGGCGAACGGACTTTATGGACGATGTCAATCGGTCATTGTCGAAACGGGTAACGGGTTGGACGAGGTCTGTGTCACAGGAATCTGGCTCTCCGCCGAACACGCGCAACCCGATCTCCAGCTGTTCTCCCGCCTGGCTGCGCGCCAATTGCGAACCGAGATAGTCGGTTAGTGCCGACTTCGCGACGTCGATGCGGCGTCTGTCACCAAGCCGTTTCAGCATGCTACCAGAGGCGTCCAGTATGATGAGACTGCTGTGGACCCTTGTCTCGGGATCCGGCCCTATCGCAGCATCGACCTGAAGGAACCCGGGCTTCAGAACGACCACCTCAGGCTCGGCACTCACGGAATAGGGTTTGGGACCGAGTAATCGCGCAGCGACTCGTGCATAGGCAACCGAGATATCCTCAGTCTGTAGCACAAGCGAAACTTCGCCTCCTGTTTGGCCAGCCCAGAGCAGCGCGCGGGGTTGCGAGATTGACGGGTACTGCATGGTCGAATTCGACGGTGTCTTGACGACAAAGACCCGGGCACGGGCAGCGTGGAGCGCTGCCACAAGGTCTTGCTTCGTATCGACATCGCCATCGGTAATAATCACGATTGCGCGCGATCCATCCCGAGCCTCCAGGAGTTTGGCTGCATCAAACAGGGCGGATTCTCCCGCGCTGTTGTTGGCCCCCTGATAGGTCGCGAGAAGCGGACGGAGCGTTTCCGGGTCAGTGATCCAGTCATCGCGCGCCCAATCTCCCCCAAACGACTTGAACTGAACAGCATCGCGCCCAGCCACCATGTCATCGGCAAAATCGACGATGGCGCGACGAATTTTGGGTATCTGTGATGCCATCGAGGCACTTTGATCCATCAGGAAGACGACTGAACGTTGCGGCTCTGAAACCTCGATATCTAGATAGCTGCCCGGATCGACAGCAAAGCTGTAGATGACTTCGTCAAACAGCTCAGAGCGCGTCACAATGATCGGCTCCGCGATGGCGCCCGCAGCGTCGCGCGCGGAAACCGCTGGATCAAATCCCGCACTGCCGCGCGCAGTGATCTTCAGCCTGTTTGTCGGGCCTTCGGCCGGAACACGCCAGGTTTCGGTTCGCTCGCCGAACTCGACATAGCCCTCTGAGAAAGTTGCGCCGGGCGCCAGAACGCGATTTGCTGTGCCTGAGGCCGTTGCCGTCTTATCCGCTCCCCCATGCCCAAGGATGGGTCGAAAAAAAGCGGCAACCCATTCACGCACAGACGCAAAAGCATGTTTCAGTGTGGCTATATCGAGAGTGTCTTGTCTCGCTGCGCCTTTGGCTGTCGCGAATTCGCCCCAGGTTCCTAGAACCGACCGATAGGTGGCATCCTCTGGCCGCTCAATGAGCCTTATGACCTTCGGGGCAAGGAAATAGGCCCCTTGTGGGTGCTCGTATTCAATTTTGACAGCGCGCGCAGACGACCATTCGGGCAGTTCGTACATTACCCGCTGGTTTGGCTGCGGTTGGGCCGGTAAGTCAAACCTGCCGATTTCATGGAAGGGTCCTAAGGGACCATAGGTTGACGCATATACGATGGCTGCGCTTGCAAATGGCCATTTGTTATCGGGAAATTTTGCCGGATATACGGCCTCTATGGCTTCGATGTCGGCTTCCAGCTGGTTACGGAACGTGATGGCATTGTTGAAATCCGTGGGATTTCCGTCCTGACCCGGCAACGTCGTGACCTTGTCTTCGGTTGCATCAATCTGCAGGTGGCGGTCAGCTTGTAGGTTGCGGTTGCCTGAGACAAGCGCGCCGAGTTCCTTGTCAGCTATATTGAGATTTGTCAGGCCGGACTGGCCAGGCAGGGCGATCACCTCGAATCCACTAAGCGAAACCGGCTCCGCGGCTCCGCCGCGTCGGTCAGTTGCGCGAAGCCTGACCATCAAGGCGTCGACCGGGCCACCCGGGAAAGGGTAGTAGGCTGTCTGGCCCCATTCCTCATGGGTGCTTTTCAAGACTTCACGCCATTTCCTGCCATCGCTTGATACATCAATGGCAAACCCGTGAAGGCCTTGCGCTGAATCCAGGCGCGTATTGATCCCGACTCCAGCGACAGGAATCGCCTTGTTACCGGGCAGGTCCAGTATGGGATCGAGGACATGCTTGCCGCCATTGGACAGAATCCCTTCATGCGAACTTCCCTGCGTAATGAAGCCGTCCGTTAGCGTCAGAAGGTTAGATGCACCTGCCGGATTACCGCGGGCATAGTCGCCATCTTTACCGACGCCGATACCATTGCTCGCAATCCATTGCGCACCCAGACTGGTCCGGGCCACATTGATGCCGCCAGCCAGGACCGGCGGAACCCGGCGCGCGGGTAATGCGCCGACGGGGGCTGTACGAGCATCAGCTTTCAGTCGGTGGCTCGTGCTGGCGACGATCACGCCGTTTTCGGCGCGCACGGCAACGAAAAAGGGAAGGTCGCCATCGTAGAGGTCATCCGGAAGCAGGAAACTGACTATTTTTGTGGTGGACTCACCGGCGGCCAATGACACGCTGTAGGGAATGACTTCAATGCCCGGTCGGGCGAACCAGAAGTCGAGTGTGCCGGAAACCGGCGCTTGAGACGTGTTGGTGATCTCAAGCACCGCTGTGACCCGCTGCCTGAATACGGAATAGGCGCTCACCTCGGCGGCGCGTGTCACCAACACTTTCAGAGGTGCAGGGGCCGTGACAGGGAAGGGGTTGGCATAGCGCGCAGACAGTTTGTATTCGGCGGGGCTTCCCTTGCGTGGATGGAGTCTCAGCTCATGCTCGCCAGCCGGGATCGAAACGATTTTTTTCCAGCCGCCGGGCTTTATGGCTTGCCGATCGAGACTGGCGGAAGATGTTTGCGAGGCTGCTGAAAACGTTGTGAAGTACTCGGATCCCGGGGGCACATCGAGTGCCACCTCCACGAGCGCATTGCGCGGTAAGTACAGGGAATAGAGGTCGTCATCACCTTCTGGAGAAACGCCTGTTATCGGTTGGCCGAACGAAAGCCTTCGCGGCATAATATCATTCGGCTCGCGTTCGGAATCCACGCGGGGGCGGCCCAGAGGTTTGGCGATGATCTTGTAGTCGCCCGGTGTGCCGTGGATACTTATGTAAACCGGGCCCGGTTCAAGATATACATCCGGCGTAACAAGCCGACGCGTGTTTCCGCCATGCTTGCGGATATTGGCGATTTTTCCACGAACATCGCTCAATTCAACTGCCCCGACTGTTTCACCCAATACGGTGATACGCCAGAGCTGGGCCGCGTTCCCTGTGTTGAAGCCAATCGTATCCGTGTCAGTACTCGTCGAAAGACTACCTTGTCTGCGAAAGGCACCTTCGATAAGCGGCTGGAAATCCGGCGCGGAATTGGGCTCGAATACAGTCTCTTCCGGTTTCGCAGTCAGGCGCTGCAGGCTGATGTCGTAGAGCCCCCCGACAGTCGAGCGGTTTTCGATCGTCAGGGCCGTATTCCTGGAAATGCGGAACGGCGACAGGGCGATGTCCTGACCGTCCAGGCATTCAACGGCTGAATCCGTCTCGCGCAGGCACAGTCTCACATTCACTGCGCTTTGCACGCGCACGCCAACTGCGCCTGTGCCTTCGAGTTTGGCCAGGCTGAATTTGTCTTCGTCTGCGGCATCGAGAGGCAAGGTGAAAGTCTCGCCGATGGACAGGCCTGGTCCTGCGGAAAATTCCAAGTCCGAGTTGGGCTCGATTGGACCGTCAGCATACTGGCTGGGTTCGGTCAGGAGGCGCCAACTGACCGTACCCGATCGCATCGAGGATTTGACGCAAACGGCGCTGTCCTTTGCCCGAATGCCCGAGATCGCCACGATGCCTTTTCCCGCACGCGCCTCAAGGCGATCGCCCTTGCGAGAGTAGGCTAGCATTTCCACAGAACTTCCTGGCGCGCTGACGAGGACCATATCAACGGTTCTGTCGGCCGACAGAAGGGCAGGGATCATGCAATGCATCCTGCCATTGCCGGTCCCACTGACATCATTGCCGGTTGCGATGGCCTTGCTTGCGGTATCCGGGAGCGACGCAGGAGACAGCGAAGGTGAGACCCGCTCGACCCTGAGCGTGACGTCGACGGGGTTGAGTGGGGCAAGCCCCAGATAGATGCGGCCGGGCTGGAAGGTCGTGGCGGGCAACCTTGCCGTCCGGTCCCCAAATCCACGCGCGGAATCACTCAGCAACTTTGTGCGGCCGGTCGGTTGATTTCGCTCATTGAGCTCGATCGTGTTGGCTTCCAGAACGATGCTGACAGGATCGGCGGCCTCAGCGGAGATCTTGTAAATGTCGCGGGTATCGATGACGTCAAAACTGTAGACGGAACTTTCAACGAGCGTGAGTTTGACTTCGGCCAGCCCGTCCACAAAATCGAGCGGTGTGCTCTTGAGGGCCGGAACTTCTGATGTTCCGCCGAGCTTGGACAGGTCGGGGACCTGGCTCCATCCAATACCGGCCGAAAATAGCGGAGCCCAGATCAGGACGAGGAGCGCGGCCACCACATGGCCTGCTTTTCGATGGGCCACCCACTTCAGTGCCGCGCCTTTCACTGTGTTACCTTCTTGCAGACCGACTCGATTGGACGCCCGGCAATTGATCCCAAGGGAGCGGAAACAATTTCAAGCGTCAGCTGGGTTGCGATATAGCCGATCGCAGCTTCCAAGCCGCGGCCTACGGGTTTGAAGAAACCACTCACCGGACCCATGGCTCCCGCTGTGCCGATTGCGACCATCGTGTTTCCCACGACACAACAATTCTGCATGGTCGTGTTGCCCTTGTAGGTATCCACGCAGCTCTGGGCGCTCATTACCCATCCGCCCAATGCTATGCCAAGTGATATCCGCTTCATTATCGCTTCTTCGATCGTCGCTTGCCCGCCGTGTAGTCCCATGCCGAGCGTTTGCCCTGTTTCTGGGTTGATCCGCCACCAGAGAGGCTCATCCGAACCTTCGAGCATGACGAGTACTGTGCCTGATCCCGAGTCAGCATTCAGGCGGTCGCGCAATGCCAAGGAAGCAATCGACTGATTGCTCCACGTCGCGACCGATTCAACACTCTTGAGCACCGCACCAGTCTTGAGCCGTTTCCAGTCGGTGTCGTTGGAAGCTTTGCCGAGCACGTGTTCGACAAGCGTCCCGCGGATCCCTTGTTCCAAATTGCCCGACGGGCTGATTGAGACGGCGCCACGGTCTTTGGCCAGAAGCATCGTTTCGTCAGTGAGGATATCAATCGTTTTCCGAACAATACCGTCGGCGCTTCCAACGTTTTGCGTGCGCTGCATTGATACCATGGGAGCAATCCGCACGAGTTGCTTCGTGTTGTCGCCATCCGGGCTAAACGCGTTACCCGCCGAGAGCATCTCAGACCAGACAGGCTCCGAATTTTCAGCCGCGAAGGCAGGATGCGAATGGGCCTCCTCTGGCGTCATTTTCCCGTCAATAACCGCTTTGAAATAGGGCACGATTCTCATGAGGCTGGCTGTGGACTCCATCACGTCCCGCATGGCGCGCGCGCCGTTTTCACGCCCAACATTGACGTCAATTACACCCTGAAAACTCACGAGGCGGCTAGGCGATTGAGGTATTTCCTGTCGGAAATCCGTGAGACGACGTTCAACACTGGTTGATGCTCCACCTGGAGATATGTGGACCACCGTTAAAATCACGCCGCTCAGCCTGGGAGCGGTGTCAGCTTTTCCATTCGTCGCGTTCAGCCCGCCCAGCGCGTCGGCGTATTTCGATCCGACAGTCGCGAAGATCGCCGGTCCTGCGGCAACATCCTCGGCTGATGCGGTCAAACCCTGCAATGTAAAAGCCTGCGCGCGTTCGGCAGGCGCCTGGTTTATGATCGGAATGAAAAAAGCGGCTTCACCGTCGCTACGGACTGTGTCGGGCGCGATTCCGATATCGATTTGCGTCAAAGCAAGGTTAGCCGCCGGGCGTTTATAGGGCGACATGATGCTGATGCGCTCAAGCTTGTCACCCGTCTTGCGCTCTATCTCGAGACGGATTTCGATCTTGTGCAACCTGTCATCGGGCACCGTTCCGGCTATGAATTGTTCAGGTTCGACCGTGGGGGCGACAGCATTCTGGAAAGCTGGATGTACATCGACCCACGGGTCATTTGGCGTATTCCTGTAGCGGACCCAGACATATTCCTCAGCAATTTGAGCGACAAGGCGATCTGTCTGAACCGCATCAGACTGGGCAATGGAAACGCCTGCCGCTTTGAGGCTGGCCGAGAGACTCTTCCCGAGTTCCGACACGTCTCGATCGGCTGCGAGCGCATTTTTGTCGGCATTCTTTTCCAGGTCACGGGCTTCGGCGATGATCTCGTCCAGGCGAGATTTAGGCACGAATGGCTTGAGCGCTTCCGTGACGTCTTCGACCAAGAGCCCGGTTGACAGAGGTGCCCTGTCGCTGAAGCTGACCTGAAGGAGACGTTTAGCATCTTTCTTTTCAAGTGTGCCCTTAACGATCATGGCCTCGCCGGCCATCGTGTTGATCAGGGCAGCCAGAAGAACGGCCTGGTCCCAGCTTGAGCCTGCCGATGCGGAAATCGTGCCTTCCCGCCCGCGCATCACGCCAAGATAGGGGTCGTAGGCGATATCATCCCGAACGAAATTCGCTGCCGCTGCAACGTCATAGTCCAGGCTCTCTGCCAGGCCATCGACATCATACAGTTCCAGCGGGATCTTTGATGACAAACCCCTGTAGGCATCGGCAATGGCGCGCGCAGAATCGCGTTCTGCGGCAGGCGCGATATAGGTGCGCGGTGCGGCGGTCGCGCTGAGGCTCGAGGAGAAGGCGAAGGCCGCAGCGAGAATCTTGAGTTTGAAAGACAAGGGCGGTTTCTCCTCTTCGGGATGGATATCATCATGCGGCACAAGACGGACAGGCGGGCCGGGTCTCACCAGAGCGCGGCCTTGTCGACAAACCTTGCGACAGTCGAAGGCTCCAATCGTTTAATACGCAATGCGGCATCGAAATCCGCCAAGGATATTTGCGATCAGCCCGCGGCAGGCTTTGGGTGTGCAGGCAAGTATTTTGGCGGGGCAAGGTTGCAGAGCGCGTTGATGAGAACGGGGACGTCAAACCACCGGAGCAACACATGCCGTCACGACCAACCAGACAGAAGGCTCGCGCAACACTGTGCGCCGCCGTTTTCGCCTTCGGGCTGACGGCCTGCGGCCAGACAAGCGCTGAACCGAACGCGCCGGAGCAGGACGCGAAAGTTGCAGGTCGCGACGCGATATGTCTCGAACACCTTCCCGAAGAGATCGCTGTGCCGGACGCATTTGTGGTTGAGTCTTGCTCACAGTCTGAGACGATGACGACCTTTCGCGGAAGGGCAAAGCCGCAGCAAGATATTGATGCAGCCTTCAGCGCCCTCAAATCGACCTACAAATCGTCCGGGTTCACGCTCTACGACAATTCGAGCGGAAAGATACGAAGCGTCATTTTTGGCGGAACCGGGCATCGAAAAGGGGAGATCCAGCTGAACCCCAAAGACGGTTTTCTCGCGGTGTCGGTCAATCTCTATCCAGCAGACATGGAGCAGTAAGGCGTGAGGAGAGGCATGTTCACAATTATCGTCACGGGCGCGGTCTTGCTAACGGCCTGCGGCATGTCAGAGCCGCCCCTTCAGGAGAACCGGAGTGGACAGAGTGCGATCGCGGCACGTGCTGAATCACCGTCAAAGAGGCCTGCCTGGTTACCGCAGGATATTTCGCTGCCTCAGGACCTGGTGATATTCGAAACGAGCCGGATGAAGCTTCCATCTGATGATTACGCAAGCTACAGCCTCCAGGGTTACTCATGGCAGGATCTGGACGCGGTTGATGTGACGGCGAGCCTGCGCGCCGACCTGATGGCAGCGCGATACCAGCTTGTCGGGAATGATGCGGCCGCGACACCCCAGTTGATACAATTCTCCGGCAATGGGTTGGCGCCTGGCACAGTGGCTCACATCCAGGTCAACTCTGCGGGCGACCATCTCGTGATGTCTCTGAGTATCATTCCTCAGGGCTGAGTCTGGAGGCCGAGTTCGCGTCCGGCAGCCTGGCACGGCCCGACATAGATCGACGGCGCCGCAGCCTGTGTTTCCAGCGCCAGCAGCGCCGCGTCAATATAAGCGCGCGCACCCTTCCGGTCGCCTCGTCCCAGACGGGCCATGCCGATGCGGCAGCGGGCAAGTTCAGTTGCAAAATGTCCTGTGGGAAGCGACAGAGACAATGCATCAAAGGCGTAACGGGCGTTACTTTCAGCATCACCATAGCGACGCAGCTCAAGCAAGACAGCTGAGCGTGTCAGGGCAGGGAATGCGCGCCTTGGGTGGCCAGCGGGCAATTTGTCATCGAATATTGCCTGCGCCCTGTCGAGGGTCGCGAG
>JAHJSB010000034.1 GCA_018830285.1 Alphaproteobacteria bacterium
AAGGGAAAAGATCAAAATAAAGACCATGAAACTGAGGCGCTTGCAGCACGCCAAATCTGCTGCTTAACTGAAAACCAGATGAGCCAAACCCTCCTTAAGTCAGGCGGCCATCTGTCTCAAAATACCTGCCGACGGACACTTGCTGAAAAAGTGCCGCCGCGAGCGGAAAGCTGTGAATGCTACTGTGAATTAGATTTACGTCAGCTCCGTGCTCAATCAATAACTTAGCAAGTTGGGGATCTCCGTCTTCAGAGGCCGCCAGGAGGGGAGTCGACCCATGATAAACGCTCGTAAAATTTGGATTTGCTCCTGCGCGGAGCAATGCTTCGACCACTTTTAGATGATGCTGATTTGAAGCTGCCAACAAGGGCCAACTGTCCGGCTGTAACTCATCAGCAAGCTTATCGCCATCATAGTAAGCATTGGGGTCTACACCCTTGTCCAAAAGGTCCAAGACTAAACGTAAATCCCCCTTGTCGGCCGCCTCGATCAGTTGAATATTATTTGAAACCGTTTCGTCTGTTTCGTCATAGTCTGTTAATCCAACGTCCTTAAATTTTGCGCGGACGACTGACATGACATCGTCTGCGATCTGATCGTTCATCGGTGACGCGTCCAAACTAGCAATGTCTTCATTGTCCGAACTGCGGAGATCGCCGCTCAAATCAGGAACGGTAAATTCGCTGCCGTCCAACAGCTGAAATCTTTCACCCGGTGTACAGAACACTGCTGCAATATTTAACAATGCCGTCACCTCAATTTCGCTGATCTCCCCGTCGGAGGCTATAATATCCATCATAATTGATATCGTTATTTCACGGTTTTCTCTCTGCGCCAGCCACAAATTGTCGGTTAAGAGCGCGATATGGTCGTCTTCTTGTAAGGAAGCAAAATACTCATGAAGCTCCACCGGACCTTCAAACTGAAATACCTTCGAAGTTTCCGCGATGCTCCCCATCTCACGTAGCTTTTCCTTCAGGTCGGATATGTAGCCCTCGAAAATCTCAATTTCGGCATCGTGAAACTCATCATCGATGACCGCTAATAGCCAGATAACGCATAGAAGAGCGAACGGATCCGCGAACGAAATGTTGGTTAGGTCTGGAGATTTTGCAGGTTGTGATGGAATGGCCTGAGGGGGCTTCGATGCCTCGTCTTCCATACTTTTCTTTTTCTTGAACCAATTGAACATTGGATTCCCCCTCTTCAACAAGCAACGTCCCGCATCAGGGGACCGATATGGTCTCTACCTGAACTGTCCTTGACTGCAATAGATGGGCGGCTCGGTTTGAACCGCCCGGGTTTGATGATGTGCAACGGCCTTCTCACCCTTAGTCTGATAGCGGGCGATTGGGCATTGTCAGCGCAAACGGGCTTGAGGCGGTCGGTCAGGGCGTTTAGCCTCGGAAAATGGCCAAGAATCCGTTCCGCTATTTCAAAACCTCGCCCGAGATCATCCAGCTTGGTGTGATGATGTACGTCAGATTTCCTCTGTCTTTGAGAAATGTGGAAGACTTGCTTCACGAACGTGGGATCGATATTTGCCACGAAAGCGTCCGCCTCCGGGGCGATCGTTTCGGCACCTACTTTGCGCAAAAGATCAGGAAGTGTAGGTCGGAAGCGATGCGGTGTAGCCCACAATGGCAATGGCAATGGCAATGGCAATGGCAATTGCATTTGGATGAGGTGTTCGTCAGCTGAAGGCAGGCGTAGCCAAAATTCGAGGAGAGTGCCACTATCTCTGGCGCGCTGTCGACCACGAAGGCGAAGTTCTGGAATCCTATGTCACGAAGAAGCGGGACAAGGCTTCTGCGTTGAAATTCCTCAAGAAAGCAATGAAACGGTACGGCAATCCACATGTCGTGGTGACGGACAGATGTCCCTCATACCGTGCGGCAATGAAAGTGATTGGAAACGAGGCGCGCCAGGGTCCGCAGGACGGGCGTCATCTCAATAACCGCGCCGAAAATTCGCACTTGCCGTTCCGAAGGCGAGAGCGGGCGATGTCTCGATTTCGGCGCATGCGAAGTCTGCAGAAGTTCGTCTCAATCCATTCGTCAGTGTACAATCACTTCAACTTCGAAAGGCACATCAACACCAGAGCTCGGTTCAAACAAAAAAGAGACGCCGCGCTTCGCGAGTGGCGCGACCTTCTCGTCGCATGGCACCTGCTCGCCCGCGAAAAACGGCGACTGGTTCGCATTCGCCTGACAGCACCCTCACGGGCAAGATGGCGAAGGCTGTGCGACACCATCTTTGGCGAGCGCGGTCTCGATCGGAGCCGGATCGCCGAACTCTGGCGGGCGCAGACGGAAAAGGCTGATCCGTGGAAGGATTCTGCTTGAATATCGGCGAACGGTCGACTAAGTTCTGTAAACTAAGTCTATAGGATTGGTGAAAAATGACCGTAACTGTGAATATTCACGAAGCCAAGACGCATCTGTCGCGGCTTGTCGACGCCGCCGCCAAA
The DNA here is from genome assembly GCA_018830285.1 of Alphaproteobacteria bacterium. Taxonomy (GTDB): domain Bacteria; phylum Pseudomonadota; class Alphaproteobacteria; order Caulobacterales; family Hyphomonadaceae; genus Hyphomonas. Next base: position 2,471 of record JAHJSB010000034.1, read on the forward strand.
GGCGAAAGTTTCATCATCGCCAAAGCAGGCAAGGCCCTGGTCAAGGTGGTTGCGCTCGATGCGCCGCTTGGCGCAGACCGGAAGCGGCTTGGATTCCTGTCGGGCGCCATCAAGGTTCCTGACGATTTCGACGACATGGGCCGGGAAGAGATTGAAACCCTCTTCGGCGGCGCGCAATGAACCTGCTTGTCGACACCCATCTGATTCTGTGGGCTGCGGGGGAGCCGGACCGGCTCTCTCCGGATGCGCGGCGCTATCTGGAAGACGAGAAAAACACCGTTTATTTCAGCGCTGCGAGCCTGTGGGAGATTACGATCAAGGGCTCTCTGGGGCGCGACGACTTCATCGTTGACCCGCGCTTGCTGCGCCGCGGGCTCCTCGACAATGATTGGCACGAACTCGTTATCACCAGCGACCATGCGATTGCTGTCGCGGCCTTGCCAGAGATCCACAAGGACCCCTTCGACCGCATTCTTGTGGCGCAGGCGAACGAAGAAGGGCTATTGCTTCTGACATCGGACGATTTTGTCGCCTCCTATCCCGGATCGGTCCGGAAGGTTTAGAGCGCATCCCGGCGGGTCATATTTCCCAGATCCAGACCGAGCGGATTTGCACGCCGTCCTTCATCGAGATTATCGATCCCGCCTCAAAGGCGCGCCTTCGGGCCGGCCAGAACTCAACTTTCGGCCGGCGGAAAGGAAGGATTCGCCCCCTAAACAGCCGGTCAAGATCATTCCTTCGGCGGAAGCCTCGACCAATGATTTTAAATCGCTAAAGGTAACCACCCTCGCTGCAGGACCCCAACCGAACAGCCTCCGGGTTTGCCGGCGCGGTTCACGGGCACTAGATCGTCCTTGCGCGAGAAGGGGTTTGAAAATGCGCCTCCCGGCCGGCTTCACAATTGTATGAATAGTTCATACGTGCTAGTTTCCAAGTTGAAGGAGCCTATGCCATGATGCGCAAGACGATATCCATGCCCGACCTGATGGCCGACTGGATTGCGGCCAGGATCAAGCGCGGCCAGTTCAACAATGAGAGCGAGTATTTCCGCGATCTCGTGCGCCGCGATCAGGAGGAGGAAGAACGCAAGGCTTATCTGGTTTCACGCCTTGAATCCGGTTCAGAGCAGCTTGCCAGTGGCGCCTATTCAGATCTGAACTCAGATGGAGAGATCGACCGGCTTTTTGATGTCGAAGGCTGATACCGAATGACGACGCTCCGCATCACGGAAGATGCCCAGCACGATCTGTCAGATATCCGAACCTATACCCGCCGGGCATTCGGAGCGCGTCCGGCGTCGCTTTATATGGGCCGTCTCAAGGAAGGCTTCAAAGCACTGCGAAGGCATCCGGACATTGGATTTCCGATCGATCATCTGAAGACGGGCTTTCGATGTTTCCGCGTCCAGCACCACGCCGTCTTTTACATTCAGGTCGACGAGGTCATTGCCGTCGTCGCCATTCTTCACGAAAGCCAGCTTCCGATACGTCACCTCGATCAAAGGTCCGGCGCCTGACATTAAGAAACTAGATTTCAAAACTCGCGCGTCTGACCAATGGCGCACCGGCGATTTCTCCAATGCTGGTCGCGGAACACTCGATGAGCAAGCCCTCAAACTGTCCTATCCGCTGCATCACGCTTTGGATCTGCTGACTGAGCGGTTTCGGTTGATTCCTCAGGGGTACGGGAACTCTGCGACTTCATTGCCGGTGGCCTGCGTTCTCGCGCCATTTCTTGCGAAATGGACTTCACACAAGACATAAAAAGACGAAGGAAACGAACCGTTTCCTTCGTCTTTTCTTGCGTTGAAGACACGGTGCTACTCGTCGGGACGGACCCCGCCGCAAGTGGGGCCTTGATCCTCTTACCGGAACAGCAATAGCGGGATCAGGCAGGACCGGATCATCGACGTGGTGGTCGACCCGATGATCATGGAGCGGATGCGGGAATGGCCATAGGCGCCCATGATCAGGAGGTCTGCGCCCGATGATTCAACTTCCTCGTTAATCACCTTTTCAGCGTGCCCCTGCCGGATACGTGTTTCAGCCGCATAGCCAGCCGCGATCAGGGCGTCTGCGGCCTTCTGGGCGGCGCTGGCATGTTCGGACCCTTCCGTGCCAATCGTCAGGACGATGATTTTCAGACGATCCGTCATGGGATTCGTGGTCAGGCTGGCCAGGGCCTTGCGCGCGCTGACGCCATCATCGAAGGCGAAGACGGCCGTTTCGATGGGCTTGAAGGCGCGGCTTGCCACGAGGACCGGGCGGTTGACCGAGCGTACAACGCGCTCAAGGTTCGAGCCGAGGTGCAGCCGGTCGAAATCGGCGCCTTCGCCACGCTTGCCCATGATGATGAGATCGCCCGCACGTTTGGTCAGCGTTTCGGCGATTTCCCCGTGGCGCAGGGCGAGGCTGATATCGGTGACGCCCTTTTCTTCCAGTCGTGACTGCGCCGCATCCAGGATGGCGCGGCCGCGTTCCTTGGCGAGGCGCGCAGTCGCCGCATCATGGCTGGCGAGGTCTGCGAGCAGGGTCGAGCGCGCGCCGAGACCGATCGCGCCGGAGAGGTCAGACGGCAGTGAGCCTGATTTCTTCTGGCTGAGGACATGCAGCAACTCAACATCGCCGCCATACTGGCGGGCTGCCCAGGCAGCATGGTCGCAAACGCTGTGCGTGTAGACCGATCCGTCGATCAGGGCGAGTATATGGGTCATCTGGTCCGTCTCCCTAATGCGACAGCAATTTGTCGAGTGCGCCCGGCTTGTCATGCAGGGCGAGCTTGTCAACGATGGTCTCGCTCGCCTCGTTGAGGCCGATGAGTTCGACCCTGGCGCCTTCCCGGCGGAATTTCAGCACGATCATGTCGAGCGCGGCCACACTGGATATATCCCAGATATGGGCGGCGCTCACGTCGATTACGACCTCATCGAGTGCTTCTTTGAGGTCAAAGGCCGCATTGAACGCCTCCACGGATGCAAAGAACAGCTGGCCCTCGATCCGGTAGGTGCGCTTGCGGCCATCCTCTGTCAGCTCGGACGTGATCCGGAAGATCTGCGAGATCTTTCCCGCAAAGAAAACACCTGAGAGCAGGACGCCGATCAGGACGCCGATGGCGAGATTGTGGCTGATGATCACGCCGGCAACCGTTGCCAGCATGACAAGCGAGGAACTACGCGGATGCACGCGTAGCGCCTTGATCGACGACCAGCTGAATGTGCCGATCGACACCATGATCATGATCGCAACGAGCGCCGCCATCGGAATGCGGCTGACCCAGTCGCCAATCAGCAGGATCATGGCCAGAAGGAAGACACCGGCCGACAGGGTCGACAGGCGTCCGCGCCCGCCGGATTTGATGTTGATGATGGACTGGCCGATCATCGCGCAGCCTGCCATGCCTCCGAAGAAGCCCGTGACGGTGTTGGCAACGCCCTGGCCGATGCATTCGCGGTTGCGGTCGCTCGGCGTGTCGGTGAGTTCATCAACGATGGACGCCGTCATCAGCGATTCAAGCAGCCCGACAATGGCGACAGCCAGCGCATAAGGG
>JAHJSB010000035.1 GCA_018830285.1 Alphaproteobacteria bacterium
CTCCGGGTTGAGTTCAGGCTGGTCCCCGAAACTCTCGATTCTGAGCGGGTCGAGATCGGCAGCCAGGTGGCCGCGCATCCGGTAGGCGCGGATCATCATGATCGCGCGGATGGAATCCTTCACCGCCTGGGCGATGTCGGCTTCTGTGGCACCCGGCTTGTCGGATTTGATCTTTTTCTCGAGCTTCGGATCAACGGCACCCCAGTTGCCGTCAAAGGCAGCGGTTTCGTCGCTTTTTGCCCGCAGCGGCCAGTCGTCGCGCTTCCAGCTGGCACCAGCCGCATTGGCCGCTGCGCTGCCAGACTCTTCATCCAGCTCAGCAAAGAAGGCGCGCCAGCTTTCCGGCACCAGCGACGGGTCGCGGGCATAGGTCGCCTGCATCTGCTCGAGCCACTGGGCCGAGCCGCCATAAAGGAATGCCGTGTCGAGCATTGCAGCATTGCCCTTGCTGCGTGCGCCATTCACCGGGCTGCCATCGTCTGCCATGTATCATCCGTCCTCTGGACCAAATCGCTCCCCGACATATAGGAACGATATATTGCCTAGTTCCTATCGCTAGGAACTTTTTGCAGGACGGCCGACGCGGTCAGAACCTGGCCTCGCCAGACGGGCCTTCCGGCCGCCCTGGCTTTCTCGAAGTCGGGCGCCTTAGCCCTTCAGCAGCTCGACCAGGGTCGTCCCCAGACGAGCGGGTGATGGCGACACGCGGATGCCCGCAGCCTCCATCGCAGCAATCTTGCTTTCTGCATCACCCTTGCCACCAGACACGATGGCACCGGCATGGCCCATTGTGCGGCCCTTGGGGGCCGTGCGACCGGCGATAAAGCCAACCATCGGCTTCTTGCGGCCTTTCTTGGCCTCGTCGATGAGGAACTGGGCGGCCTCTTCTTCTGCGCCGCCGCCAATCTCACCAATCATTATGATGGACTTCGTTTCGTCATCGGCAAGGAACATTTCCAGCATGTCGATGAATTCGGTGCCCTTGACCGGGTCGCCGCCGATGCCGACAGCCGTTGTCTGGCCGAGGCCGGCCTGCGTGGTCTGGAACACGGCTTCATAGGTCAGCGTGCCGGAGCGCGAGACGATGCCGACATTGCCCTTCTTGAAGATGGAGCCCGGCATGATGCCGATCTTGCACTCATTGGCCGTGATGACGCCCGGGCAGTTCGGCCCGATCAGGCGCGACTTGGACTTGTCGAGCTTGGCCTTGACGCGGACCATGTCGAGCACGGGAACGCCTTCGGTAATACACACGATCAGCGGGATTTCCGCGTCGATGGCTTCCTCGATGGCGGCGGCTGCGCCGGCTGGCGGGACATAGACGACGGACGCGGTGGCGCCAGTGGCCGCCTTGCCTTCAGCAACGGTCGCGAAGATCGGCAATTCCTGGCCATTGTCGGCCGCCCACATGGTGCCGCCCTTCTTGGGGTGAATGCCGCCGACCATCTTGGTGCCGAAATAGGCCAGCGCCTGGTTGGTGTGGAACGAACCGGTATTGCCGGTCATGCCCTGGGTGAGGATCTTGGTATTGTTATCAATAAGAATGGACATGAATATTCCTTAGCCGCGAACCGCGTTGACAATTTTCTGGGCCGCGTCGTCGAGATCGTCGGCGGAGATGACGTTGAGACCGGATTCGGCAATGATCTTCTTGCCGAGGTCGACATTGGTGCCTTCGAGGCGGACGACCAGCGGCACGGACAGGTTGGTTTCCTTGACCGCCGCGATCACGCCTTCGGCAATGACGTCACATTTCATGATGCCGCCGAAGATGTTGACCAGGATGCCCTTCACGTTGGGATCCTTCATGATGATCTTGAACGCCGCAGCGACCTTCTCCTTGCCGGCGCCGCCGCCGACATCGCAGAAGTTGGCCGGCTCTTCGCCGTACAGCTTGATGATGTCCATGGTTGCCATGGCCAGGCCCGCGCCGTTGACCATGCAGCCGATCGTGCCTTCGAGAGCGATATAGGCGAGGTCCCACTCGGAGGCCTCGATTTCCTTTTCGTCTTCCTCGGTCTTGTCGCGCAGTTCCATGATGTCCGGGTGACGGAACAGGGCATTGCCGTCGAAGCTGACCTTGGCATCGAGAACGCGCAGGTGGCCGTCTTCCATGACGATCAGCGGGTTCACTTCCAGCATCGCCATGTCCTTCTCGGTGAAGGCCTTGTAGAGGATCGGGAAGAGTTTCATGCCGTCGGCGCGCGCGGTGCCTTCGAGCTTGAGAGCATCGCAGAGTTTCGAAGAATCAGCGTCAGTGACTCCGCCGTCGACCGGCAGCGTCATGATCTTCTCAGGCGTGTCGTGGGCAACCGCCTCAATGTCCATGCCGCCTTCGGTCGAGACAACGAATGCCACCTTGCCGGTTTCGCGATCAACCAGGATGGAGAGATAGAGTTCGCGGTCAATGTCGGCGCCGTCTTCGATATAGAGGCGATTGACCTGCTTGCCGGTCGGGCCGGTCTGCGCGGTCACGAGGTGATGCCCCAGCATCTGCTTGGCGTTGGCGAGGACGTCTTCCTTTGTGAAGGCGAGTCGGACACCGCCCTTTTCGCCCGCTTCGGCCTCAGTGAACTTGCCCTTGCCGCGCCCACCGGCGTGGATCTGGCTTTTCACGACCCAGAGCGGTCCCGGCAGCGTGTCGACCGCCTTCTGGACGTCGGCGAGGGAGAGAACCGGTACGCCTTCAGCGACGGGGGCGCCAAAGGATTTGAGCACCGCTTTTGCCTGGTATTCATGAATGTTCATATGGAATGCCTTGATGGTTGTGTCGTGTGCAGGAGGGCCGCGCGCCGCCCCGCTAACAATGCGGGCTGTATAACAGGGTTCTTCGTGCCGACAACCAGCTGAGTACGCGAAACTGGATGCAGCCTCAGGACTCGACGTCCGGATTGCGCGGATCGAGTTCCACGCCTGCCAGCGAGGTGGGCGTGACTGGCTTCCATTCCTCCTGCTGGGCCTCGGTCGGGGCGGCCCGCTGGCGCACCCGGACAACCATCAGGATGGCCAAGACGAACAACAGGACACCGGCAAGACCAAACAGGCCCGCCCGGTCGGCGACGCGCATGGCAAAGCCCGACATGAGCGGGCCGGCAATCGACCCCGCAGCCCAGACGAACAGGAGGCCCGACATAACCTGCGGCACGCGGCCGCGCGGTGTCCGGTCGATCGCATGGGCAACGCAAAGACCGTAAAAGGACAGGGCCCCCGCCCCCCAAATGGTAAGGACGGCAATCACGCCGATCTCGCCCAGCGCGACACCGAAGACGGCGATCAGCAGCGACGCGATGCCGGACATGGTGCACATGCCCGCGATCACGAGGCGGCGCTCGACACGGTCGGACAAGACCCCGGCAGGCCATTGCAGGACAAGCCCGCCAAGCCAGGCTGCCGCGCCGGCGATGGCGACGGCCGCAGTACCACCGCCCGCAAGCTCGAAACGTTCGAAATAGACCGGCAGGAGCGCCAGCGTGCCGGTGTTGATGACGCCGGCCAGCAGCACGCCGATCACGGCGGCCGGCGCGATGCGGAAAAGCTCGGCGACCGGCATGGACTTGCGATCCGGCGGGGCGGGTTCTTTCTGGCGGGTCAGGCAGACGGGGACCAGCGCGAGAGCGAGGAACAGGCCGGCCCAGGCGTATGCCCGGCTGTCGAGCGGCGACATGCCGGCCACGAAAAAGGGCCCGATCATCAAGGAGAGCTTGGCCCCGGTATGGTAGATGCCCATGACATTGCCGCGCGACTTGTCGGGCACGGCTTCGCCCATCCAGCTCTCGATACTGGTGAACATGTAGGCGAATGCGATGCCCTGCACCACGCGCAGCAGCGCCCAGAACGCGGCATCATGCCAGAGCGACAGGGCCAGGACAGCGACCGCATTCATCGCTGAAGCGGCGGCAAACAGACGGATATTGCCGATCTGGCCCAGCATGCGCGGCGCCGACCAGGCCCCGATCATGTAGCCGGCCGCATTGAAACCGGCGATGACGCCAATTGTCTGCGGCCCAGACCCCATGGCCTCGAGACCAAGCGGGGTGAGCATGCTGAGCAAGCCGCCAGCGATCTGGACGATCATGACGGAAAGGATCAGGACAAAGACGTTGCGCGTGTCGGACATCAACTACCTGGAAACGTGCGAAGCCGGGCACCCGGCGCACATTGATTACTTGAACTTGACCGAAGTCTCGCGAACGGTGGTCCCATCATTGGCCTTGATCGACAAGGCCGCTGTACCAGCGGACCAATCAATATCGATGGCGCCGAAATTTTCGGGCGGGTAGCCTGCGCCGATCTGGGAGCTGTCCGTCTCGTCGGTTGTTTCGGCAAATGCAACATTGAGAGACGAAGCCGTCAGCTCGTAGGCCGGATAAGGCAGCACACCGTCCTTGCGATAGAGTAAGGCCGTGTGGCGATCACCCGACACGAATACGACGCCTTTCGCCTGGGTCTCGTTGATCAGGCCATACAGGCGCTCCAGTTCCTTCGGCAGCCGTGACCATGCTTCCCAGCCATGCCCGTCGGTGGCGACCACCTGAACCGAGGAGACGATCAGGCGCAAGTCAGCCGGTTTCTGGAGCTGGTTTTCGAGCCACGTCCACTGGTCTGCGCCGAGCATGTCCTGATGCGCATCTGTCGAGGGGATGTAGCGCTCCTTGCCCCTCACACCCCATTCGTCTGTCGGCGTGAGAGACGTGCGGAAAAAGCGCGTGTCGAGCATGATGACCTGGGTGCGCCGGCCTTCGGGTCCGAACGACCGGGCATAATAGGTGCCCGGCCAGGCGCCAACATCCTGTTTCTCAAGGCCCCAGAAACGCTCGTGGATGCGCTCTGCGAGGCGCCGGAAGGGAAAATCCTTGCCGGCATCATTGGCGCCGTAATCATGATCGTCCCAGGCGACCATCATCGGATGCGCGGCGCGGACGGCCTGAAAGTCTGCTCGGGCGGCAAGATCGCTGAAGCTTTCCCGCAGCTCGTCGAGATCGGCCTGATTGGTGGCGTAGCCCATGCCGTCCTTGTCGCCGTAGACATTGTCGCCGATCATCAGGAACAGGTCGGCCTTTTCGCGGGCGATTTCCTCAAGCGCCGGGGCGACCGGCTTTTCCTCGTCCATGTCCGAGGCGACGAGGATGCGCGTCAGCGGCTGGTCGCTGGCGGGCAACGGCAGTCCTGCGGGCGCGCGCGGATAAAATTCATCTGGAAGCGTTCTGTAATAGGCCTCCAGCGCCTCGTCGGCGCTGGCCGGAGCCCGCGTAATGCCCGGGATCGTGATCGGGCCAGGCGCCTGGCATGCCGCGAGCCCCAACAGGCCGACCAGTAGGATTGCGCGCTTCATGTCCCTGCTCCCGTTCACTGCCTCATGATGCATCTGTAACGATGTTCTGCTGCGGCGGTAAGGCGGGAAAGGGTCAAACGCCGAAGAAAATCGACCACATCATGCGGCCCGGCAGGAAGCTGAAGATGCCGGCGACGGCCATGCCGCCAGCAAACAAGCCGGTCATGGTCTTGCGGTGGGATTTGATGTCGTGACGCCGGGCGGCGGCAACGCCCATGGGCAACACGATGACGGACCAGGCTGATATGGCGTGAATGAAGCTGAAATTGCTGCCGTTCAAACCGACCAGAAAGAAGGAAGAGATGGCAGTCAGGCTCATCGTCGCCACCCAGCCATAGCCGAACACACGGTGCATGCGGCGGCCTTTGACGCCCAATAGCAAGACCGATCCGATGGCAAAGGAAGCGAGCGCCCCGCTGACATGGGCCTTCAGCACCCAGGGCGAGCGCAACAGCGGCGAGACGTCGAGGCGGAACTGCAACGGCGGATGTCCCGATGATGCCAGGATCGCATAGCTGAGCGCGGCATAGATCATGAGCGCGAGCGCGAAGATGACGGTATGTTTGCGGGCCCGAAGACGGGTGCGCAGGGGATGGCGTGAGGGGGTGGCAAGGGTGATGTCGGTCATGCGGAACTCCTGTCGGACTGGCGTTGCCACAGAGGTGCCGTCCATCCTTCCCCGGCACCAACATGTTTGCACGGAGTGACTGGAATCCTTCGCGAAATGCGGACACAACGGTTCACGAAGCGCGAAATGCAGGGGGTTCTGCGGACATGACAGGGCGACTGAGGCAATTTCTGCGGCCAGCCGCCATCATCGTGGGGCTCGCGGCGCTGTTCACCTGGTTCGGCGTTTATGATTTCAGCTCGCATCCCGTCTTGCGGTTTGTGATGTGGCTCGTGACGATGAGCGTCGGCGGCGTGTCGGCGATATGGATTATTCCTGCCGTGTTCGAGCGGCGGTTCGCGCAGCAGAATGTCATTGAGCAGGTGGCGCTGGCGGCGGCGCTGATCGCCCTGCCCGTGACAGGCTCGCTGGTCGCCTTTTTCCTCCTGCTTGGCGGTCGTGTGTCGCCGGGCGAGCTGCCCATGCAGTATCTATATGTCTACGCGGTATGCGTGGTGATGGTGACCAGCGGCATTATCGTCTCGCAAGCACAGACGGCCAAGCCCCTGCTGGAAACGGCTGAGGCTCAGGACGTGATCGCACGGTTCATGCAGCGGCTTCCGGTCAAGTATCGCACCGCCGAGCTGTGGGCCGTGTCATCGGAAGACCATTACCTGCGGGTCCATACAGACCGCGGCGAGGAATTGATCCTGATGCGCCTGGCCGATGCGATGCGCGATCTCGGCGGAACCGACGGGCTGCAGACGCACCGGTCGTGGTGGGTGGCCAAGGCCGGCGTTGCCGACACGCGGCGCGAGGGCGGGAGACTCTTTCTCGTCCTGAAATGCGGCAAGGCGGCACCCGTTTCGCGCACCTATGCATCTGCCGTGAAGCTGGCCGGGCTTATCTAGACACCGAGGCCCGGTGTCGGGCGGGTGTTCATCACGAGATGTTTGACGAATTCGACATGATTACGGAGCCGGTAGAGATCGTCGGTATAGGATAGCGGCACGTCGAGTTCGCCGATTTCGACCTGCAGGTCTTCCAGTTCGTCGGTGATGGCGGCGCGCTCTTCCTTGGTCGGCATGCCCCGGCCGCGCGCTTCAAGATCGCGCAGGTCCTTGTACCAGATGTAGATCTTGCGGCGCACCCGCCAGCGATAGATCGGCGGTGCCACCTTTACCAGCGGGAAGAGGAGCGTCAGGAGCGGGATCGCCAGGATCCACGCCCGGTCGAGGAAGTTGGCCAGGTCGAACGAGAAATACCGGCGCAGGAAGGACGGGCCGTTCTCATAATAACGCTGGACCTGGCGGCTGACCGGCAGGTCGGTCGAATCGGGATCCGGAAACGCTCCTGCCCGTGCCAACAGGCTTCCGTCCTGGTGAATGGCGGAGGCCGAATCGACCAGCAGCGCCTCGATGGCCGGATGCAGCGACTTCCTGACCACCAGCTGGGCGACAGGCGCAACAAGGGACACATCATGGGCTGGCAGGTCGGCGCCGATATCCACCACGCCGCGGAGCAGGACCACGGCAGCAAGCGCCGGCTGGCGCCGCGACAGTGCCTCGGCGCGATCAAACGGCAGGAGGGAAATGCCCGGCGCGCGCAACAGCGTCTGGACATAGGCGGCGTCCGGCGAGGCGGCGAAGGCGGCGGCGTCGAGCTTGCCTTCGATGAGGGCTTCGGCAGCTGCAGTCCCGGTCAGGCTATTGTGGGATGCGGGAGGCCAGACGCCATCGAATTCAGTCTGCAGGTCCAGCGCCAGTAGACGCGTGCCCGAACCGTCCGGTCCGATAGCCAACCGCAGGTCACGCAACTGGCCGAAATCCTTGATGCCCGCCTCGTCGCGCACGAAGACCCAGAACGGTTCGTGGAAGAGCCCCCCGACGGATCGCAGTGTTTCGGCGTCACCGGGCGTGGCAAGACCGCCCTGCACCAGCGCCACATCGACACTGCCTTCATCCAGAAGGCGCAGGTTTTCGACGGAGCCGGCCGTCTGGATCAGGGTAACGTTGATGTCCTGTTCGCCGAGGAGGCGCTGGTAGCGCTCGGCATAGGCATAGTAGGCACCTCCCGGAGACCCGGCCGCAAACCTGATGGTCTTGGGTGGCGCCGGATCCATCAACATCAGCGTCAGCACGAGGCCCGCAAATGCCACAAGGACAAGCGGCCAGTAGATTTTCAGGAAATCCTTCGCGGCCGTGACCATGCGGCGTCCCACCTTCTGTCATTGCGTCCCGGGTGACGGTCTAGGCTGACATGGCGACCGGATCAATCACATGCCGTCGCCTGCCCCGGAAATGTCCCATACGCGCCTCGCATGGAACCTATTCCATTCAGAAAGTGTTCGCTACGGACAGGCCGACCCATGTAGGGCGCAGACAGACGGAACAAGAGACTGACATGAGCCATTCGAATGCTATCGCGAAAATCGCATCGGTTACCACGCTGGGCCTGTTTACGGTCGCCCTGCTCATGCTCGCCCTGGTGCCGGCGCCGTCCCTGTTTGCCGGTTGAACTTTTTTTGATCCGTCGGGAACCGAACCCGGCCCATATGCGTATGTTGTCTTAGATGGCTGGCTAAGTCCCTCCCGACTGAACCCTCCCAAGCGCTGGCCGTCTACGAAGAGGCTTCGAAGCTGCGTCCCCCCATGTTACGCTTCGGAGCCTCTTTACTTTTCTCCCACCACTTCGAACATCAGGCCTTGTGATAGGGCATGCCCGCCAGGATCGAGACGGCGCGATAGACCTGTTCAGCCAGCATCGCCCGAACGAGTCGGTGCGGCCAGGTCTGCGCGCCGAACGCTATCGTATCGGGCGCCGCGCGCCGGACAGATTCGCCATACCCTTCCGCGCCGCCGATCAGGAATACGAGATCGGGCACGCCCTGGTCCCGCAGGCGCGCGAGCTGGCGGGCAAAGTCGGCTGACGGTGTGTTGCGACCGAATTCATCCAGGCGCATGAGATTGGCGCCCGCCGGAATTTTCGCGAGAATCCGCTCAGCTTCCGCGTCGAGCCCGCCACCGCTGGCCACTTCGATTTCCTCGATGCCCCGAAAACCAAGACTGCGCGCAACCGGAAGGGCCCGTTTGACATATTCGTCAAAGAGCTCGCGCTCGGCGCCCGATTTCAGGCGACCGACAGACAGGATTGTCAGCCGCATAGGCGCCTAGTGCTGGGTGGCGCGGTGGGCACTCGTGTCGGACGCCCAGATCTTTTCGAGATTGTAGAATTCGCGCACTTCCGGGCGGAACAGGTGGACAATGACGTCGCCCGTGTCGATGAGGACCCAGTCGGCATTCGGCATGCCTTCCACATTGGCCGGACGGCCAGTGAGCTTCTTCACCTGATGGGAAAGATGGTCTGCAAGCGCTGCGACATGCCGGCCGGAACGGCCTGACGCAATGATCATGAAATCGGCGAGGGAAGATTTTCCGTCCAGGTCAATGAACAGGAGGTCTTCAGCCTTGTCATCCTCAAGCGCCTTGGCAAGAGCCTCGGCGACGGTACGGATGTCTTCAAGTGTGGCACTCTTTGCGGGCAGTGTCCGCGGGGCGCTGGAAGTCAGGGTCTCAGTTCCTTCTATTATGGGCTGACTCACATTATCATGCATGGGGTAGTACAACCAGCCCAAACCCGCATCAGCGCACACGCCGTCACAAATGCAGTCATTACGGTGTTTTTCTTGCCCCCTGCCAGAATTTCGCCGTAAGTCTGGAACAGTCTGATTTTATGGATTCCCGGTCCGCCTGCCATTGGAGTGTACATTATGACCCTGCGACTCGCCGCCGCCGCCCTCCTGCTTGCAATGCCACTGGGGGGATGCGCCGTCGCAGCCGTCGGCGCGGTCGGAGCCGTGGGCCTCGCCGCCGCGCAAGACAAGACTCTGGGCGAAGCGGTCGATGACACGACAACGTCCGGCGAAATCAAGGCAAAACTGCTGTCCGAAAGCATCAACCGGTTTGGCGAGGTGGACGTTGAAGTGAATGGCGGGCTCGTCCTGTTGTCCGGACGCGTCGATGACCCGACAGACCGGGTCGAAGCTGAGGGAATCGCCTGGACGTCAACGCGCGCGCATGATGTCGCCAACGAGATCAAGATCGAACCGGCCGGTGGCTTCATCGCAAACGTGTCGGACGAAATCATTTCCACCCGCGTGCGCGCACGCCTGATCGGTTCGAGCACCGTGAAGAGCCTGAACTACAATATCGAGACCTATGACCGCATCGTGTACCTGATGGGGACCGCGCGTACCGCTGATGAACTGAAACGCGCCGCGCATGAAGCGAGCGTCGTCGGCGGCGTGAAACAGGTGGTATCCTATGTCCGCATCCGGGAACCCGTCGAGCGCCCAGCCGAGCCGACAACGCAGGCGGGCCCCTCTTACAATCCCACGCCCAATCCTACATATGGAACCGAGACCGATGCGGAACTGCTCGGTGTGAACTACTGACCGGGCCGGCGCAGCTGTAACTGCCCAGCCCGCATCAAACGGGAGCGGGCATTTCATGACATTGCGAGTTGGGATCCAGATGGATCCGCTGGAAGACGTCAAGATTGACGGCGATACGAGTTTTGCGCTGGCTGAAGTGGCCCAGGCGCGCGGCGCCGAACTGTTCGTCTATGGCCCGGATCACATGTCCTATGAACTAGGCCGGGTGACGGCCTGGGCCCGGCCGGCAAAGGTCCAGCGGGTCAAGGGAGCGCCCGGCGTGTTCGGCGAGACGGTGAAACTGGACCTGGCCAGGGACCTCGACGTCATACTGATGCGGCAAGATCCGCCCTTTGACATGAGTTACATCACAGCCTGCCACCTGCTGGAGCTGATTTCCGGCGAAACGCTGGTGGTCAACGATCCGGAAGGCGTCCGGTCCAGCCCGGAAAAGATATTCCCCCTGCTCTATCCCGAGATCATGCCGCCAACGCTCGTGTCACGTGATGTACGGGACATCCTGGCATTCCGCGCGACGCACAAGGATATCATTATCAAGCCGCTTTATGGCCATGGCGGCGCCGGTGTGTTCCGGCTGAAGCCCGACGATTCCAATATGGATTCCCTGCTGGAAGTCTTCTTCACCCGGTCGCGCGAACCGGTCATGGTGCAGGCCTTCCTTCCGGCGGTCAGCGAAGGCGACAAGCGAATCATGCTGGTTGATGGCGAGCCTGTCGGCGCGATCAACCGACGCCCCCAGGCTGGCCAGGTACGTTCAAACCTGGTGGTTGGCGGGACGGCGGAAAAGTCAGACCTGAGCGATGCGGACCGCAGGATCTGCGAAATCATCGGCCCGGAACTGAAGCGGCGCGGGCTGGTTCTGACTGGAATCGACGTCATTGGCGGGCGCCTTACGGAGGTCAATGTCACATCTCCGACCGGCGTGCAGGCGATCAAGGCCCTGTCCGGCATTGATACCGCCGCCATTTTCTGGGACGTTGTGCAACAGAAGCTTGCGGACCGCTGATGGCCGCTGCAAGATCAGGTGCATGAACATGAAATCGATCACTGCTTTCGCCCTCGCCTCCCTCGCCTTTGCTGGCGTCGCCTGTTCGCAGGCTTCGGACACAGACGCGGCGGGTGTCCAGACGGTTTCAGCCGAGAATACAACGGGCACGCTCAACCTCTCGCTTCCGAGCCCGACGTCTGACACAGACGCATCGACCGGCAGCTTCAACCTGAACCTGGGCGGCAACACGAGCGAGTCCCGACTGATCGGCTCCGGCGCGCTGGGCGGCGGCGATTTCGGCGGAGATCCGGCTTTCAATCTCGATCTCGACCTTTCTGAAGAAACAGCTGCGCTCGATGGGCTTCCTGCCGCCGACGCTGGCGCAGCGGATGACGACATCATCCGCCTCGAACCCAAGAAATAGGCCTACAGGCCTTTTCAGACCATTTTTCTGCGTCTGGTGCTGGTATTTGCAGTTGGCACGACGGAAATGCGCGCCCCGGACGTTTGATCTGGCAGGCGCGCTGCAACGCTCCACACTGATTTCGTATTCGTCCCGCCGCCGATGTGCGCGCTGGCCGGGTGAGGCTTCGATCGAAACGCAAGAGCGAGTGCTGTACCTTGATCCGCAAAATTGACCGACGACTCATCTACGGCCTTGGTGGCCTGGTGGCGCTCATTGTCTTCTGGGCCCTGTTCCTGCGTGGTTCCGGCGATACGAGGCCGGGGAATTTCACGCTGGAGACCGCGACCGTGGAGCGCGGCGATGTCGCCCGGCTGGTCACGGCCTCCGGCGCCGTACGGGCGCTGACGACGGTCGAGGTCGGCTCGCAGGTTTCCGGCCAGATCATCGCCCTGGATGCCGACTACAATTCCGAAGTGAAAGAAGGCGACATCATCGCGCGAATCGACCCGCAAACATTCGAGAGCCGCGTGGCCTCTGCGCAGGCCGACATTGCGAGTGCCAAGGCAAGCCTCGATGTCCAGCGGGCAAATATTGCATCGGCCGAGGCGAACTTCGCCCAGACCGAGAAGGACTTCAACCGCGTGAAGGCGCTGTATGAACAGGACGCCATCGCGCAGTCTTCGCTGGAAGATGCCGAGCGGGCCCTTGCCGTGGCCAAGGCGGCTCTGGATGTTTCGCGCGCCCAGTTTCGCTCGTCGCAGGCGACACTCAACCAGCGCCAGGCCTCGCTGCAAACGGCGCAGCTTGATCTGGATCGCACCATCATTCGCTCTCCCATCGACGGCGTCGTGATCGAACGGTCGGTCGATGTTGGCCAGACGGTTGCAGCGTCCTTCTCCGCGCCGATCCTGTTCCAGATCGCGCAAAATCTCGAAGACATCCGTATCGACGCCGCTGTGGTCGAATCCGACATTGGCGGGATTGATGCCGGCGACCCGTCCACGTTCAAGGTGGACGCCTATCCGAACGAGACTTTCCACGGCACCGTGGAACAGGTGCGACTGGCATCCGAAACCCTGTCGAATGTCGTGACCTATACGGTCGTGATCGCGGCGGAGAACCGGTCAGGCCGCCTGCTGCCGGGCATGACGGCCAATGTCGAAATAACCGTCGAGAAGCGCGAGGGCGTATTGCGTCTGGCCGAATCTGCCGTGCGGTTCCGTCCGCCGAGTGAGGGCATTACCGTGGTGTCCGGCGAAACGGGCGAGAACACGCAGGAACGGCGCAATGCACGACCAGCTGGTGCGGGGGGCAATCCAGGGGAATCCATGCTCGTCGGGCTCGATATCGACGCGGCCCGCAAGGAGAAGATCCAGACTGAAATGGCCGCTGAAATCGAGAAGGTCCGCGAGAGCATGGGGGAGGCCGGCGCGACGTTCGAACGGTCCGTCATGCGCGCCCGAATCCAGTCCCGCATGGACAAGGTGCTACGCGACAATCTCAGCCGGGACGAACTCGCCGTGGCGCAAAAGACGATCAATGAACGCGCATCCCAACGCCGGGTCGAGCTATACCAACCTGTTGGCGACGGCACATTGAAGACAGTCTCGGTATCGGTTGGACTGACTGATGGACAGAACGTCGAAATCCTGCGCGGCGCCAACGAAGGCGACGTGTTTGTGACGCGGCTGACACTCGCCGCGACGGACAAATAGGCATGCCGAGCGCGGCAACACGCATCATAACCTGCCGGGACCTGACCAAGGTCTACCGGATGGGCACGCAGGAGGTCTTCGCCCTGCGCGGCGTCAATCTCGACTTCACCGAAGGCGAAATGACCGCGATCATGGGACCGTCGGGATCGGGCAAGTCGACCCTGATGAACATGATCGGCGCACTTGATGTGCCGACTAGCGGTGAGCTCACCATCAAGGGACGGCCGCTGTCGAACCTGAGCCGGGACGAGCTGGCCGACCTGAGGAACCAGACCATCGGCTTCGTCTTCCAGCAGTTCAACCTGCTGCACCGCGCAACTGCGCTCGCCAATGTCAAACTGCCCCTGCTCTATTCCCGGACACCAATTGATGATGCGACCGCGCGCGCCCGCGAATGCCTTGAAATGGTCGGTCTCGGCGACCGGATGGATCACCGCCCGATGCAATTGTCCGGCGGCCAGCAGCAGCGCGTAGCCATTGCCCGGGCCCTGGCCGGGCGCCCGTCCATTCTGCTGGCGGACGAACCGACAGGGGCACTGGATACCAAGACGTCCGAAGGAATCATGGACCTCCTGACCGGCCTGTCACAGGACGGCATCACGGTCATCCTGGTGACGCACGAAGCCGAAGTCGCTGCCTATACGCAACGGCAGATCCATTTTCGCGACGGACAGGTCGAGCGCGACGAGAGGTCAGGCGCATGAAAATCCGTGTCGCCCTGCAATCGGCCATCGAAGCCCTGATCGCCAACCCGCTGCGCAGTTTCCTCACCATGCTGGGCATCATGATCGGCGTCGCTTCGGTCATGGCCATGATGGCCATCAGCGAGGGCGCGGCCAGGCAAGTCGACCAGCAGATCGCGCAACTCGGCGCGAGCAACCTGACAATCTATCCGGGATCGTCGCGGATGGGGCCGCGGTCGAGCGGCGCATCCTCCGACCAACCTTTCACAGAAACGGATATCGCGCTGATCAGGCAGGAACCCTTCGTCACGGCTGTTGCAGCACGAAACCCCGGATCCGCTACAGTCGTCTCGGGACAGGATAACTGGTCGACCAGCCTCAACGGCACCAATACAGATTATTTGGTCACGCAGTCGCTGAAGATCAGCGAAGGCCGGTTTTTCGATGATCGCGAGGCGAGTTCCGGCGCCGCAGTTGCCGTCATCGGCAAGACGGTAGCGGACAACCTTTTCGAGGGCACGAACCCGGTCGGCCAGACGATACGGGCGAATAATGTGCCGCTGGAAATTATCGGCGTGCTGGAGACGCGCGGCGCCTCGGTTGGTCCGGGCGGCGACCGCGATGACGTCGTGATCGTCCCGATCAGCACCGCACGCAACAGGATCACCGGCGGCAACCCGACCGTCGCCAGATATGTGACCAGCATGGAGGTCGGGATCGCTGATGGCTATGACATGGCCACGGCTCAGGAACAGCTGGAAACGCGACTACGGGAAATCCGGCGCATTCCGCCAGGCGGCACCGACAACTTCCGGGTGTTCAATATTGCCGACTTCATCCGCGCACGCTCAAGCACGCAGGCAACATTCGGCGTGCTGCTGGCCTTCACGGCGGCCGTGTCGCTGATCGTGGGGGGTGTCGGCGTGATGAATATCATGCTCGTCTCCGTGACCGAGCGGACGCGGGAGATCGGACTACGGATGGCTGTCGGGGCGCGCAGCACCGATATTCTCGGCCAGTTCCTTGCCGAAGCGCTGGCCCTCTGCCTGATCGGCGGCGTGATCGGATCTGCCCTCGGCGTGGGCGCTGCCAACCTTGCGGCCAGACTTGGGGAGTTTCCTGTTGAGATTTCCCCCCGTATCGCGATCATTGCCATTGGCGCGTCGGCACTGATCGGCCTGTTTTTCGGATTCTTTCCCGCCCGGCAGGCGGCGCGGCTCAACCCCATCGAGGCTCTCAGACATGAATAAGATAACCCCTGCCCTCGCGCTGGTCTTGCTGGCCACGGTCGTACCCGCTTGCTCGTCAACAGCTGGTCGGCAGTCGCCAGAGGCGTTGATCACACAGGAACAGGCTGCACTGAGTGCGCCGGATGCCTGGGCGTTCGGTCCTGAAACGGACGGCGAAGTCGCCGAGACGTGGGCCGGCATCATTCATGATGAAACACTGCTGTCGTTGATGAGTGAAGCGCTCGCCGCGAATCCAAGCCTGCGAGCGAGCGCGGAAAGCGTGCGGCGCTCCGAAGCCTTCCTGCGCCAGTCCCGATCAGGCCTGCTGCCAAGCGTCAGTGCGGGCGCCGGCGCCAACGGTTCGTCCGACTTCGAGGATTTCGACCTCGCCGAGCGCTATAGCGCAAGCCTCGATGCGAGTTGGGAAGCCGACTTATGGGGCACGATCCGGTCGGACATCATGGCGTCGAAATTTGACCTTCAAAGTGCCCGGGCCGTTTATCGTGCCAGCCGGGAGGCAATCGCAGCAGGGGTCGCGCGCGCCTATGCGGTTGCCATTGATGCGGGCCATCAGGTTGATCTGTCGCGCGCCACGCTCACCGCGCAAGAAGAAACCTTGCGGATCGTGAACGTGCGATACGATCTCGGCGCGGCCGACCGCCGCGAACAGGTGCTCGCCGAGTCAGACGTGGCCAGCGCACGAGATTCCCTGGAACTGGCTCTCGCTGCGCAGCGCAGCGCGATCCGTGGACTGGAAGTTCTCGTCGGTCGTTATCCTGCAGGTACAATGGCCGTACCGGATGCACTGCCTGAAATCGACGATATCGTTCTCGCGGGTCGACCTGCTGACCTGCTCCGCAGGCGGCCGGATGTGCTGTCCGCAGAAGCAGGCATACGGTCTGCCTTTGCCAGTACGGAAGCCGTACGCGGCGGGCGCTGGCCCAGCCTGTCCCTGTCAGGGGGCGTGTCGAGCGCAACAGACAGCCTGGGCGATGTGCTGGACCCGGCAGCGCTGGCCCTCTCGCTCGGAATCCGGTTGGCTGACACGCTGTTTGACGGCGGCCTGACGGACGCGCGGATTGACGCCGCAGAGGCCGGCGGCCGCATCGCGCTGGCCAATTATGGCGCAAGCGTCCTTGATGCCTATGCGGATGTCGAAGGCCGCCTTGACGATGTTGCGACCTTGCGAAACCGTACCGGATTTGTCGAGACGGCCGCCCAGAATGCGCGCGAAACACTGCAACTCGCAGAAATCCAATACAAGGAAGGCGCGATCGACTTGCTCGACGTGCTGACATTCCGGCAGCGCAGCTTTCAGGCGGACCGGACGCTTCTCTCGCTTCGCCGGGCCGAAACCGAATCGCGAATCGCGCTTTATCTCGCCCTTGGCGGCGCAATCGACGCGCCAGAATAATCATTCTTCCCTTAAGGAACCCTCCTTGTCAGGAGGGAGTTTTCGCACTTTTTGCAGCGATCAGGAGGGAATCCGTCCAAACACCTGCGCAATCTGCTTGTTTTGGATAGCATATACAGAGTAGTTGGATTTATTATGTTGAAATCAGTCAAACATGCTGGCCACGATGCCAGGAAGCCAACTGACGCAGATCGCTTCGTTGGACAGCAGCTACGCCAGGGGCGTCGCGAAATGGGTCTCACCCAGGATGGGCTCGCCCAACTCCTCGGCGTAACTTTCCAGCAAATCCAGAAATACGAAGCCGGTCACAGCCGCATGTCTGCAGGACGGCTGCGCGAAGTCGCCATTGCGCTCAAGAAACCAATCAACTTTTTCTATGAACCGTTCGAGCCGATTGGCAAGAAATCGCCTGTGGCCGAGACACGCCTCCGGGTCAAAGACCTCAGGCGCGATGCGAAAAAGCTCATCGACCAGCTCGGCGACGCCGACGATCTTCAGGCCGCTGTACGCGTCCTGCAAGCGCTCGAACTGAACCAGTCGTCTTGAAGGAGCGCTCAGCGCGCGATCGCAATGCCGTTCCCGGTCGCCTGCAAACGCGATTCCAGTAGCCACCGATAGGCCGCGGCATAAGCCGCGCCAAGGTGCGCTTCCAGCTCGTTAGACGTTTCCGGATCTGCCACGCCTGCATTACCGACCAGTTGAATGGTACGAGCGAGGCGGTCGACGGTCTTTCGGGCGCTTTCCAACTCGAGGCGAATCTGTTCGCTGGAGAGCGAGACTTCGGTGATCTTCCCTGCCTTGCCAATCATGGTTGTGTCTCCGGTTTTTGACGTCCACGAGGGTGAGCGCTTCCGTTGAGGGCGCTTCATCCCGGATTTGCGATCAAAGGCCTACAGCCTCGGACCCGCCGCTGACATTAATGTCATCAGCATGGGCCTCCAACAACTTTGAGAACGATTCAGGACTTTTTAGTTTCGGCTTTCAACCGATATACAATATCGAGTGCCTCGCGCGGCGTCAGGGTGTCCGGGTCAACATCGTCCAGTATCTGCACAAGCCGGGACGGCGCAGACGGCGCTTCATCGGCGTCCAACGCCTGTGCTGGCTCCAAAGCCGCTGCGAACAGAGGAAGGTTGTCTGCCGTTTTCGGATCCGCCTCCAGCCGCTTGAGAATCTGCGAGGCACGCGCCACAGCGCGCTTCGGCAAGCCGGCCAGGCGCGCGACCTGAACACCGTAGGACCGGTCCGCTGGTCCCGGCTGGATCTCATGCAGGAAAACGAGATCATTCTTCCATTCACGCGCGCGCAGGGACGCATTGGCCGCGCCCGGCAGGTCTTCCGCCAGTTGCGTGAGTTCATGATAGTGCGTGGCAAACAGGGCGCGGCAGGCATTGACGCCGTGCAAGTGTTCAACAGCTGCCCAGGCGATGGCAAGACCGTCATAGGTTGATGTTCCACGTCCCACTTCATCAAGGATGACGAAACTGGCAGGCGTTGCCTGCGTGAGGATCGCAGCCGTCTCGACCATCTCGACCATGAAGGTCGACCGGCCCCGGGCAAGATCGTCCGAGGCACCGACGCGCGAAAAGACCCGGTCCGCCAGGCCGAGCCGGATCGACCGGGCCGGCACAAAGCAGCCCGCCTGAGCCATGATGACGGCCAGGGCGGCCTGCCGCAAATAGGTCGACTTACCGGCCATGTTCGGACCGGTGACCAGCAAGAGCCGCGCGCTCCCCTCCCCGCCCGCATCGAGGTTCAGGTCGTTTGCGGTGAAGCCCTTGCCATCCCGCTTCAGGGCCGCTTCGACGACCGGATGGCGCAGGCCCGTAGCCTCGAATACAGGTGTGTCGGCGAGATCGGGCCGGACGGCATCACTTTCGATCGCCCAGGCCGCATTGGCCCCGGCAACATCAAGATCGGCAATCGCCCCAGCAGAAGTCGCGAGTGCCTCATTGAGCGCATCGACTCCAACACAAAATCCGTTGAACAATTCGCCTTCGCGCGCCTTTGCCTCTTCTTCGGCGCGCGAGATGCGGCCCGCAAGATCGGACAGTTCACGCGTCGAGAAGCGGACATTCCCAGCCAGGGTCTGACGGTGGATGAACGTTTCCGACAGCGGCGGCGCCATCAGGGCGTCGCCATGCCGGGCCGGAACGTCGATAAAATAGCCCAGCACATTGTTGAACTTTATCTTCAGCGCCGAGATGCCGGTCTCACTCGCATAGCGCGCCTGCAGTTCGGCGATGATGCGGCGACTGTCATCGCGCAGTCCACGCGCCTCATCGAGTGCGCTGTCCCAGCCGGGCGCGATGAAACCGCCGTCGCGGGCCAGCATGGGAGGGCTATCGTTCAAGGCACGCGCGAGGTCTGAAGCAAAGGCGTGCAAGTCAGGCGTGTTCACCAGAAGAAGAGACCTTATGGCCGCGTCAAGGCGTGGCGGCAAACCCAACTCAATAGCAGCCAGGTCTCGCGCAGCGGCATCGCCAGCCAACAGGGCGCGCCCGATTGCTTGCAGATCACGCGGGCCGCCCCGTCCGAGACGCAGCCGCGTGCGGGCACGCTCCAGGTCTGGCGCCGCCTTCAGGCGGCTGCGAAGCGCGTCCAGAACATCCTTGTCCGCAACGAGCCAGGCAACCGCCTCGAGACGGGATTCGATTTCGTTGCGGTCGAGCGACGGGCGCGACAGATGGGTGGCCAACAGGCGGGCCCCGGGGGCGGTAACCGTACGGTCGATAGTGGCGAGGAGCGAGCCGTCGCGCGCGCCGTTCATGGCGCGGTCTACTTCGAGGCTGGCGCGGGTGGCTGGATCAATCGCGAGATGTCCGCTGGCTGGAGGGCGATGGGGCGGGTCGAGTCGGATATCGGCTCCGGCTTGAGTGAGCAGAACATAGTCGAGCAGCAGGCCGATGGCAGAGAGTTCAGCCTTGGAAAAATCCCCGAAGGCTTCGAGCGCGGCGACTTCGAATGTCTGCTTGAGCAGTGCTTCGCCGGTTTTCGGTGTCGCGGCCCGGGCCGGCCGCTCCGTCACCGGCGCGCCGGCTGCAGACACAATCGCGGCTATTGCTGGCCGATCCACATCTGCCGCGCTGACAAGCAGTTCACGCAGTGGCCAGCCGAGCAAGGCATCGGCCAATTCGCCAGGGGCGACAGGCGAAACATCGAAACGCCCCGTCGACACATCACACACTGCTATCGCAGCGTCGGCGCCGCCATTGGCGAGCGCGATGGCGGCAAGGGCCTGGCCCTGCCGGGCCGGCAACAAGGTGTCCTCGGTCAGTGTGCCCGGCGTAACGATCCGGACGATGTCGCGATTGACGATGGATTTCGACCCGCGCTTTTTCGCTTCGGCCGGGCTTTCGGTCTGCTCGCATACGGCAACGCGCGCACCCGATTTGATCAGGCGGGCGAGGTAACCTTCAGCCGCATGATAGGGTACACCGGCCATCGGGATGGGCTTGCCATCATGCTCGCCGCGCGACGTCAGCGTGATGTCGAGGATCCTGGACGCTTCGACGGCGTCGTCGAAGAAGAGCTCGTAAAAGTCCCCCATCCTGAAGAAAAGCAACGCGTCGGGATGGCGGGCTTTTATGCCGAGATACTGCACCATGAACGGCGTCGGCTCGTTGCCTTTTACGGCAGCCTTTTTCGAGGGAATCGCGGTATCGGCCATGGAGGCGGACGCTAGCGCCTCGGCTGGGGATTCGCAAAGCGTTCACGCTGTGGCTCGCCATGAAATAGCCAGAAACCGCGACGACATGGACTATATTTGCGGTTGGCACGCTTGGCGGCGAGGCCTAGGGTCAATCGCTAACCACCCCTTCACTCGTTAGCATCGGACTACCCTTTCCCATGACAACCAAGCGCCCAAGCTTCACTGACCAGGAAGCGCTCGATTTCCATTCCAAGCCTACACCGGGCAAGATTTCCATGGCGCCGACCAAGCCCATGGGCACACAGCGTGATCTGTCGCTGGCTTACAGCCCGGGCGTCGCTATTCCGGTCCTGGCAATCGCCGAGGATCCGGACAAGGCGTACGATTACACATCGAAGGGCAACATGGTTGCGGTAATTACGAACGGTACGGCGATTCTCGGGCTCGGAAATCTCGGCCCGATGGCATCCAAGCCGGTGATGGAAGGCAAGTGCGTCCTGTTCAAGCGCTTTGCCGATATCGACAGTGTCGACATCGAAGTGAACACGACAGACGTGGAGGATTTCATCCGCACGGTCCGCAATATCGGCGACACCTGGGGGGGCATCAACCTCGAAGATATCGGTTCGCCCGACTGCTTCATTATCGAAAGCCGCCTGCGCGAGGAACTCGACATTCCGGTGTTCCATGATGACCAGCACGGCACCGCAATCATCGCTGCCGCTGGCATCATCAATGCCTGCCACATCACCGGGCGCGAGCTGAAAGACCTGACCGTGGCCGTCTCCGGCGCCGGTGCGGCGGGCCTGTCCGTCGCGGGCCTGATCTGCCATCTCGGCGTCAAGGCCGAGAACATCCTGATGTGCGACTCGACCGGCGTTGTCTATGAAGGCCGCACCGAACGGATGGACCAGTTCAAGTCCGCCTTCGCCGTCAAGACGTCGAAGCGTACACTGAGCGAGGCCATGGAGGGCGTCGACTGTGTCCTCGGTCTCTCGGCCAAGGGCGCGATTTCGAAAGCCATGGTCAAATCGATGGCGAAAAACCCGATCATCTTCGCCATGGCAAACCCGGACCCCGAAATCACGCCGGAAGACATCAAGTCTGTACGTGACGATGCGATCATCGCAACCGGTCGGTCGGACTATCCCAACCAGGTCAATAATGTGCTGGGCTTTCCCTACATCTTCCGCGGCGCGCTGGACGTGCGCGCACGGGGCATCAATGAGGAGATGAAGGTCGCTGCGGCCCAGGCGCTGGCCGAACTTGCCCGCGAAGACGTTCCGGACGAAGTGGCCGCCGCCTATCATGGCGCGCGCCCGAGCTTCGGCCGCGATTATATCATTCCCAGCCCGTTCGACCCGCGCCTCATCAGCTTCATCCCGCCTTTCGTGGCACAGGCCGCGATGGATACAGGCGTCGCGCGCACGCCGATCGCTGACATGGATGCCTATCGTGCCTCGCTGGTCCGGCGGGCCGATCCGGCTGCGGCTTTCCTTCAGGGCGTCCAGGCCCGCGCCAAGGACGTCCAGCGCCGCATCGTGTTCGCCGAAGGTGAAGAGCCCGCCGTCGTGCGGGCCGCCTTCAGCTTCAAGAACCAGGGCCTCGGCCATCCGATCCTGATCGGCCGCGAGGCCCAGGTCGAACGGATGATGGAACAGATGGGTGTGCCGGCCGGTACGCTGGAAATCATCAATGCGCGCCTGTCTGACAATAACCCCGTCTATACCGACCTCCTCTATTCCCGCCTGCAGCGCGACGGCTACCTGAAACGGGATGTCCAGCGTTTGGTGAACCAGGACCGCAACATCTTTGGTTGCTGCATGCTGAAGAATGGTGATGCGGACGGCATGGTAACGGGCGTGACCCGCAACTATGACGTCGCGCTGAACGATGCACTGCTCGTGCTGGACGGCCTGCCGGGCAAGGCCCTGATGGGCATGTCCATGGTGATCAACCGTGGTCGGACCGTGTTCATCGCCGACACAAGCGTGACCGAATTGCCGCAAGGCGAAGACCTGGCGAACATCGCCCTCGAGGCCGCCGCAGCCGTGCGCGCCATGGGCTTCGTTCCCCGCGTGGCCTTCCTCTCCTATTCGACCTTCGGCAATCCGATGGGCGAACGCGGCGAAAAAGTGCGCGAGGCGGTCACGATTCTGGACCAGATGCCGGGTGTCGACTTCGAGTACGAAGGCGACATGAACGCCGACATCGCGCTCAACCCGAACCATTCCCTGCTCTATCCGTTCTCACGCCTCAAGGGACCGGCCAATGTGCTGGTGATGCCCGCCATCCATGCGGCGTCCATCTCGACCAAGCTGCTGGAATCGATGAGCCGGGCAACCGTGATCGGGCCGATGTTGCTGGGTCTCGAAAAACCGGTCCAGATCGCATCGCTCGGTGCCACAGTGGGCGACATCGTGAACCTGGCGACGATTGCTGCCTACGACGTCGACCGCGTACACGGCGACTGAAGTCGTCTAGTCATCCTGTGCCAGAACCAGGCTCGTCGACCCGCTGGTGTCGCGAGCCTGGCGCACCCATTCGATAACGGACAGGATCACGGCAACGCCGCCGAGCCAGAACGTGATCATGAACACGGTATAATAGCCTTGGCGCTCGATGATCTCACCAAGCCACGGACGCCCGAGCGTGCCGATCAGCATGGTGAGTGAGGCGAGCAGCGCGTACTGCACGGCGGCAAAGCGCGGATTCACGACAGACGTGAGATAGGCCGTGATCGCGACGAGCGCGAAGCCGCCGGCAATGTTTTCCGCGAAGATCGTGACCATCAGGCGCGCCATGCGCTGGCCCTGGTCGGCGGCCACCACGTCGGGCGAGAGTTTCGCCGCCCAGTCCGCCAGCGCGCTGAGTGGTGGCCCGAGGTGCGAGATGTGGAGGAAGCCGTCGAGAACTGTCGCCCCCGCCGCGAGGTCTGCATAGAGCAGGTTGGTCGCCGCCGCGACGATACCGCCGACAAAAAAGACCGGCATTCGGCCCAATACAGCGATCAGGACCGCGCCGAGCAGCGAGCCGAGTATGGTAGCAACGACGCCGAAGAATTTGGAGGCAATGGCGACATCGTCCAGCGAATGGCCGAGCGCGCCGAACTGGTCGCCGAGATAGAACGGATAGGCAAACGCGCCCCAGACTGCGTCCGTGAAGCGATAGGTCAACGCCAGCAACAGGACCAGGACTGCCCCCCATTTGAGCCGCGAAATCAGCTCCATCAATGGATCGAAGATCGCCCGGAACAGGTTGCGGAGGACCGACTCAGCACGCGTCTCGTTCGCAATGCGCGCTGGCGTTTCGGCCACTTTTGCGCCGAACCGAAAGACAAGGATGGCTGACACGATCGCCGGAACCAATACGGTCAGGCCGACGATCCAAGGACCTTCAGTGCGCACGAACGTGCCGCCAGACGGCGGTGTCGCGGAGAATAACGACTGCATCACGAAGACCAGGATCATCGCAAAGCCGATGAACCAGCCGATAGCGACCACGGTGACGGCAGGCGTTGAAACGCGGCGCGGCAGGCTGGCCAGGAAGGACAGGCGGTCGGCATTCGGCGTCTTCGAACTTGCCGGCTCCGGCGCGATGATGCTGCCGATCATCGAGAGGGCGAGGACGAACGCCACCATCAGGAATGTCGCTGTCCAGCCAGCCCGCGCCGCGACAAGCAGCGCGATGAACCCGGAGATGAAGCCGGCCGACTTGTAGCCGAACTGGTAGAGGGCGGACATCAGGTCCTTGTCTTCATCCGAGCGTGCGACCTCGATCCGCCAAGCATCGAGCACGATGTCATGCGTGGGTGAGACAAGCGCAATCACCAGCGCGATGAGCGCGACAAGACCGATATTCTCAGCCGGGTTGGTAAAGGCAAAGATGCCGATCAGGACGACCATGATGCCCTGGAACAGGAGCAGCCAGGACCGGCGCCCGCCCAGAAATCCCGTAAGCGGAGCCGGACGGGCCGTCTGGAACACTGGCGCCCAGAGATACTTGAACGAATAGCCAAGCGTCAGCAGCGACAATGTGCCGATGGTCGAGGGTGTGATGCCGAGTTTCGTGAGCCAGGCATTGAGCAGGCCAAGCGTGACGCCCATGGGAAGGCCGGCCGCAAATGCAAACAGCGCCATCGCCGCCATGCGCCGGTCCTGAAGGGCCTTGAGGGCGCGGAGCGCACGGGGCTGGGTCTTCAACGGTTGCGGAGGGGTCGCCGCCTCGCTCATGCAACGCCTGCAGAGGCAGCCCGTGGGGCTGTCCAGCGAATGGCAAGGCTGCGCAGCGCCTCGGCATCCAGCGGTTTCGCAGCGACACCATCAGCGCCGGCAGCCATGGCGCGGCGCTCGATATCAGGATTGATCTCGGCAGAAACAGCAATGATGGGTACGCTGGAGCCCCTTGCCCGCAAGCGGCGCATGGCTTCGAAACCGTCCATTACCGGCATGCGAAGGTCCATCAGGATGAGAACGGGGTCCATTTCGCCTGCGGCCTCCAGTGCTTCGCTGCCAGTTGACGCGACTGTGACGGTAAATCCCGCCGATTCCAAGGCGCGGCGTGCGATCAGCGCGTTGACCGGGTTGTCATCCGCGATGAGGACATGACCCGCGCCGGTTTCGGCCTCCGGCTCGTCCACGGCTTCGCCACCGGAACGCACGACGAAAATCCGTTCGGCAAGCGACGACGTGCGCAGCGGACGCACGAGCCAGCCAACACATCCAAGTTTGCGGAAACGTGGCAGCGCGCCCCGGTCCTCGGGACGCACGACAACGAGCGCGGGCGCAAGCCTGGCATAGGCCTTGACGGTCGCTTCCGGCAGGTCGGCGCCAATCAGCAGGACATCTATGCCTTTTGGCAGGCGTCCGCGCGACGGGTCGACCAGGACCGGCACGGCCTGCACGTCTTGCAGCGCAGCGGCGATCGACAGGCATGTGACGGGCGGCAGGCCAATCAGGCCGACCTTGCCGCCCAAGACAATTTCGTCATGGCTGGTCGTCTGCCCGGACCGTTGGAGCGGCAGGATAACAGAAAATGCCGCGCCACAGCCGGGGGAGCTGACGACATTGATCACGCCTCCGAGCAGGTCGGTGAGGCGTTTCACAATGGCCAGGCCAAGTCCGACGCCGCCGTCCTTGTAGGCATCCTCTGCGCCGATCTGGTGGAAGGCATCGAACAAGCGATCGAGGTCTTCCGGCGCGATGCCCGGGCCCGTATCGATGATCCGGAATTCCAGCCCGTCGTCGCGGGCCGTAATATCAAGCAACACACCGCCGCTGCGGGTAAATTTGAGCGCGTTGCCGACGAGATTGAACAGGATTTGCCGGATGCGCCCTGCGTCGCCGGAAAAGGTCGGCATCGGCAGTTGCGATGCGCGTACCGCGAGGTCGAGCCCGCTGGCATGGGCCCGCGGGCTGAGGAGTTCGATGACTTCGCGACCGAGCCGGATCGGACAAAAACTCTCGGTTTCGAGATCGACCGCCTCAGCATCAAGCCGGGCATAATCGAGAACATTGTTGAGCAGGTCGAGCAGGCGTCCTCCACTCAGGCGGATCGTCTCGGCATATTCGCGCTGGGCTGGCTCAAGATCGGTCTCCAGCAGGAGCGAAACCGTACCAAGAATACCGTTCAGGGGCGTGCGAATCTCGTGGCTCGCCGTCGCCAGGAAGGCATCTTGCGGCGTCGGGCTGGATTTGGGGGCGTTTGGCGTATCTGTCATGTTGCGAAAACCCTAGGCCCAAGGCTTTAGCATTCGTTTAATGACCCAGGCCGAACCTTACCGCGCCAGCGCCTCGGCAATGTGGAGCCGGCGCACGCCGCCTGCGCCATCGAGATCGGCAATCGTGCGGGTGAACACGGTGACGGGGCCAGTATAGGCGGGATGCGCCGAGGACGGAGAGACGCGGACGCTTTTGCCGGGGCGACTGCAGGATGCGGCGCGCCCGCTGTGGGAAAGGCCGGTCAGACTTCGGCGATGCTGGCCGCCTGCACCGTGATCGCCTCAAGCGCGGCGTCGAGCACGTCGAGCCCAGCGCCCGGCTTCGGGGCGCGTTCCGACAGAATGCGGCGCCAGGCGCGGGCTCCCGGCTGGCCGTTGAACAGGCCGAGCATGTGGCGGGTCATGGCGTGCAGGCCGACGCCCGCCTCCAGCCGCTCGGCCATGTAAGGCCGGTAGGCGAGGATGGCATCATAGGGCGA
Organism: Alphaproteobacteria bacterium; assembly: GCA_018830285.1. Taxonomy (GTDB): domain Bacteria; phylum Pseudomonadota; class Alphaproteobacteria; order Caulobacterales; family Hyphomonadaceae; genus Hyphomonas. Next base: position 26,678 of record JAHJSB010000035.1, read on the forward strand.
AATGCGCGGTGCGCCTTCCCAGCCGAAGGCCGCGTCGACCTCGCCCAGCAGGGACGGGTTCTGGTAGGCGGCGCGTCCGAGCATGACGCCGTCGAAGGTTTCGAGATGCGTCCGGCATTCCGCAATCGTGGTGATGCCGCCATTCAGCGTGATCGAGAGGTCCGGGCGCTCGGCCTTCAGGTCGGCCACGAGCGCATAGTCGAGCGGCGGGACTTCGCGGTTCTCCTTGGGGCTGAGCCCTTTCAGCCAGGCCTTGCGCGCGTGGACGGTGAAACTCGTGCAGCCGACTGAGGTGACCTTGTCGATGAAGGTGAACAGGGTTTCGCGCGCCGGCAGGTCGTCAATGGCGATGCGGCATTTGACCGTGACCGGGACGTCCGTGGCGTCGCGCATAGCGGCGACACATTCGGCGACAAGGTCCGGCTCGGCCATCAGGCAGGCCCCGAAGGATCCCGACTGGACACGCGACGACGGACACCCGCAATTGAGATTGATCTCCCCATAGCCCCAGGACGCGCCGATCGACGTCGCCTTGGCCAGCTTTACCGGGTCGGACCCGCCAAGTTGCAGCGCGGTCGGCGCAATGCCGGGCGATTCCCAAAGCAGGCGTTCCTGATCGCCGTGGATGATCGCGTCGGCGGTGACCATTTCGGTATAGAGCAGGGCCGACTTCGTCAGGCAGCGATGGAAGGCGCGGCAATGCGCGTCGGTCCAGTCCATCATCGGCGCCGTGCTCACGCGGTATCCCAATGAACTGTTTTCAATCATGTTTTTGTCCAGTCGCGCATTAAGTCTACTAACTTTTCAGCCTCCGCAAGTTTAACTTTTGCCCTTCTACTCACCTATAGTGAGGCTCGACAATACGGAAAGACCTCATAGCGCGATCGGAAACAAACCCCCGGCCGCACTGATCAATCACGCAGGCGTCACCAGTCCGCCATCGTGAAAAGGCCGGAAAACTCCAACCGGCAGTGGTCCAGACTCGGGTCTCAGAGCATCAGGCTACTGAAGGCGCTCGACACCAGCGTGCTGACAATTTTCCTGTCACTCGGCCAAGTCCTTTCCCGTATGACAATAGGCAAGACGTTCCTCTACGACCTGATGAAAGACCCCATCACGCCCTTCCCACCTCCCATACACATCAGGCGGCGCAGCGTTTGGGTGGTAAGCGAAGTCGAAGCGTACATGCGCAAAGCCATCGATAAGCAGAGAGGGCAGCGGCTGATGATGACTGGATTGGGCGCAACAGGAGACATAGAAAATCGGGGGCTGATCGGCTGGGATTGGCCCTTGGCTGCCCGTCCGCTGCAGCAATCCCAATGCCCTTTTCCGGCGATTTCTGGCAATCGATGGAGGGCGAGCGGCCGTTCGTTACCTTGTCATTCGCTGATTAGTCTGGCAGCGCTCGATCCTTAGCGGGAGGAAACGCGGTGTCGTTGGAAAACATTTATTATATCGGCCAAACGGTGGCGGTCGTGGCAATCCTCGCCACGCTCATCGTTGTGGCACTTCAAGTAGCCCAGAACACGCGGACTCAACGTACCGCAGCTATGAGCAGCTTCAACCAATTGAAATTCGCCCACTTGTCACTGTTGATAGAGAACCGCGACGTGGCCAACCTGCACCAAGCCGGCCTAAAGGATATAGCGAGCCTCGATGAGATCGACCGCTGGCGTTTTGGTGCGTTGATGCAGCAGCTCTTCGACTTGCAACTGGAAGCGTTTCGCAACCCGGAATCGTTCGAAGGTGACGACTACATCTACCGCGCGGCCTCTGCAATGACGCGTCCCGGCGCGATCGCCTGGTGGCGGAACGCGCAGGCGCTTTATCCTGTCGCCTTTCAGACGGCGGTGGAGCGTCGGATCCAGGCACGGGAGACTGAACTGGAAGCTAGGGCACCAAAGGCAGAATTATGACCCTCGAAAGCATCTACTATATCGGCCAGACAATCTCTGTTGTGGCCATATTCGCATCACTGGGTATTCTGATTTTGCAGAACCGGCAGTCCCAAAAGCAGATGGAAGAGGCAAACCGCCTGGCGCGCGGCGCGGCCCAGCAAGCGCAGGTGGAGAGTCTTCAGTCGATCCAAAAAGCTCTTTTCGAGACACCGGGATTGGCCGGCATCTGGGGACGTGGATCGATGGATTTCACCTCGCTGGATAATGAGGAGCGTATCCGCTTCGGCTCATTCCTTGAATACGTGTTGCGGAATTGGGAGGCGCTTTTCCTCCGCTACAGGCGCGGCGAGCTCGACGAAGAGCTTTGGGCCGCACATCTGCAGCAAGCGGCCTCGGCAATGAAGCGGCCAGGCATCTATGCGGCCTGGGAACAGCGCAAGCTTACGTTTTCGGAAGCGTTCGGCGAATTTTGCGAGCAACTCAGTCATCCGCTTGAGAGCAGCCGGTGACCGTTTCCGGCGAAGTCCGGCCTGGTTCCCTTGAGGCGGCCGAACGGCAGGACCGAGGCGACCCTGCCAGATGCCGAAACTGATCATTGAAGCCAACTTGGCCCAAAACGGCCTTTGGCTTTCAGCTCAAGTGAATGGCGAGGCCACCGCCAGCGGATGGTCCGTAAGCGTCCGGCGTTGACGCCCTTGACCTGATCAGGCCCTGAAGTTCCAGGGCAGCAGCTCGTGGATTTGGGTGATCTTGTGGTCAGCTATCCGGGACAGGACATCGGAGAGCCAGGCTTGTGGATCCACGTCATTGA
>JAHJSB010000036.1 GCA_018830285.1 Alphaproteobacteria bacterium
GAACTTAACCCTATGAGGGCGCATATAAAGGGCAATCCCTTCGGTTGACAGGATATGGGGCGAAATGGCGCGTGCGGTTCTGAAATTTGGCGGTACCTCGGTTGGCGATCTGGAGCGTATCGCAAACGTGGCTGACATCGTGGCCTACCGCGCGGCGCGCGGTGAGCACATGGCCGTGGTTGTGTCGGCCATGGCCGGCGAGACGAACAAGCTTGTGGCTTATGCCGAAGGCGCGGCGGGCCCTGATCTGCCGCGCGATCAGTTTCACGACGAATACGACGTCATTGTCGCCTCCGGTGAACAGGTAACGGCGGGACTTCTGGCGCTGGCGCTGCGCCGCAGGGGCCTGAAGGCCCGCAGCTGGCTCGGCTGGCAGCTGCGTTTGAAGACCGACGAGGACCATGGACGCGCGCGCATTCTGGGCTTTGACAATAGTGGCCTCCCGGATTCCGTGGATCGCGGAGAAATTGCGGTTGTTGCCGGTTTCCAGGGCGTTACCGACGACGACCGCGTGGCAACACTGGGGCGCGGCGGTTCGGATACCAGTGCTGTGGCGGTTGCCGCGGCGCTGAACGCCACTGTTTGTGACATCTATACGGATGTCGATGGTGTCTACACCACTGATCCGCGCATGGTGCCCAAGGCCCAGCGGATACCCAAGATATCTTACGAGGAGATGCTCGAAATGGCATCTCTCGGTGCCAAGGTTCTCCAGACGCGGTCTGTGGAACTTGCGATGAACCATAATGTGCCGGTGCGCGTGCTTTCCAGCTTCCTGAAGCCTGGTGAACCAAACCCCGGAACCCTTGTCTGCTCAGAGGATGAAATCGTGGAAAAACAGGTTGTTAGCGGTGTTGCTTATTCACGCGATGAAGCGAAGGTCACTTTATACGGAGTGGCCGACAAGCCGGGCGTCTCCGCCAAGATATTTTCTGCGCTGGCGCGTGCCGGCGTGAACGTCGACATGATTGTCCAGGCGAATGCGCGCGGACCGGAAAAGGCCAACATGGTCTTTACCTGTACCGATCGTGACAGTCCGATCGCCAAGGAAACGCTTGAAAAAATGTCGGATGATATTGGCTATGACCGGCTCGAAGTGACCCGCGACGTCTCCAAGATATCGATTGTGGGCGTTGGCATGAAGAGCCACACCGGGGTGGCTGAGACCATGTTCACCGCCCTTTACGAAAAGGGGATCAATATCGACGTCATTTCGACGTCTGAGATCAAAATTTCCGTTCTGATTGCCGCGCCTTATACCGAATTGGCTGTTCGTGCCCTGCACACGGCCTTCGGACTTGACGCAGTGTAAATCCGACTGCGACACTCAGGAGAACCATGCCCTATAACCTGCCGGCCACGCGTCTCCTGATGAACCGCCTCCGCCAGGTCATGGCGGAGGATGGCGACACACGGTTCCGGCTCGATCAAGTGGTCAGGTTGATCGCTTCCACGATGGTGGCGGACGTTTGTTCGATTTACCTGCGCATCTCTGGCGGCGAACTGCTTCTGATCGCAACTGAGGGCCTGAAGCCCGAGGCTGTCTCGACGACCCGGCTCGGTTCGAATGAAGGGCTCGTCGGCCTGGTCGCGAAACGCGCCGAAGCCATGGCGATTCAGGATGCCCCCCGTCACCCCTCCTTCTCTTACCGCCCTGAGACCGGCGAAGATCCGTTCCACGCCTTTCTGGGCATGCCGATCCTGCGTGGCGGGCGTGTCCTGGGCGTCCTGACGGTCCAGAACCGGACCGAACGCGCCTATGGCGACGATGAGATCGACACATTGCAGACGATTGCCATGGTCCTCGCTGAAATTGTTGACCGGATGGACCCGGAGCACATCTCAAACGGGGATAGCTCCAAACGTGAGCGTAATCTTGCCACTCTCTCCGGCCGCGTGCTTTGCGAAGGCCTTGGATATGGCCGCGCAGTCTTGCATGATCCGGTCGTGCCTGCGGCGAAGTTTTTCGCCGCCGATCAGCAGCTCGAGGCTTTGCGGCTGAGAGAAGCGTTGAAGGGGCTCAGGGAATCCATCGACAAGATGATGGCACTGGATGGCGCCAAGCTGGGCGACGATCCACGAGATGTCATGGAAACGTACCGGCTGCTGGCCCATGACCCGTCGTGGGCCGAAAAGCTGCGTGAAGGCGTTCGGTCCGGCCTGTCGGCGGAAGCCTCGGTCGATCGGGCCCGTCGCGAGCACCGTGCGCGGTTGCAGAGCGCCCGCGATCCCTACCTGCGCGAACGCCTGAATGACCTCGAAGACCTCGACAACCGATTGTTGCGCGTTTTGGCAGGCGACGACGGCAAGCCGCAGATCAGCGAGGAGCGCAGCGTCCTTGTTGCCCGTCGCCTCGGCCCCGCCGAATTGCTCGACTACGCCAATGCCGGCCTGCGCGCGATATTGATGGAAGAGGCCGCGATTTCATCACATGCCGCGATTGTTGCCCGGGCGCTTGGCATACCCACACTCGGCGGCATCGAAGGCCTGACAACCCGGATCGACCAGGGCGACTGGGTCATCGTCGATGCCGAAAAGGGCACACTTCACATCCGTCCGGACGACTCCCTTTACGATGCCTATAAGGGACGCGTTGCGCTCCGATCAGAGCGTCAGGCAACTTATGCCGCCTTGCGTGGCCTGCCCGCGAAGACCCGTGACGGTACGCATGTCTCGCTTTATCTGAACGCCGGACTCGACCTCGATCTCGACATGCTCGACCAGGCTGGAGCTGACGGGGTGGGCCTGTTTCGCACCGAATTCCAATTTCTCGTGTCGGAGACGCTTCCGCGGCTGGGCGACCAGGTGGCGCTCTACCGACGCGTGCTCGACCGGGCCGCTGGGAAACGCGTCATCTTCCGGACAGTCGATCTTGGCGGCGACAAGGTTCTGCCGGCACTGAATACGGCGCGGGAAGAGAACCCGGCTCTGGGCTGGCGCTCCATTCGCTTCGCGCTCGATCACAAAGGCCTGTTCCGGCGACAGCTGAGAGCGCTTGTGAGGGCCGCCGGTACGGACCCCCTGACAGTGATGTTTCCGATGGTCACGGTGCCAAGTGAGTTCTTCGACGCGCGCGACCTGTTGATGAAGGAAGTCGCATGGAGCGAGGAGAAAACGGGGAAAAGGCCTTCCAAGCTCGAAGTGGGAGTCATGCTGGAAACGCCAGCGCTGGCGTTCAGCCTGTCTGAACTTGCCGGTGAAGTCGATTTCCTGTCCGTCGGCACCAATGACTTGATGCAGTTTTTCTTCGCAGCAGACCGCATGACGCCCTCAGTCTCGGATCGTTACGATCTGGTCAGCCCGGCAGGCATGCGATTTCTCAAACAGGTCTCTGAGGACTGCACGACGCATTCGATCAGGATGTCTGCTTGCGGTGAGGCGACCGCTTCGCCGCTCTCGGCCCTTTGCTTTCTCGCGCTGGGTTTTCATGCGCTCTCGATGCCTGCTGCTGCTATAGGCCCGGTCAAGCGTATGGTAAGATCAGTTGACCTTGGGGCGTTTCGGAACGATTTTCTCAAGGTGTTGGACGAGCCGAACGTAGCGTTCCGTAACCAAGTATTAGCCTTGGCGGCGGATCATGGGGTGGAATTGTCTGACGGTTGAGGCGGACTGGTCCAAAATTCACCATGTTTCTGGACCAGTATTTGCTCCTCTATGGGGAGCCCCCCTGACAGAAGGCTCGATTGGAAGAATATGGGACACGAAGAGACCCACAATACGCAGGAAACTGAATCGCAGGCGGACATGCCCTCTTTCGGAAACGAAACAGGTCGTACCCTTGATGAATCAGATGTGTCTGCGGTGCTTCAAGAGCCTGCCAGCGCGACTTCACAGCGTCAGCGCGCGATGGATGTCTTCAAATCCCGCGAATTCGATGGCGAAAGCCTGAGAATGGGCCAGGTGTTGCGCCGGGTCCGCGAAGAGCTCGGGATGAATATTGCCGACATTTCTCGCAAATCCTTGTTGCGCAAAGACTTTCTCATGTGGATCGAACGCATGGAAATCGGCCAGATTCCCAAAGGCTATCTGACACCCTATCTGCGTGCCTATTGCGTCGAACTCGGCTTGCCAGATAGCCAGGTTATCGCCCAGTACACGCTCGAGTGCGGTGCCGTCTCCGAGGTAAGAAATTCAGCGCCAGTCCCCAAGATTGGCGAAATCACGCAACCGAAGGCAAAATGGCCGCTCATGGTGGCGACGGCCGCTGTTCTCACGCTTGTCGCTGGCGGCGCCATTGGCGTAACGCAATTGGTGAAGCCAGCATCCGAGCTTGCGCCCGCTCCCGCAATTGTGGCGGTCAATGGTGCCCGTCACAGCTTGTTTGATGATGCTGGCCGCGCCGGTCGGCCTTTGCCAACCCATTTGCCCCTGGAACTCGTTGCCACCCGTCAGGGCTGGCTTGAAGTGCGCGGGGCCGACGGCACGATCTTCCGCAGCCGTATCATGGCTGCGGGCGAAAACTATTTTCCACGCCTCGACGCCGGCTGGACTGTATCGGCCAAGGATGGCGGGGCATTCCAGTGGCGCGTTGGTGATGTCGTCATCGACCCGTTGGGGCCTGAGGGTGGCGCGGTGTTCTCGGCCAGTGTCGACCAGAAACTCGCCGAAGCGGCGGATATGGCCGCGCCGACGGTCGCATCGAATGGTGCCAGCAAGGCGACCCGATAGGCCGCGACACCTTCAGGCCTTTACGCGGGACCTCGTGCGCGCCACATCAGGGCATATAGAGACCCGCACGGAGTCCCAAGTCTTATGAGCCACAACCCAATCAGACCTTGGCGAAACATTGACCGCCGCACGTCACGCAAGATTCGCGTGGGATCCGTCGAAGTGGGCGGAGACGCACCGATTGCCGTCCAGTCCATGACCAACACGTTGACGCATGATGCCGCCGCGACGATCGCCCAGATTTTGCGGATGGAAGAGGCGGGCGTCGACATTGTGCGTGTTTCCTGTCCGGACGAGGCTTCGACTGCGGCGCTCAACGACATTGTTCGCAATGTCGGCGTGCCGATCGTGGCCGACATCCATTTCCATTATAAACGCGGTATCGAGGCGGCAGACGCAGGTGCGGCCTGCCTCAGGATCAATCCCGGCAATATCGGCTCCGTGGCGCGTGTGCGCGAAGTCGTGGCGGCTGCGCGTGCCAATGGTTGTTCCATGCGGATCGGCGTCAATGGCGGATCGCTTGAGCGCCACCTGCTGGAAAAATACGGCGAGCCTTGCCCGGAAGCCATGGTCGAAAGCGCCCTGGACCATGCTCGTATCCTCGATGATCTCGGGTTCCATGAGTACAAGATCAGCGTCAAGGCATCGGACATGTTCCTGACGGTTGCGGCCTACCACCAACTGTCTGAAGCGACGGATGCGCCGCTCCATCTCGGCATTACCGAAGCCGGCGGCCTTCGCACGGGTACGGTGAAGTCATCCATTGGCATGGGCAGCCTGCTCTGGGCCGGCATTGGCGACACGATCCGGGTCTCACTTTCAGCCGATCCGGTCGAAGAGGTCAAAGTTGGCTACGAGATGCTGAAATCGCTCGGATTGCGGACCCGGGGTGTGAACATCATTGCGTGCCCTTCCTGCGCGCGTCAGGGCTTCGATGTCATATCGACGGTGGAAACCCTGGAAAAACGCCTTGCGCACATCACCGAGCCAATTTCGCTGTCGATCATTGGTTGCGTCGTGAACGGGCCCGGTGAGGCGGCGATGACCGATCTCGGATTCACTGGCGGCGGAGCGGAATCCGGCATGATGTACGCGGCTGGTAAACCTAATCGGAAAGTCGGAAACGCTTCCATGGTCGAAGAAATCGTTGACGCGGTTGAAGCGAAGGCGACGCAGTTGCGCAAAGCGCGTGAGGCGGCCGCCGTGGCCGCCGAGTAACCACGTTCTCGTGAGGGGACTGCCCAAATCGCCGAATGACGTTAGTAATTCAGTCGACCATCAAACTGGCTGAAAAGGGCAATTCCTGCATGTTCTGGTTTCTCAAGCGGATACCACTTCTCCTGCTGATCGGTATCATGGCGCTGGTCATGTCCAACTGCACCATGTTGGGGTTGAACTATGCCAGCCTCGCGACCGCCAATAAGCCGGTGCCCCAGCCGCCGCTCGATGTTGCGGCATTCGCTGAAGATTCAGGTCGCCGGGATGCATTGAAAGAGGCTTTCGAGGACACGCTTTATGGGCCGTGGCCAGCGGGCATGCCTGTCACGCATGGAGATTGGCGTGTCGTGGACGCGGACTATCTTGATGGACGCGGGTCGCTCGAAGAAGTGCCCATAACGATCGGATCGGGTGCCGGGGCGAGAACCTTCCAACTCATTGTCGCGTTCCCCAAGACACCGGGACAATCGCCGCTCGTGGTCAGTCAGACCTTTGCGAGCAATTGTGCCGCGTTTCCCGGAAGTCCGGTGACGGCGGCTGACGGGTCCATCTGCGATGGTTCGGAGATGAATGGGGTCTTCGGATTCCTGGCGACCAGCATTTTTGGCACCTACATCGCCGAAGTCCCGGTTTCCCGATATTTTGATGCGGGTCTTGCCTATGCGAGCTTCTATGCAAGCGAACTCGTGCCGGACCGAAATGGCGAAGCCCAGACCGTGATGGCAGGCCTGGGTGGCCCCTTGAATCCGACAAGTGCCCTGATGGCCTGGGCTTACGGTTTCTCTGCTGCGCTCGATGTGCTTGAGGCCGACCCGCGCATTGATGCAGACCATACGGCCTTGATGGGCCACTCCCGTCACGGCAAGTCGGCGCTGATTTCAGGCGTGTGGGACCGCCGCGTCGATGCCGTGATTGCCCACCAGTCCGGCTTTGCCGGGGCGGCATTGTCCCGCTCCAAGACCGGAGAAGGTCTTGTTCGCATGGCCGAGTCATATCCGCATTGGCTGGCGCCCACGGCGCAGGGCTACGCCGCAGACCTTTCGGCGCTGCCGGTTGACCAGCACGAATTGCTGGCCTTGCTCGCGCCGACACCTGTGTTGCTGGGCAACGGTCGCCGCGATGTTTGGTCCGATCCGAACTCGACCTATCGCGCGGCGCAGGCGGCGTCGGACATCTACCGGGTGGAGGGCACGACAGGCCTCACTAGTGGCGGCATGAAGTCATTCGACCCCGGTGCCGGCCTTGCCTTCTGGCTGCGTCCTGGCGGTCATAGCGTTGTCTCTGAAGACATTGATGCATTCACGGCCTTCCTCCAGGCCCATCTTGGCCAGCCGGGGATCCGCGAAACTGCTGTTCAAACAGCAGATTGCCCCGTAAGTTTGCCCACAATAATAACTGAGGGAGGGGCAAAATGTCCGTAACTGTTGAACTTCTGAAACCTGTTCTGGCGCTGGTGTGCTGGACGCTCGTCATGTGGCTGTGGATGTACGCGACGCGTATCCCGGCCATGCAAAAGGCGAACATCGATCCCGACTCGGCCCGTCACCCGGGCACGTACGGCGACAAGCTGCCGGCGAATGTCCGGTCGGTTGCCGATAACTATAACCACCTCCACGAACAGCCGACGATCTTTTACGCGCTGATGTTCTTTGCCGCCCTGACAGGCGACCAGGGGCATTTTATGGTGCTGGCGGCATGGATCTATGTGGGCCTTCGGGTGCTCCATTCGCTCGTTCAGGTATTGCAGCCAAAAGTGATTCTGCGCTTCACGGTGTTCGCGCTGGCATCGATCACACTGATCGTAATGGCCGTGCGTGAAGTGCTCCGAATCTTCGTCTAAGCGCAATATGTGGCAGCGAGGGCGCTTCACGCGCCCTCAAAACCGCTCTAAAGGGCGGCCATGGCCACTATTTCCCCTTCCAGACTCCAACAAGTTGTCGACCGGTTCGAACAGGTCGAAGCGCGCATGGGTGCGGCGACCGAGACGCCTGAGATTATTTCCCTGTCGAAAGAGTACGCTGAGCTTAAGCCTGTCGTCGACAAGGCGCGCCAGCTGATGTCCGCCCGCAAGGAGCTGAGCGAAGCCGAGGCGCTTGTCGCGAGTGGCGACCCCGACATGGTTGCACTCGCCCGGGATGAGGTCGAAGAGCTCAAGGACCAGCTGCCTGCGCTGGAGCAGGAGGTCCAGGTCCTGCTCCTGCCAAAAGACGTCGACGACAAGGCCGATATCGTGATGGAGCTTCGGGCTGGCACCGGCGGCGATGAAGCGGCCCTTTTTGCAGGCGACCTGTTTCGCATGTACTCGCGCTACTTCCAGATCATGGGCTGGAAAGTTGATATCATCGACGCGTCCGAAGGCGACTCGGGTGGCTACAAGGAAATCATCGCGAATGTGTCGGGCGACGGCGTTTTCGGGCATATGAAATGGGAAAGCGGCGTGCACCGTGTCCAGAGGGTGCCCGCCACGGAGACGCAGGGCCGCATCCACACGTCGGCGGCGACAGTGGCGGTCCTTCCTGCGCCCGAAAATGTCGAGATCGAAGTGCGACCGGAAGATGTCCGCATCGATACGATGCGCTCCTCGGGCGCAGGCGGCCAGCACGTCAACACGACCGACTCCGCCGTGCGCATCACGCACCTTGCGACGGGTATTGTCGCAACGAGTTCCGAGAAGTCGCAGCACGTCAACCGCGAGAAGGCGATGGAGCAGCTTAAAATCCGTCTCTACGAACGGGAGCGCTCCGCCAAGGATGCCGAACGGGCCGAAGCGCGCGCAAGCCAGATCGGTTCAGGCGATCGCAGCCAGAAAGTCCGGACCTATAACTTCCCGGAGAACCGGATGACCGATCACCGTATCGGGCTGACGCTCTATTCGCTTGATCGGATTATCAGCGGGGACAAGCTGAATGAAGTGGTCGAGGCCCTCATCACCGAAGACCAGGCTCGCAAGCTCGCGGCGATGGAGGATGACAACTGAATCGCCCGACGTATACGGACCTGATCGTGGAGGCGGCTGGTCGGCTGCGCAATGTCGGTCTGGATACACCGCAACGCGAGGCCCGGCACCTGATGTCGCTGGCTTCGGGGCTGACAATGTCGGACCTCATCCTCAGAGGACATCAGGCGGTTCCGGAAAGCCTGTCGGACATGTTCCGCGGAATGGTGGCCCGTCGGGAAGCGCGCGAGCCTTTCCAGCACATTGCAGGCTCGGCGCCCTTCTTCGGGCTCGAATTCATTTCGGATTCGCGCGCGCTGGTGCCGCGGCCCGATAGCGAAGTCGTTGTGGAAGCGGCGCTGCGCCTACTGCCCGATCGTCCCGGGTTATCGATCGCCGACCTTGGCACGGGGTCGGGCTGTCTGCTCGTTGCGATGCTCAGTTGCAGACCAGACATTACGGGTGTTGGCATTGAGGCGGACCCGGATGCGGCGTCCCTCGCGACAGAGAATATCATGCGGCATGGCCTTGAGGGGCGAGCAGGCGTGATGGCGACGACATGGAAGGATTGGCGAGGATGGCAGGGCGTCGATCTCGTCATTTCCAATCCGCCCTATATTTGCACCGATGTGATTTCCACGCTTGATCCTGAAGTGCGGATCCATGATCCGGCGGCAGCACTCGACGGAGGCAAGGATGGCCTCGACGCCTATCGTGAGATTGCCGGTCTTGCCGGAGCGTTTTTGAAACCAGGCACGCAACTGGTGCTCGAGATCGGGTTCGATCAGAATCGCGCGGTACGCGAGATTTTGTCAGCGGCGGGTCTTGTCGGTGTTGGCGGTGGCAAGGACCTTGGCGAAAATGACCGCGTGGTATGGGCCATTCAGCCTGATTCCTGATACTCACTTTTCTGCTTGGCGGCGTGCATAATACAGGTTAGAACCTACGCGTGAGGTGTTGGAAGCCGCTTAAGGCAAGTCGCTCCACCCTCGTCAGACTCGCGCAAATACGGGGCTCGGCCAAAAATCCTTCGGCCATTGCGTTGGGAATTGCCTGCAAGACAAGCAGGCGCATGAAACAGGATACACATTCATGAAACGCTCACGAGGGCGCAATCGTCGCTCAGGCGGTAATACCAGTAACGCCAATCACAATAACCCGAACCGGCACTATGAAAGCGTCGGACCGGACGTGAAGATCCGTGGCTCAGCGCAGCAGGTCCTCGAAAAATACCAGCAATATGCCCGGGACGCCCATACCAGTGGCGATCGCGTCCTGTCTGAAGCTTATTTCCAGTTCGCTGAACACTATCAGCGCATTGTCGCAAAACAGGCAGAAGCCAAGGAACGGCAGCAGCCGCAACCACAACAGCGTGGTGGGCGCGACGATCGTGACAATCGCCGCGACAATCGCAGCGGGGATTCGGACGATGATTCCAGTTCCGACGCGGATCAGGATGAAGCCACTGTTGAAGTGACATCCCGTGCGCCTCGCAACGAGGATTCTGACGATAACGAAACGGCGACAGCGAAAGCGGACCCGATCAAGTTTGTTGATGCCGACGACGGCGCCGGAAAATCCGAGAAGGCTTCGGAAACCAAGCCGAAGTCGGACTCCGACTCCGACCGACCGAAAACACGCCGCAAGCCGTATCGCGCAAAAGAGACCTCCGAAGGACCTGAGGTCGTGACGGACGGGGTTATGAAGACGCTCTCGCGCGGTCGCCGCAAGCCAGCACAGGCTGCTGAAAGTGAATCAGCCGGCGCCAGCGATTCCGCTGAAACTGCCGCAGACTAGGCGTCTCCGTTTTGCAAGGCGATCGCGGTGAAATAGCAATTCGACGGGCCGTACCTACGGATGCCGAAGCTTTGCAGGAGCTTGGCATTGCATCCTTCGTCGCAGCGTTTGAGAATCTCTATTCGCCAGAAGATCTTGATGCGTTCCTGTCCGAAAACTACGGACTCGGCACCTGGCAGCGTCTGGTGGCGCAACCTGATCAACCGATATGGGTTGCCACAACGTCGGACGGAAATCTGGTGGGCTACGCTCACGCCAGCCTCTGCGACCTTCCGGTCGACCCGATGCCGGTAGGCGCGTTCCAGCTTCGTCGTCTCTATGTTCGTCCGGACATCCTGTCTGCGGGTATCGGTGCGGCATTGATGCTGCGGGTCTTCGAATGGGTCGAAGCTGCGGGCCGCCCCCCTCTTTTTCTGGGAGTCTGGTCAGGCAACGACCGTGCCCAGCGATTCTATTCCCGATACAGATTCAGCAAGGTCGGCGAATACGATTTTCCCGTCGGCGCGCAGGTTGATCGCGAATTCATTTTCAGGCGCGATTGAACTTGTCGCAGGTGGCGCGACTTGCGCTGACGGATGTCACTCCCCAAATCCAGTACAACAGCAAGGGACCGCCGCTGAGCGGGGTCTCTATTCCATATTTCTTGTCTGCCTTTGGAAGGGGATGCATAATGAATATCGAGCAATATACAGAGCGCGCCCGCGCGATCGTTCAGGGTGCCCAGACGCTTGCACTGGCCGAAGGCCACCAGACGCTCACGCCTGCCCATGTCCTGAAAACCATGTTGGAAGACCGTGACCAGATGGCGGTCAATCTTATGCGTGCGGGTGGCGGACGGCCAGAACTCGTTGTCCAAGGTGTCGATGCGGCGTTGGCAAAATTGCCCAGGGTCAGCGGTACGAATACCGGCCTGCGTCTTGAACAAGCCAGCGCCAAACTTTTCCAGGATGCCGAGGCCGGCGCAAAGAAAGCCGGCGACTCCTTTGTCACGACCGAGCGCCTGCTGCTGGCGATGGCTGGATTGTCCGGCGATCCGGCAGCCGAGGTGCTCCGAAATTCCGGTGCAAGCGTCAAGTCGCTCGAAACGGCGATCGACGAGCTGCGTCAGGGGCGAACGGCCGACAGCGCCAATGCCGAAGAAGGCTATGAGGCGCTGAAGAAGTATGCCCGCGATCTCACCAAGGATGCCCGCGAGGGCAAGCTCGACCCGGTCATTGGCCGCGATGAGGAAATCCGCCGCACGATGCAAGTTCTCTCCCGCCGCTCCAAGAACAACCCGGTCCTGATCGGTGAGCCCGGCGTCGGCAAGACAGCGATTGCTGAAGGTCTTGCCCTGCGAATTGTGAACGGCGATGTGCCCGAAAGCCTGAAAGGCAAACGCTTGCTTGCGCTCGACATGGGCGCGCTGATCGCGGGTGCGAAATTCCGGGGAGAGTTCGAGGAGCGCCTGAAAGCCGTGCTCAACGAAGTGCAACAGGCTGAAGGCGGCGTGATCCTGTTCATCGACGAGATGCACACGCTCGTCGGGGCCGGCAAGGGCGATGGCGCGATGGATGCGTCAAACCTCCTGAAGCCAGCCCTCGCGCGCGGTGAACTCCATTGTATAGGTGCGACCACGCTCGACGAATACCGAAAGCACGTTGAAGGCGACCCGGCGCTTGCCCGTCGTTTCATGGCCGTGTTTGTCGACGAACCAACGGTCGAAGACACGATCTCCATCCTGCGCGGCCTGAAGGCGCGCTATGAGGCACACCATGGTGTGCGTGTCTCGGATGCCGCGATTGTTTCCGCCGCAACACTGTCCAACCGTTACATCACCGACCGCTTCCTGCCTGACAAGGCCATCGACCTGATGGACGAAGCTTCTGCGCGCCTGCGCATGCAGGTCGATTCCAAGCCGGAAGAGCTCGACGAGATCGACCGGCGGCTGTTGCAGCTGAAGATCGAGGCCGAGGCGCTCAAGAAGGAAAAAGACGCCGCGTCGAAAGACCGCCTCAATACAATCGAGAACGACATTGCCGAACTCCAGTCGCAATCGGATGAACTGACGACGACCTGGTCAGCCGAAAAGAACAAGCTCAAGGGCACGGCAACCGCGAAGGAACAACTGGATCGAGCCTATGCCGACATGGCTGAGGCACAACGTTCGGGCGATCTTGCCCGGGCGTCGGAACTGAAATTCGCAATCATTCCTGCACTCGAAAAGCAGATCACGGATGTCGAGGGTTCCGATGAGGAGGACGATGGCCTCGTTTCGGAAGTTGTCCGGCCCGAGCATATTGCGGCGGTGGTTTCCAAGTGGACCGGAATCCCTGTCGACAAGATGCTGGAAGGCGAGCGCGAGAAACTTCTCCATATGGAAGATGCCTTGCGTGCGCGCGTTGTCGGTCAGGATGCAGCGCTTGAGGCCGTATCGAATGCCGTGCGCCGTGCGCGCGCGGGCCTACAGGATCCGAACCGCCCGATCGGCTCGTTCCTGTTCGTTGGCCCAACCGGCGTCGGCAAGACGGAGCTCACCAAGGCGCTCGCCGAATTCATGTTTGACGATGACACGGCGATCCTTCGGCTCGACATGTCGGAATATTCCGAGAAGCATTCGGTGGCCCGCCTGATCGGTGCGCCTCCCGGCTATGTCGGGTATGAGGAAGGCGGCGCGCTTACCGAAGCGGTTCGCCGGCGCCCGTATCAGGTGATCCTGTTTGACGAAGTCGAGAAGGCTCACCCGGACCTGTTCAATACCTTGCTGCAGGTGCTTGATGACGGTCGCCTGACCGACGGCCAGGGCCGGACCGTGGACTTCAAGAACACGATTATCATCATGACGTCGAACCTCGGCTCGGATGCCTTGGCGAGTGGCGCCGAAGGTGAAATTACCGATTCGGTCCGCGAAAGCGTGATGGGCGCGATCCGGATGCACTTCCGGCCCGAGTTCATCAACCGTATCGATGAAATCGTCTTCTTCAAGCGGCTTGGACGCGGCGAGATCGACCATATCGTCGATATCCAGATGGGCCGCCTCGAGCATCTCCTGTCGGCGCGCAAGATGAAGCTCGACCTCAGCCTCGATGCCCGCAACTGGCTAGCCGCACGCGGTTATGATCCTGTGTATGGGGCACGACCGCTGAAGCGTGTGATCCAGAAGGAGTTGCAGGACCCCCTCGCACGCCTCCTGCTGGAGGGCCGTATCGCCGATGGTGAAACGATCCATGTCGGGGTGGAAGGCAACATGCTTTCCATCAACGGCGTCCCGAACGATTTCGCCAAAGGCAGTGTCAGCCTGAACTAGGATTGCACTGATGGCCGCGCCTTCGCATGAAGGACGCGGCCATCAGGAATCCTGGATCACGGACTGGTCGGCTGGATCACGGGCAGAAAACTGGATGCCGTCAGCATGTCGGACACTGTCGCGCCGCGTAGCGTGTCGATCATGGCTTTCTGCTTCATGAATGCGGCCAACTCTTCAGGCTCGGAAGCCAGGTTGCGGCCGGACGGCAATTCCAGCGTCATGGGGTTCACGTAACGGCCATTGCGCCGAATTTCATAGTGCAGGTGCGCGCCCGTTGCCGATCCCGTATCGCCGACATACCCGAGGACGTCGCCCGAATTGACTGTGGCGCCCGCCGCAAGGCCCGCAAAGCCCGACATGTGCGCATATAGGGTTTCGTATCCGCGTTTGTGCCGGATGCGGATATGGCGGCCGTATCCCTCACTGAATCCCGCAAACGTAACGATGCCGTCGCCTGCCGCCTCAATGGGTGTGCCGGCGGGAGCCCGAAAGTCGATGCCGGTATGCAAGTGCAATTGCCCGGTGAGGGGATGGTAGCGCTGGCCAAAGCCGGAATTGATCGCCACGCGTCCGATCGGATAGCGACTCAGGAACGGATGCGCGGCAACGCCGTTTGAATCAAAGAATTCGGTTCGGCCGGAGTCGCCGGGCGTGTAGCGATACCAGCTACCGCGGCTCGCAACGCCATTGAATGCGGCAAACACCAGATCGCCGTTTTCGATGAAGTTTCCGCGCTCGTCCTCGGCGATCTCGAATACGGCGTCATAGCGCTCTCCCTTTTGTCCCCCAACCGAGAGAGCTGGATCATCCGGGAACAGGGCAGCCAGTGCAGCGGCGTGCGCCGGCGTGCCACCAGCGCTGGCAAGGGCAGAAGAGAGTGATGTATCGATCCTGCCTGCGGCCCGTCTGTGCGATGTAACGAGGCGCGCGGTCAGTACGCTCACAAAGAAGCTGTCGTCCGCCTGACGCGTCGCCAGGAGCGTATTCTTGGCATTTGGCTTGATCGACACCGCGATAAGGCGGCTTGTGTCATCCTGAAGGGTGCTCTCGTCGAAGTAGGCGGTCAGGGCTGTGCCGGGGCGCATGCGCTTGCGGTCGACAAGGCCGGTCCGGCGCAGGGCGTCGACGGCAGCTTCCGCGTCTTCGGCGCTGGCGCCGAGCACTTCCAGTACGTCGGCCGCCGCCGCTCCCGCCGTCACCTGCCCGATCCTGTTCGCCGTTGAGGCCGAGGGCATGTTCTCTCGAAAATCGAGCATCGCCTGGGCAGCGTCGGAGCTGGCGAGGTCAGCCGCTTTTTGGGGACGAACGAACACGAAGAGTGCAAGCATTCCCAGCACGACAAAGGCGGCCATGGTCCATTCCAGCATATGATGCGGGCGGAATGTGCGATCAACCTTTGCCGGGCCCAAATGTTTTTTCGTCATACCTGATGTCCCTTGCAGGGTCCGGATGGACCAAGCTGAGTGATTCAGGACATCACGAGCAAGAAATACGCCAACAACGCGAGTGTCGGGCGGCTTTTGCGGTATTCAGGATGGATCAGGGGCGTCCGGTCGATGCTGAAACGAGTAGCGCTTGACCGATATCAGCACCCTGACTGGCGCGGATCTGGTCGATTTCGGCTTTCTTGACGGCAAATTCTTCAAGGATTGCAGGGGTTTCAGCCAGTTTCCGACCGGTCGGTAGCTTGAGCCGCATGGCGTTCATCGGGGTACCCTTGATGTAGACCTCATAGTGGAGGTGAGGCCCGGTAGAGGCACCGGTCGAGCCGACATAGCCGATGATATCGCCCTGGCGGACACGCTTGCCCGATTTCATCCCTCGGCCATAACGGGAGAGGTGCGCATAAGCGGTCTCGTAACCATTGGCGTGTTTGATTTTGACATAGTTTCCGTAACCGCCATAGCGGCTGGCGCGGACTACGACGCCGTGTCCTGCGGCAAAGACCGGGGTGCCTGAGGGAGCCGCAAAGTCGGTTCCCTTGTGCAGGCGCGTATAGCCCGAAATCGGGTGACGGCGCTTGCCGAAGGATGACGATAACCGGGCGCCATTGATCGGCGTTTTCATCAGGAATTTGGTGGCGCTTTCGCCCTTGCTGTCGAAATAATCCGGCACCTGGTCATCGCTCGGTGTAAAGCGATAGAAATCACGGCTGAGCGCCTGTCCATTGAGCGAGGCGAAGATCACGTCGCCGGATTTGACCGAGGTTCCGCGTTCATCGACATAGGTCTCGTAGACGATCTCGAACTGATCGCCGGGATGAATTTCCCTCTGAAAGTCAACATCGTATGCGAAGGCGTTGGCAAAATCGACGACCTGCTGGTCGCCTGCGCCGAGTCGACGGGCGGTGTCGTAGATGGACGTGTCGATCGATGCGGCGATGCGGTGGATGCTGGGCGTCAGCCGGGCATTCAGGGCGGTCGCTTCCCAGTTGCCGGCCTGGCTGCGTGTGATCAGGAGGCTGCGGTCAGCTTCGGCACGTATCGACAAGGCTTTCAGTTGTTCACCGTCCAGATACGCTTCCGCAGTGAGCCCGGGATGGAGGCGGCGCGCGTCCAGCAAGTCGCCGGAATAGAGTGTCTGCAGGGCGCTATTGGCATCCTGGTGGTTGGCACCGAGACTGACCACCAGATCCGTCAGGGTCTGGCGCGACTTCAGCGTTCCTGTCTGACGGACGAGATCGACGGAATCGGTCATGTCGGTGGCGCTGAGCAAGGTCACCGCGAGCGGGGGCGGTGTTGCGGCTACGGCTGTCCCATGGGTGGGCTGGCCCGACGAGTCGACCATGAACAGGCCAGCCACAGCGGACGCCGAGCCGAGTACAAACAGGACAGCGAGGCTCTTGATCCCCTGGGACACGTTCCGCTTCGGCGGCCGTGTCGCATGCGGTTCGGTTTCGGTGTATTCTTCCACGCGCAACTTCCCGTTGTTCCCAAGCCCCTCCGCGTCACTTACGCAATTGCGGATGAACAAGCGTTCATTCTGACATAAGCGCGTTAAAGAATGCAGAACGCGCTAAATTTAGCCTTCTTGGCTTTTTAAGACTCTAGAATTCAAGACTAGCAAGAAGCAAGCCGGATTGTACCGTGAATACGACAGATGACCAAAATGTAGGAATCCCGGGCGACGACGTGCTTGCGCGCCCGATCCGTTGGGTTCGCTGGACGGTCTTGGCTGTCTCCGTGCTCTTGGTTGGCGTCCTGGCGACGGGATGGTTCCTGCGCAAGATGGTTGCTGAGCGCGCGCTGGCTGGCTGGTGCGCCGAACGACAACTCGCCTGTGAAGGGAAAATCGTCCAGATTGGCTCCTATGGCGCCACTATTCGCGACCTCAAAGTTCGTGCGGGCGCGTACGTGCCGTTCGAGGCATCGGAGGTCAGTGCGCATCTCAGCTGGCCACGGCTGTTCACGCCGACATTAATAGGCATCACTGTGGACAATCCGGTCTTGCGCGGCACGCTGGATGAAAAGGGGATGCGTTTCTACGGGCTCGAGAAGCTCGCCGGACAATCGGATGGGGATGGCACCGGAGAGCTGAACTTACCGGCGATTGAAATCACTGATGGGCGGATATTCTTCGCAACGGAGGCGGGTGAACTGTCGGCGACCGTGGCGATGCAGGGCGCCTTTCCGCAGAAAGGCACATTCGACCTCGTGCTGGACCCGGCTTCGCTCAAGGGCGCCGAAAGCGAATTCAGCTGGTCCGAAGGCGCCATCTCTCTGGTCGCCGACATGGGGCGCATTTCGGGTGGAGCGAATGTCGTCCTGGAGCGCGCTGCCGTGAATACCGTCGCCGTCACCGGAGCGGTCTTCGCCGCCAGGATCGATGCCGCAGATGTCGGCGACGGGCCGATGACACTCAACTGGACCGGCTCGGTCGCGGATGGCGTGTTTCCGGGCGGGCATCTGAGTGCGGTTCGGGCCAGTGGCGAGGCGAGCTTCACCGAACTTCCGAGCCTCTCGGCGAAAGACGCATTGGCTGCGCTCACGGTGGCGACGGTCCAGTTGGAGTCCGGAGATCTGTTGAGTGACGGTTACGGGGCCAGCACATTCAGCCTTGAAGGCGATCTGAAAGGCGATGCCGGAAACATCGGCGGACCCGTCAGCTTCTCGGTATCCCAGGCGGTCGCACCGCAAGGTGGCGCGGGGGCGTTGTCTTCGAGTGGCATATTCAGCCGGTCAGCCGAAGGCACATTGCTTTATGCCGGGCGGGCGTCAGCAACAGATGCGCATGTTGCCCCCGACCTGCGCCAGGAACTGACCGCGACTGTCGCATTTCCTGGCGTATTGTCCGATCACGGAGACAGCTTACGGGCCGTAGCAGTGCGGGCGCTGGCAAAGTTCGATCTGGATATGGCGTTCAGCGCGGGCACGCGAGACGGCGTCTTCTCACTCTCAAGCCGACAGGAAACCCTTCTGAAGGCGGCGTCCGGATTGCAGCTGAAAATCATGCCTCCGGCGGAGGGGCCATGGCTCACGATCCAGGGGCCGGAGCGCGCCGTCCGCGCCGACATCACGCTGTCTGGTGGAGGCGCTCCGGACCTGCAGCTTGGTCTCGACGACCTGCAGCAGGGCGTAGCGGGACTCCAGATCACGTCACATGCGTTCAAACTGAAGCCCTGGACAGCGAGCGGCAAGACTCTGTCGGCTGATCTCGCGACGTTCACCATGACCAGCGCGCCCGACCATTTTGACCTCCTCAGCCGCGGGCGCTTGTCCCTGTCCGGACAGATGTTCGGGATCGACCTGAAGACAACTGAACTGGTTGGCGGACTTCACGCCACGCATGATGATGCAGGCTGGCAGGTGCAACCAGACGGCGCCAAATGCGTCAGCGTTTCCAGCCAGGGCTTCGTTTTCGGTAGCATTCGCGCCGAGCCTGTTCGACTGAACGTCTGTCCGCAGGGAAACGGCTTCATCCGCAAGCGCGGTTCGTCTCCTGCCGGCACTGTCACGCTCGGGGCAGTCAGCTTGCCTTTCTCTGCGGGGGCCACGTCCGGAACGCTGGAGCTGTCGAAGGCATCAGTCGATTGGTCGACAAATGGCGGGCTGGCGATGACGGTGCTCGCAAACCACCTTGACCTGCCTCTTGTAATCGGATCGCGCACCCTGACCCTGTCCGGTGACGCGCCGCGCGTGGGCATCGCGGCCGGTCGCGGCGCACCGAAACTGTCGGCGCGTCTGGGCACAACGGTTTTCGACGGAACGCTGGTGCCAGCAAAAGTTTCCGCGGACAGTTTCGTTTTTGACGGATCCAGTGGAAAAGGCGGCCTGTCCGGAAATCTGAGCGCCAATGGTGTCCTCATCCAGGACTACCGGAGCGACCCACTCTACCAACCGCTGATTTCGGACATGACCGCAACGCTGGCCAAAGGGCAGCTTGTCATGACCGGCCCGTTGCGCCTGAAGGCGGGCGCCACGACGGTCGCTGACACCACAGTCAATCTTGACGTGGTCAAGCTCGACGGCACGGCCGCCATCCGTTCGCGCCCGCTGACCTTTCGCCCTGGCGAACTGCAGCCCGTCATGCTGTCCGAAAAATTGCGTGGCGTCTTCACCCTTGCCGCCGGTGATGCGTCGGCAAGGGCAGATGTCGATATCGTTTCAGGGAAACTGTCCGCGACGGGAGATGTCACGATTGAGGAATTTGGATTCCAGACAACGCGGCTTGGCCGGATTGAGGGTGTCAATGGCAAGGTCCGGTTTAGCGACCTGCTGGAGCTGACGACCGAACGTGGACAGGTCGTCACTGTCGGCTCGCTCAGCATCGGGGTTCCGCTAGAGGACGGCCGGATCGAATTTCATCTCGACAAGGGCAAGGTCATTGGCGTCGAAAAGGCCGGTTTCCCGTTCGCGGGAGGTCGGATCGCACTCGCGCCTCTCGACTGGATGCTGGGTGGCAAGGACCAGCGCGTGGAAGTAACAGCTGACGCGATTGAACTCAGCCAATTGGTTGCAGTTCTGAAGCTGCCCGATGTCCAGGCAACGGGCACGGTCAGTGGCACGTTCCCGGTGGATTTCGTCGGCAGCGAAGTCCAGGTGCGCGACGCGCTACTGACGGCTGATGCGAAGGGAGGCCGGATCGCCTATACAGGTGATGCGGTCAACTCGGCGGCCGATAGCGACCCGAATGCCAAACTGGCATTCGACGCGTTGAAGGACCTGCAATTCTCCGTCCTTGAAATCGGTCTGTCAGGCGACTTGATGAACCGGACCGTGGCGAGCGTGCATTTGATCGGTCGCAATACACAGCCGCTCGCTTTCGGCAAGAAACTGACCATGCCTAAAGGGCAGGCGTTCGAGTTCAACCTGTCTCTCGATTCCGACCTGACGGAACTGGTCAAAACTGGGTCCTATGCCGCCCAGCAGGACAAATTTGTCAAAATGGTCGTCGATATGGCCAACGACAAAGACAACCAGCCAGATGAATGAGGGGCAACCATGCAGTCGATTGACGTTAAGCTGAACCGTGTCATGTTCGCGCGTAGACAAAAGGAGTCATACATTGACGACCCCGCAGAAAGCACTGTTTCTTGCCGGCTGCGTTGCGCTCGCCGCCGCGTGCACGCCGACAATCCGTATTGAACCGTCCGACAAGCCAATCACGATCAATCTGAACGTGAAGATCGATCAGGAAGTGCGCATCAAGCTCGACAAGGAAGTCGAAGACCTGATTTCCAACAACCCTGATCTGTTCCCCCAATAGCGACGACAGGATATATATCATGAACATGATCAAGAATATCTTCATCGCTCTGGCTATCGCGTCGCTTGCCATCGTGAGCGCTCCGGCTGCGCATGCTGGTGACCCCCAGCTCGAAGCGGCCATCTCCGCTGGCGAAGTCGGTGAGCGCATCGACGGCTATCTCGGCGTGGTCGGCTCGGCAGATCCTGCCGTCGTTCGCAAGGTTCAGGAAATCAACAACAAACGCCGCGCGCTTTATGAGCAACTGTCGCAGCAGACTGGAACCACCGTGGCCCAGGTGGCCCGCGTGACGGGCGAAAAGCAGATCGCGCGCACCGGATCGGGCCAGTACTACATGGACGAAAGCGGTGCCTGGGTCAAAAAATAGCGACCGGGCTTCCGGTCGGGACGTGCTTTTGACAGCCCTCGCAACGATGCTGCGAGGGCTGTTTCGCTCCGGGAGCGCGTTCGGTGCTTTTGCAGCCGCCACATGAGTTTCATGCCCTGCTGATTGACACGAGACGCGGCTCACTCGATTTTGCACGTAATCTTACGTCAACAACGGGCTGGACCTTCCATGATCGATCCTGCACGGCTTTCAGCCTTCATATCGTCTCGTATCTGCCATGACCTCGTGTCGCCGGTCTCCGGGGTGACCAGCGCCCTCGAAATGCTCGACGAACCTGGTGATTCCGACATGGACCAGCAGTTCGAGGAACTGCTTCGCTCGAGTGCCCGCAAGGCGGCGGCCACGATCCAGTTCCTGCGCTACGCCTATGGCTCGCTTGGCCTGCAGGCTGGCACGGCCGACATGCATGAATTCAAGAAAATCACGGAAAACTTCCTGCACGGCCTGAAGCCCAGCATCGAGTGGGATATCGCCACTGACCATCTCAGCTATTCGCATGCCCGCCTGTTGATGAACCTGATCATGATGGCAGTCGACACGCTGCCCCGCGGCGGCGTGATCCAGGCCCGCGTACGCAACGAAGCGGCTGGCATGACGATGACCGTCTCGTCCCGTGGCGAGCGGGTAAAACTGAAGGACGAGGCTGCCCGGTCTGTTCAGGGAATCGAGCCCGAGGACGGCTGGAAACCAGACAATATCCAGCCCCTGTTCGCAAAGATGATCTGCGACAGCCTGGAAGGCGAGATCACTGCCAAACAGGGCGAGGATGTTGCCATCATCATGGCGACGCATATCCGCGCTGAAGGCTGATGCGATATCTGACCGGTTTCTTCGAGGCTGGCAGCGAATTCTTAACGCTCGTCGGGCAATCGTTAACCCGACCCGAAGGCCTGCTGTGGGAGCCCGACCATGAAAACCTGCCTGATCGTTGACGATTCTCGCGTCGTAAGGAAAGTTGCGGCGCGCATTATCCGGGACCTGAAATTCAATATCGTCGAGGCCGGAAACGGTGCCGAGGCGCTTAAGGCGTGCCGGGAAAGCATGCCGGATGCTGTCCTGCTCGACTGGAACATGCCGGTGATGAACGGGCTGGATTTCCTGCGAGCATTGCGCCGTGAAGATGGCGGCAAGAAACCGCTCGTGGTATTCTGTTCAATCGAGAACGACGCCGAGCATATCAACGAGGCCATCCGGTCAGGCGCAGACGAATTCATCATGAAGCCATTCGACGCTGATATTCTCGAAAGCAAATTTGCAGAAGTCGGCCTCGTTTGAAGCATTTCTTAATAAAGTCCTCGATATTGGTAACGATTGGGGTCGAAATACCCGGGTTCGGAGCGGGACATGCAGGATGAGGTGTTCAACGAGTTGGCAGATCTGGCCCTGAAAGGGTCCGGGCAGTCGATTCCGAAATCCAAGGCCTATCTGATCGAAGCCCGTCTCGCCCCAATCGCGCGGCGCGAGGGTTTCGGTACGATGGCAGACCTGGTCCACTGTGTGAAATCGCGGGCCAATCCTGCCTTTATCGCTGAGATCGCCGCGACACTCGTCTCCAAGGAGACGCGCTTTTTCCGCGAACGGGAAACCTTGCAGCGCGTGCTGAAGGACGTGTTGCCCGAGCGCCTCAAGGCGACGAATACAGGGCGCCTCAAAATCTGGTTGGCGGGTGGTTCGACCGGACAGGAAGCCTATTCGCTGGCGATCCTGCTCGAAGACGAACTGCCGCCCGCCCTGCGCGGTGCCAAGATCGAAATCCTGTCGACAGATATCTGCAAGGTCACGACCGAGAACGCCCGTATGGGCCGCTACGGTCACTATGATGTCCAGAAGGGGCTGTCGATTCATCGCCTGACCAAGCACTTCAACCGACTCGAGACCGGTCAGTGGGAAGCGGGTGAAGCGCTTCGGTCCCATATCAGTTTCCGCCAGCATAACCTGCTCGAAAGCGCTGCCGGCCTTGGCAAGTTCGACGTCATCATCTGCCGCAATGTCCTGCCGGGAATGGCGCGTTCTGCACGGGTGCGCGTGGTTGAAAGCCTTGCGAGCCAGCTGGTGCCGGGCGGCCTTGTGCTGCTGGGCCAGGGCGAGGGCCTGATTGGCCTGACCAACAAGCTGGAGCCCGCCCGCGACTTCCGCGGTGCCTGGGTGGCCGCCGGAACGGCCAATGCCGCAGCATCGGCTGCCTGATCCGCCATAGACGGACGTCAGCCGCAAAGTTGCAATGCAACATGATGCCTGTATGAGGTGCGCTCCGCCGCGCTGAACACATGGAACCAGGCCCCAAACATGGTAAAATCAACTTTCGCGGCATTTGCCGATCGCGTTGCCCGTGCCGACTGGGCCGGAAACGGCCTGTCCGCCATGACGCCGATGCGGGTGAAAACAGAGCTGCTCGCTGGCTTTACCGTTGCCCTGGCGCTCGTGCCCGAAGCGGTTGCCTTTGCCTTCGTTGCCGGTGTGACGCCGCTCGCGGGCCTCTATGCGGCTTTCATTGTCGGCCTGATCACCGCCCTGTTCGGTGGACGGCCAGCCATGATTTCCGGCGCGACCGGCGCGCTTGCCGTCGTCATGGTCGGCCTGGTGCACGACCCGCGCATAGCCGAAGGCCTGGGGCCGCAATACCTGTTCGCAACTGTCGTGCTGATGGGCATCCTGCAATTGTTCGCGGGCGTCTTCAAACTGGGCAAGTTCATGCGCCTCGTGCCGCATCCGGTGATGCTGGGATTTGTGAACGGCCTTGCCATCGTCATCTTCCTGGCCCAACTCGGCCAGTTCAAGGTGCCCGGAACGGCGAGCGCCGGCGCTCATGGCTTTGCAGGCGGCGAATGGATGAGCGGCGCGCCGCTCGTGATCATGCTGGGCCTCACGGCGCTGACCATGGCAATCATCTGGGGCATGCCGAAATTGACCAAGATCATTCCGGCCCCGCTCGCGGGTATCGGGATTGTTGCCGGTATCGTCATCGGCTTCGGCCTGAACGTGCCGACGGTGGGCGATCTGGCTTCGGTGAAGGGTGGCCTGCCACCTTTTGCCGTTCCCACGGTTCCCTTCACGTTCGAGACACTGGAGATCATCTTTCCCTATGCGTTGATCCTGGCTGCGATCGGCCTCATCGAGAGCCTTCTCACCCTGAACCTTGTCGGCGAAATCACCGGCAAGCGCGGTGGCGCGTCGCAGGAATGCCTCGCCCAGGGCACGGCCAATCTCG
Organism: Alphaproteobacteria bacterium; assembly: GCA_018830285.1. Classification (GTDB taxonomy): domain Bacteria; phylum Pseudomonadota; class Alphaproteobacteria; order Caulobacterales; family Hyphomonadaceae; genus Hyphomonas. The sequence continues at coordinate 24,206 of JAHJSB010000036.1, forward strand.
TCACCGGCTTCTTCGGCGGCATGGGCGGCTGCGCCATGATCGGCCAGTCGATGATCAACGTGAAATCCGGCGGGCGCACGCGCCTTTCGGGCGTCTCGGCGGCGCTGTTCCTGCTCGCTTTCATCCTTGTCGGGTCCAGCCTGATCGAGCGTATTCCGCTGGCCGCCCTGGTTGGCGTCATGTTCATGGTCGTGATCGGAACCTTCGCCTGGCAGAGCCTGCGCATCATGACTCGTATTCCTTTGATGGATGCCTTCGTCATCGTGCTCGTGACGGGTACGACGGTGGCCTATGACCTTGCCACGGCGGTGGTCGTCGGCGTGATCGTCTCGGCGCTGGCCTATGCCTGGAACAATGCGCGCCGTATCCATGTCATCGAGCGCGACAGCGTGCGGACGCCCGGCGCGCATGTTTACGAGATCGAAGGGCCGCTCTTCTTCGGCTCGACCGACGGCTTTGCCGAACTCTTCCACCCCGAGACCGACCCGGACGTGGTCATCGTCGATTTCAAGCGCAGCCGTGTCGTCGACCAGTCTGCCCTGCAGGCGATTGAAGACCTTGCTGCGCGCTATGCAGAAAACGGAAAGACGCTGCGCCTGCGCCATCTCAGCCATGACTGCCACAAGCTGCTGAAACGCGCCGGGCAGTTGATGGTGGATGCGGATGATGATCCCGATTACGCGCTGGCGGTGGATTACAATGTCCGCACCGGCGTCTTCGGCGGTGGCCACTAGCCGGGCGTGATGATAGATTCGTGATCAGGCGTGTGCGCGGATACCCTTCGACCTGGCGCGAGGTCCGCTAGAAACGTGCCAATTGAATTACCGTGACTTCGCAAGGAGAGCCAATGCTGCACCGACGCCGCTTCCTTCAATACTTCGCTGGCAGCGCAGCGCTGGGCGGACTGCCGGCCTGGGCGCGCTCGGCCAGCCAAGGCAATCTTGGTATCCCGACATTGCAGGGCAACCGGTTCGACCTGACGGTTGGCACGTTTCCGATGCGTATCGATGGCCGCGCGACCGAGGCGATTGGCGTCAATGGCTTTGCGCCAGCACCATTGCTGCGGTTTCGCGAAGGCGAGGAGGTGACGCTGAATGTCACCAACACACTGGAGACCGACACCTCCATCCACTGGCATGGCCTGCTCGTGCCGTTCCAGATGGACGGCGTGCCGGGCGTATCTTTCCCGGGTATCCGGCCGGGCGAGACCTTCAGCTACAAATATGCCGTGCCGCAGAATGGCACCTATTGGTACCATTCCCATTCCGGCCTGCAGGAACAGGTCGGCCATTACGGCCCGATCATCATCGATCCGAAGGGCGCCGACCCGGTTGCCTATGACCGCGAATACGTGCTCGTGCTGGGCGACTGGACGTTCGGTGATCCCGAACGCCTGTTCGCGAAGCTCAAGAAGCACTCCGACAGCCAGAATTTCCAGCAACGCACGGTCGGGGATTTCCTGAGAGATGCGTCGGTGGACGGGCTCGGCCCCGCGCTTAGCGACAGGGCCATGTGGGGCGCGATGCGCATGTCGCCGCGCGACCTCGCGGATGTCGGCGCGCCGACTTACACCTATCTGATCAATGGCCGGTCGACGGCGGACAATTTCAATATGGTGTTCACTCCCGGCGAGCGCGTGCGCCTGAGGATCATCAATGCGGCGGCCATGACCTTGTTCAATGTGCGCCTGCCCGGCCTGCCCATGACAATCGTCCAGGCCGACGGCCTGAATGTGCAGCCGCTGGAGGTCGATGAATTCCAGATCGGCGTGGCCGAGACCTATGATGTGATCGTCACGCCGCAGGCGGCAGAGGCGTTCGCCTTCGTTGCCGAGTCGATCGACCGGTCCGGGCAGGCGGTCGCGACACTCGGTCCCCGGCCAGGCATGCGTGCGGTTGTCCCCGCGCTGCGCCCGGTGCCGACCCTGACCATGAAGGACATGGGCATGGACCATGCGGCCATGGGGCATGGATCCATGGACATGGGCGCAGATGAGAGCGAAGCGATGGACCATTCCGCGATGGGCCACGCTGCAAAGGCCGGGATGGATCACGCATCCATGGGGCATGCGATGCCCGACCCGCACGGGCCGGAGGTCCAGATCGTGTCCGTGGAAGCGCCGATCAAACGCGGACCCGGTGTTGCCAATGTGGCGGCCATGCCAGTGAGCCGACTCGACGAACCGGGAATTGGCCTGGCCGATGTGGGGCACCGCGCCCTGACCTACAGCCAGTTGCGCAGCCTCGATCCGAACCCGGACACCCGCCCGCCGGGCCGCGAGATTGTCGTGCACCTGACCAGCAATATGGAACGCTACATGTGGTCGTTCGACGGGGTGAAGTTTTCCGAGGTTACAAAAGCGATCCAGTTCCATCAAGGCGAGCGCGTGCGCCTGACCCTCATCAATGACACGATGATGCCGCACCCGATCCACCTGCATGGCATGTTCTTCGATCTCGTCATTCCCGGCGCGGAGGCCAGCGGCCACCTGCCGCGCAAGCATACAGTGATCGTGAAGCCGGCGGAGAAGCTCTCTGTGGATATCTCGGCCGAGCATGTCGGCGACTGGGCTTTCCACTGCCACCTCCTCTTCCACATGGCCGCCGGCATGATGCAGGTCGTCTCGGTCCTGCCAACTGAAAAGGCGATGCCGATGGCCGACCATCAGGGCCACGAGATGATGGATCATTCGAAGATGAATCATGATGAGATGGGCGATGAGGGGATGAAGCCATGATGCGTGGAATTGCCCTTTGTGCGCTGGCGATCTCTGTCGCGGCGCCTATTTTCGCCGAGGACACTGAAGGCGCAGCGCCGCCTTGGTCGATGGCGGATGAATACTACGATGCCGACGAGATGGTTGAGGCCCGCCACCACGTCCAGATGCATCATGGCGCGACGCGTGAATTCTATGTCATGGCGGACCGGCTGGAATTTCAGTCGGCGGATGAGGGTGACGCGCTCGTCTGGGATGGCAATGCCTGGTATGGCGGCGATCTGAACAAGCTCTGGATCAAGAGCGAAGGCGACTATTCGCTTGAAACCCACGAAATTGAGGACGCCGAAGTGCAGGCGCTCTGGTCGCGCGCAATCTCGCCCTATTTCGATCTCCAGGGCGGGGTCCGATATGATCTCGAGCCCAAGGGCCGCACGCATGCCGTTCTCGGCGTTCAGGGCCTCGCGCCCTATTGGTTCGAAGTCGATGCCGCGGCTTTCCTCAGCAGCGACGGCGACCTCACCGCGCGTGTTGAAACCGAGTATGAGTTCCGCCTCACCCAGCGCCTGATCCTGCAGCCGCGCGTCGAGGCTGAATTCTCCGCGCAGGACATTCCGGAACTTGAGACGGGCTCGGGCCTGACCTCGCTCGATGCGGGCTTGCGCCTGCGCTATGAAATCGTCCGGGAGTTCGCGCCTTATGTCGGCGTCGCGTGGCAGGGCAGTTTCGGCGGCACGGCGGACTATCTCGAAGCTGCGGGCGAGGAGTCCGACCGCACGGTCTTCGTGGCGGGCGTGCGGACCTGGTTCTGAGGCTGCCCCTCGCAATTCCTGCCTTCCCGCGCTATATGCCCCATTCCTGAGGCTGCTCCGGGCCTTGAACCCGGTGGGAGTATGAGATGACAAATACCAAAACCGCTGCCCGGACGGGCGGCGTGAATTCTCTCGGATTTGACAAGAGCCCCGCCGATACGCGGGTCGTCGCCGCCATGTCGGGCGGGGTCGACAGCTCGGTCGTGGCTGCGATGCTGAAGGCCGAAGGCTATGACGTGATCGGCATCACGCTGCAGCTCTACGATCATGGCGCCGCCATCGAGAAGAAGGGCGCCTGCTGTGCCGGGCAAGACATCCACGATGCGCGCAATGTGGCCGACCAGATCGGCATTCCGCATTATGTGCTGGATTATGAAAGCCGCTTCCGCGAGCAGGTGATGGAGGATTTCGCCGATACCTACCTTGCCGGCTCGACGCCAATCCCGTGCATCCGCTGCAACCAGACGGTCAAGTTCTCGGACCTGCTTCGCACCGCGAAGGAGCTTGGCGCCGATTGCCTGGCGACGGGGCACTATATCCGGCGCACGGACGGCGAGGACGGGCCGGAGCTTCACCGCGCCGCCGATGCGAGCCGCGACCAGTCCTATTTCCTGTTCGCCACGACGCGCGACCAGCTCGACTATATTCGCTTCCCGCTCGGCAGCCTGCCGAAGACGGAGGTTCGGGAACTGGCGGACCAGTTCAACCTGCCGGTCGCGGCCAAGCCCGACAGCCAGGATATCTGTTTCGTGCCGGAAGGCTCTTATGCGAAAGTCGTGGAAAAACTCCGCCCCGGGTCCGGGCGCGGGGGCGATATCGTGCACCTTGATGGCCGGGTTCTCGGCCAGCATGAAGGCGTGATCCATTACACGATCGGCCAGCGGCGCGGACTTGGCGTGGCGGTGGGTGACCCCTTGTTCGTGGTCAAGATCGATGCGCCGAACCGGAGGGTTGTTGTCGGGCCGCGCGAAGCGCTGATGACGTCCGGCCTGTTGCTGGAAGAGCTGAACTGGCTCGGCAAGGGCACGCTGGAAGCCGCCGCCGATGCCGGCGCGCCGGTGCTGGTGCGGGTGCGCTCAACCCGGCCGCCGGTTCCGGGACGGCTCGGCTGGCAGGGCGAGATTCCGGTGATCTGGTTCGATGAGCCGGAAGAAGGCGTGGCGCGCGGTCAGGCGGCGGTTCTGTACGACCCGGACGGCACGACGCGCATCCTGGGCGGCGGGTTCATCCTGAAGCCCCTGCCGGCGGACGAGCGGGTGGTGGCAGCCTAGAGCGGTTCAGGCATTGAAAGAATCGGAAGGGATTTCGTTTTCCGGCGAATTGTGATTCACACTGTTTGCTGGGAAGGAGGCCAGCGATCATGGGAACATACTATTCGCTGGATCTTCGTGAGCGGGCTGTTGCGGCGTACCTGCCTGGTGAGAGCTGCCGATCTGTAGGAGAGCGGTTCCAGATTGCGCCTTCGACGGTGGTGAAGTGGGCCGCTCTCCTGAAGCGCCAGGGCGACCTCAAACACGGAAAGTTCGGCGGCCACCGCCAGGCACTCCTGGAGCCGCACCGGGACTTCATCCTCGCCCGGATCGAGGATACCTCGCACCTGACCTTGCACCGGCTTGTCGATCTTCTTGCCGCACGCGGCGTCTTCGTCAGCCACGACACGGTCTGGCGCTTCCTGCGGGCCGAGGGGCTCAGCTTTAAAAAAAAGTCTGTTCGCTCTGGAGCAGCTGCGTCCTGACGTGGCGCGTAAGCGCCGGCGCTGGAAGCGGGTCCAGGCAGGACTGGATCCGCATCGGCTTGTCTTCATTGATGAAACCTGGGTGAAGACGAACATGGCGCCGCTCAGGGGATGGGGGCCGAAGGGCACGCGTGTTCTGGGCCGGGCACCCCATGGCAAGTGGCGCACCCTGACCTTCCTGGCCGCCCTGCGCGCCAATGGACTGAAGGCGCCCTGCGTCTTTGATGGCCCGGTCAATGGCGAAGCCTTCCGGGCCTGGGTCGCCCAGATGCTGGTCACCGAATTCTCGCCCGGCGACATCGTCGTGATGGACAATCTCGGCTCCCACAAGGGCGCCGAAACACGAAACCTGATCCGGTCCGCCGGAGCACGGCTGTGGTTTCTGCCGCCTTACAGCCCCGACCTCAATCCGATCGAGCAGACCTTTTCCAAAATCAAGCAAGCCATGCGCTCTGCGCAGGAGCGAACCATTGAGGCCGTGACAAGACGCACCGGCGAGATCGTCACCGATATCTCATCCACAGAATGCAACAACTATCTCGTCAATGCCGGCTATGCTTCCGCTGAAACCTGAACCGCTCTAGAACGACTTGCGAACCGTAATGCCGTAGGTTGCAGGCTGGTTCGGATAGCCACTGAGCGAGCCGGCCTGCGCCACCGACGGGAAGGCCACCGCGACATAGTCATCATCAAAGATGTTCCGTCCCCAGACGGTAACGCCAAGGCCGTTCTCGGTCGTGAAGCCGGTCGAAGCGTTCCAGGTATTCACTTCACGCTGGTTGCTGATCAGCGCCTGGTTGGCCGGATCGTCGAAATACGCTGTCGGGCTTTCATACTGCCAGTCGGCGCGAATGAATGCTTCCAGCGTGTTCACGTCGAACGTGTAGGTCGCCGACGTCGAGGTCGCCGTGTCGGAGATGCCGGATGGCGCCGATCCGCTGATGTCCCC
>JAHJSB010000037.1 GCA_018830285.1 Alphaproteobacteria bacterium
AAGGGAAAAGATCAAAATAAAGACCATGAAACTGAGGCGCTTGCAGCACGCCAAATCTGCTGCTTAACTGAAAACCAGATGAGCCAAACCCTCCTTAAGTCAGGCGGCCATCTGTCTCAAAATACCTGCCGACGGACACTTCGACGATCTCAAACGGTTCGCAAGGGACACAGAGTTTCACTTCAAATTGCGACGCGCCTTTGCAGAGCGCGGCGCGCATGTCGAATGCCTGAATTTCAATTTCGAGGACACGCCTGAAGGCAAATTTATCGAGACGATCATCGCCGCTCAAGGGGAGCTTGAGCGCGATCAAAACCGCCGTCAGGTGAAGCAGAAAATGATTGCCCGCGTCGAGAAAGGCTATTGGGTATTCCATGCGCCTGTGGGCTACAAGTTCACGGCTGACCGGGCACACGGCAAGCTGATCGCACCCGATGAGCCGATAGCCGATTGTTTGCGCGAAGCGCTCAACGGTTATGCAGAAGGCCGGTTCCGCTCACAGGCTGAAGTGCAGCGCTTCTTGGAAAACCGGCCAGAATTTCCCAAAGATTTGCCAAACGGCAAAATACGGGCCTGGAAGATCACCAAGATTCTGCGCAACCCGATTTATGCGGGCTATGTGCAAGCGAAGAAGTGGGACGTGTCGCTTCGTCGTGGTCACCATGAGCCCTTAATCAGCTTTGCCGCGCATGAGCGCATTTTGCACAATCTTGAGGCTGGTTCGCGTCCTGCTGCCCGCAAAGACTTCAGTCCAGATTTCCCCTTGCGTGGCTATGTTTCGTGCAGCGAATGCGGCAAGGGAATGACAGGGGCATGGTCTAAGGGCTGTCGTCGTCATTATGCTTACTATCTCTGCGTCACACGCGGATGCTCATTGAAGGGAAAGTCAGTTCCGCGCGAAAAGATCGAAGGCGGATTTGAAGACGTTCTCAAGAGCCTTCAGCCAAGTGCACAATTGTTCGCGCTTGCCAAGGCCATGATCAAAGATGCGTGGAACGCGCGCCTGGAACAGGCACGGTTAGAACGTGATGAATGGTGCAAGCAGCTCACGGCGATGGAAGGCCGGATCGACGATCTGCTTGACCGTATCGTTGAAGCCAAGAGTGAAAGTGTGATCGCAGCCTATGAAAAGCGGATCGAGAAATTGGAACGGGAGAAGCTTTTGCTGGTCGAAAAGGCCGCAATGCCCTTGCCAAATGAGGGCAGGTTAGAAGAATGTATTGAACTCGCCCTCAGATTCCTCTCAAGGCCTTGGGAAATATACAAAAATGGGAGTCACGCGGTCCGTCAAACGGTGTTGAGACTGGCGTTTTCGAAGCCTCTGACGTACTCGCCGGATGGCATGTATCGAACTATAGAAACCACCTTACCTTTCAAGGTCTTAGGTGGTTTTCACAACGAAAAGTGTGAGATGGTGCCGGTTGAGAGACTCGAACTCCCGACCCTCTGATTACAAATCAGATGCTCTACCAGCTGAGCTAAACCGGCGGCTGGAGCGGTGTCACTACTTCGATCGGCGCCGGGGCGCAAGTGGGTTTCCAGTCGCGTGGATCAGCCAGCTAGGCGCGGCGGATAGGCGCCAAACCGGTCGAACGCCGAGAAGACGTCCCTGACGCCATCCAGGCCCTGCATCGACCGCAGCAACTGGTCCATAAGGGCAACGTCGAACGAAAACGCCATGTAGGCCCCGTCAGATTGCGTGCAGGTGCCGCCGAGCGCCCTGAACAGGCTGCGGGCCTTCTTGTTTTCGGACAGGACGTCGGCCTTGAGCGTGCTGATGCCCGCCTCCAGGCAGTCGGACGAGATGGCCGCCATCAGGATCCGCGCCAAGCCCGTATTGTGATAGGCATCCAGCGTCGCGATCGCGAGTTCCGCGACACCGGTTTGCGGATCGCGAATCACCCGGACAACGCCGATGGCCGGCAGGTCGTGTTCGGCCAGGTCCAGCGCGCCCCAGGCGAGATGGTTGACGCCATCAACGGCCAGGAGCCGCTCCAGCACCGAATCCGGCACGTTCTTCATGCCCGAAAAGAAACGGTAATAGCGCGACTGGTCCGACAGGTTGGCAATGCTTTCACGCAGGCGCAGGCCGTCCTGCGACCGGATCGGCCTCAGGTAGATGCGCTTGCCCGTCTTGAGGCTGGTATAGATGGCCCGGTTGTCCATGATGGATATGTTGCACCGCAACATGGAGAAACAAAGGCAGGAATGCAGCCTGTCTGTTATTTCATGTTCCGGCTGCCCGGGGCGCGTGGACACGAATTCTCGCAATCACCTTGCAACCGCCCCATTCGCCTCGCGGCCTGCACCTTTCGGCCCCAATTCAAGCGTAGGTCCAGTATCGACAACTATATATGCAAGAAGGAACACGCCATGAAACGCTCGATGATCGCCCTTGCCGGCCTGACGGTCGCGGCCGTGATGCAGGCCCCCGCCTTTGGCCAGCTGCCACCGCCGCCGCCCACGGTGCCAGCCCATATTACCCACGAAAAAGCCTGTGAAGACGTGACCGTATCGGTCTATTTCTCCGCTTACGAAACCATGCTGTCATCCTACTCGATGCGCGCCGTGAACGCCGCCAGCGACCGCCTTGCGGGTTGCGCCGTCACCGAGATCAACGCCGAAGTCGTCTCGGAAGAGGCCCATTCCGATGAGGACTTCGCCACCCTGTCCGAAGCGCGCGCAACCGCGGTGCTCGACGCCTTCAGTGCCCGCGGCATCCGCGCGCCGGAAGTGCACACCGATATCACTCCGAAGGTCGATGCCGCGATGCCCATGAGTGCAAAGGCCCCGCTGGCCCGCCGCGTTAACGTCGTGCTGACGGCTGAACCCGGTTACGGCCTGTAAGTCCTTTTTCCCTTGGCTGGATCGAAGGGATGTCACCGCTCCCCTTTGTCCACCGCACTGCCCCGGACCGGTCGATTTGACTGTCCGGGGCTTTTCTTTGCGCGGGATGCCTAGTCGAAGAAGGACAGGACAGCGCCGGCAAGACCGAGCGATACGAGGATATGGCCCCAGTCGACCACCAGGCCGGGCAGGTAATGATAGAAACCGTAAACAAAATCATAGGCCAGGATCGGCAAGGCCACGACCACGGCCAGCACCAGGGCCGTCGATACGCAGGCGGCAAGGCCCTTGGCGCCCTTGAGTTTCAGCACCCAGCCGAGCCCGAAGGCCAGCACCAGTTCGATCAGGAATCCGCCGGCGATCCAGGCTGGATTCGCGCCTGCCGCCATGTCCGCCGTATAGCCGCGCGCGGCCATCCAATGGCCTGAAAACAGCATTCCGTAGAAGAGGAATCCGACGAAGAACATGACGATGGCGGCCAGCAGCACGCCCAGAAGGTTCACTCCACTGAGTCTTGGCATGTTAAATCCTCCCAAGTTTCTTTCTTTTCCGGCTCACCACGCTAAAAGTCCCGTTCCAGCGGGCAGCCGACCCGAATATTGCCTCAAAACGCCCTAAGCGGAAAGAAAACACGCCCATGACGCGACCCCGGCGCATCCTGATTACGTCTGCCCTGCCCTATATCAACGGCATCAAGCACCTCGGAAACCTGGCCGGCTCAATGCTGCCGGCGGACGTCTATGCGCGCACTATGCGCCTGCTCGGCCATGACGTGACCTATATCTGCGCTACCGATGAGCACGGCACGCCGGCAGAACTGGCCGCGCAGGCGGCCGGAATGAGCGTACAGGCCTATTGCGACGAGCAGTATGAGATCCAGCGCAAGGCCGGCGAAGGCTTCAATCTCTCCTTCGACTGGTTCGGGCGTACGTCGCGTCCCGCCAACCAGGCCATCACGCAGCATTTCGCGCAGGTGCTCGAGGCGCGTGGCCTGATCGAGGAGCGTACCAGCCAACAGGTCTATTCGGTGGACGATCGCCGCTTCCTGCCCGACCGCTATGTTGAAGGCACCTGCCCGCATTGCGGGTTCGAGAAGGCGCGCGGCGACCAGTGCGACAATTGCGGGCGCCTGCTCGACCCAATCGACCTGATTGATCCCTATTCGTCTGTCTCCGGCAGCAAGAATATCGAGATCCGCGATACCAACCATCTCTACCTGCTGCAGGAAAAGTCGCAGGACATGATCCGTGCCTGGGTCAACAAGAAGGGTGCCAACTGGCCAAGCCTTGCCGTGTCCATCGCCAACAAATGGCTCGACGAGGGCTTGATCGCCCGCGCGATTACCCGCGACCTCTCCTGGGGCATAAAGGTTCTTGGGCCTGACGGCGCGCCCCGTCCCGGCTATGAGGACAAAGTGTTCTATGTCTGGTTCGATGCGCCCATCGGATACATTTCCGCAACGCAGGAATGGGCCGAGGCCACGGGCGGCGACTGGGAGGCCCTCTGGCTGACTGACAAGGGCGCTGACGAGACGGAATATGTCCAGTTCATGGGTAAGGACAATGTCGCCTTCCATACAGTCAGCTTCCCGGTCACGCTGCTGGGTAGCGGCGAGCCGTGGAAGACGGTCGACAAGCTGAAGGCTTTCAACTGGGTCACCTGGTATGGCGGCAAGTTCTCGACCAGCAACAAGCGCGGCGTGTTCATGGACCAGGCACTGGACCTGCTGCCGGCTGATTACTGGCGCTGGTACCTGATCGCCAATTCCCCGGAAGGTTCAGACGCGGCCTTCACATGGGAAGGCTTCCAGGCGGCGGTCAATTCAGACCTCGCCAATGTGCTCGGCAATTTCATCAACCGGATCACCAAATATTGCGTCTCCAAGTTTGACGGCAAAGTGCCGGACGGCGGCGAACCGGGCGAGGCCGAGGCCTGGATCATGGCCGAACTGGCCGAGCGCCTGCCGCGCCTGATCGGTTATTACGAAGACATGGAATTCCGCAAGGCCGCCGCCGAAACGCGCGCGATCTGGGCCGCCGGCAATGAATACCTGACCAAGGCCGAACCTTGGGTGAAGTACAAGTCGGGCGTCGATGCGGCGGCTGTCGGCGTGCGCACGGGCCTGAACCTGGCGGCGCTGTTCGGCATCCTGTGCCTGCCGATCATTCCGGAGACAGGCGCAAAGATTCTCGACGCGCTGGGCGTGCCGGATGACAAGCGGACGTTCCGGTTCGACGACATTGCCGCCCTGCTCGACGCCCTGCCACACGGCCACGCGATTACTCCGCCAGACGTGCTGTTCCAGAAGATCGAGGACGAGCAGGTGGCGACGTGGACCGAACAGTTCGGCGGCGGGAACCAGGCCTAGTTGATCACCGGCGTTTCGGCAGGCGGTGTCGGCTCCCATTGCGTGGCCGGCGGGAACACGTCATCAAACCCGCCGCGAATGGACGGGCCATAGACCGGGTTCGGAAGAATGAACCAGCCATTGCCCCAAAGGCTCGCGACAGCGGGTGCATCGGTCATTGAACGGCGCTCGGCGACGCTCAATGCCTTGTCATTGAACGGGTCCGCGATGTCGCCCAGCTGGTCGCCCACCAATGCGATCACGCAATAGTTTTCAGAGATCATGGCGCGACGGCCATCCTTGCCTGACCCGTCCGGTGCATCGCCGCGCAGGAACAATGTCGATCCGTGGGAAAAGTCGCCAATCCCTGCGGCGCGCAATGTCTCCTCTGTTCCGGTCGCATTCGCGGCGTCCCGGTTTGTGTTGACGATGACCGTCACGCCCGCCGCCCGAATGCGATCAAGACCTGCCAGTGCACCCGGTATGACCACGGCCTTGCCTGCGCCTGTCTTCTCCCAGTTGTCCCAGATCGCAGGGGCGAAGCCGATTCCTTCGCGGGCGAAATAACCCATCGAGCCGAGGTTCCAGATCAGCGTCTCGTCTGCATCAAACACGGCGGCCAGCGGCTTGCCTTCGCAGGTGAGGAATGATGGCTGCCCGGGCGCGCTTTCCGGTGTGAGTACAACGCTCTGTGTGGGCGCACTGGAAGCTGCCGTCTCGACGTAGCCCGCAATGCTTGCCCAGGCCTGCCGCATTGCCACGCTGGCTTCCGCCGAGGCGTACAGCCATTGCTGGCCGGGTATCGGATCGGGTAAGTCGGCGACGGTTTCGGCTTGCGGCACCTCAATCGGGCTGTCGGCAACGGGTGTTTCAACCGGCACGGTCTGGCAAGCGGCCAGCAACGCCACGAAGGCAAGGCTCATGATCTGTTTCATGCCGCGTATTTCAAACGGGAACGCCGGAAAGTCCACCTGCTAGATTGTCGCCCACGCCTGCTTCATGACGCGCTCGAAGTTCCGCCCCATCACCTTGTCCACGACGCCGGACTTGTAGCCCAGCAGCGCAAGCTTGTCGGCAATCACGGGCATGCGCTGCGGGCCGTTCAGCCCCTCCACGAACGGCATCGGCCCCTCGCCGGGCGCCGCAACGCCTGCCTCGCGACGCGCCACAATGGACTCGTCCCACGCCGCCATGCTCTCCGGGCTTGTATCGAAGGCCAGCATGAACGCATCGCTGCCGATCCCGACATGATCCTCACCGCACGTATTCAGCGCATGCTCAAGGTGCGCCATGTAGGCTGCGAGAGGTGTCTGCTTCATATCGGTGGTCAGATAGCTTAGCTCGTAAAGGCCAACCACGCCGCCCTTTTCGGCAAGGGCGCGCAGCACATCATCCGTCTTGTTGCGCGGATGCGGATTCACCGCAGAACACCCCGCATGCGTGATCGCCGGCGCGTGGGTTGAAACCTTTATGGCTTCCAGCGTCGTCTCGCGGTCCGAATGGCTGAGATCGAGCAGCACTCTGTTTGCTTCCATGACAGCAATTGCTTCGCGGCCAAGTTCGGTGAGTCCCTGAGGACCTTCCGCTACCATCACACCTGTCCCGAAGGGAGAAGCCACATTGTAGGAAAGCTGCATCACACGCACGCCGCGCCTTGCAAACTCCGCAATTCGCTCGGTCTTGCCCTCATGCATCGTCGAGGCTTCAAAACCGAGAATGATGCCGACACGCTCTGTCGCAAAAGCCGCCTCGATATCCGCCACCGAGTCTACCTTCATGAACACGTCGGGATTGTTCGCGAAGACCTTCGCGTAGGACGCCAGCTCTTCCAGCGTCTCTGCATAACTGCCCTGGCTACCGCCGGCGGTTATCTTGAGCGCTGAAATACCCGTCGCGCGAATAAGGGCCTTCTCCTCATCGTTCAGCGGCTCATCGGAATTGCCGGGAATGACCATGTTGCCATTGATCATCAAGCGACGATGTTCAACTGGCGCACCTGCCTCCGGCATGCGCCTCGCACAGGCACCGAGAAAGCCGACGGCAGACACGCCCGCCCCGACACTAAGAACATTCCGTCTCGAAAAAGTCATGTCGGCTACCAGTCTATCTGAAGCGGCTCATGTAAGTTACGCGTCGCTCCCTCTGTCAATCATCGCAGCGGAGTGCAATCAGGTCCGCTCGAACATCACAGCCAGATTATTGGCGGGCATCTCGATAACATCCAGCAGTATCAGGTCTGCCAGCGAGGCAAGCGGCAGCAGCTCCATGTTGAGATCTCGCACACCCCATTCCAGATCACGCCGCTTCAGGTCTTCGCTGAAACGCGCATTGGACGGCGCCATGATGCCATCGCGCCCAAACGGCCCGTAAACGAACAGCCGCCCCTTGGGTTTCAGCAATCTGCCCGCGCCCGCAAACAGGCCCTCTACGGCGCTCATCGGCGCAATGTGCACCATGTTGATCGAGACGACGACATCCCACGGCGGCTCAGCCTCCGCCTCGCCCCAGTCGGGCAGGCTCGCATCGAGGGCGAGCGGCCCGTACAGCCGGTCATGTGTCGCCGCAGCCACCCAGGCGGCCTGGCTGACCCGGCTGTGCGCATCCACGTCCGAATAGGTCCACTCCAGACCGGTCAGTTCATCCGTAAGAAAGGCGCCATGCTCGCCCGTGCCGGACGCGATCTCAAGGACCCGGCCGTCACGGGCAACATGCTGCGCGAACACGTCGCGGATCGGCTCGCGATTGCGCGCAACCGACGGCGAAAAGCGCCGCCCGTCTTCGCCAGTCTCGCGGGCTTCCAGCGCAACCGGTTTAGCGGGAATTTCGCTCATGCGCGGGCCGTGAACCGGGCCCGCAGTTCCGGCTTCAGGATCTTGCCGTTTGCATTGCGCGGCAGCGGCTCGTCCTGGAACTGGATCTCGACCGGCACCTTGAACGAGGCAAGGAGATTCGCGACGTGGGCACGCAACTCGTCCTGCGACACGGTCTTGCCGGGCTTGAGCTGAACCACAGCGCCAACCTCTTCGCCGAGGATCTTGTGCGGAATGCCGACAACGGCCGCATCCATCACCGCCGGATGGTCGTAGAGGGCGCTCTCGACTTCGATACAATAGATGTTCTCGCCGCCACGGATCAGCATGTCCTTGGCCCGGTCGACCAGGAAGAGGAAGCCTTCCTCGTCAATGCGCGCAAGGTCACCCGTCACCACCCAGCCATTGCGGAAGGTTTCGGCGGTCGCTTCGGGCCGGTTCCAGTAGCGCTTGCAGTTGGATGGGCTCTTGCACCACAATTCACCGACTTCGCCCTTTGGCAGGACGTTGCCATCCGGATCGCAGATCTTGAGCTCCACTGCGCTCGGCGGCGCGCCGGCGCTGTTGGGCCGGTTGACATAATCCTCGCCGATATTCAGCGTGGCCGTGGCGCAGGTCTCCGTCATGCCCCAGCCATTGCCGGGGGCCGCGTCCGGGAAGCGCTTCTTGATCGTTGACACCAGCTCCGGCGCAGACGGCGCGCCGCCATAGGAAATCGCCTTGATCGTCGACAGGTCATATTTGTCCCGGTCCGGATGTTCCAGCAGCTGCCAGGCAATCGCCGGCACGCCGCCAACGGACGTGATTTTTTCGCGTTCGATGATCGGCAGCGCTTCGCCGGCATCCCACTTGTACATGGAGACAATCTTGTCACCGCGCATCAGAGACGGGATAAGGATCGCGAAAGCGCCCGTGGCGTGGAAGAAGGGAATGGCGAGCAGCGTACCGCCCTGCTCGTTCGGATCCGGCTCGGGGATCGTTTCGCCGCGGCGCAGTAACATCCGCGCCTGGCAGGTCGAAGAGTTGAACATGTTCGAGATCACGGCGCGGTGTGAGGCCAGCGCGCCTTTGGGCTTCCCGGTCGTGCCCGACGTGTACATGATCGTAGCATCGTCGTCCGGCAGTAGTTCAACATCCGGCAGCCCGATGTCCTTCAGATTGGCCCAGCTATTCGCTTCACCGATATATTGCTCGAGGCTGGCAATGCGCGGGTCGTTGTGTTCCTCGCCCTTGTCGCGGGCGATGACGATATGTTCGAGATCCGGCAGGTCTTTCAAATGGTCGCGCAGGCGCTCGAAAATCTGGCCGTCGACAACCGCCAGCTTCACGCCGGCAAATGACAGGCCATATTCCAGTTCTTCACCTGTCCACCAGGAATTCATCGGCGTCGCGATGGCGCCAAGGCTCGACGCAGCAAAGAAGGCCACCGGCCATTGCGGATAGTTGCGCATGATGATCGCAACGCGGTCGCCCTTCTTGATCCCATAAGTGTCGCGCAGCACGGCAGCGAAATTCTGCACCGCGAGCATCAACGCCTTGAACGTCACGCGCTCGTCTTCGTATATGATGTAATCGCGCTCGGGCCAGGTCGTCGCCGCCATTTCCAGGATCGACCGGATGGTCGGCGGCGCGTTGGCATAGAGTTTCATCTTCACGCCATCGATTTCACCGTCCACCAGTTCCAGCGGTGAACCAGGGCCTGCCAGGGCAGCATTGGCGTCAGCAATCGAGATGACGGGCCATGTCGGTGCGGCGGTGTCAGCGGGCATTCGGTATCCTCCGGTGTTTTCTGATCTGATTTACAGAAACCACGCCCGATCCGGGGATAACAGTACCCTTGATGCGGAAAGGTGCATTTCACGACAAAAAAATGCCCCGGAGCCAAGGCAACGGGGCATTTTGAGGCAGGATGTCTCGGAAAACCTATTTTCCGAAATCGCAGAAGCGCAGCGTGCGCACCGTGCCGTCGCGTTCCACGGCGTCATAGGCACGCCCGGTCAGTTCTTCGCCCTCGCACAGGTAGCCGATGTCATACATGGCGATCAGCGCTTCGTTGTCGGGGGCCAGGTCATTGGCGATCATCAGGTCGATGGCGTCCTCGTGCAGGCCCAGTTCCATGAGAAAATTGAACTTCTGGAGCTTGCTCGTTTCGGGCTGGGTCAGCTGGGTTTCGAGCGTGGTCGCCTTGCTGCGGGCCGAATCGAGCATCGGCATCGCCGCCGTGTACCAGGCTGTGTCACCATGGGCATTGACAATCTCCTGAAAGTCCTCGACCGCACCTAGCGTATCGAAGCCGCCCGGGCCGAAGCGAATTTCGCCGCGGCGGAACAATGCCTCGGCATACTCGTCCTTGCTCAATTCCGGGCTGCCGAGCAGCTGGGTCAGGCGGTCGTTTGCGGCCTGAGTGTTGCCAGCCTCGACGAGGCCCTCAACCGTCTGCATCGCCAGCTCAAACGCCGAGTCCGGGGCCGCCATTGCAACAGCGGAATCGCTGCCGCCGGGAACCTTGCCGGTATCGGGCGCCGAGGCGCAGGCCGCCAGCATGAGCGCCGAAGCGGCGGCGAAGAGAGAAGTGCGGATCATCTGTTTGGCTCCATCAGGAATTTTGTTTGGACAGTCGGTGATCTTCCCTAGCCGGGGAAGGAGTGCGCAGACAGGGCGGATTTGTGGAGAAAGTGTGTTTCCTTCGGTCAGCCCGATCTTCAGGCACCCGGACCGGTGCACCAATACAGGTTCTCAAGGTCAGGCCGGATATCGCCCAGCGTGTAGACGGGCGGGTTGGCGCCCTTTTCCCGGCACACATAGCCGGCCGCCACCAGCTTGACGATCTCGTCCGCGTTTGGGCTGAGGCCGGAATTGCGAAAGCGCGCCACGGCCGTTTCATGGTCGCCCAGGACCCACATGCTGTCGAACCAGTTGGACAAGCTGAGCATGCGCTGGAGACCCGCCTCGATGGTCTCGACATCTGACCGGGCGAATTCCAGTTCTTCACTGGCGTTCGGCGCCAGCGAATGATCGGGCGCCAGTTTCAGCATGGCCTCGAAATCCTTGACCGCACCGCGGCGATCGTCGCCCGCCTGACGGCGCAGGCTGCCGCGCGCATACAGCACCTGCGCACGCTGGTCATCGGACAGGCTCGCATTCGACAACAGTTCGGACAGGGTCGCATCGGCGGCATAGGGATTGGGATCGGCCTTCGCGTGCGACATGGCGGTATCAAAGGCGGGGCCCATGCCCGCAGGCACCGTGGCGCAGGCTGCAAGCAGCGCAGCGAGGATCAACGCACACAAGGGAATCATTCTGGAGGTCATGCGGCGAATACTAGCGCGGGTCAGACTCGCCGAACAACTTGCATTTCCGTCATGCGCGGGCGAGCCGGTCGATTTCGGCAATGTCGCCGCGTCCGAGGGCCTCGATAGCGCGCGCTGCGATGTGCCGGGCCGTGAGGCAGGCCTCTTCGTACATGGCCTGCGGCGTATCATGGTTCTGGAACACGTCCGGTAGCGTCATCGGACGTATTTTGAGGCCCCGGTCGAGTGCGCCAACCTTGGCGAGATGCTCCAGCACGAAACTGCCAAAACCGCCGGTCGCGCCTTCTTCCAGGGTGATCAGCACTTCGTGGTCGCGGGCGAGCCGTTCGACGAGGCCTGCATCGAGCGGCTTGGCAAAGCGCGCATCGGCCACCGTTACTGACAGGCCTTGCGCCGACAGCATCTCGGCGGCCTTCAGCGCCTCCTGCAGGCGTGTGCCATAGGAGAGTAGCGCGATCGTCGTGCCTTCGCGCAGGATGCGGCCCTTGCCGATTTCGAGCGGTAACAGCACGTCGGGAATGTCGACGCCGGTGCCCTCGCCGCGCGGATAGCGGAAGGCGCTGGGCCCGTCATCGATCTGCGCAGCGGTCACGACCATGCGTGCGAGTTCGCACTCATCAGCGGCGGCCATGCAGATCATGCCCGGCAGCGCGCCGAGGAAACCGATATCGAAACTGCCCGCATGGGTCGGGCCATCGGCGCCGACAAGACCGGCGCGGTCAATCGCGAAGCGGACCGGCAGGCGCTGGATCGCCACGTCATGCACGACCTGGTCATAGCCGCGCTGGAGGAAGGTCGAGTAGATCGCCGCGAACGGGCGCATGCCGTCGGCTGCAAGGCCGGCCGCGAAGGTCACCGCATGCTGTTCGGCAATGCCGACATCGAAACTGCGGTCCGGGAAGGCCTTCTCGAAAAGGTCTGTGCTCGTACCTGACGGCATCGCAGCGCTGATCGCGCAAATCCTGTCGTCCGTCTCGGCCAGCTTCACAAGCGTCTGCCCGAAGACCTTCTGATAGGCAGGCGCGGACGGTTTGGCCTTGGCCTGTTCGCCAGTGATGACCGAGAATTTCGACACGCCGTGATACTTGTCGGCGGAATTCTCGGCGTGGGTATAGCCCTTGCCCTTCTGGGTGACCGCGTGGATCAGGATCGGGCCTTCGCGCATCGCCTTCACGTTCTCGAGGATCGGGATGAGCGTATCGAGGTCGTGGCCGTCAATCGGGCCGATATAGTAGAAGCCCAGCTCCTCGAACAAGGTTCCACCCATGGCGAATCCGCGCAGGTATTCCTCGGCGCGCCGCGCAGGCGATTCCAGGCCGATCGGGCTGACGACTTTCTTGGCGATCCGGCGCAGGCCGCGATAGGGCCGCGAGGAGACGAGCTTGGACAGGTAATTGCTCATCGCGCCGACGGGCGGGGCAATCGACATGTCATTGTCATTGAGGATGACGATCAGGCGCGATTTGTCGGCGCCGGCATTGTTCATCGCCTCATAGGCCATGCCGGCGGTCATCGCACCGTCGCCGATAACGCAGATGACATTGTTGTTCTTGCCCTGCAGGTCGCGCGACTTGGCAAAGCCGAAGCCCGCCGAAATGGAGGTCGAGGCATGCGCCGCGCCGAATGGATCGTATTCGCTCTCGTCGCGCTTGGTGAAGCCGGAGAGGCCGCCGCCCTGACGCAGGGTACGCATCTGGTCCCGGCGTCCGGTAAGAATCTTGTGTGGATAGCACTGGTGGCCGACGTCGAGGATCAGCTTGTCGGCGGGCGCGTCAAACACGGCATGGATCGCCACAGTCAACTCAACCACGCCGAGACCGGAACCAAGATGCCCGCCGGTGACCGACACAACATCAATGACTTCCTCGCGCACTTCCTGCGCAATCTGTTTCAATTCGGCACGCGAACGCCCTTTCAGGTCGTCGGGCGAATTGATCGCATCGAGGAGCCGGTTCGGGCTAAGCTTGGTCATCTATCCACGGACCCTTGAATAATCACTGGCTGCCCAGAGACAGCGCATTTGGGGTTATATTATGACTCGCCCTGTTTAACGGGTTCTATCCAATACAAAATCAACTGATTGCAGTAGAATATCGGCGCGATCACGAAATATGGCGAGGTGTTCTTTTGCCTGGGCGGCGAGAAGCCGCACACGCTGGCGGGCGCCATCAATGCCCAAGAGGGTCACAAAGTTCGCTTTTCCCGCGATTTCATCAGTGCGCAACGGCTTGCCAACCGCATTTTCGTCGCCTGTTGCATCGAGCAGGTCGTCGGCGATCTGGTAGGCCAGGCCAAGGTCATTAGAGAACCCGGCGAGCGCATTGCGCTCCGGTTCACGGGCGCCGCCGATAATGCCCGCCGCTTCAGTTGCGTAGGAAATCAGCGCGCCGGTCTTGAGGCGCTGCATCCGCGTGATGGTGTTGAGGTCTCGAGGACTGTCCTCTTCCAGCATGTCGATCATCTGGCCGCCAACCATGCCGCGCGCGCCTGCCGCATCTGCCAGCCGCTCGATCAGCATCGTCCGGACCGACGCGTCATCATGGGTCTCGCTGGACGCCAGAATCTTGAAGGCCAGCGTCAGCAGCGCGTCGCCTGCCAGAACGGCAGTCGACTCGTTGAACGCCTTGTGGACGGTGGGCTGGCCACGCCGGAAATCGTCATCATCCATGCACGGCAGATCATCATGCACCATCGAATAGGTGTGCACACATTCGAGCGCCGCAGCCGTGCGCAATAGGCTCTTTTCCGGCGCATCGAACATCGAGCCGGTTTCCAGCAGGAAGAAGGGCCGCATGCGTTTGCCATTGGCAAGCGCGGCGTGGCGCATCGCCCGCATGAGGTTGGCCTCGGGGCCGCTGGCTGGCGGAATCAACTGGTCAAGCGCGACGGTGACCTTGTCGGCAACCTCCTTCAGGCGCAGCTCGAATTCGGCGTCGTCCCCCATATGGCCAATGACCCTATTCAAAGCTCGCAGGCTCTGTCGTAACGCCTCCGGCTCCCTGGACGATCTGCTCGACCTTCAGTTCTGCAGATTTCAACCGCGACTCGCAATGCGCCTTCAGGGATGCGCCGCGCTCGTAAATCGCGATGGATTTCTCCAGCTCGACTTCTCCGGCCTCAAGCTGTTTGACGATGCCTTCCAGCTCGGCCAGCGCTTCTTCGAAGCTCATCTTGTCGACCGGTTTTTCTTTCGCATCAGCCATTCTGGTTCGCCCGTGTTTATTTGTGCGGCGACTCTAGAGCGCGCGCTTGGCGTCCACAACCTCTGAAACGATTACTTGCCGCGGTATTCGTAGATGCGATGGCTCCAGTAGCTGTCGCCGCCATCATAGACGCATTTCCAGCCAAGTTTCTTGATTTCCGGACGCAACATACGGTTAAACCAGCCGTGCGCGGCCAGATAGACTTTCTGCTCTACAGATGCGGCGTGCAGTTTCTCCGCTGCCAGCGCCGCACGTATGCGCGCTTCCGAAACGCTCTCACCATCCAGCGAGTGTCCGCTGAGCCAGGCGGCGCGGGCGAGAACGTTCCATGTCTTGGGCAGGTATTTCACGCCAGCGATCCGTGGCGGCGGCAGCGGCGCCTCGTTGAACACCGGGTCATGGATCGCATTCATGTGCGGCGCCGCACGGGCCGCTGTTTCCTGCGCGCGAATCCGCGCCGATGCGAAAACAAGCGTGGCATCCGCCACGAGGTCTTTCAGCATTTCAGGCGCAACCTGGTCATCACGCAGCGGGCTCTCTTCGTAGCGGTCCCACCAGTCCTTGTAATCGCGCCAGCCGAGCCGCGGACCAGCGGTCCTGTCGAGCTGCGGCCTGCCATGCCGCGACACCACGATCGGGCCGCGCCGGGTTCCTGTCGATGTCGTTTCTGGCATCGCCATACAGCCTGTCTTCAAGCATTCACAGGGCCCCGCGAGCCCGGTCTGAAGACTGCCACTAGCGGTGTTGGCCGCATGCGGCAAGGCTCCAATCGCCCGCCTGCACCGCATCCTGTTGAGGAATAAGACCTAGAGTCCGCGCCAGACCCTTTTCTTGCAGGGTTCATCGTCTTCCAGTTTGCAGCGATAAAGCGACAGGATCACCGTCTCGGCCCGTCCGACAAGGTGGTCCATTGGCACAAACCCGACAGATGCCTCCGTTGCCCTGACGCTGAGGGGACAACCCACACGGTCAACCACGCCGTTCACCGGCGGGCAGTGGCCGGACAGGAAGCGGCTGTCCAGGGAATTGTCGCGATTGTCGCCCATCAGGAAAATGTGCCCCGCCGGAACGACGAACAGGACCGTATTGTCGCCTGCATCGCCCTTTTCCTGCCGGTTCGTCAGCCAATGCTTGTCGCCATCGCTTTCGCGCCACTCATAGGCAGTTACCGCGCGGCTGCGGCCATGCGGCAGGTAACGGGCTGTCCGTATGAACTCGCTCTCGATCGGTGCGTCATTGATGTAGACGGTTTCGCCGATCATCTGGATGTGGTCGCCGGGCAGGCCGATCACACGCTTGATCATCACGCGCGCCGTATGCGGGTGCTCGAACACGACCACATCGCCGCGTTTCGGGTCGCGCGCGAAGATGCGTCCTGCCGGGATAGGCAGGTAGCGTCCGAGGCTGAACGGCAGCGAATAACGGTCATAGCCATAGGCAAACTTGGCCACCGCCACCCGGTCGCTGACCTGAAGTGTCGGCACCATGCTTTCGGACGGGATCACCCGCTGCTCGTAGAGCAGGCCGGAAAAGAGCATGAAGATCGGCACGAAGACCGCGAGCGTGACGCCCCACTCGTGCAGCTCCCGCTTTACCTTGTCGGCGAAGGTCAGGTCTTCGTCGTCGGGATTTGAATCGGCCTTGTCGCCATCTCGTGCCATCGCGGAGTCACCTGATCTATCTGCTGCCAGCCGACTTCTTAGACGAAACCGCCTTCACATGCGAAGGCGTAATCTGCCGACGCGCTGTAAAAGGCTATATCCGGCATGTATTGCAGCGATATTGTTCAGGCCAGCTCGTAGCGCGAAACGCCGTCGTCACCGACAGCTGACACCACTTCGCCCCGGTGGACCATGCAATTGAGATGCGCGATGGCCTCACCCGTGGCCATGCCGACTTCGTCCGGCTGGATGGCGCGCCCGAACAAGCTGGTGAACGTGTCCATCACGGTCAGGGGCCCCTTCTGCATCCGCCCTTTCAGACGCGACAGGCCTGTCTCGTGGCCGTCGATCAGGTGACGCAGCCGGGCATGTGCGCCGCGGAACGGCTCGTTATGCGCCGGCAGGACGAGCACGTCTTCCGGCAGGCGTTCCAGCAGCTTCTCGCAGCTGGTCATCCAGTCGAGCAGCGGATCAGCATCGGGCTCGGTCGGGTGAACCGACACGTTTGACGAAATACGTGGCAATATCTGGTCTCCCGAGATCAGCAGGTTCAGCGACGGGCAATAGAGACAGGCATGTTCGGGCGAATGGCCGTTGCCGGTGATGACTTCCCAGGCCTCGCCCGCCATTTCGAACGTGTCGCCGTCGGCCAGGCGGTGAAAGGCGTCCGGCATCTGGCTGACGCCGCGCCCAAACCCACCGAAGCGTTCCTTGTAATTGTCGATCTGGGCGTCGTTCCAGCCCGCGCGGCGGTAGAAATCGACCCCGGTCTTGGGTGCTTCGCGGCCCGTGTCCGACACCAGCATCCGGCAGGTGATGTATTCCAGACGGCTCATCCAGAGGTCGGCGCCATATTTGTGGCAAAGCCAGCCAGCGCAGCCGACATGGTCGGGGTGCATATGCGTGACCATGACGCGCTTCAGCGGCTTGTCGGGCGTGATCCGGACCTCGATCAGGCTTTTCCAGGCTGTCCGCGTTTCCGGCAGCGGCAGGCCCGTGTCCACGATCGTCCAGCTGTCGCCATCATCAATCAGCCAGAGATTGATGAATTTGAGCGAAAAGGGCAGCGGCATGCTGACCCATTCGATTCCCGGAGCGACCTGAATCGTCTCTCCCAGCGCAGGCCGCACGTCGCCGTGCGGATAGTCGAGCTTGGGGCGCTTCAGGGGCTTGGTTTGAAATCCGTCCATGATGCAGCATATGCCAGAGTCGACACGCGTCGAGCCATCACGCCGGGTCAGCGCCTATTTGAGCGGCGTGCGCTTGCGCGGGGCCAGCTTGGTCCGCTTGAACTTCGGATCAGCAGGCTTCGGCTTGGCAGGCGGGCCGTCACCGCGCGGCTTGCCCATCGGCTTCTTGCCGGGGCCAGTCGGGCGCTTGCCCGGCGGCAGGGGGCGTTTGCGCTCAACCACGACGGGCGCAGCCGGTTCGGCCGAAAAGCCCTGCACTTCCCAGCGCAGCAGCTCGTCGCGCTCTCGTCCGCTGATCGGACGCCACTTGCCTTCGGGCAACCCGGCCAGCGACAGCGGCCCGATACGCGTGCGTATGAGGTCGATCACGCGCAGCTCGACCAGGTCGCACATCCGGCGGATCTGGCGGTTGCGGCCCTCTCGCAGGACGAATTTCAGCTCGTTGCCCTTGATCACGGTCACGTCCGCTGGCCGCAGATGGCGCCCGTCAAGTTCGAGCCCGTGGCGCAGTTGCTTCAGCTTGTTCTCGGTGACGTCGCCGCGCACCTTGACGTGGTATTCCTTCTCCAGCTTGCTTTCCGGCCCGATCAGGGCCTTGGCCAGAACGCCGTCTTCCGACAGGATCAGCAGGCCGTGCGAGTCCTTGTCGAGCCGGCCCAGCGGCGCTAGCCGGTTGTTGCGGCCCGGAATGGCATGGGCGCGGCCCGACAGGCTGTCCTCATTGATCAGGCGCACGGCGGGGACTTCGCCCGGTTCCGGCGTGCCCGAGACGATCCCGACAGGCTTGTGGAACATCAGCGATAACTGGTTGTCGAGCCGCCGCGCCGCCTTTTCGGTCAGGGTCAGCGTCTGGCCGTCCTCGATCTTGTAGCCGGCCTCGGTCAGCACCTCGCCATTGATCTTGACGAGGCCTTTCTCGATAAGCGCATCGGCTTCGCGCCGCGAGCACACGCCCTCGGTCGCCAGCCACTTGTTGACGCGCATCGGCTCAGTGCCGCTATAGGTCTTGGTCCAGGCCATGGCCGTTCGGTGCCTCCTGCGGCGGTTTTTCCACCTCTTACAGTTGCGATCTGCCCGTCGCAACTGATGGTCGACACGCTGGGCCGACCTCGCTCAGGCGATTCCGAACAGGGCCTCTGAATTGTCGAGGAAGCGCGAACCGCCTTCGGTAATGCCGGCGACGCGGCCCGGCGCCGATGCGAGCGCCGTTTCCGCGAAGAAGCCCGCCAGCGCCAGCCGCCGCGCCCGTGCCGCGCCATCGCTGCTGCGCGCCGCCACCGCTGCGCGCGTGAGGAAATGCCCGCCAATAACATCGCCGGCCAGGGCGAGATAGGCGGTTGCGCCCGCCAGCGCCTTGTCCTGGTCGCGGCTCTTCATCTGCGCCAGCATCCAGTCACTGGCCTCGCGCAAGGCCTCTGCCGCCGCTCTCAGGCGGTCGGCGATCTGCACCAGTTGCGGATCATTGGTTGCCCGTGCCGCCGCCGCGCCGGCTTCGATCTCGCCCAGCATGACGCGCATCGACTCGCCATTCGTGCCGCTCAGCTTGCGTCCGACCAGGTCGATCGCCTGGATGCCATTGGTGCCTTCATAGATCGGCGCAATGCGCGAGTCGCGATAGAGCTGGGCCGCTAGCGTCTCGTTCATGAAACCCATGCCGCCATGCACCTGCACGCCCATGCTGGCGACTTCGACGCCCATGTCGGACGACCAGGCCTTGGCGATCGGGGTCAGCAGGTCCTCGCGCAATTTCGCCGCCGCCCGCACGTCGGCGTCCGGCGAGGCTTCGGCCAGATCTGCCGCGACGGCGCAGGCATAGCAGATCGACCGGGCCGCCGCGACGCGGGCCCGCATCGTCGTCAGCGTCCGGCGGACATCGGCATGGTGCAGAATCGGCGCAGGCCCCTCGACGCCTTCGGCCTTACCCTGCTTGCGGTCCTGCGCATAGGCGAAGGCCGTCTGGTAGGCGGCCTCGCCCACGGCCACGCCCTGCAGGCCGACATTCAGGCGCGCCGCGTTCATCATCGTGAACATGCAGGCGAGGCCCTTGTTGGCCTCACCGATCAGCCAGCCGGTCGCACCGTCATATTCCATCACGCAGGTCGGCGAGGCATGGATGCCCATCTTCTTTTCGAGACCGATACATTTGGCACCGTTGCGGGCGCCAAGGCTGCCATCCGGGTTCGGCAGGAACTTCGGCACGAGGAACAGCGACACACCACGCGAGCCCGCAGGAGCATCCGGCAGGCGCGCCAGCACGAGGTGCACGATGTTCTCGGCGACATCATGGTCGCCCCAGGTGATGTAGATTTTCTGCCCGCTGATTGCATAGCTGCCATCATCATTCGGCACGGCTTTCGACTTCAGTGCCCCGACATCGCTGCCGGCCTGCGGCTCGGTCAGGTTCATTGTGCCCGTCCATGTGCCGGACACGAGATTGGGCAGGTAGGCCGCCTTCAACTCATCCGAGCCATGTGCCAGCAGGGCTTCGATTGCGCCGAAACTGAGCAGCGGGCAGAGGCCGAACGCCATGTTGGCAGCGTGGAACATTTCCATCACTGCCAGCGACAGCGCCTTGGGCAGGCCCTGCCCGCCCCATTCTTCCGGCGCGGTCAGCCCCATCCAGCCGCCATCGCGGAACGCGGCATAGGCAGCCGCAAAGCCCGGCGCCACTTTGACGCCGTCTTCCGTCAGCACGACGCCCTGCGAATCGCCACTCTGGTTCAGGGGGGCCAGCACATCGCGCGCCAGCTTGGCCGCTTCGTCGAGGATCGGCGCGACCAGATCCGGGTCATAGGCTTCCAGCCCGGCAAGGCCTTCGAGGCGCTTCAGTCCTGCAACGGCTTCAAGCGTGAAAGCCATTTCTTCGAGGGGCGCATCATAGGGCATCGGGCCGGTCTCCGGATTGTGAATATTTGTTATTCGGGATAAGCAGTTACAGCGCCTACGGCCAAGGTCCAAGTGCAGACCTCGACTGGCCATCGGCCAATCAATTTCCCAGGAGTTTCCCTATGCGCCTTATCCTTACTTCCGTTTCCGCCCTCGCGCTCGTCGCGTGCGGAGGCCCAGCCGCCCCGGTCAACACGGCCGAAACGCCCGCCGAAACAGCGCCTGCTGCAGCGCCAGAAGCGGCCCCGGCTGAAGCGCCAGCTGCCGACGTCAAATACGGCAGGACGGCCACCTACAAGCTCGACCCGACCCATGCCTCGCTGATCTGGCGCGTGAAGCACCTCGGCCTGTCCAACTATACAGCCCGCTTCACCGATTTCGATGCGACACTCCAGTTCAACCCGAACGATGCCTCCGCGACATCGCTCACCGCCACGATCAATCCCGCCTCCGTCGAAACCGACTATTCGGGCGATTACAAAGCCGGTCATGCTGACAGTGGCTTCGACAGCTGGAACCAGGACCTTGCCCAGAGCGACAAGTATTTCAACGCAGGCGCCTTCCCGCAGATCACTTTCACGACGACCGAAGTGGCTCCGACCGGTCCTGACACCGGCACCGTCACCGGTGACCTCACCTTCCTGGGTGTGACCAAACCCGTCACGCTCGACGTGAAATATAATGGCGTCGCACAGTTCCCGTGGGCCCCTGAACAAGACCATATCGGCTTCTCGGCGACGACGACGCTGACCCGGTCCGATTTCGGCCTGACCGCCGGCACGCCTTATGTCGGTGACGAAGTCGAGATCATCATCGAAGCCGAATTCGGCGAAGTCGCCGAATAGACTGCCAAGTATCGACATGTTCAAAAACAGCGTGTCCCGCTACACCGTCGTCGCGATAGCCCTTCACTGGGCTATCGCTGCACTCATCATTTTCATGATCTGGCTTGGCTGGAACATGGAAGAGAATGAAACCCGCTACCAGCTGCACAAGTCGATCGGGATCACGATCCTGCTCCTCTCCGTGATCCGTGTCGCGTGGCGTATGCTGAACCCGCCGCCGGCCCTGCCCTCGGACATGAAGCCACTGGAAGTCAAAGCGGCGCATTATATCCATGTCGGGCTTTACGCCCTGATGATCCTGATGCCGCTGCTAGGTTGGGCCCTCGTTTCCACCTCAAAGTTCCAGGTGCCGACAGTCCTGTTCGGCGCGGTCAGCTGGCCCGATCTGCCCTTCATGGCAGACCTGCGTGGCAACAAGCCTGTCCATGTCGTGCTCGAAACCATGCACTCCAAAGGCGCGTGGGTCATCATCGGCCTGCTCGTCCTGCATGTCGCCGGCGCGCTGAAGCATGAATTCTCGCCAGAGGAAGGTGTCCTGAAACGGATGGTCCCGGGCCTGTTCGGCAAGACCCAACCGCCGCGTGCGCCAGCCCGTGGTTTCTTCATCGCATTTGGCGGCGCAGCCCTGCTGTTCGGCCTGATCGCTGCCGCGCCGGTGCTCGCGCAATCGATGTCAGGCAGCAAAGCAGTTCCGCCACCGGCAAACGACGCCGAGGCAGAGGTCGCCGCCGCACCGGTTGCCGTCGAACCCAATTGGGTCGTCAACTATGATGCCTCGGAAATCCGGTTCACCGGCACGCATGATGGCAACGTCTTTTCCGGCACGTTCAAGGACTGGACAGCCGACGTGGCCTTCTTCCCGGACGCCGTTGAAACCTCTGACGTGCGCGTCAGCGTACCAACCGGCACTGCCACGACTGGCAAGAAACTCTATAATGACAGCCTGCGCGCACCCGAATGGTTCGACGTGTCAAACTATCCGACGGCCACCATCCGCCTGACGGATTTCGCCCGGACCGACACCGGCTATACCGCGACCGCCTCCATGCGCCTGAAAAACCGCACGGTCACGACGCCGCTCGCCTTCACGCTCGACATTGAAGGCGACATCGCCACGCTGAACGGCGAAGCGACGTTCGACCGCAAGGCGCTGAATATCGGCCAGATCTCCGATCCGGGGGCCGAATGGGTCAGCGATGCGGTCACGGTCACCGTCACGGGTGAGGCGACCCGCAAATAGGTTCCGCCACTTGCCTGCCAGTGCTAAGGCCCCGCCCATGACTGCGACCATCGTGCCACCCACGCCGGACATCCTGGCCCGCGCTGCAGATATCCTGCGCATTGGCGGGCTCGTCGCCATGCCCACCGAGACCGTCTATGGCCTCGCCTGCGACGCTGCGAACCCGGACGCCGTTGCCGGTCTCTACGAAGCCAAGGGCCGCCCGCGCTTCAACCCGCTGATCGCCCATGTCGCCTCACAGGCCATGGCCGAACGCGAAGCGGTGTTCACGCCGCTGGCCCGGAAGGCGGCCGAATGCTTCTGGCCCGGCCCGCTGACCATCGTCCTGCCTGCAGCCCGCACAGCAAGCGTCTGCGACCTGGCCCGCGCCGGACTCGACACGGTCGCCCTGCGCCGCCCGGTCCACCCGGTCGCCCAGGCCTTGCTCGATGCCTTCGGCGGTCCCCTCGTCGCCCCTTCGGCCAACAAGTCCGGCCATGTGAGCCCGACAACACCAGAACATGTCCGCACCGATCTCGCCGACCGGATCGCCCTCATCCTGGACGGCGGCCCCTGCGCCATCGGGATCGAGTCGACCATCGTGGACTTTACGCAAGACACACCAAGGCTGCTGCGCGCGGGCGCGCTGGAAACGGCAGAACTGGAAGATTGCCTCGGCGTCACGCTCGCCCGGCCCGGTGACAGCGCCGGCATCACGGCGCCCGGCCAGCTGAAAAGCCACTACGCGCCCCGCGCCACCCTCCGCCTCAACGCGGCCACGCCCATGTCTGGCGAGGGCTATCTCGGCTTTGGCGACCATTGCCCCCGTGAAGGCAACCTCTCGCCCAAGGGCGACCTCGCCGAGGCCGCCGCGAACCTGTTCGCGATGCTGCGGGCGTTCGATGCCCGCTATGAGCGCATCGCTGTCGCGCCGATCCCGCATACCGGGCTTGGCGAAGCCATCAATGACCGGCTGGAACGCGCCGCTCACCGCGACTGAGCCCCACCACCCCTCTCGCACGCCCTCGCCACCTCTGCTAAGCCACGCCGATGCACCCCGCCCGTCCCTTTCGCGAGACCGATACCGCCACGCTGGTCGCGCGCGCTCGCGCGCATCCATTCGCACTGGTCTGCGCCTCCGATGGTACCCGCATCCACGCCGCTCATGCGCCGATCCTGCTCGACGAAATGGCAGGCGCGCCAGTCCTGCGATTCCACCTCTCCACCGCGAACGCGGTGACCTCTGCACTCCTTGCGGGGAGCAGGGCGCTCATCGTGTTTACGGGTGACCATGCCTATGTGTCGCCGGACTGGTATGGCCAAGACGACCAGGTCGGCACATGGAACTACCTGTCCGTCGAAGCAGAAGGCCACGTCACCCGGCTGGACGATACAGGCGCCACAAGCTTGCTCGACGACCTGTCCGACCTGTTCGAAGCGGGCCTATCCCCCAAACCGGCATGGACACGCGCGAAGATGACGCCCGGCCGCTTCGAGGCCATGCTACCCGGCATCCGCGCCTTCTCGCTTGCCCCCACACGGTTCGAAGGCATCACCAAGCTCGGCCAGAACAAGCCGCAATCGGCCCGCGACGGCGTCATCACCGCCCTCTCCGACCGTGAAGACGGTATCGCCATCGCCAACCACATGCGTAAGCTCACATCATGACCCAGCCGCCTGCCGCCTTCCTCTCTGCCGCGAAAGACCTGCTCGGCCCCAAGGGCTGGAGCGAGGATCCCGACCGCCTTGCCGAAGTGTCCACGCCCTGGCGCGGCGCCTATCAGGGCGAGACGCCCTTCCTCGCCCGTCCTGCCAGCACCGAGGAGGCCGCCGCGCTCGTCACACTCTGCGCCACTCACCATGTCGCGATGACCCCGCAGGGCGGCAATACCGGCCTTGTCGACGGCGGCACGCCGCATGGCGAGATCGTCGTCTCGATGGGCCGCATGCATGCCGTCCGCTCCATCGACCCGTTCAACAATTCCCTCGTCATCGAGGCGGGCGCCCCGCTCGTCACCGCGCAGGCCGCCGCCGAGGAAGCCGGACGCCTGTTCCCGCTCTCCCTCGGCTCGGAAGGCACTGCCACGATCGGCGGCCTGATCTCCACCAATGCCGGCGGCGTCGCCGTGCTGCGCTATGGCATGATGCGCGACCTGATCCTCGGCCTCGAAGTCGTGCTGCCGTCGGGCGAAGTCTGGGACGGCCTTTCGGGCCTGCGCAAGAACAATACCGGCTACGACCTCAAACACCTGTTCGCCGGTGCCGAGGGCACGCTGGGCCTGATCACGGCCGCCACGCTGAAACTCTTCCCGCAGGTCCAGCGCGCCAGCGCCTGGGTCTGTTGCGACAGCACCGAGGATGTTGTCGCCCTGCTTGCCCTTGTGCGCCAGCATGCCGGCGACACTGTGACGAGTTTCGAAATCATACCGGCGGGTGCCATCGACATGGTGATGGCGGACATTCCGGGCACACGGGACCCGCTGCCGTCCGATCTCCCGTGGCGGGTACTGATGGAAGTCTCCATGGTGGACGAGGCGCATGCCCGCGACGCACTGGAAAAGGCCCTCGAGGCAGCCTTCGACCAGGGACTCGTCAAGGACGGCACCGTTGCCAGCAGCAAGGCGCAGGCGCAGAGCTTCTGGCACATCCGCGAGACGATCCCGCTGTCGAAACGCGCCTATGGCACTGCCATCAACCAGGACATTGCCGTGCCGGTCAGCCGCATCCCCGCCTTCATCGACAGCTGCAATGCCGCCGTGCTCGCCGTGGTGCCCAGCGCCGAATTCGTCATTTTCGGCCATGTCGGCGACGGCAACCTGCACTATTCCGTTTGCGAACCGTCGGACGCCGTCGCCCCCGTCCTGCAAGCTCATGTCGCCGACATTACGCGCGTCGTGTTTGATCAGACCATGGCGCATGGCGGTTCAATCAGCGCCGAACACGGGGTCGGCCGGTTGAAGCGCGACGAGCTTGCCCGCTTGCGTCCGCCTGCGGCCACCGACGCCATGCGCGCCATCAAGAAGGCGCTCGATCCGCTCGGCATCATGAATCCGGGACGGGTCGTGTCGGTATAGGTCACGCGCTCCGCTAATCGCCGCGGTCAGGCGTACGCGGAATACCCAGGCAGGGACACGCGACGGCGCCGAAATGCGCCCGGATCGCAGGCAGGACTGCTTTAAAAACAACCTTGTTTATTATTAATACTTCTCCGGTCGCCATCGTCGGAATCGCAATGAATGCAGCAGCTGAAGTACTTCACATACTGAAGATTCCGATCCTTGCCCGCTGTTATCATTCAGGTTTCAGCTAAATTAACTATTGCAATACTTGCCACGTTTGAGGCATTGGCCCCGCGACCCCATCGCAGGGCATGGACGAAATGTCACGAAAGCCCAGTGGTGACGGGGGAT
Organism: Alphaproteobacteria bacterium; assembly: GCA_018830285.1. GTDB lineage: Bacteria > Pseudomonadota > Alphaproteobacteria > Caulobacterales > Hyphomonadaceae > Hyphomonas. The sequence goes on from JAHJSB010000037.1 coordinate 25,730, forward strand.
TCTAACGAAACCTTCAGTTCACTCCGGACGAAGAAAACGTAATACGGATTTGCGAAGTGTAGAGGGAAGTCCAATGAAACCGACGGCGCGCAAGCAAGCGCAAACGATCGCGGCAAGCCTTGTCTTGGCCGCTGTTTTGACCGCCTGCGGCGGTGGCGGCGGAAGTGACGGCGGGACAGGCGGCGGACAGCCCACGGCCCCCGGATCACCGCCAGGATCGCCTCCACCACCTCCTCCTCCTCCGCCACCGCCGCCACCATCACCGCCTCCTCCCTCCGGGCCGTATGAAACACGAATTGATGACGAGGCTGAAGCACAACGCGTGCTGGCACGGGCGACCTTCGGAGGCGATTATGCCGGCATCCAGGCAGTAGTCGGCATGGATATCGAAGACTGGGTGGCTGCTGAAATCAACAAGCCGGCCACGCTCTATCTTGCCGGGCTGGCCGCCCGCCAGAATGCCGGCGAGAATATCGACGCCCAGGAACACCGGGGCGTGCTTTGGAACAACATGATCGGCGCCAACGACCAGTTGCGCACACGCATGGTGTTCGCGCTGTCCCAATTGTTCGTCATTTCCGATGCCGACATGTACGGCCAGACTCTGCAAGTCGGCTATTTTCTCGATGTCCTCGCCAACAACGCTTTCGGAAATTACCGGGATCTGCTGGAAGAGGTCACCTATTCCAGCGCCATGGCGCGCTACCTGACATATTGGCGCAACCAGAAAGGCGATCCTGCGACGGGCCGCATGCCGGACGAAAATTATGCCCGCGAGCTCATGCAGCTTTTTACGATCGGCGTAGTCGAACTCAACCAGGACGGCACGCCCAAGCTGGCCAATGGCCGGGAAGTCGAGACTTTCGACAATGACGATGTCGAAGGCCTTGCCCGCGTCTTTACCGGATTCAGCTGGGAAGGCCCCGGATTCTTCACAGGAAGCCAGGGCAACAATTCAAAGCGCCTGGTCATTTTTGACGGCGAGCACTCGTCGCTGGAAAAGCGGTTCCTGGGCACTGTCATTCCCCCGAACACAGGCGGAGACGAAAGCGTCAAGATCGCTCTGGATACGATATTCGCGCATCCGAATGTCGCGCCCTTCGTGTCACGCCAGCTGATCCAGCGGTTCACGGCGAGTTCGCCGAGCCCGGCCTATGTCAAACGCGTCGCCGATGTCTTCGATGCAGGTCGATACACCGCGAAAAACGGCACAGTTTTCGGAACGGGCGAGCGTGGCGACCTGGCCGCGACGATCGCAGCCATCCTGCTCGATCAGTCCGTGAACGACGACAACGCCACGACAGACGTCGAGAATGGGAAGATTCGCGAGCCGGTCCTGAAATTTGTTCACTGGGTCCGTGCCTTCGATCTTACCGACATCGACTCCGCCCGCGAATTCACGCTGAGGGATGCGTCGAGCCCCTCGTCCGGGTTTGGGCAGCAGCCCCTGTTTGCGCCGTCAGTGTTCAACTTCTACCGGCCCGGATTTGTCGCGCCGGGTACCGAAACCGGTGCACGCGGGCTCACCGCGCCGGAATTCCAGCTGGTCAATGAGGGCTCGGCCATCGGCTTCATGAACATCATGACGCGCTTTATTTTTGACGACACACCCCATTCGGGCACCGATCCCAGCTTCACACCGGACTATGGTCCGGAAATCGTCATCGCAGACAATCCCTCCGCACTGGTCGACTATATCGACCTGTTGCTGACCGGGAACACGATGACCCCGGAACTCAAGGCCGATATCGTTGAGGCCGTGACTGCGGTTCCCGTGACATCGGATGCAGATCGCCAGAGACGCGCCCAACTCGCCGCGTTCATGACGATCAGCTCACCCGCCTACGCAATCCAGCGCTAAATCCAGATTCAGGGATAACCAGAATGGCTAACATGAATCGTCGCAACTTCCTCCGCTCCGGCGCCGCCACAGGCTTTCTCGCAGGGACGGGCGTGCTCAGCACCCTGGCGAGTGGCAAGGCTTTCGCTGCCAATACCAGCGGATACAAGGCGCTGGTCTGCATCTTCCTGAAGGGCGGCATGGACCATGCTGATACGGTCATCCCGCGCGATCCGGCCTCCTATGACCTGTTGCGGAGCGCCCGGCCCGGTCTCTATGGCGCCTATGGCGTCGGCTCCGGTTCGTCGTCGCGTGACAGCGCCAACCTCCTCGCGCTCAACCCGACCAATGCCGCGAGCTTCGGATCGCGCCAGTTCGGCCTGCCCGAGCAATTGTCCGGGCTCCAGGAAATCTTCGAGGCAGGCGACCTGGCCATCGTCGGCAATGTCGGCCCCTTGATCGAACCGACGACACGGTCGGACCTCACCCGCATCGGCGCACAGCTGCCACCACGCCTTTTCTCGCACAATGACCAGCAGTCGACCTGGATGTCTCTGGGCGTCGAAGGCGCTCAGTATGGCTGGGGCGGGGCCTTCGCGGATGCCGCCCTGCGGGCCGATTCCTCACTGAACCCGCGCTATGCCATGGTCTCCGCCGGGCCAAACGATGTATTCCTGTCCGGCAAGGAAGGACGTCAGTTCACCACGAGCGCAGGCGGGGCCCAGGGCGTTACCCTGGTCGACCAGCCCTTTATCCTCGGCGGCGAATCCCGCTTCAATGCGGCGCGTGACCTGCTTGACGAGTATGTCTCCAAAACCGGCTATGGCGAGACCAACCTGTTTGCCCGCGACTTTGCCCGCCAATCCGGCAATGGCGTGATCAACAGCCGCGCCTATGATACGGCACTGGAGTCGTCATCCGGCATTTCCACCGTGTTCCCCGGCACCAGTATCGGCTCCCAGCTGCGAAGCGTGGCGAATACGATCAGCATACAGGATAAGCTCGACTCCAATCGTCAGGTCTTCTATGTCTTCATGGGTGGCTTCGACACACATAGCGGTCAGACCAATACTTTGCCCGGCTTGCAGACGGCGCTTTCTGAAGCGATTTCGGCCTTCCGTACATCCATGGTCACCCAGGGCAAATGGAACGACGTTACCCTGTTCACCATGTCCGAGTTCGGACGCACGACGATCGACAATGGCGACGGCACTGATCATGGCTGGGGTGGCCACCATTTCGTCACCGGCGGATCGGTTGCCGGCAAGCAAATCTACGGCGATATTCCGACGCCTGACCTCAACGGGGAATCATTCACCTCGACCCATGGTCGCATGATCCCGAAAGTGTCGGTCGAACAATACGCCGCGACTCTGGGATCATGGTTCGGGCTAGATGCGGGTGAGCTGGCCGCAGCGCTGCCCAACCTGTCGAATTTCAGCCAGAAGAATCTCGGCTTCCTGGGCGGCTCGACGACCTGACCGGACTCAGCTTTCCCGGAGCCGGAGCAGGCTCTGGTCAAGGTCCGATACATCCGGCACGCCTAGCAATCCGAGCAGCCGGGCGACATCGACCGACATGATCTCAAGCGCGCGCGCCACTCCGGCCTCGCCGCCGGCGGCAAGCCCATACAGGCAGGTCCGGCCCAGCGCGACGCTGGTGGCACCCCGCGCGATCAGCTTGAGCACATGGCTGCCGCGTCGCACGCCGCCATCCGCAATCACTTCGATCTCGTCCAGCACAGCCTCACGCACCTCCGGAACAAGGTCCACGACCGGCACCGACGTATCGATCTGGCGGCCACCATGGTTGGACAGCCATACGGTGCTGGCGCCCGATCCGACGGCGCGCCTCGCATCCTCGGCCGTGCTGATGCCCTTGATCGCGAACGGACCGCCCCATTCCTTCGCCATCCATTCGGCGTCTTTCCAGGTCATTGTCCGGTCGAACAATTCGTTGATCACGCCCATCACGTCACGCCCGCCCGTATCAACGCCCTCGAAATTCGCCGGGCCGATCTCCGGGGACCGGGCAAGGTCGGCGAGGTAGCCGGGACGTGCCAGCGCCTGGGTTGCCGTTTTCCAGTTCACCGAGGGCGGAATGGAAAATCCGTTGCGCGGGTCGCGCTCGCGATACCCGGCTGACACGGCATCGACCGTCAGGATACAGCCGACATAACCCGCCGCCTTGGCCCGGGCGAGAAAGTCCCGCACGATGCCCCGGTCTTTCCAGACATAGACCTGGATGAATTTCGGAATGTCCGGCGCGGCAGCCGCAATCGTTTCAATCTTGTGGCTCGCCAGTGTCGAGACCGAATAGGCAATGCCCGCCGCCTGCGCCGCGCGCGCCGTGGCGAGTTCTCCCTGCATGGGATGGAACAGGCGGGAGGCCGCCGTGGGAGAGACGAAGTAAGGTTGTGCATTGGGCTGGCCGAGCACTTTGGTCGCCGTAGTGATCTTCGACACGTCAACGAGCGCATTCCACACCCACTCATAATCGGCAAACCGGTCGACCGAGCGGCGCAAGGTGATCTCGTCCTCCGCCCCGCCATCGATATAGTCGAACACCATGCGCGGCAGGCGGGCCTTCGCCAGGCTGCGCAGATCGTCGATATTGATGGCGTCAGCCGCTTTCACCGTAATCCCCCGGAAATGTCACGCGCTCCCGAATGCCCGGGAAATATCATTGTGCGATGAGAAGACCATGCCAGCGCCTGCTGTGGCAAGCCGTTCCCCAAGGCCAACATCCGCGTGTCCCCACTGGTGAAATCCCACGCGGTCAGCGCCGCCCGAACAGGCGCTCGACATCGGCCAGTTTCAGCTCCACATAGGTGGGGCGGCCATGATTGCACTGGCCGGAATGGGGCGTCGCCTCCATCTGCCGGAGCAGCGCGTTCATCTCGTCGCTGTTCAGCCGTCGTCCCGCCCGCACGGAGCCGCGACAGGCCATGTTGCCCATCATTTCCTCGAACCGTTCCTTCAGGGCAAGCCCGGCCTCGTATTCCGCGAAGTCGTCGGCGAGGTCGTGGATCAGGCCGATCGCGTCCATCTCCCCGAACAGAGCCGGGGTCGCCCGCACGCACACGGCGCCCGCCCCGAACGCTTCGATCTCCAGCCCGAGTTCGGCCAGTTCATCCGCGCGCTCCAGCACCCGCGAGGCTTCATCCTCGGTCAGTTCGACAACGTCAGGGATCAGCAAGGCTTGGCGCCTGACGCCGCCTGCCGCCATCTGGCGCTTCATGTCCTCGTAGACGAGCCGCTCGTGCGCCGCGTGCTGGTCGACGATCACGATTCCATCAGCCGTCTGCGCCACGATATAGGTTTCGTGCAATTGCGCGCGCGCCACGCCCAGCGGGAAATTGCCCTGCGCAATGTCAGGCACATCTTCGACCCGCGCTGTCGGCGCATCGTCATGATCAAAGGGCTGCGGCGCAGTTTCGGCGAATCCCGACGGCGGATAAGATGCCGACGGCGCATGGTAGGCATAGCCCCCGCCGGATGGCGGTCGCGACTGGAACAGCGCCCCGGACGCCATCGGCGCTTCCGGCTTGGCCCGCCCGAGTGCAAACCCGGCGACCGTCGTCGATGCCCTGTGCCCGGCTGCGGCCAGAGAATGCCGCAAGGCGCCAATCATCAGTCCTCGTACATTCCCGGCATCGCGGAAGCGCACTTCTGTTTTCGCCGGGTGCACGTTGACGTCGACATATTCCGGGTCGAGTTCGACAAACAGTGCCGCCATCGGGTGACGGTCGCGTGCGAGGAAGTCCTGGTAGGCCGCGCGGATCACGCCATTGAGCATGCGGTCCTTCACCGGGCGTCCGTTGACGAACATGAACTGCATCTGCGCATTGCCGCGATTGAGCGTCGGCAGGCCGGCAAAGCCTGTCAGCCGCACGCCCTCGCGCTCGGCATCGATGGCCACGGCATTGTCGCGGAAATCCCGCCCCATGATCGCGCCAAGGCGGGCCAGCTGCCCGGCCTCACCGTTGGCTTCGGCTGCATGGCGGAACAGGCTGCGGCCATTGCTTTCCAGGCTGAAGGCAACGGTCGAGTTCGCCATGGCGAGCCGTTTGACGACATCGGAGACCGCCATGGTCTCCGAGCGCTCGCCCTTCATGAATTTCAGGCGCGCGGGCGTGGCAAAGAACAGGTCGCGGACCTCAAGGCGCGTTCCCGTCTCGCTGCGCCCGGTAAAGGCGGCAGGCCGGGGGCCTTCGATCCGTCCCGCCTCGACGAACACGTCAGCGGCGTCCTCGCCCGCCGCGCGGGATGTGAGCGTCATCCGACTGACGGAGGCAATGGATGGCAGGGCCTCGCCGCGAAAGCCCATCGTGTGAATGTTCAGGAGGTCGACGTGGCCATCGGCGCCGGGAGACAGTTTGGACGTCGCATGCCGCTCGAGCGCCACCAGCAGGTCATCCGCCGACATGCCACAGCCATCATCCTCAATGGTGATCCGCTTCAGGCCGCCTTCTTCAATCGCGATCGACACGCGCGTCGCGCCCGCATCGAGCGCGTTCTCGACCAGTTCCTTCACTGCCGCCGCCGGGCGTTCCACGACCTCCCCGGCCGCGATACGGTTCACCACATCGGGCGGCAGTCTGCGAATCTGGGGCTTTGGGCGGACGGAATCAGGCATGGCGGAACAGTAAACCAGCCCGCAGGCTTTGTCGCGGGCTGGCATCATCGGTGCGAAGTGTCGCGTTGCATTTGGTTGCAACGCTCCCGGCATCGGCTCACAATGCCGCCAGACCCGTCTGAAAAGGATTCCGCGCCATGTCGCCATTTCTGAAACCTGCCACAGCCATCGCTGCCTTTGCCCTGATCGTCGCCTGCGGCGGTTCCAGCACGGATGCAGCGACACCCGCAGCCTCAACCGAAACGCCGGTTGACACGGCGGTCGCCGCTCCAGCGCCAGCTGCAACGCCTGTTGTCACGCCCGCTGCTGCACCAGCCCCCGGCGAGCCCAGCCCGGAATTCGCCGCCCTGCCCGCCCCCTACAACACCGCCGATTATGCCCGTGGCAAGCGCACGTTCAAACTGTGCCAGTCCTGCCACCTGACGGCAGAAGGCGCCGGCAACCTGGTCGGGCCCAACCTGCACGGCATGTTCGGGCGCGAAGCCGGTTCTGTTGAAGGCTTTGCCTATTCCGATGCGCTCGAAGAAGCCGACTTCGTCTGGGAGCCCGTCCATCTCGACGAATGGCTGACCAATCCGCGCGCCTTCCTGCCCGGCAACCGGATGAGCTTCGCGGGCGTCCGCAAGCCGGAAGACCGGCTGGGCCTGATCGCCTACCTGATGGTGGAAACCGGGTACACGTCGCCGCCGGCCGAATAGGCGTCCGCCCTGTCAGAGCGATGAGGTCGGCGTTTTCCTCATAAGCGCCACCAAATTCCTCACGGTATCCGACCGATACGTCGACATGGCCGAAATGATAACCGACCTGGCTCTCGAACTTGTTCGAGTCCGCGCTGTCATTGCTGCGCTCAAGCCAGACCTGCTGCGTGACGAAGATCCGGTCGGAAATGTCCGCGCCATAGCCGAATTGGGCTCGGTGCCGCACGCAGCCATCCTGGTGGCTGATCATCGCGAAATCGCTGAACAGGTAGAACCCCAGCGACTTGCGCACGCCTGAATAGCCGCCGCTCAGCCGCGCCTCGCCGCCCCATTCATCACACCCAAAGGTTACCGCGATCGCATTGCCATAGACTGCGCCGCCCTAGGCGCCGATGACGCCCCCCTTGCGCGCCCATAATTGCCGCCGCAGCGTCAGGCGGTAAGACTGCCGGTCGATGTCGCCGATACTGTCTTCATAGGCGACCGCCTCGGTCTTCCCGGTCAGCGTCCAGCGGTCGGTGAGGCCGTATTCTCCATAAGCATCGGCTCGGGTGCCGTGGAGACCGTCCAGGGTTTTAGCCGAGACGAGGCCGCGCAGGTAATAGCCGCCCGTGTCACGGGCCCAGGGACCCGCCTCAGCAGGACCGCAGGCGAACGCCGCCCCCAAAGCCACCAGCCACATCTCCTTCACGCGGACAATATATAACGGAAGTTGAAACGCAAAAAGCCCCCGCCACGCGGACGGGGGCAATTGTGATCCGCAAGGATTGCGGTATCCGCTTAGAGGCGGAAGCGGATCTGGTCGGACCAGAAGCGCTCGAGGCGCGAAATGGTCTTGTTCAGTTGCGACAGGTCGTCGTGACGCACGCTGGCCGTTGGTTCAAGCGTCGAGGCCTGCTTCTCGAACAGGTTGGCGACACGGTCACGCACCTTCAGGCCACGTTCGGTCAGGCGAAGCGTCACCGTCCGCTTGTCATCCTCGGAACGAGTCTGGATCAGGTAGCCGCCTTCCTGGAGTTTCTTGACATTGTACGACAGGCTGGTGCCGGCAAAGGCGCCACGGGCCCGCAGGACAGAGGCCGGGGCCTCATCATCGCCGATCTCATAGATCAGCAAGGCCTGGACGCCGGTCAGCGACCGTTCACCACCGCGCTCGAGGTCGTCCTTGACGACGTCGTGCAGACGACGGTGCGCCTGTTCAAGAAGGGACAAAGACTTGAGAAAAGACTCGCCAACGGAAAGGGGGGCAGTTTCCTGCATATCGGAGATCATCATTACTTCCACCATCACTCAACTTTTGTTGTAGTTTGAGTAGATTTACGCGATCAATCCTAATTATTTGATAATCATACCCTCTTCTCAAGTGTTGATTGTTAACAAACGGCCGAATTCATTAACCGTTACTGCCTCGAAACGTGTTTTCGGGTCATTTGGGGCCAAATTTACGCCTCATACGGGAATTTTGGTCACTGCAGGCACCTGGCCGACACGCTTTGCATGGTGAATACTTGGTAAACAGGGCCGGGCGCCCAGTTGGATGAATGCATCGGCCGTTACTTGGCCCTTATACTTGGGGCCAGGTCCACGATCAGTCGAATTCGAGTTCATCCGGCCCGAGCGGCTCGAAATACCGGGCGACGTCGGCGTCGCTGACATCTTCGAGACGCGCGGGCGACCAGGCCGGCGCATTGTCCTTGTCCACGATCACCGCCCGGACGCCCTCCAGGAAGTCGGGGCTCTGCACCTTCCGCCAGCCGATGCGGTATTCCATCCGCATATTGTCCCTGAAATCTGTCAGGCGCCCGCCCTCGCGCAACTGGCGCAGAGCCACTTTCACGGTCTCGGGCGACTTGTTGCGCAGTACGGCCACCTGTTCCACGGCCCAGTCACTGGCATCCGCCTCCAGCGCTGCCACGATCGCTTCTGCGCTGTCCAGCGCAAAGCATCGGTCGATCACCTCGCGGTGCGGCTGGAAACTGCCTGCGGGCACGGCATGGGTCAGCCGACTCAAAATCTCGTTCAGCAGGCCAGCCGCATCGACCGAGAAATCCGCGCCCTCAACCTGCTTCTTCAGGTTCGCGACCAGTTCGGACGGCACGAAATGCGTCGCCACGCGCGCCGCCGCCACATCTGCGCCCTTGAGACGCGCGCCCGTCAGGGCCAGCCACGTGCCGAGCGCTCCGGCAAGGCGCGGCAGGAACCACCCGCCGCCGACATCCGGGAACAGGCCAATCCCGGTCTCCGGCATCGCAAACACCGTCCGTTCGGTCGCCACACGGTGCGACCCGTGGACAGACAGGCCGACGCCGCCGCCCATGGTCACGCCGTCCATCACTGCCAGGAAGGGCTTGGGAAAGGCCTTCAGCGCGGCGTTCATCCGGTATTCGACATTGAAGAAGGCCCGCGCCTCGCTGGCATCGGCTGCGCCGCTATCCGCCAGCATGCGAATGTCGCCGCCCGCGCAGAAGCCGCGTGTGCCTTCCTCGTGCTCGACCATGACGAGATAAACGGTCGGATCGCCCGCCCAGCGTTCCAGTGCCGACAGGATCGTCTCGCACATGGGCGCATTCAGGGCATGCAGGGCCGAAGGCCGGGTCAGGGTGATACGGCCGAGTCCCTTGTGAACATTGATCCGGACATCTTCAGCCATGGGCGTTTCCTTTGTCAGTCATTGTCTGAATGCTTCAAAACTCGCCTTAACATAGGGCGGTCTGTTTACCAGTTTCTGTCACATATACATCTGGATGCGCCAAACCATGCCGTCGCGTCCGAGAGGAAGTAAAATGAATACGACAATGAATCGCAGGGGCCGCCGGACTAATCTGGCACAATCCGGCATGATCCGGCTCGGCTTTTTCAAGCGCCTGCCATGCGAAATCCGGGACGTGTCGCCGGGTGGCGCACGCATCGTCACTCCCGCGGGAGTCGACCTGCCCGAAGTGTTCGTGATGCACATACCGAACTGCAAGAAGCCGCGCACCTGTATCCGCCGCTGGCAGAGTGGCTCCGAAATGGGCGTCGAATTCAAGTTCGACTAAGCGCTCCGCGCTCAGTGTAGTGCGCACCCTTCCAGCGTAATGCGGTGCATGATGCGGCGCTGGCCGTGATAATCGTTCAGAGCCCAATGCCAGGTTGACCGGTTGTCCCAGAACGCCACCGATCCCGGCTTCCAGCTGAACAGATAGGCATGCTCCTTCTTCATCGCATGCGCGAACAGCCGCTCCAGTAATTCAGCCCCCTGCTCTTTTGACATGCCCGCAATTCCGACCGTGAAGCCCGGATTCACATACAGCGCCTTCTTGCCGCTCAGCGGATGCGTGATCACCACCGGATGGACAACGTCCTCCAGCACGTCGGCCGCTGCCGCGTTGCCGATCCGTCCGCCGCCCGCATCGGTCGTGTTGTAATAGGTCTGTTCCTGCGACCCGAAAATATGCTTGGCGGAATGAACGGCATTCAGGCCCTCGATCTCCGCCTTCGTCGCATCGTCCAGCGTGTCATAGGCGCGGTACATGCTGGCGAAGAACGTGTCCCCGCCTGTCTCCGGCAGTACCCGCGCGACCAGCACCGACCCCATTGCCGGCTCCACGTCATAGGAATGGTCCGTGTGCCAGCCGCCGCCAATATTGTCCTTCTGGTCGGCCTCCTTGGCCACCATGGCAATTTCCGGATAGTCAGGGTGGGCGGCAAAGAAGCGGTTGATATTGATCGGCGCGAACCGTTCGCCAAAAGCAATATGGTCGTCCTCGCTGAGGTCCTGGTCCCGGAAGAACAGCACGCCATGCTCGGCATAGGCCTGCTTGATCGCGTCCATCTCATCGCCCGTGACCTGTCGCAGGTCGACATCCGTTATCTCTGCTCCCACGCCGGGCAGCCCTTCAATGCGCATTGCGTTTCTCCCATTCGCGCCGGTTTCAGCCGGTCTCGTGAGATCACTCTAGCGCAGAAGTTCCGTGTCGCAATGCCAGCAATCCTCACCCAGATCCGACCCGATCGGGCTGCCCGGCGGCACGTCCACACCCGGGGCAACCGGGGCGGTCGGCATGGCGGCGCGGGAAAGGTGCGCCGCTATCCTTCGGGTGATGTCCGCGCGGGTCGCCATGTCAACGGCACTGGCGCGCCGCCCCGCCGTCGCGATCCGCTGGCTCAACAGCGCCAGGTAGGCATCGGTCCGAGCAACTGTCTCCGGGGTCGCGCCAGCATCCGACGCGAGATCGATCAGCATTGACGCGTATCGCACCTGTTCGCGGCGCAGGATACCCGCCTGCCGCGGCGTGGCGGGCGAGGCGAACACCACGCCCTCTATGCCGCCCAGCACATCCTGAAATGTCAGCGCTGCCGTATCGCGCCGCTCGGTCTCGATCAGGCGCGCGACACGCGCCGGGTGCAGCAATGCGCCCAGCGTCTGCGACACCGCCGTGTCGGCCGCCGCCATCAGGTCGAACATCGCCCCGGCTGTGCCCGGGAAATATTCTGCGCCCGACGCGCCTGCGCCAAAGGAGTCGAGCGGCGTGTTGAGAAGGTTCAGCGTTTCATCGGGAAGGTCGAGTGCCGCCGGATCGAGCGTCGCGAGCAATGCCTCGAGCGCGGTCCTCTGGCGTGCGGCCGGAACGATCGCGCCTGCCTGCCCGCCATCGCCGCGCACCGAATAGCGGAAATCATACCCGCCGATCGATTTCGCCGCCGCCGCAACCTCATAGCGATGGTACAGGTAGACCGGCACCAGAACCGCGCGCAGGTCATAGGTCGGATCGCCGGGCCGGATGGCATCCAGCCCAAACCGGCCAAGCGCGACTTTCCGCACACGCATCGTCTCGTTTAGTACCGCAATCGGGTCGTTGCCATTGTCCCACACACTGGCATAGGGATGGCTGTTGCCCAAACCGCGTCCCTGCGCATCGTCGACAAAGCGCAGGCCGCCCACATAGGCCGCGCGCAACACCTTGCCGCCTGCAGCGCCCGCATCGGCTCCGTCAGGATATTGCGCATAGAGCCAGGTCGCGGCCACCTTGTCCCATGCGCCGATGCCGACATCATAGGCCGACGAGAAATCCAGCGCGCCATCGTCGCCCACCGTCACCAGCGGCGCGGGGTAATCCATCACCGAGGCGCGGTCATTCGCCGAGGCCGCAAAATTGTGCGCAAAGCCAAGCGTGTGGCCGACTTCATGCGCGGCCAGTTGGCGGATGCGCGACAGCGCCAGCTCCACCGGGTCGTCCGCTTCGCCCGTGCCGGTCTTGGCTGTGCCAGCCAGCCCCTCGAAGATCATCCGGTCCTGCCGCACGCGCTGGCTGCCGAGAATGACGTTCGCCTTCAGCATCTCGCCGGTGCGCGGATCGTACACTCCGCCGCCATACGACCAGCCCCGCGTCTGCCGGTGCGTCCACTGGATCACATTGTAGCGCACGTCGAGCGGATGCACGCCCTCGGGCAGGACCTCCACGCGGTAGGAATCCGGGAACCCCGCCGCCGCGAACGCATCCGTCCACCAGGACGCGCCTTCGATCAGCGCCTGGCGGATCTGCTCCGGTGCGCCGGAATCGACATAGAAGACAATCGGCTTGATGGCCGGGCTGTTCGCCGCTGCCGGGTGCTGCTTTTCCAGCCGGAAGCGCCGCGCGAACGACTGACGCACATTGCCCGACAACGGTGCCGAGAAATCATAGAAGGGCACATCGATCGCGCCGCTGCGCGGATCGAACATACGCGGATTGTAGCCATCGTCCGGCAGGCGCACCAGCGACTGGTGCTGCACCAGCGTGAACGCGCGCGCGTCCGCTGCCGTCGCCACGACCTGCGACTGGGGGTCATCGCTGGTCAGCGTCAGGAAGGCATCGAATTCGGCATTGTCGGGAAAACTCAGCGCCTGCGAGGCATCCGGCATCGACCGGTCCGCGTCGATGGCGAATGATCCACCGTCCGGATTAGCCTTCAGGATACCGCGCACATCCAGCGCGTCGCGCGTCAGGAAGCCCGACAGGTCGACGAGCAGCACCCCGTCCGGCCCCTCGGAAAGTATCTCACCGGCCCAGATGAACGAGCGCGCAAAGGATTCCCGCACCGCCTTGCGCTCCAGCAGATTGTCGGCGCTCGCCCGGTAGGTCCAGTTCTCCTTCTCCGCGATCAACTTCTTGCCGAGGCGCCGGAAGGCGACAATGCTGCCCTCGTCGAAATAGCCCCGGTCGAGGCCAATGGGATTGGAGCCCAGCCCCGACGTCAGCCCCGCCGAATGGATCGCCCGCAGCGACACGCCGTCCGCATCCGGCGCCGGAAACGCCGCCAGCACCCGCCCGCCCTTGGCGTCGGTATAGACATCAAGAAAGCCCGCGGTTCGCGTGAGGCCGGAGGTCGCCTCCGCCCAGCCCTTGGGCGCGTCGGCCGCAGCCGGTGCCGCTATGCCCGCCCAGGCCAGCACGAGAACAGAAAACAGGTAAGCAGCCACACCACGCATCAGGACAACCCCATCAATCTGACAATGGGTCCACAGTGCAGCAAGTGGCGGGTGCGTTCAATTGTTCATCTGCCTCACCGGACCGGCATTGCGGCACGGCGTCAGCCGAGCACTCTTTTGGGCTCCGTGGCGAACGGGCTCAGCCCCAGCCACGTCTGCATCTGCCGGGACAGGTTTGTATCGCCACCAAGGTCCAGGGAACCAATGCTTTGCTCGGCCTTCACGGTCGACAGCCCCATCCAGATGGCCGTCATCGGGCGCAATCGTGTCGATACGTACAAGTCGACTTCAAAACCGGGATCGACCGAGCATAGATCGACGACGCCATCCGGTTCAACGATCAGCCACCAGTTTTTTTGCGGCGCCGAAAGGTCTGAATAAATGAACTGGATCACGCTGCGCTCATCCGGCAAAGGCGACGTATCGAGATTGCGGCGCATGTCCCACATGAGCAGGGACGGATCCAGATTATCGAGCGAAAGGTCTGCGTCGACCCATCGTTGCCCCCATATGCCCATCGACTCGACGACCGGGCGCAAGTCCCGCCCCGGCTCGGTCAATTGATACGCGCTTTTTCCGTCTGCTTCCTGTATAATCTGTTCAACTATGCCCGCCGCTTCCAGCTCCTTGAGACGACGCGAGAGCAGGGCCGGGGACATGCGGGGCACACCGCGGCGCAATTCATTGAACCGCGTCGAACCGGCGAGCAATTCGCGAAGCAGGACAATGGTCCACCGCGAACAGAGAACCTCGGCCGCCATCGCAACCGGGCAGAATTGTTTGTAGCTCGCGGTCATACCGTCCCCCTCCCGCACCTGCGCGCACGCATTATACGCGATTCATTTACTGTACTGGACGCGTCAGCGAAATCAAAGCTAACTCGGGCGGGGTTGGCATGAACGCCCGCCCTCGCCGATGTCTGCAGAAAAGGAGGAAAGCAATGTCAGCAACCCTGTTTGAGCGTCTTGGGGGTGAAGCCGGAGTGACCCGCCTTGCGAGTGATTTGCTGGACGTACACCTCAAGAATCCCGTGATCTCGCAGCGCTATGTCGATACCGACGTCGCAACCGCGAAAAAAGGCGCTGCAGAATTCTTCATTACCGGCACTGGCGGTCCGAATGTCTACAAGGGCAAGGACATGGTCGGCACGCACCGGGGCATGAATATCTCCAATGACGAATTTGTGGCTGTGCTCGAGGACGTTATCGTCGCACTCGACAAGAACGCAATCGGGCAGCGCGAGAAAGAAGAAGTCCTATACATCTTCTTCAGCATGAAGAACGATGTAGTGGGGCAATAGCCGCAAGGCCTGAAGCGCTTCAAACCGCTTCCGACGCCTTACTGCCAGAGTCAGCCGAGCGCCGCCTTCAAGTCGAGCAGAATCGAAACGGCCATGATCGCGCTCGCCGCGACCAGCCAGACCGTATATGTGCGATGAAATGCGCTTTGCGGCACCTCGCGGCGCTGCCGGCGTGAACCCGGCTTCCAAACCATCGCCAGCACGACCGGCCAAAGGACCAGGTGGATGGTCGTTCCGATGGCGGTTCGGGAGGTATCCGGCAACAGCGCCTTGAAAAGGACAAGCCCGAAAGCCGTCCCCAGCGCGGCAACAAGAATCCAGCGCGCGCCTGCCTTGACGGGGGCAAACAGCGTCCCGCTGAACAGCACAGCCGCCATCACCTTCATCCATATAACAACTCCCGGCGAATACGCCGCTGCTTCTTCCTGCAGAGCCGCCATGGCTCCCTTCACGAATTCCAGCATGTTGTGCGCGCTTCCATACGGCTGCGCCTCCATCAGGCGCGGCAGGGCATACGGTTAGCAGCCTGCGGCGGGGGTCGACACGGGCCTGACGGCAAGTTGATCAGGCGTGAACGGCGTTACCCCTTCAACATGTCCCGCGAGATGATCACGCGCATGATCTCGTTCGTGCCTTCGAGGATCTGGTGCACGCGCAGGTCGCGCACGATGCGCTCGACGCCATAGTCGGCCAGATAGCCATAGCCGCCATGCACCTGCAGCGCGTCATTGGCCACCTTGAACGCGGTGTCGGTGACAAAGCGCTTGGCCATCGCGCACCAGCGCGTCGCGTCCGGCGTCTTGCCGTCGAGCCGCCCGGCGGCCTCGTACAGCATCACGCGGGCCGCCTGCAGCTCGGTCTCCATGTCGGCCAGCTTGAACTGCATCGACTGGAACTCGGCCAGCGCCTTGCCGAACTGCATCCGCTCCTTGGCGTATTCCACCGCCTTGTCGAGCGCGAGCTGCGCGCCGCCCAGCGCACAGGCCGCAATGTTCAGCCGCCCGCCATCGAGGCCCGCCATGGCGAACTTGAAGCCGTGGCCTTCCTCGCCGATCCGGTTGGCCGCCGGCACGCGCACGCCGTCAAGGATCACCTGCGCCGTCGGCTGGCTCTTCCAGCCCATCTTGCGCTCATTGGCACCAAAGCTGAGCCCCGGCGTGCCCTTCTCGATGATGAAGGCCGACACGCCCTTGGCGCCATCGTCCGACGTGCGCGCCATCAGCACGTAAACGTCCGAGACGCCCGCGCCAGAGATGAACTGCTTGGTGCCAGTGATGACATAATCGTCGCCATCCTTCACCGCCCGCGTCTTCAGGCTCGCTGCATCCGATCCCGCGCCCGGCTCGGTCAGGCAGTAACTCGCGATCAGGTCCATGGCTGTAAGGCGCGGCAGCCATTCCTGGCGCTGCTCCTCGCGGCCGAACGTGTCGATCATCCAGCTCGCCATGTTGTGAATGGAAATGAACGCTGCCGTCGAGATATCGCCATAGGCGAGCTGTTCGAAGATCAGCGCCGCGTCGGTGCGCGTCAGGCCCGATCCGCCAACATCGTCCTTCACATAGATGCCGGCAAAGCCGAGCTTGGCTGCGCTCTTGATCACGTCGACCGGGAAATGGCTGTCGCGGTCCCAGGCGTCCGAGTGCGGCAGCAACTGGTCGCGCGCGAATTTCTGCGCCATGTCGCGGATCATGACCTGCTCATCTGTAAACATGGCGCTCATTTGCATTTCAGCCTTTATTCTCTAGAAGCAACAGCAATGACAAATAGCTGCTGCGAGAGTCAATGCGACGTCTACCTGAAGATTATGCGATCTCACGGTCGACACAGGACGAAATCCCCGCGCTGATCGCCATCGATCTGGCCGCAGGCGCCCTGTTTGCAGACACCGGCCTGCTTTCCGCCGACGCGCTCACGGACCATGTCCCGCCGGAAGTTTTCGAACAGGCCATCGCGGCCAGCGACCTCATCATTGCCCGCTGCCCCGCGCGCCAGCCGGTCGGCTTCGCCCTCACCTCCCGGCGCGGCGGCACGCTCTATCTCGACCAGATCAGCGTGCATCCCGGCCATGGCCGCATGGGAATCGGCGCGGTCCTGGTCGACCGGGTCGTCGCCGAAGCCAGGGTCCGCAAGCTGCGCTGCGTCACGCTGTCCACCTTCCGCGACCTCGCCTGGAACGGCCCCTTCTATCGCCGCATGGGATTCCGCGAGATTGCCCGGCCAAAACTGGCCGACTGGATGCTCGACCTCGAAACGGTGCAGTCCGCCAGTCTCGATGTCTCCCAGCGCTGCTTCATGAAACGCAAGGTGGGGTGGTTGTAGCGGCCCCGGATTTGCCGCATCTAGGCAGTCATGACCCAGTTTCCCCAAGCCTTCCCCGCCACGCGCATGCGCCGCCTGCGCCAGTCCCCCTGGATCCGCAGCCTCGTCGCCGAAAACACGCTCACGCCCGCCGACCTGGTCTGGGCGATTTTCGTGCATGATGGCGAAGGCCGCGTCCCCGTCGGCAGCCTGCCCGGCATCGACCGGCTGAGCGTAAAAGAGGCCACCCTCGCCGCCAAGCGCGCCAGCGAACTCGGCATCCCGGCCATCGCCCTCTTCCCCTATATCGGCCCCGAGGGAAAAGACGAGACAGGCTCCGGCGCGCTTGACCCTGACGGGCTCGTTCCCCGCGCCCTCAGGGCCATGAAGGACGCCGCGCCCGAGATCGGCCTGATCACCGATGTCGCCCTCGATGCCTACACCACCCACGGTCATGACGGCCTGCTCGATGCCGATGGCACGATCCCGAATGACGCCACGGTCGAGAAACTGGTCGAACAGGCCCTCGTCCATGCCAGTGCCGGGGCCGACATTGTCGCGCCCTCGGACATGATGGATGGCCGCATCGGCGCCATCCGCCAGGCCTTCGACGAGGAAGGTTTCACCAATATGATGGTCCTCGCCTATGCCGCCAAATATGCCAGCGGCTTCTACGGTCCCTATCGCGACGCCATAGGCTCGGCCAAGTCTCTCAAGGGCGACAAGAAAACCTACCAGCAGGATCCCGCCAATTCGGACGAAGCCCTGCGCGAAGTCGCGCTCGACCTCGCCGAAGGCGCCGACATGGTCATGGTCAAGCCGGGTCTTCCGTACCTGGACATTGTCCACCGCGTGTCCACGACGTTCGGCGTGCCGACGCTCGCCTACCAGGTCTCCGGCGAATACGCCCAGATCACCGCGGCCGCCATGAACGGCTGGATCGACGGCGACCGCGTGATGATGGAGAGCCTGATGTGCTTCAAACGCGCTGGCGCGAGCGGGATTATCACCTACTTCGCAGAAGAGGCTGCGGGGAAGTTGGGGTGAAGGGAGATGCTCGAAAGTGATAACGCCGTCCCCTGCAACGCATTATCTCATCGGCGGAGGCATATCATCGCTCGCCGCAGCGGTCTTTCTCATCCGTGACGCAAGCGTGCGCGGCGGTGACATTGTCATATTCGAACAGGAAAATGAGCTTGGCGGCAGTCTTGATGGGTCTGGATCTCCCGATACGGGCTACCTTGTGCGCGGCGGAAGAATGTTTGAAAAGCATTTCGTGTGCACATTCGACCTGCTCGGTTCGATCCCGCTTCCAGGTGTTGGCCAGCGAACTCTGAAGGACGACATCGAATCCTTCAATCGCGAGGTGAGAGGATCAAGTCGCTGCAGGATCGTACGCGACGCCAAGAGGGCAGATCCCTCATTCGGTCTTCGGGCCCGCGACATGGTCGATCTGGTGAAATTCATGGCCACGCCAGAATCCTCTCTTGCGGGGCGAACGATTGAGTCCTGCTTTTCGCCTGCGTTCTTCGAGACGAATTTCTGGGTGATGTGGGCCACGACATTTGCATTCCAGACATGGCACAGCGCCACGGAGTTGCGCCGCTATTTTCGCCGGTTCATTCACCTCTTCCCGGAATTCAAGCGGCTGGGGGGCGTGCTCAGGACGCGCTACAATCAGTACGACTCCATCATTGCGCCGATCTCCGCATGGCTGAAGGGACAGGGCGTGCGATTTGAAACGGGCACCCGCGTTCGGGATGTGGACCTGGAACGCACCAGTATCAAACAACGCATTTCAGCGCTTCACGTCCGTCGCCATGGGCGAGATGAACGCCTAGCGGTATCGCCTGAAGATCGTGTCTATCTCACACTCGGATCAATGACGGCAGGCTCGACCACCGGGACCAATGCGACGCCGCCCGCAATCTCTGACGAAAAACTGTCATGGGATTTCTGGGCGCGGCTCGCGGCACGAGATCCTATGTTTGGACGCCCCGAAGTTTTCTGCCAAAATGTAGAAAAGACACGATGGGAATCATTCACCGTGACACTGCCGCAGTCGGCGTTCTTCGATTTCATGGAAGATTTCACCGGAAATGCCACCGGAACAGGGGGGCTTGTCACCTTTGCCCCGTCTGGCTGGACGATGTCTGTCGTACTGTTCAATCAACCACACTTCGCGCAGCAGCCAGAAGATGTCTTCGTGTTCTGGGGTTATGGCCTTCGCGGAGACCGGAAAGGCGATTTCGTCGGGAAACCCATGGCTGAGTGTACCGGAGAGGATATCCTCCGGGAGCTCGCCGGTCAGCTTGGTGTGTCGCATCGCATTGGTGAGCTGTTCAAAGACGCCAAAATTATTCCCTGCATGATGCCCTATATCACAAGCCAGTTCATGCCGCGGCAGCGGGGAGACCGCCCTGTCACTGTCCCTGAAGGCGCGGAGAATTTTGCCATCATGGGCCAGTTTTGCGAACTGGAACGAGACGTCGTTTTCACCGTCGAATATTCGGTGAGATCGGCAAAACTGGCTGTTCAAGCAATGGCCAGCGGCCCCAGACCTCCGGAAGTTGTTCGTACAGATTGTAGTCCTGTTGCGCTTGCGCGAGCCGCTTGGACACTTCTGAGAGGCTAGGGGCGGCGAAGGCGTCAGGTATCCCATTCACTCAACAAAGCCCCGCAGCTTGCGCCGCGGGGCTTTGTTCAGGATGGAGCCGTGAGGCCTAGCGAGCGTAGGGTGCATTGCGGCCTTTGGCCTTAATGCACCCTACGGAGCCGCCCAGCCCCTAACGCATCCGTAATCCACGCCCCACACACCCCACCCCATTCCTGCCACGATCCGCCCCTACCCCTCGCCGGCCAAATTCAGGAGCTTCCTATGATCCGCATGCTTTGCCTCGGCCTCGCTGCCGCCTGCCTCACCGCCGCCCCGGCCGTCGCCGAGGACCGGTCCGAACAGGTCGCCACCTGCATGATCAGCCACGCCACCGAGGCTGACATCTCGCAGATGAAACAGCTCATGCTGCTGGCCCTGCAGGAGAAGCGGGACGAGGCCACCGGCGTCCTCGGCTCGCTCATGCTGACGGCCGGCCTCAGCGCGTCGGGCAATTGCGGCGTCGGCTTCGATGAAGTCGGCACGCCGATGTTCGAATACGCCATGCGCCTCTATGGCGAACATCTGGGCACCAAAGTCCTGGAGCGCTCCCTGGATGCCATGGGCCTGCCGATGCAATAGCGGGGCACCGGGGGTGCAGTAACCTGTCCCCCGCGCGCGCCTTCTGCTAGCCTTGGCGTTGCGCCAATGGACCATGCCCGGATATGCCCCAGCTCCTCATCGTCTACCACTCCCGCACCGGCGGCACGCGCCAGATGGCCGAGGCCGCCTGCGCCGCTGCCAGCGATGAAGCAGAGACGATCCTGAGGCGCGCTGGCGACGCCACGCCGGAAGACCTGCTCGCCGCCGATGGCTACCTGTTCGCCGCGCCGGAAAACCTCGCCGCGCTGTCCGGCGACATGAAGGAATTCTTCGACCGCTGCTATTATTCCGTTCTCGGACGGATCGAGGGACGCCCCTACGGCCTCATGGTCTGCGCCGGGTCGGATGGCGAAAGCGCCGTCAAGCAGGCCGCCCGCATCGCCACCGGCTGGCGCCTCAAACAGGTCCAGCCACCGCTCATCGTCTGCACCCATGCCCAGACGCCGGAAGACATCCTCGCCGAAAAGACCATCCCTGAAGCCGATCTCGCCAGGTGCCGCGATCTCGCCACCGCCCTCGCCGCTGGCATCAGCATGGGCGCGTTTTGAGCAGGCTGGCCTGATTCCGCTGCCAGGCCTCGGAAATTATTGCACCGGCCGCCTCGAGTCCCTACCAATGGGCCCATCACACGCACGGAGAGCCTCATGACGCAGCGCCAGATCCCCTTCGCTTTTGCCGCCCTCGCCGGTCTCGCCCTGCTGGGCGCCTGCGGATCGGGCGATGCCCCGGCAGCGCCCGTTGACGCCGAAGTCGCCGCCACGCCTCTCGCCAATGGCCAGACCGCCGCCGAAGTGATCGACGCGCGCCAGTCCCACCTCAAGGCCGTCGGCAAGGCGTTCAAGACGATCAGCGACGGCCTCAAGGAAAGCGAGCCTGACATGGCCGCCATACAGGCCGCCGCCGCCAGCGTGCCCGCCGAGACGGCAGGCATGGCCGACTGGTTCCCCGAAGGCTCCGGCCCCGCCTCCGGCGTCAAGACAGATGCCCTGCCCGTCATCTGGGAAACCCGCGCTGATTTCGATTCCAAAATGGCTGACTTCAAAGCCGCTGCCACCACGCTGGGCACGGTCGCCCAGGCCGGCGACATTGCCGCCATTACCGAGGCCTTCAAGGCCACCGGCGCCACCTGCAAGGCCTGCCACCAGACCTATCGCGCAGACGACTAGCGCCGATGGCCCCGCTCGGCTCGCGCGTCGTCGTCTGGGACTGGTCCGTCCGCCTCTTCCACTGGCTCCTTGTCCTCGGCGTGGCGGCCATGTGGTGGACGGGCGAACAGGGCATGATGGACTGGCACCGGCGCTTCGGCCTCGTCCTGCTCGGCCTCATCGTCTACCGCCTCGTCTGGGGCCTGGTCGGCCCGGGCACGGCGCGGTTTACCCGCATGATCGCGCGGCCCGGCGCAATCATGGCGTACGTGCGAGACCTCATAGGCCGTCGCCATCGCCCCCATTTCGGGCATAACCCGCTCGGCTCGCTCAGCGTCTTCGCCATGCTGCTTGCCCTTGCCACGCAGGTCAGCACGGGCCTGTTCTCGGTCGATGTCGACGGGCTCGAATCCGGCCCGCTCGCCAGCAAGGTGTCCTTCGAAACCGGTCGCCTCCTTGCGGAAATCCACGAGACCAGCTTCAAGGTCCTGCTCGCGCTCATCGCCCTGCACGTCATCGCCATCGCGGCTTACCTGCTCCTGTTCAAGGACAATCTTGTCCGGCCCATGGTCACCGGCCACCGCCCGCAAACGGACTTCGACACCCCTCAGCACCCCCTTCGCGCCCCCTGGCCACGCATCGCCGCCGCCGCAGCAACTGCGTGCGCCGTTGTTTATGGCGTCCTCGCCATCGGCGGCTGACGTGAAACACCACCTCCCGCTTTCCCCCGCGCAGCGTGCCGCATGCTGCTGCCCTTGCTGGCAATCATTGCAAACTTTTCCAAAACCCTCCGTTCCCGGCGTATAATGGCGGCATCATGCTGACACACCGCGCGCATCTCTATGCCTTCGTGCATCCGCTGTTCTGGCCCTGGCTGTGGTTCCAGCTCTGGAGGCTGGAGGCGTGGCAGCGCGCAGCGAAGCGCGACGTCCTGTTCAGGATCGACCGGTTCGGCAATCTTTCCATCAATGCGATTGGCGACGCGCCGCGCGACTCGCGTCGCTATCACTATGACGCGCCGCCCGTGCCTGCATGGGCCGCGCCCGGCCTTGCGTCCGACATGGCGGAAGCCTTCGCGCAAGCGGCCCTGCCCACCTGTGATGGCGCCGGCTTAGCTGGACACGTCCTAAGCCCGGCGCCCCATGCCGAATTCAGCCCCATGCAACCAGATGGCCCGCAGCATGCCGGCCGCTGGTGCTGGCGCAGGTGCCTAGAAGTTCACGCGATTGGAAACGGCGCCGTCCACGATCAGGTTCGCGCCAGTCGTGTAGGTGGATAGCGGGCTCGCCAGGAAGACGGCCGCATTGGCAATTTCCTGCGGCGTGGCACACCGGCCCATCGGGTTGCGGGCATTCGCCTGCTCGAAGAATTCAGGCATATTGGTCTTCACCGTGTGCCAGATGCCGCCCTCGAAATAGACCATGCCCGGCGATACCGTATTGACGCGGATGCGGGCGGCGGCATGTTGCCGGGCAAGCCCCTTGGCCATGTGGATCAGCGCCGCCTTGATCGGGCCATAGGATTCGCCGCGATCGGACTGCGCCGCAGAGATCGACGAGATTATCACGAAGGCCGCGTCACCGGAGGCTTCCGCTGCCTTGGCCAGCAATGGCTGGGCCGCCTCGAACGCGTTGACCGCGCCAAGGATATCCAATTCGAAATTCTGCTTCCAGGCCGCTTCGTCATTGCCCTGCGCCATGGCGCCGGCATTGGAGATCAGGATATCCAGACCGCCCAGCGTCTTGCCCGCGTCGGCAATGAAGCGTTTCAGCGCCGCGCCATCGGTAATGTCCACCGCCGCGCCCGTGGCTTTCACGCCCATCGCTTCGAGGTCGCTGACCGCCTCGGCCACCTGGTCCGCATTGCGCGCGCACACGGCGACATTCGCGCCCTCACCAGCCAGCGTGTCAGCAATCGCGCGGCCTATGCCGCGCGTGCCGCCCAGAATGATGGCGTTCTTGCCCTTCAGATGCATGTCCAAAACCGTATCCTCCAAAAGTGTTTTCTGTGTGCTGGCCGCAAGCCTAGCCCGCCTGTCCCGGCGCGACCAGACGCTAGAGCGACAAGCGTTCAAGGTTCGCCAGCAGCATCTGGAGCGTCAGCTCACGTGCCCGCTCCGGCGGCTTGCCGATCAGCCGGCCCAGCGTTGGCCCGAACAGGCCGACACCGACGGCCAGCGTCACGCTCAGCAGGATCAGGTCCTCGACCAGCTCTGCCGGCAGGTTGGCATTGGCCATCTTCTTCTGCGCCACTTCCTGCACGGCTTCGCGCACCAGGGTCAGGCGGCTGGTCTCGTCGGTCAGTTCCAGCCAGGCCGCCAGCCGCGCCGCGCCGCGAGTCTCGAACGCGTCAAACAGCGTCCGAAGCGCCACTTCACGCGCCGCTGCCGGATCGTCCAGCGGCACATCCACCGCCATGATACTCTCGACCAGGTCTGCGATCATGCGCTCCATCAGCGCTTTCTGGACCGCGTCAATCGACCCGAAATGGTGCAGCACCGTGGCATTGGCCACGCCCGCCGCCTTGGCGACATCGGCCAGTCGCAGGGATTGCGGGCCCTGCGCCACGAGCAGGGATTCCGCCGCCGACAGGATATTGCTGCGCGACGCTTCCGGAGAACGGCGCACACGAGAGGCAGGTTTATTATTTATTGACATTTTTGTCAGTAACGTTAGTTTTGACCATAAAGCCAGTCCGCATTTCAGTTTCTTGAGGCACTAAGCACAATGACGAGCAAGCGCACACCCGAAGATGTAACGATCCTGCCCCGCGACTTCCATTTCGACATGGACAGTGCGCGCGAGGGCCACTGGCTGGACGGCAACCCCGTCGCCACCGCCATTTTCAACGCCATGTCGCTGACCTTCCCGGGCGGCGAACGCCTGTTCATGGACGCTGTGAAGGCCTATCGCGGCAAGGTCGACGGGAAACTGGCGCAGGATGTGAAGGACTTCATCGCGCAGGAGGCCATCCATTCGCGCGAGCATCACCTGCTGAACAACATGATTGATCGCGAGAAATACCCGGTCGCGGAAATCGAAGCGGCCATCGCGGAAAAGATCGCCTTCGGACGCTCCGGCGGTCCGATGCGTATGCTGATCGCCACGATCTGCCTTGAGCATTTCACCTCGATGATGGCCGACCTGATGGTCGACCTCGACGTCGATGGATCCCCGCTCTTCAGCAAGACCGAACCTTCGCTCGAGCGCCTGTGGCGCTGGCACGCCATGGAAGAGACCGAGCACAAGGCCGTCGCCTATGATGTCTTCATGGAAGCCACCAAAGGCTGGTCACCGTTCAAACGCTATTTCCGGCGCAGCCTGTCCATGCTGCTCATTACCCAGCAGTTCACGCAGAATATCGCCGAATACGCATCCAAACTGCTGGTCGCCGATGGTTACGAACCGGACGCGGCCCGGCGTGCCGTGAAGACGTTCCTCTGGAAGAAGCCTGCCCTGTTCGGTTCAGGCTGGGCCATCTGGCTGTCCTGGTTCAAACCCGGCTTCCATCCCTGGGACCATGACAATCGCGATGTCATGGCCAGCTGGAAAGAAGAATTCAGCCTGGTCGCGGCCGAATAGGGTCATGACCGACACGTCACCCGCCTGGCTCGCCAAGGATTGTCTCGATGTCGGCGTGTTCACGAACCGTCTCGATGAGATGCTCGCCTTCTGGCAGCAGGAGGTCGGACTGCCCTTCGACCATATGCTGCCGCTCGGCGGCGGCCTGCGCCAGCATCGCCACGACCATCAGGGCAGCGTGTTCAAGCTGAACCATTCGCGCGACCCGCTGCCGCCCGGCACAGACGGTGGCTACCTGCGTCTCATCATTGCCCGCGACAGCATCACCGCACCAACCGAACTGACCGATCCGGATGGCAACCGCGTCGGGCTCGTACCGCCCGGCCATGACGGCATCACCCAATGGGCCATCGAAGTCGCCACGCCCAGCCGCCAGGCCTTCCTCGCCTTCTACCATGACGCGCTTGGCCTGCCGGTCGCCGACACGCATCCCTGCGCCGTCGCTTGCGGACGCAGCCTCATCCTCGGGCACATCGACCCCGCCCTTACCGCGCGCACCGAAAGCGCCGACATGGCCCGGATCGGCTATCGCTACACGACGCTCCAGGTCGACAAGGTCGATCGCGTCCACGCGCAGGTCCTCGCCGCTGGCGGCACCGAAGGACGGGCGCCCGCCACACTCGGCAAGACGGCCCGCATCTCCTTCGTGCGCGATGGCTCCGGCAACTGGATGGAACTCTCCCAGCGCGCCTCGATCACCGGCTCTCTGGAACCGTGAGACGCAACTAGAGTATCCGTCTTGGTCAAGCCACTCTTGGTTCCCATTTCCGGTCAGCTTTTATGAGGGCATTCGCGAGGATGATAAGTTTTCGCATGATGGCGGTGAGGGCGACTTTGGGCGGTTTACCGCGTGCCGTCATGGCCTG
>JAHJSB010000038.1 GCA_018830285.1 Alphaproteobacteria bacterium
CCTGCACTAACGCCCGAAGCTGGTTAAAAGCCCTTTGGAGGTTAGGTGTCATGCACTCCTATGCTACCCCCTATAATATTGTGCGCTCGCAAGAGCCCGATGTTCCTGTCTACTGCTTCCGCCCTGATCGGGTGACGGCGGCTGCAAAATGGTTCCGGGAAAGCTTCCCGGCCCAGCCGTTCTATGCCGTCAAGGCAAACCCCGGCGTGCACGTGCTCGACGCCCTCTGGGCTGCCGGCATCAACAGCTTTGATGTCGCATCCGAAAACGAGATCGAACTGATCTACAACCGCTTCCCCGGCGCCCGCATGGCCTTCCTTCACCCCGTGAAGAACCGCCGCGCGATTGCCCGCGCCTACCACCAGTACGGCGTGCGCATCTTCGTGACCGACACGCAGGCCGAACTGCAGAAGATCCTCGAGGAAACCGGCTATGCCAGGGACCTCACCATCATCGTGCGCATCGGCGTGTCGAATGATGGCGCGACCCTGCCGCTGACCGGCAAGTTCGGCGCGAACGAGGACGAGGCTGCAGCCATCCTGCGCGAAGCCCGCCGCTATGCCGATGAACTGGGCGTGTCCTTCCATGTCGGCAGCCAGGCGATGAAGCCGTCTGCCTGGGCAACCGCCATGGCCGATGTCTCGCGCATCATCATCTCGGCCGGTGTGACCGTCGATATCGTCGACGTTGGCGGCGGGTTCCCGTCGATCTATGCCGATACGCCGCCGCCATCACTGGAAGCCTATGCCGCCATGGTCGAAACGTCGTTCGAGAACATGTTCGTTCTCGAGAACGCCGATCTCTGGTGCGAACCCGGCCGCGCGCTCGTTGCCGAAGCTGAAAGCCTTCTGGTGCGCATCGAACTGGCGAAGCCCGGTTCGATCTACATCAATGATGGTTCCTATGGTTCGCTCTATGATGCCGTTCACGAACGCTGGGCCTTTCCGGTGCGCGCGATCACGGGTGACGGACGCAAGCTGCGCGGCATGGCCGAATATACGGTTTACGGCCCGACCTGCGATTCGACCGACAAGTTCCCCGACAAGGTCTGGCTGCCGGCCGGCCTGACCGAGGGTGACTATCTGGAGTTTGGCAATATCGGCGCCTATGGTCGCGCGATGGCCAGCCGCTTCAACGGGTTCGGTGAAACCGAAGTCGCCATCGTGCATGATGCGCCCTGGCCCAGCCTCTACAACGCGATTGGCGCAGAAGTCATCGCGATCGGCTCCAAAGCCACCAAGTGAACATCCGGGAAGCCGTAACGCCTGAGGACAAGCGCCAGATCCGGCGACTCCTCGGGCGGGCTGGTCAGATAGGCTGAGCCGCCAATCCCGCGCGCCTCGGTTTCCGGCGGCAGGACGCGGATCGTCTGGCGCGCAATGGCCGCACCGGAATCAACGTAGCTGACCCCATGCGGCGCGCTGGCGATCAATTGCCCGCGCACGAGCGGAAAGTGCGTGCAGGCCAGCACGACCGTATCGATCTGGTCACCGCCCGGCGCCTCGAACAGCGGCGCCTGGGCGGCCGCGATAGCCTCAATCGGCACGTCTTCGCCGCGCGCATGGGCTTCGGCCAGCCGGACCAGCTCGATGCTGCCATGCATGATGACGTGCCGGTCTCCGGCAAACTCATTGATCAGCCGGGCGGTATAGGCGCGCCGGATCGTGCCCGGTGTCGCCAGGAGGCCGATGGTTCCCGTCTGACTAAACGCCGCCGCCGGCTTGATGGCCGGAACCGTGCCGACGACCGGAATGTCGAGCACGGCCCTGACATCCTCCAGCGCCAGTGTGCTGGCCGTATTGCAGGCAATCACGAAGACATCCGGCCGGACATGATCGCACAGCATCTTTGCAACGCGCGGCAGGCGCTCCTGCAGCGCCTCATCGGACTTGTCCCCATAGGGGAAAAATCCGCTGTCGGCGGCATAGTGAACGCCGAGGGCCGGCCCCAGCGCCCGGATTTCCTCAGCGACGGTCAGGCCTCCGACCCCTGAATCGAAGACGAGGACCCGGCCGCGGGCCGGAGACGGCGTGAAATTGGTGAACTGGAAGTCTGTCATGGCAGGAGACTATTGGCATTCGCTCGCGGCGAAAACGGGGCAAGCAGGCATGTTTGGCATGAGATTTGTTGTGCACCGCACAATATCGGCCTACTATTCAGATTAGAAACAAGGATTTTCCGTCATGATGGACCTCTGGCTGGCGCCCTGGCGCGCCTCGCTTGCCCTCACTGCCTCGACCCTGGAAATGATGCTTACGGCGCAGAAAAGCCTCGCCGGCGTTCAGGGTGTCCCGGAATTCCAGCCCATGGATGAGGCCCGCATGCGCGAGGCTTTCCACTCTGCGGCCGATGCAAACCTTCGCCGCTGGGGTGACACAGCCGATGCGATCAACAACCTGCCGGACTGGTACCGCGATCTTTCCCGCGTACCCGGCGGCGTAATGACAGACTGGTTCGACGCGGCGCGCCGCGGCCCGCAGGACTAGACCAGCGCGCCGTAAAGGTCCGGCCGCCGGTCGCGGAAAAACCCCCAGGCCGCGCGATCCCGGTCGACCACATCGAGGTCGAACGTCGCCTGAATGACGCCCTCCTCAGTGCGGCCGAGATCGGTCACGACCTCGCCAGCCTGGTCGGAGATGAAGCTGGTTCCATAGAATACCTGCCCGCCCTCATCGCCCACACGGTTGGCCGCGCAGACCGGAATCACGTTTGATACCGCATGTCCCAGCATGGCCCGGCGCCAGCGCCCTGCCGTGTCGAGGGCTGAATCCTGTGGCTCGGCACCAATCGCGGTCGGGTACAGCAGCACGTCGGCGCCCATGAGGGTCATGGCGCGGGCCGCTTCCGGGAACCACTGGTCCCAGCAGATGCCGACGCCGATACGGCCCTTTTGCGTATCCCAGACGCGGAAACCCGTGTCGCCGGGGCGGAAGTAGAATTTCTCCTGATAGCCGGGGCCATCCGGAATGTGGCTCTTGCGGTAGACGCCCATGGCGCTGCCGTCAGCGTCGAGCATGACGAGGGAATTGTAATAGGCCGGACCGTCCTTCTCATAGATTGAGACAGGCACAACGACGCCGCATTTCCTTGCGATTTCAGAGAGTTGCACGACTGCCGGATGAGTTTCCCATGGCAGGGCCCGGGCAAAATGCGCCTCTTCCTGCGTCTTGCAGAAATAATGGCCGCAGAAAAGTTCCGGCGGCAGAACGACATCTGCGCCCTGCGCAGCCGCCTGTTCGATTAAGTCCGCCACACGGCCGATATTTTCCTGAACGTCGTCGCTCGGCGAGAACTGGATGGCGGCGAGGGTGATGGAGCGGGTCATGGGCGGTGTCCGAGGGGGCGGAAGGGGGCGGTGAGCGGGTGAAAGGGGTTCAGGCGGGGATTTCGCGGGTCATGCAATGGAAACTGCCGCCCCCGCGCAAAATGTTCAATGCCGGAAGGCCAATCACCTTGCGGCCGGGAAACAGCGGCCCGAGCTGGGCGAGCGCAACCAGACTGAACCGCTCGTCATAGGTCGGGACGATCACCGCCCCGTTCGTGATGGTGAAATTCATGTGGCTGGCAGGCACGGGCGCGCCATCGCCGAAGTGAATGTGGCCCGGCGAGGAAATCGTCGAGACCATCAGCCCCGCGGTACGCAGCTTGTCTTCTATGGCGAGCAGTATCTCAGCATTCGGGTCCTCGCTGCCGGTCGGGTGCTGGCACAGCACATGCCCCGGCGCGATGAAGCGCGCGATATTGTCGACATGGCCATCGGTATGATCATTGAGCAGGCCGTCGCCCAGCCAGATCACTTCGTTCACCCCGAAGGCCGCGGCCAGCGCGGCTTCGGCGTCCGCCTCGGTCCAGTTGCCGTTCCGGTTCGGGTTCAGCAGGCATTGCCGCGTTGTCAGCAGCCGCCCTTCCCCGTCGACGTCGATCGCGCCGCCCTCAAGCACCAGGTCATGCACGCGCACCCTGATGCCTTCGACACCGGCCACCGCAGCCGCCGTATCGGCATCGCCGGGCATGAGGTATTTGCCGCCCCAGCCATTGAAGCGGAAGGTTTCGGCCAGCGCGCCGCCCTCGCCCGTCGTGATGATCGGGCCGGTGTCCCGCAGCCAGATATCGCCGGTCGGAACCTCGACGATTTCAGCAACATCGCCGACAGCCTCGCGGGCTGACCGGGCCGCCTCGTCTGATCCGGCCGCCAGCTTCACCGGCAGGAAGCCTGCCGCCACGCGGGCAAAGGCGGCGATTTCAGCGCGCGCGCCGTGGAAATCACCGCCCCACTCATCGGCAAGCCGGGGCCAGCCGCACCAGAGCACAGACTGCGGGGCCCATTCGGGTGGGAGGAAACGGGGGGTAACGGTCATGGTCGCTGGCCTTGCCACAGGTTTGAAACAAGGAAAAGGGCGGCCTGCATGACAGGCCGCCCTTCCCCAATCTACGCTCTGGATCCGCGAAGGATCTAGAACTCGTACTTCACACCGATCTGGACCTGCCAGAGCGACTGGTTCAGGACTTCGGAGTTCTTCGACGTGCTGAATGTCGATTCATCCCGGTCGCCTGTGCCCCAGATGCCATCGCGGCCGGGGAAGCCATAGACGTACTGGCCATTTTCGATTGTCGCGGCGCTGACCAGACGTTTGTACTCATAGCGGGTACGCTCGATACGGCCTGCACTGCTGTCGAGCAGGTTGCCGAGGTTCTCGACATCAAGGAACAGGAATGTGCGGTGGTTTTTCATCGCACCTGGCAGTTCCTGCTGGAGGCGAAGATCAACGATCGTCGACCAGCGGGAATTGTCACCGTTACGGGGTGCAATGCTGCCCTTGTACTGGTTGAGTTCCGAGGTGGCGATGTAGCTGAAGAAGTCCTGCTGGAGGTTCACATCTCCACCGAAGGAATTCGCCGAGAACAGCGGATCGTCAAAGCCCGTCGGCACGTAGAAAGTGGCACCGGCATCATCGGCGCTGCTTTCGTTGATGCCGAACACATCATTCCGTCCCGTCGTGTTGAACGTGTAGGAGTAAGGCTGACCCGAACGGCGGGTCGCAAAGAGCGATGCCTTGGTTGCATAGTCAGCAAAGAATTCCTTCTCCCAGTTCAGGCGCATCTTGAACTGGTGCTCGACTTCGAAGTTCGACGTACCCGTCCGTGGGTTCTGGTAGCTGTAGCGTGCCGTGTCGGAATAGTTCGACGTGGCGGTCGAAGACGTACCCATGCCGATATCGTTGACGTCTGCATGCGTATAGCTGGTGAAGAGGTCAAAATCGCCAACCGGTGTTTCCCAGTCATTGCTGGCCGAAACAGCCCAGAGCAGCGAGTTGCCCTTGTCAACGCTGCCGACGATGATGGCCTGTGGTGCACCACCACAGCTATAGACAGGACGCCCGTCTGGTGCGGCAGAAACCGGATCGCCGCAGGTTGCATCATACCAGTAAGGTGCGTTCTCGAGCTTGTTGTAAAGCACGTCAGCTGTCAGCAGCCAGTTGCCCGGTGTGTTGACTGCAACGCCAAGATTGGCCTTCCAGGTCGACGGGATCTCGAACGAATTGTCGAGCGCATTGACCGAACCGTCCGGGGTCTGGTTCGCAAGTTCGTCCAGGAGGTAACCCGGGATATAGTTGCCCGTTGCCGCGTCAGGCGTGTTCGGCACGAGGATCGTACCGGAGTCGGAAACATCTCCGTTGATCACGCCATCGTTGGAATAGCTGTTGGAGACCCACACGCTTGGCGAACCACCGGAGAACCGGCCGACACCGCCGCGAACCGTGACGGCGTCATTGGCATCCCATTTGAACGAGAAGCGCGGAAGGACGACATCAAGGCCTTCCAGGTCGTTCGTGTTGGAATAGCCGTAGCGATCAATGAAGTTCTGGTTTTCACGGATCTTGCCGCTCGACTGGTAGTAGTCATAGCGCAGGCCGAAGAGCAGGCTGAGATCGTCGCGAATGTCCCAGGTGTCCTGCACATAGACCGAATTGTAATTGTAACCCCAGATGGCGCGAAGGTCATTCTCGTCATTGGTGATGGCATTGTTGTAAGTCACGTCAGTTGCGATCCGGTTGCGAAGATCGTCGATCGACGCGAAGGCGTAGGTGCCTTCGGAGTTCTGCGCGAACAGGTTGTCGACATCGACTTCTTCCCGCTCGATACCAGCCTTCAGTGTGTGATCGCCGTAAAGGTATTCGGCCTTCAGCTTGTACTGCATGAATTCCTGATCGAGTTCGTTGCCGTGACGGAAACGGTCAGGCCCGAATGCAATGACGGTACCTGTCGATGTTTCGACCGAGCCGAGGAAGAACTCGGCGCCATTCAGGCTGTCCTGGCCTGTGGCCTGGGTCGTCTGGGCAATCTTGATTTCAGTCGAGAAGTTCGGCGTCCAGTCGGAGTAGAGGTGACCGATGAAGGATTCCACTGTTTCCGAGTTGGTGTACCAGGACGACGGGTAGGCGAGATCGCCACGTTGCAGGAAGTTGTTGCCATTCTGCTCGTTGATCGCCGCGCCTTCGGTCTTGATGTAGGTGAATTTCGCGCGGTGACTGTCAGAGATGTTCCAATCGATGCTGCCGAGGATTTTCTCGTCTTCGACCGGTGGCACCCCGGCGGCGAAATCGCCAGTATCGAAACCGTAGACGGTCGACATGATATCGGTGATTTCGGAGATGTCGGCAGGCGTCACGTCTTCGATGTTGACAGCGCCCGAGCCGGTTGGACCGCGGTTCAGGGCTGCAGCTTCTTCATATTTGTCGTAGGAAAGGAAGAAGAAGAGCTTGTCCTTGATGATCGGGCCGCCAAATGTGCCGCCGATGGTCTCTTCTTCGAACGAACGGTCCACCGTGCGGCCGTTAAGTTCGTCGCCAGCCATCGAATCGTCTGTCTTGAAGTAGAAGGCCGATCCGTGGAATTCGTTCGTACCGGACTTGGTAACGGCGTTGATCGTGCCGCCCGTGAAGCCGTTATACTCTGTGTCGAAAGGCGCGGTTTCGACCGACAGGGACTGGATCGCGTCGAACGAGATTGGCGAGCGCTGGGTCGGGTAACCATTGGCGTTGAGGCCGAAGCGGTCATTGAGCGCGACGCCGTCGATGGTCAGCGAGTTGAAACGGTTGTTGGCGCCGGCAATCGTCAGTTCCTTGGCGCCGCCCGACTGGACGTTGACGCTGGCGAACGGGTCGAGTTCGGCCGCATCGGTGATGTCGCGGTCGATCGAGACGACTTCGTTGAGGGCCTCGAGGCCGAGCGAGGTCGTGAGCCCCTGGCTGGAGAAGCCGGTCTGGAGCTGGCTGCCGGTGACGACAACGGTATCCAGCGTGCGCGCGCCGGAAACTGTCAGGTTCAGCGGGTAGGTCTGGTCGAGTGCGATAAAGATGTCCGTGACGGTGACGGGCGTAAAGTCTGCGCCGGTCACTTCAACGGTGTAAGGCCCACCGACGCGCAGGCCGCGCGACGAGAATGTACCGGTCGGGCCGGAGACGGCCGCAGAAACGGTGCCGGAAGGCACGTGCGTGATAACGACTGTTGCGTCAGCAACTGCGGCGCCGTCAGCATCGGAAACCTGTCCGCGAATGCTCGACGTTGTGACCTGCGCGGAGGCGATGCCCGCGACACTGAGCGCGATAGCGGAAACCGCCATGCCGCGACCGAAAGTATTCCAATTCATCATGATATTCCCCTGATGCAAATGAGCCCCCGACCTTAAATATGAGCAAGGTCGGCTAGCGGTCGCTTACTCCCGCTGGATGACGGATTAGTGACAAGTTTTTAATAGTTCAACGTAGCACCCGGTGAATGCTGTCATTCGATTTGCTGCGATGCAAAAAAGCCACGCTTTGGGCTGGCAAGAGGCAAGCCTTGCCTGAAAAGAGGGCTGTATTCGATGGAGAGTGCGCTGCATAAGCACAGAACGTATCAGGGTGAGACGACATGGCAGGCATGAAACACGAATCGGAATCAGCGTATCTACGCGCGACGCTGGTTGGCCTCGGCCTGCTCCTTGTGCTGCGAATCGGGTTTCTCGTCGCCTCGCCGCTCAACCTCTATGCCGACGAAGCACAATACTGGCGCTGGGGCGAGACGCTCGACTGGGGCTATTATTCCAAGCCGCCGATGATCGCCTGGGTGATCCACGCAGTGACCGCCGTGTTCGGCAATGGGGAATGGGCCGTACGGCTGGCAGCACCGTTCCTGCACACGATCGGCGCCGTCTTCCTGTTCCTGCTCGGACGCGCGATGTACGATGCGCGCACCGGCATGTTCGCAGCTTTGGGCTATGCACTCATGCCGGCCGTGATCCTGTCATCCGCCGTGATCTCGACCGACGGCGTGCTGATGCCATTCTGGTGCGCCGGACTCTATGCCTTCTGGCGCCTGCGCAGCGGCGAAGGCCGCTGGGCAAGTGCCGTGGGCCTTGGCGTCGCCATCGGCGCGGGCTTCCTGTCGAAATACGCGATGCTGTATTTTCTGATCGGGATCGGGCTGACACTGGTGCTCGACAAGGATACGCGCAAGGCGCTGGGCTCGTGGCGAGGGCTGGTCGCCTTGCTGGTTGCGGCAACCATCTTTGCCCCGCACATGGCGTGGAATGCCGCCAATGATTTCAAGACGGTCAGCCACACGGTCGACAATGCCAATCTCGGCGGTGATCTCTTCCATCCCGCACACGCGGTCGACTTCCTGGTCGACCAGATGGGCGTGTTCGGTCCGATCAGTCTGATCTCGCTGGTCTTCGGCCTGTTCGTGATGCGGCGCTCGGATGCGGGCCTGATGGGGCGCGACCGCTGGCTGCTCTGCTTTGTGGTGCCTGTCCTTGTCATCATCCTGGTACAGGCCGTGCTGTCGCGCGCCAATGCGAACTGGGCGGTCACAGCCTGGCCCGCGGCGAGCGTGCTCGTCGCCGCCTGGCTGATCCGCGCCGCACCCAATCGCAGCCTGTGGTTTTGGATTGCCGGGCTGACTTTCGTGGCCCTGCTGCTGGCGCCGGATCTCGGCCTGTGGCTGCGCGTGCTCATCGGCGGCGCCATTGCGGGAAGCATGATTGTCTATGGCCACTTTCAGGCCTATCGCCCGGCTGGCCTGCTTTGGACCAGTCTCACCGCCCACGCCGTGCTGGCCGCCTTCTTCGTCACGGTCGCGCTGCTGCCAGCCCACATGTCGACCGAACTCGGCTTCGACAACGCGCAGAAGCGCACACGCGGATGGGACATTGCGGCGACGGACGTGTTCGAGACAGCGGCAGACCTTGGCGCGACATCCGTGCTCGTTGACGAACGCGAAGTCTGGCATGGCCTCGACTATTATGCCCGCGACCGGTCGGTGCCTCTGCTCTCGTGGCGACGCTATGGCGTGCCGAAGAGCTTTTCGGAATCCGTGCCGCTGGTGCCGCCGCTGGACGACAAGGTGCTCGTCGTCTCGCTGCACGCTGAAATGCGTCCGATGCTGCGCAGCGACTTCAGCTCGTTCGATTCGGTAGGAGGGATCGCGATTCCGCTGGGCACCCGCGGAAATGGCTGCCCGATCACACGGCGCTTCCATCTGTATCTGGCGTCAGGCTTCACGCCTGAACTGCACGATGATGCGTGGGAAAAGCGGCATGAAGGACAGTCGGAATTCCCGGTGCCCCCCTGCCCCGCACCAAAGGATCAGTGAGCTGCGGCGCTGTCACCCCAGAGGCTATTGATCCGCGCATCGCGGCCGCAGGATGCGCGATAGTAGCGGTATTTGAGCGGATTCTTCTTGTAATAGTCCTGGTGGTAGTCTTCGGCAGGCCAAAAGGTTTCGGCGCTGATCACCTGTGTCACGACCGGCGCGGGCAGCACGCCTGAGGCGTTCACGGCGGCGATATCGGCTTCGGCGATGGCGCGTTCGTCCGGGTTCGCGACGAATATGGCGGTGCGATAGCTCTCGCCCTTGTCGCAGAACTGGCCATCGGCATCGGTGGGGTCAACATGATGCAGGAAATAGGTGACGAGATAGTCGTATGACACGACGTCAGGGTCATAGGTGATCTTCACGGCCTCATAGTGGCCGGTATTCTCGTGGCTGACCTGTTTGTAGGTCGGGTTGGCGATCCGGCCGCCCGTATAACCAGATACGGTATCAACCACGCCGTCGACCTTGTCGAAATCGGACTCAACGCACCAGAAGCACCCACCGGCAAACACAGCTGAAGACAAGCGCTTGGGCACTTCGTTTGTCGGCGTGTCCTGCTCGCCCGCGCTGGAAATGAAGGCCAGGCCGACGGCTGCAATACCGGCGACAATGGCGACAAAGGGGGCAGAACGGGTACGCATCACAAACTCACTCAACTGATCGACGGCGGCTTGGCGCTTCGCCTACAGCCAGATATGGGACAGTCGCTGCCGTCGAAAAGGCAGCAATCGCATACCTAACAGATTTGTGTTGATCGCGTGTTGTTGCGGCGTGTCGAAAATGCGGCAACGCCGTGTTTTTAGGCAGGCCCGGTGAGCACCCGCACACGCACGCGGCTGGCCCGGCCTGCAGCATCCACTGCAGTCACCGTGTAGAATCCCTCGCGCGTGGGCGACCAGACCGGCGCACCAGCATCATCCATCGCGCAGGGCGCGCCATCGACATACCAGGACAGCTGCCCATCCCCGCGTCCGGCCAGCACAAAACCGCGCGCGGGGGCGCCATCGACCTTGCCCGCCCAGAGTTCGGCCTCGCTCGGCGGGAACAGGATTTGCGGCGGGGCCGCCGCTGCAAAGTCGTGCATCGCGCCCCGGGATTGCAGCCGCCGCTCGGATGTCAGCCGCCCGCGTGCTTCGCCGGTATCACGCAAATGGTGCGCGGCCCGGTCGGCAATCTCGAACAGGATCGGCAGCGCGGCGTCACCGCCTGTCACCCCGGGACGGGGCCCGCCATCGGCCCGGCCCACCCAGACAATGATCGCCAGGTCGCCCGCCACGCCCGCCGCCCAGGCGTCGCGATAGCCATAGGACGTGCCGGTCTTGAAAGCGATCTGCGGCGCGTTCTCCGTCAGGCGGCCCGGAACGCGGCCGGCGGGCGTCGGACCGTTTTGCAGGATGCGAAGAATCTCGTCGGCGCTGGCCTCGCCGACCAGGCGGCGGCCCGGGCGTTCATACGTCGCGTCTTCCTCATCAGCCCGCCAGGCCAGCGGCTTGGCATTGCCCTTGTCGCCCAGCGCGGCATACAGAACGGCCAGCTCGCGCGCGGTGAGGCCTGCGCCGCCGAGCGCAATCGCCAGCCCCGCCTCATGGCTGGCCGAACCCGCGATGCGGGGGCTGGCGCCGGCAAGCGCCAGTTGCGCGACGAAACGTTCCGGCCCGACCTTGTCCAGCATCATCACGGCCGGCACGTTCAGCGAGTGCTGCAGCGCATCCGACACCCGCACATCGCCCCGGAACATGCGGTCGAAATTTTCCGGCTGGTAGGCGGCGAAGCGCTTTGGCAGGTCGGAGATCAGCGTGTCCGGCGCGGCGGAGCCATCGTCAAATGCCATGGCATAGATGAAGGGTTTCAGCGTCGAGCCCGGCGACCGCGCCTGCGCCGTCAGGTCCAGCCAGCCGCCCGGCTTGTCGCGCGAGGCCGAGCCCGCAATCGCCCGCACGGCCCGGGTCGGGATAGATACGACCAGTGCCGAGACCTGGACGTCCGCCCCGGCGGCCTCGGCTTGTGTCAGAGCGATCCGCTCGACTTCCGCCTGCAGGCCCGAATCCAGCGTTGACCGCACATCGCCGCGCGGCCCGCTGGCCAGCGCCTTGGCGGTGCCATGCCATGCCCGGTCCGGGAAATCGCGGCGGCGCCCCGGCACGCCGGAGGCGGCGACGTCCGCGACATCATCCTCGGAGAACACGCCGTAACTGGCTAGCTTCTGCGCCACCCAGTCGCGCGCCTTGGCGGCATTCTCCGGGCGCCGGTCGGGGCGGCGGGCTTCCGGCGATTGCGGCAGCGCGATCAGCAGCGCGATTTCGTCATCCGACAGCCGGTCGGCCTCATGCCCGAAATAGCTCCAGCTCGCGGCGCGCACGCCTTCAAGGTTGCCGCCATAGGGTGTCAGCGTAAGGTAGAGCGCAAGGATCTCATCCTTGGACAGGCGCCGCTCGATTTGGTGCGCGCGGACAATCTCGATCAGTTTCGAGCCGACATTGCGCTCGCGCGGCTCCAGCATGCGCGCCGTCTGCATCGTGATCGTCGAGCCGCCCGACACGATCCGGCCCGACAGCGCCGAATCCACCGCTGCCCGTACCATGCCCAGCCAGTCAGTCCCGTTATGCTGGCGAAAACGCTTGTCCTCGACCCGGATCAGCGCGTCGATGAATTCCGGGTCGATCTTGCCCAGATCGCCATGGAAGCGCCAGCGGCCGTCATCGGTCGGGAATGCCCGCAGAGGCTTGCCCGCCCGGTCGGTGACCATGGCCGAAATGGCACCGGCCCGTTCGAGCGGCGGCGGCAGGACCGCATCCAGTGCAAAGGCTGCGCCGACGAGCAGGACAAAACCGGCAAGGAGACGCCCGGCTGGCCCCATGTGCCTACTTGCCTCCTGCTGTCGATCCCGGTGCGCCGGCAATCGTCACCCGGCCCGCGCTCGAGCGCGCATAGACGGCCGGCCGATACATGTCCTCGGCCACCACGCCCGGCATCGCGAACGCGCCCGGTGTCACGGCCCGCACGACATAGGCCAGCGTCACCGGCTCGCCATAGACATCCACAGCCGCGACGAAGCGGTCGTCCTGCGCCTGTTGCGACTGGGCGTCGCCAATTTCGCCGACAAAGGCAAACGCGCCAGAGGACTCGCCCTGGCGGCGGCCGTCTGCCGGGCGCAGCACCGTCTCGATCTCGAAGCCGGCTGGCAGCAGGTCGGCAATGATCACCGGGTTCAGGCGGCGCTCAAGCGGTGTCACCGACACACGCACCACCAGCTGGTCGCCCTGGTTGACCCTCGACAGGTCCACCTTGCCGCCCGTCATCGTGAAGAAGGTCTTGTCCGTCTTCAGCTTGGACGACGCCGCAGGCGGGGCTTTTTCCGGCGCGCCAGTCACCAGCACCGTGCGGAACATCGGCGCCTTGCCTTCGAGCTTGAACGTCACACCGGAGGCGACCTGGGCCTCGGAGATGAGGTATTGCCGTTCATTGTCATTGCCGCGACCGAGGCCTTCGACGATGAGACGGAACGCATGCTCTCCATTGTTGAAGTCGTTGACGGCGAGCAGGATGAACGCCTTCTCCTGCGTCGTCAGCTCGTCCGCATCCGGCACATCCTTGCCAAGCCGTTCGGCAAGCCGCGCGACAAACGGAGCCATGTCGGCTTCGCTTGCCAGCGCCATGACACCGGCCACGTCGCGCAGCGGCGTCTGGTAATAGTCGCCGCTATTCTTGTAGCCGAGGGCTTTCTCAGCCGATTCAAAGGCCGAGTTCGCCCGCGCACGATCACCCATATAGGCGAGGCCCGCGCCGATATGCGCCCGGGCCAGCGGGCTGTCGATGTTCGACAGTTCGCGGTCGTGCAGGTAGCGCAGGCGGGAAATGTCCGCCTCGCCTGCCTTGGCCAGCACATAGAGGGCATAGGCCGACGAACGGAACATCATCTGCTCGGCCGTATCGTTGGAATACTGGCCTTCATAGACATCCGTATCGTAGCCATAGACGCGCCACTGGTCACCTGTCGAGACGGCGCGCAGGGCACCATAGGCCCGGTCGAGGGCCTCGTCCGGAACCGAATAGCCCGCCGCCTTGGCCCGGTAGATGAAGTCGGTCGAATAGGCGCCAAGCCACGGCGAGGCATAGCCGTCCCCTTCGCGCCACAGGCCGAACGCACCTTCCGATCCCTGACGGTTCAGGATCGTGTTGACTGCCGTCTGCACACGGTCACGCGCATTGTCGCGCGCACCGCGGGCGCCCATCGCCACCAGTTGCTCGGAATAGAGAAGCGGCATGGCCCGGCTGACCGTCTGCTCGGTACAGCCATAGGGGTAACGGTCGAGTGAAGCATACAGCGTCGCCGGATCGACCGGGATGCTAGAGAAGCCTACGGTCACGTCCACCGAGCCGGGCACGTAGCCGGCCAGCAGTTTCGGATCGATCGAATATTGCTGGCCCGGCTGCATCAGCATGCTCGTCGAGCGGGTTTCAGGCAGGTAGGGCGAGCGAGTCTGGATATCGTATATGTGCTGGACCGCGAAATTTTTCGGGCCCGTCACAGCCATGCGCACCTGCGAGATGCCTTCATTCTTGGCCTCGACGCGCACCGGCGCATCCGATCGTTTGCCGGTTTGCAGGGTTCGGGTCAGGCGGCTCTCTGCCACCTCGATCGTTCCTGCCGCCGAAATCTCCGCCGTGAACTCACCTGCCGGCAGTTCGATATTGTCGATACTGGCCGTCAGGAAGGCCTCATCGCCCGGTGCCATGAAGCGCGGCAGGATCAGGTCAGACGGCGCCGCATCGCGAACCGTCATCTTGGCTTCGCCCTCTCCCAGCCCGGTCTTCGACCAGGCAACCGCCATGATCCGCAATTCGCCATTGAAGTCAGGCAGGTCGAAGCGGACCTTCGCCTTGCCCGAACGTCCGACCTCGACGAGGCCGGAGAACAGCGCCACCGACTTGGTAGGAACAACTGTCAGGCCTTCGCCGCCGAGCTGGTCACCACCGGTCCGCACTTCGGCCGGCAGGCCCATGTTCGGATCGAGCAGGCGCCCGTAATCGTCATATTGTTCAATGCCGAGCGCCTTCTGGCCGTAATAATAGGCAACCGGATCCGGGCTCTTGAACTTGGTCAGTTGCAGGATGCCTTCGTCGACAGCGGCAAGTGTCAGGAAGACCGGCTCGCGCGGACCACCCCCGAAATCGACTTCGATGACCTGTGCGCCGCGCGGACGCGCCACTTTCGGCGCATCGATCGTCAGGGAGAACGTACGCGAATCCATGTTGACCGGGACATGCACGACGCCAACGGCGCGGCGCGGCTTGGCCTGCAGGACAGGGTCGCGTTCCGTGTAGACGTTGACCATGACATAGGCGCCTTCGCCCCATGCATCCGTGACGGGAAGGCTCACGCGCGTGCCACCCGCTGTCACATTGAGGTTCTGGACCGAAAGCACCCGGTCGGTTGCGACAACGATCTGCGCCTGCCCGTCATAGGGCGGGACAATCGTGATCTCGGCCGTCTGGCCTGGGGTCGGCGATTGTTCGGGGCCTATCACGCGAACGCGGTCGGGGGCCTCGACGCCATCATCGGACACGCGGCCACCCCAGCCGACATAGAAGTCGTCGCTGGCGGCGGCACCGACATTAACACCTTCGGCTTCGACCACGAGCTCGTGGCTGCCCCATTCGAGCCCGCTCACCTTGATCTCGGCGGTCCCGCCGGTCGTGGTGGACACGACGCCTTCATTCACCTTGGTGACAGTGCGCGACCGGCGCCAGCGCCATTCCTCGCCGTCCCGGTACCAGTCATAATGATAGTCGATGGCCAGCATCTTCCAGGCCAGGCGCTGCGCCACGGCAGCGCCGTCGGCATTCACCGCAACCACCTGGAACACCGAATCCCCGCCCTCTTCCACGGATTCATCGAAGCCGGGCTTCAGGCCGACATAGAGATTCTCGGGCCGGTAGGGCACGCGGACGCTGTCTGTCACGGCACGTCCGCCGGGCTCGAGCACGCTGACCACGGCATTGATGCGCAAGGGGCGACCGGCATTGCTGCCGGCATTGCCCGGGGCGAGACGGACAGTGGCCGCCCCTGCCCCGTCAGTCGTCTGGTCAGGCAGCTCGATGATGCGTTCCTCGAAAGTCGCGTCATAGCGACCGAACGAAAAGCCATCAAAGGCCGGGAACGGATTGGGCTGCGGCTCAAGCCGGGCTTCGGCCTTGACTGTAAGGCCCGCGCCTGGCGCACCATAAAGGAAGCGCGAAGCGACCGCGATGTCCCGCGTGCCGCCCAGCTTCATGGCGGTCTTGTCGTCCGCCTTCAGGTCGACGGCAATTCGCTGCGGCACGAAATCTTCAACGGCGAATCGCGCCGTTCCGGATGTCTCCGGCAAGCCGTCTATTTCAATCGTGGCGCGCCACTGGCCGCGGGAGGCCCCCTTGGGCAACTCGAAACTGTTCAACACGGCGCCAGAGTCGGGATCGTCGAACCGAATCTTGTCCGCAATCAGGCCGTTCGGCCGATAGATCACAAGATTACCCGTGCGGTCGTCCACCTGACGCCCGGCGCGATCACGCAACAACGCCGAAATCTTCACCGCTTCACCGGGACGATAAATGCCCCGGTCCGTATAGACATAGGCATCGACAATACCCGGTGTCCGCCGCCCGCCGACGGCGTGTTCGGACAGGTCAACCGGCGCGCGCGTCAGGTCCAGCGCAGCGAGTTCACCCTTCGCGCTGAAAGCCAGCACCATTTTCGGTGCCATGTTGCCGGCACCATTGGTGAGTGGCTTGTCGAACGCGACCCGCCCCTGCTCATTGCTCCGCGTCTCGGCGAGGATTTCATTGCTCATGGCCACGAGCTGGACCGTCGTGTCCGGCACGGGCTTTCCGTCCTGCAGCGACCGCAGCGTGATATCGAGCCCGTTCTCGCCTTCATAGGCTGTGATTGCGAGATCCGTCAGCATGATCCAGCGGCTCGACGAAGCAGGCGGACCCTCCTGCGCATTCAGTTTCGCTGCGTCCGTGATGCGCACATAATAGGCGCCGGGCTCCATCGTCGCGATCACGTCTTGCAGCGGGAAGACCGACACGATCGGCGCGTTCTGTTCGGCAGCAATATCCATCGTGCCGGACCAGATGACGTCCTCGACATCGCTCGGATTATCATTGCCCCAGGAATAGGAATAACGGCCCTGCGCCGTGGTTTCACCTTCGGTGATGCTCTTGAAGGCCAGTGCGCGGTCATTCACGCGCGACACGCTGATATTCACCTTGTCGACATTCACCGTCTCGATTGGCAGGCCGTCAGCATCCTCGCGCGGCAGGATCACGCCCGCGCCCTTGAACCCGACATAAGGCGGCCGGTCGGCAAAATCGATCGGCACGGTTTCTTCGCGTTTCAGCGTGCGCCCGTCG
This sequence comes from Alphaproteobacteria bacterium, assembly GCA_018830285.1. GTDB lineage: Bacteria > Pseudomonadota > Alphaproteobacteria > Caulobacterales > Hyphomonadaceae > Hyphomonas. The sequence goes on from JAHJSB010000038.1 coordinate 17,035, forward strand.
GCCGCCGGCAGGCCGGACAGGATCGTCGCGGTGCGACTGGTGCCGAAGGTCAGGCCGCCAATGCAAAGCTCGCGGCCTTCGACGCTAAGTGCCGGCCGGAAGGCCGGGCGAAAATCCACATAGGGCGAATAGTCCGTCTTCGGGTCGAGCGCGGCAGAGAAGACGAGGCAGGCCAGCGGCTGTTCGCCGCTCATGTCGATGCGATAGCGGAAATAGGAGAATTCCTGCTCCTGCGCGTCACGCGCCTTCTGGCGGCGCTGTTCGCGCTGGCGGGCCGCGACCTGGTCCTTGGGGGCGCGCTGGACGACTTCGCCGGCGGCTCCGACCTCATCAGGCGTCCTGTTCTTGTCGCCACCGCCACACGCTGCGACGAGCCCGAAAAGGATGGCCGCGATGACGATCCGGTACTTGCCCCGCGTGCCCGTGATGAACTGCGACATGAACCTCTCCTCTATTTCTGTTGATATCCATACACCGGTTGGCCGCGGCACCAACAGGGCGTGATTGGGTCAATTCAAAGGAATATTGCGTTTTCGTCATGGCGCGAACGCGGTGACATCGCGGATACCAGCCTTGCCAGTCCACCCGCGGCATCCGATGTAGGCACGCATGTGGGCCTGGCGCATCCTTGGCATGATTGCATTCGCGCTGGGCGCGATCGGCATTGTCTTGCCCATCTGGCCGACGACGATCTTCTGGATTGTTGCCGCGCTCGCTTTCGCCAAGTCCAACCCGCAATGGGCCGACTGGATCTATGCCCGCCCCGGCCTCGGCGTGCCCATCCGCACCTATGTCGAGACCGGCCGCATGAGCATGCGCAGCAAGTCCGCCGCGCTTGCGGGCATGGCCCTGGCCGCCGCCGGGACGATCTACCTCTTCTGGAACAGACCCTGGGCCATGGCTGGCAGCCTCGGTTTCCTGGCGCTCGGTGCCGCCTTTGTCATGAGCCGGAAGCCGCCCTTTGCCCCGGAGCCTGAAGCGCCTAAGACAACCAGCACAAAACAACAGGGAGAATAAAAGGCATGGATCTCAATCTGAAGGACAAGGTGATTTTCGTCGCTGGCGCCAGCCGCGGTATCGGTCTTGGCATCGTCGAGGCCTGCCTCGCAGAGGGCGCAAAGGTCGCCATCGCAGCTCGCGGCGCCGAGGCGCTGGAAGAACAGCGTGCGCGCCTGGCCAAGCAATATGGCGAGGACAAGCTCTGGGCCCGCGCCGGTGACTTGCGCGACAGCAAGACAATCGACTCCATGATCGATGCCATCGAAGCCGACTTCGGCCCACTCTGGGGCGCGGTTGCCAATGTTGGGCTGCACCCCTGCCCGCCCGGGTTTGAAGTGGATGACGAGACCTGGGATGGCGGCATCAGCCAGAATCTCGATTCCGCCTTCAAGCTCGCCCGCTCGGCCTTGCGCCGGATGACGCCACGCAGCGAAGGCTCGGTCCTGTTGATCACGTCGATTGCCGGACTCGGCGCGCTGGGTACGCCACTGACCTATGGCACATCCAAAGCGGCGATGAACCACCTCGCCAAGGAACTCGCACGTGTTGCGGGACCATCGGGCGTGCGGGTCAATGCCATCGCGCCGGGCAATATCATCTTCCCGGGTGGCGATTGGGAAACCCGGTCCGAAGGCGAACGCGGCGCCGCCTGGAAGAAATGGATCCGGCGCGAAGTGCCACTGAACCGGTTCGGCCGACCTGACGAAATAGGCTCGGCAGCCGCCTACCTGCTCAGCCCGCTGGCGAGCTTCGTCACGGGCGCCGTCCTGCCGGTCGATGGCGGCCAGACCAAATAGGTCTGATCCTCTCGCTTTAAAGCGCGCCCGGTATCCCAGATGCCGGGCGCAACTGCATTTGCCTGCAACGATTACATGTCCCATGCATTGTTTAGGCACAGGACTATTCCTGAAGCGGCGCGGGCCCGAACGGCCTGCCGACGCGCCAGAACACTAAGCAAGGAGACATAATCATGACTCAACGCGCTCAAGGACGAAAACTCGCCATCCTCGCCACTGACGGTTTCGAACAGGTCGAGCTGACCTCGCCCAAGGAAGCCATCGAAAACGCTGGCGGCGAAACGCTGATCGTTTCGATCAACCACGGCACGATCCAGGCCAACAAGCACCGCGAACATGGCGACACGTTCAAGGTCGACATGACACTGGACGATGCGAAGGCGGAAGAGTTCGACGCACTGCTCATTCCAGGCGGCCTGTTCAGCCCGGACGCCCTGCGCACCAACCAGAAGGCCAGGGACTTTGCGTCCGCCTTCTTCGCGCAGAAGAAGCCCGTTTTCGCGATCTGCCACGGCCCCCAAGTGTTGATCTCGGCCAATCTCGTCAATGGCCGTGAAGCGACCGGCTACCCTGCCATCCAGCAGGACCTCTAGAATGCAGGTGCCCGCGTGCTCGACCAGTCGGTCGTCGTGGACTCCGGTCTCGTCACGTCGCGTTCGCCGGACGACCTCGGCGACTTCAACGCCAAGATCGTCGAGGAAATCTGCGAAGGCAAACATGCCGAACAGCGCCAGTCCGTGACCGCATAATACGGGCAGCGACGCTCCGATGGGAGCGAAACGCAGAATACTAGAGGCGCTCTCCGTTTGGAGGGCGCTTTTTTCTGGCTCGGCGGCGTGGGAGACAGCGCCCCGTTTCCGTACAGCGGATCAGGCTTGCGCCCCGGGGGCCGCCTGCTGCATAGGCCTGCCATGCCCGACGTGCGCCCTTCCCCCCATCATGACGCCATCGTCCTCGGCGCCGGCGCGGCCGGACTGTTCTGCGCCAGCCGTATGGGACAGACGGGTCTCAATGTCCTCGTCATCGATCACGCGGCAAAACCTGCCGAGAAGGTGCGCATTTCCGGGGGTGGGCGATGCAATTTCACCAATATCCATACCGCGCCAGACCGGTTCATTTCGGAAAACCCGCACTTCGCCAAATCCGCGCTCGCCCGCTACACGCCGGACGACTTCCTCGCGCTGCTGACGCGCCACGGCATTTCCTGGCATGAGAAGACGCTCGGCCAGCTCTTCTGCGACCAGAAATCCGGCGCGATCATCCAGATGCTGCTCGACGAGCTTGAGGCCGTCGGCGGTGACCTGCGCCTCGGCACAGAGATAAGGTCCGTCACCCACGCCGATGGCCTGTTCACGGTCGATACCTCCGCTGGTGCCTTCACCGCGCCAAAGGTGGTCGTTGCCACCGGCGGGCTCTCCATCCCCAAGATGGGAGCAACCGGCCTCGCCTATGACCTGGCCCGCCAGTTCGGCCATGACATCATCCCCACCCGTGCCGCGCTCGTGCCCTTCGTCTTCACCGGCGCCGACCATGAGGACTTCGCCTCGATCTCCGGCGTCGCCTGCGACGTTCGCGCCAGCACAGACAGCGCCGCCTTCGACGAAGCCATGCTGTTCACCCATCGCGGCCTGTCCGGCCCGGCGATCCTGCAGGTCTCTTCCTACTGGTCCCCGGGCCAGCCTGTGACGCTGAGCCTCCTGCCGGGCATCGACATCGGCGAGACATTGAAAGCCGCCAAGCGCGACAGGCCGATGCAGACGCTGGGCGCGGCCCTGGAGGACCTCTTCGCCAAACGGCTCGCCGAGCTGGTCCTGAAACGGACGAACCACCCCCCTGCCAGCCGCCTCGCAGACACCTCCCACACCACGCTCGACGCCCTCGTCACCACCCTCGCGGCATGGGTCGTGCGCCCGGCTGGCACCGAGGGCTGGCGCACGGCAGAAGTCACGGCTGGTGGGATAGACACGGCGGGCCTGTCGTCCAAAACAATGGAGAGCCGCAAGGTTGCAGGACTCTATTTCATCGGCGAATGCGTCGATGTCACGGGCTGGCTTGGCGGCTATAATTTCCAGTGGGCCTGGGCGAGCGCCGCCGCCGCTGCAGCCGGAGCCGCCGTGTAACGAAAGCGTTGCAACTGACCGCTTGACGCAAGGCGGCACTGGCCGCATGCGATGCGATCATGAGCCCGACCGACAAGACCGCCAGCCAGCCAGCCCGCCGGACGCTGATCCTCGGCGCCGGTCTGCTGGGCGCCGTGCTCGTCATCTTCATCATGGGAAAGCTCGGCCTTCTCCCCCGCGCAGACACGCTCAACAGCTGGATGGAAACCGTCGCCGGCAGCCCGTGGGGCCTCCCCGCCCTGATCCTCGTCTTCTGCGTCGCGGCGTTTCTGGGGGTCCCGCAATTCGCCCTGATTGCTGCAGCCGTCGCCCTGTTCGGCCCCTGGCTGGGATTCACCTATGCGTGGATCGCGAACATGTTTTCGGGCTCACTCACATTCTGGGTCGGCCGCATGGCCGGCGAACAGGCATTCCGCCGTTATGCCGGCGCGACCGCAAACAGGCTCGCCGCCTTTGTTGGCCGCAACGCCTTCGCGACCAGCGCGCTCGTGCGCAACGTGCCGACCGGACCGTTCATCATGGTCAACATGGCCTTCGGCGTCAGCACCGCGAAATATCGCGACTTTGTCCTCGGCATGGCAGTTGGCATCCTGCCCAAGCTCGCGCTGATTGCCTTTGCCGGTCAGAGCCTGTTTGCTGCGCTCAAGGGCAATCCCGGTATCGCCATTCTCGCCGCAATCACTGCAGCCGCCATCTATGCAGCAATCGCGCTTTATGCGCGGACGCGTATGGCGCCCAAAGGGCAATCTGTTCCCCTGATCAGCGACCCGCCGGTTGACACGGGGACGAAACAAGATGAATAAAAGAGCAATGTGGAAGAATTTGCCTCTTAGCCTCCTGCTTACCGGCCCCTGGCCGGAGCCGTCTGCCTAGAACCGGCAGTCGCGCGGCCAGGGGAATGCTTCACGCCTCCCTCACACATTAAGCAGAGCCGCAAACCATGACTTCCAATCCTCATATCCGCATCTTCGACACAACCTTGCGTGACGGCGAGCAATCGCCCGGCGCGTCCATGACCCATATCGAAAAGCTCGAACTCGCTAGCCTGATGGAAGACATGGGCGTCGATGTGATCGAGGCCGGTTTTCCCGCCGCCTCCGACGGTGACTTCGCCGCTGTCAGCGCCATCGCCGCCCAGTCAAAAAGTGCCATAATCTGCGGCCTCGCCCGCTCGACGCCCGGCGATATCGAACGCTGCGCCGAAGCCGTGAAACAGGCCGCCCGGCCGCGCATTCACACGTTCATCTCGACCAGCCCCGTGCACATGAAGCACAAGCTGAAAATGGGCGCGAACGCGGTGCTCGAAGCGGTAGGCCGCTCGGTTGCCCAGGCGCGCAACCATACCGACGATGTCGAATGGAGCGCCGAGGATGCGACGCGCACCGAGTTCGACTTCCTGTGCAAGTGTATCGATCTTGCCATTGCGTCGGGCGCCACAACGATCAACGTGCCCGATACAGTCGGTTATTCCCATCCGGACGAGTATGGCGCGCTGTTCCGCCGCTTGATCGAGAATGTCGCAAACTCCGACAAGGTGATCTGGTCGGCCCATTGCCACAATGACCTCGGCCTCGCGGTCGCCAACTCCATCTCGGCCGTCGCCAATGGCGCCCGACAGATCGAATGCGCCATCAACGGACTCGGCGAACGGGCTGGCAATGCCGCGCTGGAAGAGGTTGTCATGGCGATGAAGGTCCGCGAGGACACGCTGCCCTTCTCGACCACGGTCAATCCGGCCTACCTGTCACGCGCCTCGGCCATGGTCAGCCGCATCACGGGTTTCCCGGTGCAGTACAACAAGGCCATCGTCGGCAAGAACGCCTTCGCGCATGAAAGCGGCATCCACCAGGACGGCATGCTGAAAAATGCCGAGACCTACGAGATCATGAAGCCGGAAGATGTCGGCGTCGCCAAGACGTCGCTGGTAATGGGCAAGCATTCGGGGCGCCACGCCTTCCGCGACAAGCTGGAGAGCATGGGCTACTTTCTCGAAGGCGATGCGCTGAATGATGCCTTCAAGCGCTTCAAGACCCTGGCCGACAAGAAAAAGCATGTCTTCGACGACGACATCGCCGTCCTGGTCGACGACCAGTTGGCCGCTGAAGGCGAGCGCATCGTGTTCAAACGCCTGCGCGTCGTCTGTGGCACCGACGGCCCGCAAACGGCCGAGATCGACCTGACGATAGAAGGTGACGAGAAATATGCCATCGCCCGTGGCAATGGCCCTGTTGATGCAGTCTTCAACGCCATCCGCCAGATCGTTCCGCATGACGCAAAGCTGGATCTCTATCAGGTCCACGCAGTGACCGGCGGCACCGACGCTCAAGCTACAGTCTCGGTCCGCCTGAATGGTGAGGGCATCATGGCGACAGGACGCTCGTCGGACCCCGATACTCTGGTCGCCAGCGCCAAGGCCTACCTCCACGCGGTGAACAAGCTCGAGGCCCGCAAGGCCAAACGCAAGGCAGCTTAGGGAACCTAACTGCACCTCACGCGATTCAGGTGTGCAGACACTCTGTATCGCGTTAGGAAGCGGGCATGGCCATGGTAAACAACCTCGAATCGCTTCTGGCGAGCCTGACGGAATGCACGTCGGGCGATGACGTCACCGTGCGCGACCTGCTGAATGCTGTCGGGCGCCGGTCCTATGGCCCCATCCTGCTGCTGCTCGGGTTCATTGCGGTCACGCCGCTGACCATCATTCCAGGCACCAGCTGGCTCGTTGCCCTGATCACATTGCTGATCGCCGGACAGATCGTGATTGGCCGGAAGTTTCCCTGGGTGCCACGGCGCGTGCTGGACATATCCTTTCCGCGCGCAGCCCTGGTGTCCGGGGTGGAGCAGGCCGGCAAATACGTCCGGCCGGTCGACCGGGTCCTGAAGCCGCGGCTCGCCTTCCTGTCCGGCCCTCCTTTCATCGCGCTGGCGGCGCTGGTCTGCGTCGCCGCTGCGCTTGTGACTTTCCCGCTGGGCCTTTTTCCGTTCGGACCCATTCTGCCGGGACTGACCGTGCTTCTGTTTGGCCTGGGCCTGACGGCGCGGGACGGTTTTGTGCTCGTAGCGGCGGGTGCCGGCCTCGCCGGCGCTGTCTGGCTGCTGTTGCGCGTGTGGTCCGCCCTCCCATTCGGTTGAATCGAGGCGATTCCCGTAACAGGACAGTTGGCTTGCGCCGCTTCGACGCTGCCTGTTACATGCGTGGGCGCAGAATGCGCCGGGACCGCGGATAATGACCAATCTCAGTTATTCGGAAGAAAGCACTGTGACGACCCGCGTCCGTCGCCGGTCAGAGCGCCATTTGCCTTTCATGCCTTATGGCTTTGTTCCTCTTTTCGGCCTGCTGGTGCTGTTCTGGATCGGCATGGGCCCTTTTGCGAAGCGCATCATCGAACAAACTGCCATCAGGTCCGCAGAACAGACGCTGGCAGCCAATGGCGCTGACTGGGTGCGGCCAGTCGTATCGGGCCAATGGGTCTGGCTTGAAGGCCAGCCGCCTACCTCGATGGAAGGCGAGCAAGTCATCGCCCTGATGCGCGCGGCCCAGACACCGACCTGGCTGGGCGCGGCGGCACCCGTCACGCGTGTGGTCGAACGGTTCGGCTCGCCGGTGATACCCACCACCATAACCCGCAAACCGGAATGGACGTTCCGCCTGGCCGACGGTGTGCTCGAGCTCAACGGCAACGTCCCGAGCGAGACGACACGCAGCTCACTCGTGGCTGCAGCGGAAGGCCTCATTGATCCGCCTCGCATCGCCAGAGTCGCGGATTTCCTGACAGTCACGCATGTCGCAGACGATCCGGCCTATTCCGAAGTCGCGCTCAAAGGGATCCGCGCAGTGGGCAGCTGCGACCGCGGCGTCGCAACATTCCTCAACGTGGAGTTTTCCCTGCGTTGTGAACTGCCGCAATCGGGTGTTGCCGCCCTCCAGCAAGTGATTGCCAGCCCGCAGCCCGTCGGCCGCCTTGGCAACATCGATATCCTGCCAAATGAAGCGGTCGCCACGTGTGAAACATCGCTCTCCGATCTCCTCGGCACGACCCACATACAGTTCGCCCCTTCGAGCGCTGCCATCGATCCCAGCAGCTCGGCCCTGCTCCAGTCGGTTGCGGATGCCGCGTCGACCTGTCCCGGCACGCTGCGGATCGAAGGCCATACAGACAGCATGGGCAGCGCGAATGCCAATGAATTGCTGGGTGACGCCCGCGCCGAAGCTGTTCGCGACGCCTTGATTGCGCGCGGCGTTCCGGCAGAGCGGCTGCTGGCCGAAGGTTTTGGCGCCCGAAAGCCGATTGACGTCAATACGACAGCGGAAGGACGAGCGCATAATCGGCGGATCGAAATTCGCGTCGTCCGTGCATCCGATTGACCCCGGCAGGGCATTCGGGCTCTTTTGACCTAGCGAGTTTATATCATGTGGTTTCTTCTTACTCAGATCTTCCCCCTTCTGCTGCTGGCCGCCGTGCTTGGCGCCGTGCTGGCATATTGGTGGTTGAAAAACCGGCAGGAAGACGTGACGGAGTCGTATGAGCGGCTTTCGGAAAAGCTGGAGGCGCTCAGCGCGCGGCCCGAGCCCGCCGCCCGGGAAGACTACGAAGCCGGCATGGCGCTGATCTCCTCGGCTGTGCGATCACTCCGCATGCCGGACATGGAGCCGGTCACCCAGCGCCTGTCCTCGGTCGAGGGCGCCATTTCCGGCTTCACCGTGCCGGAAACCGATCTCAGCCCGGTGCAGGGCAAGCTCGACGCGGTGGAAGCCAGCCTTTCAGGCCTCGACGACCGTCTGTCCCGGCTCGATGGACGCCTGTCCGACCTGGACAGCACCTTGTCATCGGTCGCAGGCGCCGTGACAGGGCTCAACAACACAGACCTGTCGCCACTGGAAGCCCGGTTCGGGAAGATCGAGGAATCGCTCGCCGCGATCAAAGTGCCTGACGTCGATCTGGGCCCCCTGCACAGTGGTCTTGCCCGTCTCGACCTCACCATTGCCGGCCTTGACAGGCCACAGACCGATCTCGGACCGGTACAGGCACGCCTGTCGGAATTCGAGAGCCGCATCGCACTTCTCGGAGACCGCCTCGAAGCGGCCCAGAAGCGTGACTTTGACAAGCTGTCATCCGAAATCACAGGCGTCGCCTCGGGCATTTCGGGCATAGAAATGCCGGACCTCGGTTCGATCTACCAGCGGCTTGTCAGCGTTGAGCACGCGATTGCGAGCTTCGTTGTTCCCGAACCGAACATGACACCGCTTTATGATCGGCTCGCCGCGCTCGAAGAATCCCTGGCTGCCATGCGGACCAGCTTGCCAGGCACGCCTGACCTTGCCCCTGTCGAACGGCGCATCGCGAGCCTGCAGGAGGCTTTCCTGACACAGACTCCTGTCGACATGTCGCCGGTCCTGACCGCCGTCCAGTCGATTGAGCGACGTCTCGATCTCGAGGCGATGGAGAACCGCCTCAATGCCATCGAGTACGGCCTTGCCGCGATCCACCACACACTGCGCGCCCGTCCGGAGGCCAGCACGGCCCGTGCGGAGAGCGCGCCGGTAACAAGGACCACGACCATGGCGCGCGCCCCCGTTCTGGAACGCCGCGCCGCACCCGCGCCCGCTGCGACCCCGTCACCCCCACCTGCCCGCGACCTCGACCCCATCAACACGGCTCGCCGCGAAGATGACGAAGCGAACCTGCTCGTCGAGGCGGCGTTCGGCGACCCTGATGATCTCGAACGGATCAACGGCGTAGGGCCGATGCTGTGCGAACTGCTACACGAGATCGGCGTGTTCTATTTCTGGCAAGTCGCCGAATGGAGCCCCCAGGATGTCGATTGGGTCGACGACAAGCTGATGCATTTCAAGGGCCGCATCCAACGCGACAAATGGGTTGACCAGGCACAGTCACTCGCGGCCCTGCCAGATGCCGCGCGGCGGCCGGGCGCGTAGGTGATTTCGCTGCGCGCCGCTTGACACGGATTGAAAGTCCGGCGACCCCAGCGGCGTGAAACCTGACCCTTCCCTCCCCCCCGTTCGGGGCAAACTCCTGCAGAATGCGAGCCTTGCGCCCTACACCTGGTTTCGGGTGGGCGGGCCCGCAGACTGGTTGTTGCTGCCGGCAGACGAAGACGATCTCGCCGACTTTCTCCGGGCGCTTGATCCATCCGTACCAGTGACCGTGCTCGGCGTCGGCTCGAACCTCATCGTGCGCGATGGTGGTATCGAGGGAGTCGTGATCAGGCTGATGGGCAAGTATTGGGGCGAGATCGACGCGCTGGACGATTGCACTGTTACCGCGCGCGCGGGCGCACTCGACCTATCGGTCGCCAAGGCTGCTGCAAGCGCCGGTATACGCGGCCTCGAATTCCTGTCCGGCATTCCTGGCTCTGTCGGCGGTGCAACGCGGACCAATGCCGGCTGCTATGGGTCTGATCTGAAGGACGTGCTGGTCCGGCTCGAAGGCGTCACCCGGGCAGGCGAGCGCGCCGCTTTCAAGGGCCAAGGGCAGCCAGGCGACCTGCCCGAAGCGCACTTTTCCTATCGTCACACGGACCTGCCCGACGATTTCATCGTCACGCGCCTTGTCCTGAAGGGCACCGGAACCGATGCGCCTGCCGACATTCTTGCCGACATAGATGCGCTACAGGCGCGCCGCGCCGAGACCCAACCCATTCGCGACAAGACATCCGGCTCAACCTTTGCCAATCCCGACCCGCCCGGCACCCCGGATCAACGGTCAGCCTGGAAAGTCATTGATGCCGCTGGATGCCGCGGCTTGCGCGTTGGCGGCGCGCAGGTTTCGGAAAAGCACTGCAATTTCCTCATCAATACCGGTGACGCGACGGCGGCGGACCTCGAAGCGCTCGGCGAACTCGTCCGCGCTCGCGTTTTCGATCACAGCGGCATTAGGTTGCGGTGGGAAGTGCGGCGCATTGGCCGGCGCCAGCCTCCTGCCTGACGCGCGCTAGAAAGTACCGTGCAGCTCGAACGTGAAGATCGGCCCGAAATGCCGGGTGCGGGCCTCGGAACGCACGATCACGCCGCGGCGATTGGGATCGTATATATCCCTGCGCAACCAGTCATGCTGATCGAGTAGATTTCCTGCCACGAGTTTTCCCGTCATGCCGAGCAAGTCCTTGTGCTCGACATAGGCATACGAGAAAGGAGGCTGATTACCTGAATGGAAGCGTTCATTGAGCGTGTACTCGGGATTTCCATTGTACGATTCCAGATACACCCCGACAGCCCAATCCGTTTGCGGAATGTCACGGCGCAGCTCCGCATCAAGGTAATAGATGTCGCTGCTATTGATCGGGCGCTCGATACCGGTCAGGGGATCCTCGACACGGGAATCGCGCCATTCACCCCCGAATGTCAGTTCCGTTCCGGACAGGCCCAGCTTCGCAAACTTGACCGTGGCATCCATATCCACACCCATGCGCCAGGCTGAATCGATATTGCCCGGGCCATCTCCGGGTCCGATCGGAATCCTGTCCACAATGTCCTCAATATCCGATCCGAACAGGGTCAGCGTCGCAGCGCCCCAGTCTTTGAAATCCTTTTCAGCGGTGACACTCAGCTTCCAGGCTTGCTCGGGAACAATCTCCGAATTGCCCTGACTGCCATTGCCCTGATTGAGGTTCACCGATGAGATGAAATCGAAGAAATCGAGCTGGCCCACTTCCCGGTCAAGCCGCGTGACGAGTTGAAGCGTTGGGTCAACTTGCCAGGACAGGCTGGCAAATCCCTTGGGGCGCGTGAAGGTACGCACGTTCTCGGCATCGCCCGATTGGGCGAGCTCGGACATTTCCACGCCTAGCGAAACCTGCAGGTTGAGGCTGGGTGCGAGCACCCGTCCATGTGTGACAGAGAGCTCTCCGCGCTGCTCTTCCACGCGCGAATTGGCATTGGGCAACGCCAGTTCCACGAGCGGTGCACCACCGGTTGATCGAAACAGTGCCGATTCCGCATCGAGATAGTTGAAGGCCCCTTCGAGGGATACCTGCCAGTCCTGCCCAACCGACGGCACCCAGGCATATTCACTGCGAAGGATGTATTCGCCCTCTTCAACGGTCTGTGCGAATACCGATTCTGAAATGTCCGATCCATCCAGATTCCCGCGAAGGACATGGTCGACCATCGGGCTGTCTTCGCGGCGGACAAGAGCGATTGTCTTCAGGCGCCCCGGTCCGAAACCAAATTCATAGTCGGCCCCGATCTCGGAATTGGTCTCATCTTCTGAGCCTTGGAACAGCCGGCGCCCCACCACGCCTCCTGCCTGGAAAAACTTGGACACTTCCTTGTCGTCGGGCTGATAGGCCGCAAACTTCGCGCTGAGGTTTGCGACGGAACCGCCCGCCGGATTCCATGCGAGCGACCCAGCAATTGATGCCGCTTCCGCATCGTGGGTGAAATCTTCCTTTCGCGTTTCGATCACGTTGCCTGCGCCATCGGTAACGCGTTCCGGTCCTGCGCTGGCGCCGCGCTCAGGGGCGCTCGCCGCTTCGACCGCCCAGCTGAGCGCACCTCTCTGGCCTGAGACGGTCGCGCCGAAATCATTCCAGGTGGGGCGAAGGTTCTCGCGGCTGCGCACTTTCCATTTCCACGTTCCCGAAACACCACCGGAATCCCTGGTCGTGACATTCACAACCTGACCGGACAATCCGGGAATGCCGAGCGCCGTTCCGTCAAGCACTTCGATCCTGTTCACGTTCGCAGTGGAGATGCGGCCTAGGACGGACTCAGCGTCGTTAGACTTGCCAGAGACGCGTTGCCCATTGATCAGGACATTGCCGCTGGCCTGGCCGAAGCCGCGCGATCCGCTGTCACCACTATTGATGGAAAAGCCGGGAATGCGCCTGACAATATCAAGGGCCGTGCGCGGGGCGAACTGCGCGAAATCCGCCGCCTTGTACTGCGTCTTGTCCGATGTACTGGGTGCAATCGCCAGATCGGCGCCGAATGCATTTTGGGCTGAAAACATAAAAAGCAGACTCGCGCACACAGGGACACGGTTTTTCATGGGAACGTTTCCTCACGGTCTTTTTTTTTCGAAAGCAACGGAGACTGCCGCTACTTTCATCGCCTATCGATATGAAGTGACTACGCGTGTAGTCCTTGCATGACAATCTCCGTTTGGTGACTTTTTCGTAACTTGAGCGGGATCATGATCTGGTTTCGCCTGACTCATGCCGCTTTTGTGCAGCACAGGCGGTAGCAAGCGGTCTAAATTCCATCCGCGACACTCAAGAAGGACCAGCGATGAAACGCGTAGCGGTAATTTACGGGGGCTGGTCGTCCGAACGCGAGGTCTCTCTGTCGTCGGGCGGACAAATGGCTGAAGCCGCGCGGACAGCAGGCTATGATGTCGTCGGAATAGACGCCAGCCGTGACCTCGCCATCCAGCTGGCCGAAGCCGCACCAGACGTGGTCCTCAACGGCCTCCACGGCCCTTGGGGTGAAGACGGTTGCGTGCAAGGTCTTCTTGAAGTGATGGGCCTGCCCTATTCTCATTCCGGTGTGCTCGCGTCCGCTCTGGCAATGGACAAGCTGAAGTCGAAGGCCGTGTACCGCGAGGCCGGTTTAGTGGTTGCCGAAGACAGGCGGGTGACCCGCGAGGAAGCTGCCGCGAGCCACCCGCTCAAGCCCCCTTATGTAATCAAACCGGTGGCTGAAGGGTCGAGCTTTGGCGTCCTGATCGTTCGTGAAGGCGCCAACAGCCCGCCGCAGGAATTGCTCGGTGCCGGATGGCATTATGGCGATAACCTGATGGCCGAAGAGTTCATTCCCGGACGCGAGTTGACGGTCGGTGTACTGGGCGACCGCGCCCTCGCTGTTACCGAGATCACGACCTTAAGGGACTATTACGATTTTGATGCGAAATATCAGGCGGGAGGATCGCAGCATGTGATCCCGGCTAACCTGCCTGCACACGTGACCGACGCTGCGATGGACGCAGCTCTCAGGGCACACCAGGCGCTTGGATGCCGGGGCGCGACGCGGTCCGACTTTCGCTATGACGACAAGAGAGACCGCCTCGTGATCCTGGAAACAAATACCCAGCCCGGCATGACGCCCACCTCGCTTGTCCCCGAGCAGGCCGCTTTTGTTGGCATGTCCTTCGAAGCGCTTGTCGCCTGGATGATCGAGGATGCCTCATGCCAAAGGTAAACCGGAACCAGTCTGTCCCTTCCCGCTCGCGCCGCCGCCCCGCCACCATTGTCGATGAAACGACGGGCGAAGAAATCCGCGTGTCATCCATCCTGTTCGGTTTGGTGATGCTGGTCGCGATTGTTGTCGCAACCGCTGCGTGGATGGGCGGATCCCTGTCACAGATCGAAACTCGCTTTGGCGGCTTTCTTGACGATACGGCCCGTATGGCCGGCGTGTCGGTGAACGATGTCTCCGTGCTCGGTCTAGAACAGAACCCCGCCCTGGTGGACGACATACGCGCCGCCGCCATGATCGAGCCTGGCGAAAACATGTTTCGGGCCGATCCGCAGCTGATCCGCCGCCGCGTCGAGGCGACCCGCAAGGTGCTGAACGTGCGGGTCCATCGCCTGTGGCCGGGCCAGATCGTGATTATCGCTGACGCCGCCGAACCGGTTGCACTCTGGCATGATGGCAAGAAATGGACTGTCGTCGATGGCCTCGGTCGCATCCTGCCGGACGCGGATTCCAGCGACTACAAGACACTGGTTCGACTGGCCGGCCAGGGCGCGCCAACCGCTGCCCCTGCCCTTGTGAATGCCTTGAAAAAAGCACCTGACGTGTCGGCCCGCCTCGCCATCGCGACGCGTATCGCTGACCGGCGCTGGGACGTGCGTCTCGTGAATGGTGCTACCGTTCGCCTGCCGGAAGACGACGCCATGGACCGCGCCCTCTCCCGCCTGTCGACGCTCCAGACCCGCACAGCCCTGATGCAGCGACCGGTCACGATGATCGACTTGCGCAACAAGGGCCGCATCTACCTGTCCCCCGCCCAGGGCGGCACCGCGCGCAAGCTCGCAGAAGCGGCCCGATCCTGATGGCAAATGTCCAGTCCAGGCGTATCGCCCTCAATGGGTCTCGCAGCACCGGCACTGTCGCTGCACTGGACATCGGCTGCTCCAAGATTACCTGCCTGATCGGTCGCAATGACGGGACTGGCCCCCGGCGCTTCAAGATATTGGGCGGCGGACGCCAGCAGTCGCGCGGTTTCAATGGCGGCGCCATCACCGACATGGAAGGCCTTGAACGGTCTATCCGACTTGCCGTGGAAGACGCCGAACGCGAAGCGGGCGAACAGATCAGTGAAGTCATTCTCGGCATCACCGGCCCGAAACTCGCATGCACATTGGTGACCGCCGCCATCGAGATAGGCGGGCACGCGATTACCCACAAAGAGGTCAAACGGCTTCAGGCTCTGGCGCTGACCAAAATACCGACCAAGGGTGTCGACATTCTAGCCGCCTGGCCAGTCGCGTACCGGGTCGACCAGCAGGAAGGCGTTCGCCAACCCGTTGGCATGTATGCCGAGCAACTCGGCATCCTCCTTTCCGTCGTCACGGCACCGCGTCCTATCATCAAGAATCTCGTAGAATGCGTTGGCCGGGCCCACCTCGGTGTCTCCGCCCTCGTCCCCTCTTCGATCGCCAGCGGTGCCGGCACCCTGATCGACGATGAGATAGAAAATGGCGCCATCTGTATCGACATGGGGGCTGGTGTAACGGCCGTGTCAGTCTATCTCAACGGTTCGCCCGCCTGGCTCGGCCTGGTTCCAACGGGCGGAACGCACGTCACCAGCGACATCGCACAAGGTATAGGCACGACTTTCGCCGCCGCCGAGCGCCTGAAGTCCGTGTATGGTACCGCAAATCTCGAAGGCCCGGGCCTTGCCGAACGCATCGAGGCTCCGCGGCTTGGGGATGATGGCCGCTTGCATGGCATGCGGATGGAAAAGGGCGCGATCGCGGACATTGTCGCGCCGCGCATCGAGGAAACATTTGAACTCGTCCAGAAGTGCCTTGATAGCAGCGGTGTACGCTCCGTACTTCCGCGCCGCATCGTCCTCACAGGCGGCGCCAGCCAGCTTGCAGGGGTACGCGATGTTGCCTCGCGGATTTTCAACGCACCTGTCCGCCTCGGCCGGCCCACGATCGCTGAATTTCTCGGCGAAACACTGGGAACGCCTGCTTTTTCGACGGCGTCGGGTCTGCTACTGTACTCGGAACTGGGGTTTGTGGACGCCGCGCGGGCTGGCGTTGCGTTGAAAGAATACGGGACTGAAACCGGGAGCGGCGCAGTGAACAAGGCGCTCCACTGGCTGAAAGAAAATTTCTGACGCCTTTTGCACTGACTTAACTGTCTTTTAGCCGTGAGGGTTGAAGGTGCGTCTCAAACCGGTCCAGATTGTATATTGAGGTACGCGAATGACACATGAACTCAAGCCCAGGATCCTCGTCTTCGGTGTTGGCGGCGCTGGCGGCAACGCTGTCGACAACATGATTGAGGCAAACCTGCAGGGCGTCGAGTTCATCGTCGCCAATACGGATGCGCAGGCGCTGTTTCGCTCCAAGACGGACCAACGCATCCAGCTCGGCCCTGAAACCACGTCAGGCCTTGGCGCTGGCGCCCGTCCGGATGTCGGCGCGAAAGCAGCCGAAGAATCGATCGACGAGATCAAGATGTATCTCGAAGGCGCTCACATGGTCTTCATCGCCGCTGGCATGGGTGGTGGCACGGGGACCGGCGCCGCGCCGGTCATTGCGCGCACCGCGCAGGAAATGGGTATCCTCACCGTCGCCGTGGTGACCAAGCCTTTCGGTTTCGAAGGTGCCCGCCGTATGTCGCTGGCAGATCAGGGCCTTCTCGAGATCCGTGAACATGTCGACACGATGATCGTCGTGCCGAACCAGAATCTGTTCCGGATTGCAAACGACCGGACAACCTTTGCCGAGGCCTTCCGCATGGCCGATGACGTGCTTTATTCCGGCGTGCGCGGCATTACAGACCTGATGGTCATGCCTGGCCTTATCAATCTCGACTTTGCCGATGTCGGCTCAATCATGCGGGGCATGGGCACAGCCATGATGGGCATGGGCGAGGCCGAGGGCGAAAACCGCGCACTGGAAGCTGCCCGCGCCGCTATCGACAATCCCCTGCTCGACGATGTCAGCCTGAAGGGCGCCCGGGGCGTGTTGATCAACATTACCGGCGGCTATGACATGACGCTGTTCGAACTCGACGAGGCGGCCAACGAGATTCGCCGGGAAATCGACCCGAACGCCAACATCATCCTCGGTTCGGCCTTCGACAGCGAACTAGAGGGCAAGATCCGCGTGTCCGTCGTTGCCGCGGGTATCGAAACCGGCCAGGCTCTCGAGCGCGCTCCCCAACCTGTCCAGCAAACCGTGCGCCAACCCATCGCCGAACCGATTGCCGAAGAGATTAGCCAGCCTGAGACGGCCTCCGATGAAGACCGCCCCCTCGTGATCACAGGTCATTCGCCGTCGCTGCGGTCCGAGGAGAGCGATCCGCGGTCAGATTTTTCGGGACAGCCGCTGCCAGCTGACCATTATGCAGGTGCCGAAGGCAGCGACGAAGTTTCCGCAGACGCGGTGTTCGGATCGCGCAAGGAGACCCCTGCCCCGGACAAGGCGCGCCCCGATCAAGGCGCTTCGGGCTTTTCCCACCTGTTCGGCTGGCGCCGCAGCCAGCACGGCGAAAATGATGACGCGTCGGAAGCGGCCATTCCGGCGCAAATTATCTCATCGCCGGACGACCATCCGGAAGCGGCACCGTTTGACGATGCCGACCTTGAAATCCCGGCATTCCTTCGCCGGTCTGCCAATCACTGATTTATCGGCAGAAAGCACAGCTCTGCGGCACAGGTCCGTTACAAATTAATTCCTTACACAACAGGGCCGTAACGCAAGTTGCGGCTCTTATTGTAACACGGCGAAACAAGCCGTGTTTTGTACTGGCGCTTAACCACATCCAGATTGCAGTCTGTAGCGGAGGGTCGATGCGGTGTTGAGTGGCGTGCAGATGCAGCAGACAATTGAACGTCCGGCAGTTTGTGCCGGCATTGGTGTTCACAGCGGCGAAAAAGCCCGGCTTGTTCTGAAGCCTGCACCCGTCGGCAGCGGCGTTGTTTTCCGCCGCACTGACCTTGATGCAACGAATATCGAAATCAAGGCGCATGCCGATTCGGTTTCCGACACCCGTCTTGGCACCACACTCACGAACGAAGCGGGTGTTTCAGTCGCCGTCGTGGAACACCTGATGGCGGCACTGGCCGGTCTGGGCGTGGACAATCTGATCATCGAAATTGACGGACCAGAAGTTCCGATCATGGACGGCTCGTCGGCGGTCTATTGTGAACTGCTGTTGCAGGCGGGCCTGAAAACCCAGTCAGCCCCGCGTCGTCGCATCCGGATTCTCGAGCGCGTCGAAATCATCGACGGCCCAAAACGCGCCACGCTATCGCCATCCGACGATACCGTTCTCACCCTGCGGGCCCGTATCGAGTATGACGATTCCGTCATCGGTATCCAGCAGATGGCCTTGCGCATGGCGCCCGGCATGTTTGCCCGGGACCTTGCTTTCGCCCGCACCTATGGCTTCGCCCGCGATGTGGACATGCTGCGCGCGATTGGCCTTGCCCGCGGCGGCTCGCTCGACAATGCCGTCGTTCTTGAGGACGGCGCCGTGATGAATCCCGAGGGCCTGCGGGCCGAAGACGAGTTTGTCCGCCACAAGATGCTTGATGCCGTCGGCGACCTCATGCTGACAGGCGCGCCGATCGCAGGCAGCTATGATGCCGTCCAACCGGGGCACGCGCTCAACAACGCTCTGGTGCGCAAACTCCTGTCCACACCTTCAGCCTGGTGCTGGGAAACCGATGTGGACGCGAGGGCCCGGCAGCCCGAACCTGCACGCGCCGCCGTCTAAGGCCAGCCTGCACATTGCCCTTGCTTAACGGGCGGCCTGACAATGATCCTTGGAAAACCTGTCCGGTTCAGGCTAATCAAGCTGAAGACATTCACAGCTGAAAGTTCCCGACCGGCATGTCCCTTCTGAAACTCCGCCCGAGCCTCTTGATCCTGGCCTGTATTGTTGCCGTTTCCGGGTGCCAGTCCGCCAGCAAGCGTAAGCAGGAGCTCGCCTATGTCGAGCGTCCCGTCGAACAATTGTATAACGCTGCAGCCCAGGAACTGGACAAGCGCAACTACCCCCGCGCAATCCTCCTGTTCAACGAAGTCGAGCGCCAGCACCCCTATTCCGAGTGGGCCCGCAAATCCATGGTCATGACGGCGTACGCATCGTATCAGGCGCACGATTATGATGAGGCCATTTCCGGCGCACAGGCCTATCTGAGCCTCCACCCTGGCGGCTCTGAAGCCGATTATGCCTATTATCTCATCGCTGTGAGCTATTTCGACCAGATCGTCGATATCGGCCGCGACCAGCGCACAACCGAACTGGCCCTGTCGGCCCTGCAGGATGTGACGCGCCGCTTTCCCGACAGCTCCTATGCGCGCGATGCCGGGCTGAAAATCGACATGGTCAATGACCAGCTGGCCGGCAAGGAAATGGAAATCGGACGCTGGTACCTGCGATCGAACCAGACGCTGGCTGCCGTGAACCGGTTCAAGAAGGTCGTGACGACCTATGACACGACCTCGCATACAGCTGAGGCCCTGCACCGTCTCGTCGAATCCTATCTTACGCTCGGCCTGCGGGACCAGGCGCTCGCGGCGGGCGCCACGCTCGGGTACAATTACCCGAGCAGCGACTGGTATCAGATGAGCTACCGCCTTCTGACCAATCAGGGCCTTGATCCCGAGGCCGATTCGGCGCCGCGCCGGACGCTGATCCAAAAAATCGTTCCGGGCGGAAAATAGGCCTACGCGTCCCCGATCAGGACGAGCCATTCCTCTTCGGTCAGCGTTCTGACGCCAAGAGCCTCGGCCTTGGCCAGTTTGGATCCGGCCCCCGGCCCGGCGACGAGAATGTCGGTCCGCGCCGAGATCGAGCCTGAGACTTTCGCCCCGAGCGCGCTCGCCCGCGCCTTGGCCTCGTCGCGGGTCATCTTTTCCAGAGTGCCCGTGAAAACGACGGTCTTGCCGGCTACCGGGCTGTTACTTGCTGCGGCCACCTCGTCCACGATGGTGATTTCCGACAGTAGCGCCGACAGCATCTCGTCATTGTGCGGCTCTGCCACGAAATTGCACAAGGATCCGACCGCCGCGCCGCCGATCCCGTCAATGCCCATAAGCTGGGCATAGGCGTCGCTCCCTGGCCCTTCAGCCGCAGCTTTCGTCACTGTCGACCAGAACAGGTCCCAGGACAGGAAATTCCGGGCAAATTGCTGCGACGTCGTCTGCCCGACATGGCGAATGCCCAGGCCGTTGAGAAACCGCGCGAACGGCACGTTCCGCCGCGCATCGATCGCTGCTATCAGCTTTGCCGCCGAGGCGGGCCCAAAACCGTCCCACTCGGCAAGCGGAGGCAGGCCGGCGTCAGAAATCCGCTGTTCCAGCCGAAAAATGTCCTGTGGCGCGTGCACCACGCCTTTCTCATAGAAAAGCTGCACCTGCCTGGCGCCGAGGCCATCAATGTCGAGCCCCTTGCGCGAGACGAAATGCCGGAGCCGTTCCACCGCCTGCGCCGGACAGACCAGCCCTCCGGTGCACCTGCGGCGCACATCTTCCTCGCCCTTCTCATCTACCTCCCGCACTGCCGCTGATCCGCAGATCGGGCAGTCATCGGGCATGTGGAACGGCGCACCGCCGCCATCGGCGACCACGCGCAGAACCTGCGGAATGACATCGCCGGCCCGTTGGATTTCCACCGTATCGCCGATCTTGACGCCAAGCCGGGCAATCTCGTCTTCATTGTGCAACGTGGCGTTCGACACGACGACGCCGCCAACCGTGACCGGCGCCAGACGCGCCACTGGCGTCAGCGACCCTGTGCGGCCAACCTGGATATCGATGCCTTCCAGCTTGGTGGCGGCCTTCTCAGCTGGAAACTTGTGGGCAATCGCCCATCGCGGCGCCCGGCTTACAAAGCCGAGCCGCTGCTGCCAGTCGAGCCGGTCGACCTTGTAGACTACGCCGTCAATATCATAGCCAAGGCTCGCCCGGCGTGATTCCATATCCCGATAGGCGCCGATCAGTCCGTCAACCGTATCGGACCGGGTCATCAGCGGGTTCACCTCGAAGCCCCAGTCCGAGAACCGCGCAATCGCGCCTGACTGCGTCTCGGCAAACGGCGCGCTAGCGGCGGCCCAGGCATAGGCAAAGAATTTCAGGGGCCGGGATTTCGTGTTCTCAACGTCGAGCTGGCGAAGGCTACCAGCCGCAGCATTACGCGGATTGGCGAAGACTTTCCGGCCCGCTGCCGTCTCGCGCGTATTCAACGCGGCAAAATCGGCATGGCTCATGAACACCTCACCGCGTATCTCAAGACTGTCGGGCCACCCCGTTCCCTTGAGGCGCTGAGGAATGTCACCAAGAGTACGCGCATTCGCCGTGACATCCTCGCCCACCTGCCCGTCGCCCCGTGTCGCTGCTCGGATCAGCTTTCCTTTTTTGTAAGTCAGGCTGAGCGACAGCCCGTCAATCTTGGGCTCAGCCGTGATCAGGACCTCTTCCGTTTCAGCGAGGCCCAGAAAACGACGAATGCGTCCAACGAAGTCACTGACGTCCTCGGTTGTGAAGGCGTTGTCGAGCGACAGCATGGGCGCGGCATGGGCCGCCTTCGCAAAGCCCTCGCCGGGGCCCGCGCCGACACGTTGCGTGGGGCTGTCCTCGCGCTTCAGCTCCGGGAACCGCGCCTCGATTGCGAGGTTGCGCTGGCGAAGCGCGTCATACTCGGCATCCGTTATTTCAGGCGCGTCGTTGCGGTAATAGGCTTCGTCCGCTTCACGGATGGCCTCTGCCAGTCGGGCAAGTTCAGCCTCAGCCTCGATGGGTGTCAGCGTCTCGACAGGCACAGGCTTGTTCATGCATCCTCCAGCAACCTCCCCGCGGCGGCACGAGCCTCTTCGGTGACCTCGGCGCCAGACAGCATTCGGGCAATTTCTTCCTGCCGTGCGCTGTCATCTAACCCGCGAATGCGTGTGCCGCCAGACTTTTGGTCAGGGTCTTTTTCAACAAGCCACTGTGTCGCCGCCGAGGCTGCAACCTGGGGACTATGCGTGATCGCGAAGACCTGCTTGGCCCCTGCTAGCCGCACGAGCCGCTCTCCGACTGCTGCCGCAACCGACCCACCGACTCCCTGGTCGACCTCATCAAAGATCAGGGTTTGCGCCGATCCGGCTTCGGCCAAGGCGCATTTCAGCGCGAGCGAGAAGCGCGCGAGTTCGCCACCCGACGCGATCTTTCTCAAGGGGCCAAACCCGGCTCCCGGATTGGTCTCGGCCTCGAACTCGACGCGATCAGCCCCCTGGGGGCCGCCCTCTCCATCCGGCAAGGAATCAACGCAGATCGAGATGGTCGCCCGACCGAGTTTCAGCGGTGCAAGCTCCTTGGCAATGGCCTTTTCAAGCCGGCCCGCCGCAGCCTTTCGGGCTGAGCTGAGGGTCTCGGCTGCCTGGTGCCAACGCGCCTGGGCTGCTGATTCGGCCTTACGAGCGGCGATCAGCGCATCTTCACCCGCTTCGGCAAGATCAAGCCGTCCGCGCAAGCGCAGCAACAAGTCCGGCAGGGTCTCCGGATCGATCGCATGCTTCCGCGCCAGTGCTCTCAAGGCGAACAGGCGGGCTTCCGCCGACTCAAGCGCTTCCGTGTCGTGATGGATCAACCGTTCCAGGCCAAATACCGCAGATGCGGCTTCCCGTGTTTCAATCAGCGCGCGTTCAACGGCCTCGGCCGCAAGTCTCGCCGCTTCGGGCAAGGCTTCTGACGAGCCATCAAAGCCTGGCAGGCGGCAGATCCGCTCCATCGCACGCGACGCTCTGGACAGGGCCGTATCGATGTCAGCCCCGTCCAGCGCGGCTTCAGCTTCACTAACAGATTCGGTCACGCGTTCGGACTGCATCAACCGCATGCGTTGCGATGCGAGTTCTGCGGCTTCACCGGCCACTGGCGCCAGTCGTTCAAGTTCTTCCACCGACTGCCCCAGCCATTCGCGGGTCGCCATGGCGTCCGCTTGCTCCAGTTCCAGGTTGCCCCGCGCATCTCGCATGACCTGCAGGAATTCGAACGCTTCTGCGCAGGCTGATAACAGTTTCTCATTCCCGGCAAACAGGTCGAGCAGGCGCCGGTGCATGGAGGGCCGCATCAAGGCGGACGCGGCGTGCTGGCCGTGGATTTCAATGAGCAGTTCACCTATTTCCGCGAGGAAGGCCGCACTGACCGCCTGATCATTTACGAAGGCACGCGCCGGGCCGGTGGCGCGAACCACGCGCTTCAGCGTCAATGCTTCATCAACTGAGCCTTCTATCCCTTGCTCCCGCAACGCCGCCCAAACCGGATGGCGCGCAGGAGGTCCGAATTCGACAGCAACGCTCGTCTGATCAGCGCCGGACCGGATGAAGGCGCGGTCCGCTGCGGCTCCCATGGCGAGCGACAGGGCATCAAGGATGATCGACTTGCCGGCACCCGTCTCACCCGTGAGCGCGGTAAACCCGGCGCCCGGCTCTATGTCCAGGCGGTCAATCAACACGAAATCACGGATCGAAATGGACAGGATCATGCCTGCTCCAATAGCATTGGAACAAAACAGGAACAAGCAGATTCTTCAGCCCGAGATCAGAGGGGTGCGCAGGCCGCCTTCAACCAGGACTTCACTTCCCCATCCAGCTTGCCGGACAGCAGCTCCCAGACGCGTGAATGATAGGCATCGACCCATGCCTGTTCAGGCTTCGACATCAGTTCGGATACGATCAAGTCACGCGAGAGCGGCGCAAAGGTGAGGCATTCAAAACTCATCATATCGATCTCACCGCCCGGTATCGGGGCGGCGGGTTTGACATATTGCAGGTTCTCGATCCGGATGCCGTACTGGCCCTCGCGGTAATAGCCCGGCTCGTTCGACACGATCATGCCCGGCACCAGAGGCACCGCGTTCCATGGCTTGGCGATCCGTTGCGGGCCTTCATGGACTCCGAGATAGACGCCGACGCCATGTCCCGTACCATGCTGGTAGTCGAGCCCGGCCTGCCAAAGGGCGTGACGGGCCAGCACGTCAAGGTGCGTGCCAGTCGTGCCATGCGGGAAGCGCACGGCCGCCAGCGCAATATGGCCCTTCAGGACCAGCGTGTAATGACGCCGCATGTCGTCACTTACGTCACCGATCGGGACCGTACGCGTGACATCGGTTGTACCGTCGAGATACTGGCCGCCGGAATCGACGAGGAAGAGCGAGCCGCGCTCCAGCACACGGTTAGACGCCGTCGAGACGCGATAGTGCGGCAGTGCCCCGTGCGGGCCGGCGCCGGAAATCGTCGGAAAAGAGAGATCGTTGAGGCCGTTCAGCTCTTCGCGGAAGGCTTCCAGCTTCATCACCGCATCAATCTCGGTGACCTCGCCGCTCTGCGCCTCGGTATCCAGCCAGTGCAGGAAGCGGGTGAGGGCCACGCCGTCGCGGGTATGGGCCGCCGTGGTGCCGGCAATTTCCGTGTCGTTCTTGCAGGCTTTCGGCAGCGCGACGGGGTCACGCTGGCGCAACACTTTTGCGCCCGCCGCTTCCAGCGTGTCGAAGAACCAGGCCGAGGCCACGTCGGGATCGACGCTCACCGTCTTGCCGCTCAGGTCTCCAAGCGCGCTTTCAAGCTGCGACAGCGGGCGCACGGTGACGCCATTGCCGAGATGGGTGCGCAGGTCATCGCTGACCTTGGCTTCATCAATGAACAGGTCAGCGGACCCGTCAGCGCGCAGGATCGCGCGGCCGAGCGGCAAAGGCGTGCAGCTGACATCGCCGCCTCGAATGTTGAAGGCCCAGGCGATCGACGCCGGTGAGGTGACCACGGCTGCATCGGCCTTGTCGGCTTTCAGCGCGTCACCGATGCGGGCGCGTTTCTCGGCATGGTCCATGCCGGCATACGCAACCGCATGTGATACGACAGGCGCGGTAGGCTGGTCCGGACGGTCCTTCCAGGCGCGGTCGATCGGGTTCTCGGCCACAGCGACGAGATTGGCACCCGAGGCTGCCGCAGCCTGCTTCAACAGCTCGACCTCGTTCGGGCTGACCAGTTTCGGATCATATCCGATTGTCTTGCCTGACATGTCCTGCGCGCGCAGCCATCCGAAGGCGCCTGGCTCCGGGATTTTCTGTATCTCGAACAGGTCGGGATCGGTCTGGTCAGCCGCCTGTATTGTATAGCGGCCATCGGCGAACAGGATGGCGCGGTCGGCGAACACAAACGCATTTCCGAACGAGCCGGTAAAGCCGCTGACCCAGGCCAGGCGTTCATTGGCGTCCGGCAGGTATTCGTTCTGGTATTCATCATCGTGCGGCACGTAGAAGCCGTCGAGATTCATGGCGGAAAGCTCTTTGCGAAGGAGCGGCAAGTGGGCCCGGCCGTCTTGCGGCCCGCCCTTGATATCAAATGTCTGTCTCATGACTGTAGTCATAACGCCGCTTTCGACGCATTGAAAGGCGCATCCATGCTATGCATTTTCGCATGCATATGTCCGGTAATCCATACTTAAATGTTTACCGCTGAGGCCCATATGCACGGCACATCAGAAATTGTGCACCGCACCATAAATATGGAACTGAGACATGAAGACGCTTATCGAAACCGCCCAGCTTGCTGAAATGACCATCAGCAATGTGATGCCTGCCACGCAATCCCACCAGCTGCCCGCAAAATTCCAAACTGAATGCAGCCAGCGCCCTTACATCCTCGCCCGCCGGTCGGCGCGCTGGGCGCGTCGGGTTGCCTATACCTGAGCCGAATCCGATTTCCGGAAGACCAGAGTCGACCAGCCGTCCTTCTTGATCCGGCGCTGGAAATGCAGCCCGCGCGAGGCAAACGCATTGCGAACAGGCCCGGCCTGATGGTGCAGCAGGCCTGAGAGGATGATCGTCCCGCCAGGCGCCGTGAGCGGCGCTATGGTGGGGGCAAGCCCGATCAGGGGCTTCATCAGTATGTTGGCGAACACGGTATCGTAGGGTCCGCCCTGGCGGATGCGTGGCGTGTTGGCCCCGGTCACATGCAGCGCCGTGAAGCCGGTCACATGGTTCTTCGCCGCATTCTCGTTGGCGACGCGGACACTGTCGAAATCGATATCCGTGCCGATGGCACTATGTGCACCCGCCTTCATGGCGGCGATCGCCAGCACGCCAGACCCGGTTCCGAGATCGAGTACTTTTCCGATGGCTTTCCGCCGCCGCACTTCATCCAGCGCCAGCAGGCAGCCGAGCGTCGTTCCGTGATGGCCAGTGCCGAAGGCGGGGCCTGCTTCGATTAGGACGGCGATCTTGCCAGGTGCCATCTTGGCGAGGGCGTGGCTGCCGGCCACGAAGAACGGGCCCGCCGCAACAGGCGGCAGGCCTTCGAGCGAGAGGGTCACCCAGTCGCGATCTTCGAGTTCCTCAATCCGGGCGGTCAGTTCCGGGGACGTTTCGTGAATGATTTCAACGCACGCCTCGGCCTCTTCAAGCGTTTCGGTGAACGCGTCGAGGCGCCAGGCGAGGCGGCCGTCCTCCTTGGCATCGACTGCCCCGGCAGGCGACGGATCGGCCCAGGCAAGGGCGTCCCACGCGGATTCGATTGGCGCCCGTGCGCCCTTGGCGGTAATCTGGTACATGGCGCAGGCGCTTAGCAGGCAAGCCACAGGCGCGCCAGAGGCGTCATACGCAAGGGAGTGTGAGCGATGTGGTGGAGGTGTGCGCTGGTCGCTGCAATGGTGGGGGGAATGGGGCAGCAGGTGGGCGCTGAGGGTGTCTGGCGTCCCGTCTATCCGGACAATCTCGTCCTGCTCGATACCACGACCGGGACCGTCGCCATCGAACTCGCGCCGGACGCCGCGCCGCAACATGTTGCGCAGTTCCGCAAGGCGGTTCGCTCCGGCGCACTTGCTGGCGAATATTTCTACCGGGTGGTCGAGGGCCATGTCGCGCAGGCAGGCCGTGAGTTCGAGCAGCGCATGGCAGGCTGGCCCGACCTGCCGCTTGAGGCCGAGCGCACCGTTGCAGCTGACGGCTTCGTGCCGCTCGGCAATGCAGACTTGTTCGCTGCGACGGTCGGCCACCGCGCCGGGTTTGCCGCAGGACGGGACGGCGAGCAGGAATGGCTGCTGAACTGTCCCGGCGCTCTGGGCATGGCGCGCAATGAAGCTCCGGATACAGGCTCGATCGAATTTTTCATTCCCCTCGCGTCCCGGCGCTACCTTGATCGCAACTACACTGTCTTCGGCCGCGTGATTGATGGCATGGACAATGTGCACCGGCTGAAACGGGTCGATCCGGAGGCCGAGGAAAACCACCCGGATCTGTTCGAGAATGGTGAAGCCGCTTCGCAGGCCGCATTCGCTTCCCGCGCGGCACGGCTGGCAGGCAATGAGATCCTGTCCATCTCGCTTGCGGCCGACCTGCCTGCCGCCGCCCGGCCTGGTTATGAAGTCATGGCGACGTCCAGCGACGAATGGGAAAAACTGAAGACGTCCAAACGCGACTATTCCGCAATTGACGCTTTTGTGCATACCCCGCCCATGGTGCTGGACGTGTGTAGCCTGCCTGTACCGGCTCGCCGTGTCACGCTGCAAACCGGCGACTGACCGGCCAGAAAATCGGCAGGCCCTTGGGATTTTAGGTTGTTCCCGCCGCCATTCTGTCGAATGAAGTGCAGGAGAGCGCAACGACGCGCCAAGAAATGCCAAGGGAGGCTGCATTGACCGGGGTCATGATTTTCATGAGGCGCATTGGCGTGCTCGCAACACTGGCTGCCGCGATCGCGGTCCCCGCATTTGCCGACACTGGCAACACGGCCTGGATCCTGACATCGACCGCGCTCGTCCTGTTCATGACCCTGCCGGGACTGGCGCTGTTCTATGGCGGCCTTGTGCAGGCAAAGAACCTCCTGTCCATACTGATGCAGTGTTTCGCCATTGCCTGCCTGATGAGCATCCTGTGGCTGGCAGTGGGCTATTCGGTGGCCTTCGGACCCGGCACCGGGGGCCTGATCGGCGGATTCAGCAAGATGTTCGCAGCCGGCGTCACCAGTGCGCCGCTCGACGGTCAGACGATCCCTGAAGCCCTTTTCCTGATGTTCCAGATGACGTTCGCCATCATCACCCCTGCCCTGATCCTCGGCGCCTTTGCCGAACGCGTGAACTTCGCAGCCGTACTGGTCTTCTCGGCGCTCTGGATGCTCATCTGCTACGCACCGGTGGCGCACTGGGTCTGGGGCGGTGGCTGGCTCGCATCGCGCGGCCTGATCGATTTTGCGGGTGGTGTCGTCGTGCACACGACCGCTGGCATCTCGGCGCTCGCGTTTGTGCTGATCCTCGGCAAGCGCCAGCATTTTCCGAAAGACATGCACCCACCGCACAATCCGGCATTCGTCATGCTGGGCGCCTCGATGCTCTGGGTCGGCTGGTTCGGCTTTAATGCCGGCTCGGCCCTGGGTGCCAACGGCGACGCGGCGCGAGCCATGCTGGTGACCCATACGTCGGCGGCGACCGCTTCCCTGGTCTGGATGTGCATCGAATGGATCAGTTTCAAGCGCCCGACCCTTGTCGGCATTGCCACCGGCATGGTGGCGGGCCTGGCGACGATCACGCCGGCCGCCGGATCTGTCGGACCGGTCGGCGCTATCATCATCGGCGTCCTGGCGGCTGTCGTGTGTTATGGCGCGGTCGTGCTGATCCGCAACCGGATGCACATTGACGACAGCCTGGACGTGTTCGCCGTCCATGGTGTCGGCGGCATCCTCGGCACGCTGGCCATCCCCTTCCTCGCGGCACTTGGACCGATGGCTCCGGGCCTTGGTGGAACAGCCATTGCCAGCCAGTTCGGCGTGCAACTCCTCGGCGTCGTTGCTGTTGGGGCCTATTCGGCGATCGTTACTGTCGGCCTGCTGTTTGCGATCAAGGTCTTTATCCCACTACGCGTAAGCGCGGACGAAGAGGAAGCCGGTCTCGATTCGTCCAGCCATGGCGAAAGCGCGTACCACCACTGACATGCGGCGCGGCGCCTGCCCTTGACAGCAGGCGCTACCCATTTCACCGATAAGGGCATGGCAATACCGTTCAGTTCCTGTCCGGGCCTCGCGGGTTTGCAAGGCATCACCCACGGCTTTTTCGGTCGTCAGGGCGGCGTGTCGACGGGTCTGTATGACAGCCTCAATGTTGGTGTCGGCTCTGGCGACAAGCCGGACGCAATCTCCCGCAACCGGGCGCTTGTTGCCGCCACGCTTGGCGCCGAGCACTTATTGTCTTGCTACCAGGTCCATTCGGCCAGCGTTGTCCCGGTCGCAGCCCCGTGGAGCGAACGCCCCCAGGCCGATGCGATGGTCACCGACCGGCCCGGCATCGGCCTTTGCATCCTGACCGCCGATTGCACGCCCGTCCTGTTCGCCGACGCCGAGGCAGGGGTGATCGGAGCTGCACATGCGGGCTGGAAGGGTGCGCTTGGGGGGGTGCTGGAGGCAACGGTGACCGCCATGACGAATCTCGGTGCCGAACGCTCGCGTATTCGCGCCGCGATCGGCCCGACAATCGGACAGGCGAGCTATGAGGTCGGTCCGGAATTCCGCGACGCATTCATGTCTGGCTCGCCCGGAAGCGAGGTGCTGTTCCAACCCGGCAAGGGCGACCGGCTCCAGTTCGACCTGCCAGGCTTTGTCCGCCAGCGGCTGGACGCGGTGGGCATCGGCGCGGTGACCGATGTGGGGCATGACACGTGCGCGATGGAAGACGCCTATTTTTCCAATCGTCGCCGCAATCATCGCGGCGAAGCCGACTATGGCCGCAACGGATCCGTGATCGTGCTGAAGGGCTGAAACGCGCCGCCGAGTGTTGCCGATTCAACGCGCCTGCCACTTCATCCGATCTGCATCGCGCGAACGCGGTGTTTGGCGGTTGCGACTCGCTGGGCTTTGTTACAAAAGCGACACGGCGCCGGGCAGTCAGGGGTAATGAGTCCATGAAACTTCTATCGTGCAACGCGAACCGACCATTGGCGGAAGCCATTGCGGACTATCTCGACACCCGCCTCACACGATCTGAAGTCAAATCCTTTGCCGACCAGGAAATCTTCGTCCGCATCGACGAGAATGTCCGGGGCGAAGACGTTTTCGTGATCCAGTCGACCTCCTACCCGGCCAATGACAACCTGATGCAGCTGCTGATCTGCATGGACGCGCTGAAGCGCGCCTCGGCCCGGCGCATCACGGCTGTGATCCCCTATTTCGGATACGCCCGCCAGGACCGCAAGACCGATGGCCGCACGCCGATCTCGGCCAAGCTGGTCGCCAACCTGATCTGCTCGGCGGGGGCTGACCGCGTGCTGACTGTCGATCTCCATGCCGGCCAGATCCAGGGCTTTTTCGATATCCCGACGGACAACCTGTTCGGTGGCCCGGTCATGGTCGATGACATCAAGGAGCGCTTCAACGGCGACAAGATCATCGTTGTCTCGCCGGATGTCGGCGGCGTGGTGCGCGCACGCGCCCTTGCCAAACGTATCGATGCCGACCTGGCCATCGTCGACAAGCGCCGCCCGGAAGCGGGCAAGTCGGAAGTCATGAACATTATCGGCGACGTCAAAGGCGCCCGCTGCATCATGCTGGATGACATGTGTGACAGCGGCGGGACGCTCGCCAATGCCGCTGCAGCGCTGAAGGAACACGGCGCCACGTCGGTGTCAGCCTATGTCACGCACGGCGTGTTATCGGGTGAAGCGGTCAAACGGATTGAAACGTCGGTTCTCGACGAACTGGTAATGACGGACACGATCCAGCCATCTGAGTCGGCGCGGAAATCCAAATCCATTCGCATCCTGCCCATCGCTCCCCTGCTCGGCGAAGCCATCCGCCGCATCGCGAATGAAGAGAGCGTCTCGAAACTGTTCGACCGCTAGGCCCATAGCGCTTCGTTCTCGCGCTCCGCGACCCAATCGAATTCGCATGCGAAAGCCGCTGTGAGCCTGTTGGCAGTCACTGCGGTAGACATTATGTGCTGTATGAAGGGGTTTCGACCTATTCCACGGTCCAGCCGCGAGGAGTGCGGCGGGCGTTGAGCGTCATCGGTTCGTCGCCGGAATGTGGTTGCTTGGCGGGGGCAGGTCGGCCACCGGAGAAACGCATGACAAGGGCTGCACCGGCCAGGATCAGTCCGGCAATCGCCGTCATCACTGCGAAGACACCCGCGGCAGCGACGAGGATCATGCCAATCATTACCTGGATGAACAGGCTGATCCCGCCGCGCGCGGCGCCAGCGAGATTGAAATGGAAGAGTCCTGAAGCGTTTTGGGTCATGTCAGTTCCTTGTATCGCTTACCAACATGGCGGCATCATGGCAGCGCGTCAATCACGGTTGATGCGAGCGGCATGCCAATCGCGTGAACTGGCTAGTCAGGGCGCACCAGCAGGCCGCGCTCCGTGCGGATCTGGGCATAGGCCGACGTGATCGACGCCGCCTTTGCGTGCGCGGCATTCTCGAATTCGCGCGGTGCGCCCATCTGCACGACGCGATCGGGGTGGTTGTCGGCCATGAGCTGGCGATAGGCGGCGCGGATCGACTTGAATTCGGCATCGTGCGCCACGCCGAGGACCAGGTACGGATCATCCCGCTCCGGCCCGAGATGGCTGGCGCGGATGCGACGGAACGTGCCCTCGCTGAACCCGAAGGCCAGGCTGACATTTTTCAGGAACTGCATCTCGGGATCGGTGATGACGCCATCCGCACCAGCGATCTCGAACAGGCCATCCAGCACGCCTTCCAGCAGGCAGGGGCGGTTGCGGTACTTGCGTCCGATGCGCCTTGCATAGCTTTCATAGCCGCGCACGGTCTGGCGGGCGATGTTGAAGACTCGACGGACATTGTCGGCATCTTCGGGCGCTGCGCGGAAAACGCGCGAAAAGACCATGATTTCCCGATCTGTGACGGCGCCGTCGGCCATCGCGAGCTTCGCGCCGAGTCCGACAACCGCTGCGGTAAAGCCGACATCATTGGGATCGGGCGCACATTCAATGCCATCGGCAGCCGGTTCGGGTGAGGAATCGGGTTCAAACAGGCGTTTTCCACCTTCCAGCAGTCGTGTCCACAGGCTCATTTGCCGGTCTTATAACAGATTATCCAAACGATGTGAGTGAGTCCCGCTGACATATGCGTGAAGCAAATGGACACACGGGCGTATCGGGTCAGGCGTCGCGGGCGGCAACCATCTGCTTCAGTTCTGCAATCTCGGCGCGCATCGACGTCATGAGCCGCACCATCTCGCTGCGCTGGCCCTCGGCTTCGTCGATATCTTCTTCGATTTCCCCCAGTCCTTCGACCAGAACGGCCTTCTGTTCCGACGCCAATGCTTCCACGACCAGGGCGATGAACAGGTTGAGGATGGCAAAACTGGCGATGAAGATGAAGATCATGAAGAAAATCCAGGCATAGGGATTGCCGTCATCGATGACTTTCTGGACCACTTCGAAGCGCCAGCCATCCATCGTCATCACCTGGAACAGCGAATAGGCGGATTTCGGCAGGTCGCCGAACAGGAGCGCAACGTCCGGATCAGTCGTGTCGCCAAACATGTTCGTGGCCATGACCGCAGCGACATAGGTGACGAGCGCCAGGACGGCAAAGATCGCGCCCATGCCGGGCAGCGCGTTCATCAGGGCTTCTGTAATACGCTTCATCATCGGAATGATGTGCAGGAGACGCAGGACGCGGAGCACACGCATGGCGCGCAGGACACTGAAGCCGGCGCCGCCGGGCAACATCGACACGCCAATGACCACGAAATCGAACCAGTTCCAGCCGGAGCGGAAGAACTGGACCCGGTACACGAAAAGTTTCAGCAGGATCTCGACGGCAAACACAAAGGTGACGGCCCGGTCAAAGACCTCAAGCGCCACGACAAGGTCATTCGGCAGGGACCTGTGATAGGTCAACACGCCCAGAACGACGGCGTTGATGACGATCAGAATGATGATGAATTGGCGGAACCAGGGGCGTTCGATCTCGCGTTCGATCACAGAATTGCTGGTATCATAGTCAAGTGTCGCACGTTCCATGCCTGAATCTCCCTTGTGGACCTGCATCGCCCAACACAGGTTCTGCCCGCTATGGCGTAGCCTGCCAATTGCGGAATGAGCGTCAGTCCGCCGACGTGGTCGTGTCCGAGACGATCAGCCATTCGCCATCAATCTTGCGCAGGACCAGTGTGTAGAGGCCGGACGGCCGATCACCCGCACGCTCGAGCGCCCAGGCACCATGCGCAATGGCTGCGTCAGACGACAGAATGACGATCTCATAGTCGGACGTCACAAGACGCCCCATCAGGTCCGGCGTTGCATACACCCAGCGATAGCGCGCATTGGTTTCATCCCACCCGCGTGTGACATTTCCACCCGACGCGAAACGCAATTCCGGGGAGCGCCAATAACCGTCCATGAAGCCATCGATGTCGCCGCGGTTCCAGGCGTCATCCTGCTGTTCCAGAAGGGCGGTGATCGCGCCCACTTCTGCGGCAGATGAAACCGCAGCCGCAGGTGGCGGCTGGCCTGTGCCCCCGCTCGTGCACGCGGCCATGGGCAGTGACAGGAGGACGGCCGCGAACAGGTGTTTCATGTCGAGTGTTCCCGATTGGGCTGATGGACGCCTAGTGCAATTCCGCTTCCGAGGTCGCGGCATCGCCATTCGCTGCCGCCAGTTCCTCGTCATCGTCTTCTTCGATATCCGCGTCCGGTTCATCCTTGGGCAGCTTGTGCTTGCCGAGCGGTCCGCGCGTGTCGGCGTGCCGGTCATATTGCATGTTGTAGTATTCGTGGGCGGTATGGGTCAGCGGTTGCGGCGTCAGGTTCAGCCCGTATGTGCGGAGCCGTTCGACGACTTCATCCCGCAGGTACATGCCGGGCAAGGCGCCCTGGCTGAAGCCATGGCCCTTCATCCAGCTGCGCACATGCCAGCTGCGCACGACGCCCGCGTCGGACGGACGGGCCCCGCCATGCACTTCCCACATGTAGAGCGTCGCAATGCCGTTGATCACAGCGTCCATCGCATCATCAAGAGATGTTGACGGATCGCGGCCCTGGGCCAGTGTCGCCCGCAGGCTCATCTTGCGGGCTTCGAGTTCTTGGTACGTGGCGCCAAGGACGGCGATTGCATTCCGGTTGGCGCGGATCATGGTCGAATTGACGCCGTCGAGCTGGGGATGACGGATCGGCAGGAGGGCGTCGGGCCCGGCTTCGTGATTGGCGGCGATCTGGGCGATTTCATTGACCATGCGCTGCAGGTTGATGCGCAATTCGTGGCTGACGCCTTCGAGGGCCGATATGGCCCCTTCGCGTTCATCGTCGCGCAGGCGCCAGAATTGCCAGGCGATCAGGAGTGCCGCAGCGATCAGGAGGCCGAGGCCGCCTGTAAAAAATGTGTAGAAATCCGACTCGCTCATTCTGAGGTCCCCTTCAATCGTCCTGCATGGCCTGACCGGCCACACCCCCAACCAATTGAAGGCGAAGCTTAGCCGCCAAGTGCCCGGCCTGCAATCACCTGAAGCTTTGCCAGCATGGCAGGATCGCGCGCCGCCGGGGCCGTGATCAGGGCATGGTCGAGGCAAGTATCGATGCCATCCGGTGAGGGGGTGCGAGGCCTGTCTGCCAGCATTTCAGCCAGCCGCACCACGGCCTGACGGGCCAGCGCGCTGTTCTGGCCCATGATTTCCAGCACATTTGTCACACTGACTGCCTCTTCCTCTTCGCGCCAGCAATCATAGTCGGTGACCATCGCGAGCGTGGCGTAGGGCAGCTCTGCCTCACGCGCAAGCTTGGCCTCAGGCATGGCCGTCATGCCGATGACGTCGCAGCCCCACTGGCGATAGAGCTTCGATTCCGCCAGCGATGAGAATTGCGGGCCCTCCATCGCGAGATAGGTGCCACCTCGGTGCATTTCGACGCCAACAGATGCGGCGGCATCGCCGGCGAGCTCGGATAGACGGGAGCATACCGGGCGCGCCATGGAGACATGCGCAACCATTCCCGGACCAAAGAAGGTGGATTCCCGGGCCACTGTGCGGTCAATGAACTGGTCGACGGCGACGAAATGGCCCGGAACATATTGTTCCTTCAGGCTCCCGCAGGCCGAAATGGAAAGAACGTCCGTCACACCGGCGGCCTTGAGGGCCGCGATATTGGCGCGGTAGGGCACGCCTGTCGGTGTCAGCCGGTGGCCCTTGCCATGGCGCGGCAGGAAGACCAGCTCGACATCACCGATGCGGCCGCGCACCAGCGTATCCGAGGGTGCGCCCCAAGGCGTTTCGACCGTCTCTTCGCGGCGCTCCTCAAGGCCTTCAATCTCGTAGAGGCCAGAGCCGCCAATTATGCCGAGTGTCCATTGGGTCATGTATCAGTCCTGAAAATCTTGCGCATGCCGAAGGGCGGCGGGGAAAGCGGGTTGGGTGTGGTCAGCTCAACATCATCTGCGCCCACGTAATCAAGTGCTTCGTAGAACACGATCAGGCGAGGCTGATCTGTCCGTATAGCCAGCTGCGCGCCCCCTGCCCTGCGCGCGAGGCCCATCGCATCCAGCTCGCGGAGAATGACGGCGCCAAATCCGCGCTTCTGGAAGCCCGGGAGCACGCCGATACGCTTGATCTCGATCCAGTTGCCCCGCCCGCCGGGCCCCGGAACGGGCACAAAACGACCGGAGCCGACCGGCTCAACGTCCAGTTCA
Organism: Alphaproteobacteria bacterium; assembly: GCA_018830285.1. Taxonomy (GTDB): domain Bacteria; phylum Pseudomonadota; class Alphaproteobacteria; order Caulobacterales; family Hyphomonadaceae; genus Hyphomonas. The sequence goes on from JAHJSB010000038.1 coordinate 52,769, forward strand.
AGGATAACACCGCCGCCCTTGGCAAGCTGGGCTGCAACGCTTCCGGGCGTTTCGCGAAAGACAGTGGATTCGGCGCTTACACGACCCGTCCATATGCGACGCGTCAGGGCTTCAATCAAAAAGCCGTCCGCCGCGGTTGCGTGGCGGACGGCTGGAGCTCGTGCCTTGGCAGGCAAGGCGCCTAGTGCTCGACCTTGCGCCAGATGCGCTTGTAGGAAAACCAGAGTAGGATCGTCAGGATGCCGAGATAGATCATCACCGGCAGGCCGAGCGACTTGCGGTTGGTCTGCTTCGGTTCGCTGGCCCAGGCGAGGAACTGGGCAACGTCATGCGCCATTTGCTCGGTCGTGGACTCCGTCCCGTCAGAATAGGTCACGCGGCCTTCCGGCAGCTGCGGGCCCATGGCGAGGAAACCGCCAGCAGGTGATTTGCGTGGGTCACCTTCATATTGAGGAGTCGTGTCACCGGCCATGAACGGGTTGTAGTACTGGCCTGCAGGCTGGATCAGAACGCCGGCTTCGCCATGCTCGCCTTCAGCCGCCTCGTGCCCTGGAATATGGACTTTCGACATGTCGATGACCGTCTGCATGACGGCAGGTGTCGAAACTTCAGCAATGTCGTCGGTCGGATCGTCCGGTGTTCCGTTATCGGAAGCCGGCGTTGTCACCAAAGCCGGTGTCACTTCGCGGGTGCCGATCGCCTCTTCGGACGGGTAGCCAGAAAGGAGGCTGTAGACATAGCTGGCACCGTTGTGGCGCGCCTTGACCATGACCGACAGGTCAGGCGGGGCAGCACCATTGTTTGCAGCGCGCCCGGCATTTTCGTTTGCATAGGGCGAACGGAACTGGTCAGCAGCCGTTGCAGGACGGAAATCATAGTCGCCGATATCGTTCGGGGTCGGGCTCTGTATTTCGACGTCGGCGGCCAGGGCCTTCACGAACGGATTCTCGTTTGCGTTCGGGTACTCCGGATCGAAGAACGGGCCACCCGGCTCACCGAGATTGCGATAGCTCAACAGCTTCATCGAGTGACAGGACGCGCAGACCTCACGGTACACCTGATAACCGCGTTGGACCGATGGCATATCGAACTGGCCGAGCAGGCCGTCGAATTCCCATCCGCCTTCTGGCTCATGCGGATGGGCGGCGGCGCCGCCTCCGGCATGCGCCATGGCTGCAAGGCTGAGGCCGGCAAGGCCGGCGGCGAGAATGCGGAACGCTTTCATGGGTCTACCTCGAGCTCCCTATTCGGCCGGAACGGCGGTGGCTGTCGACGCCTTGTGGCGCTTGAGCACGGACTTGTGGATGGATTCCGGCAGTTCCTTTGTCTTCTCGGTCAGGCCGACGAAGAACAGTATGAAGAAGTACCCGAAGTAAAGAATGGTCAGGATCAGCGAGAGCTGGCTGAACTGGAAGGTGGCGGGCGCAACGGCAGCGAGCGACGGGCTGGCATCTTCCGGCAGGCTCGCCATGAAACGTTTCGCGTCGACATAGGCTTCATTGCCGCCTTTGTACTCGCTAGTCGCTTCCTGACCGTTCTCTGTATAGCTGACGACGAGCATTTTCTCGCCCTGCAGCGCCGGAATGACCGGGGCGTCAGGCGCTTTTGCGCCACACCAGCCAAGCAGCACGCAGACAACGACAAATCCGAAGTAGAACTGGCGGGCCACCGGGCGGTAGCGCATCGATTTGACCTTCGATGTGTCGAGCCATGGCAGGACAAACAGGATGGCGATGGCGGCGAACATGGCGATCACGCCGAGCAATTTCGCCGGGATCGGGCCAAGATCGAAAGTAATGGCCCGCAGGATCGCGTAGAAGGGCAGCATGTACCATTCGGGAACGATTTCGGCAGGCGTCACGAGCGGGTTGGCTTCGATTGCCTGGTCGGCGTGACCGAGCGCGTTCGGCGCGTAGAACACGAAGGCCGCAAACAGGATCAGGAACAGCATGATCGCGAAGCCGTCCTTGATCGTGTAATAAGGATGGAATGGAACCGTGTCCTTTTCCACGTCCTGGACTTCAACACCGGTCGGGTTGTTATTGCCCGGAACGTGCAGGGCCCAGATGTGAAGGATCACGACAGCCGCGATCATGAATGGCAGCAGGTAGTGCAGCGAGAAGAAGCGCTGCAGCGTCTGGTTGCCGATCGAGGGTCCGCCTAGGATCCACGTCTGCAGGCTTTCGCCGACCAGCGGGATGGCACCGAACAGTGAGGTGATCACATTGGCGCCATGATAGGACATCTGGCCCCATGGCAGCATGTAACCGAGGAAGGCCGTCGCGATCATCAGGAGGAAGATCACACAGCCGAGAATCCAGAGGACTTCGCGCGGCGCCTTGTACGACCCGTAATAGAGGCCGCGGAACATGTGAATGTAGACCGCAAAGAAGAACATCGAGGCGCCATTCGAGTGAATGTAGCGCAGGAGCCAGCCATACGGCACGTCGCGCATGATGCGCTCGACCGAAGCGAATGCGCCATCGACGCTGGCTTCGTAGTGCATGGAGAGGATTATGCCTGTCAGGATCTGGATCACGAGGCAGATCGCGAGGATCGCGCCGAACGTGTACCAGTAGTTCAGGTTCTTCGGCGTCGGGAACGTGATGGCCGTATCATTCGCAAAGCGGATGAGCGGCAGGCGCTTGTCGAGCCATTTCTCGAAGCCGGAATTGGGCGTGTAGGATGATTCATGTCCACTCATCAGAGATATCCTTCCTTAGAGGGAAATGTTGACCACGGTATCCGACACATACTTGTAGTTCGGAATCGGGAGATTGGTAGGCGCCGGGCCGCTGCGAATCCGGCCGGACGTATCATATTGCGAGCCGTGGCACGGGCAATACCAGCCGCCAAAGGCGCCGACATTGCCCTGCGTTGGGCCGACCGGCACACAGCCGAGGTGAGTACATGCACCGGACGTGATCAGGATGGCCGGGTTGAGCTTGCCGTCCGCCATCGGGCGCAGGCGCTCGTCATCGGTCTCCGGGTCGCGCAGGGTCGCGACATTCACCGCATCCGCCGACGCGATTTCCGCTGGCGTGCGGTGACGAACGAAAAATGGCTTGCCGCCGATCAGGACGCGAATCTCGCCGCCGAGCGGCACTTTCGAGATGTCGACATCAAGCGACGAAGCGGCGCGCGTATCGGCCGCCGGATTCCACTGGTCGACAGCGGCGATGGCAAAAGCGGCCAGACCGCCGAACGCCACGGCGCCCGTCGCGATATGGATGAAATTGCGGCGATCTTCATCGACGGCGTCGTCATGGGAATGTGCAGTTTGATCAGTCACGCTGTACCCGTCCTTCAAGGCAGATTCTTGGCCCCGTATTACACACGGCCCCTTTTCTTGCCCATTGCGGCAAGGCGACACGGGAGGCCCCGGTAAAACACTTATCGACGCGCGTTATCCTGACTTGTGGCCTGTGACAACAGCGCGCTTGTCGCAGGACGCCAGAGAGCGCAACAAAAGCGCCATGACCAATCCCGATCTCAATGCCCGCAAGGCGCGCGCCAGCGCCTGGTTCAAATCGCTGCAAGACGACATCTGCGCCCGCTTCGAGGCGCTGGAAGATGCCGTCGCGCCACCTCTCTACTCCGGCCCTGCCGGGCGATTCGAACTGACCGAATGGACCCGTGGCGACGGATCGGAAGACCTTGGCGGCGGCCGGATGGGCCTTATGCGCGGCAAGGTGTTCGAGAAGGTCGGGGTCCACTTTTCCCTTGTGCACGGCACATTTTCCGAGGCGTTCGCGGCGCAGATCCCCGGCGCGGACAAGTCCGACGGGCATTTCTGGGCAAGCGGGATCAGCCTGATTGCCCATCCCCGCAACCCGCACGTCCCGTCTGCCCATATGAATACGCGCATGCTGGTGACCAGTGACAGCTGGTTTGGCGGTGGCGGCGACCTCAATCCCCTGCTCGCCTACCAGCGTGACCGGGCGTTTGAAGATTCTGTGGATTTCCATGCGGCGATGAAAGCGGCGTGCGATTCCTATTCAGGCGCGGACTTCGCGGAGATGCGCGATCATTGCGATACCTATTTCCACTTGCCGCACCGCAACGAGCCACGCGGGACGGGCGGGATATTCTATGACCGGTTCAATACGGGCGACTGGGAAGGCGACTTCGCCTTCACGCAGGAGGTCGGTCGCCAGTTTGCCGACATCTATCCGGATCTTGTGGACCGCCGCATGCGCAGGGCCTGGAGCGAGGCCGAGCGCGAGGAGCAACTGGTCCAGCGCGGGCGTTATGTCGAATTCAACCTGCTCTATGATCGCGGCACCACGTTCGGCCTGAAGACCGGCGGCAATGTAACAAGCATCTTGTCCAGCATGCCCCCTGTGGTGAAATGGCCGTGACGGTCCGCCCCGCATAAATCCCGGACGATCCCAAAGAAAAATCCCTGATTTCAATGTTCTGCAATGACGCTGCGCCCGTATGAGGATACATTGTCCTGATGCTGGTGCGCCAATATCCCACACCTTGGATGAGCGCCGTTCTGGTTGTGGCCAGCGCGGCAATCGTCAGCGTTCTGGGATATCTCGTCGCGAATGGCGCGCCGCCTACCTGGTATGCCGGACTGGCGAAGCCACCGCTGGCGCCGCCGGGCCTTGCCATCGTCCTGGCGTGGCCTGTTGCGATGATTGCGGTTGTGGCCGGAGCGCTCCTGGTCGTGAAGGCGGCGGGAAGCTTCCGGGACGCCAGCAGCGCCCTCGGCCTCTACTTCTTGCTTCTGGCCGGCGGCATGATCTGGAATCTCGCCTTTTTCGGGCTTGGAGACACCGGCCTCGCCTTCGGCATAATGACCATCCTGCTGCTTCTCGATTTCGCCCTGCTACGCGAATTCGACCGCCATTCACGCATCGCCGCGTTAATCCAGCTGCCTTATCTCGGCTGGTTGCTGTTTGCCGCTTACCTCACCGCGACGGTCTGGGGCCTCAATCGGGCGATTTGAGTCGGGCGAGAAGCGCGGCGCGGTCCAGTTTGAAATCGCTGTCGATCCAGGCCGATTCGGCAGAGCGCAAGGCCGCGCCAACCTGAGGGCCTGACAGGCCAAGCGCCAGCGCGTCGTCGCCGCCGACCGGCAGGGCGGGCCGGGGCCACGTCGCGATCTCTGACAGCCGCACCCTGAGATCTGCAACCTGTTCCGACTGGGCCGCTTCCAGCACGGCCCGATCCTGAACGGCTTCTGCCCCGTAAGCATAAATCGCCGCATGCAGGTCGCGTAGCGCGAGGCCCTGGACATGGTCCATTCCGGCGCTCGCCCAGGCCAACAAGCGGCGGTGTTCGTCATTCGACATCCTGAGGCGTCCGGCCACCGCATCCATTTCGCGGCCGCGCCGCGGCAGCATGGCCATGACACGCTGCATCGGATCGGCATGCAGGCCTGCCTGCTTTTCCGCCTCGCACAGGGCCACGACGCCATCGGCATGCGCGCCGGGCAGGATTTCTTCCAGAACACCGCTTTCTTCCATCGCCAGCATGGCAATTGACGGGTCGGGCGCACCGAGCAGCTTTTTCAGTTCCTTCCAGATCCGCTCGGCTGCGATCTTCTGGAGGCCCGGCTTCTGGCGCGCGCAGGCTTCGAGCCCCGCCCCGTCAATCGCTTCGCCATACCAGGCGTTGAAGCGGAAGAAGCGCAGGATGCGCAAATAATCCTCGCGCAGACGCTCATCCCCATCGCCGATGAAGATGACACGGCCCGACCTGGCGTCCGACAGGCCGCCGGCAATGGGTTCGAACACATGGCCCTCGCGATCGGCATAGAGGGCGTTGAGGCGGAAATCCCGGCGCGCGGCGTCCTCGGCCCAGTCCTCGGTAAAGGCCACGACGGCGCGGCGCCCGTCAGTCTCGACGTCGCGGCGCAGGGTCGTGATCTCGAAGGGCCGGCTGTCGAAGATCGCGGTGATCGTGCCGTGCTCAATGCCTGTCGGCAGGGCGCGAATGCCAGCGGCCTCGAGCGCGGCGATGACCGCCGACGGCTCCAGCTGGCTGGCAATATCGATATCATCATCGACGTGCGTGGTGCCACGGAAGACATTGCGGACGCAGCCACCGACGAATCGCGAGCCGCCCGGGCGGGCCGCCTCGAGCGCCGCCATGACGGCCTGCGTCCCGCGCTGCGTCAGCCAGGGCGGTGCAATCTGCTCAGTCGGGATCATCGGCGCTGTCTGTCGCCTCGGTTTCCGGGAAGCGGGCCTGAATATCGGACGCGTCACGCGTGTCAGCGGGGCTGACGGCCCCTTGCGGCACGATGCCGGGGGATTTTTTCAGGGGTACGCCGACATCGCGCATGTTCTGTTCGCACGGATAGTCGCGCGCCGGAATGATCACGCCATTCTCGAACCGGGCCGGTTCATGACAGATATCGCGTTCCTTCTTTTCCATCGCAATCAGGACGAACCAGGCGATCGTGGCGAGCGCGAGCCCCGCCAGGAACAGCATCTGGACCGGCCACTTGCGCTTGCCTTCCTGCTCCACGCTGGCGGTCGCCAGCAGGTAGAGTCCGAACAGGATGAACGGGATAGAGAAAATAAAGGCCTCAAAGACCAGCCTGCCTGCCAAAATGTCCCTCCAATTCAGGTTACGTCATAGATAAGCCGCACCAGCCCCAATCCAAACCCCTAATCGCCGCCCGCAGGCTCAGCCGTCATAAAGTGTCTGGTACAGACGCCGGATAATGCCTGCTGTCACGCCCCATATACGATAGCCATTGTGAGGCATCTCGTAATACTGGCGTTCCTTGCCCTTGTAGACGGCGCGCCCCGTCTGGTGATTGGCGCTCTTCATCAGGAAATCGAGCGGCGTCTCGAAAACATCGGCGACTTCGGTCGGGTCCGGCACGGCGACAAAGTCCGCCGGCAGCACGCCCAGGACAGGTGTGATGCGAAAGCGCGTGCCCGTGACATAGGGCGGACCCTTGCCGATGACATCGACATCGCCCGGAACCACGCCGACTTCTTCCTCGGCTTCGCGCAGGGCGGCAGCCACCTCATCGACATCGATCGGATCAACCTTGCCGCCCGGGAACGCAACCTGCCCGGCATGAGTGGACATCGTGGTGGGGCGGACTGTCAGCAGGGTCGTCGCACCGGTCTTGCGCGGGATGATCCCGATGAGCACCGCAGCGGGCCGGATGATGGCGACTTCTTCCGGCGTCAGGAAATCCATGTCGCCGCCTTCCTTCAGGCTCATCGCGCCGACCGGCGGGTCCAGCCGCGCAGCCGCTCTTGTCAGGAAGTCGTCGAGATTTGTGTAGCCCATCTGGATCAGGCTGCCGGGCCAATGGTAAAGAATTGGCCTTGGCTCCACACACCGAGAGTCGGCGAGCCATCCGGATTGGGCACGGCCATGTTGGCAAGCTCATAGAAGACGGGCCGCGCCAGCCTGGCCTCAAGCCGGCCCCGCACCAGGACATAAGGTGACGGCTCACCGGTTTCCGCATCAGTCTCGACGCGGATCGGCAGGTCTGGTCCTGCCACCGCCACGTCGCCGACATTCGTGAGGAAAGCCAGTGCCTGCTCCGGCCCCGGCTCCCCCGCCCGGTCGACACGCACGGCAATGAAAGGCGCGTCCTCGACGCGCACCACGACCTTTTCATACGGCGTGACAAGATAGGTTTCACCGTCTTCGTCCTTGCGCAGGATGCGCGAGAACATCTTCACCATGCGCTCGCGGCCCATGCGTCCGCCTTCATGCCACCAGCTGCCATCGGCATGGATCGCCATGTCGATATCGCCGCAATGGTCAGGATTCCACGATTCCACAGGCGGCAGTTTAGCCGACAGCTTGCCATCCGGCATTATAGCCTTAAGCGTCTCCTCGAGGCTCAATGTGTTGCCGGGACTGGATTTCACGTCTTACTCCGCCATGATGAGGCCTTAGACATAGGTTTGTTTGCCAGACACGTGAAGCCGGAGGCGCCCTTTATATGGCCGATACTGCAGTAGATACGAATGACATCGTTGCCGAGGCCGAGGCAGCCACCGAAACCCTGCACCAGGTCAAGGCGGAAATCGGCAAGGCCGTCTTCGGTCAGGAACGGGTCGTCGAACTGGCACTGGCGGCTGTCCTCGCAGGCGGTCATGCGCTGCTGATCGGCGCGCCGGGCCTTGCCAAGACGCGCCTCGTCGAGGCCATGGGCACGGCGCTCGGCCTCGCCAACCAGCGCATCCAGTTCACGCCGGACCTGATGCCGTCCGATATTATCGGTTCCGAAGTGCTGGACGAAAGCGCGGGTGGCCAGCGCACGTTCCGTTTCCTCAAGGGCCCGATCTTCACCCAGCTGCTGATGGCGGATGAGATCAACCGCGCCAGCCCCCGCACCCAGTCCGCCCTCCTCCAGGCCATGCAGGAACGCCACGTCACCGTCGCGGGCGTGCGCCACGACCTGCCGGCGCCCTTCCATGTGCTGGCGACGCAGAACCCGATCGAGCAGGAAGGCACCTATCCTCTGCCTGAGGCCCAGCTCGACCGATTCCTGCTCAAGATCGATGTCGCCTATCCGGATCTCGACACCGAACGCCGTATCCTGATCGAGACGACCGGCGGCGCCGACCAGGCCGTCCGCCCGGCGCTGGATGCCGAGCAGCTGATGTCGATCCAGGCGCTGGTCCGCCGCATGCCGGTGGGCGAGAAAATCGTCGCCGCGATCCTGAACCTGATCCGCGAGGCCCGGCCCGAGCAGACCTCTGACGCGCGCGTGCAGAGGCTCGTCGACTGGGGCCCGAGCCCCCGTGCCGGTCAGGCCCTGATGCTGGCCGCCCGCTCCCGCGCGCTTCTTCGTGGACGCCTCGCCCCATCCATCGAAGACGTTGAAGCCCTCGCAGAACCGGCCCTCGGCCACCGCATGGCCATGCGCTATGACCCGACCGGCGAAGCGCCAAGCCTCACCGACCTGATCAACGACCTCGCGCGGAAGGTGGCGTGAATTTCCCGGAATGAATGCCTCCTCCGACCTTCGTGCTGAAGCCGAGGCGCTGGCCCGCCAGCTGCCGAACCTGAACTTCAAGGCCGAGGCCTCCGAAGCTGCCCATATCGGCAGCGCCGGGCGACGCCGCGCGGGCACGGGCGAACAGTTCTGGCAATATCGCCGCTATGCGCAGGAAGACGCCGCCGACCGCGTCGACTGGCGCCGCTCGGCCAAGGGCCATGAGTTGTTCGTGCGCGAGACGGAACTCGAAACCGCCCGCACAGTGCTGTTCTGGTGCGACCCGCACGCCGGGTTCAACTGGAAGGGCGAGGGCGATATCCGGACCAAGGCCGATGAAGCCCGCCTGCTGATGCTGACCCTCGGCATAATGATGTCGAAAGATGGCGAGCGTATCGGCGCGCTCGGCGCAGGCCGCAGCCCGAGCTTCGGCAGGCGCGCCGTCGATCGCCTTGCCGAGGACATTTCCAATGGCGCAGGCCGCCCCTTCCCGCCGCCGCCGCGCAAATCCGCCACGCTGGTGATCGCGTCCGACTTCTATGATCCGATCCCGGAATGGCAGGCGCGGTTGAAGCCGCTCGCCGCGAGGTGCCCCGAAGGCGTGCTGCTGGCGGTCGCCGCCCCGATTGAACTGGACTTCCCGTTCCAGGGCCGCGTGAAACTGCACCGGCCCGGTGACCTGGGCGAGCGCATCCTCGGGCGCGCCGAGACCCTGCGCGAGGACTACCAGCGCAAGTTTGCGGAGCAGCGGGAAGCCCTGCTTGCCCTCGCCACCCAGATCGGCTGGCGCTTTGTTTCGCACACGACCGGCACGCCCAGCCTGCATGGTGCCGCCCGGCTGAAGCTGGCCGTCGAGAGTTTCGGGGCGCGCGGATGACCGTGCTCGGGCCGTTCCTGTTTGGCGCCCCGCTGGCGCTGTTTGCGCTGCTGTCCTTGCCGGTCATCTGGTGGGTGCTGCGGGCGACGCCGCCTGCGCCGAAGGATGTGGAACTTCCCTCGCTGCGCCTGCTTGAGGGCGTCGAGCCGAAAGAGGAAACGCCGGCCCGCACGCCCTGGTGGGTCTGGCTGATCCGTACGCTGGCAGCGGCGGCCGCGATCATCGGCCTGTCGCAACCCGTCTACGCGCCGGGCGCGCGCAATGAAGCGCCCGATGCCGGCGGCGCACTTCTGGTGGTGCTCGACAATGGCTGGCCCTCGGCTCCACGCTGGAGCGAACTGATTGATGCGGCCACCGCAACGCTCGACACGGGCGGGCGGGACGCCGCAACACACCTGTTGCTGACCGCACCGCAAACACTGAACACAGACCCGGCCATGCGCCTCTCGCGCGCCGACATGGCCAAGCGCCTGTCATCCCTACGGCCCCAATCCTGGAGTACGGACCGGACCGAGGCGCTGGAGCGGCTGAAAGCGTCCGGCCTGAACCCCGCGCGCATTTTCTGGGCCAGCGACGGCATAGAGGAGGAAAGCGGCCGCGCCTTTGCCGCCGCACTCTCGGCCATTGCGCCGCTGTCTGTCTATGCTGCCCCACCTGCCGGACCGGCTGCGATCACCGGCATCGCGTCGCAAACCGATTCCGTCTCCGTCACGCTGCGCCGGGTGCAATCGCGCGGTGAAGAGCGCAGCTTCGTGTCTGCCCTCACGCTCGACGGCTCGGCGCTCGCCACCGCCGAAGCGGTTTTCGATGACGGTGAACGCGAAGCCGTGGCAAGCTTTACCATTCCAGCCGCAGCGTTGTCGCGGATCGCGCGGTTCACAGCGACCGGGCGACAAGGTGCCGGGACGGTCTGGCTCTGGGATTCGTCAAACCGCTCACGGCGTGTCGGCCTTGTCGATGCCGGGTCCGTCGCCCAGCCGCTGCTCTCGGACATGCATTATGTCCGCAAGGCGCTCGAGCCTTTCGCCTCGATCACCGAAGGCGATATTGAATCGCTGGTCTCGACCTCGCCGGACGCGATCATCCTGACGGACATCGGCCAGATCCTGCCGGAAGATGCCAAACGCCTGACCGAATGGGTCGAAGAGGGCGGGGCTCTGATCCGCTTTGCCGGACCACACCTGGCCGCCCAGGGCGATGACCTCCTGCCGGTGGCACTGCGACGGTCGTCCCGCGCCCTTGGCGGCGCACTTGCCTGGGACGAACCGCAGGCGATGGCGCCCTTCCCGTCGAACTCGCCCTTTGACGGCCTCTCCATTCCGCCGGATGTGCGCATCAAGCAGCAGGTGCTGGCCAAACCGGCACCAGACCTCGCCCGCAAGACCTGGGCGCGGCTCGCCGATGGCAGCCCGCTGGTGACAGCCGATTCGCGTGGCAGCGGCACGCTGATCCTGTTCCACATCACTGCCGGGCCGGACTGGTCGGACCTGCCCTATTCCGGCACGTTCGAACACATGTTGCGCCGCTCCATCGCTGCCGGTCGCGGCGAATCTGTCAGCGACGCCGAAGGCGCCTACACACCGCAACTCGTGCTCGACGGCTATGGCCGCCTCGCCGCTGCCGGCGCCAATGCCGCGCCGCTCAAGGCCGCTGATTTTGGCAGTGTCAAACCGTCTGAAGCCCACCCGCCCGGCCTCTACCAGGGCCCCTCCGGCACCCGCGCGCTGAATGCTGGCGCAGGGGCCCGGCCGTCGCTGATCGAAGCCTGGCCGCCTGCTGCGCGCCTGCTTGGCGATGCCGAAGCGCGCTCGCTGCGCCTTGCCGGGCCGCTATTGTCACTCGCCGCGATCCTGCTGGCGGTCGACCTGTTCATCGCCTTGCTCGTGGCCGGGCATTTGCCGCGTCTCGGCCGCCGGACGAAAGGCGCCGCTGCCCTGCTGCTGGTCTGCGCGCTCGGTTTCAGCCTCGCCCCGCAGGCTGACGCCCAGTCCTATCGCTACCAGCAGATGCCGGATGCTTCTTACCGCCGCGTCTCGACAGCGCCGCAGGTCGTGCCGATTGCCGGGCCGGGCCGCGCAACCCAGAAAGAGATTGATGCCGCGCTGACCATGCGCTTCGGCTATGTCGAGACAGACAATGGTGCCCTCAATGAGCGGACCCGGGCGGGCCTGTCGGGCCTTTCCTCCGTGCTCAGCCTGCGCACGTCTGTGGAGCCGGCCGAACCGGACGCGCTGAATCTCGAGACGGATGCTCTGGAACTCTACCCGCTGATCTATTTCAACGTCTCCGACAATGCCCCGCCGCTGTCGGCGACTGCTATCGCCAAGCTCAACGCCTATCTCCGCTCTGGTGGCGCTTTGGTGATCGACACGCGGGCGGGCGGAACGGTCGGGACGGATACGGATGTTGCGCCGCTGGAAACACTGCTCGAAGGGCTCGACGCCCCCCCACTACAGCCGGTGCCGACCAATCATGTCCTTGCCCGCAGTTTCTACTTGATCGACGATTTTCCGGGCCGCTTCGCCAATCGCCGCCTGTGGATCGAGAAGACCGGCGGACCGAATGCCCCGCGCGGCGATGGCGTGTCGCGCCTGTTCATCGGCGATGCGGACTGGGCCTCTGCCTGGGCCGTGGATAGTCGCGGGCGCGATCTCTATTCGGTCGATGGCGGGCCGACGCAGCGCGAAATGGCGCGGCGCTTCGGCGTGAATCTCGTGATGTATGTGCTGACCGGGAACTACAAGGACGACCAGGTCCACCTGCCGGCCCTGCTGGAACGGCTGGGAAACGGCGATGAGGAGGAGGCCGATCCGCGCCTGCCGGAGAGACTGCCCGAAGGTGGCCCGCAATGATCGATGCCACCCGTCTTGCGTTTGATCCTTTTCTCGGTTGGCCCGCGCTCTGGCTGGTCGTTGCGGTCGCGGCGCTGGCCTGGCTGGCCTATGTCTTCCTGCGCGGGCAAGCGGCGCTGACGCGCGGGCTGGGCCTGACACTTCTGGCGGCGGCGATTGCCAATCCGTCGCTGGTGGAAGAAGAGCGCGAGCCCCTGCCCTCGGTGGCAGCGATTGTGCTCGACCGGTCGGAGAGCATGCAGTTCGGGGACCGCGCCGGTGCGGCCCAAACGGCGTTCAATGACCTGAGGGCAAAACTGGAAGCCGACACGTCGCTGGAAGTGCGCGTGCTGGAATCCGATCCGCATGATGATGGCACGCATCTTTACGGCGCGCTGGAAGGCCTGATGGCGGATGTGCCGCGCGACCGGATTGCCGGAGCGATCCTCGTGACCGATGGCCAGGTGCATGACTTTCCTGTCGGAGAGGCGCGGGAAAACGCCATCGGACCCGTGCACGGCCTGGTCGTGGGCGATCCGGACCGGGGCGACCGGAGGGTGCAGATTGTCGATGCGCCGAATTTCGGGATTGTCGGCGAAACGGCCAACCTTGTCGTGCGGGTCGATGACCCGGACGGCGGCGAGATCGAAGTGGGCGTCTCCCTGAATGGCGGGCCGGTCGAACGCGTGAAGGTCAATGCGGGCGAGAACACGAGACTGCCGATCGAGATCGAGCGGCGCGGCGAGAATGTGATCGTGGTGGAAGTTCCGCCGGGCCGCGAAGAACTGACGCTGGCCAACAACCGCACGGCCGCGACGCTGGCCGGGGTTCGCGACCGGCTGCGCGTCCTGCTGGTCACCGGCAAGCCGAACCAGGCCGGACGGGTGTGGCGCGACCTGCTGAAATCGGACCCGTCGGTTGACCTTGTCCACTTCACCATCCTGCGCCCGCCCTACAAGACCGACTACACGCCGACCGAGGAACTGGCGCTGATCGCCTTTCCGACCGAAGAACTGTTCGTCGACAAGCTGAAGGATTTCGACCTGATCATCTTCGACCAGTATGAGCGGCGCGGCGTGATTACCCAGTCCTACCTCGCCAACATGGCCCGTTATGTGACCGATGGCGGCGCGCTGCTGATCGCAGCGGGCGAGCCGTTTGCCGGGCCCGGCAGCCTGGCGCGCTCTCCCCTCGCGGCTGTCCTGCCCGCCTCGCCCACCGGGACGATCCGGACCGGGGAATTCGTGCCCAAGTTGACCGAAGCAGGCAAGCGCCACGCCGTGACCGCGCCGCTGGACGGACAAAAATGGGGCGGTTGGATGCGTTCTATCGAGGCGACCGCGCAGGCCGGGGATGTGCTGATGAGCGGGCCGGACGACAAGCCGCTCCTGATTGTCGACCGGGTGGATAAAGGCCGCGTCGGCATGCTGATGTCCGACCAGATCTGGCTATGGGCCCGGGGCCATGATGGCGGCGGGCCGTTTTCGGAACTGATCCGGCGGGTGGTCCACTGGATGATGAAGGAGCCGGAACTCGAAGAACGCCGCCTCAGCCTCGTGGCCGAAGGCGACACGGCGAAAATGGAGCTGCGCACCCTGCTCGACACGGCCCCGCCGTTGCAGCTGGAAACGCCGGAAGGCCGGATCATAGAGCCGGCCTGGACACAAAAGGCGCCGGGCATTTTCAGCGCCGAAGCGCCGATCGACCAGCTGGGCCTCTACCGCGCAGAGGCCGGGGGCCTTGAGGCCGTCGCCCTGAACGGGCCGGCCAACCCGAAGGAATATGCCGACCTGCAATCGAGCACCCAGATCATGGAGCCGTTCGCCAAGGCGACCGGCGGCGGCGTCATCCGCCTGAACGCGGCCGGCGCCAACCTGCCGGACATTCGCCGCGTCAGCGCGCGCGGCAATGCGGCGGGCGGCAACTGGCTGGGCCTGCGCGAACGCGGGGCCTATGCGGTGCGCTCGTCAAAGAGCCAGCCGCTATTGCCGGGCCTGCTGGCGGCGGGCCTGCTGGTAATCTTTTTGATTCTCGCCTGGCGGCGAGAAGGCAGGTAGCCCTGCGCTTGCGCGCATCGGGGGGGGTACGCCTTTCTTTTGGTGCATCTGTGACCGGAGCGGCAGGACCGTCCGGCAAAATGCATGGAAAGAGGTGGGGATCAGGACGTGTCATTCCATGATTCCAGCCCGGCCTTGACGAGGCCCGGCAGGGCGCTGGCGACCATGCCCAGTTCAGGGCGCAATCGATAGGCGCCGGCGACCGGCAGGCAGACGGGGCGAGGCGGCGGGCGGCAAGGGGGTGGCAGGACCGGGCGCGCGGGGGCGGACGGGTGCGAGGCGAAGTGAGAGCGCAAGCAGCAGGACCAGCCGCCGGACAATCACTTCCAGCAGCTTCAGCCGCGCCTTTGCCCGCTGCGCCACGCCACGCCGCAGGGTGAGCGGCGCGCGCACCATGTCGGTCAGGTTGCGCACGTTGAGCAGGGCGTATTCCGCCTGCTGCAGCGCGTGCGAAATGAAATCATCCGTCGCGCTCATGCGGGCAGTATAGCGCAGGATGGATCAGGGTTGGATTCGGGGGGTGGAGAGGCCCGTGCCAGACGGCGCGCCGGCGCCTGTCAGATGAACCAGCGGCGGTGTTGCCGCGACCGACCGTTTTCGTATGTCCCAGCATGTCGACGAGGGATGGCTGCGCGGCCCGGACGGCATTGATGCCTGCGGCGATGCAATCGCGCTTGTGCCTGAATTCCAGCATGCCGACGGGGCGGCCGAAATGCGGCTTCAGGACAAGGTCGGCTTTCTGGTGGCGCAGGCTGGACAGGGCGTCCTGGGTGAGCTCGACCGACCGCAGGAACACGTCGAGCCCGTTGCGCGGATTGGGACTGCTCCTGTCCTGGCTCGGGTCGACGGAAATCACGCGGTCAATGCCTGCCTCCCTCAGCGCGTCGACCGGCGAAACGTCGACATACCCGCCATCGACGAGAAGATGGGTGCCGTCATCAAACGGCGGCAGGATGCCCGCCAGCGCCGAACTGGCATAGACGGCATCGACCGAGCTGCCGCTGGTCTTGATGACCATGTTGCCGGTGAGGATATCCGTTGCGGCGACATGGACCGGCACGCGGCCCTCCTCGAGATTCCTGTCGCCGGTCAGCTGCGCGAGGACACTGCGGCCCCAGGCGACGGTATCTTCGCCTGCGCCCCAGCCATAATAGATGTCGCGCAGCTCATGCCCGGTGAGATAGAGATTCCTCAGCCGCGACACGATGCCGGGGCCATCAAATCGCGGCACGACCGGGAAGCCCGACACATCCATGGCGACGAGGTCGTCATACCAGTTATCGTTCAGCGCATAGGTTGCCCCGACAACCGAACCCATGGAATAGCCGGCGATCGCGCTGGGATAATAGCCGAGATGGTTCAGCGCCCTCAGCACGCCGGCATGGGCCATGCCCCGCGCGCCACCGCCGGCGAGGACCAGTCCGAACTTGTGGGTCATGCGCACCCTCCTGGGCGGGAAATCCTGTCATATACCGGCCCGTTGCAAGTGGGGTGGATCAGGCGCAGCGCAATGCACCCTGCGCATGCTGCCCGAGATCCCGGCTTTCGCCGGGAGGGGGGCAGCGGGCCAGGGCCGGCATGACCCGCGGCGTGGCGAGGCTCAGCCTTTGGCGACGCTGTCCGGCAAGCCGTGAACATGGACATCGGCACCGGAATGCGCCTTGAGAATCCGGGTGGCCGTGGCTTCGTCGGCCGGATTCCAGGTCCGGACCCAGACAACCAGGCCGCCATGCGCGAGCTCGTCGGCGATATAGTCGGCGTGGTGTTTTTCAATCAGCCGCGCCAGAAGGGCGCCGATCGTGACGCCGGTTCCGCCGCCGACGCCCAGCGCAATGAGCGCCGCTGCGAGCGCGCCGCCCCCGGCGACAATCGGAACGAACGCCGCCAAGGCCCCGAGATAGGCTAGCGTGCCGATGACTGCGCCTTCGGCGGCACCCGGCCCCTCGATCGTGGCATAGGCGATGGTGGCGGCGTCAGGATCGTCTTCCAGCGCTTTCACCGACCGGTAGCTGTGACCGAGCTTGGCCTCGACGGCCTCTGTCGATGCGAGCAGGCTGATTTCCGCGCGGTCGAATCCATGGGTCAGCAATTCGTCGATCGCCGCCTGCATGTCTTTTTCGGTTTGAAAAACTCCGACCGCCTCGCGGACCAGTCGCTTGCCTGTTTCTGTCATGACCTGTCTTCCCTATTCGCTGTCAGACACCGTCCGACCGGCACCTGTTTACACGCAAATCCGGGAGCGTCCCTCGGGGGTTTGCCTTAGTGCGCCGCGTTGAACGGACCGCAACAGGGGGCTGGCGCGCGGCCCTTCCCCGTTGGCGGCCCGTCAGGCAGGGCGCTTCACTCTGTCAGCTGCATCTCGCACAGGCCTACCAGGAAAATATCCGCGCCGGGTTCGCAGCCTTCCTGTGTGAAGGTGAAGGCGCCTGAGCGGCGGTCTATGTGGAGCGTGGTCCGGGCCCTGGCGCGCCAGCCGCAATAGGGCGTGTCGACTTCCTGCTCGAGGGTGAGCCGGTCGTCTGTCATGGACACGTCGCAGAGTCGCGTGCCGGCCTGGGTGCAGACATTGTCGGCGCCGCCGGTGTCGTTCTTGACGAACAGGAAGCGGTCTTCGAAATGGAAGAAGACGCGGCGGTCTGTGCCGGGCTGGGCGGCATCGGGCGCTTCGCAGCTGAAGGTCACCTTGTCGCGGCTGTTGCCTGCGCTGCAGCCGACAAGGACGAGGCCGATCGCCAGAGCGGTCAAGGATCTCATGCTGCTTGCCATCCTGTGTGAGCGGGTTGCCGGGCGGCCATGCGCCGCATGGCTGATTCTGTAGAAGCCGTGGCGGCCATCGTCAAACGCGGGAGGCAGGGGCCGGCTGCGCCTATTTGATCACCCGGATCGGGTCGGTGCCGTCCCAGCCCTGAGAGACCTTCCGGATGTGCGCGAAGGTGCGGCCCTTGGTGCCGGAAATGTCGGAGATTTCGACCACTGTGCCGGGATGGGCCTCTGTGTCGAAATAGGCGAATCGGCCTTTTTCGCCGCCGATGCAGCCTTCGTGGCCGACCTTGTAACCAAGTGAGAGGGCCTTGTCGTAGAGACCCTGATAGTCTTGCGTCCAGTAGGACATGTGCTGGAGGCCTTCATGGCCGGAATCGAGGAATTCCCTGTACATGGAGGGCGCGTCATTGCGCTGCTGGATCAGCTCGATCTGCAGGTCGCCGGAATTGGCCAGCGCGATCGACATTTTCACGTCGGAGGGTTGTCCGCGATGGCGGAACCAGTCTGTCTTCACGTCCTCGATATAGAACCAGGGGCCGACGCCCATGACGGTAATCCAGTGGTCCATCGCGGCCTCGATGTCGCGCACGACATAGCCGTTCTGGCAGACATTCCCGAATATGCGGCTCATGGCGGGCCCCTCCCCTTTTCCCCTGTCTAGCCTGGGCGCCGAGGGAAAGGCCAGCGCGAACATGGGGGGAAAGTTGCCAGGCAGGGGGATACACCACCTGGCAACAATTGTCTTGGACTGCGACGCGGAAACAGGTGGGGGACGCACCACATCGCTAAGACAGAGCAAAATTTACGACAAGCAACTGATGAGAACAATTGAGTAATAATCGTTTGTTTGCGCGTGGCGCTCACAAATGACCGGCGCTGGCGCGGCCTAGCCGAGCGCCTTCAGCCGCCCGGCATTGGCGCGCTGCAGCTCGCGCGCGGCGGCAGTGAGGCTGTCGAGGAAGGCCTTGATATTGGGCTCGAGCGCGGCATCCTTCTTGTAGGCGGCCCCGACGCGGTATTTCGGCAGGCCGGGAATGCGCTTGGCGCCAAGGCGACCGAATTCCAGGTTCGGCACAGCCAGCGACAGGGGCATGACGGTGAGCGTGTCGGACGCCATTGACAGGTTCATGCAGGAGGTCGGGCTGTAAAGCGTGTATTGCGGCGCGCCGGCCTCGGTCAGCGCCTCGCGCATACCCTCGGGAAGATCGCCGTCGAGATAGTCGACAAAGCCGGGAAAGGCCCAGGGATAAGCCAGGAGCGTTTCGAAAGCCGTGCCGCGCGCGGCGACAGGATGGCCCGGCCGGTGGAGCATGACGAAATCTTCGGCGATGATTTCCTGGAATCGCAGCCGGCCCGCATGCGGCAGGGCTTCCAGCGTGGCCATGTTGAACAGGACCAGGTTGGCGCGGCGCTGGACCAGTTCCTCGATCGCGGCATGCGGCGGCATGACGTCGGCCAGTATCCGGATGCCGGGCGATGATTTGCGGAATTCGGTGATCGCGGCCGGCAACAGGATGTCATAGGCAATCGGCCCGCCGATGATCTTGAGGTGCTGGTCGCCGGACACGGTTTCGCGCTGCACCACTTTCGCGAAGGCGAGCAGTTCGACCGCCATCGGATAGAGACGCTCGCCCGCCTGGGTCGGGGTGACCGAACGGGTGGTGCGGTAGAAGAGCTTGGTGCCCCAGGTATCTTCGAGCGTCTTGATGCTGCGCGTCACCGCCGAGTGCGTCAGGTGCAGTTCCTCGGCCGCCTTGGAGAAACTCAGCAGGCGGTAGACGACTTCGAAATACTGGATCAGGCGCAGGTCGGTCATGGCGCGAGGCTTAGAGGCAGCACCGGGCCATGGCAAAGCCTGTTCTCCCCGAGGGCGAGCCCGGCCCGGACACTTCGCCCTTGAGCGGGCGACCCGGTGCGATGCCGGGCCGCCCGGCCGGTCAATGGGTGAGCGAGAGGCGGACAAAGACGCCGCGCCCTGCCCCGGGCACCCGGGTGCCGGGCACGACATCGCTGTCGCCATTGCGGTTATAGCCCGACAGGTGGTCGCGATAGACCTGGTCCAGCAGGTTCTCGACCCCGGCCGAGAGCCGGACGCCGTCACGCACCTGCCAGTCGCCAAACAGGTTGAGCACGCCATAGCCCGGCGTTCCTGCCTCGCTATTGGTGGCCGAGACGTCGGTTTGCTCGGCGACAAGTCGGGCCTCGAGCGTGGCCGACCAGGCCGCCGCCTCCCAGGTCAGGCCCGTGGTCAGGCTGGGCGGAGCAACGCGGTAGAGATTGTCGTCCACGTCACGCCGTTCGCCGCGCACATAGGAGAGCACGCCGTCGACCCGGAGTGGGCCGTCGAAATCATAACCGGCATCGAGGTCGAACCCGTAGAGCCACGCATCGACATTGGCCCAGCGGAGCGGTGTGGAATCGCCGCTCATAGCGGCGACCATCTCGACGGTCGTGTCGGCCACGCCCGGCGTGTCGTCAAAGGCGACGCCCTGGATATAGTCGTCGACCTGGCGGACATAGATTGTCGGGCGGGCATAGGCGCGCGGGGTGGCAAAGTCGAAACCCGCCTCGGCCAGCCAGGCTGTTTCCGGCTTGAGGGCGAGATCGCCGACATAGATATTGCCGTCGGCCAGCCCGCCGCTGGCACTGGTCGGCAGCCAGCCGAAGCGCTGGATATAGCCGGGCATCTTCTGTTTTCGGGCAAGCGTGAGGCGCCAGGACAGGCCGTTTTCCGCCGGGGTCCAGAACCGGGCGACGCCATCGGCGGTGGTGTCCTCGCCATCGGTGTTGCCGGTATTGAAGGCAGCAGCCAGCATGCGCGGGCCCATTGGCAGGGCTGGGCCGACCGAGGCGTCGCCGGCTTGGTAGTCATTCTGGTCGACGCGCAGGCCGAGTTCCGCTTCGACCGGCCCGATCGGCCCGGTCCATTCGGCAAAGGCCCCGGTGCGGCGCAGGGTAATGTCCGGGAACGGCGTGACGAAGAAGCCTGCATTGTTCGGATTCGTGATCGTCACTTCGTGTTCGGACTCTTCAGTGTCCAGGCCGATCTGCAGCTCGCCGCCCGACAGGGCGAAGCCGAGCGCGATGTCGGCGCCGCGTGTTGTCGCATCCGCATGGGAGGCGCGTGCTGCCATCATGCCGGGCGAGGGCCGCATGCTGAAATTGTCCATCAGGTGCGAAACGTCGGTGTAGTGAACCGAGGCCTCCAGCGAAGCGGCCCCGATCTCGGCGGCATAGGCGAGCCGGGCGAAATCCGTATCGAAATACTGGATATCCATCGGGAAAGGCGGGTTGCCTGAGGGGCCGGTATTCTGGCGACGAAGATCCAGGCTGAAATCGCCTACCCCGGTCTTCACGCCGGTGGAGACGCCAAAGACAGAGCGTTCGAAGGACGTGCCGCCTATCGTGCCGTCGGCATAGTCGGTATCACTGCCCTCTTCATAGGCGCCGAGCAGGTTGAAACGCCATGTGTCGTTCGCGGCGCCGATGATGCCGCCGGTAGAGACGCTGTCATTGATGCTGCGCGCGCCGAGGCTGAGATCATAGCCGTATTCGGCGGCGTCGCCCGAGGCATAGTCGATGCGTTTGAAAACGGCATCGGCGCCGCCCGCGAGGCCGGGGCCTTGCGAAACCGGGCTGACGCCGCGATCGATGACCACGGCAGCAACCAGAGGGGCCGGTGCATAGTGGAAGACCGGGTCCATCAGGTTAGGCCCGCCGGAGGCAAAGCGCTGGCCGTCAACGCGCAGGTTCAGCCGTTCGCCGAACAGGCCGCGATAGGCCATCTGGCCCGAGACTTCGCCATTGCCGATACGAGCCCCGCCCGGCGTGCGGGCGGAAAGATAGGTGACATCGCCGCCCTGAAGGGGTGCGCCGTCAGGCGTGACGGCGTGCTGTGTCGCCGTGTCGAGGCGCGAGCCGGTGACGACGATGACGTCCTGGAGGGCAGGTTCGGATTCCTGCGCAACAGCAACAGGCAGCAGGGCGGACAGGGCCATCAGCCCCGCGCCGCAAAACAAGTGTGGTTTCATTTTATGTATCCGTTCGACCCGGACGATGCCGGGCACTGGTCTGATTGAGGAGGGCGTGTCGGATTCAATCAGGCGCGGACGGGTGGCCCCCTGGCCGGAAGCGGCGCACGGGCGCGCCGGTAGGCAAGCGTATTGATAACGGGCCGGTCGCCCAGGAGCGGCGGACCGTAGATCGCCGCCAGCAACATGTCCGGCAGGAGCGGCAGGTCAAACACGGCGGTTGATGCAAACGGACAGGTCGCGGACGGCGACGTCGTGTCATCAGGCGGGGGTGGCGCCGGCGTCTCGTCACCATCGACCTCGGTCATGCTTCCAGTATGGGGGTTGAGCGACATGAAGCGCTCGGTCGTTCCGCCGCAGATGCGGATCACGATATCTCCGGCCTCCGCCGAACGGTCGAGCATGTAGCCGGTGGGCACAAGCGCGCGCATCACCATCAGCAGGGATACTGCTGTGATAAGCCAGAAGCGCATCGGCGCGGATGGGAAAAGCCGCTTGAGCATGGCGGATCGATAGCGTTGCCGGGGCGAGCTGGCCATGCGGCAATGTCACCGCAGCCGATGCGGGCACCCGGTCCCCTACGCCGCTGTGACCAGCCCCGAGAGCTGGCTCGCGTCGCCAGCCAGATTGCGGACCATCACGCGGGCCTGGTCCTGCGGGCCGGGAAAGGTGAGCTGGTGTTTCGGCGTGACGGTGAAACCTATCTCGCCAAAATAGGCAGGTGCGCCGATGAGGATGGCGGCGGGCCAGCCGGCTTTCTCGCCCGCTTCCAGCGCTTCACCCGTTATCGAGAGACCGAGGCGGCTGCCCTGGTGCGACGGGGCGACGGCAACGGGTCCGTAGAACAGCGCTCGCGTGCGCCCCTCCCCAACGGTCAAAGGCCAGACGCGGCAGACACCGATGACCTCGCCGTCCAAGATGGCAACGCGGCTGATCTCCGGCAGAGAGCGCGAAAACTCGCGCAGGCGCTCAGCCGTCTTGGCAAAGTGGCCAGGACCGAACGTGGCATCGAACAGGGTTTCGATGGCAGCCGCGTGCACGGCAGGGGTTTCAGGAATGATCTCAAGCATGGCGAGCGGCCTTAAGGCGCATCCTTGGCCGGCGCAAGCACGTTGTCCGGTCAACCGAACCGGATTTTCAGCAGTCGCCGCAGGACAAGGGCGAGCGCCAGAATGGCCGTAGCCGTCAGGATGATGAACGGTTGCAGCCAGACCGAGAGACCGAGGCAGCCGACGAGGCCGAGCGCGGGCACGATCGGGGGGCAGAGTCGCTCCGCCGGGCCAAGGCGCAAGGCGGCGAGATTGGTAATGGCGTAATAGACCAGCACGGTGAAAGCGCTGAAACTCCAGACAAGCGCCAGCCCGCCAAACGCGGCCATCGCGGCGATGACGGCGCCGACGCACAGGCTGGCCGCCAGGGGTTGGCCGCCGCGGTCGAGCTGGCCCAGCCGCAGCGGCAGGTCCCCTTCCCGTCCCATGGCCAGAACAACGCGCGACAGGCCGAGAATGAGGTTGAGCAGGACGCCTGCCATTGCGGTGACAGCCGCGACGATCACCAGCAGGCTGAGCCAGGGCGCGCCGAGCCGGGCAGCGACCGCTTGCAGCGGCGCGGCTGTGCGGGTCGTGGCGTCGGCGAACTGCGCAGCGCCGAGTACGTTCAGGCCGCCGGTGAGAATGGCGAGATAGAGGCAAGTGGAGACAAGCAGTGTGAGGATGATAGCGCGCGGAATGGTGCGGCGGGGCGACCGGACCTCCTCGCCCAGCGTTGCGATACGGCCATAGCCGGTGAAGGCCACGAAGAGGAGCGCCGTCGCTTCGAGGAAGCTGGCGGGCGCGAAGGGTGTCGTCGGATTGGCGACCTGTTCCCCGGCGGGTGACAGCAAGGCCATGGCACTCAGTATGATCAGAACGAGCAGGGTGACCGTAACGAGCAGGGCATTGACCGGATTGGCCCGGCGCAGGCCCAGTACGACCAGGCCCGTCATGGCCACGACAACGACGCTGGCGACGAGATTGGTGAGCGCAGGATCCATGCCAAGGCCTGCCAGGACATAGCCCGACAAGCCGATCGCCGCTGCGGCGGCGCTGGCCGACTTGGCCAGAAGGAAAGCGAGCCCGGCACCGAAACCGAAATCGGGTCCGAGATAGCGATAGCCATAGGCATAGGTGCCGCCGCTCACCGGGTGGCTGGCGGCCAGTTCTGCGCTGGACAGCGCATTGAACGCCGCCAGCATGGCGGCAAGACAGAGCGCGAGCACTGCCCAGCTGCCGGTCACACCCACGGCGAGGCCGAGACTGACAAAGACTCCCGTGCCGAGGATGGACCCGAGCCCCAGCAATACCGCGCCGCGCAGGCCTACGGTGCGATCCATCGCGCGCGCTGTATCAGATGGCATCAGATGGGCGCCTTAATTCTGGCCGGGTTCGAAGACCGCATCGCGGTTGGTGAGGAGCTCATAGGCGACGTGCTGTTTCAGCTTTTCCGTCAGGGCCGTCGAATCGCCCTGCAGACGCTCAGGCGTAATCAGGTTGCCAAAAGTCATGCGGAATTCCGAACCGCGCTTGTTGAGCAGTTCGTGGAAGAGCGTGATGTCGCGCAGTTCGTCATTGAGGTCGCAGAAAAGATAATAGAGCGCGGAATTGCGGGCATCGACATTGAGCGGCAGGATCGGTGCCTTCTGCTTGCGGGCGAGGCCGATCACGGTGGAGAACCAGTCCTTTTCCTGCAGGGCGCCATCCACACGGCGGGCAAGGCGCCCGGACGGAAAGATGACGACGCATTTTTCCTCGGCGAAGGCCTCTGCGGCGCGCTTCAGGGTCTCGCGCGTCTTGGCCGGCGTACGCTTGGCGGCGACCCATTCGACCGGGATGATGACATCCTCGAATCTCGGATTAACGCGCACGGCGTCTGCATTGGCCAGGAAGACGATATCGTCGCGCACCTGTTTCAAAAGATCCCAGACGGCGACCCCGTCGGCCAGGCCGGTGGGGTGGTTGGCGGCAATGATCAGCCGTCCGGATTTGGGCATGCGATCAATGGCATCAACCGAGAGGTCGAAAGCCAGCTGGCCGGAGAGCAGGTCGAAGGATTCGCGGCCATTGAGCTGGACGATCTCGTCGGCCATGCGCCGCGCCTTGCCATAGCCGAGCACCTGGTAGAGCACAGGCCGGACGAGCGGCCAGGACCAGCTTGACCGGAGCTTCGGGCAGCGCTCCTCGATCAGCACATCGACGATGTGCTGGTCCGTGTCCGCAGCGGCCTCGTGAAAGGCCGAGACGGCGGAACCCGCCTGAGGGGGTGTGGCGATCTCGTCTGTCATGGCCTTTGTGCTTTTTTTGCATTTTTCTTTCAGGACCTGTCCCGAAGGCGCAGCATACATGAAGTCCCCTTACGGGAAAGCGGATGCGGCAGGATTCGCGCGCATGAAATACTTTCGAGAAAAGGACGATCTGTAGAGATTTCAACACTTCGGAAAGTTCTGCTTTACCAAGCCGTAAGGCCCGCGTGGCAAGTTCCTCTCCAGACGGGCGCAGACAGATACTGACGCTCAGGCAGCACGAAACTTATCGGGGTAGAGTATATGAAAGTTCTTTGGGTTGAAGATCACGAGCCGGTCCGAGACATGTTGGCGATCGCCGCCGACAAGGCCGCCCGCTCGCGCATCCAGGTGGACCTCGTGATGGCCCCGACACTGATGGCCGCAGAGGCACGCCTGCGCCTGGAGCGCTTCGATCTTGTCGTGCTTGACCTCGGCCTGCCCGACAGCGTCGACCCAGACATGACGATCGCCCGCGTCGCCAATATGGGCAAGTATCGCATCGCGGTCGTGTCTTCCATGGATACACGTGACCAGGTCGTGGCCGCCGCGTTGCGTTGCGGCGCCAATATCGCCCCGAAAGCCGTGTTCAAGGCGACCCTGCCCTTCAACCGCTTCATCCAGCGGCCCGACACGTTCGAGGACTTCCTGCTGGAACAGATGCCCGCCGCTGCTGTTCCAGCACGCGCCGCCTGAGCCGTTCGCGCATGAGGTGCTTGCGCTTGCAGACTCCTGTATGACCTTGCTAAGCCGCCCGGTGAATGTAACCGGGCGGCTTAGCCCTTTTATGGACCTGGAACGCCATGGACGCCGTGCAAGTCTATCCCGCCACGCTGGTGTTGATCGCGATGAACGTGATTGCCAGCGTCGTGGCGTTCAACAACCCGGAATTTTTCGACCGTTACTCGTTCTGGATCAAGCCGATCCGACAGGGCGAGGAATGGCACCGCTTTGTCACGTCGGCCTTCCTGCACGTCAACGGCCTGCACCTGTTCATCAACATGTATGTGCTCTACATGTTCGGCCAGATCCTGGAGGCCTATGTCGGCTCCGGCGGGTTCCTGATCCTCTACGCCGCGTCGCTGCTGGGCGGAAATGTCTGGGAGTATGCCGACAAGCGCAACCAGCCGGGCTATCGCTCCGTTGGCGCTTCGGGCGCGACATCCGGCGTGATCACGGGCTTTTGCCTGTTCTATCCGTTCGCGACACTTTACCTGTTCTTCGCAATCCCGATCTGGGCAATCGTGTTCGGCGCAGGTTTCATCATTGTGAGCTTTGTCCTGTCGCAGCGCGACCAGACCATGGTGGCCCACGGCGCCCACCTTGGCGGCGCCCTGACAGGGCTGGTGATTGCCATGCTGCTGCGGCCCGAAGCCTGGCGGCAGATGATCGACCAGGTGGCGTCACGGATTGGCTGACAGCACGATGACCTCCGTGCTGGCGCGATACGAGGCCCGGATCGCCGACGGCGTGATCGACGCAGACAGCGCGCAGGCGGAAGCGGCTGCCCGTCTAGACGCGCTGGCAACGGCGCTCGCCGGCAAGCGCAAGAGCGGCTGGTTTTCAAAGCCTGCGCCGGTGACCGGCCTTTACCTCTGGGGCGGGGTCGGGCGCGGCAAGTCCATGCTGATGGACCTGTTCTTTGACGTCGCGCCCGTGACGCCGAAACGGCGGGTGCATTTCCATGAATTCATGGGCAGCGTGCACGACATGCTCGGCGAATGGCGCAAGCTGGACGCGACCGCCCGCAAGCGGTCGCCCTGGTATGTCAGGGGAGCCGGCGGCGACCCGATCGCGCCAGCCGCGAAACGCATCGCCTCTGGCGCGAGCCTGCTTTGTTTCGATGAATTCCAGGTCACGCAGATTGCCGATGCGATGATTCTGTCGCGCCTGTTTGAAGCGCTGTTCGCGGCCGGCGTGACCGTCGTTGCAACCTCCAACCGGCATCCTGACGACCTGTATGCCGACGGGATCAACCGGCCCCTCTTCCTGCCCTTCGTGAAGATGCTGAAAGCCAATTGCGATGTGTTCGAACTCGTGGCCGAACGCGACTACAGGCTTGACCGACTGAGCGAGGCGCCGGTCTGGTATGCGCCCCTGGACGAGGCGTCTGCGTCTGCACTCGACCGGGCCTGGCAACGCCTGACGCTGGGCGCACAGCCGCAGCACTGCACGCTGACCGTGAAGGGCCGCAAACTGGAGGTCACGCGCGAGGCGGCGGGGACCGCCCGCTTCACGTTCGAGGAACTCTGCGCCCGACCACTCGGCGCGCGCGACTATCATATGATCGCGGCCACGTTTCATACGGTGATCCTCGACGGCGTTCCCCTGCTCTCCCCGGAAAACCGCAATGAGGCCGCCCGGTTCGTAACGCTGATCGACGAGCTGTACGAGGCACGGGTGAAACTGGTGGCAAGCGCGGCGGCCGAACCGGACGCGCTCTACCCGACCGGCGATGGCAGTTTCGAGTTCGAGCGCACAGCCAGCCGCCTGCACGAGATGCGATCGACGGACTATTTCGCCGAAGAACACCGGGCATTGCCGGACGGGGCATAAACCGCCGCGCACCAAAACGTTACCAAACGCTCACAAATCTTGTCTTTTCCCTTCCCCTGCGGGGCCGTATTCTCTATTTATGCTGCAGCGCGATGACATACATGCGCATTTCCGGGGAATACGCCGCCGCATAGCGGGGCTAGGAACATTCTCGGAACACCTGAAACGGGAACCGTCGCCGCAGCGCGGGATTGGTTCCATTAGGAGGATTTGAATATGGCTAACCCAGTTTCGGCCCGCAGTATGGCCGCTCTCAGCCCCGAACAGGGCCTCAGCCGGTATCTCAGCGAGATCCGCAAGTTCCCGATGCTCGAGAAGAACGAAGAATTCATGCTCGCCCGCAAGTGGCTTGAGAATGACGACACGGAGGCCGCCGAAAAGATGGTGACCTCCCACCTGCGCCTCGTGGCCAAGATCGCAATGGGCTATCGCGGCTATGGCCTGCCCATGGCGGAAGTGATTTCCGAAGGCAATGTCGGCCTGATGCAGGCCGTCAAGAAGTTCGACCCCGAAAAGGGCTTCCGCCTCGCCACCTATGCGATGTGGTGGATCCGCGCCGCGATCCAGGAATATATCCTGCGGTCGTGGAGCCTGGTGAAACTCGGCACGACCGCCGCGCAGAAGAAGCTGTTCTTCAACCTGCGCCGCCTGAAGGGTGAGATGAAGGCCCTGGACGAGGGCGACCTGCGCCCTGAACAGGCCCGCCTGATCGCCGAAAAGCTGAACGTGACGGAAGCCGAAGTCTATTCGATGAACGGGCGCATGTCCGGTTCGGACGCCTCGCTGAACGTGCCGATGGGCACCGACGGCGACATGGAATGGCAGGACTGGCTGGCCGATGACGACCAGGGCCAGGCCGAGGAATTCGCCGACCGCCAGGAATACGATGCCCGCATGGACCTCCTGTCGAACGCGATGGAAGACCTGAACGAGCGCGAGCGCCACATCCTGACCGAGCGGCGCCTGTCCGAGGAACCCAAGACGCTCGAAGAGCTGTCAGAGACTTATAATGTCAGCCGCGAACGTATCCGCCAGATCGAAGTGCGCGCGTTCGAGAAGCTGCAAAAGGCGATGAAGCGAATGGCCAAGGAACAGGGCCTGCCCGTGACGCCGGGCGCTGTCGCGCACTGACACAGCCGGACGTCATAGAGATAACAGACAGCCGCGACCCAAGGGTCGCGGCTTTTGTGTCTGTGCGCGAGAAAGACCTGACATCCGGCCTTGGCGGCCTGTTCATTGTCGAGGCAGAGGTGACGGAACCCGGACGGCGCGAAACCGTTGCTCCCTCGCTTACAAGGAGTAGATGTAATGCGTATCAGTTTCCTGACGACGATGCTGGCTGGCGGATTAACCCTGGGCGGGATGGCCTTTGCCGACCCGCCGATCCCTGCCCATGGTTCCGACCTGCCCCCAGGCCTTGCCAAGCAGGGCAAGGTGCCCCCCGGCCATGCGAAGAAGATGTGGAAGCGCGGCGAGCAGCTGCCACCGGAATACCGGGAGGTCCGGTTTGATGACTGGGCGCGCTATGACCTGCGTCCCGCCCCGCCAGGATACCGCTGGGTCCGCGTTGATAGGGATGTCTATCTGACCCAGACCACAACGGGCCTTGTTGCGCAGGCACTGCTCGATCTTCTGAATTGATCCACAGACGACAAAGGGGCATGCAGCACGCATGCCCCTTTTTCCTGTCCGCGATCCTGCCGACCCGCGCGTTGCGCCTTATACATCGATCCGCGAAAAGGACCTCACCTCCGGTCATGGCGGGCGCTTCATTGCCGAGGGCAAGGTGGTGCTTGAAACGCTGCTGACGCGGTCGCGGTTCGCGGTCGAGAGCCTGTTCCTTTGCGAGACGCGGCTGGCGCCGCTGGCGGAAATGCTCGAGCACCTGCCGGATGATGTGCCGGTCTATGTCGCGGCGCAGGATTTGATGGACGCGGTGGCGGGGTTCCCGATGCACCGGGGGGTTCTGGCCTGCGGGCTGAAGGGGGCACCCAAAGATGCCACGCTCGTCCTGAGCGAAGTCGAAGGATCAGCGCGGGCCGCACGGGGCTCGCCATTCGACTTCGCTCAGGATGAGCCCCCTTCGTCCACCATCCTCATGCTCTCTGACCTCTCCAACCATGACAATGTCGGGGCGTGTTTCCGCAATGCCGCCGCGTTCGGCGCGGATGCCGTACTGCTGGACGGGCAATGCTGTGACCCGCTCTACCGCAAGGCCATTCGTGTCTCGTCGGGCGCGAGCCTGTGGCTGCCCTTTGCGCATGGCGGCAGCGGGGCGGACATGGTGCAGGCGGCGCGCGACGCTGGCTATACTGTGTGGGCGATGACGCCGCGCGAGGATGCCGCCCTGATCAGCTCCCTGCCCGTGCCGGACAAGCTGGCAATCCTGCTCGGCGCCGAGGGGCCGGGACTGCCGGACGACCTGATCGCGGCGGCGGTGCCGGTGCGCATCCCGATGTCGGCAGGCTTTGACAGCGTGAATGTGGCGACCGCCGGGGCGATTGCACTGGCGCACGTGTTCGCGGCAAGGGCCTGACAAGAAAACGCCCCCTCCAGACTGGAGAGGGCGTTGCGGGATTGCGTGGTGTGACGCCCGACCCGGAGTAGTGTTTCAGAATACCCGGGGGCGTTCGTTCTTTTCGACGTGCAGGCCGCACTCGGTCTTGTTCTGGCCTGCCCAGCGACCGGCGCGCACGTCTTCGCCCTCAGCGACCGGCTTGGTGCACGGCCAGCAGCCAATCGAGGGATAGCCCTGCTCGACCAGCGGGTGACGGGGCAGGTTGCGCTGCTTGATCATCAGGTCGACATCTTCCGGCGTCCAGTTGGCCAGCGGATTGATCTTGTAGCGGCCATTGGCAAATTCGAAGACCGGCAGCGACATGCGCGCGCCGCCATGGAAGCGCTTGCGGCCCGTTATCCAGGCCGAGAAGCCTTCAAGGGCAGGCTCGAGCGGACGAACCTTGCGCACGGCGCAGCAGGCATCGGTATCGGTTTTCCAGAGATCATTCTTCGGATCGAGAATCTTGCGCTCTGTCTCGCTTGGCGGGATCGACCGGACGCCGGTGAGGCCGAGCCGGTCGATGACTTCGTCGCGATGGTCGAGCGTTTGTGGAAAGTGCATACCGGTATCGAGGAAAACGATCGGCAGCGACGGATCGACATCCGCGATCAGGGCGAGCATGGCCACGCTTTCGGCACCGAAGCTGGACACATAGGTCATGCGCTCCGGCCATTCGCGGATCATCGAGACACGCAGGATCGTCTGGGCCGACGCGTCGCGCAGTTCGCCATTCAGGCGTGCGAGACGGAGTTCCGGCGCTTCAGCGTTCCGGGCAATGACGTCACCATAAGGCATGAGGTACTAACTTCCGTGTCTCTTGCGGAACACCGGCACCTGACCACCGGCACCCGGTTGGTAGACTTCGGAATATTCCTTCAATGCTTCCAGCACTGAAGGTAGGTCGGCGCGGACCGTATCGTAAGCGTCGATGCCTGAACGGTTCATATAGAATATCTGATCCCGCAGGACGTGACCGACCGCGCGCAGCTCTCCCTTGTAGCCATGACGGCGGCGCAGGAGCTGGGCCTGGGAATAGCCGCGACCATCGGTATACTTCGGAAAATCGATCTCGATCAGCTGTATATCCTGCAGGTATGGCACCAGTTCCTCGACGTCGTCATCCGATGCGAGGCGCACCCCGACGCGTGTATTGCGGTCGGAAAGAGTCGGGGCTTCGGCCAGGAAGCGGCTCAGCCGGACGGTAAAATACCCGCCATCGGAGAGTTCCGCCCCATCCTCGACATAGTCCCAGGGATCGTCGGATTCGGCGCCGTGCTTAATCAGTGGCATAGAGCGCCTCCTTGAATGGGTCGTGGCCAAGGCGCGTCAGCGTGTCGATGAATATCTCATCCTTGCTACTGCGCAGGCTGCGATAGGTGTCGATGACGCGCTTGAGGGCACCGGGAACTTCCTCGGATTTCAGGCCCGGACCGGTAATGTCACCGATGGCAGCCTTCTCGTCGGCGCGGCCACCAAAGCTGATCTGGTAGAATTCCTCGCCTTTCTTGTCGACGCCAAGAATGCCGATATGGCCGATATGGTGGTGGCCACAGGCATTGATGCAGCCGGAAATATTGAGGTGCAGGCGGCCAATGTCTTCCTGGTAATCGGGATCGGCAAAGACCTGCTGGACAGCCTGGCCGACCGGGATGGAGCGCGCATTGGCCAACGTGCAGAAATCGAGACCGGGGCAGACGATCATGTCGGTGATCAGGCCCTCGTTCGGCGTGGCGATGCCAGCCGCGACCAGATCGGCAAAGATGGCCGGCAGGTCGTCGAGCGCGACGTGCGGCAGGATCAGGTTCTGGGTGTGGGTGACGCGGACGTCGCCGAAGCCATAGGTCTCGGCAAGGTCGGCGACGGTTTCCATCTGGGCCGCCATGGCGTCGCCGGTCGTGCCGCCAACAGGTTTCAGGCTGATCGTGACCGATGTGTAGCCGGGCGTAACATGCGGATGGAGATTGTTCTTCACCCAGCGGGCAAAGCCGGCGTCACTGGCCCTGGCCGCTTCGAACGCGTCCGAGACCTCAGGCCTGGCTGGAAAGTCTGGCCGCGCGAAATAGGCATGGATGCGGTCGATCTCTTCGCGCGGCAGGTCGATCTTCTCGTGCGGCTTTTGCGACGCGAACTCGGCTTCGACCTGGCGGGTGAATTCTTCTTCCCCCAATTCGGTGACGAGGATCTTGATACGCGCCTTGTACTTGTTGTCGCGCCGGCCGTGCAGGTTGTAGACGCGCATGATGGCTTCGAGATAATCGAGCAGGCGATCTTCCGGGACAAACTGATTGACCAGCGAGGCAATCACGGGTGTGCGCCCCTGCCCGCCACCAACATGGACCTCGAAGCCGACAGCATCGCCGCGCTGACGCATGTGCAGGCCGATATCGTGGACGCGGATGGCGGCGCGGTCTGTCTCGGCTGCCGTGACGGCGATCTTGAACTTGCGCGGCAGGAAAGCGAATTCCGGGTGGAACGTGCTCCACTGCCGGATGATCTCGCACCAGGGGCGCGGATCCTTGATTTCGTCCTGCGCGGCGCCAGCGAAATGATCCGATGTCGTATTGCGGATACAGTTGCCGCTGGTCTGGATGGCGTGCATTTCGACATCGGCCAGAAGGCCGAGGACTTCCGGCACATCCTTCAGCGCGATCCAGTGGAACTGGATGTTCTGTCGTGTGGTGAAGTGGCCATATCCCTTGTCGAAGTCACGTGCGATGCGGGCCAGCTGGCGCATCTGGCGCGGGCTGAGCTGGCCATAGGGAATAGCGATGCGCAGCATGTAGGAGTGCATCTGCAGGTAGACGCCGTTTTGCAGGCGCAGCGGCTTGAACTCGTCTTCCAGCAGTTCGCCTGAGAGACGCCGCGCCACCTGCCCGCCGAACTGGGCGACCCGTTCACGGACGATCTGTTCGTCGAATTCATCGTATCTATACATGAGTAACCTCGTGAAGGTGTGGCAGGCCGAGTTCGAGCTCGCAGCGGGCGACCCATGCCTGCACGGCAGGAAACTCGTTCAGGTCGAACCCGCCCTCGTGCGACAGGCGCGTATAGGCCAGCAGGGAAATGTCGGCGAGCGTGATGGCTTCGCCACCGGCAATCCAGTCACTGGAGATGAGGGCCATTTCCATCCGGCCGAGGGCACGACGGCCCTTGGCGAGCAGGTCCGGATCGATCTCATCGTCAGGCGTATTCAGGTAGAGTTTCTGGAACCGGCGCACGGCGATCACCGGCTCGTGGGAGTATTGCTCCCAGAACATCCATTCCAGCATCTTGGCGCGCTCGAACGCATCGCCCGGGATCAGGTCGGAGCCTTCGGCGAGGTGCAGGATGATCGCATTGGACTGGGCCAGCGTGCGGCCATCGTCGAACTGGATGACCGGCACTTGGCCGAACGGGTTGAGCGCGAGGAATTCATCGCTACGCGTCTCGCCCTTCAGGACATCGATCTCGATCCATTCGTGCGGACGGGACAGGCGTGTGACCACCCATTTCACCTTCTGGCAATTACCGGAAATGGAGTCGCCGAAGATGCGGATCATGCGTCTTCTCCATAGGCGACGGTGGGGCCGTTGACGCGGATCGTTTCACGCAGGGTTTCGCGGCCCGCAATGGCGCCCGTAGGGGTGACTTCCATGAAGTAGGGATCCGTGACGACACCTTCCTGCTTGAGGGCGCGCGCCAGATGCGCGTCAGCCTGATCGCCGGTAAAGGCGGCGATGCGCGCGGCATCCGTGGTCCAATTGCCGTCAGCATCCATCCAGACCGTGCGGCCGGAGGCGGTTTCCCAGGCTGTCACGGATTTGGGCGTTTCGGGTTTCAGTTTGGGGCGGACGGAGCTCATGCGACATGTTCCTTGAATGCGCGGGCGATAGCCTCTTCGGGCAGGGCCGCCACTTCGCCAATGACGAGTAGGGCAGGCCCCTTGATACCGGCGCGCTGGATGAGATGGGGCAGTTCTGACAGCGTGCCGAAAACGCGGATTTCATTGGCGCGCGTGCCATTCTCGATGACCGCGACAGGTGTCGACGGCGCGCGGCCAGCCTGGATGATTTTCTCGGCAATGGTTGCGGCCGTGCCGACGCCCATGAAGACGACCACGGTCTGTGCCGGGCGGGCGAGCGATACCCAGTCGAGATCCGGCACGCCGCCCTCCTTGGCATGGCCGGTGACAAAGGTAAGGCTCTGGGCGTGGTCGCGGTGGGTGAGCGGCAGGCCGGCAGCGGCGGCGCACCCGAGCGCGGAGGAAATGCCGGGTACGACCGTTGCGGCGACACCGGCGGCGCGGACGGCTTCCAGCTCTTCCCCGCCCCGGCCGAAGATGAACGGGTCGCCGCCTTTCAGGCGGACAACGCGCTTGCCTTCGCGGGCAGAGGCAATGAGCAGCTCATGGATCGTTTCCTGAGGCACCGAATGGTCGCCCCTGGATTTGCCGACGGGCACGCGGTCTGCATCACGGCGGATCAGGGAGAGGATGTCGTCGCTGACCAGACGGTCAAAGTAGACCACGTCGGCTTCCTGGATCAGGCGGAGGGCTTTCAGCGTGAGGAGTTCAGGGTCGCCGGGGCCAGCGCCGACGATATGGACGATGCCTTCGGCAGCCGCGCCGGTTTGCATCTGCTGGCGCATGGCCGCTTCCGCGCCGCCGAGGTCGCCTGCATAGGCAAGATCGGCGGTGGGGCCGATGAGCGCGCTTTCCCAGAACCGGCGGCGGGCCTTGCTGTCTGGGATGGCGGCCTTCACGTCGGGGCGCAGTCGGCTGGCCAGCGCGGCGAGGTCGCCGATACGTTTCGGCAGCAGGGCCTCAAGCTTTTCACGGATCGACTTGGCGAGCACGGGTGCGGTGCCATTGGTGCCGATGGCGGCGACGACGTCGCCCCGGTCGATGATCGAAGGGACGGTGAAATCGCACAATTCGGGATGATCGACGACGTTCAGCGGCACACCGTACTGGCGGGCCATGGTGATGGCGCGCTCGGCATTCTGGTCGAGACGGTTGGCGACGATGGCAAAACGGGCCACGTCCAGCGCCGGACCCGCGTGGTCAAGCGGAGCAATCGTGATGCGCCCGGCGAATTCTTCGGCAAAGCCCGGATCGATCTGGTTGACGATCACGGTGATGTGAGCTGGCGTGGATGCCAGCAGGCGCACCTTGCGGCGCGCCTCTTCTCCGCCGCCGAAAACCACGACAGACGCGTCGTCCATGTTGAAGAAGGCCGGAAATTGGCGCATGGGAGGCCACTCTTGTTTAGTATTGCTGATCGATCAGGGGCCAAGATGGCTCTTGACGGCTCAGGTGCAACCGTGAACCCCTACAGCGAGCCTTTAGAGATACTATTTCATGTCAGATCCGAACGACCGCCTGCCGCCCCTGAACGCCCTGCGCGCCTTTGAAGCCGCCGCAAGACGCTTGTCTTTCACACAAGCGGCCGACGAACTCAATGTTACGCCGGGCGCGATTTCGCAGCAAATCCGCCAACTGGAAGACTATGCCGGGACGCCCCTGTTCAAGCGAACGGGGCGTTCCGTGCTGCTGACAGATGCGGCGCAGGCCAGCCTGCCGCTGGTGCGTGAAGCGTTCGAGCGGATTTCCGAGGCCGGGCGGATCATGCAGGCGCCCGCCCGCAAGGGAAGGGTCATGGTATCGTGCGCACCGAGTTTCGCCGCCAAATGGCTGGCGCCCAAGCTCGGCGAATTCCATCGCACGCATGATGGCGTCGAGGCCTGGATTTCGGCCGATATGGGCCTGACCGATTTCACGATGGCCGACGCCGATTTCGCGATCCGCTACGGCCGGGGCGTTTATGAGGGGCTGAAATCGGAGAAGCTGCTCGACGAAACCGTGCTGCCGGTCTGCTCCCCTGCCCTGCTTGAGGGACCGGACGCGATCAAAAAGCCCGAAGACCTGCGGCACCATACATTGCTGCATGATGAGAGCGGCGAGAATGACCCGTCCTGCCCGGACTGGGCGAGCTGGCTGCGCGCGCGCGGAGTCGAGGGCGTCGACGGAAACCGGGGGCCCCGGTTCAACCAGGCGATCCTGGTCATCGAGTCAGCGGCTGCCGGGCGCGGCGTGGCGCTGGCCAAGCAGGCAATTGCCGCGTCGGATCTTGCGTCAGGGCGCCTGGTCGCACCTTTTGCCGACGGCTCGACGCTGATCGATTTCGGTTACTGGCTGGTCTGGCCAAAGGGTCGCCACCTGTCACCGGACGTCCGTGCGTTCATGAAATGGGTGAAGACCGAAGCCACCAAGGGCGAGATCGTCGGGGTCTAGTTGCTGGCGCCGGCCGCAGCATCCAGCAGCAGGTAAGCGGCAAGGCGCGGGCTGGCATTGCGGCTGGTCTTCTGGGTCTGTTCGAGCGCGTTGAGCGCGTCTTCCTCTTCCAGCGTAATGAATTCGCGGGCGAGAGCCTGCAGGTCGCGATCACTGCGCAAGCGCTGGGTGACGCGTTCGACCTGGCGACCGGCATTATCCATGATCGCCGCACGCCGCTCGCGTTCGCCATTGCGGGCGGCTTCTGCAATCTTGCGCTTGGCTTTCGGGCGGAAGGCTTCGGGCAGGAGAATGCCGGACGTCTGCAGGCGCTGGATCAGCTCGTCGGCAATGTCTTCGCGGTCCGGCTTGGCGCCGGATTCATCACGGCTCATGTCGGAAATGATATCGCGCCAGCCCATGTCACTATTGGACGAGGACGACCGGCCTGAGGACGCGATGAGCGCGCTCGAGGAACCTTGCGTCGGAGCGGCATCGGTGGCGCGCCGGGCCGGAGCGGTCGGTTTGTGTTCGTCTGCATCATCGAAGCGGCGGCGCAGGGTGAGTGGGTTCGGATCCTTGGGATCGATCTCACGGCCCAGCTCCAGCGGCACATCCTTTTTCGCGTCCGTATCGGCATCCTTGCCGAGGCTGGCCGACGCCAGCAGGTCGGCGGCGGCATCGAACAGTTCGTCTTCCATGCTCGGACGCGGGGTCGTACGGGACGGCTGAGGGCGTGCGGGCGGCGTGGCGGGGGTGCCGGAGAGGTCGGCCGTGGGTGTGCCATGACCATTGGCGCGACCGTTCAAAGCCTCGTTGGCATGGCCATTTGCGTAGGTGGCGGACGGCGGTGGGGACTGTACGGCAGGGGTCGGCTCCGGGGGCGGCATGGGGGTGGGAGCGGGGGGTGCGATGACGTTCTGAACAGGTGCCGAAACCGTCGCCGGGGCGGGTGCCTTGGCCCCGAGGCGGCGATTGAGAATATCGGTCTCGGCGCGAGCGGCGTTGCCGGCAGCGCGCACGGAGGCGGTGGCATGGTCGCCCGCTTCGCGCAGGCGCGCGAGCGAACTGGCGGCCTCTTCGGCGGCGGTACGTGCCGTCTGGTTGATCTCGCGATTGGCAAGGCGGGCGCCATCGAGCGCAGAAGAGACTGCATCCTTGAGCGCCTCGCCAGTAGTCGAGGCAGCCGCCGCAGCGATCTCCCCTGCCCGGACAGCAGCGTCGACAAGTTTGCGGGATTGTTCGAGTTTCTCTTCGACGCGGCTGACGGCGAAGGTGAGTGTTTCCGTGCGCGAGGACGCCTCCCGGGCGAGCCCGTCGAGATCCACGAGCTTGGCCGCCAGCGACTCGCCGGCAGCGCGCATGCCATTCAGGCGGGCTTCGAGCGCATCGTCGGCGCGGGCGACTTCCTCGCCGGCCTGGCGCGCAGCGCTGACCATCTGCTGCGCCTGACGCGGGATCGCTTCGCTCATCTCGTTGACCTGGGTGCGCAAGTCCCGGGCAAGGCTTTCCAGCGCGGTCCGTTCGGCGGCGAGGCGCTGGGCAAGATCCCGGGCATTGTCAGCACTGGCATAGGCAACCGATTCCAGCCGCATGCGCTCGTCGCCAATCTCACCCGACATGGCCTTCATGGCAGAGATCGCATGCGCCATGGCATGGTCGACCTCAGCGGCGGATTGTTTCATCTGCTCGGCGATGCTGATGCCTTCCGTGCCAGCTTCGCGGGCCGGCGCCAGAAGGCGAATGGCGGCTTCCATGACGAGCGCATTGGAGGCCGCCGCGCGGCGGTTCGTGCGCGCCATATAGCCTGCCATGATGATAATCAGGCCCGGAATGATAGCGGCGACGCCGCCAGCAAGCAGTATCACGGGTGAAAGCGCGAGCAGCGCGTCAATGCCAAGAAGCCCGAGCACACCTGCACCGACGGCGGCAAACCAGAGCAATGCGATGACGAATCCTGTAGCGACCATCCAGCCGCCACCATGCCGGGCGTACTCGACGTTGTTCGACGCCTCTTGCCTGACCAGAAGATCCCGGCCGGACGGGCGAGTTGAAGTCGTAACCGTCATTGCGCGACTATACCGCGACAATAAGCCCGCGGCGAGGCCGGAAAACAGGCTTTTTCAAGGCTCAGCAGGCGCTTTGCCTAACCCAGCATACGGACGAGCACGTTCTCGGCTGGCCGTTTGTCTGCTGAATCATCCTGGTCTGCAGGCGCGAATTCGACGCCGAGCCAGGCAAGAATCCCAGCAAGGACAAGGTTACGGATAAGCACGATGATTGCGACCATGAGAGTCCCCGATTCAACAAGGGGCAGATTTCAAGCCCCAAACAAGGCTGCGTTCTACTTCTTTTGGGCCTTTTCGCCAATCGATAAAATTTTGTAAGGCTTGGTGAACGGAGCAGCGCGTGGCGTTAACCTTTGGGGAAAGGTCGCCATGAGACAGTGGCGCACACTATCGGAGTGCCGACCATGACCGACGCCGCCCCTGCCCCGCTCGTTTTGCTGGACCTCGACCATTTGCAAGCCATGACCGGCGGGGACCAGGCATTGGCCATGGAAGTCCTGGAGATTTTCAAGCACCAGGCAGAGATCTGGTCACGGCTGCTGGACCCGCGCGCTGACCCGAGCCAGTGGGCCGACGCGGCCCACACGCTGAAAGGCGCGAGCCTCGGCATCGGCGCGCTCAGGCTGGCAGCCATTTGTGGCCGCGCGGAAGGCCTGGGACGCGCTGACACTGCGCCAAGCGTGACGGCGGCCGCCGTGATGCTGGGAGATGTCAAGGACGCGCTGGGCGACACGCTGGAAGCCGTCGGCAAGCTGGCCTACAAATTGGCCGCTTCCGGCGCCATCAAAGCGTCATAGCTGCCAAATTCATAGGCGATGCACCGGTCGATCAGGGTGCGCCAGACAGGCTCGGCAATGGCCGGTGAGAGGCCTGCTTTAGCACAGGCGGCCTTCACCTTCGTGACCACGTCCTCGATTCGCGCCCGGTCATGCACGATGGCGCGGTCACCCTTGATGCGGGCCGCAGCATCCATGAAGGATTGTCGTTCAGCAAGGATTTCCACGAGCAGGCGGTCGATCCGGTCGATCTCATAGCGCACCTGCGCCATTGTCTCGCTCGTCTCGGCCGTATGGTGGCGCTGGTCGGATGTATAAGTGGTCATGGGCTTGGGCCCCGCTTTGGCTATTGCAGCCCGATACATGGGGATGGCACCAGCGGCAAGTGAGGGAGGTGCGACGCGGAAGCGCGGCGTGACCCCATGCGGTCCGGTCCGTCCTTACCTTCATGGTCTCACTGCGGCGTGCCCCCTTGCCGTCTAAACGGGCGGCGCACGCCTCAGAGCAAGTAGCGCCTTGGCCAGCCCGTAAAGGCTGATGACGGCCCAGCAGCCCTCCATAAGCACCGCCGACAGGTTGAAGTCGAACGCCAGCGAGGCGAGGATTGCCACCGAGCCGAACAGGTTCAACGCCGAATAGGCCCTGGACCGCGATTCGAGCCGCTCTGCCTGCAGCAGGAGATAGGCGAGCAGGGTCAGCCCGACGCCAAGGATGCCGATGGCGTCGAACAGGCTGATCATGGAGGCGTTCTAGACTTCGAGCAGCATGCGTTCGGGGTCTTCCAGCGCTTCCTTGACCCGGACGAGGAAGGTGACGGCTTCCTTGCCGTCAACGATGCGGTGGTCGTAGCTGAGCGCGAGATACATCATCGGACGGATCACGACCTGGCCATTGATGGCGACAGGGCGCTGCTCGATCCGGTGCATGCCGAGCACGCCCGATTGCGGAGGATTCAGGATCGGCGTGGACATTAGCGAGCCATAGATGCCGCCATTGGAGATGGTGAACGTGCCGCCCTGCATGTCGCCGATCGTGAGATCGCCGTCGCGGGC
Organism: Alphaproteobacteria bacterium; assembly: GCA_018830285.1. Classification (GTDB taxonomy): domain Bacteria; phylum Pseudomonadota; class Alphaproteobacteria; order Caulobacterales; family Hyphomonadaceae; genus Hyphomonas. The sequence continues at coordinate 92,839 of JAHJSB010000038.1, forward strand.
GCGCCTGCCGAGGTCGGCAATGCCCTTCTCGATACCTGCGAGCGAGAGCTCGTCACAATCGCGCACCACTGGCACGACGAGGCCCTTATCGGTGCCGACGGCGACGCCCATGTCGTAGTAATTCTTGTAGATGATGTCGGTACCATCGATCTCGGCATTGACCGACGGGACCTCTTTCAGCGCGTTGACGCAAGCCTTCACGAAGAAGCTCATGAAGCCGAGCTTGATGCCGTGCTTGGCGACGAAACTGTCCTGGTGCTTTTTCCGCAGGTCCATGATTGCGCCCATGTCCACGTCATTGAACGTGGTCAGCATGGCGGCGCTGTCCTGCGCCTCTTTCAGGCGGCGCGCGATGGTCTGGCGCAGGCGCGTCATACGCACGCGTTCCTCGCGAGGCCCGAGATCGCGTGGTGGGCGCGCGTCGGCAACGGCTGTAGAAGCCGAGGCCTTCGGCGCGGAATTCACATAAGCAAGCGCATCGGCCTTGGTCGCACGGCCATCGCGGCCCGTACCGGGGATGTTTGCGGGGTCGACACCGGCTTCGGTCGAGATGCGACGCACCGACGGGGCGACGGCGCTGCTGGACGCGGCGCTGGCCGCAGGCGCGGGAGCGGCCGGGGTGGCAGCAGGAGCGGCCGCAGCGCCACCGGCGCTGATGCGGGCAATAACGGACCCAGGCGTGACGCTGGCGCCTTCGGCGACCAGAAGTTCGGCAATCACGCCGTCAGCCGGCGCAGGCACCTCAAGTGCAACCTTGTCGGTTTCGATCTCGGCAATCGTCTCGTCTTTCTTGACGCTGTCGCCGACCTTTTTGAGGAAAGTCGAGAGCGTGCCCTCGGCGACGCTTTCGCCCATGGTCGGCACGGCGACGTCGGTCAGCTTGCCGCCAGTCGCTGCAGCTGCCGGCGCGGCCTTGGCAGGCCCGGCTTCGGCCTTGGCGGGTGCCGCCTTGGTTGCGCCGTTGCCGGCGTTCACGCGGCCGAGCAGGGCGCCGATTTCCACCGTGTCGCCGACATTGGCGACGATTTCGGAGAGCACGCCGTCTTCCGGCGCGGAGACTTCGACGGAAACCTTGTCGGTTTCGAGTTCGACGAGCACGTCGTCGCGCTTGACGGTGTCACCCGCCGCCTTCAGCCATTGGCCGACGGTGGCTTCGGTGACGCTTTCGCCGAGTGTGGGGACTGAGATGTCGGTCATGATGTTTTCGTCCGTATCTGGAGAATTCTGGAAAGAGCGGTCAGACGGCGACAATCTTGTCGTCGACCGGGTCGGGCCCGAGGGCGGCGTTGAGGAAGGCGGCCATTTCGGCCTTGTGCTTGGACATAAGGCCCGTCGCTGTTGCGGCAGATGGCGGACGGCCGGCATAGCGCGGGCGCGGCGATTTTGCCTCGACCTGGGTGGCGCACCATTCGATCTCGTCGCGGATGAAGGTCCAGCCGCCCATGTTGCGGGGCTCTTCCTGGCACCAGACCAGTTCCGCACCATTGAAACGCTTCAGCTCATTCATGATCGAGCGGCGCGGGACCGGATAGAACTGTTCGAACCGCATCAGGTAGACATCGTCGATGCCGGCCTCCTCGCGCGCTTCGAACAAGTCGTAATAGACCTTGCCCGAACACATCACGACGCGGCGGATCTTGTTGTCCTTTACCAGCTTGACATTGCCTTCGCGGCCCGGCGTTTCCGCGTCGTCCCACAGGATGCGGTGGAAGGAGGACTTGGTTGTCATGTCGTCGAGCGAAGAGGTCGCCAGCTTGTGGCGCAGCAGCGATTTTGGCGTCATGATGATCAGCGGCTTGCGGAAGTCGCGGTGTATCTGGCGGCGGATGGCGTGGAAATAGTTCGCCGGGGTCGTCAGGTTACAGACCTGCATATTGTCTTCGGCGCACATCTGCAGGAAGCGTTCGAGACGGGCGGAGGAATGTTCCGGCCCCTGCCCCTCATAGCCGTGCGGCAGCAGCATCACGAGGCCCGACATGCGCAGCCATTTGCGCTCGGCGCTCGAGATGAACTGGTCGAAATAGACCTGCGCGCCGTTCGAGAAGTCGCCGAACTGGGCTTCCCACAGGGTCAGCGTGTTCGGGTCGGCCAGCGAATAGCCGTACTCATAGCCGAGCACAGCCTCTTCGGAGAGCAGCGAGTCGATGACTTCGTAATGGGCCTGCTTCTCGCTGATATGGTTCAGCGGGGTGTAACGTTCGCCCGAGGCCTGGTCGACGAAATGGCTGTGGCGTTGCGAGAACGTCCCGCGGCCAACGTCCTGGCCCGACAGGCGCACCGGAAAGCCCTCATCCAGCAGGGTGCCGAAAGCGAGATGCTCGGCGGTTGCCCAATCAAGGCCTTCACCCTTGGAAATCGCGGTCGCCCGGCCCTCGATCACACGGGTCAGCGTCTTGTGGATCTGGATATCGTCCGGAACAGTGGTCAGTGACTTGCCGAGTTCCTGCAGGCGTTTCTTGGATACACCCG
>JAHJSB010000039.1 GCA_018830285.1 Alphaproteobacteria bacterium
CTCCGCCGCGTGCGCACAGGCTTATGGTCAAACATGGTCGGATCGTGTCCACTTAAATCAGGCGGACACTATCCGCCTCCATCCAACCAAAATCAGCATCGAGGCGTTCACCACAAGGGCGGGGAGACCGGACGGTTACGAACGTTACATTGATGGTGATATTGATATCGACGTTGATGTTGTCTGCACTTCTGGCCTCAAGATAAGTAAGCTGGTTTTTTCGTCCGTCCCATTTGGAGGCTGTGTCGAAATGCAATCTTCCAATGATACCATCGCCAAACAGGACCCGTGTATTTGCGATCGCCATGGTTCCGAGCGTTCTGTGGATCTTCTCGTTTCGCAAGTCGTTCAATCCCCAGATGGCCCTATTCCCTCTGCGGTAAGGTTTGAACGAGAGGAGGAATTTTTGGAGTTCAATCGGAACCTCGGACTTCTTCCTCCCGAGGTCATCGCTAGCGTTCTTTTTGGTTTTTCCGAAGGGGAACTTCGTAAATTTAGGGCTAGGCTTCCCGCCCAATCGCTTAGCAGCGTCGTAAACAACATGGTCAAGACTAGATCGCAAGGCATGAAGGACGTCGAAAGCGACGGGACTAAGTTCAATGGGCGGGCTACGCTCGACTTGGGCTTTAAACAAATGCAGGCCAGTGCTAGCGTCTCGCTCACGGAAGAGTCGGTAGGGGTGTGTTCCACTGTACTCCCTCTGCAACTGCTCGAACTCCGCAATCCTGCGCTCCGCATGAGCGATGAGAGTGCGTGCACTTTTTGATTCAAATTGGATGTTCCTGCTCATGACTATTTCCAAATCAGATCCAGAGTTCAACGAAATCCTCAAGCGGCTTATGGATGAAGATGCGAAGCCGCATGAGGAAATTGGGAAGGGGCGCGAGCCGAAGCCCATGCTGAAGAAAAAACAATGCGATTAGATGCTTCCGCTCGCGGGAGAGAAGTTATCCGGCAATTCATCGCTTGAGTAGTCGCTATAATGCACCAAGTGAAATGGTACGCCGACCATTCAAGTTGTGCAGCCTCTCAAAAGTATTTGACGTTCGCGACGGGCTGCCATTTGGTCCTCAATATCAGCACGCTCCGAAAGGCGCTTTCCGATCATCAGGAAATGATTTCGGACGAACTCGCTTAGCTTTTCTGCTTGTACGTCATAGGCTGCGGCAATCGTCAGTACCAATCCTTCGCACTGTGATTCCAATCCTGCGACGTAGTTCTCAGCAATCAGCTTTCTCGTCGCCGCGCTGACTTCAACAGGGTTGAATATTTCGAAGTCGTTGTGCAGATGGTTTCGCGCGATCTCCCATATTGGGTGTAGCGGCCAGCGAGATCGATTCGAATCATCTGTCGGGGTTCGCCACGATATCTTGTCACTGGCAGATCGAAAAGCGGGAGCCGCCTGGGCGAGTGCGGGACCCCAAAGCCTCGGACTCACAACTTGATCTATAGCATCCTTACCCAGGCGAAATTCCACTCTCCACCAAGAGTTTGCTTCTGTCTCTGGAAGGATTTGGCGTAAGCAGGACGAATAAATATCCCGCCATACTAAATCGGATTTGATTTGAGTTTGAGCGTGTTTATCGTAAATGCACAGCTGTGTTCGCGGCATACCGCCAATGCGTAGATAATTGACGCGGTCACCGGTTGTTCGTCTTTCAATATTCTCAGTTTTTGAACGCTTGGCGTGAGTAACAAAGTTATTTGTATCTACAGCTAAGTGAGGCGCATAAAAATCTAAGGCGTAATCCATGCGACTAATGCGGGTATTTTCGCTATTAGTTACCGCTTTAATCTTCGAAAACAGGTCGTCGCACTCGGATTTTAATTGTTTTAGTCCCTTAGTAGCTAGTCCATACGCGGATAATTTAATATGCGCGCAAAACGGGTCACGAGAGCCGATTTCACGAAATTTAATTGTAGCACCATAAGGCCCGGTACTAATTAAATAGGTAAATCCCCCTTGTCCCCCGTTCGGCTGCACCAAAATGCTCACATCTTTATAGCGCATAGGGTGCGCTTTGCGGGTTTCAAGCGCCTTCTGCTTCGCTTCTGCGACAAGGCGAAGAAAAGCCTCTGGGACTTTACCGTAAACGGCATATTCGACAGTATCGAATCCGGCGCGAATGAGTGTGGGTGACATCGTTTATGTACGTGTAGGGGGGCGTGGTACATGGACACCCCCCTACATCTACCTATGCTAGTTTGTGGTTTGGCGTCGACGCCACGTAGCTTCCCAAGTGTGCTCATCACTTTGAAAGAGCGCAAAGCTTAGTGGGCGTTCGAACGATGGGTCGTCTATGTTGGCTGAAAGGAATTCTTCACCAGCGCGGACGCCTTGTTTGATCTTTTGAGACCAGGCTGCGCCAACTTCCAGTCTTACGGAATCCTCGTTTATGAGGAAAACCCGGTGCGATGGGGCGTTGGGATGAGACGCTCCCCCGTCATGAACAATGGCCAGCTTCCCGCTGAATCCGATTGTGCGAATGTTGCCGACTAACTCAGCCGTAAGATCATTTGTCTGCATCGATCGAAAGTTACCAATTACTGTCATTCGGAGTGTCCTTTGTTCGTTGTGGAGAAGTTGCGCTTCGCGCAGAAACCGCTTTTGTTTTTGGAGACGGCAAGCCGCCTTTGTTGGGAGCCGAGCAAGCTCGACTCCCTTGAAGACATCCGCCTCCAAAAATCCCGTACGGTGCGGTCAACCCCGCGCGGGCAAAAACCTATTTCAGCGTGTTGAGAATTCCGAGATCAGACGTGCTTTTGCGAACGCGTTGATTCACCCATTCGACGAGATCTTGTCGACGGTATCGGATAAGGCGGGCAGAATGCTTCACAAATTTCGGACCACCGCCGAGGTGACGCCAATTGCGAAGAGTGCGTGGAGAGAGGTTGAGAATCGTGGCGGCCTGACTTTCAGTCAGTAGGTCGCCGCGCTTGATTTCTGGCTCGGAGCTCATGTTCGCGTCCTTTCGCGGTTACGAAAGAACTTCATTTGCCACTATCAGTCTCTGACTTTTAGGAGAACGTAATTTCATTTTGGCGCGCTAAATTCTCCTTTTCGTGGAGCGCTATTATGTCGTGCGCTGCACGCTGTTGATATTCGCCTGCGCCTCCTTCATCGCGGATGCAACATAGCTGTTTGGAACGCGAGGACGCAGCAACTTTAGGACGCGAACAACAAAACGCGCACACTCGTTGAGGGGCTCATTCCCGTCAGGATCAAATTCACCGTGGAAGGATTTCTCTTTGTGTTGATGCCAAACGGCCGCTATCATGGTGCTCGTGACATCGTAGACGCCAGGATGGGCTTGCTGCCGATCTCTGCGGTTGGGTTTGTTTTGGTTCATTGAGCGGACTTTATCGCCCGCGGCGCGACTAAAGCGATCTAGCTGGTAAGTTAAGGTCGCAGCGGACGGAAGGCCGATTTCAGCAAGATCCATCGCGATCATGTCTGCCTGCGCAAGATGACTCACGCGCTCCTCCAGATGAAATGCGTCTTCGGGCGGAAGAGCGGCCAACGTCGCCTTTGCACGATCCAAAATCTTCGAGACTTGCTTGAGCTGCATTATTCGCTTCGAACGAGTGGCTCGCTCACCGTCAAGGTGTTCCGCGTTGATGAGTTGCTTATGCCATAGCGACAAGTGCCCATACATATCGAACTGAAATTCGCTATCATGCTTGCGGAAAGCGAGAGGGAAATTGAATTCCTGACGAATTTCCTCCGCCTGCTCGCGCGTGAATGGTAAATCGCTTACCGGTCCAAATGCTTGCCCCAAATCGAAGGCATCGCCGTCGGAAAATGGCGGTATCGGGTCGTTGTCAGTGTAAGCGGCATTTGTCATTTTAGTGAACCGATTTGTTTGTTGACAGATCGTTCCGCGCCACGAAGCTCATGAGCAAAACATCCGTGGCGTTGACGGCATCTCTCTGAGTGGAGTCCGCTAGGTGCGCATAGCGATTGGTGGTTTCAGCCTGAGTATGACCAAGCAGACGGCCGGTCAGGAACAGGGAGTGTCCGGCCGCCAGGCACCAGGACGCGTATGTGTGCCTCAGATCATGGATCCGGACATCATTCAATTTGGCTTCTTCGCGGATACGGCGCCAAGGACGCTGCAGATCGGTGTTTGCCTCTCCTGGGTTCTTGCCGCACACGACATATGGATTGTCCGGGCGGCGCGGGATCTGACCTAGGATATCGAGAACGGCCGGGCTAAGCGCAATTCGCCGCCGTCCAGTCTTGGAATCAGGCAGGATCATAACGTCGCCTCGGATATACTCCCAGCGAAGCAGGCGGATCTCGGACAAGCGACAACCTGTCAGCAGAAGCATTTTGAAGGCGGATGCGACGAAGATGGATTCAGATCCAGCGGCTACTCGATTGTCGAGCGTGGTCCAGAGGCGGGCGATTTCATCGGCCGAAAGGAACCGGTCGCGCTTCTTTTCCTTGAACTTGGGAATATGCCTCGCCGGGTTCTTGCCTTCCTCGCGAATGCCCCAAAGTTCGGCAAGCGTGAACATCTTTGACAGCGTCGCGAGCACGCGGTTCGCTTGGTAGGGCGTGCGATTGAGAGACTGATGGAGTGCGGCAAGGTCCGCGCGCGTGACATCTGTCACGCGAAGCGAGCCGATCTCAGGGATAATGTAGCGGTTGCAGGACAGGCGATATTCGCGCTGGGTCGATGGCTTGCATCTAACTGCGACATGCTCTTCCAGGAAGCGTGAGCAAAGGGCGCTGATATTGGGTGTCTTGCGCTCGGCATTGCGCTCGGCTGACGGATCTTTGCCGCGGGCCACGTCTCCCCGTCTTTGGCGCGCGAGTTCCCGGGCTTCATCTACGGTCAGCGCGCCAAAGGGACCGATCTTGAGGCGGCGTTCGCGTCCGCCGGTCCGGTACTGGAGAACAAAGACCTTGCGGCCGGTCGGATAAATTCGGAGGCCGAAGCCCTTGAGTTCACCATCCCAGAGAAAATACTCTTTTTTGCCAGGCTTGGCGGCGTCGATGAAGCGTTTAGTCAGTTTGGCCATCAGGGTCACACTCCAAATTCGGAAGCATACCGGAAGCATCCGGGCGGGATTAAGCGTGATCGAGAGGTATGATGTTTCCGGTTAAGAGTCTATGAAAACCTATAAAAGACAGGGCGTTATAGACGTTCAGCGCCGTCGCGGGACATCGCGTGACAAGCCCTGATCTGGATTCCTAATCTGTAGGTCGCGCGTTCGAATCGCGCCGGGGTCACCAACAATCCAATTAAAACAATGAATTATAAATGTGCAAAAGTTAGACTTTGCTCACAAATGGCTCGGTGGTAACTATACGGTAACCCGAGACCAGAAACTCATGGCAAAACTGCGCCTTGCGGACACCTGGCTTTCGGCTGTGACCGACGCCGGAGACTATTCCGACACGATCGAATCCTGCCTGAAAGTGCGTGTAGCCAAGACCGGCGCAAAGACATTTTCGGCTGTGCGAAAGCTGAGCGGCAAGACGGTGCGGGTCCGCATTGGTGCCTATCCCGAGATCGGCCTGAGAGAAGCCAGAGCGCGCGCTGGAGAGTTCCGGGAAATGCGCGCGCTGGCGCCGACGCCGGCCGCGCGGGCCGAAGAAGTGGCCGATGCCGTATCCGCTTCCGCTGCCAATTTCTTTCACGACTATGTCGCCGACATGCAGGCGCGCGGTGTGACATCCTATGGGCGCGTCAAGGGTACGCTGATTGACGGGAAGTATGCTCTCCTGCCCTTACTGGTCGCCCGCCACGGCGGCATGCCGCGCGCCGGGGATGTTACGATCCAGGACCTGCAGGCTTGGATGGCAGAGAGCTATGCCCGGAGTCCGAACTATGCACCGCATCTTCGCTCCTATATCGTCACGGCCTGGAAGTGGGCGGTGAAGAACCGTTACGACTATTGCGGTGGCGCGCGGGACTATGGCATTATCTACAATATCGCCGAGCAGCTACCGACGAGCCCCAAGAACAAACCGGGCGACCGGTTCCTGTCAAACGACGAACTGAAAGCGCTTTGGCATGCGCTGGACGAGGACCATCCCACACACCGCGTCCTGAAACTGATGATCGCCATGGGCGGCCTGCGCGTGACGGAAGTAACAATGAGTCTCGCTGCGAACTGGCGCGATGGCTGGTTGCACTTGCCCGAGACAAAGAACAGCAAGTCGCATCAGCTGCCGATAACTAGGACCGCTGCCCCACTCGTCGCGCGGTGTCTTGAGCTGGCGCAGCCGCGCTCGCCCTACCTTATGTCCAATCCTCGCGACCCGGACGAACCACTCACCATGGCTGCCATTTCACGCGGCGCGAAGCGGCTGAACAAGCAGCTCGAATTCCCGGACTGGAACCCTCGCGACCTGCGCCGCACGATGAAGACACATCTGATTGATGCGGGGGTCGACGAACGCTGGCTCGATATCTGGCATAATCATCGACAGACGGCGAGCGTTGCACGAAAGCATTATATCCGGGCGGAGTATGTGGATTTGAAGCGGGATGTGGCGGAAGCGATTGATGGGTGGTTGGGACCGTTGGTGCTGAAACGCTGATATTTGGAATCTGTACAGTTTACTGGGGTCGGCTTTTTGGGTGCCTGGGGTCAAGGAAGGTTCTAGAGTTCGAGACAAAGGGCTAGACTTCTAGGCACTTCCGCATCGGCGCCTATCCCGGTAATCATCCCATTTTTAAGCGGCCTGATTTCTGGACTTCACGCCGCAAGTTTCAGTTTCATGGCGGGGGTAATTCCGCCGATGCCCATATTGGGGCGTTGATTGTTGTATGACCATAGCCATTTGGTGGCGTGGTTGCGTACCTCCTCCAATGTGTTCCAGATATATTGCCCGAGCCATTCTTGGCGAACGGTACGGTTGTAGCGTTCGACATAGGCGTTCTGCTGCGGGTTGCCTGGCTGGATGTAGAAGATGCCGATGCCGCGCTTTGCCGCCCAGGTCTGGAGCTTGCCACTGATGTTTTCGGGGCCATAGCACATTCGGAACTCAGGCAGGTCATGGCCGCCTGCGGCGCTTTCCGCACGCAGGCAGGTGGCCATGACCGGGCCGCAGAACCTCTTACAGTGGTTATTCCAACCACCACCAAAGAGGAGCAGACCGGCCATGGCCAAGATTCATTCTATCGCACAGGATACTGTGCTCGTCGCGATCGACGTTTCCAAAAGACGCAATGATGTTCTGATACAGGTACCAGGGTCGCCCCGGCGGCGGCGTCTTGTTGTGCTCAACCAGCGGGCTGAGCACGACCGCTTCATTGAGCAGCTGAAGGCTTTCGACCGGCCAGTGGTCACTGGATTTGAAGCGACCGGTAATTATCATCGGGCGCTGGCCTGGAGGCTGGTCGACGCCGGCATCGAGACACGCCTGATCTCTTCCATGGCACTCGCCCGCCAACGCGAAGCCATCCACAATGGATGGGACAAGAATGATCCAAAGGATGCCCAGGTTATCCTGCATATGCTGGCGACGGGTCTCAGCCAGGTCTACCAGGATCCCTTGGCCGCCGGCCTCGCAGATATCCAGGAGCTCTCGAAGACGCATGAGGCCGTATCGAGAGCAAGGACGCAGACCATTCACCGGATCCTGACGCACTACCTGCCGCTCTATTTTCCGGAGATCGAGAAGTTTCTGCACAGCTCGAGGCGCGATTGGTTCTTTGCCCTGCTCGAGAAGTTTCCAACGCCAGCATCGATCACAGCACTATCTCCGGAGGCCTTCTCGGCCGCCGCGTGGGACATTGTCGGCAAAAAGACTTCAAAGGCCAGGCTGATTGCAGATATCTATGAAACTGCAAGAGAATCAATCGGGTTGCCTATTCCCCTGGACAGTAAAGCAATTGCCATGTTCCGCATGGTTCTGGCGGAGGCGCGCAGCCTGAACCGACAGCGGGATATGATCGAGGCGGAAGCCGAAGCACTGCTTGGCGGAACGCAGGACTATGAGGCACTCAAGCAGATGCCGGGTATTGGGCCAATCATCTCACTGACTATTCTCGCAGAGGCTGGCGATTTGAGGCGGTTCGGCCATCACCGCCAGTTCCTCAAATTCTGCGGCCTCGACCTGTCGACGCATCAGTCCGGTACCTTCCGGGGCCAGACGAGGCTTTCGAAGTTCGGCAATGCCAGATTGCGTAAAGCGCTCTGGATGGCAGGCCTGGTCGCCATCCGCCAGAGGGAGAACAGTTTCAGGGACAAATACACGCGCTACATCGCAAGAGATCCGGACAATGCCGATCTCAAGCGTAAGGCGCTCACAGCGGTTACCGCAAAGATGGCGCGCACAGCACATGCCGTCATCAAGAGCGGGAAAGCTTACCGGCCTTTCTATGAAGGGCCGGTGCCGGGCGGGAGAACCTCTCTCTGATGGGGCCGTTGAGGCGCCGGGTCTTCCGAGCGACTTCGTAGATAATGTTCGGGTCTTCCGCTCGGATCGGCATCCCGTGTTAAGGACGGTAAGGACCAGCGAAATCAACGCGCATGGATCCTGTGTTTGCTATGGCTGCGAGCTCTTCCATTGCGGCGGAAGCCCACCCGGTAATTGACTTCAATACCCGTATCTGGAAATTACGGGACGAGGCTTTGCGCCCGGAACTTGCCTGCGCATCCGTATGTAGGACGTTGTCAACGCGAATGCCCATCGGCTTTCCGCGCCACTCGATGATCTGATCAAGCGTACGTACAACGCGAGCTGCGGGCAGAGAGAAGTCGACTTCGATGGCAAGTCCTTCGCGATTGAAGTCATCCAGCACATTCAGCGTACGGAACGACCGGCCATCGCCCAACTGGTCTGCCATAAAGTCCATCGACCACATCTCGTTCGGTCGTTCCGGAACTGCCAGAGGATCTGGGACAGCCCGAACCAGCCGTTTCCTCGGTTTGATGCGTTGGTTCAGCTCCAGTTCGCAATAGATACGGCGTATCCGCTTATGGTTCCAGGCAAAGCTCTTCACATTGCGCAGGAACAGATAGCAAAGGCCAAAGCCCCAGCGCCGGGTTGCATCGGAACTCGCCAGCCTGACCAACCAGTCCGCGATCTCGGCATTCTCATCCGACAGCTTCGCTCCATACCGGTAGCAGGTTTCACTGATGCCGAAAGCTGGGCCCGCCCTGGCGGACCTTGAGATAGGTGGCATCGATCCAGAGATAGACCCACTCGCCTTCGATGGGCCGGGTCAGGAAAGCCTCGACCCGCTCATCGATTTCTTCGCAGAGACGAGACACCTGGCTCTTTGAGATGCCCGTGCCGCCCATTGCTTGAACAAGATCATCCATGGCGCGGGTCGATACGCCTTGGATATAGGCTTCCTGAATGACCGCTGTCAGGGCCTTCTCGACGGCGCGGCGGGGCTCCAGAAACGACGGGAAATAGCTGCCTGTGCGCAGCTTCGGGATCCGCAGTTCGACATTACCGGCCCGTGTCTGCCAGTCGCGCTCCTGGTAGCCATTGCGCTGGGCTTTGCGTTCCGGATCCTTCTCCCCGTAGGCCGCGCCGGCGCGTACGCCGACCTCCAGCTCCATCAGCCGCTTAGCGGCAAATCCAATCATCTCTTTGAGCAAGTCCGCGTCACCGCTCTTCTCAACAAGCTCGCGCAGGTCCATCATAGGCTTGGTCATTGTCGGTCTTCCTTTCGTCAGGTTGTGTGTTGCAACCCAATCCTACCAAGGAACCGGCAATGGCCAACCGCGCTGCGGGCCTCGTCCTACAGCGCCATGTGGAAAGGCGCGGACGAGGCCCGCAGCGCTAACCAGCTACACCATGTCCCGGGACGCGACCCGCACTACCCGCACTTGGATATGTCTCTAAGACCAAAACCGCCTTCGAAGGCGCCCTCGCAATGATTAACCTGACAAGCCCCATCCGCATCGAGAAGAACGCGGAGAAAGCGGCCGAAGGGCAGCCGGACTATCGCATCTTCGCCGGAGACACCGCGACAGAAATCGGCGGCGGATGGATACGCAAGGCGAAAGCATCGGGACGCGATTATGTCTCGATCACTCTCGCAGATCCGCAGATCGGCCCGCGCAAGATCTACGCAAATCTCGCGCCGGTCAAAGGCAAGAAAGGTCGGCACGTGATCCTCTGGAACCCGAAGGACTGACTTGCCAGGTGACGGCTCCAGATGGAGCCGTCACCGCCATTCGTCTTTCAGGACCGTCTTGCGCGTTCTATTCATTCGCAGGGAATCTTCGCGAGCACTCTGACCGACACCCCGTCCACGACGCGGGTGTCGGTCAACGCATTTGGATCTCCTTTCTCGGTCACGTTTTTCCTTGCATTTTTACGAGTAAATATTAGTCGTCTTTTACGAATAAATATTCGACATCTATTGCGAACAATTGTATAGCGTCTTTTGCGAGCAATTATTCAAGGAACAGAGCTCAGAAAATTGAGCCTGAAAACCAGATGGCAAAACCGAACGAAAAACTGGCCGAATCCCTGCGTGTGTTGAAAGATCTGCAGGATCAGGGGAACGCCGTGTTCCAGACACAGGATATGAGCCGCACGCATATGGAGCGACTGAAGAAGGCCGGTTTCATAAAGCAGGTCATGAGAGGCTGGTACCTCTCATCTCGTCCAGGAGAACGAGATGGAGATACGACCGCTTGGTATGCCGCCTATTGGGAGTTTTGCAAAACTTACCTCACCAATCGATTTGAAACGGCCTGGTGTTTGTCACCCCAGCAATCCCTTCTGCTTCACGCCGGAGATTGGACCGTGCCTGATCAACTTCTGGTGCGAGCAAAAGGTGCCAGCAACAAGTCGACCGGACTGTTGCACGGCTCAAGCATCTACGACGTGGCTGCTGATCTTCCAGATGCAACGGATCAAACACAATTGAATGGTCTGCGAATCTATACCCTCGATGCCGCCCTGGTGGCGGTGCCAGAGGCGTTCTATCGGAATTACCCAGTCGAGGCGCGCACCTGCCTCGCCGCAGTCAAGGATGCCTCTGGAGTATTGCGCCTGTTGCTGGAAAATAGCCAGGTGATCCGCGCCGGGCGCCTCATGGGCGCGCTGCGATCCATTGAGCGCAACGACCTTGCTGACCAAATTGAGAGCGCGATGGTTGCCGCGGGTAACAAGGTTACAGAAACCAACCCCTTTGACGCCGACGCCGCATTCGCCATCCCTCTGCGAGATGTCTCACCCTATGTGAACAGGATCCGCCTGCTTTGGGCAAAGATGAAAGCAGACATTGATGCAGATTTTCCAGAACCGGCGCGCCAAAACGATCCGGATACCTATATCGCAAACATGGATGCCGTGTTGCCGTCAGACGCTTATCATTCCCTCTCCATTGAGGGATATCAGGTCAGCTATGATCTGATCGAAAAGGTCAGCTCGGGGGACTGGAATCCGGACATGATCGGGTCCGACAGAGAGCAGCGCGACGCTTTGGCAGCAAAAGGATATGTCGATGCGTTTGAGACCGTCAAAACGGCGGTCAGGGATGTGATGAACGGGGAGAATCCGGGTGAGATCGTCAAGCGTGATCTTCAAACGTGGTACCAAGCCCTGTTCGGGCAAAGTGTTCAGGCTGGTATTCTAAACGCCGCTCAACTTGCCGGCTATCGCAACCACCCGGTCTATATCAGAGGGTCACAGCATGTTCCGCTCAATGTCGAGGCGGTGAGGGATGCGATGCCTGCCTTCTTCAACCTGCTGCGAGAAGAAACTGACGCGATAGCGCGTGTCGTGCTCGGACATTTTATCTTCGTCTACATCCACCCCTTTCCAGATGGAAACGGGCGGACGGCGCGCTTTCTGATGAATGTTATGCTGGCATCGGCTGGTTATCCCTGGCTCGTCATCAAGGTTGAGCAGCGGGACGCCTATATGGCAGCGCTTGAAGCAGCAAGTACCAATCAGGACATCAAGCCTTTTGCGACTTTTCTGGCCGAAAGCCTTCGCCGGTGAGCACGTACACTTCTCTAAATGAAGATGTGCGCCTGTCTCAAACGGGGCCCGCGAAGCAAGCGGTTCGGGCTGTGGCGCTTGACGGTGCGATCGACAACCGAGTCTGAGGATTTGATGGCGAGATAACGCGCCGGGTGCCCGACAATCGGGATAGGTCCGCGATGGTACTTGCGACTGAGGTGAAGGATCTCCTCTTCGACCTCTGGAGACATCTTGTTTGGATGACGATGTGGCTCAAGCCCGGTACGAGCGGTAGCGCCCCGGGGCTTGGTGTAAATTCGACCTGAGGAAGGTCATCGTGTGCGAATCCGTCGAGGTTGTGGTTGCGAAACTCAACCAGAAGGACCTCACACGATGACCGAAGACAGATTGGCTTTATTCGAGCTGATTGACCAGAGCGCAGATAACGATCTGGTGCGCGACATGCTGGCCTTTGCGGCCGGACGCATGATGGAGATGGAAGTGGAGGCGCACACGGACGAGTGATCTGGTGCAGAAGCTCCAAGCCGCCCGCCGCGATCTTGTTCTCGACGCAGCTCTGGCGAAACTCGACAAGTTCGACCTGATCATCCTCGACGACATTACCTATGCGCACAAGGATCAGGCCGAAACAGGTGTCCTCTTCGAACTGATCGCCAGGCGCTACGAATACCGCAGCATCGCTATCGCCGCCAACCAACCGTTCAGCGGCTGGGATCAGATCTTCCCTGACAAGGCCATGACCGTCGCGGCCATAGATCGGCTGGTCCATCATGCGACCATCCTTGAAATGAACGCAGAAAGCTTCCGTCAACGCGTCGCCGCCGCCAACAAGAAGGCTCACGCAGACGCGTCAGCGACGGACAATGTGGTTGACGCTCTACACGTTGTCGGTATCTTGCCGAACGATGCCGCCATCATCCGCCTTGTCGGCGCACTGCTGCTTGAGCAGAACGACGAATGGGCGCTCACCCGGCGATACATGTCACTGGAAAGTCTCGCCCGAATAGTCGATAACCCTGTTCTCAGCCTGCCCGGTGTGGGCAACTGAACCCATCACCGCAGCCGAGACGGCGTGCACGATTTACACCATCTGATGGGACGCTACCCCTCAAAAGACTCTATTTCGGGGGAATCCATTTGGCAATCACCGCTTTCCAATTCACGCGCACAGTGGGAATTGGACCAGCCGGTCGCCTATTCTGCAGGAACACGGTAAGGACGATTGACGTTTGAAGGTGACGGCTTGACGCGCACTTCGACGGGAAGGCAGACCGGTCCGTCGTCCAGTGTATGAAAGCGATCAAGGACGCCCAGCGCTTGCCAAATTGGCATAAATAAATCAGGTCTGCCGTTGCTGGTGTGCCGCTCGCTATACGTACGAACGAAGATGCGTCCGTGGCGGTTGGGGGCCATGATCAAGGGGAAACAGATTGATGAAAAGGGCCAGCGTGCAAGGTGAGGGGCCCGTCAAGCGCGCCATTCGCAATGCTGTTTGGCTACTGGCTGGTAAGGGCGTCGGCGGCATTTTCAGCCTCATCTACCTAGCGCTGGCTGCCCGGAGTCTGGGCGCCGAGCAGTTTGGCGTGTTTGCGCTGATCCTGTCTTACGGCCAGGCAATCTCAAACTTGGCCCAGTTCCAGTCCTGGCAGACCCTTGTCCGCTATGGCGCTGTGCATGAGGCCTCAGGAGACTTTGACAAGCTGGGACGGGTCATGTGCTTCACGGCCATTCTCGACCTGGGCGCAGCCCTGATAGGGACCATACTCGGCGTTACGGGTGTCGACCTGGTCGGGGCGCAGTTCGGCTGGTCGAATAGCGAGCAGGCGCTCGCCATGCTGTTCAGCGTATCACTCCTGTTCGGGCTGCGCGGTACACCAACCGGCATCCTGCGCCTGTTCGACCGCTTCGACCTCGCAGCCTATGCTGAAACCGTTCTGCCCGCCATGCGACTCGCAGGCGCGCTGGTCGCTTGGATGACCGGGGCTTCGATCCTCGGATACCTTGTCGCCTGGAGCCTTGCCGAACTAGTGACGACTGCCGCGATCTGGTGGGCCAGCTTGCGGGAGGTTAGCCGACGCACCACGAACCGCGTGCCTACCAAAGGCCCAAGGCTGCGTGGGGTCGTGCACGAAAATCCCGACATCTGGAAATTCGCTTGGGCGACGAACATTACAGCATCCCTGAGCCTTGTTTGGAAACAGTTTCCTGTGCTGGCCGTCGGCTGGGCGCTGGACAGCGTCGCGGCAGGAGGCCTGAAGATCGCCACGCAGCTGGCAGGCGCGTTGCACAAGCCTACCCTCGCTCTCGCCCGGTCTATCTATCCCGAACTCGCCAAGCTTGCCGTGACCGGGCACGAAGAAATAAGGCGGGTGGTTGCACGTGCGTCCGTTGCTGCCGGTCTGGCGGGCATGTTCGCGGTGGTTATCGTCGCAGCCTTTGGCCAGTTTGCCCTCCAGCTGATCGGTGGGGACGCCTATCTCTTTGTTTATTTTGTGTTGGTGATCCTGACTCTCGCAGCGACTTTCGAGCTTTGCGGTGTCGCCATCGAGCCGGCATTGGTGGCGCTTGGCAGGCCGGGGCAGGTCCTGATGGTCAGAGTGATCGTCGCGGCCATTTATGTGGCTCTTCTGATCTGGATGGTCCAAACTTTCGGCCTGATTGGCGCGGCCTGGGCCACCGTCTGCAGCTCCGTGATGCTGGTCGCCTGCCTCTATGCTGCATTCAGGCGTGCGGTTGGGACGCCGTCCAGTCACACGGTCGTGACAGATACAACTGATGCGCCTCCTGACCAGAAATACCGATAGGTTGAAACCTCAACGCTTTGAATAAGTCTGGTCCATTTTGACGGTTCGCATTGGCAGTCGAAATCGACGACATATTATTGATTCTGCAACAAATGTGGCAAGAAAAGAAACAGCTTCTGATCAATATGTGTCCTTTGACTTGACGATGGATGCCAATATTGTGACTTCAAAAGGCAACACAGCGTGTTCATAGCGCTTCAGTAGAATTTTAGTCAAAGACTTGAGGGGTAGTGCGTTTTGGCACCAACCGTAACGACGGCAGGTATCGGGCTATGCGCGGGAACTTTCCAGACAATATGTGAAGCGCTTGATT
Organism: Alphaproteobacteria bacterium; assembly: GCA_018830285.1. Classification (GTDB taxonomy): domain Bacteria; phylum Pseudomonadota; class Alphaproteobacteria; order Caulobacterales; family Hyphomonadaceae; genus Hyphomonas. Next base: position 15,035 of record JAHJSB010000039.1, read on the forward strand.
ACGCAGCCGAGGGCAATTCCGGCGTGAATTTCTATTCTTCAGACGGAAGCCTGACCGCTCGCCTCACCTATGGCGAACTGCGACAGAATGCCAAGGTCATGGCTGGCCAGCTGGCAGCCGCTTTCCCGCGCGAGGCCCGCATCGGCCTTGTCGCCGAAACCTCGGCTGATTTCGTGACCGCCTTCATGGCCTGCCAGTATGCCGGCATGGTGCCCGCCCCGCTCGGCCTGCCGGCGGCCTTCGGCGGGCGCAAAATCTATGATTGGCAGGTCGGACAAATGGCCCGGCAAGCCGGGCTCTCGGCCGTAATGGCCCCCGCCTCCATCCGCGATATCCTTCTTTCGGCGCTCACCGAGAATTCAGTACCGGTCATCGACTTGTCTGGTTCCGACCTTCCAGCTCGCACAGCACCCGCCATGCCGCATGGCCCTCAAGACCTCTCCTACATACAGTTTTCATCCGGCAGCACGAGCGAGCCAAAGGGCATTGTGGCGACGCAAGCAAGTGTCTCAGCAAATTGCCGGGCAATCATCCAGGAAGGCCTCAAGGTTGTTGAAGGCGACCGGGCGGTATCCTGGCTGCCTCTCTATCATGACATGGGACTGGTCGGCTTCTTCATCGCCCCCATGTATTCGCAGCTGTCGATTGATTTCCTGTCGCCGACGGATTTTGCCCGGCGTCCTGGCACCTGGCTCAGGCTGATCAGCGAAAATCGGGGCACGCTCTCCTACAGCCCGAGCTTTGGCTATGAACTCTGCGCCCGCCGGTATCGCGGCGAGGCGCTTGATCTGTCATCCTGGCGGGCCGCAGGCATTGGTGGCGATATGGTGCGCAGCGAGGCGCTCTCGGCCTTCACTCAGACCTTTGCGCCGGCAGGCTTCGACCCGTCGGCCTTTGTCTCGAGCTACGGACTGGCCGAGGCGACGCTGGCCGTATCGTTTGCCCCCCTCAAAGGTGGCCTGAGCACAGACAATATTGACATGGCAACGATGCAGACCTCCGGGCGCGCCCTGCCCGCGTGCGACCTGACTCGTGAAGGCACCGCCCGGAAATTCGTTTCCAGCGGGCGTCCGCTGCCTTCGCTTGACCTGCAGATCATGAGTGAAACCGGCGAGCCGCTGGGTGACCGGCAAGTCGGGCGTATTATTGTTCGCGGTCCGTCCATAGCGGCAGGATATTTCCGCGTTGATCAACCCCTGCAACCCTTTACCAACGAGGATGGCTGGCTCGAAACCGGCGATCTTGGCTATTGGAATGAAGGTGAAATTGTCATTACAGGGCGCTCGAAGGACCTGATCCTCTGGAATGGCCGCAATATCTGGCCACAGGATATTGAATGGGTCGCGCAGGCAACCGGGGGACGGAATATAGCCCGCTCGGCCGCGTTCGAGGTTCAGGGTGCAACCGGCGCTACTCGTATCGTCCTGCTCGCCGAATGTCGCTCTCGTGACGAGGCCGTTCGGACTGAACTCCGCCGCGACATTTCGGACGCAGCCCGAGCGGCGACTGGGGCCCCTGTCTCCGTCGAACTCGTCCCGATCCGCTCCCTGCCGATGACCAGTTCCGGGAAATTGAGCCGGGCAGCCACGCGTATAGGCTTCCTGGCCGGGGATTTTGCCGAGCAAAGGGATGGTCCGAGCGCCCTGTCGGCCGTCGCAGGCATTCACGGGACATGACCGCTATCGCCAGTTCATCATGCCCGACCGCCCGCGCATAGGCCTGACAGGCGCGACCGGCTTCGTCGGCCGACAGCTATTGCCACGGCTGCTTCAACAAGGCGCGTCGGTCCAGGCCCTCGCGCGCCCTGCACCCGGCCGCAACATGGACACCCTGCCCGGCCTTGAATGGGTAGCCGGTGATCTCGGTTCCCTTGGCGCCCTTGACCGTCTGACCCGCAATGCGGACATCGTGATCCACCTCGCAGGCGCCACCAAGGCGCGCAATCGGGCAGCATTCTATGAGGTCAATGCCACCGCCACGGGCCGGCTGGCCGGGATTGCGCAGAAGGCTGGGGTCAAGCACTTCATCCTTGTCTCATCCCTTGCCGCCACCCGGCCGAACGTCTCGGCCTATGCCGCATCCAAGGACGCAGGAGAACGCATGGTACGCGACGCAGCGGGCACGATGCCAGTGAATATCATCCGGGCACCCGCAGTAATCGGACCAGGAGACATAGCGACGCATAATATGTTCAGGCTGCTCGCCAAGGGGGTTCTCCCGGTACCGGGGGGCTACGCCAGGAACCACAGGTTTTCAGTGATCGACGTCGAAGACCTTGCGGCAGTTCTGGCCCGGTGCGCCCTTGATTACACGCCACAATCTGCCCTGATGGCCCCGGCCAGTCACCTGAACGTTCAGTGGCAGGATATTGCAGACAGCGCTGCCCGTGTGACAGGACGCAATGTCCGCATGGTGTCCGTGCCCGCCTGGCTCTTCAGCACAGTCGGTATTGTTGCTGATGGCGCGGCGCGCCTCACAGGCAGGCCGCACGTCTTTTCCTCAGGCAAGGTGCGCGAGTTGCAGGCAGGCGACTGGCTTGCGGATCGGGTGGTCGAACTGCCGACACCGCTGGACGCCACGATGACTCGCAGTCTTGCTCCTTTTCTGGATTATGGTAGGGCCCACTTTGTACACGGCACAGGTAACGACGGGAGAGACACGTGAAAGTGCAAAATTCCGGCGTTTTTGACGATGTGTCTAGAATACTCAAAGCGCATGCTCATGCCGACGTCGAGATTACCATGGACTTGCGCATCAGCGCTGATCTCGAGATCGATTCCGTTGAAATTTTTGATCTCGTCATGGAGATCGAAGACATATACGACATCAGTTTTCCGGTTGAGGCCGCGTCAAACATTAATACAGTCCGGGATCTTGTGGAGACCATCGGGCAATTGACCCATGTTTGACAGTGGTATGAAAAAAAACGATATTTTCGGAAAGTTCGAAAAGCTTGCTGAGCGCTTTCGCGGCGTCGCAGACTTGGGAACGCAGCCCTTTGGCATGGCGTTTGATGAAATCCTGTCGCCCACCAGGGC
>JAHJSB010000040.1 GCA_018830285.1 Alphaproteobacteria bacterium
AAAGGGAAAAGATCAAAATAAAGACCATGAAACTGAGGCGCTTGCAGCACGCCAAATCTGCTGCTTAACTGAAAACCAGATGAGCCAAACCCTCCTTAAGTCAGGCGGCCATCTGTCTCAAAATACCTGCCGACGGACAGGGCCATGGCAGATCTTCCTTTGTATCGAAGACCCAGCGTTCGAACGTGCGGGAGATGACGATCCAGATCACGACGCCGCTGAAGAAGGCGACAACATAGCCAAGTGCCGACTTGACCAGCATGCTCTGGAGGACGCCGTCCGTGGACGAGCCACCGGACAGCGCAAACAGGGTGAGCACCAGGAATGTTGTCGATACCGGAATGCCGTAGCGGGTCATGGCCAGCAGGACGAGTGGCGGCAGGGCATGCCACCACTGGATGCCGGGAGTGAGCGTGCCGCTCCGGTCGCCCTGGCCGGGCAGGACAGACAGTTTATCCAGGCGGTCGAAGGCGACGTCACCGTCGCCCTTGAAATAGCCGTAGGCAATCACGGCAACGAGAATGGTGCTCGCGAAAATCCAGAGCATCCACCAGGGTCGTTTTGCGTTGGACGACAGGAATGTTCCTAGCGTCTGGATCGAGTCATTGGCCACAACGGCATAGGCGGCCACGGCAAAGCCGATGACCCCGAAGATTTCAATCCCGCCCATTGCCCGTGCCCGCCCCTTGTTGAACTGGCGTGTCAGTTAGCAGCTTGGGCCGGCAATTCCGATCGGGAGGAGTTTGAATAAAATGTGACGATGGCTGAGCGTTCTGTCGCTGCGATTCAGCGACCGGTCTGGCCCCGGTGACGCAGTTTCGCGTCGGCCAGAACGCAGGCCATCATCGCCTCGGCGACCGGCACGGCGCGGATGCCGACGCATGGGTCGTGGCGCCCGACGGTGCGCACATCGACGTCCTTGCCATCGCGGGTGACGGATTTCACCTCGGTGAGGATGGAGGAGGTCGGCTTGATCGCGATGCGGACCACCAGGTCCTGGCCGGTCGAGATGCCGCCTGCAATGCCGCCATTATTATTGGCGAGGAAGCGCACGCCGTCATTTCCGGCGCGCATCTCGTCGGCATTCTGTTCGCCACTGAAGGCGGCCGCTGCAAAGCCCGCGCCGATCTCGACGCCTTTCACGGCATTGATGCTCATCATCGCGCCGGCGAGTTCCGCGTCGAGCTTGCCATAGACCGGTGCGCCCCAGCCGGCGGGCACGCCGCTGGCATGGACCTCGACCACGGCGCCGGCCGAGCTGCCGGACTTGCGGGTGGCATCGAGGAAGGTTTCCCATTGGGCCGCCATGTCAGCGTCGGGGCACCAGAACGGATTCTGCTCGACAATGTCCCAGTTCCATTTCGTGCGGTCGATGGCATGCGGGCCGATCTGCACGACGGCGCCGCGCAGGGTGATGGCGTTGCCAATTGCGCATCGCGCCACGGCGCCAGCAGCCACGCGCGCGGCGGTCTCGCGGGCGCTGGAGCGTCCGCCGCCGCGATAATCGCGCACGCCGTATTTCGCGTCATAAGAGAAGTCGGCATGGCCGGGGCGATAGCTGTCGCGGATTTCGCTGTAATCCTTGGAACGCTGGTCGGTGTTCTCGATCATCAGGGAAATCGGGGTGCCGGTGGTCACCGGCCCGCCGGTGCGGTCGTCCTCGAACACGCCGGACAGGATATTCACGGCGTCCGGTTCCTGGCGCTGGGTGACGAAGCGCGACGTGCCGGGGCGGCGCTTGTCCAGGAAGCCCTGAATCCATTCGGGTGTCAGGGCCAGCCCCGGAGGGCAGCCGTCAACCACGCAGCCGAGCGCGGGCCCATGGCTTTCGCCCCAGGTCGTGACGCGGAACAAATGACCGAATGTGTTGTGTGACATGTTGTGCCGCAGCCCTCGTTTAATCTCGCTGCCTCCTATATGAAAACAAGACGCCTAACAAATCCGCAAAGAGGGCCAGCCATCGTGTCTCCTGTGATTCCCCCGTCTCCCAGCGCTGCAGACTATGCCACGGGGCGTGACCGCCCCCTGATTCCCGTCGTGCCGGACCCGATCCCCTTTTTCAGGGACTGGATGACCGAAGCCCGCGCCAAGGAGCCCAATGATTCCAATGCGATGTCGCTCGCCACGGTCGATGCAGACGGCATGCCGGACGTGCGGATCGTGCTGCTGAAGGAGATTTCCGAGGCCGGGTTCTCTTTCTTCACCAACCTTGAGAGCCAGAAAGGTCGGCAATTGGCGGAAAATCCCCGCGCCGCGCTTTGCCTGCACTGGAAGAGCCTGCGCCGCCAGGTGCGCATCCGCGGGAGTATCAGCCGCGTGTCAGAGGCTGAGGCCGACACCTATTTTGCTTCCCGCGCGGCCCAGAGCCGGATCAGCGCGATCGCGTCCGACCAGTCACGACCGCTGCCGGACCGCGCCGTTTTCGAGCAGCGCATCGCCGAGGTCTCGGAAGTCTATGGCGACGGACCGGACATTCCCCGCCCCGAATTCTGGGGCGGGTTCCGGCTCGCGCCGACCGAGATCGAGTTCTGGCAGGACCAGGCCTTCCGCATGCATGACCGAGTCCGTTATTCGCGGGCCGGTGATGGCTGGACGACGACGCGCCTGTATCCCTGAATTCAGACGATCCCGTTCGCGACGGACAGGATCCGCATGTGCGGGTGGCCGTCGCTGGTCTTTGCCCATGACGAACCGTCTGCCGAGATCGTCGCCGTGACGCGCTGGCGGAAGGCCGAGAAGGACTCGAACTCGACGACGTCGACCGGCTCGTCAAAGTGCAGCGTGACCTCGAAGGCCGAACCGTCGCCAATGTTGCGCACGGCAAGGACGACACCGACGAAGGGCTTCTTGAGATAGAGGCCGCTGACGCGGTCGCCGACCTGGACCGGGACTTCGGGCAGGTTCGAAAGGCGCGCCGAGGCGGTGTTCCAGTCGCGATAGCCGAGTTCGGCGGCGACGCGTTCAAGCGCTGCAGAAAGCGAGATGGGCGTTCCGGCGAGTGCCTCCTCGGCGCGGATTTCACGCGCACGGGCCTTGGCCTGTTCGCGCGTATTGATGGAGGGTGACATGAGAAAGATCCTTTACCGTCATCCAGACGCGGTCACGTCAACGCGGGGGCTCGCCTTGCCGCAGGACCGCTGGAAGAGGTTCAGCATCCCGTTGGGTACAGGCGCCTTGCGGGGCCTGTGAGATCTTCACCTTCGGGATTGGGTCCCGGCGAGCGGCAGGCGTCTCAAACCGGGGCCGCAGATACGCCCGGATCAGGTCCGCGTCAACGCCCGCACATTTCCCGGGCGCGGTCGTCGGATGTGAGCGCGGCGGCGACGCGGTAAGGCTCATCGGTCGCGAGCAGGACAAGGCCGTCATCGACGAGGTCCTGGTATTCGCTGGCATCGCCATCGGCCCAATACTGGTCGTCGAGCCGTTCGCCCTTGCGGCCGAGCGTGCCGAAGGCCGGTTCGACGCCCTCCCGGAGGTTGCGCGCCCAGGCGGCGGCGTCCGGTGCGCCCGTACCAGTCCAAGCGACGAGGCGCGTGCGGTCGACGCCAAGGCCTTCGAGCCGGCCAATGTCGCGTGAGCCCCGGGCTGATGCGGAGAGCATCAGGTTCGGATCGGCGACGGCGATTTGCGCGGCTTCGTCATCGGAATAGGAGATCAGGACGACATTGTCGTCCGCGCCTGCCGCGTGCACGGCGGCGGCGATATTGCGGAAACTCGTTGTCGGCTTGCGGTCGAGTTCGAGGATGGCACCGGACTGTTTCGCCCAGAGCAGGACGTCGGTCAGCTTGGGCGGCGCGAAATCCGTCCGCTTGCCGTCATTGTCGACCATGCGGAGACCGGAGAGGTCGGCCCAGTCGGTGTCGGCGACGTAACCGTCGCCGGTTGTCGTACGGTTGAGCCGGTTGTCATGCATCAGCAGCATCACACCATCGCGGCTTTCGGCCACGTCGATTTCGAACACGTTGATGCCGTTGGCAAAACCGTGTTGCAGGGTTTCCAGCGTATTTTCCGGATAGCCCGGCGCCGGGCCGCCGCGATGGGCGGCGATGAGCAGGCCCTTGCTCTCGCGAACGCAGTCAAAATACGCCGGCAGGGGAAGGGCGGGTGTAGCAATCGCTGCGGAAATAGCCCGGGAGTCGTCGGAACTCGCCTGCCGGGACGTGTCTCCGCAGGCTGCCAGCGTTGCCAGAACCGCACCAAGTAACGCAAATCTCAACATGGTCGCACTCCTAGTTCCTTGCGCTGCAGCAATAGCCCGAATAAACCCAACAGCAACGATGAAAAAACGCTGCCGAATGGCGGCACAGAGGAGGATATCGATGCAAGGCATCATGCAAGACTGGCCGCTGACGGTAAACAAGATCCTGGAACACGCGAACATGCAGCACGGCGCACGTGAAATCATCACGCGCCGCGTTGAAGGCAATATCGTGCGTTCGACCTATGCCGATCTCTATGTCGCGTCCAAACAGGTCTCCAATGCCCTGAAGGATATCAATATCGGCATGGGCGACCGGGTGGCGACGCTCGGCTGGAACTCCGAGCGCCATATGGCGGCCTGGTACGGCACGATGGGCATCGGCGCTGTCCTGCACACGATCAACCCGCGCCTCCACCCCGAGCAGATCGCCTGGATCGCCAACCATGCCGAAGACAAGGTGCTGATCTTCGACAAGACCTTCCTGCCGATTGTCGAGGCGATCAAGGACCACCTCCTGACGGTGAAGACGTTCGTGATTTTCGCGGACGCCGACACGATGCCGGAGAATACGCTGGGTGCGGTCCCGTTCGATATCTGGATCGACGGCCGGTCGACAGACGTGCGCTGGGGCGATTTCCCGGAAACCACCGCCTGTGGCCTCTGTTATACGTCCGGCACGACGGGCAACCCGAAAGGCGTGCTCTATTCGCACCGCTCGAACGTGCTGCACACGCTGGTGACCATGTCGAAGGACGCCATGGGCATGGGGTCGGAAGACGTCGTGCTGCCGGTCGTGCCGATGTTCCACGCGAATGCCTGGGGCCTGGCCCTCAGCTGTCCGGCGACCGGGGCCAACATGGTGATGCCGGGCGCGCAGATGGATGGCGCCTCGATCTACGAACTGCTTGATACCGAGAAAGTCACGATCACGGCGGCCGTGCCGACCGTGTGGTTGATTTTGCTGAACTACCTGCAGGAAAACAACCTGAAACTGCCCTATCTCAACAAGGTGATCATCGGCGGATCGGCGATCCCCGAGAAGATCCTGCGCGCGTTCGAAGAGGAATTTGAAGTCGATGTTGTGCATGCCTGGGGCATGACCGAGACGTCGCCACTTGGTACGCTGGGCACGTTGCCACCGCACCTCATCGACGCTGACGTCGATACGCGCATGGCGCAGAAGCTGAAGCAGGGCCGCCCGCCATTCGGGGTCGAACTGCGGGTCGTTGACGATGCCGGCACGGTGTTGCCGCGCGACGGCAAGACGTCCGGACGCCTCCTGGTGCGCGGCGCAGCGATTGCGGCGGGCTATTTCAAGGGCGACGGCGGCGACGTGCTGGATGACGAAGGCTTCTTCGATACGGGCGACGTCGCCAATATCGACGAGTATGGCACGATGACGATCACCGACCGTGCCAAGGACGTGATCAAGTCCGGCGGCGAATGGATTTCCTCCATCGACATCGAGAATATCGCGGTCGGCCATCCGAAGGTCGCCAACGCCGCCGCCATCGGCATCTATCATCCGAAGTGGGACGAACGCCCGCTGCTGATCATCCAGGCGCTGCCCGGTGAAAAGCCATCCAAGGAAGAGGTCCTCAAGTCCCTCGAAGGCAAGATCGCCAAATGGTGGACGCCGGATGACGTCCAGTTCGTCGATGAAATCCCGCTCGGTGCAACCGGCAAGATCAACAAGCTGGCCCTGCGCGAGACGTTCAAGGACTACAAGCTGCCAACGGCCTGAGGCATTCCCGGCAGCACAAGCGGCGCCCCTGACGGCGCTTGCAGGTGTGGCTGAATTTCACGAACTGCGCTGCCGGGTCAGGAATCCGGCAGCGGCAGGGCGGTTGCCTGTACGGACGGATGGCGCAGGAAGCGAGCCGACGCGGCGGGCTGTTGCGTATCATGCGAGATGAACTGAACAAAGGCGGGTGCCAAGTCGGCACCGCTGAGCGCATCGGCAAGTCGGCGGGAGACCGGCGCCTCCATCGACACGGTCGCGCGAGTCAAGGTCGGTGCAGACCAGCACGACGCGGCCCGAATGGGTGACGCCCCAGCAATAGCGATAGCCGCGTCCATAGGTCAGCCGGATCCATGCAAGCAGGATCTGGTGCTGCAGCCATATCCACGGCCAGATCGGCACGAGATTGGCGGGCACATCGGGAGGGGGCGAGAGCAGCGACATTGCCCGCCATGATAAGCCGGATGGCGCGCTGTCGGAAAAGATTCCGCCACATGCCCTGATTGTTGCTGAACAGGGCGGGCAAAGTGGGGGATAAGGCCAGAGGCGACAAACCAGGCGCGCCGCGCTATCTGATGGAAGAAATCGAGGGAGTTGAGAATATGACAGACATGAATGATGCGTCGCAGGATGCCGGTTGGCGCGGCAAGTTTGCCGGCTTTGCACTCGGCCTGTCGATCTTCTCCGTGCTGTGGTTTGCGATTGCAGCCGTAGGCACGAAGCTCGGCCTCTGGAGCTGGCAGTTCGGCCTTGGCAAGATGACGATTGGCTGGGGGCCGATGCTGCTGATGGCGGCGCTCGGCGTCTCGGTGATCGCGATCATCGTGGCGCTGATCAAGGCACCGCGCAAACAGGCTCTGATGCTGGCATTGGGCGCATTGCTCGTTTCCGGCCTGGCGTTCGGACGTGTGCTGGCCTTTGGCGGCCAGGCCGAGCGCCTTCCGCCCCTGCATGACGTGCAGACCGACTGGTCCAATCCGATCCAGCCGAGCGAAGCCCTGCTGGCCGCACGCGAATCGACCGGAGCCCTCAATGCCGTCGAAGACGCGCCTGTCGTGCCCGCAGGTGCCGATGCCCGCTGGCCCGGCACAGGCGGACGCCTTGTCTCCGAACTGCAGGAAGAGGCCGAGTTCGACCCGGCGACGCAATCCTCGCCGAAGGATGCGCCTTATCCGCAGATCGATACGCTGGTCGAGCCTGCAGCCTCCTATGACATGGCCTTCGCAGCTGCGCTTGCCGCCGTCGAAGACCGTGGCTGGACCATCGTCACCAATGATGTCGAGGCCGGCAGCATCGAGGCGACGCAATCCTCGTTCTGGTTCGATTTCAAGGATGATATCCTGATCCGCGTTGTTCCGGAGGGCGACGGCTCACGCATCGATGTCCGCTCGATCAGCCGGGTCGGCCTGTCGGACCTCGGTGCGAATTCGAAACGCGTGCGCGACCTGCTTAACGAGATCGAAGTGCGGCTCAACTAGACCGCCAGCATGCATGGCGCCTCCGGCTCCTGCGGGCGCCAGGCCCGGTTCTTCAGATGCGCCAGTCCTTGCGAATGGGCAGGCAGGCTCCCCGCTACGAGGGGGGCTTTTGTGGCTATGGCAAATGGCATGGCTACCCCTCGTGCACAGAGGCCGCCACCCATCCGCATTGAGACCGCCAAAGGTGCCGGCGCGACCCTTTGCCCGTGGTGATCCGGACCGGTCCGCGTCCTCCTATGCGGGCAACGGTCGCAGCAATTGTATGCGCAAAGGGTTCGCGGTCGGAGAAGAAAGCCAGGATGGCCCATCCCAACAGGGATTTCACGCAACAGGCTGTTGCAAAGGCGTTAGCGTTCCTTCGGGTCCAGCGCGTCGCGCAGGCCGTCGCCGATGAAGTTGAGGCAGAGCAGCGTCACGGCCATGGTCAGCGCCGGGGCGAGCAGCATCCACGGCTTTTCTTCCATCGTCTTGGCGCCTTCGGAGATCAGCACGCCGAGCGAGGTCAGCGGCTCGTTCACGCCGAGGCCGAGGAAGGACAGGAAGCTTTCGGCCAGGATCACGACGGGGATGGTCAGCGTGACATAGACCGCCACGGGCCCGATCACGTTGGGCAGGATGTGGCGCAGGATGATGGCCCGGCGCGAGACGCCCGATGCGCGGGCCGCCTCGATGAATTCCTTGCCCTTGATGGCCAGTGTCTGGCCGCGCACGATGCGAGCCATGGTCAGCCATTCGATGGCGCCGATGGCGGCGAAGATCAGCACGATGTTGCGCTCGAACACGGTCAGCAGCAGGATCACGAAGAAGATGAAGGGCAGGGCGTAGAGCACGTCGACGATCCGCATCATGAAATTGTCGACGCGCCCGCCGAGATAGCCGGCCGTTGCGCCCCAGGTCACGCCGATCACGAGGCTGACGGCGGTGGCGACAATGCCCACTGTCAGCGAGATGCGCAGGCCGATCATCAGGCGGGCCAGCAGGTCACGTCCCTGGATGTCGGTGCCGAGAATGTGCCAGTTCTCGAGTGTCGGCGCGATGGTGCGCGCATCCGAGATGGCCTTGTAGTCATTGACCCAGACCATCGGACCGAACACGGCGACCAGGATGATGACGCCGAGGATCCACATGGAGACGACGGCGGCCTTGTTGCGGAACAGGCGCGCGCGGGCATCGTCCCACAGCGAGCGGCCGCCAATGATGGCCTGGGTGACAGGTTCGACGCGGCCGGTCGGGTCGAGGAGGGGTTTGATCTCGGTCATCAGTCGTACTTCACTTTCGGATCAAGCACCGCATACAGCACGTCGGCGACGAGGTTCAGGATCACGATCAGGCCGGCATAGACGATGATCGCGCCCATCACGAGCGTGTAGTCGCGGTTGAGGGCGCCGTTGACGAAATAGGAGCCGAGGCCGGGAAGGCCGAATATCTTTTCGATCACGACCGAGCCGGTCATGACGCGGGCCATGGCAGGACCGGCATAGGAGATGAGGGGCAGCATGGCGGCGGGCAGGGCGTGACGGACGATGACCTGGCGCTCTGACAGGCCCTTGCTGCGCGCGGTGCGAATATGGTTCGAGCGCATCGTCTCGATGATCGAGGCGCGCATCAGGCGCGAGATGATGGCGATCTGGGGCAGGGCAAGGGCGACGACCGGCAGGGTCATGTTGTGCCAGTTCATGCCGATATTCGGGTACTGGCCCAGCCCGCCGACGGCAAATATTCCCGCGCCGAGGGAAAAGACCAGGATCAGGATCGGGCCGGTCACGAAGGTCGGGATGGATATGCCGGCCATGGCAATGCCCATGACGCTGAAATCGGCGGCCGTATTCTGCCTGAGCCCCGCAAAGACGCCCAGCAATGTGCCGAGCCCCAGCCCCAGCAGCATGGCCAGTGACCCTATGGTCAGGGAAATCGGCAGACCGTCGGCGATCAGCTGGTTCACGCTCTTGCCGAGTGTCTTGTAGGACGGGCCGAAATCGCCCTGCAGGACGCCGCCGACATAGTTCAGGTATTGCTCGTGGAGCGGCTTGTCGAAGCCGAACTTGGCCGCAATGGCCTGTTCGGTGGCGGCTGGAAGCTTGCGTTCGCCGTCGAACGGGCCGCCCGGCGCTGCGCGCATCATCAGGAAGGCCATTGTGATGATCGCCAGCATCGTGGGCACGGCGATCAGCAGGCGCCGGAATGTATAGGCCCATGGAACGCGGCTGAGGGCTCTCTGGAGGGATGACACGGGAGCGTGACTTTCCGTAACTGTTATTGGGCAGGCGACGAAAGTTGAACCCCGAAGCTTGGAAGGTTGCGTCATCCTCCTTAGCTTGTGTACAGAGCCGATCAAGACTGCGCCAACATTCAGGATATTTCCCATGGCAGACATTCGACGCGTGACGGACGCCTTTTCCGTTGCTCCGCAAATCTCCGTAGACGATGTCGAAGCGATTGCCGCTGCCGGCTACAAGACCATCGTCGCCAATCGCCCGGATGGCGAAGGCGGCGTCGACCAGCCGCGCATGGGGCCGATTCGTGCGAAAGCCGAATCGCTGGGCCTGAGCTTCGCGGCCTTGCCGTTTTCGGGTGCACCGACGCCTGAGATCGTCGAGCGGATGGGCAATATTCTCAATGAAGCGCCCCAGCCAGTGCTGGCTTATTGCCGCACGGGAACGCGCTGCATCACGGCCTGGGCGCTGACCCAGGCCGGGCAGGGCGCGTCTGAAGACATCATTGATGCGGCGGGCGCTGCAGGATATGATCTTTCGAGCCTTGAATCGCTGCTCTAGATGGGCCTGCGGCACGCGGAACAAACTTATGTGAGCAAAACGTCACATTCGTGCGGCATTAAGTGTGTTGTCAGTGATCAGTCGCCGTGCGAGGCAGAGCGAAGCGAGGGCGCAGCCATCCGTTGTTCCCGCGACAGGAGTTGACGCGATGTCCGAACGCCTCTGGATCACGGATTTCAAGTATGACGAAGGCACGATCCTGGTCAAAAAGACCGGACACCGGATCGTGCCGGATCTCTCGCTCCTGCACAGTATCTTCACCTGGTTCTGCTTCTATTTCTTTGCCCAGACCTGGCGCACATGGCGCCGCATCACGGGCCACAAGCGCCCCACCATCGCCTTCTATCCCGACAAGCCGCGGCCCTGGTACTTTATCTGGCCAGTCATGCATGTCTCCGGTTCCAAATTGATCGATGACGTCTCCAAGGCGGATATTGTTTTCCAGTTTGATGATTCCACCGAAACGAACAATGCCGTGCCCGCCGTTCGGGAAAACGCGCTTCTGGTCAATTTCGGCTGCCAGGACGTTTCCAAGACGACCGTCGCGGAAGCGTTCGGGCGCGCCGCGGGCTATTCGCTGAAGGTTGATCCGACCACTTATGAAGGTCGCATGGTCGAAAAATCCGAGTTGAACGCAGCACATGACGGCCGTGTGCTGGAAGGCCCGCTCGATACGCCTATCGCTGGCAAGACATACCAGTTGCTGGTCGACAACGAGATTGATGGCGGGCTCGTCGAAGACCTGCGCTGCTGCATCGTTGGCGGATCGCCGATCATCGTGTTTCGCAAGCGCCGTCCGCTCGCGCGCCGGTTCCTCAACGAGAATGTCGAAGTTCTGCTCGACGAGCCTCGCAATTGCTACACGCCGGATGAAATTGGCGTGATTGAGCGTTTTGCGGCAGACGTCGGGCTGGACTGGGGCGGCGTTGACGTTCTACGTGACCGGACATCCGGACGGATATATATCGTCGATGCGAACAAGACCGACATGGGCCCGCCAGTGGCGCTCAAGCTTGGCGCGAAGCTGCGCGCCACGCGCCGCATGGCCATCGCTTTTGCCGGTGCGTTCGCACCGAAGAAGCGCTGATCCGGGCGAGCAAGGCGAAAGTTCAAGAGTTAAAACATGGCTATTCCATACGTTCGGGGCATCGAGTTTGAGTACGGCGAGGTCCAGCAGGTCTCACCGCTGATTCGGCGTGTGATTGCCAACAATCCCGGCCCGTTCACCTATGTCGGCACCGGCGTGTACATTGTCGGGCATGGCGAAGTGGCGGTTATCGATCCCGGCCCGATGGACGAGACCCATTTCGAAGCGCTGAAGGCCGCGCTGAAGGGCGAAACCGTCACGCACGTCCTGGTCACCCATGGCCATTCCGACCATTCCCCGCTGGCAATGCCGCTGGCCGAATGGGCGGGCTGCAAGACCTATGCGAAGAATTGCGGCATCCCGACCGCCAAGGGCGAACTGGGAAGCGCAGACGATCTCGGCTTCATGCCGGACGTGAAGATTGGCGACGGCGACAGCTTCTCCGGCCCCGGCTGGACGCTCGACGTGATCGAGACGCCGGGCCATACGTGCAACCATATCTGCTTCGGCCTGCGGGAAGAGAATGCCTGCCTCTCCGGCGACCATATCATGGGCTGGTCGACGACCGTGGTCGCGCCGCCGGATGGCGACATGGCCGACTATATGGACAGCCTGGAGAAAATCCGCCTTCTGGGATTCGACACCCTCTGGCCGACGCATGGCGACCCGGTTCGTGGCAAGGACTTCGTCAATACGTTCATCAAGGAATATGCCAACCACCGGCGCGCCCGCGAGGCTGCGATCCTCGAACACCTGCGCAATGGCGAGACCTCCATCCCGGCCATGGTCGAGGTCATGTATGCGGATGTAGAAAAGCGCCTCCACCCCGCAGCAGCCATGTCCGTGCTCGGACATATGATGGCCCTGATCAAGGCCGGCGTCGTGCGCACCCCGGACGCCTCGCCCACGGTGCGCTCACGCTTCGAACTGGTCCGCACGAACGCCTGACAGGCCTATCGGTTCGCCAACCGATCGAACCCGGCATACCAGATTGGTGATGACCATGCCCGCTCCTGCAGGGTCGTGGGCAGTTCAGGGTTTGGCGGCGTGCCATTGCGAACGGCGTCCCATGTCGACCAGCGGCAGGTCGGATTCTCCAGCACACGTACATAATAGGCCGCTTCGAGATCGGCATCGAAGTCCGGGTCCTGCCAATAGGCCTTGAGTTCGTCGGCGCCCGCGCCTGTCTCGGTGCCGCAATCGGATATGTCCACGCTCGCGCCATTGTCCGCACAGCGGTGCGTCGCTGCATCCGGCTCGGCGCCGCCGGAACAGGCAACGTCATGGATCGCTTCGTGCGTTTCGCCGGCGTCTGTCCAGACCTTGACCACCTGCGCGCGCTGCAACGGCGCACTCAGCGGATCGCGCACGGCCCAGACCAGGAATCCCGGAGCGGTATCTCCGCTCACTTTCGCCAGCTGCCCGCCCATCGGCACGCCGTCGTCATAGGCCCGCTCCAGCAGGTCGGCATCGTCAAGCATTGCGGGGGCATAATCCATGCCGGCAAAGAAGCGCACCTTCATGCGCGGGCCGGATGTGCCGAAGGTTTCCTTGCGATTCATCGCATCGAATATGGCTTCGCGCGTGTTGGATTCGGCCCAGACGCCCGCCAGTCCACTGGAACTGAACTGGGATGCCGTTATTTGCCGCCGTGTCTGGGGGTCTTCGGCGCCATCCCAGGTCTTGCCGCCATTGGGCGGAACCGACCGGCGCGCTTCCGGGCTGGCGCCGTCCTGCGGAGTCTTGCCCCAATGGAATTCCTCAACCAGTGACGCGGCAGCGACGTGCGTGTCACTCGAACTGATGAGGCCGAACTTGTACGGATTGAATCCTTCCGTCTCTTGCAGGGCCAGGCCGCGCTTGTAGGCGGAGCGGACAAAGTCGCCGGCACCGGGCGTGGTCTTCATCGTGCTGCCGATGAAATACTCGTACTGTTCGAAATCGGCCCATTCGTCATTCGGTGACAGGGTTGGGGTTGTTTCCGAGGTGCCCTTAACCTGGGACACTTCGACAAGCGGTTCGTTGCGCATGCGCTTGTCGGCATAGGCCGCCGTAAGGGGGTCTCCATTATAGGTTTGCAGGGCGAACATCTCGCCGTTCGAGGCATTCGAGTTGTGCGGAATGGCCAGCACGTCACGGCCTTCGCTGCGTTGTCCTTCCATCCAAGTCCACAAGTCTTCCGGATTGGTGGAATCGAGTGTGGAGAACAGGCGCTCAGGTGCCTCACCCCGGAAGATAACATTGCGGTGCAGGTTGCCGGCGGCTGGCGGTCCGTCGCCGGGGACCGCCATCATCGCCGTGAACTCATAGCCTGAAAAGGCCGTGAACTTGCCCGGCTCATTGTTGCGTTCGGCGGAATCGATCGTCGCGGCCCAGACGGAATCGATGAGTTCGCGATCATAGATCTCTTCGATCTCCTCGCCTGTCGCAACAGTCACGCCGACGCGCAGGAAGGACTTGCCGGGATCGGTTGCATCCGCACCGAACACGGATTGCGCGATCGCGGTTTGCGACAGTGGAGACGACGGCGTGTTCATCGCGGGAACCACGCCGAGGTATTCGCCATGATCCGTGACAGCCAGGAAATCCAGAGGCGGGCCCGACAGCTTGATGTCATAGCCTGCGGGGTGACGGATGGCTTCGCCCTTTGCGAACCGGTAGGCATCGTCCGGGGTCGCGCGCACGCCGAAGATATAGGCATCGAACGAATTGCTCGTGTGCACGTGCACGTCGCCGAAATAGGCATTGCGGGTCGGGCTGGCGGCGGGAGCGAGCTGGTCAGCCGCTGGCACCGCCGCTTCGGGTGCCTTGGCAGTCGTCGTGCCTGGCGCACATGCGGCCAGGGCGAGGGCCGGCAGGGCCCATCCAAAATGCTTTCTCATTGTGTTTCCTCTCCCGTTTTTTTGGGGAGAGTGCCGAAAGTCCGGGAAAGTGGAAAGCGAAAATCGGTGTGGCGGCCTATTGTTCGCGGCGCACCCGGAACGCGACTCCGCCGTCGAGCTTCATCTTGTAGCTGCCGAGCGCAGCGGAATAGATGCGGGCTTCGGTCTGGTTCCTTGCGCGGGTGCTCTTGTCGTCGATCTGCACCCAGACCTGCCCATTATCCAATCTGACACGCAGCCTGCCGGCACTGTCCATGCGCACAGACGTCACGCCTGTCGTGATCTCATCAAGCTCCTTGTCCGACCCGCCGCTCTTCTTCAGCGCCAGGGATGGCAGGGACGGGATCGAGAACCCGAAAGAGTCGCGTTTCACCTTCTCGACTTCGGAACGGGTGATTGTTGTCACTTCGCCGGCATCTTCCGCAGCTTTCAGGAGTCCGACGGCGGCGTCATAGCAGGCGAGCCGTTCGGCATCGGTGCTGATGCCGGCGCAGGCATAGACGTCATCTGTGGAGGCGTCCTCTGCAAGGGCGGGCATGGATACGAGGCAAATCGCGGCAATCGCGCTCAGGAATCGGGTCATCGCAGGTCGTCCTTTGTGTTCGTATCAGAACCTAGGCTTTCCAAAGCCGGGCCAGTCTGGCAGCACTGTGGCAAATCTGGCGCATGCCGGAAAGCCACCGGAGACAGAAAACATGATGCTGAAGCCCCTGATGAGTTCGACCCTGACGGCCGCCCTGGTGCTGGCCCTGTCCGCCTGCGGCGGCGGTGGCGGCAAGGCGGCAGACGACCTGCCAACGCTCCGCCGGGGCATTTCGGCCAAGGTCGATACGCTCGACCCGCACAAATCGTCGGCCCAGTGGGAGAACATCGTGATCGGCGACATGATGATCGGCCTGATGACCCATGGCGAGGACGGCAAGCCCGTTTACGGCATGGCGGACAGTTACGAGACCGATCCGTCGGGCCTCGTCTGGACCTTCCACCTCGGCGACTATGCCTGGTCGGATGGCGCGCCGGTGATCGCGAGCGATTTCGTCTACGCCCTGCGCCGGATCCAGAAGCCGGAAATCGCGTCGCAATATGCGTCGCTGCTCTACGTCATCAAGAATGCCGCCAAGGTGAATACCGGCGACATGTCACCTGAAGAGCTCGGCGCGCGGGCCATTGACGACAAGACGCTGGAACTCACGCTCGAATACCCCGCGCCCTACCTGCCCGGCCTGCTGACCCATTACACGACCTATCCGGTGCCCCAGCATGTCGTCGAGCAATATGGCGACGCATGGATTCAGCCTGGCAACATCGTCACCAACGGACCCTACAAGCTGGTCTACTGGCGCACCGGCGACCAGCTCGTGTCGGAAAAGAACCCGAACGGCTTTGCCGCCGACCAGGTCTGCTTCGACCGGGTCGTGTATTACGAGCTTGAAGACCAGACCGCCGTCGAGAACAAGATTGCGGCCGGCGAACTCGACATCAACAATGCGTTCGATGGCGCCCGGCAGGCCGAGCTGGAGGTGAAGTTTCCGGGCTGGCCGCGCACGACCCCGTCGCTCAACACCACCTATTGGAGCATCAATTCCTCGCAGGAGGTTTTCAAGGACGTGCGCGTCCGCAAGGCGCTCGCCATGGCGCTCGACCGGGAATTCATCGTTCGCAACGTGCTGACGCCGGGTTTCCTGCCGGCCTATTCGATGGTGCCGCCCGGCATCGACAATTACAGCGTCGAGCGGCCAACGGTCGACTGGAAAGACATGCCGCGCGCCGAACGCCTCGCAGAGTCGAAGCGTTTGCTCGAAGCGGCCGGATACGGGCCCAACAATCCGTTCAAGTTCGAATTCATCCACCGTTCGACCGACGACAACCCGAAGGCGGCCCCGGTGGCACAGGCGAACTGGGCTGAAATCGCGCCCTGGATCGAGCCCACGATCATCAAGCAGGACACCAAGGTGCTGTATGCCCGGTTGCGCCAGTCCGACTTCCAGGTGGCCGATGGCGCCTGGGTTGCCGACTTCGATGATCCGATCAACTTTCTCTACCTGCTCGATTCCCAGACCGGCCAGCAGAATTACGGCCGCTATTCCAATCCGGAATATGACGCGCTCCTCGCCAAGTCGAACGCCGAACTGGACCTGACGAAGCGGGCGGAAATTTTCGCCGAGGCCGAGCAATTGATGCTGAACGACTATCCGATCACGCCGATGTGGTTCCAGGTGACCAAGAACCTTGTCGATCCGACCCTGACCGGCTGGACCGAAAATGCCGTCGACCAGCACCGCTCGCGCTTCCTCTGCCGAGAGGGTATGAAGGCCGAATAGGTTTCTGGGTCGCGGGGAGGGCGGCATGGAACATGAGGTCGAAATTGCGGGCGCCGCGTCGCTTGGCAGCCTGTCGCCGGGCAGCCATCATCCGGTGCAATCGGGCAAGCCGTGCGAGAATTGCGGTGCGATCGTTCCCGACAGGTTCTGCACGACCTGCGGCCAGCTCGCCTCGGATTTCCATCGGCCGTTCTGGGAGCTAATTTCGGGCAGCCTGGCCGATGTGTTCTCGCTTGATGGACGACTGGTGCGGACCGTGCCGATGCTGATGTTCCGGCCCGGCCTGGTGACCCGCAGCTACCTGGACGGCAAGCGGGCCCGCTATGTCCCACCGTTCCGGATGTTCCTGCTGGCATCTCTCGTGTTCTTTCTCACCGTCTTCACGCTGAGCGACGAATTAGGCTGGTTTGACGGCTGGAAAATCGATCCGATGGCGCAAGGCAGCCTGTCGGAAAACGTGACGATTCTGGCGGAGCAGGCTGCGATCAGGGACATGGAGGCGCAACTGGAAGACCCTCGGCTCGACGCGGAATCCCGGGCCGCGATCGAGACGGCGGTCGATCAGGGCGTTTCGGGCATCGCCTTTGACGAGATTCTGCTGCCCGACGGTACGGTCGATCGCGACGCACTTCATGCGATGATCCGCGACCGGGCGGGAGCGGGCGCGACGCCTGCAGACATCGAAACGACTTACAAGGCGCTCGACCAGGCCGCGACGGTGTATGAAAACCAGGACCGTTTCGGCGCCCGGCTGCGGCAATGGGCGCCGCGCTTCAGCCTTCTTTTCCTGCCTGTTTTCTCCCTTTTGCTGACATTGCTCTATGCCTGGCGTCGGAAAATCTACCTGTACGACCACCTGATTGTCGGCCTGCATTTTCAGACGTTTCTTTACCTGTTGGGAACCACGCTTTTGCTTGTCGCGGCGGTTGTGCCCCAGTCCGCCGGCTGGCTGGCCGGAGGCGGGTTCCTCGTCATTTTTGCTTATCTTTACAGGCTGTTGCGGGTCACTTACGGGTCCGGGCGGCTATTGGCGGTGCTCAGAGCCAGCATCCTGCTTTTTCTCGGCATGATTTTGCTCGCGATGCTCGCTGTCGGCTTGGTCGTTCTCAGCTTCCTGCTCACCTGAGGCAGGAAATACCCGGAACTGAGGCAAATAAACCACACCCGGTCAGTTTTGATGACAGATCGGTAACGACGCGTTGACGGAAGCGTGACGAAAGCCCTATCGATACCGGCAAGTCCCGGAATCAGGGGTCCGGGCTAGCGTCCTTTAAAAGGGCGCCTTTTTAACAATTGGAGGTACCAACGTGAACGGGAATACCATGAAATCCCGCCTGCTTGCCTCGTCCGTATTCGCGGGCGTTGCATTTATGGCATCGGCGAGCATGCTCGCCACAGCTCAGGAAGCTGACGACGCAGTCGACACAGTCGAAGCGCCGGCAGCCGCTGAAGACGCCACCGCCCGCCAGGCTACAGTCTATGTGACCGGCTCGCGTATCGCTTCGCCAAACATGGTCACCACAAGCCCGGTGACGTCTGTGTCTGCGGCCGACATCAAGCTGCAGGGCGTGACCAAGGTCGAAGACCTGATCACCCAGCTGCCACAGGCTTTCGCTTCGCAGAACTCGACCGTGTCGAACGGTGCAACGGGGACAGCAACGGTTTCACTGCGTAACCTCGGCTCAACCCGTACGCTGGTTCTCGTCGACGGCAAGCGCATGCCTTACGGTTCGCCGAACGATGCGGCTGCCGACCTTAACCTGATCCCAGGCCAGCTGGTCGAGCGCGTTGACGTTCTGACCGGTGGTGCTTCGGCTGTCTACGGTTCGGATGCCATCTCGGGCGTTGTCAACTTCATCATGAAGGACAATTTCGAAGGCGTTCAGGTCGATGCCCAGTACGGCTTCTTCCAGCACAATAACGACTATGACACGAATGGCGACCTTCGCAGCGTGATCGAGGACCGTGCTGCCACGAACCCGGATCAGTTCCAGATTCCTAACGACAATGTCGATGACGGTTACTCGAAAGAGATCACCGGCGTGATGGGTGTCAATACCGATGACGGTCGCGGCAACTTGACCGCCTGGATCAGCTTCCGCGACAATGGAGAAGTGTTGCAAAGCCAGCGCGACTTTTCTGCATGTGCCATCGGTTCCGCGTCGGCGACCAATTTCACCTGCGGTGGTTCGTCCACGGCGTTCCCGGGTCGTATCACGGACTTCAACTCGTTCGATTACACGATCGACCAGTCGACCGGTAACACGTTCCGTCCTTGGAACAGCGCAACCGACCAGTACAACTATGGTCCGCTGAACTATTACCAGCGCCCTGACCAGCGTTATTCGGTGGGCTTCAATGGTCACTACGAAATCAACCCATCGGCTGAAGTCTACACGCAGTTCATGTTCATGGACTATGAGTCGAATGCGCAGATCGCGCCGACGGGCAACTTCTTCGTCACGCAAGGCATCAGCTGCGACAACCCGCTCCTGTCGGCCAACCAGCAGGCTGGCCTCTGCGGCGTCGATCTCGTTCCCGACATCACTGATGATCCGGACACAACGGAAAATGAAGTCAACGACTTCATCGGTGGCTTTGAAGATGCTGGCGTGGGTGCCGCTTGGGTTGCCGCTACGCTTGGCACACAAGATGCGATCACGGGCTCTTCACCAACCCTAAACCCGGACGGAACGCTCGGTGCGAACGCCTTTAACGGCGTCGCTCCAGCTTACTTCGGTCGTCGTAACGTCGAAGGCGGTGGGCGTTCGGACAATCTCGGTTACCAGACCTATCGCGGCGTTATTGGCGTCCGCGGCGAACTCTATGACGCACCAGGCTGGAGCTATGATCTCTCCGCTCAGTACGCCCAGGTTTCGCTGTCACGTACCTCCACCAACGAATTCTCCATCGCTCGCCTCACCCGCGCCATGGACGTGGTTGACGATGGTGACGGCAATGCAGTCTGCGCAAGCGTCGTTGACGGCACGGATCCAAACTGTGTGCCTTACAACATCTGGACTGTCGGCGGCGTCACTGAAGCAGCCCTGGACTACCTTCAGGTTCCACTGCTCCAGAACGGTACGACAACCCAGAACGTCGTGTCTGCCGTCCTTTCCGGCGACATGGGCCAGTACGGCTTCAAGATGCCTTCGGCTGACGAAGGCCTGAAGGTTGCCATGGGTATCGAATACCGTCGTGACTCGCTTGAATCCATCACCGACAACTCGTTCACAACGGGTGACGGCGCTGGTCAGGGCGGTCCAACCATCGGGCTTTCCGGTGCGATCGACTCCTATGAAGCCTTCGGTGAATTCCAGCTGCCGCTCATCACGGGCCAGCCTGGTATCGAACTTCTGTCGATCGAAGGTGCTTATCGTTACTCCGACTACTCGAGCGGCTTCAGCGCCGACTCGTACAAGATCGGTGGTGACTACGCGCCAACGTCCGACATTCGTTTCCGTGCCAGCTTCCAGAAAGCTGTCCGCGCACCGAACGTCATCGACCTCTTCCAGGCTCAGGGCTTCAACCTGTTCGACCTGGATGATGATATCTGTGACTTCACGGATCCGGCTGAAGACGGTACGGGCGGTGCAGCCTGTATCGGTTCCAACCCATGGCAGGTTAACACCCCGCAGGCTAACTCGGGCGCTCTGACTTCGCCTGCTGGCCAGTACAACTTCCTTCAGGGCGGCAACCCGGACCTCGATCCTGAAGAAGCAGAAACCTACACGGTTGGTTTCGTTGCGACGCCAACCATGCTTCCAGGCCTCAGCCTTTCGGTCGACTATTACAACATCGACATCACGAAGGCGATTACGACCGTTGGTGCCAGCATCACGATGCAGCTTTGCTACGAAGAAGGCGATGCTGACGCGTGTAACAGGATCACTCGTAACGCGAACGGCCAGCTTTGGCTCGGTACGGGTAACGTGGTCGACACGAACGTGAACATCGGTGGCGTGTCGACATCGGGCGTTGATATCGCAGCCGCTTATGGCTTCGACGTCGGTAGCCTCGGCGCCCTGAACCTGTCGCTGAACGGTACGTGGCTCGAAGCACTCGACTATGACCCGATCGGTCAAGCGTTCGCTGAGTACGAGTGTGTTGGTAAGTACGGCAATGACTGCCTTACACCGACCCCGGAATGGCGTCACCGCGCCCGGGTAAACTGGGTCACGCCGGTTGAGGCTCTCGAGCTCAACGCAACGTGGCGCTACATGGGCGCTGTGGATCTCGACACCGGGGCAACTGGGCGCGTCGACTCCACCCTGGACGCTCAGAACTACTTCGATCTCGCCGGTACCTGGGGCGCGACGGATTACGCAACGTTCCGCTTCGGTGTGAACAACGTCCTCGACCAGGATCCGCCGCTGTCGGCTTCGGTCGGTACGACGGGTAACGGCAACACCTATCCGCAGTCGTATGACGCGCTGGGCCGTTACATCTTCGTTGGTGCGACGCTGGACTTCTAGTCCAACGCCTCACGGCAAACATTCGGGAACGGCGGTCCTTCGGGGCCGCCGTTTTCTTTTGTCCGGATGTCAGGGGTGAAGACTGTCTGCCCGGCTGCAAGACGTGCGAATGCGACCGGGCACGCCCGGAGGCTGTCCGTGTCGTGTCCGGGCTTTATCCGTGTCGCCGGTGTGGGGGAGAGGCCGTGGTCTTTCCCGCCTCAGGCGGCGCGCCATCTTGCGTATAGCGCCGTGGGCAGGAGCCGGTCTGTCCCCTGCTGCGGCAGGGCCATCTCTCCCTGTTCCATCACGCCGCCCAGCGGGCCCAGCCGGTCACCCAGTGTCTGGGCAAGGGCGAGATAGGACAGGCGCACGGCATAGGCCGTGGCGATGACGAACAGCGGCGTGTCGCTGAGCAATTCCTTCACATTATCAAGCAGTTCCGGCAGGCTCTCTTCGAAGCGCCAGGTCTCGTTCTTGGGTCCGCGGCCGAATTTGGGCGGGTCGAGCACGATGGCATCATAGCGGTTTTCGCGGCGGATTTCGCGGGCGGCGAACTTCATCGCATCGTCGGCGATCCAGCGGATCGGCCTGTCTGCAAGCCCGCTCAGGCCCTGGTTTTCCTTGCCATAGGCGTTCGACTTCGGGCTGGCATCGAGATGCGTCACCTCCGCGCCTGCGGCGGCGCAGGCGAGCGACATCATTCCGGTATAACCGAATAAATTCAGCATCTTAACCGGTCTCTCGGCGGCGCGGACCTGGTCCTGGGCAAAGCGCCAATGGACCGAGTGTTCCTGGAACACGCCCATATGGCGGAAGGCGGTGCGCCGCGCCGTGAAGGTCAGGTCGTTCCAGCGCATCGGCCATGCTTCGACGGCGCGCGGCGAGCGGATTTCCCACTGGCCGCCGCCGTCTTCGTCGCCGGTCTTGCTGGAGAAGATGGCATCGGCCTTCCAGCTGTCCAGCGGCCGGGCTGGCTCCCAGAAGGCTTGCGGGTCCGGCCGGATGACGGTCTGGCTGCCGAAGCGTTCCAGCTTCATCAGGTGGCCGCTATCGAGCAGGGCGTAATCGTCCCAGTCATCGGCGATCAGGAGTTTCGTTTCTGTAATCATTGGAAATTTCTCTGCCGCCAGGCTTCGTATGTCATGATGGCCGTGGCCTGTGCAAGGTTCAGGCTGTCGGCGCCGCCGCGCATCGGGATCAGCGCCAGCGTATCGCACGCGGCCTCGATGGCGTCCGGCAGGCCGGCCTGCTCATTGCCCATGATGATCACGGCGCGCGGCCCGAACGGCGCCAGGTCGTGGCGCACCGTGCCGTTCACCGACGCTGCCGTGAGGCTCATCTGGCCAGCCTGTCGCCAGGCATTGAACTGGTCAAAGGTGGCATTGGCGAACGGCATGTCGAAAATCGATCCCATGGAGGCCCGGACTGTCTCGAAACTGTAGGGATCGCAACAGGTCTCGAGCAGGATCACGCCCCTGGCCCCGGCGCAGTCAGCGGTGCGCAGAATGGTGCCGAGATTGCCGGGGTCGCGCACTTCATAGAGCGCGATCCAGATGCCGTCGGCATCGGACGCCAGGGCGTCGAGCGGACGGTGGGCCTGATGGAAGGAGGCGATCACGCTCTGGGCATTGTCCTTGTGCGTGATCCTGGACATCAGCCGCTCCGGCGCCTGCACCACACGTGCGCCGGCGGCGCTGGCACGGCTGGCGAGGGCGGCCAGGTGGGGCCGGTCGGCCATGGTCGAGGCAATGACGAGCGTCTCGGCTTTCCAACCCTGTTCCAGGCCCTGTTCGACCAGTCTTGCACCCTCTGCGAGGAAAAGGCCCGTTTCGCTGCGCCCCTTCTTCCTTTCAAGACTTTTCAAGGACTTAATGAGCGTATTCGATGGGCTGGTGATTGTCTCGATCGGGTTATTCATGAAGAATGAGGCCTGCAGCAGAAGTCTTGCGAATATGAGGTGAATAGGGCATCCCTGAACAGAGGGAAGTGTCTTCAGGGAAGTAAGCGGGGTCCCAATGAGGCTACTCGATTACCTGTTCGCGTTCGTCGCACTCGTCGGACTTGTCGCCGCGAGTTGGTGGGGCGTTTATCAGTCACCGCAGAATGCTGCAAACCTGCAGTTCCGTCTTCAGCAGGAAACATCGTCCGCGCTCAAGGCTGCGGGCATGGACTGGGCCGTCGTCAACATGGATGGCCAGCACGCCGTCCTTTCCGGAAAGGCCCCGTCACCCGATGCCGTTCGTGACGCCGCGCTGATCGTTCTCAGCGCCGATGGCCCCGGGGGCCTGATCTTCGGCGGCGTGACCCAGGTCGAGAATGCCGCTGATAGCGCGCCGCCTGTTTCTCCCTATGTCTGGCGCGCCGAAAAAACTCCGGAAGGCGCCTTCGTCCTCTCCGGCCACGTCCCCTCCAAGGCGATTCGCAAGGCCTTGCTGGCCGAGGCGGCGCTGTTTTCGGACGGTGCCTATGTCGAAGACCACATGCAACTCGCAACCGGCGCACCGGCGGGCAACTGGCAGGGCATGGCACGTCTTGGCCTCCAGCAACTGGCGCGGCTTAGCTCGGGCGAGGTCAGCCTGCAAGACAGGCGGCTGCGCGTAAACGGCGTGTCTGTTGATCCAGAGGTCCGCGCCAAGGTGAAGGCGGAGATCAGCAATGTCGCGGCGCCGTTCAAGGGCGAGCCGATGATCCGCGGCGCGTCGCTCTGGCTGGCGCGCGTGTCGGACTCCGGCCTCGTGCTGAAGGGCAATGTGTCGAGTGAATCCGAGCGCCGCGAAATCCTGACCCTCGCGCGCAAGCATTTCAAAGGCGATATCACCGACGAGATGGTGATTGCTGACCAAGCCTACCCCGGATGGATGGAGGGAGTGCGGCGGGGGTTGCCCCAGTTTGTCAGGTTCCAGAATGGCGAGATGGATTTCGACCCGGACGGGGCGGGCTTCTTTGTTACGGGCCAGGCCAGCCCCAGCGCGCTCGCATACCTGCGGGAAGACCTGGCGAGCCTCTTAGGCGCCTATTCGGCAAACGTGGCCGTAGACACTCACGTGCCGAGCGCCAGCCCGTCGCCGCTGGCGCGCGATGCCTGCCAGCAGCTTGTCTCCGCGTTGCCGGCTGCCAGCCAAGTCACCTTCGCTGCCGGCGGGGCCACGCTCAGTCGTGACATGGGCGAAGCGCTCGATCAGCTGGCTGCTGCGATCCATTCCTGTGAACCAGCGCTGGTTTTCATCATTGTTGGGCACGGCGACGCGATGAATGCCAAGCGGGCAGATGTAGAACTGGGAAGGGCGCGCGCGGCCTTCATTGCGGACTTCCTTGGCGCCGCAGCAGGCATCGACGCCGGTAGATTGTCTGCGATTGGCTATGGCCCCGACATCGCGGAGCAGGCTATTGATTCGGCTGACGCCGGGGCAGACAGCCGGCAGATTGAAATCACTGTTCTAGAACGGAGCGAATAATGTCCTGGCTACTCACGCACATGTGGATGGCGCTTGCCGCTGTCGGACTGTTCGCGCTCGTTTTGGGGTGGTCCGTTCGTGGCATCCTGCTGGTTGGCAAGCTGCGCACGGCGCGGGTAGACCGCGATGTCTCCCGGACGGAACTGGAGCAGGCACGGGCCGAAATCGAGGGCCTTTACGCCGCGCAGCGCAATACGGCACCCGGCGCGAGCGATCCGGCCCTGAAGGCAGAACTCAACGTACGCGAAAAGCGACTGGCAGAGCTTTCGTCTGAGCTGGCTCGGTCAAAAGCCGAACTGGAATCGCTGAAGACCGGCGCTGGACGTGGATCGGCCACTGCAGCGGCGGCTGCTCCGGCGAGGCCCGCAGCGATCGCGGCTGACGAAGAGCCAAGCCTGCTTTGGCGCAATCGCCATCTCGAAAGCCGCGTGCGGCACCTGGAGGCCGCGCTCCACCAGCCGGCTGTTGCGGCGGCCACCACTATCGCGGGCGCGGCAGCGGTCGCTGGTATGGCGCCCGAATCGGATGCAACACAGACCGACAAGCTGAAGTGGCAGGCTGACGTCCTGAAGCAGCGCGTCGAGGCGCTCGAGGCCGAACTGGCCGCTCAGCCCGCCGCTATTGCCAGCCCGGCCCAGCCCGTTGCCGGGGCCGACGCTAATGAAGAACTCGCGCGGCTGCGCTGGCGCAATCGCTTTCTCGAAGGCCGTTTAGCGTATTTCGAAGGGGATTCCGCGTCAGCGCCGGACGACGCGCCGGAGGCTGCGGACGAACCCCTCACGGATGATGGCGCCGAACTGGTCTCGGCCACCGATGCCATCCTGACCGAACTGGAACAGGCGGATGCGGCCGCTGATGCTGACGAATACGAAGACGAGGCTGAAGCGGATGACGACGACGAAGCTGAGGCGGACGGGGACGATGAGGTCGACGAAGATGAGGACGGCGTCGAGGAAGATGAAGACGATACCGCGGATTTCGACGACGACCTGGAAGCGGACGACGAGCAGGACGATGACGCGGTTTCCGATGATGAGTCCGACGAGGACGACGAATACGAGGATGACGACGAGTCGGAGGATGGCGAGTCGGAAGATGATGCCGATTCAGACGACGAGTCAGATGACGACAATGACGCCGCCGACGACGACGAAACCGATGATGATGACGACGATGACGCTGAAGCCGATGACGACTCCGAAGAGGGCGACATCGATGAAGACGAGGCCGACGACGCGCTCGACGAAGACGATCTCGATTCGGGCGAAGAAGATGACGCCGGGGAGGCCGAGGACGAGTTTGAGGCCGAACGGCCCATCGCGCTTGCAAAGCCCGTGGCCGACGCGCCCGATGACCTGACCATCATTGGCGGCATCGGTCCCAAGATCCAGGAAGTGCTGAACGAACTCGGCATCTTCCACTATGACCAGATCGCAGCATGGAGCCCGGAAAATATTGCCTGGGTCGATCACCACCTGAATTTCTCGGGACGGATTTCCCGCGAAGGCTGGGTCGAGCAGGCCGCAATCCTGTCCGGCGACGTCGCGGACGAATAGGGGCCAGCCCCTCATTCATTACAGGTTCAGTCTTCATCGCCCAGTTTGGGCGCTATGAGGCGGCCTTCCAGATTGCAATTTGGCGGCTGATGGTTACCCTCTGCGCTACACCGCAACGGAGATTGAGATGACTGAACGGATCGAATTTGACAGCAAGATTCTCGAGAACGCCCCGCGGATAAACCTGTCCCGGCGCGGCATTATCAGCGGCCTGGCGGCGGGGACTGTCTTTCCGCTCATTTCGAGCTGCACCACCAATCCTGCAACCGGACGCAGCCAGTTCCTGCTGGTCGGAGACGATGCGATCGCGACAATGGCGGCGGCCGCGTGGACCGACATGAAGGCTCAGACACCGCAAACATCCAATACGGCCCTCAAGAACCGCGTTCTGAATGTCTGGAACCGGACGGCAGCGGGCGCCGGCAAGCAGAATGAACAATGGGATGTGGCCGTCTTCGATACCGACGATGTCAATGCCTTCGTGATGCCCGGCAACCGTGTCGGCGTTTACCGGGGCATCACGGAACTGACGGAGAATGACGATCAGTTGTCCTCGGTGCTCGGCCATGAAACCGGCCATGTCATCGCGCGCCACGCCGCAGAGCGTTACTCGATCCAGACCGCTGCGCAGGTTGGATTGATGGCCAGCCAGATCGCTGTCGGCCAATCCGAGACCCTCAGTAAATATGGCGCTGCGATCGGCGCCCTTGGCGGCGCAGCGGTCCAGTATGGCGTGATCCTGCCCTACAGCCGCTCCAACGAACTGGAAGCGGACAAGCTGGGCGTCGATTACATGCACAATGCCGGCTATGACGTGACCCAGTCGGTCCGCCTGTGGGAGCTCATGGATGCAAATTCGACGGGTACGCGCCAGCCGGAGTTCATGTCCACCCACCCGGACCCGGCAAACCGGGCGATCGCCTTGCGCCAGTATATCAATGCGCGTGGTTATGCCCTGATGTAGCCGTCCGATTGATGGCGCCCAAATAAGCCCGGATGGCCAGCGCCGTCCGGGCTTTTTGCATCAGGCCAGCTTGACCCGCGGGGGTGATTGCGCCATACGCGCGCTTCTGCGGAAGGCCAGCCAGCCGAACCGCGGAACCTCGATACCCAATCGGGACGGATCGAAAGACCACCGTCCCCTCGTAACAATTGTGAGGACACAATGGCTAAGAAACTGCTGGGGCAGATCAAGCTCCAGATTCCCGCAGGCAAGGCAAACCCTTCCCCGCCCGTCGGCCC
>JAHJSB010000041.1 GCA_018830285.1 Alphaproteobacteria bacterium
AAAGGGAAAAGATCAAAATAAAGACCATGAAACTGAGGCGCTTGCAGCACGCCAAATCTGCTGCTTAACTGAAAACCAGATGAGCCAAACCCTCCTTAAGTCAGGCGGCCATCTGTCTCAAAATACCTGCCGACGGACAGGCGGCAAATCTCCTGCCATTGTCGTGTCGGACTATTCGATCAAAGATGCTGCCCGGCGGATCGTGCACGGCAAGATTGCACTGTCTGGCCAGATTTGCGTCGCACCTGATTATGCCTTGGTTGAGGCTGGACATATCGAGGCCTTCACGGCAGCGGCGATTGAAACCTACAACACATTTTACCCGCATGGCGCAGTTGGCAGACCCGAAGTCTGCGGTCTAATCAATGATCGACAGAAAAAGCGTCTGACTGGTATGCTTGAGGACGCGCGCTCAAAGGGCGCAAGCATCTCGCCAGCGGCAGATTGGGATGGCGGCAATCAAATGCCATTGCATATTGTGTCCGGCATAACTGACGACATGGAGATCGCCCAGGAGGAGGTATT
Source organism: Alphaproteobacteria bacterium (assembly GCA_018830285.1). Lineage (GTDB taxonomy): Bacteria > Pseudomonadota > Alphaproteobacteria > Caulobacterales > Hyphomonadaceae > Hyphomonas. Next base: position 526 of record JAHJSB010000041.1, read on the forward strand.
CGGTCCGATCTTGCCGATTGTCGAGTATGCCTCGCTCGATGACGCAATTCAGTACGTCAATGCTCGCCCCCGTCCGCTTGCGCTCTATGCCTTTACGAAGTCAGGAAAGGCCAAGTCTCAGATTCTGAGCCAGACCCAATCGGGCGGTGTCACCCTCAATGATTGGGGCTGGCATGTCGTAAACGCAGCGGTGCCGTTTGGCGGTGTCGGCAATTCGGGGTTCGGCACATATCACGGTGTTGAGGGCTTCTGGGAACTCTCCAATCTGCGTCCGGTCTTTGAACGCCATCCCGCTTTCCCTACCCAGCTGTTCTATCCACCCGTCAATAAGGGGTTCAACGGTCTTTTCCAGAATATCGCGATGAATTTCTATTCCGGCAAGGCTGACCGCTCACTCGGCGGAACGCCCTATGGCAAGACTCGAATAGAGACGCCCGACACATGATGCTTGATCATACACACGATCTCGCTCTGAAAAGTTGGGTCGGCAGCGCCAATAATCCAACGACGGATTTCCCTATTCAAAATCTGCCGTTCGGCGTCTACCGCTTGCGCGGCTCGCACGACGTGTATCGCGGCTGCGTCGCCATTGGCGACAAGGTGTTTGATCTCGCCGGCGTCGATGCCGAAACAGGCCCCACGTTAAATGCGCTGGCTGCCGCTGGGCGTGGGACTTGGCGGGATCTCAGGCGGCAGCTTTCAGCGGCGCTGTCAGACGACAACAAAGCAGGCGCACTGTCGAAGTTTCTCACGCCGATGACTCATGTCGAGCTAGGGCTGCCCGTGATGCCCCGTGACTATTCGGATTTCTTCACTTCATATTATCATGCCTACAATTCCGGTCGCATGTTCCGGCCGAACGCGCCGCTGACGCCCAATTTCAAATGGCTGCCCATCGCGTATCACGGACGCGCTTCATCTATCGTCGCTTCGGGTACAAATATTCGCCGCCCGCGCGGGCAGCGCGTCTTGCCCGGCGATGAGGCGCCGACGTTTGGGCCCTCGATATGGCTCGATTACGAAGTTGAACTCGGCCTCGTCGTCGGACCAGGCACCGATCTCGGCGCAACCATTCCAATCGAAAATGCTGAAGACCACATTTTCGGTGTCACTTTGCTGAATGACTGGTCGGCCCGCGATATTCAGGGCTGGGAATATCAGCCGCTGGGTCCTTTTCTCTCCAAGAGCTTCGCGACAACACTCTCGCCGTGGATCGTCACATTGGATGCACTCGCGCCGTTCCGTGCGCCATCCTTTGAGCGTTTCGAAGGCGACCCACCCGCATTGGCCCATCTCACCTCAGCGCAGAACGAGGTCCAAGGACAAATCGACATCAACTTAGAAGCGTGGATTACGCCTTTTAATCTGCATACTCCTCATAAGCTATCCGCTGCAAGCTATGCCAGTTCCTACTGGACCCCAGCGCAAATGGTGGCTCACCACACGTCAAATGGATGTCCACTTAATCCAGGAGACATTCTCGGCACGGGTACGATCTCGGGACCCGAGCTTGGAGAGGCTGGTTCACTGCTTGAACTGTCACAGGCTGGGACAACACCGCTAATCGTCGGCACGCGGACAACTCGCACCTTCCTTGAGGACGGCGACACGCTCACCCTGAAAGGACGCTGCACCGCCGCCGGCCACACGCCTATCGGCTTTGGGGAGGCGACAGGAAAAATTTTACCGCCACAAAAGATTTAAGCCAGTGATAAGCGTCATCTTTATCTTCGTTCGACGATAGGGACTCAGGTTGCTCAGCATCTCAATCGTGCCAGATGGTGCAGACAAACAGTTCGATTGCCCCGTTGAATGATGAAAGAGGGCGACATTTTTTCAAGACCTCGCGCCGGCTGAAAACCGCGACCTCACCTATTGATGCAGCGCTTCAAGTCCAAAATGTCGAAACCTGACCTCCATACCCATCCTACTGAATGCCCATTTTTGGCGAGTTGCGGACGGTCGCGCAACCTTGATCGAGCGGCCGGAGCTGGCCCTAAGTCGCCCTTGGTGATGAGGCGAGCGAATGACAGATTCATCTCGAAAGCTGCAGTAATCACATATCATTGAACTGGCGACGTTTCGCTGAGGCCGCTTTTCTGGGTCCGCATCATGCCAACAGCCCCGCGCCTACTTTATTTTTACTTCTTTCCATTAAGCATAAGGAATTGATTATCCTGCGGAGGGCGCGATGCCTTATGACCTAGCCTTCGAACCTGCTGTCGCTGAAGAAACGTCTTCCAGAATCATATACAAGCTGAGCCGGGACCCGGACCTGTTTGCTTTGCTGGTGAAGGCCGTTGCACCGTTTTCAATCAGCTGGCCGAAATCTGCGGCTGACGGTGACCTGATTGGAGACAGGCCGGGCATTGTCTTCCTCGAACTTCTCGCTCAGCGGCTCTCGCCGGTCCTGGAGGGGCACGAGACCGCTCTTGATGCCAGCACGTTACAGACGGTCATCGATGAAACTCTGGAAGAGGTTTTGAAACGCGATCTGGCGTTGCGATTGGCAGGACTATTGCAGCCGGTGAAGCCGCACTCGATGGCGCAGCTGGCTTTTCTGAATGACCTGCTGAACCGTGACTATCCCCTCGTATTGGGCCTTGGCCCCACCGGGACAGGAAAAACCTATCTTGCCATTGCCGCTGCGCTCAACCAGCTGGCAAAAGGTGCAGTGAAACGTATCGTCATTACCAAGCCGCATGAAATGCTCCGCGGCGAGTTGATGACCCAGGCAAAGCGGGCAGAGAAAGAGCGGGATGAACAGTTCGAGGTCTATTTTGACGTCCTGAACGATCTTGTCGGTCACGATGAAATCCAGTCCTTGATCGACCATCGTCACCTTGAAATCACGCCCCTCGGGTTGCTGCGTGGCAGAACGCTCAGCGACGCCTTCATCGTGATCGACGAGGCACAGAATACCGACAAGCACTGGATGCGTCTCGCGATCACGCGCGCCGGCCAGAACTCACGAACGATCATCACCGGCGACCCTTCCCAGTCTTCCTTGCCGACGGGAGAGATAAACGGCCTCTTTCACCTTCTGAAAATGATCGAAGGGCGCCACATAGGCCGCGCACACAAGTTTCAGCCCAAAGACATCGTCCGCAACAGCACGGTCGCACAGCTGGAAGCCCTTTATGCGGACGCGGGCTTAACCGATGTGGAAATCGCGCTTCAAAGGGACTAAGATTAACAATCGTCGTTCTTCGTTTGCGCCCGCTCCAATCATCCGACTTTCAGAGCGGAGTGAACATTCTTGGCGAGTTGCTGACGTTGGAATTTGCTCCTGCCAATGTCCGCTTTCGGGAGTGGCTGTGTGAAAACGGCGCAAATCAGTTCATGGTGTTTGCATCCGAACAGGAGGCTGCCATGGGACGGTTTGTCGAAGGCGAGGATCGCGCACAGCAGGTGCTGCTTCCTCCCAGTCTTGAGGACTATGTTGG
>JAHJSB010000002.1 GCA_018830285.1 Alphaproteobacteria bacterium
AGTCCCAGTGTGGCTGATCATCCTCTCAGACCAGCTATAGATCGTCGCCTTGGTAGGCCATTACCCTACCAACTAGCTAATCTAACGCGGGCCGATCTTTCACCGATAAATCTTTCCCCCGGAGGGCGTATACGGTATTACCACTCGTTTCCAAGAGCTATTCCGTAGTGAAAGGTACGTTCCCACGCGTTACTCACCCGTCTGCCACTATATCGTTCGACTTGCATGTGTTAAGCCTGCCGCCAGCGTTCGTTCTGAGCCAGAATCAAACTCTCAAGTTGAGTGTTGATCTGACGATCCGTCCTTTGGAATAAGGACGGCAACTGTTGCTATATAAGCATCAAGTAATTGCGTTCTTTGACGAGAAACCCTTAGTCACAAAGACCAGGCCGAAACCTGATCGATGGAAAAAGAATTTTCTCAAGAAACGCATCCGTCGTGATCGTTTGGACCGTAGCCGAAGCTCGTGTCCGCTAGCCGTCACGCCGCCTGCGTTTCTCTTCCTAATCTCTTACAATGTCAAACAGCTGGAACCGAAGTTCCGGTAGGCCATCCAGGGCGCTGCCCCTTCCGGAAGAGGCGGCTTATATGGGCCACCCAACTCCCCGTCAACACCCTTTTTTGCGTCTTCTGCAGTCTCCGTGTTTGACCACGTTTTCTACTGAATTTTGGCACAAATGAAATTGTCGACCGTTGTGACGGCCTGCAAAATCAGGCATTTCGAAGAACCGCATATATAGCCGCTGTTCGGGTGAAATATCAAGAACTATTTCACTTAATTAGCAGCCCGTCTGCGGGGCCCGCTTTGGAAACCGTTAGGTCTCTGCAGCGGAGGCCGGGGAATACCCCCCTGATGCCGAAGCCGCAACCCCTTAAAACAGGGTTTCCGCAGAAAACGACACTTTTGTTGCAATCAGCCTAGTATTGCGCGGACAGATACGACTTCATCGCCTCTGCTTCGGCTTCTGTTTCGGCAATTTTCCATTTCACCAGATCGCCGATCGAGACGAATCCGATCAGGTTTTCGTTGCGCAGCACCGGCAAATGCCGAATCCGTCGGTCGGTCATCAGCTGCATCGCGTGATCAATCCGCATCGTGGAGGGCACCGTGACGACATCGCGGGTCATCGCGTCGCCCACTTTCATCTCGAGCGCGGCCTGACCGTGACGGGCAACCTGGCGCACGATATCGCGTTCAGACAGGACGCCGATGATAGATTCACCGGAATCCAGAGCGACGACCGCCCCGATTCGGCGCAAATCCAGCACCTTGGCGGCGGCACCCAACGTATCGTCCGCTCCCACGGAGATGACTTCACGCCCCTTGTCGTTCAGAATCTGGTCAATTGTCATGTAACATCCTCCAAGCCTCAATCGGTGAGTCCGATTTATTTATGCAGTCAGGATACCATATCCGGCGCGCCGAATCGATCACGAACGCAAATCAGGCCTCAACGCCTTGCCGGCGCCAGACGAGGAAGCGGAACACGAGGGCGCCGGCGACGTATCCACCGACATGGGCCTGCCAGGCGATTCCCGCCCCCAGCATGGACGGCCCGATGAAGGCCAGGACCAGGTTGGCGACCAGGAACACCACAGAACCGGCTATGAAGGGCCGTGAGGCAAGACGCGGCTCTGCACCCTGCTGGGCCATCAGAACGACGGCTATAAGGCCCGACACGCCCCCGGACGCACCAATCGCCGGCTGCCCGATCGGATAGTTCGCGGCCAGGTGCGCCAACGAGCCGCCAGCCACGCTCATGAAGAACAGGAAGAGGAACATTTCGCCGCTCCGGTTGCGTCCACGCCCACGGGTCCGTTCCAGGTATTCGTAAACCGGCTTGCCGACGCCGAGCAGCATGGCCGCGTTCAGGCCGACATGGACCCAGTCGCTGTGAACGAACGCAATCGTGAGGACCGGCGCGATGGCTGCGATGGTATTTGAATAGGGCTCGGACGCTCCCGGCGGCAGGCTGGCGCCCAGCCACCCCCAGAACCGGTCGGGGATCAGCGCGACGTTCCACAGCAACGCGTCCTGCAGTCCGGTGCTGAGCAACACCCTCCCCCCATGCGCGGCCAGCAGGACCAGCGCCAGCGCCGTCACCCAGGGCGGCGCATTGATGATGGGCGGACGTCCGGGATTGCGGGCCATGCAGCCTCCTGAGGGGAATCACACTTCCCTCTATATAGACACGGTCGCGCATAATGGCAGGCTGCGCCTGCGCCGGGCCGGAGAATTCGGTCGCTGAATGCAAAAAGCCCCGCCGCGAACGACGGGGCTTTCTTCAATGTACTCGCTGGCCGGACCTAGAACGCCTTACGAACGGTAACGCCGTACGTCTTGGGCTGGCTCGGATAGCCGCTGATCGATCCGCTTTGCGCCGTGGTCGGGAATGCCACTGTGACGTACTCATCATCAAAGATGTTGCGTCCCCAGAATGTAACGCCCAGGCCGCCTTCGGTCGTGAAGCCGGCTGACGCATTCCACGTGCTGATTTCGTGCTGGTCGTTGATGAGCGCCTGATTGGCCGGATCATCGAAATAATCCGTCGGGCTCTCATACTGCCAGTCGGCCCGCACGAATGCCGCAAGCGACTTCACGTCGAAGCTGTAGGTCGCCGAGGTCGACGTCGCTGTTTCCGGGATGTCGTACGGCTTCTTGCCGGACAGATCGAGTTCGTTCGATGCCGACAGCGGCAGGTTCGGGTCGATTCGGATACCCGTGCTGGTGAAGTCGTCATACACCGGATCCTGGAACGTCCCTGCAAACGTGAGCAGCAGGTTGTTGGTCACGTTCCATGATGCGTCCACTTCGAGGCCTTGGGTCGACTGCTTGCCGGCATTGGTCAGGTTGAAGCCTGTGCCGGAGAAGGTGTTCGACTGGAACCCTTCGATGCTCTGATCGAACAGGGCGACGTTCACCGCGAACGAATCATAGGCCAGTTTCGCGCCGACTTCGAAGACAGTCGCGTCTTCCGGTCCGGCAAATCGCGTACCGATCGTCAGGTTGTTGACGGCAAGCCCCGCATCGCGGATCGCCGAGGATCCCGGGCTGGTAACGGGAGACCCGGGCGTGAAGTCGCTCGAGAATGGGCGGCTGTCGCGCGAGAGGTTCCAGGACGTCGCCTTGAAGCCCGTACCATACGACCCATAGAGGTTCAGGTTGTCGGTCGCATCATAAGCCAGCCGGAACGTGTAGGTCAGCTGGTCATCCTTCGAATGGCCATCTTCCACGGTATTCGGGAAGTCCAGGAAGGGCGGCAGGAACTGAAGGGGCTGGAGACCGAGCAGTGGGTTCGTTGCGGGATCCTGTACGCCTGCCTGGATCGCGGCAAAGGCGAGTGGGTTGGCACCCGCAAAGGCGGCGACCTGCGCCGGATCGGTCGCATCGACACTGTAGCTCGCCAGCGTCTGCGCGAAACCGATAGCAACAAGATCGAGCCCCGAGAACACATCAGTGCTCACGATGTTGCCGTAGGCATCCTTCTCGTCCTCGGTATAGTTGAGGCCGACCGTCGCCGTCAGGCGGTCCGTGGCATGCCAGTCGACCGTGCCGAAGATCGACCAGGCCGAGTTGTCCTGACCGAACTCTTCGGTGAGGCCTTGTCCCGCCTGCCCGAAGACAAGCCCGACAGGCAGGCTAAGCGCGCCTTCGACCAGATCCAGCGCACCGCCGGACAGGAAGTCTGCATAGCCGCGGAAGTCCGCGCCATAATAGATTTCATTCTTGATCGCGACGGTTTCATCGAAATAGAAGCCGCCGACCATCCAGTCGATCGGGCCCTCGCCGGTCGACGTGAGCCGGACTTCCTGCGTGAACGTCTCGATGTCGGTCGCATTATAGTTCCGGCTGAGCAGGTCCGCGCTCGTGAAGTCAGAATCGGCATTCTGCTCAAGATCGGACTCGCGATAGGCTGTGATCGACGTGAGCGTCATGTTGCCAAGGTCGAAATCGCCCTGGAGGGACAGGCCGCCATTATCGATATTGTTGGTTGAGCCAAAATTGTACGCCACTTTGTAAGACGTTGGATCTTCGGGCACGATCTGGCCGCCGAGCGCGTTGACAATCGCCCCCGTCGGGCCGTTCACCACATTCGCAGCGGCGCAGCACAGCTCGTCGATCGTGTCATAGTCGCCGATCAGGCGGAACGACATGTTTTCAGTCGGTTCGAACAACAGCTCGCCGCGCAGGCCGTAGCGGTTGCGCTCATTGGTGTCCTGGCCCGTTCCGATGTCTTCGATATAGCCGTCGCGCGTATTATAACTGCCGCCCAGGCTGAACGCGAGCGTGTCGCTGATCGGTCCGGTGACATAGGCCTTGGCGCGGTAGCCGTTGTAATTACTGACAGTGCCTTCAACATTTCCGCCGAGTTCGAAGGACGGCTTCTTGGTGATCACCGAGATGACACCGGCCGAGGCATTCTTTCCGAACAGCGTCGACTGAGGACCGCGCAGCACTTCGACGCGCTCGATATTCGGCAGGTCCGAAATCTGCGACGCCGAACGCGAACGGTACACGCCATCGATGAACACACCGACCGAGGGCTCGATGCCCGCATTGTTCGCGCCGTTGCCAAAGCCACGGATTACGAAGTTCGTATTGGACGACGACTGGAGCTGGCCGACGCTAAGCGATGGCACAAGCGACTGGAGATCATTGAGATCGAGAATTTGGGCTTTCGCGATGACGCTTTCATCAACCACCGAAACGGCGACCGGGACGTCCTGGAGCGTTTGCTCCCGCTTCGTCGCCGTGATCGTCACGGTCTGCAGCGTACGCGGTGATTCGTCGTCTGCTTCCTGCGCAATGGCGGGCAGAGCGGCGCTCGCAATGGCCGCAAAGCCCACGCCAAGGCAAAGGGCGGTTTTCAGATTCGGACGCGCAGGGGCGCGTAAAGGTGTCTTGGACACTCAGTATTCTCCCTAGGATTTTGTATTCAAGTTTGAGAGGAAGCCACGAGATTCGCGGCAGCGGATAGGCAACGGTACGCGCAGGACTAACGGAGACGTAATTCTACGCAAGACCTCCACCGCAAAATTTCCGCCCTGACGCCGGGTCCGCAGCAGAGCGCCGCTGCCAGGTCTCCCGGCATCCATCCTGTTTGGGTCACTGACGTGTTTCGACTTGGTACGATCTGGCACATTCATGCCGCCTGGGCTGGCACCCATGCCGCGTGCGCAATCCCTTTGAGGCGAATTTCGCGCCCGCGACGCCTGCTTTTCCCCAGACACATGACCCTGCATCTGGAATGGATATTGCGAATGCCTGTGCTGGACGGTTCGGAGCGGACCAAATCATTATGGAGACAGCCTGTCATGCAAGACCGGTCGATACACCCAAACACCCGGATTCTGATCGACGCATGGCGCCGGATGAGCCGAGGGCAGGACACGAATGCGGTCGACGACCCGCGTGTGGCTGAACACCCGGACCTGATCACGCAATTATTTGTCGTGCAGCACAGCAAGGACAATGGCTGGCGCTTCCGCACCGCTGGACAGGGCCTGTCCGACCTGCTCGGTCGCGACCTGACCAATCACGATTTCCTCGAACTCTGGAGCGGTCCCGACCGGTTCATGATGACGCATTTCATGGAAGCGATTCGCTATGATGGCGCCCCCGGCATCGTCCGCGGCCGCGGCGAAACCCTGGCTGGCCAGCGCGTTGAAGTCGAGATCACGCTGATGCCGCTGGTGCGCCCGGGCGGCCGGACCGACACGCCCCGCCTCCTCGGCCTGTACCAGACGCTCGGTGGCGAACCCATGCTGAAAGGGCGTCCGATCTGGCGTCACCGCATCTCGATGCTGGTGCCGCCCGATACCCGGATCGAAGGCCCGCAATTGCGCCTCGTCACCACGAACGCCTGACCTCAGGCTGGCGTGAGGCTTTCCTCACGCGCCAGGGCTGGTCTTCCCAGCATCATGTCGGCGGCTTTCTCAGCCACCATGATCGTCGGCGCGTTCGTGTTTCCGCCGACCAGTGTCGGCATCACCGACGCATCGACGACACGCAGCCCGTCCACGCCGCGCACACGCAACTGGCCATCGACCGGGCTCGCATCGCTCGTCCCCATCGCGACCGTGCCGACAGGGTGATAAATCGTCTCCCCGGTCCGGCGGATGAAAGCGTCGATATCCTCGTCGGTCACGACACTCGCTCCCGGCATGATCTCGGAACCGCGCAGCGCATTCAGCGCCGACTGGCCACACACATCCCGCACCATTTTGACGGCCTCGCGCATCGCCCGGCGGTCTTCCTCCGCCGCGAGGTAGTTGGGGTCGATGGCCGGATGCGCGAACGGATCGGCCGACGCGAGGCAAATCGTGCCTCGGCTTTCGGGACGCAGCTGGCAGGCATGGACGGTAAAACCGTCCTTCTTTGGATCGTGATTGCCATGGTCCATCATGATCGCATTCACCAGGTGCAACTGGATGTCCGGCATCGACAGGCCTTCGCGTGAATTGATGAACGCGCCCGCCTGCAGGAAATTGTCCGCCCCGGCACCAGTCTGGTTGAAGAGATACCGCAGACCCACGCCGAGTTTCTTGAGACCCTTCTGCTGCGAATAGGCCGACACGGGCTGGGTCATCTCGTGGATCACCGTCACGTCCAGGTGGTCCTGGAGGTTCTGGCCGATACCGGGCGACTTCACCTTCGCCTTGATGCCGAACCGGTCGAGATGTTCCGGATTGCCGATGCCCGACAGCATCAGGATTTGCGGCGACTGGACAGCCCCGGCGCAGACAATGACTTCCTTGTCAGCCTGGATCACCTGGGCCAGCGCGCCCTTGCCTTCGACAACTTCAACACCCGTCGCGCGCCCGTTCTCGATCAGCACGCGCGTCACCAGCCCGGTCGAGATGACCGTCAGGTTGGGCCTGACGCCCTCGATCGGGCGCAGGTAGCCGTATGAGGCACTCCAGCGCTCGCCCTTGTGGATCGTGCGCTGGTAACGGCCGAAGCCTTCTTGCTGGGCGCCGTTGAAATCATCGGTGAGCTTGAATCCCGCCTGTTCGCCGGCCTGCACGAAGGCCCGGTAGATCGGGCTGGACATCGGGCTTTCCGAGACGCGCAGCGGTCCGGCCCCGCCATGGAACGTGCTATCGCCGGATTCGTGGGCTTCCGAGCGTTTGAAATAGGGCAAGACGTCGGCATAGCTCCAGCCTGTCAGGCCCATCTGGGACCATTGGTCATAATCGCCCGCATGCCCGCGAATATAAACCATGCCATTGATCGAGGACGATCCGCCCCAGCCCTTGCCCCGGGGCCAGTAGAGCTTGCGTCCGTTCATGTGCTTCTGGGCTTCGGTATGGAAGCCCCAATTGTGGTCATTGGCCTGCTTGATCAGGCTGCCGACACCGGCCGGCATCCGGATCATCAGCGAATTGTCTTTCTTGCCCGCTTCAATCAGGCAGACCTTGATGGCGGGATCAGCCGACAGGCGGTTCGCCAGCGTGCACCCGGCGCTACCGGCGCCAACGACGACATAATCATAAGTTTCCATGGAATGCGGCTCCGGCCCCGGGTGGATAATGAATGACGCGTCCGGAACCCGTGTTCCGGCCTGCCTCTGCAACACTTTGTGAACCTAAAACGCCTAAGTAAAGCGTTCACGGTGGGACAAGCGCGGGAATTCCGGGCTTTCGGGAGCAGTTTATGACCGGTCCGCGCAGCTCAACGGTCAGCACCAGTCCGCTGGTAAATCCTGACAAGGACCGGCGCCTCCACAAGCGTGTTGCCCTGAGTATTGCCGGACGCGTCCTCGATGACGACGGCATCGACCACGAGATGACGACAATCGACATTTCCTGCTCCGGAGCGATGATCCGGTCGGAGCACCGCCCGGAAGCCGGCGCCCAGGTAATCTGCTATTTCAACGAGCTTGGCCGCGTCGCCGCGACGGTCATCCGCGCAACGCCGACCGGCTTTGCCGCGCATTTCCGGATCGTGCAGCACAAGCGCGAAAAGCTGGCCGACCGCCTGACCTGGCTTCTCAACAAGGACAGGCTCGATCTCACCGATGACCGCACCGGTCAGAGGACCGCCGCCGGCGGGCCTGCCCTGCTGACGCTTGATGACGGGCGCGAGATCAAGTGCCGCGTCCTCGACATATCGCTCACCGGTGCCAGCTTCGAGGCCGAACGCGCGACACCCATGGTGGGCGACACGGTATTTGCCGGCAATGTGCGCGGCGAAGTCGTCCGCGTGACCGGCAAGACGTTCGCAATCCGCTACCTGCGCAAGTAACCCGATCAGTCGATGCGTTTCGCGCTGTCGCGGTGCTTCTTCCAGTTCTCGACATAGTGCAGCGCCGACATTTTCAGCATCTGGACCTGCGGCTCCGACAGCGTCTTCACCACTTTGCCCGGCGACCCCATGACCAGCGAATTGTCGGGGATCTCCTTGCCCTCGGGAATCAGCGTGTGCGCCCCGATGATACAATTCTTCCCGATCTTCGCATTGTTGAGGATGGTCGAGCCGATGCCGATCAGAGTCTCGTCGCCGATCGTGCAGCCATGCAGCATCACCATATGTCCCACCGTCACGTCCCGGCCGATGGTCAGCGGCGCGCCGACATCGGTGTGCAGCACGCTGCCATCCTGGATATTGGTGTTCTCGCCGATCGTGATCGGGTCATTGTCGCCGCGCAGGACGGCACCATACCAGACAGAGGCGTTCTCCTTCAGGATCACGTTGCCCATAACTTGGGCATTTTCCGCCACCCAGTAGTTTCCGCTTGCCGGCAGCTGGGGTCGGGCCTCTCCGATCTGGTAGATTGCCATGATGATTCGTCCTCTCATTTCGCCTGCGGAATATCGCTTAAAGGGTTTGATAACCCTGCTAGAGTTTAATCAACAACAGATTCGGACGTGGAGACGGTCATAAACAGGCCCAGTCGCACCTCGCCGCCGGGACCGAGTGTTTCCGGACTGGCCACGCCGCCCACAGGGCGGTCCCCCCATCTGCCCCCGTTTTTCGCCAAGCCGTCCGCAATTCTGCTGACGGCTTTTTTTCTGCCTGGAACCAAGGAGTCCTCCCATGGGTAAACGCAACGCCGCCAAGCGAATGAAGACAGCATCAGAGGTGAAAGCCACCGCCTGGATTCAGGATGCCGGTCGCGGCCAGCCGCCCCTTCTCCACGCTATAGACGGGGGCCGCAGCTGGCATCCCGACGATGCAGACACACGCAAGCGAAAGCCGACTGCCGCTGAGCCTGACCGCACCCAGCGCTACCAGAAAACCGTCAAGCCCCGGTCGGAAAACCAGGCCCAGCTGATGAAGGCCATGGACACCTATGCCCTCGTCGCCGCGCTCGGCCCCGCCGGCACGGGCAAGACCTATCTCGCCGTATGCAAGGCGGTCGAAGCCCTGCAGGCTGGCAAGGTCGCCCGCATCATCCTGTCGCGTCCCGCCGTTGAGGCCGGCGAACAGATCGGCTTCCTGCCGGGCGCCATGGAAGACAAGCTCGCGCCCTATTTGCGGCCCCTCTATGATGCCCTGTCCGACCGGCTCTCGCCGGCCCAGCTGAAACACATGCTGTCGGAAGGCGTGATCGAGATCGCCCCCATCGGCTTCATGCGCGGACGCACGCTCAACAATGCCTTCATCGTCGTCGACGAGGCGCAGAACTGCACCTATACCCAGATCAAGATGCTGCTCACCCGGCTCGGCTGGCACTCGACCATGGTGATTACCGGCGACCCGGCCCAGACCGACCTGCTGCCGGAATTCTCCGGCCTCGCCAATGCTGCCGAACGGCTCGAAAAACTGGCCGGCGCCGCCGTCATCCGCCTCGAAGGCGTCGACGTCGTCCGCCACCCGCTCGTGCAGGAAATGCTCGAAGTCCTCTGAGGCGAACCGATCCCCCGCCCAGCCCGTCCGGGACACCGGGCGGGCTTTTTCTTGGCCCGGCGTCCGGGCCGCTCACCAGATTGTTATTCACAATCGGCCCCGCGTCCCTACATGTAGGGCCAAGGCGAAACGCCAAGCTGGAGGACTGAACATGAGCGACCCGACCTACACGCCCCCGAAAGTCTGGACATGGGACAAGGAAAGCGGGGGCCGGTTCGCCAGTATCAACCGCCCGATCGCCGGCCCGACCCATGAAAAGGAGCTGCCCGTCGGCAAGCATCCTTTCCAGCTTTACTCGCTGGGCACGCCCAATGGCGTCAAGGTCACGATCATGTTCGAGGAACTCCTGGCCGCCGGCCATGCAGGCGCCGAATATGACGCCTGGCTGATCAATATCGGCGAGGGCGAGCAATTCAGCTCCGGCTTTGTCGCCGTCAACCCGAATTCCAAGATCCCGGCCTTGATGGACCACAGCACGACCCCGCCGACCCGCATCTTCGAATCCGGCGCGATGCTGATTTATCTGGCCGAAAAGTTCGGCGCCTTCCTGCCGACAGAAAACCCCCAGCGCGCCGAAACGCTCAGCTGGCTGATGTGGCAGATGGGCAGCGCGCCCTTCCTCGGCGGCGGCTTCGGCCATTTCTACGCCTACGCGCCGGAGAAATACGAATACCCGATCAACCGCTATGCCATGGAAGTGAAGCGCCAGCTCGACGTGCTCGACCGTCAGCTCAAGGACAATGAGTATATTGCCGGCGCCGATTACACGATTGCCGACATGGCGATCTGGCCCTGGTATGGCGCGCTGGTCACCGGCGCGGTCTATGATGCCGGCGAGTTCCTGCAGGTGCAGGACTACAAGAACGTCATCCGCTGGATGAAACAGGTCGGCGCCCGCCCTGCCGTCGAACGCGGCAAGATGGTCAACCGCACCTTCGGCAAGCCGGAATCGCAATTGCGCGAACGCCACGATGCCAGCGACTTCGACACCAGGACGCAGGACAAGCTCGAAGCGCAGAGCTAGCCTCCAGGCCCTCTCTCTCCTATGGACGGGAGAGGGCCACTCCACCCGGACTGCCCCATGACCCGACCACAGGAGCGGCGCCATGTCCCCCGACCTCGTCCTCACCCTGTTCGACCGTATCGGCGTGTTCGTCTTCGCCATTTCCGGCGGCATCGTCGCCGTGCGCAAGGACATGGACCTGTTCGGCGTCATCGTGCTCGCCTTCCTGCCCGCCATTGGCGGCGGCACGCTGCGCGACCTGATCCTGGGACAGCCAGTCTTCTGGCTGTCAGACACGCCGACCCTGCTGCTCGCGCTGGCGGGCGGGCTGACCGCTTATGTGTTTCACCGCTTCCTGGAAAACTTCCGTCCCCTGCGCTGGGCCGACGCGTTCGGCATGTCGCTCTTCGCGGTCACCGGCGCGGCCAAGGCCATGAACCTCGATCACGGGCTCGCGGTCGTCCTCATCATCGGCGCCCTCACAGCCAGCGCCGGCGGCCTGATGCGCGATGTCGTCGCCAATGAGGAACCGCTGCTCCTGAAGAAGGACATCTACGCCACCGCCGCCCTGCTCGGCGCAGGCGTCTATTTCGGCCTCACCACATACGGCCTGCCCGAGTCCAGCGCCTTCATCGGCGGGTTGGCCGCGGCTTTTACCCTCCGGGCCCTGGCGATCATCTTCAAGCTGTCACTGCCGAAATCGCCATTTTGAGGGGGTCGTCTGCTCGCCTCTCCCTCGGGAGAGGGGCCGGGGGTGAGGGGTCACTATCCTTCCCAAATGTCCCGCGACCAGCAGCGACGCCGAACCAAAACAAAAGCTTATTCCACCCCTCCGCGCTGCCGGTATAATGGCGCGCATGCAATTCACGCCCCAGATCCTGCTTGACCTGATCGCTGCCAACTGGCCGCGCGCGGCCAAGCTCGCCTGGTGGGCGCGGCAACTGTTGAAGGAGCCGGACGCCGCCACCGTCGCCCGGCATGTGCACGCAAAATCCGGGGCCTCGGGCCACACATGACCACCCGCGCACCCCCGCCCGATTCCCCCCTCACCATCCGCCTGCCCCGGCAAGGCCTGGTGCCCCCTGCCCCCGGACAGGCGCCTCGCCCCCTTCCCACCGCGCCCCTGCTCGCCCGGCTCAGCCGGCTCGACGCCGTGCTCGCCGACCCGGACGCGCATGCCGCCCGTCTCGCCCGCTTGATCGCCCGCAATCGCGGCGCAAGGGCGGCTGGCCGCCCGCTCGGCAGGCTGACGCATTCGGCCATCACCTATGTCTGCTGGTGCGCCGACGCCGCGATGGATGGCGCGTGGCAACCGGGCTAGGTGGCGCTTGAAATTTTTTTGCCGTCAAATGTGAACCGTTTCCGCGTGGCTCCGTACAAAGGGGTATGCGTACCTCTGCGCATCGCATGGAGAGTCACATATGCCCCTCAAGACCAATCTGTTGATCACGGCGGCCATTGCCGCGTCCCTGTCGCTCGCGGCCTGCGAAGATGCCTCCGACAAGTCAGACTATGATGCCGCCCCGGCTGCCGAGGTCGAAATGCCGACCGAAGCGGCAACACCGCCTGCTGAACCCATGATGGAAGAAGCCGCTGTCGAAACCGGCACGATCGTCGCCGTCGCCGCTGGCAATGACGCCCTGTCCACACTGGTCGCTGCCGTCACGGCGGCTGGCCTTGTCGACACGCTGAACAGCGACGGTCCGTTCACGGTGTTCGCGCCGCCGAACGACGCATTTGCCAAACTGCCGGAAGGCACAGTGGAAACACTGCTGCTGCCAGAGAACAAGGCCACATTGGCTGGCATTCTCACCTATCACGTGGTCGCCGGAGAAGTGATGGCGGCTGACCTTGTCCAGGCCATCACCGACAATGGCGGCACGTACACCGTTCCGACCGTCAATGGCGCCGACCTGACCGCCTCCATCGTCGATGGCAATGTCATCCTGACCGATGCAGCCGGCGGAACCGCCACCGTGATCGCGACCGATATCGACGCATCAAACGGTGTGGTTCACCTGATCGATACTGTTGTCATGCCGGGCTAAGCCCCCGAATTCCGGCATGATTTGTGGCCCCGCATCCCTCCCGGTGCGGGGCCATTTTTTTACTGCCCTTGCCCCGGCTCGTTCCGCTGGTACTGTCCCGGCCACACCAGATTGCTGAGGGTTGATAAGATGCGTGGACTGTTTCTGGCACTGTGCCTGGCACTCGTTGCCGTTCCGGGGTTTGCCGACGAAAAGGACGACAAGGCCGAGGCGGCCAAGGAAAAGCCGGACATCCCGGAGGCCAGGGCCTTCTCCTCCGACCATTCGCTCAAGCTCAACGGCCAGACCATCAAGTACAAGACCGTCGCCAGCGAGACCTACCTGCGCGACGCCAAGGACGAGCCCACGGCCTCTATCTTCTCGGTCGCCTATGTGCGCGACGGCGTTTCCGATGCCCGCCAGCGCCCGTTGACCTTCGTGTTCAATGGCGGGCCGGGTTCGGCCTCGCTCTGGCTGCACATGGGCGCCTTCGGCCCGAAACAGGTGATCACGCCGTCCGATGCCAGCGGCGTCGGCGCCCCGCCCTATACGATCCGAGACAACCAGAACTCCCTGCTCGACGTGACGGACATGGTCTTCATCGATCCGGTCGGCACCGGCTATTCGCGCCCGCTCGGCGAGAATGACGGCAAGGAATTCTATGGCGTCAACGAGGACGCCGAGAGCATCGCCGAATTCATCCGTATCTGGATCACCGAGAATGGCCGCTGGAACAGCCCGAAATACCTTGCCGGCGAAAGCTATGGCACCACCCGCGCCGCCGCCCTGACCGAGAAGCTGCAGGGCGGCTGGAACGGCATCGGCCTGAACGGCGTGATCCTGATTTCCGCGATCCTCGATTTCCAGACCGGTGAATTCGCGCCGGGCAATGACACCGCCCACATTTCCTATTTCCCGTCGGAGGCCGCCATCGCCTGGTATCATGGCAAGGTCGACACGGCGAAGTGGAATGGCGACTTTGATGCCTTCGTCAACGCCGCGCGCACCTATGCCATCGACACGCTGGCCCCGGCCCTGATCCGTGGCAATACGCTCGGCGCCACGCAGGAGGCCGTCGTCGCCAGTGAGATGAGCGCCTATCTCGGCGTCTCGGCCGAATGGATCCGTCAGGCGAAGCTGCGCATCGACCCGACCCGGTTCCGCAAGGAATTGCTGCGCCGTGAAGGCTATTCCATCGGCCGGTTCGATGGCCGCTACAAGGGAGTCGACAGCGAAGGCACTGCCGACTCGCCGGAGAACGATCCGTCAGGCTACGGAATGGATGTCGCCTATGTCGCCGCCATCAACGACTACCTGACCCGCGAACTGAAGATCGACTTCACCCGCCCCTACAAGGTGCTGACCGGCGAACCCGGTTCGAAATGGAACTGGAGCACCAATGACAGCGGCTGGCCGGAATACGTCAACGTCACGCCATGGCTCGGCAAGGGCATGCGCGAGAATCCGCAAATGAAGGTTCTGCTGGCCTCGGGCTGGTACGACCTCGCGACGCCCTTCTTCGGGGCCGAGATGGCGCTGTTCAAGAATGGCGTCGTGCTCGACCGGGTCGAGTTCGACTATTACGACGCCGGCCACATGATGTACCTGTCAGAACCCGAAGGCGCAAAACTGTCAAATGACGTGCGCGCCTTTATCCGGGCCGGCCAGTAGGCGTCAGACCTTGCGCACGATCGCAATGGTCTTGCGTGCGCCTTCGACGATGACAGAGTCGCCGGCACGGATGGGGATCATCCGGTCGGCGGCCTCTGCGCCCCAGACCGAGTCGCCGACCTTGATCTGGCCATTTCCGCCGGAGAAGTCGCCCGTCGCCTGGCCGCGCTGGCCGATCAGGCCGGCCATGCGTTTGTTCAACGTCGGGTGTTCCTCGACCGTGCCGCGCAGGCCGGAGAACAGGGTCCGGCCAAGGGCGACAAGCACGAAGGCCGCCGCGCCAAAGAAGACCAGCTGCCCCTGCCACGAAGTGTACGTGTCCGGGCCGAAAAAGGCGAACGCCCCGGTCAGCCAGGCGGCAATCGACAGCATCATCAGGTCGAACGTCCCGGTCATCATCTCGATACCGAACAGGACAAGGCCCAGGGCCAGCCAGTGCCAGACGGTGAGTTCGGTGAAAATCTGTTCCATGGTCGGGTGTCCTTTCGTCTACTCGCGGCGCGTCGGCGGCACGGCGCCGCCCTGCGGACGCTGCGGATTAGCCTGCGCCTCTTTGGCTGCGCTTGTCAGACCCCGAATGCCCTCAATGGTCCCGAGGATACTGGAGAATTCCGCCGGGATGATGACGGTCCGCTGCTGCGGGCTGGTCGCCAGTTTCTCGAATGCGGCGACATAGGCCTGGCCGAGGAAGTAGTTGATCGCGTTGACGTCACCCTTGGCGATGGCCTCGCTGACCATGGCGGTCGCCTTGGCTTCGGCCTCGGCTTCACGCTCGCGCGCCTCGGCGTCACGGAAGGCGGCTTCGCGGCGGCCTTCGGCTTCGAGGATCTTGGCCTGCTTCTGGCCCTCGGCCTTGAGGATCGCTGACTGCTTGTCGCCCTCGGCCGTCAGGATTTCCGCCCGCTTCAGGCGCTCGGCCTTCATCTGGCGGTTCATCGCCTCGGTAATATCCGCTGGCGGGCTGAGATCGGCGATCTCGATCCGCGTCACCTTGATGCCCCACGGATTCGTCGCCGCATCGATTACCCGCAGCAGCCGCGCATTGATATCGTCGCGGTTCGAAAGCACCTCGTCGAGGTCCATCGAGCCGACCACGGTACGGATATTGGTCAGCGAGAGGTTCTGGATCGCGTGATGCAGGTTGTTCACTTCATACGCGGCAGAGACCGCATCGATCACCTGGATGAACACGATGGCATCGCACTTCACCATCGCATTGTCCTTGGTGATGACTTCCTGCTGGGGAATGTCCAGCACGGTCTCCATCATGTTCATCTTGCGGCCGACCTTCTGGTAGACCGGCATGATGAAATGCAGGCCCGGCGTCAGCGTCTTGGTGTAGCGCCCGAAATTTTCGACCGTCCAGTTGTAGCCCTGCGGCACCTGTTTGACGGTGGACACGATCAGAATGAGGCCGACGACTGCGATCAGCACCGGCACGGTCACTAGAAAGTCCATGTATCCCTCTCCTCTTCAACTCTTGTTCATGTGGGGGAGAATTTACCGATATTCAATAAGATTCGAACAAAATCGGCGCGCCCGGGTCCCCCGAACGCGCCGATAATGGCTTGATTTGTTTAACAGATACTACGCAGGCAGCCCTAAAGCTGGCCGAGCAGGTAATCCGCGCTGGAAACCTTGAATTCCGGCCCCTGCTCGACATTGAGCTCAGCGACGACGCCGTCTTTGACCAGCATGGAATAGCGCTGCGAGCGCTTACCCATGCCGAAGCCCGATGCATCCATTTCGAGGCCGAGTGCTGTGGCGAAGGCGCCATTGCCGTCCGCCAGCATGCGCACGTCCTGTTCGGCACCAGCCGACTTGCCCCAGGCCCCCATGACGAACACGTCATTGACCGACGTGCAGACGATCTCGTCGACGCCCTTGGCCTTCATGTCACCGGCCTTGTCGATGAAGCCGGGCAGGTGGCGCGCCGAACAGGTCGGCGTGTAGGCACCGGGTACGGCGAACAGCGCGATCGTCTTGCCACCGAAAACGTCGGCCGTCGTGCGCGGCTGAGGGCCGTCGCCCGTCATTTCCATGAATGTTGCGTCCGGAAGCTTGTCGCCAACCTTGATGCTCATCTGTCTGTCTCCTTGCAGGTTTGGCATTGGACATAGGGCCGACCTAGTGTCGCTGCAAGCCGGATCACCCTTGCCAAATTCCCAGCCATGCCTCAGCGTCACCAGAATGGAGATCGTTAGCGCATGAATACAGACCTCACAGGCAGGCTCCTGATCGCCCTGCCCGGCATCGGCGACTCGCGGTTTTCCCGGTCGGTCATCCTGCTCTGCGCGCACTCGCCAGACTTCGCCATGGGCATCGTGCTGAACAAACCCATGGACGGCATTCGCCTGCCGGAACTGTTCGAGCAGCTCGATGTAGAAACGGAACTTGGCGTGCCGGACACGTGCGTGCTCGACGGCGGGCCGGTGAGCACCGAACGCGGCTTTGTCATTCACACTGATGACGTCATCAGCGAAGGCGCAACGCTCGAGATCGACGGCGCCCTCTGCATGACGGCCACACGCGACATGTTGCTGATGATCGGTTCAAGTGCCGCCCCGCGAAAATCGGTGCTTGCGCTCGGCTATTCCGGCTGGGGCGCCGGGCAGCTGGAAGAGGAACTGGCGGCCAATGCCTGGCTTGTCGGGGACCCGGACGACAATATCGTGTTCGGTGATGAGTACGACCTGAAATGGCGTCATGCTCTTGGCCGCATGGGTGTCGATTCGGGGCGCCTCCAGGTCGATGGCGGCTCCGCCTGATCAGGCGACCAGGAAGGCGGCGGCCGATGCGGCATTCATCGGCCGGGCGAAGGCGAAGCCCTGCACATGATCAAAGCCAAGGCCGCGAAGTTTTACCGCATCATCCTTGTTCTCGACTCCTTCCGCCGTGCTCGTCATGCCCAGGCGGCTCGCCAGAAGCGTGATTGTCGTCAGGATCGTGTCGATGCGTCTCTGGCCGAGACGGCAGGTCAGGCCATGGTCGATTTTCAGGCTGTCCGCCGGCAGGTCAGCCAGCCACGCAAAGGACGAATGCCCCGTCCCGAAATCATCGAGCACGAGGCCTGCGCCGACGGCTTTCAGGGCCATGGCACCTGCCAGCGCATTGCTCACATTGCGCAGCGCGGCCTGTTCGGTCAGTTCGATCCTGAGCGAACCGGGCGGCAGCGTGTATCCATTCATCAGCGCTTCGACCAGGGCAGGCATGGTCCCCCGGGCCAGGTCCCGAGCCGTCAGGTTCACATGCATGAACACATCCTCACGGCCGGATTTGTCCCGTAGCATGGCCAGCGTCTCGGCCGACCGGATGAGCATGTTCGACGCGAGTGCCTCGTCCTCGTAACGGCTTGGGGGCGACGTGCCTTCCGCGCCGTCCCAGCGGGCCAGCGCCTCGAAGCCGGCGATGCGGCCGTCCCGCAAGGAAATGATCGGCTGGTAGACAGGCGAAAGATCCGGACCCGGCTTCAGGTCGGACGGATCGATTTCCGGGAAGTCGTCGCCAACCAGCAACATGCCGCGTGCCTCGGATTGTCCGACGAACGCCCCGACGAGGTGAACGTCGCGTCCATTCGACAGACGCAAGGCACAACGCACCGGACCATCGCCGGTTCCGAAGGCCTTGCCGAGCCGGCCGCGGCTCAGGCCTTCCAGCATCTGCTCCAGCGCATCAATCGACCAATCGCCCGACAGGTCGGAAAGGGGTGTCGCCTGAGGCGCCTCGATCAGCAGGCGCTCCGATGGCGCATGCCAGTACCAGTTGCCATGAGGCTGGGTTGGATTGGATTTGGCCATCATCTTGAATCTAACTGCGTTTCGATTGCCTGACGAGACCGAAAAGGACGTGGTCACGCCGCTCGCCTGCAATCTCGAGATAGGCCCGGGCATAGCCTTCTTCCTCGAAGCCCGCAGCTTCGAGGACTTTGCGCGACCGGTTGTTCTCGGCCAGCGTGCCAGCTTCGATCCGCCAGAGATGCAGATGCGCAAAAGCCCAGTCGCACACCGCGATCACGCTTTCCCGCATATAGCCCTTCCCTTCAAAGTCCGCTCCCAGCCAGTAACCGAGACTTGCGCTGGAAGCAGGCCAGTTGCGCACATGTGTCAGAGAGGCGCCGCCAATGAGGGTATTATCCGAAATGTTGCGGATCAGGAAGACATAGGCCTGTCCCGCCTTCCAGGCCGCCGTCCAGACTTTCAGGCGCCGTGCCCAGTCGGCTTTCGAGTGGGCGTCGCCCGGCCAGAGCGGTTCCCAGGGCTCGAGGTGCTCCCGGTTGGCAGAACGCAACGCCGCCCAGTCGTCATAGTCGGCCTTGTGGGGCGGTATGAGGACCACGCGTTCAGCCGTGATCAAAGTATCGCGCTGCAGGACGGCCATCAGGGGGCCGCTTGTATCTTGGCTTCAATCACGCTGCGCACGGCCGCCACGTCTGCGGGAAGGCGGTCGAACACTTCGCCACGCGCCAGAAGCGAGCCGCAACGATGCGGCAGGGGGGCTTCGAGGCCGGTGGCCTCTTTCACAGTCTCCGGGAACTTCGCAGCGGCGGCTGTCGCCAGCACCACGGTCACCACGTCGGTGCGCGGCGACTGGCGCGCTTCGAATGTGCCGACAGCGGTGTGCGGACAGATCAGCCAGCCGGTTTCGGATTCGAATGTCGCCATTTCGGCCAGCGTGTCTGTATTGTTGACGGCTGACGCCGTGATGCCGACGCAGCCGAGCCGGTTCCTGGCGACGTCAGGCAGCGCGGCTTCTCCCGCCTGTTTGTATCGATCATAGACACCGCGCACGGCGTCGCCGTCGCGACCCGTGGCTTCATACAGCAGCCGCTCGAAATTGCTGGGAACGGAAATGTCCATGGCCGGGCTCGGCGTCGCGACGGCCGCGGCACGCGACATGATTCCTGTTTTGAAGAGACGCGCCAGCGCGTCATTCTCGTTGACGGCGCAGGCGATCTCGAAACCGCCGGTCATCAGCCCGCAGCGGGCCGCAACATAGCCGGCAAGCGCATCGCCCATGTTCCCGCTCGGCACGACGAAGCGGATCTTTCCGCCGAGGGCTGCCTGCGCGGTAGCATAATAGACCGACTGCGCCGCGATGCGCGCCCAGTTGATCGAGTTCACACCGGAAAGACCGACGCCATCGGCAAAGGCCTTGTCGGCGAACAGGGATTTCACGATCGCCTGGCAGTCATCGAAATCGCCATCAAGAGCGAGGTTGGTGACATTCGCAGCGCCCGTCGTGGTCATGAACAGGCGCTGCACGGGCGAGATGCGCTCGTGCGGGTGGAGAATGAACAGGTCGGCATGCTTCGCCCCGGCAAACGCCGCCGCGGCTGCGCCGCCCGTGTCACCGGACGTGGCGCAGACGATGGACAGGCGCTTGCCCGTCTTGCCGAGCATATAGTCATAGAGCTGGGCGATGATCTGCATCGCCACGTCCTTGAAGGCCAGCGTCGGGCCGTGATGCAGTTCCATCAGCCAGAGGCCGGGTCCGGCCTGTGTCAGCGGCGCGACCGAATGGTGGGCAAAGCTCGCATAGGCGCGTTCGCACATGGCCAGCATGTCGGCCTCGGGAATGGCATCGCCTGCAAAGGCCGACAGGATGCGCGCGGCGACCTGCGCATAAGGCTCATCGGGCCTTGGCGGCGCTATCTGGGGATAGGTCTCGGGCACATAGAGACCACCATCCGGTGCCAGACCCGCGAGGCAGGCGCCAATGAAGTCTACCGGTGCGGCCTGTCCGCGTGTCGAGACATATTTCACGCATCGCTCCCTTTGCGCAGCCGCAGACGGCCCTTCTGATAATGGAAGGCGAGATACACGCCGAGCAACGCCATGGCGAGCCCCCACCAGGTGATCGCATAACCAAAATGACGCTGCGGCGGCAGTTTGAAGTCGGCGCGGACACGCGCGAAAGGATTATCGCCAACCATGGTGCGGCCGTTTTCGCTGAGCTGGATCGTGTCGGGCTCGAACACGCGGCCATGCACACGGCTGGCCTCGCCTGCTGGCAGGACCTTCGCGAGAACATCGGGATCCAGTGTGTAGAAGATACCTGTTTCCGGGCTGTCGGTGCCGCTGAAGGCATTGCGGCCGCGCGGCACCTGGTAAAGACCGCGCGCGGCAAAGCGCAGGCCGGCACCGCATTCCGGGCCCTGGCAGGGCTGTGGCGGCTCGACCTGGTAGATCACCTCAGTCGGTGTGAAGACGACCTCCTCGCCCGTGTCGATGGCAACCACCCGCCGCCATGCTGCGGCGGCGTCGATATAGGAATAGACCATGGCCTCGCTGCCCGGCACGACCGCTCCATCGATCACGGTCCATTCGGGTTCGGACTTGTCCAGCGCCATTTTCTCGAGGAAGCGGCCATACTGCCAGTTGCCCAGCCAGACCAGCAGCACGAGGCTGAGCACGGTGAACAGTGTCAGCACGGGCATCGGACGAAACGACATGGGGCAGGCCTCTTAAGAAAAAGGCCCGCCGGGCGGTTGGACGCGCCGGCGGGCCTGGGATCGGGTCAGGTTCGCGTGAAGGCGCTTACTTGCCGCCTTCCATAATCAGGTAGGGTGCAACATACACGAACGCGAAAAGGAACAACCACACGACATCGACGAAGTGCCAGTACCAGGCGGCAAACTCGAAGCCGAGGTGATGCTTCGGTGTCATGCCGCCCATCATCAGGCGCATCAGGCAGATGGCGAGGAAGATAGTGCCGATGACGACGTGTGCGCCGTGGAAGCCGGTGGCCATGAAGAAGGCCGAACCATAGAGCGTACCGTCATAGGTGAATCCGGCATGGCTGTATTCAATCACCTGAAGCGCGGTGAAGCCCATGCCGAGAAGAATGGTCAGCAGCAGGCCGAGCTTGGCACCGGACCGGTCATTGTGCTGCAGCGCGTGGTGCGCCCAAGTCACCGTAGTGCCTGACAGGAGCAGGACCAGCGTGTTGATCAGCGGAAGGTGGAAAGGGTCAAACGTCTCGACACCGACCGGCGGCCATTCCTTGAAGCGCGACAGTGCATCGGCATAGAGCGGGTTGGTTGCGTCCCAAGTGCTGCCGGTACGTGCCGATTCGAAGATCGTGAACTCAAAGAAGCCCCAGAACCAGGCGACGAAGAACATGACTTCCGAGGCGATGAACAGGATCATGCCGTAGCGCAGGCCAATGCTGACAACCGGCGTATGGTCCCCGAGAGCGCCTTCCTTGGCGACTTCGCGCCACCAGCCGATCATCACATAGGCGACCATGGCAAAGCCGAGAGCCATCAGCCACATGGTGCCTTTTTCGAGGCCGAACAGGCCCTTCATATAGGTCACGCCGCCGACGGCAAGGACCAGCACGGCGAGCGAGCCGAGCAGCGGCCAGGGCGAGGGATTTACGAGGTGGTAGTCGTGTTTGACGTCGCCGCTGGACATGGCTTGGAAAACCCCTTGAAATTATCACGTATAGCTTTGCGCTGTTTAGCCCGCTCCGCGCCAAAAACGCAACTGGTTCAGCCCGGGCTGGCTGAATTCGCCGCACCCCGGGCTTCCTGCTTGAGTGGCCCTTTATAGGCCGTGCTGTCGAAAAACGTGTAGCTGAGCGTGATCGTCTCGAGTCGCCCGGCCACGTGATCCTCGATCATGTCTGGGGAAATGAAGTAGACGACCGGCAGCTTCTTCGATTCGCCAGGCGCGATCACACGCTCCTCGAAGCAGAAACACTCCAGCTTGTAGAAATAGGGTCCCGCAAAATGCGGCGTCACA
The DNA here is from genome assembly GCA_018830285.1 of Alphaproteobacteria bacterium. Lineage (GTDB taxonomy): Bacteria > Pseudomonadota > Alphaproteobacteria > Caulobacterales > Hyphomonadaceae > Hyphomonas. The sequence continues at coordinate 22,300 of JAHJSB010000002.1, forward strand.
TTATAGCTCGCGATGACGCGAATCGGTTCGCTCGTGGGGTTCTCGACCTCGAAGAAGGCGAGCCCGTGTTGCCCTATTTTCACCGTCTGCTCACGCTGCAAGGGTCGAAATATCAGCGCCGTATCAGCCACGTTCGCATCGAAGCGCATGGTGACCTCCTGATCGAGGATTTCCTTGGGCGCACGCGTTGCGATCCGGGTCGTGCCGCCAAAGCCGGTGACCTGACAAAAACTCTTGTAGAGCGGCTCAGCCATGAAGGCGAGGCCGAGCATGCCGGTGAAGACGCCTGCCGAAATGAGACCAATGGTGCGGTTGGACAGTTTCATTCCGGCACCTCGTCGGGCGCCAGTCCCGCTGGCGGAGCGGCCTGCTCCTCGCTCATGCCCGGCGGCAGCGCTGGCGCTTCGCCGACTGGCGTGCGGCTGTCACTATTGCTGTAATAGAATCCTGCGCCCTCGCTGAGATCGGTATTCGACAGACGGATGATGGTCGTCACGGCAACAAGCACCACGAAGCCGAACAGGGCCAGGCCAAGCCAGACATTGCGCTTCTTGCGGGCGGCAATCGCTTCCGGCGCCATGTGCGGCGCATCCACGAACTCGCCGGCGTACGGTTCTTTCTCGTCAGTCATCTAGAAACCCTTCACAGCGAAATAAAGGCCGGTCGCATGCTCGATGATCAATGCGGCAAACACGATGAACAGGTAGAGGATCGAAAACAGGAACATCGAGCGCGCCAGTTTCTTCTCGGCCGCCGTGCAATCGGCATCCCCGGCTTTCGACAGGAAAACCCGCACGGCATAGGTCATGAAGACCGCGCCCAGCGCCCCTGCCGTGACCGCATATATCCACCCGCCGAGACCGGTCAGGGCAGGCGTCAGCGCCAGCGGAACCAGGACGATCGTATAGAGCAGCATCTGCAGGCGGGTCGCCTTGGCGCCATGCGTGACGGGCAGCATGGGCACGCCCGCCTTCTCGTATTCACCATGCGCCAGCAGGCTGAGCGCCCAGAAGTGCGGCGGCGTCCAGAAAAAGATGATGGCAAACAGGATCCACGCATCGAGCGGCGTGTTGCCGGTGACAGCGGCCCAGCCAATGACCGGCGGGAACGCCCCTGCCCCACCGCCAATGACAATGTTCTGCGGCGTCGAGCGCTTCAGCCACATCGTGTAGATGACGCCATAGTAGAAAATGGAAAACGCGAGCAGCGCGGCCGCCAGCCAGTTGGACGCCAGCCACATCAGCATGACCGAGACGCCCGACATGATGAGGCCCATGGCGAGGGCTTCCTCGCGCGGCACCGCGCCGGACGGGATCGGGCGCGTGGACGTGCGCGTCATGATCGCGTCTATGTCGGAGTCGAACCACATGTTGATCGCGCCAGCCGCTCCCGAGCCAAGAGCCACAGCCAGCAGCGCGATGGCGCCCATCAGCGGGTTGATTGGCGTCTGCGTGACGCTGGCGGCAGCGATAAGGCCCGCCGCAGCCGTGAAGACAACCAGCATCATGATGCGCGGTTTCATCAGGTTCACATAGTCGCTCGCCGTGGCGTAGCGCTTTGCGGGAGTGGCGGGGGCGTCGGTCATGGTCAGAGCCTTATGGGGCATTCAAGCGAAACGGCCCATACGCCTTTTCAGCGCAGGGCCGCCCGATTTTCGTATCCGTGTGCGGGCCCCGACAAGGGGCCGGCACCGCAAGCGTCTAGTGGCCACCCTTGTTCGTGACGTGCGGCAACTCGTTATACTGGTGGAATGGTGGCGGCGAAGGCAGCGTCCATTCCAGCGTCGTTGCGCCCTCGCCCCATGGATTGGCAACACCCTTGCGACGGCGGATCATCGCTTCGGCAAGGCCGATGAAGAAGACGAGCGTGGCAGCGAGCGTGATCGCATAGCCGAACGATGACACGAGGTGCCAGGTGTGGAAGCCGTCCGCGTAATCGATGTAGCGGCGCGGCATGCCCTGCAGGCCGAGGAAGTGCTGCGGGAAGAACAGGACGTTCGACCCCACGAACATCAGCCAGAAATGCAGGCCGCCGATCATGCCATTGTACTTGATGCCGAACATCTTCTCGAACCAGTAATACCAGCCCGCGAACAGGCCGAACACGGCGCCGAGCGACAGCACATAGTGGAAGTGTGCCACGACATAATAGGTGTCGTGCAGGGCATGGTCGATGCCGGCATTGGCCAGCACCACGCCCGTCACACCGCCGACGGTGAACAGGAAGATGAAGCCGATGGCCCAAAGCATTGGAACCTTGAAGTCGATCGAACCGCCCCACATCGTCGCGATCCACGAGAAGATCTTGATACCCGTAGGCACCGCGATGACCATGGTGGCAGCGATGAAGTAGGCTTTGAGGTCAACGTTCATGCCGACCGTGTACATGTGGTGTGCCCACACGACGAAGCCGATGACACCGATCGAGACCATCGCATAGGCCATGCCGAGATAGCCAAAGATCGGCTTCTTCGAGAAGGTCGAGACGATATGGCTGACGATCCCGAAGGCCGGCAGGATCATGATGTAGACTTCCGGGTGACCGAAGAACCAGAACAGGTGCTGGAACATGACCGGGTCGCCGCCACCTGCCGGGTTGAAGAATTGCGACCCGAAATTGCGGTCGGTCAACAGCATGGTCAGCGCGCCGGCCAGGACAGGCAGCGACAGGAGCAGCAGGACGGCCGTGACGAGGACGCCCCAGGCGAACAGCGGCATCTTGTGCATGGTCATGCCAGGCGCGCGCATGTTCAGGATGGTCACGATGAAGTTGATGGCGCCGAGAATGGACGCAATGCCGGCCGTGTGCAGCGACAGGATCAGCAGGTCCATGGCCGGACCGGGGTGGCCCGTTGTCGAGGAAAGCGGAGGATACAGAACCCAGCCGCCGCCGAAACCGTTACCGGCCGAGTTGCCCGGAACAGTCATCGAGATACAGGCGAGCACAAAACCGGCAACCGTCAGCCAGAACGAGATATTGTTCATGCGTGGGAAGGCCATGTCCGGCGCGCCGATCATCAGCGGCACCATCCAGTTGCCGAACCCGCCAATCAGCGCCGGCATGACCATGAAGAAGATCATGATCAGGCCGTGATAGGTGATCACGGTATTGTAGAAATGCTTGGCATGCGTGATGGCCGCATCGCCCTGCACGCCCTGGAAGTGCTCGACGATCCAGAGCATTGGACCGATGCCCGGCTCAGCCAGTTCCCAGCGGATCAGGCCCGACAGCGTGTAGCCGACGATACCGGCAAACAGCGAGAATATCAGATAAAGTGTACCGATGTCCTTGTGGTTCGTCGACAGGAACCAGCGCCTGAAAAAGCCTGGCTTGTGATCGTGCGCATCGTCGTGATGGTCGAGGGCGATTTCATCCATTGGCATGGCGGATCTACTCTTCTCTCAAAGCTTAGTGGTTAGCGGCGAGCTGGGTGCTCGGCTCAAGGGCGGCCATGGTCCGTACGGACGCGGCGGCGGCGTCATAGTCGCCGGCCAGCATCAGTTGGGCCCAGGCATCGAACTGGTCCTGAGGCACGACACGCACCTCGATCGGCATGTAGGCATGATCAACACCGCAAAGTTCCGAACACTGGCCGTAATAGACGCCCGGTTCGTCGACCAGGAACCAGCCTTCGTTGAGGCGGCCCGGCACGGCATCTGTCTTCACGCCGAAGGCAGGCACGGTCCATGAATGGATCACGTCGGCAGCGGCCGTGTAATAGCGGACATAGCGCCCTGCCGGGATGACCATCGGATAGTCGACGGCCAGATTGCGCGGACGCACGTCCGAATCGGCCGGATCGGCAGCCGTGCCTTTGTGGATTCCGTTGGACACGAATTCCAGCGCAAATCCGTCGGCATCGACAATGTCAGGATAGGAATAGGTCCAGTTCCACTGGTTGCCCTGCGCCTTGACGTTGACGAAGCCCTTGGCCGCAGCATCCGGGAAATAGTTCTTCGTGTAGCGCTCATATTCGGCCGATTTGCCGTCGGCCAGAAGGGCGGCTGATTCGGTCTGGATCTTCTCGAGGTTCGGCACCACGTCCTGATAGTAGAGGTTCGGGAACGACAGCCCGGCAATCGCGACCAGGATCAGCGCCGGAACGACCGTCCAGATCACTTCGATCAGCGAGTTGTGGCTGAACTTGCGCGACACCGGATTGGCCTTGCGATTGTAGCGCACCATGACCCAGACCAGCAGCAGTGACACGAAAATCGTGATCGCCGTGATGATCCACATGACATAGTCATCGTGGAAGAAGTGAATGCGCTCGGCAATGCGCGTTGCAGCAGGCTGGAAGCCGAGCGCCCCGTCGACGGGGGTGGCAGCGAAGGCCGGTGCAGCCAGTATTGAAGCGCACAAGGCGGCAAAGAAGTGTCGCACGAAGGAATCCTCGTCTCGTTGGAATTGCTCCGCTGTATCTATATCAGACCGCCCCGGCAACCCAGCAGTTTTGACGCTCAATATTGTCGCAGGCGCTCGCGGCTGGGGGGATTTCGTGCTATTCTGGCAAAAAGTAAAAGAACAGGGAGACGACAATGGTGAAATTCCCCGCGCTCGCGTTGATTGCATTGACGCTGTCGGCCCCTCTGGCCTTTGCTCAGGTGTCGATCATCGGAGGCGGCGTCGCGAAGGACTGTTACGAGGCCGCCAAGTATCAGCGCGTTTCCGCCTCCGCTGGCGAGAAAATCTGCACCAAGGCCATTGAATCCGAGATCATGAACCTGACCAACAAGGCCGCCACCTACACCAATCGCGGCGTGCTGCGCATGCGCGCCGGCCGGCTCGAGGCGGCCCTTTCGGACTATGACATCGCCAAACGGCTGAATCCGGACGAAGGCGCGACCTACCTGAACGAAGGCGCGGCCCATATCATGCGCAAGGATTACAATTCGGCGATGGTGTCGCTGAACAAGGCGATCGAACTCGATTCCCACGATCTCTATGCAGCCTATTATAATCGCGCGATCGCCAAGGAGCACACAGGTGACATCCAGGGCGCCTATTTCGACTTCAAGCGGGCCGATGAATTGAACCCCGAGTCAGACCTGGCCAAGCGCCAGATGGAACGGTTCCAGATCACCACCAACTGATCGTCAGGGCATCCACGCGCACAGGCCCGTTAACGTGCGGTCGTAAAGTGTGGAACCAAATTCCCTTCCTGCCGTTGCTTTTTTCAGACCCCACAATGGAAAAGGAAACAGAACATGCTGCGTTGGGCCATTATCTTTCTCGTCGTCGCGCTGGTCGCGGCTGTCCTCGGCTTTGGCGGCATCGCCGGCACGGCCGCCGGCATCGCCAAGATTCTGGCGCTGATCTTCGTCATCCTCTTCGTCGTATCGCTCGTCTTCGGCGGATTGCGGCGGGGATGACTTCCGACGCATCCAGCAATTCGGATGAATCACCGCGAGCGCCCAGCAATCACAGCTGGGCGCTCGTTGGCATTTTCTGGATCATGGCCCTGAGCGCCCTGACGATCGCGCAGGGCCTTATCGTTCCGATTGTCACGGCGATGATGCTGGCGCTGATACTCAGCCCCGTCCGCCGGGCGATGGACCGGTTTGGCTTCTCATCCGGCGTCTCGGCGGCGATCATCCTACTGACCTTGCTTGGCTCGATTGGCACGCTCGGCTATTTCGTGTCCGGTGCCGTGCAGGACCGGCTCGCCAGCGCTCCGCACATGATCGAGGAGATTGGTGACAAGCTGAATGAGCTGACCGGTACCGTCCAGCCGGTCATGGATGCCACCGAGCAGATTGGACACATGGCGGCCAAGGAACCCGCTACAGATACTGTCACCATTCGCGAACCGGGTTTCATGGCCGGATTTACGGACCAGATGCCCGTCATGGCCGGCCAGGTGGTGATCTGCCTGACACTCGCCTTCTTCCTGATCGCGTCCGGCGACCTGTTCTACGAAAAGCTGGTCCAGGCGATGCCGACGCTGAAAGACAAGCGGCGCGCACTCGCTGTGGCCCGGGCGATCGAGAACCAGCTATCGGTCTACCTGCTGACCATCACCCTCATCAATATGGGACTCGGAGTCGCCATCGGCCTTGCGATGTGGGCCCTCGGCATGCCGGACCCGATCCTGTTCGGACTCGCCGGATTCCTGTTGAACTACATCCCCTATATTGGGGCGATGGCAGGCGTCGGCATTTCCTTCCTCGTCGCCTTGGTAAGTTTTGATTCGGCGACGGCGGCTGTCCTGCCCGCATTGGTCTATTGGGGGCTGACCTCGTTTGAGGGACAATTCGTGACCCCGGTCATGGTCGGTCGACGGCTGCGGCTCAATGCCGTGGTCGTGTTCGTCTCGTTCGCGCTCTGGGCGTGGCTCTGGTCGTTCATGGGCATGCTGCTGTCCACGCCGATGCTGCTGACCATGAAGGTCGTCTCCGACCATGTTCCCGGCATGGCCGGCTTCGGCAAGTTCCTGGCTGACCGGGATGACCTCTCAGGCTCCGACCGCCGCATCCTGAAATTCATTTTTGGCCGCGATGTTCCGCTCAGCAAGCGCCAGGAAGCCCGGCAAGCCCGGGAGGCAGACGCGAACCCTTTGCCCCTGCCCGACGCCAAGCCACCAGCCTAGCCGATTGTGCATGGATGACAGGGTTTACCCTTGCTGCGGGCGCCGATCACCCGCATTTAGGATGGATGACCCAGACCCAATTGCCTTTCGACGTCGCCCGCGCTGCGGATATCCTGTCTGATGCCGTGTCCGGCGGAGATGACGGTGACCTGTTCATCGAGCGCTCGCGCTCTGAAAGCTTCATGTTCGATGACGGCCGGCTGAAATCGGCCGCCTTTGATACCGACCAGGGCTTCGGGCTGCGGGTCGTCGCCGGCGAAGCCCAGGGCAGCGGTTATGGTTCGGAACTGTCGATTGGCGCGATTACCCGCGCGGCACAGACGGCCTCGCAGGCCAAGCGCGGCTATTCCGGCAAACTGGCCGACGGCCCACAGCCGACCAATCGCCGCCTCTATGCGCCGATCGACCCGACGTCAGCACCTGACTTCACGGTCAAGACCGGCCTGCTGGCTGAGATCGATGCCTGGACGCGGGCGCTTGATCCGCGTGTCGTACAGGTCTCGGTATCGCTCGCCGGCAGCCATCGCGAGATCGACATCATCCGCCCGGACGGCGCGATGTTCTCCGAGATCCGTCCGCTGGTACGGCTCAATGTTTCCGTGACACTGGAAGAAAATGGCCGGCGCGAATCGGCCAGCGCCGGCGCCGGTGGCCGCGCCGCTTATGATGAGTGGATCCAGCCTGGCCGCTGGCAGGACCTGGTTCGCCGCGCACTGGGCAAAGCCTCGGTCAACCTGCAATCCATCCCGACCCCGGCAGGCGTCATGGAGGTCGTGCTCGGCCCCGGCTGGCCGGCTGTCTTGCTGCACGAAGCTGTCGGGCATGGTCTGGAGGGTGACTTCAACCGCAAGGGCACGAGTGTCTATGCCGGACGGATCGGCGAACAGGTGGCGGCCAAGGGCGTCACCGTGATCGACGATGGCAGCATTGAGGCCCGCCGCGGCTCGCTCTCTTTCGATGATGAAGGCACGCCGACCCAGCGCACGGTCCTGATCGAGGACGGTATCCTGAAGGGCTATATGCAGGACCGGCTGAACGCCCGCCTGATGGGCGTCGCCCCGACCGGCAATGGCCGCCGGGAGAGTTATGAGGCCCAGACCATGCCGCGCATGACCAATACGGTCATGCTGGGCGGCGACAAGGACCCGGCCGAGATCGTCGCCTCGATCAAGCGCGGCCTTTGGGCCGTCGATTTTGGCGGTGGGCAGGTCGACATCACGTCCGGCAATTTCGTGTTCCAGTGCACCGAGGCCTATCTGGTGGAAAACGGCAAGGTCGTCGCGCCGGTCAAGAATGCCACGCTGATCGGCCATGGGCCGACCGTGCTGCAGCAGGTCTCGATGATCGGCAACGACTTCGCGATGGACGATGGTGTCGGCGTGTGCGGCAAGGCCGGGCAATCCATTCCCGTGGGCGTCGGACAGCCTACCCTCAAGGTGGGTGCCTTGACCGTGGGCGGCGCTGGATAAAATTCCTGTCATTTTGAACGGAGACTCTTGCAGCCTCGCGGAGGGTTTGCCACTTTGCTGCCACATTAACCAAGGGCCAGGCCCCTGGCGGCGCAGAGGTGAGTGACGGCGATGAGAGTTCAGTTCCTGGCACTGGTATGCGGGGCTCTCGGCCTTGGCGGCGAGGCGATGGCTGACGTGGAGACCCTGAGTGCCGATTCAGCTTTCCAGATGTCGCAGAAAGGCGAACTCATCCTGATCGACGTGCGTACGCCGTCAGAATGGGCGATGACCGGCATGCCGCGCGACAGTGTGGGAGCCACGCTACAGGATATCGATTTTGTGGCGCGGGCGCGGGGCGCCGTTTACGGTGATCTCGAACAGCCCGTCGCAGTGATCTGCAAATCAGGCAACCGATCGACCTCGGCGGCTGAGAAACTGGCCTCGGAAGGCTTCGCCCACGTATTCAACGTGACCGAGGGCATGACGGGCCATCTCGGCTCGGGTGACGGCTGGATCAAGCGCGGACTGCCGACCGATCCGTTCAATCCCCCGATGCGATAGAACTGTTCTCATCCGCAACGAAAAAGGGCGGCCTTTGCGGGCCGCCCTTTTGTTTTGAACCTCGCAGCCCGGCCTAGACCATCGTGCCGTCGTCCGTTTTCATCCAGCTCTTGATCAGCGGCGAGATCAGCAACATCACGACCGCAATGCCGATCCCGATATAGCCGACCGAACTGTAGACGCTGACATAGGTTGCCTTGGCCGCCGCCACGTCGGTCAACTGACCGCCAATCGTCTCGGACCCCGTGGACCGGGCGATAACGCCGGCGAGGAAATTCGACAGCCCCGAATAGAGGAACCAGGCGCCCATCGTCATGCCAACGACTTGCGCTGGCGCGAGCTTGGTCACGGCCGAGAGGCCGACCGGCGACAGCATGAGTTCTGCCATCGTGTGAATCCAGTAGATCAGGAAGATGAACAGGACCGGCGTCATGGCGGACGGACCGACCGTCTGGATCCCCGCAACAAGGGCGAGAAATCCGAGGCCAACACCAAAGACGCCAATGGCAAATTTCACCGGTGTCGAGGGCTCCTTGCTACGCTTGGCCAGCCAAATCCACAGCCAGGCGATGATCGGCGCAAAGATGAAGATGAAGGCGGCATTGAGTGACTGGAACACCGGCGCGGGCACCGACCAGCCAAACAATGTCCGATCAACGAGACGGTCGGTGAACAGGTTCAGTGAAGACCCCGCCTGCTCGAACAGGGCCCAGAACGGGATCTGCGCCAGCACGAAATAGATCGCGGCGAACATCCGGTTCCGCTCCGTCCCTTTGAGGCGCAGGATCGCGTATCCGACGAGGAACAGGAACATCAGGATGCCGATAGGGCCAAGGATGCCGCCGACAATCTCTTCGTTCATCACGAGCAGCATCGAAACACCGATCATCACGAGCCCGGCGAGATAGCATGCCCATTCCACGTTGATCGGACCAAGAACCGACTGCCGCAGCTTTTCGGCATCCGGCGGATCCGCGCGGCCGCCAAGATATTTCTGGCCCCAGAGGAACACGACCAGGCCGGCCAGCATGCCGATGCCTGCCAGGCCGAAGCCCCAGGCCCAGCCATACACGATGCCGAGGATACCGCAGGTGATCGACGACAGGAATGCACCAAGGTTGATGCCCATGTAGAACAGGGTGAAACCGGAATCGCGGCGTGCGTCGCCGACACCGTAGAGCGCGCCCACGATGGTCGAGATATTTGCCTTGAGGAAGCCGACCCCGGCAATGATCAGGGCAAGCGACAGGAACAGGATGTTCTTGTATAGGTCCTGCTGGATGATCTTCGTGTCATAGCTGGCCCGGTCGATGCGCTCCGGCAGGCCCATCAGTGCGGGGTCGCCGATCACGAGTTCATTGGTTTCATTGTCGAAACTGATCAGGGAGACCTTGTCGCCCTGGACGATGATCTGGTTGCCGTCGCCGCCGCGGCCATCGAGGGTCAGTTCGTATTCGGCGCCGTTGATCGTTGCGATCTCCTGCGAGCCCGACCCTTCGAAGGCCATGCCGAAGTGGCCGAGAACTAGCAGGATTGCCCCGAATGTCACGGCTTTGCGCTGCCCGAGATACTTGTCGGCGAGCGTGCCGCCAATGATCGTCATGACATAGACCAGCGCCGTATAGGCACCGTAGATCAGGGCAGATTTCTCGTCCGAGAACAGGAAATGCTGGGTCAGGTAGATGATCAGGAGACCACGCATCCCGTAATAGGAAAAGCGCTCCCACATCTCGGTCAGGAACAGGATCAGCAGGCCCTTCGGATGTCCGAAAAAGCTTGTATCCCCCTCGACGGGATCCGTCGTTGAAACTGGAATGTCTGTCACAGTGGCCCTCCCCAGGCTCGTTGCAGTCTGTGGTGCGCCATCCGCGCAAGGGGGCAGTTTGACCATGCGCCGGGCAAAGGCTCAAGGCAATTTGTGCTTATGCTCGGCTCCAAAGGCGCAAAAGCGTGCCCCTAATACGCCTCTTCCGTGAAAATCGGACGCACATCCCGGTTCCACGGGCCGTAATAGCGGGCCAGCAGGCGGTCGGCAGGGGTGAGGCCGGTGGTTGCTATGTCATCGAGTTCGGTGAGGTAGCCGGTCTCGTCGTCCCCGGACGTGGAGAGGTTCGCCCGGTTCTTCAGGCCCTGCCGGGAGAGCGCGAGCACCTGTTTGGCGAGGTCCTGCATCGAACCGCCGCCGGGAACGGGCGTGCGCAACCCCAGGGTTCGCACGCCCTGGCGCATCGATTCGCGGTCTGCCGCCGTCCAGTCCTTCACGAGGTCCCAGGCGGCATCGAGGCAATCGGGGCAATACAACAGGCCTGTCCAGAAGGCGGAGAAGGCGCACAAGCGGCTCCACGGGCCGGCATCAGACCCGCGCATCTCGAGGAATTGCTTCAGGCGCACTTCCGGGAAAATCGTCGAGAGATGATCGATATAATCGTCCATGGCGGGCTTTTCGCCCGGCAGGATCGCCAGCTTTCCGGCCATGAAGTCGCGGAAACTGAGGCCGCTGGCATCAAGATACTCGCCCTTGCGGCGGACGAAATACATCGGCACGTCGAGCGCATAGTCGACATATTGCTCGAAGCCGAAGCCCTCTTCGAACACGAAGGGCAACATGCCGGTACGGTCCGGGTCGGTATCGGTCCAAATCTGCGAGCGATAGGAGAGGAAACCATTGGGGCGCCCATCGAGGAAGGGCGAATTGGCGAACAGGGCCGTGCCGAGCGGCTGGAGAGCCAGCGAGACGCGGAATTTCTTCACCATGTCGGCTTCCGAGCCGAAATCGAGATTTGTCTGCACGGTGCAGGTGCGGAACATCATCTGGCGCCCGAGGCGGCCGACCTTGTCCATGTAATTGGTCATGATGCGATACCGGCCCTTGGGCATGACCGGGGTTTCGGCGAGGCTCCAGAGCGGGCTGGCGCCGAGGCCGAGGAAGGCAATGCCCAGCGGTTCAGCCACCTGGCGCACTTCTTCCAGATGGCGCCCAACTTCATTGCAGGTCTGGTGGATGGTTTCGAGCGGCGCGCCGGAGAGTTCAAACTGGCCGCCGGGCTCGAGCGAGACGCTGGCGCCGTTCTGTTTCAGGCCAATCAGGTGGCCGCCCTCGACTATCGGCTCCCAGCCAAACTGGTCGCGCAGGCCTTCAAGCATGGCGCGAATCGACGCGACGCCCTCGTAGGGCAACGGGCGCAGGCCGTCCTTGATGAAGCCGAATTTCTCGTGCTCGGTGCCGATCCGCCAGTCCGCCATGGGCTTTGACCCAGCGGCAAGGTAATCGACCAGTTCGGACTTGGATTCAATACGTGCGGAGGACTCGTCGATGTCCGACGTCGGTGTGGTCATCAGGTGCCTCCCATGAATCGGCGATGGAAGTGCACATAGGGATGTTTCATCCGAACGCCAACCGGGTTATCCTAACCTTTAAACTGAGATTTCAGAGGGACTGGCGTGAACAGGCTGAAGGCAGACGAACGTGACGACCTGAAAATGTGGGCACATATCCACGTACGGGGAGGCTATGAGGAAATCGACGAGATCGAGGATATTCTCTTCGAACTCACCGAGGACTTCGAGACGCCCATGTCCGAACGTGACCGCCGGGTCGAGGTGCGCCAGGTGCTGGTCAATGCTGTACAGGCTCTGGTCGACGAGCAGGAACACTGGCCCGTGCTGACCGACTATGACCGCCTCGAACTGGCCATGGATACGCTGGAGGACAATGGCGTGATCGCCCGGCAGAACTTCACCTGCTGCGGCAATTGCGGCGCTGCGGAAATCGGCGTCGAGATCGAAGACTATGAAGCCATGGGCCACCTCGCCCGGGGTTATGTCTTTTTCCACCAGCAGGACACCGAAAGCGCCGTTGAAGGCCACGGCCTGTATTTCAGCTATGGCGCGGCGCATTCGGAACTGGACGTTGCCCATATCGCGATAGCGCAGGAATTGTTCGACCTGTTGCAGGCCGTTGGCCTGAAACCGCACTGGGACGGCAAGATCGACCACCGGGTCGGCGTCGTCCTCGACTGGAAACGCCGCTGGGTCGACGACGTACCGATGCCGCTGAAACGCTGGTCGTTCTAGGCGGCCATGACGGGCCTTGTGATTCGCCCGCTGACAGCCTCGGACGAGGCTGGGTGGCGCAGGCTCTGGACCGCCTATCTTGTTTCTACGAAACCGAGCGTCCCGAGGCGGTCTATGCGTCGAGCTTTGCGCGGATGCTGTCAGGCGCGCCGAACGAGTCTCGCGGCCTGATCGCCCTGCTGGACGGGCCCGAGGGGCTAGTCCCGCCAATCCCCGCAGATGGCCTGCCAGAGCGTCATCGCGGCCACGGCCGCCGTTTCGGCCCGCAGGATGCGGGGGCCGAGACCGACGGGACGGGTATCGGCGCGGGCGCGAAGGTGTGAGCGTTCGGCCGGGCTGAAACCGCCCTCGGGGCCGATCAGGATGGCGGCGGGGCGGCCTTTGATGTCCGGCAGCACATCGGCCATCGGACGGGCCCGGCCCGCCTGCCCGCCCCAGGGGGCATCCGCCTCATCACCGGCCTCGTCACAGAAGATCACCGCCGTTCCGTCCGGCAGGGCCGCCAGCGCGGCATCAAGACTGACCGCGTCGGTTACCTCCGGCAGGTCGAGACGCTCGGTCTGCTCGGCGGCCTCGAGGGCGATTTTCTGGAACCGGTCGAGGCGGACGGTGCGGGTCTGGGTGCGTTCAGTGATGACGGGCTGGATCCGGGCGGCGCCAAGTTCGGTCGCCTTCTCGACGATGAAGTCGGTCTCGGATTTCTTGACCGGGGCAAAAAGGAGCGTCAGCGGTGCGCCTCCGGACGTCGCTTGCTGGCGTAACTGGTCAACGGGCGTCAATTCGGCGCGGCGGCCTTCAATCTTGCTGATCTCGGCGCGCCACTCACCGTGGCGGCCATTGAAGACGCGCGCGGCATCGCCAATGCCGAGGCGCATGACGCGGGTCAGGTAGTTCGCTTGCCCCTCGTCGAGCGCGAAGGCGCCGCCTGCAACAAGATCACTGTTCACGAAAAGGCGAGGCATGGAACTCATTGGGGCTCTATATGCCTATATAGGATTGAAGTTAAGCCGAAGGATCGCCCCATGAGCACGCCAGTCGTCACCTCGATCAATCCCGCCACCGGAAAGGTGCTGCAAAGCTTCACGCCGCTGGCCAGCGCCAATCTCGATGCAGCGATCGAACGGGCGGATGACGGGTTCCAGACATGGCGCCTGACCAGCTTCACCGAGCGTGCGCGCCTGATGCACAAGGCCGCCGACATCCTGGAGAACCGAAAGGACGCCTATGCCCGCACGATGGTGCTGGAAATGGGTAAGCCGCTGCGCGAAGCCGTGGCGGAGGTCGAGAAATGCGCCCTCGTCTGCCGCCACTATGCCGAGCATGCGGAAGCCTACCTCGCCGATGAGCCCGTCAAGACAGAGGCGAAACGCGCTTATGTCCGCCACCTGCCGGTCGGGCCGGTGCTGGCCGTGATGCCGTGGAACTTCCCGTTCTGGCAGGTTTTCCGCTTTGCCGCGCCGACGCTGATGGCGGGCAATGTCGGCCTGTTGAAGCATGCTTCGAACGTCTGGGGTTCGGCCCTGAATATTGAGGCCGTGTTTCGTGACGCGGGATTTCCGGAAGGCTGTTTCCAGACGCTGCTGATCGGCTCGAAAGCCGTTGAAGGCGTGATCCGCGACCCGCGCGTGAAGGCGGTGACGCTGACGGGATCGGGCCCGGCCGGGCGGGCCGTGGCCAGTGTTGCCGGTGAGGAACTGAAGCCGTCGCTGCTGGAACTTGGCGGGTCGGACGCGTTCATCGTGATGCCATCGGCCGACCTGGACAAGGCGGTGGATACGGCCGTCAAATCGCGCACACGCAATAATGGCCAGTCCTGCATCGCGGCGAAACGTTTCTTCGTCCATGCCGACATCTACGACGCTTTCACCAAGGCCTTCGTGGCGGAGATCGAAGCGCTGCGCGTCGGCGACCCCTTGCTGGACGAGACAGATATCGGGCCGCTGGCGACCGAAGCGATCCGCGACGAACTGGCCGAGCAGGTCGCGGCGACGCTGAAGGGCGGCGCCAAGCGGATCAGCACGCCGGCAGAAGTGGACGACACAGGCTGGTGGTTTGCGCCGCAGGTTCTGGCCGAGGCACCGGACGGTACGCCCGGCGCGGACGCGGAAATGTTCGGGCCGGTGGCGAATGTCTGGCGCGTCAACGGCCTGGGCGAGGCGATCACAAGGGCCAACCGGAGCGTTTACGGCCTCGGCTCGGCGATCTTCACGCAGGATGAAGGCGAGATCGAACAGGCCGTGTGCGACCTTGAAGCGGGTTCCACCTTTGTAAATGCTCTCGTCGCCTCGGACCCGCGCCTGCCCTTCGGCGGGATTAAACAGTCCGGCTACGGACGGGAACTCGCAGCGGACGGCATCAAGGCGTTCGTGAACCGGAAGACGGTTTCGATCAGCTGAGCCGCCGGGCGTGGACCGGGTCGATCCGAGACGCTCCCTTCTCCCTTGGGAGAGAGGGGGGATTCGGGACGCCATCGCATGAGGTCCCGGCATTCGCCTGGACTGCGGCGGCGGAAGGTATGGGGGCTGGCCTCGCGCGGCCCGGCCCGCTAGGCTGTCCCTGAAACCAAATCATCAGAGAGCCGCATCATGAGTATAGCACCGCGCAAGCTGGGGTCGGACACGGTTTATCCTGTAGGACTAGGGTGCATGAACCTGCATCATGGCTATGGGCCGCCATCGGATGAGCGCGATGCCGCAGCGCTGCTGCATGAGGCACTCGACCTCGGCTACAATTTTCTCGACACGGCGACGATCTATGGCTTCGGCAAGAACGAGGCGCTGATCGGCGAGACGCTGAAGGACAGGAAGAACGGCTACGTGCAGGCGAGCAAATGCGTGTTGCTGTACGATGGCGAGAAGCGGCGGATCGATGCGCGGCCAGAAAGCATCAAGGCGGCCTGCGAGGCGAGCCTGAAGCGGCTGCAGCGCGATGTGATCGACCTGTACTACATGCACCGGCCCGACAAGACCGTGCCGATCGAGGATTCCATGGGCGCGATGGCGGACCTCGTGAAAGCGGGCAAGATCCGCATGGTGGGCCTGTCGGAAATGGGTGAGGGTCTGCTGCGCCGGGCCCATGCGGTGCATCCCGTTTCGGCGATGCAGTCTGAATATTCGCTGCTGACGCGCAATCCGGAGATCGCGGTGCTGGACGCCTGCAAGGAACTGGGCGTGACCTTCGTACCCTTCTCGCCGGTTGGGCGCGGCTACCTTGCCGACAACCCGCCTGCGCCGAAGGACTACCATGCTGCCGACATGCGGCGCATCTTCCCGCGCTGGACCGAACCCTACTGGAGCGAGAACCTGCCGCTGCTGAATCAGGCGCAGGAGTTGGCGGGCGACCTGGGGCTGACGACATCGCAGCTCGCGATTGCCTGGACGCTAGCGAAGGACCCCGATTGCGTGCCGATCCCGGGCACGACGAACGCCAAGCATTTGCGGGACAATTTCGCGGCGGCGCAGGTCTCGCTGACGCCTGAGCAGGTGGCGCATCTCGACGCAGTGTTCACGCCCGAGGCGGTGAAAGGGCCCCGCTATAACGAGATGGCGCAGGCCAGCGTGGATACCGAGCAATACGCCTTCGAACTGGCGGCGGGATGAGCGTTCGCGTAATGGTTGCGTGAGGCTGTGAAAGGCCGGATTTCCCTGTATAAGCCGGGCAATGAACCAGATCGACACTTCCGGCAGGCCCAGCCTGCAAGCCATTCCGGCTGACAGCGCCCTGCCCGGGCTGCTGGCCAGGCTGCCGGACTGGATGCAGCCTTACGCCATGCTGGCGCGGCTGGACCGGCCCGTCGGCATCTGGCTGCTCTACCTGCCCTGCCTGATTGGCCTCGCCTTCGTGCGGATGCGCACGGGGCTGTACCTTGTGGACCTGTTCTGGGTGCCGCTGTTCCTGCTGGGCGCGGTGGCTATGCGCGGCGCGGGTTGCACCTGGAACGACATTACCGACAAGGATTTCGATGCGCAGGTGGCACGCACGGCGCTGAGGCCGCTGCCGTCGGGCGCGGTGACACTGCGCGAGGCATTCACTTTTCTCGGTGTGCAGCTGGCGGTGGGGCTGGCCGTGTGGGCCTGCCTGCCGGGCGACGCGAAACTGGTGGCGCTGTTGGCGCTGCCCCTGGTGGCGGCCTATCCGTTCATGAAACGGGTGACCTGGTGGCCGCAGGCCTGGCTGGGCCTGACCTTCAACTGGGGCGTTCTCGTCGGCGCGGCGACGGCAGGCATCCTGTCGGTGCCGGTGTTCATCCTCTATGCCGGGCTGGTCCTGTGGACGATTGCCTATGACACGATCTACGCCCTGCAGGATCGCGAAGACGACGCGCTGATCGGCGTGCGCTCGACCGCGCGCCTGTTCGGCAAGCGGGCGGTTCTGGCGAGCTTTTGTTTCCATATGGGCGCAGCCGCGCTGGTGGCGCTGGCCGCCGTGTTCAACGGGTCGGTCCGGGCGGGCGCCGTGACTGCGCTGGCTTTCTTCGCCCATGGCGTGTGGCAGGTGGTGCGGCTGAAAACGAGCCAGGAGCAGGACGCACTGGGCGTGTTCAAATCGAATGTCTGGGCCGGGGCGATCATTGCCGGCGGCTTCCTGCTGGCGGCGATGCTGCCGACGCCGAAGCCGCGCTCGCTGTTTGCCGAGCACGAGACCGTTCCTGCCGGACCTTCGGAAACACTTGTCCTGCCCTTCGGACTGGAACTCAAGCGCGAGCCCAAGGCTTCACACGCGGAAACCTGGATGGCGAGCGATGTGCTGCGCGCGCTGGAAAAGGAAGGCGTCGTCGTGGCGCCGGCGCAGCCTGAATAGGGCGGATTCGCCAGCACGAAAGCCCGGCGCAGGGTACGCGGTCACTGTCGGCAAGACGGCGCAAAGATCGCTGACGATCCGGAACGTCCGGGCATCCGGTCGGATGGCCGGCACGGGGCGCAGGCGTCCGCCGCGGGCCTTTGGCCATGCGCAGGGCGTGCGGTTCCGGATTTCGGAAGGGGGGTGGCGCGGGTATGGGGCGCGGACGGAACGCGCCCGCAAATGCGTTGCCAACGGCCACGGAAAACGCGCGGGCGGTGCCGGGCGGGTTGATCGGGCGGTACGCGCCAGACCGACCGCCCATGGCGCACGCTCCGTTGGCGGCGCCTTGCGACCCATCAGGATCAGCAGGCAGCGCAGGGCATGTTCCAGCATGGCGAGACTCGCCGATGTGCCCCGCAACAGGCGCGTCCGGACCCGGCCCGGTGCCAGCCGCATCACGGCCTTCACATAGAGGTGCAGCGCCCGTGTCGCGGCGCGCATCAGAGGCCAGGCGCGAGCGACGCGGCGGCGGGTTTGTGAGGGATCCGGAACATTTCGGGTCATGGCGCTTAGATAAGCCACAGACCTGTCACGGTCGGAGACGCGCGATGCGCTTTGCCGTGCCGGCAACAGGTCGGCAGAGGCAGTGGGGGGACAGGCCCGGCCTTGCAGGACAGGCGGGGGGCCATCATCGCCGCACTTGCATATACCCCCATAGGGTATTATATAAAGGCAGGACTCACCAAACGGAGCGAACGCACCATGGATACGTCTTCACACGATCATACACATCACACACACAAGACAGCCGACTCGCCTGCGGCGGATGCCTGCTGCCACGGCGGCGCTGCGGCGAAGGCCGGCACGGAATATGACCATGTGCCGGAACATTATTCCGGCACCGTGTGGACCTGCCCGATGCACCCGCAGGTGCGCGAGACCTCGAACACTGGCTGTCCGATCTGCGGCATGTCGCTGGAACCGGAAACCGTGTCGCTGGACGAGGACACGAGCGAAATGGATGACATGACGCGCCGGTTCTGGATCAGCACGGCGTTTGCCCTGCCCCTGTTTGTCTACGCGATGAGCGACATGATTCCGGGCCAGCCCCTGCACGGGATAGTCCCGCCTGGCGTGGCGCAATGGATCCAGCTGGCGTTGGCCGCGCCGGTCGTGCTGTGGGGCGCAGCGCCCTTCTTCGTGCGCGGCTGGCGCTCGGTCAAAACCATGAACCCGAACATGTTCACGCTGATCGCGCTGGGCGTGGGCACGGCGTTCCTGTTCAGCCTGGTCGCAACTATCGCGCCGGGCCTGTTCCCCGACGACTTCCGGGACATGGATGGCAACGTCCACGTCTACTTCGAAGCCGCCGCTGTCATTGTGGCGCTCGTCCTGCTTGGGCAGGTGATGGAACTGCGCGCGCGCAGCGCCACGTCCGGCGCGATCCGCGCCCTGTTGCAGCTGACGCCGCCGACGGCGCGGATCATCCGCGCGGATGGCAGCGAGGAAGATGTCGATCTCGACACGGTCAAATCCGGAGACCGCCTGCGCATCCGCCCCGGCGAGAAAGTGCCGGTGGACGGCGAGGTGGCCGAGGGCCATTCCTCCGTCGATGAATCCATGGTGACGGGCGAGCCCGTGCCGGTGGCGAAGGCGGTCGGCGATGCGGTCACCGGCGGCACGGTGAACACAACCGGCGCGCTGGTGATGACCGCAACGCGCGTGGGCGACGATACGGTTCTGGCGCAGATCGTGCGCATGGTGGCCGAGGCGCAGCGCTCGCGGGCGCCGATCCAGCGGCTGGCCGATATTGTGGCAGCCTGGTTCGTGCCAGCCGTCGTGGCATCGTCCGTATTGACGTTCATCGTGTGGGCCCTGTTCGGGCCGGACCCGGCGCTGGCCTTTGCGCTGGTCAATGCCGTGGCCGTGCTGATCATAGCCTGCCCCTGTGCGCTTGGCCTCGCGACACCGATGTCGATCATGGTGGGCACAGGAAAGGGCGCGCAGAACGGCATCCTGATCCGCAATGCCGAAGCGCTGGAGACGCTGGAGAAAGTGGACACTGTCGTCGTCGACAAGACCGGCACACTGACCGAAGGCAAGCCGAAACTGGTGACCGTGGAGCCCGCCGGGGGCTGGGACGAAACCGGGCTGCTGAAGCTTATCGCGGCCGTCGAAGCGGCGAGCGAGCACCCGCTGGCAGCCGCCATCGTGAGCGGCGCGGAAGCGCGCGGCATCAAGACGAGCGTGGCCCAGGACTTCGAGTCCGTCACGGGCGAAGGCGCTCAGGGTACGGTTGACGGCAAGTCGGTTGCCATCGGCAATGCGAAGATGATGCGCCGGGTCGGTGGGTTTGATGACGCATGGGGCGAGGCCGCCCAGTCATACAGGGAAGACGGCCAGACCGTGATGTTCGTGGCGGTCAATGGCAAGGCGGCAGGCCTGATCGGCGTCGCCGACCCGATCAAGGCGACCACGAAAGAAGCGATTGCGCGCCTGCACGCGCAGGGCCTGAAAGTGGTGATGCTGACTGGCGACAACGAGGCGACGGCGCGGGCCGTGGCCCGGCAGGTGGGCATTGATGACGTGCACGCCGACGTTTCGCCGGAGGACAAGAACCGGATCGTGCGTGCGCTGCAGGCGGGCGGCGCGGTGGTGGCGATGGCGGGAGACGGCATCAATGACGCCCCGGCGCTGGCACAGGCCGATGTCGGCATCGCGATGGGCACCGGCACCGACGTTGCCATGCAGAGCGCCGGCGTGACGCTGGTGAAGGGCGACATGCTGGGCATTGCCCGGGCGACCGCGCTGAGCCGCGCCACGATGCGCAATATCAGGCAGAACCTGTTCTTCGCATTCATTTACAATACGCTGGGCGTGCCGCTGGCGGCAGGCGTGCTCTATCCCGTGTTCGGCCTGTTGCTGAGCCCGATGATTGCCGCCGCCGCGATGAGCCTGTCATCGGTTTCGGTGATCGGCAACGCGCTGCGCCTGCGCGCATTGAAGCTGTAATGGGCACTTCATATGAAAAGAACAGCCTGACGCTTCCGGGCGCCGTGGCTATGGGAACAGGCGTGATGATTGGCGCGGGCATTTTTGCGCTGACGGGGCAGGTCGCCGAGCTGGCGGGAGCCCTGTTCCCGCTCGCCTTCCTGATGGCAGCGATCGTGTGCGGATTCAGTGCGTACTCGTACATCAAGGTGTCGAACAAGTATCCGTCGGCGGGCGGCATCGCGATGATCCTGAAGAAGGCCTATGGCCCGGGCATGGTGACCGGCGGGGCAGCCCTGCTGATGGCCTTTTCGATGATCATCAATGAGAGCCTCGTGGCGCGCACGTTTGGCACTTATACATTGCAGCTGTTCGGAATCCAGGGCGGCATTCTCGTTCCCGTGCTGGCGCTCGGGCTGATTGTCGGCGCCTTCCTTGTGAATATCGCCGGCAATGACGTGGTCGGATCGGTGTCGAAAGTGACTGCCGTGCTGAAGATTGGCGGCATCCTCGTGTTCGCGCTGGTGGCGCTGTGGGCGGCGGGATTTGCGTTCCAACCCGCTGCGAACGGCGTTGCCGAGACGGCATCGGCTGGCGGATTCCTTGCGGGCGTCGCGCTCGCCATCCTAGCCTACAAGGGCTTCACGACGATCACCAATAGTGGCGACGAGGTGAAGGACCCGAAGAAGAATGTCGGCCGGGCGATCATGATCTCGCTGGCAATTTGCACGCTGATCTACCTGCTCGTCTGCTATGCCGTCGGCTCGACCCTCAGCATCGAGGAAATCGTCAAGGCGAAGGATTATGCGCTGGCCGAGGCCGCGCGTCCCGCCGTCGGCGAATACGGTGTCTGGTTCACGGTGGCGATTGCCATCATCGCGACCGCCTCCGGCCTGCTGGCGAGCGTGTTCGCCGTGTCACGGATGCTGGCCATGCTTGTCGAGATGAAGCTGATTCCGGAGCCGAAGCTCGGCCTGCCGGGTGACACGCAGACCCATACGCTGGTCTATACGGTGGCACTGGCGGGCCCGCTGGCCGCGTTTTTCGACCTGTCGCGCATCGCGTCGCTGGGCGCCATTTTCTACATCGTCATGGACATCATCATCCATTGGGGCGTCTACCGGCACCTGCGCGAGGATGTAGGCGCAAGCGCGCCAATACTGATCACCGCGATCGTTCTGGACGCTGTTGCGCTCGGCGCATTTCTGGTGATGAAATCGCAAAGTGATCCGGTCATTGTCGTGATCGCGGTGACAGGCATGGCCGTGATCTTCGCCTTTGAAAAATTCTATCTATCAAGGGCCGGGGATACGGCCAAAACAGAGACTTGAAGCCAGAGGAACCGCCAGATGAAGACAGAGACACGAGACAAAGCCGCCAAACGTCTTGCCCGGATCGAGGGACAGGTGCGGGGCGTCGCCAAGATGGTGGGCGAGGACCGCTATTGCGTGGACATCGTGCGGCAGGTGCAGGCGATCAAGGCGGCACTGACCGGACTCGAGGGACTGATTCTCGACGACCATATCGCGACCTGCGTCGAGCATGCGCTGGAAGGTGGCGATCTCAATGCGCGGCGGGAAAAGGTGGAAGAACTGGTCGCCGTGCTGGGCGGGCGAAAGAAGTAGGCTGGACGGGCGATGCGCTTCGCCCGCCGTAAGCTGCGTGCGTCGCGGTGCCGGACGCTTGATACGCATCTGAGTTGCTGCGCGCCGGTACTGAAAGCGAAGTTGACGAGAATTGTTCACTATTCTAGGAAAACAGCGTTCTCAGGCTCGTCTCAGTGCACTGGCATGAACACCAGGGAAGATGGACGATGCTCGCAGCCAAGCACCCTCACGAGGCTGAACGCCTGGCTGCCCTGTACCGATATGACATACTCGACACGGACCGAGAGGCCGATTTCGACGATATCGTCGAGCTGGCTGCCGAACTGTGTGGCGCGAAGATTTCGGTCATCAACCTGATCGATACCGACCGCCAGTGGTTCAAGGCGGAGACCGGACTGGGCGTGCGCGAAACGCCGCTGGACACATCGATCTGTTCGCACGTTATCCTTGAGAATGATTTCGTCGAGATCACGGACACGCGCGCCGACAATCGCACGCAGGACAACCCGCTCTGCCTCGATGAGCCGGGCCTGCGCTTCTATGCTGGCGCGCTGCTGAAATCCCACGACGGTTTCCCGATCGGCACGCTCTGCGTCCTTCACGACGAGCCCTATGCGCTGAGCGCATTTCAGAAGAAGTCCCTTCGCACGCTGGCCAGGCTGGTCATGCGCGAACTGGACCTGCGAATGGCGCTTCGCGACCAGCAGGTGCTGCTGGGCGAAATGGATCACCGCGTGAAGAATTCGCTGCAATCGGTGAGCTCGCTGGTGCGGCTCTACCAGTCACGCGCCGGCGAGGAAAACCATGACGCATTCGACGCGGTATCCCGACGGGTCGATGCCATTTCCCTGCTGCACCAGGAGCTGCACCAGGCCGCAGAAATCGAGACCGTGCCCCTGGCGCGGTTCATTCCGCGCGTGATCGCGCTGTTGCAGGATTCAGCACCGGAAAACATCACGATCGAAGCCGACATCGACAAGATCAAGGTCGGATCGACCCATGCCTCGGCCATCGGCATTATTGTCAGCGAGTTCGTCGCCAATTCGATCAAGCACGGCTTTGCCGACAATCGCGCGGGCACCATTTCGCTAAGCCTGCTGAACGGGGCGGACAGGCACGTGACCCTGACCTGCAGCGACAATGGCGCGGGCACAGGTTCGCCCACCCGGCCAACGAGCGCCGCCGAGGGGCTCGGGCACCGGCTGGTCGATGCGGCCGCCTCGCAGCTCGGCTCGAAAGTGACGCGCACGGCTACCGAAGACGGCTTTTCGCTAAGCCTGAAATTCGCCTTGGCCTGAACCGGCACCATTCTTCCCGACACTGACATATTCCAGTTCTGCTCACGGAGCATAAAGCCGGAACGTTCCGGTCCAAATAACAAGGTTGCCCTGCCCCTCCCTACTGCCTCAGGGCTGATTCCGTCGACACTGCCTCACCTGAGGATCGATCAAGATTTTCCACGATCCATTCAATGGATCGACCATCCGCATTCGACCATGGAATGTCCGGTATGACCCCGGCGCCACTCTCCTCGCCGGAAGCGCGTGTGAGCACGTAAAGCGGTGCCCGAACGTTAAATCCTGTTCGCGGCAGCTCAAAATGCTGGACTTGCGCAGTTTGGTTGGCCCTACCCTCTGTCTCTTCTCCAGCAACCGATCCAAGTTGGAAATCCTGGATGATCGTTGAAAAGACGATGGCTTGGGAGTAAGTCGCCGGGCCGACCAGTATGATTACCTCACCATCGAAAAGCTGGCCCATGGAGTTTACAGGCTCAACCCACTGGGCGAAGGGCATTGCCACCACAGAACCCGGCTCGGCCCCCGGAATAAGCCCCATATTGTCTTCAGTCACACGGGCGCGGACCGCAGACATTGGCGTGTAACGCTCCGACGTAAGATAACCGAGCAATCGATCCGAAAGTTCATGCGCGCCGCCGCCATTGCCGCGCAGATCAATGACCAGGCGCGTTGCTCGCGCACTTTCGATTCGCGCGAAACTCTCTTCAAGAAATGCGGTAAAGGCCGCCTCGTAATCTCTCTCGAAAGTATCAATCCGCATTACCGCTGTTGAATGAACAAGCAGCAAGTCGAAAGGGGCGGCCTCCGAAGCGCTTACCGTTGATGATATCTGAGTTACGACGCGCTCAGTACCGTCCGTTCCCTGCAGTCGAATCTCCGCCGGCATTGCGCCATCAAGATGAAGCGCCAGGAATTCCCCGAAGCGGAGCTCAAGAATGCGCGATCTCAAGGTATCAGATTCGCCGCGCAACAGTGGCAAGGTCCGAACAATCATGTCCGAGACCGAAGCGCCGTTTACCGCTATGATCTCCTCGCGCTGCTCGTCCGGATTGCCTGCCGGAATGTAGGCGCGAGCACCTTCAATTTCGACGCGCCAGGCCTCGGATTCCCGGACTGCCGCAGGCAGATCCAGCCCCATGTGTGCGTCATCCAGATAACGGTTGAGTTGCGCAAATGTGTGCCATACTTCAGATACGCTCATTTCATTACGTATCTGCGCACGAACCCGATCGACCTGGTGCCCGAAAGCGTCCTGTTCGACAGCCAGTTCGAACGCCGGATGGGTCGAGCGTGTCCAGTCCAACCAGGTATCGAGATCCGTCTCCAGTTCCGCCTGGCTCCATCCAGCAGGCTCTCGCTGGACCTTAGGGGTTGCCACACAGCCCACGAGCGCGAGAGCGGTCGCGATGAAGGTCGCGGTGATCGCAGAATTCAGCATTGAAAATCACTCCTCATCCGATTGAAAGCGGACTGAACCGGTCGGGCTCACATCATCTCTGACCACCTAAGCTGGCTTGCACCAGTCGGGCGGGGACATGCCTGCCGGATCTGCCGGGTGCGGCAGCAGCATGAACTCAGGAAAGGGTGTGACGCGTGGATAGTCGCCGATCCCGGCGAAGGCGGCGGTCACGTCGCCCAGCGCATTTCCCGGCAGCTCCAGCAGGTGTTCACCGCGGCGCGACTTGTCCTGTTGGCCAAACGACTGGCCCGGCGCTGCCTTCATCTCCACATGCCCGCCAAGCAGCCAGTCGATTTGATGGATTTCCGCAAAATCAGCAACACGGTCGAGGGAGGCCGCATACTCACCGGCCTCTTCGCATACGAAGTACAGCCGCCCCGGATAGATGGCGTCCCCCGAGAACATGATGCGCGTGGCTGCGTCATAGACCATGACGTGCGAGGCATGATGCCCCGGGGTCGGCAGTACGTCCACTTTGCGTCCGCCAAGATCCAGCGTTCCTACATCGTCCGGCCACCGATCGATACCGAAGAACCCAGCCACGTCGTCAGTCGTGTGCCCGACAACAATTGTATCGGGCCGGCCGGCAAAGCCGGCATCGCCGCCGACATGATCGCCGTGACCATGCGTATGCATGACCACGAGCGGCAGTCCGGCGTGTCCGGTGTCCGCGAGCAACCTGTCCACTTCGGCGCGAGTGTCTGCGCCTTCAGCGCCTGTGTCGATGAGGAGCGCCTTGTCCTCTCCGATCAGGAGGTAGAGGAATGGCGCCTCGAAACTGGTGCGCAGCGACTGGCGCAGGACGAACGTGTTCGCATCGATCTCCTGCACCTGGAACGCGGGTTCATCCGGATCAATGCCACTGTTCCACGCTTGCGCGAATATTGAAGAAGGCTGCACTGCGATGGCGGCTTCCTGCGTTTCGCAGGCCGAGAGGCTGGCGAGCAGGACTGTAGACAGGAAAAGGTTTGTGAGTCGGGTCATGTCAGTCGTCTTTCATGCGAGTGAGAAGTGGCGCGTTGAGAAGGGAGTTTGCCGCGCGCTGGATGACGGCGGAGAGGTCGCACCCGAGTTCATCGGAGAGGGCTTCGAAAGCCAGGCCGGCTTTCGCGAGCCGCGCCGTGAGCACCTCGAATTGAGCGGTTCCCTGCCGCGTCAGGCGGAGCAGCTTGCGGCGACCATCGCCTGGATCGTCGATGCGCTCCACGATACCAAGCTGAATCAGGAGGTCCACGCGCTGGGTGGCAACCTGATGAGGCTGGCCAAGCGCCCGGGCGATATCGGCGGTCGAGGTCGGCTGATGCTCGCCGATAAACAAAACAGTCGAGACAGCCCGCGACGGGAATGTGATCCCGGCCGCGTCCAGCATATCGTTTCCCTGGGCGACGATCAGTTCTGCCAGCCGCTCAAGCTGGTAGGCGATGAATGCGGGACCCAGCCTGTGTGTATCGATGAAATTTTCGTCGCGCATTTGCCTCGCACCCTTTTATACAGTCTATTGTGCAATTGGTTGTATTGTTGAGCACTGTCAAGCCCGACGGCCTGCGCATCCATCACATCTTGTCGTGCCGGTTGCGTGCGCGATAAGTGCAGAATAGGCTGGGGCCATGACAGTTGTAGTGGAAATGGTATCGGACCTGGTTTGCCCGTGGTGCTGGCTGGGACTTCGCAGGATCGAGGCGGCGCGCAAGCTCGCCCCCGAGGTAGATGTGCAACTCGTGTTCCGGCCCTTCGAGCTGGACCCGACGATCCCGGCGGCAGGCGTCGACTACAAGGCCTACATGAAGGAGAAGTTCGGCGTTTCGGACGAGAGCCGCGAACGCTCCGGCACCATGCGCCAGGCACTGGTCGACTATGGCGAGGCCGAGGGCATTCCCTACCATTTCGACAAGATCACGCGCCGGCCCAACAGTTTCGACGCGCACCGGCTGGTGCGCTGGGCACAGGGACAGGACAAGGGCGCCGAAGCCAAGGAAGCGCTGTTCAAAGCCTTCTTCGAGGACGGGCGCGATATTGGCGACCATGAGGTCCTCATCGATGTGGCGCGGGAGATCGACCTCGACCCGGCGATCGTGGCCGACCTGCTCAAGAGCGATGCCGATGTGCAGGCCGTGCGCGAAGAGGCCGAGACCTTCCGCCAGATGGGCGTGAGCGGCGTGCCGACCTATATCGCCAATCGCGCGGTGGCCGTGCAGGGCGCCGAGAGCGCCGAGAAGCTGGCCAAGTTCCTGCAACATGCTGCGGCGCAACTGCCGCAGGAACGCCCGGCAGGCGGCGCCTGAATGAGCGACCTTGTCAGCGTGACGCGCGAAGGACGAATTGCCACCGTGCGCTTCGATACGGGCAGCCGCTCCAATGCCCTCAGCCAGAAACTGATGCGGGCGCTGACCGAGACGGCGCAGGGCTTCCATGACTGCCCGGATATTTCCGCCGTCATCCTGACAGGTCGCGACGACCAGTTCTGCATGGGCGCCGACCTGAAGGACCCGGAAGGCAATACGGCAGCCCAGGTGCCGCTGGGCCAGCGGCGCGTGCAGCTGCGCCGGGGGCCACGCCTGTGCCAGGCGTGGGAGGATATCGATGCGCTGACCATTTGCGCTGTCGAAGGCTGGTGCGTCGGCGGCGGCACGGCGCTGGCGACGGCCTGCGACCTGCGGGTGGCGGCGGACAATGCCACCTTCTACGTGCCGGAAGTCGAGCGCGGCATGAACATGAGCTGGGGCTCGATCCCGCGCTTCGTCGCGCTGGTCGGCCCGGCGCGGACGAAGCGCATCGCGGCCCTGTGCGAGAAGATTGATGCGGCGACGGCGCTGGCCTGGGGCCTGTGCGACCATGTCGTGCCGGCGGGCGCGGCGCTGGCCAAGGCGCGCGAGATTGCCGAAGCGGCCGCCGCCCTGCCCCCGACGGCGCTGAAAAGCGTGAAGCAGGACGTGAATGTCGCGGCAATGGCGCTGGCCCGGGCGACCGGCCACCGCGACCTTGAGGCGTTTGCCCTGCTGCAGCAGTCGGATGATTTCAAGGAGGGCGTCAGCGCCTTCCTCAAAGGGCGAAAGCCCGACTTCACCGGAGACTGAGCGCATGACCTGGCTGATCCCACCGCGCCTTTTGCTCGCCCTGTCGCTGCTGATGATCCTCGTGCATTGGCTGGCGCCGCTGGCGACAGTGGTGCCACCGCACTGGAACCTGATCGGCATCCTGCTGATGGCGGGCGGGTTCTGGATGGCGCTGGCGATCGCGCGGCGCTTCCGCAAGGTGGACACAGAGATCAACACGTTCAAGACACCGCGCCAGCTGGTCACGGACGGCCTGTTCGGGCTGACGCGTAACCCGATCTATCTCGGCATGACGATATTCCTGGCCGGGCTCGCCGTCTTCCTCGGCACCGCCAGCCCCTGGACCGGACCGGTCGTGTTCTTTCTCGTGGCCAATGGCTGGTATATCCCGGTGGAGGAACGCAATGCGGCAGAGCATTTTGGTGCCGACTATGCCGCATACCGCACGCGCGTACGCCGCTGGCTGTGAGGCCTAGCTGAGCTGGAGGTCGACGAGGCGGCGATAGGCGCCGTTCTTGTCCATCAGCGCCGCGTGGGTGCCATCCTCGACGGCGCGGCCGTCTTCCATGACGATGATGCGGTCGGCGGCGCGGACGGTCGAGAGGCGGTGGGCAATGATCAGCGTGGTACGTCCGGCGGAGAATTTGGCGAGGGCGTCCTGTACCTTCGCTTCGCTCTCGGCATCGAGGGCGGAGGTGGCTTCATCGAGCAGCAGGATCGGCGCGGCGCGCAGGATGGCGCGGGCGAGCGCGACGCGCTGGCGCTGGCCGCCGGAGAGGTTGCGGCCCATTTCACCGGCGGGGGCGTCATAACCGCCCGGCAGTGCACGGATGAACTCGTGGGCGTTGGCCGCATGGGCGGCGGCTTCGATCTCGGCCTCGCTAGCGCCGAGGCGGCCGAGCGCGATATTGGCGCGGATCGTGTCGTCGAACAGAGCCGCGTCCTGGGCGACAAGGCCCATATGGGCGCGCAGACCGGCGCCGCTGACATCGCGAACATTCGTTCCGTCGACGGAGACTGTGCCGCCTGTGGGATCGTAGAGGCGCAGGAGCAGGTTGAAGACGGTGGACTTGCCGGCGCCGGACGGGCCGACAAGGGCGATCGTCTCGCCGGGATTGGCCGTGAAGGAGAGGCCTTTCAGGGCCTCGGTGCCATCCGGATAGGCAAAGCGGACATCATCGAAAGCGATGGTGCCGGTGACCCAGGCGATGGGCTGGGCGCCGGGAGCGTCGGCGATCTCGGGCGCGGCATCGGTGATTTCGAAGACGCGGTCTGCGGCGGCGCCGCCTTCCTGCGCTACCGAGTTCAGCGTGCCCAGCGCCCTCAGTTCCGGCGCGGCGACGGCAATGGCGCCGACGATGCCGACGAAGTTGCCGAGCGACGTGTCGCCCTGCGCGATACGCCAGGCGGTAAGCGCGAGAATGCCGACAAGGGCCAAGCCACCGGTGATTTCGAGGATGGGATCGACGGCGGCACGGTCTGTGAGCACTTTGAGAAAGAGTCGCGAGCGTTCGGCAAAGCCGCGCCCGGCGCGGGCCTTCTGGTAGTCCTCGAGGCCATAGGCCTTGACCACGCGGGCGGACTGGAAGGCTTCGCCGAGCAGGGAAGTCACCTGGCCGATCTGCTGTTGCGACTGACGCGAGCGTTTGCGGACCCGGTTGCCGAGGGCAAGGACGGGTGCGAAGGCGATGGGATAGATGACGAGGAGGACGAGGGTCAGCTTCCAGTCCATGACGAGCATGGTGATAAAGACGCCGATGACGGTGAGCACGCCCTTGGTGAGATTGTTCGCGATGCGCAGGCCGGCGTCGCGCAGGGCATTCACGTCATTGATGAAACGCGAAACGAATCCGCCCGACGCCTCAGCCGCGATACGGGCATAGTCGCCATCGGTGAGGGCACCGAACTGATCCTGCTGGATATCGACAATGGCGCGCTGGACGCCGGTATTGTTGAAGATCGTCATGCCATAGAGCGCCAGCGAGCGGACAATGGCGGCGAGGCCGATTATGGCGATCAGCCACCAGAGGCTGGTTGGGACCTCAACCCGTTCGGGTCCGGTCAGGGCTTCGAGGCCTTCGACGACGAGTTTCAGGAGGTAGCCATAGGACGCGGCCGCGACAGAGGTCAGCGCGGCGCACAGCGTTCCCGCCGCGAACCAGCGCCAGTGCGCGGCAAAGCGCTCCCGGCCGAGACGCGTCAGGGCGCCGGAGCGGCGCACCGGTTTGGCCGGATCAGACGTGATGGTGTTCCCCCGTCTCCGGGTCGAGCAGCCGGTGGGCGTGGAGGATGAAATACCGCATTTCGGCATTGTCGACCGTGCGGTGGGCTGCGGCCTTCCAGGCGTCATAGGCTTCCCTGTAGGAGCCGAAGGCACCGATGAAGTCCATTTTCGAGAGGTCTTCGAATTCGACCTTGTTCACGTCCTTCAGCTCACCGCCAAACACGATATGGAGAAGCTGTTTTCCGGCTTGAGGCGCGTCGCCCATCTTGACTGGCTCCGTTTTGACAATGGTTACGGCCTGGACCGCTTTTTCCTGTGGGTCGGGTATATCCACAAAACCTGACCGGCGCACTAACAGAGGATGCAGCCGTTTGCCAGACGCGATGATGCTGCGCTGAGCCGGAATGGCCCGGTTGAACTGCAGCGTCTCGCCCTTGTGGGTGGTGGCGATGCCACCCGCTTCGCTGACCAGTATGGCCCCTGCAGCGAGATCCCAGTCGGACTTGTGGCTTAGGACCAGCGTGGCATCCCAGGCGCCGGACGCCACGAAGGCCATGCGCAGCAGCGTGGAATTGGGCTTCGGGCGCGGCACAGTGACGGCGGGCCAGGGTTCGGGCCAGCCCTTGTGGTTCAGCATTTCCTCAGCAGCGATCAGGCGGCACCCGGTCTCGCTCTGGCACTCGGAGACGCGCATGACTTCGCCGTTGAGGTAGGCGCCGGCGCCGATACGGGCCTCGTAGAGCTGGCCGAGCGCAGGCGCATAGAGGACCCCGGCGACGGCCCGGCCTTCTTCGACGATGGCAAGGCCGACACACCAGTTCGGATCGCCGCGCATGTAGGCGCGGGTACCGTCAATCGGATCGACGACCCAGCAACGGTCCCTCTGACGGGCGGCAGGGTCGTCGAGCGTCTCTTCCGACAGCCAGCCATATTCCGGCCGGGAGGCCGAGAGGCGCAGGTCGCAGAGCTGGTTGACGGCCATGTCGGCTTCAGTGACTGGGCTTCCGCCCGTCTTCTCCCAGGCGCGCGCCGACTGGCCTTCCAGCGTATAAGACAAAGCCAGCTGGCCGGCCTCGATGGCGAGGCTCCGCAGTGTAACCAGATCTTCGATCAGCGTACGTTCAGCTGCCGGCAAGACTCATGTCCTCGACGAGGATGCTGGGCGCGTCGCGCGTGCCACGGAATTCAAGATCGGAAGCCGGAATGAGGCGCGCAAAGATCGCCGGCAAGTCGCCCGCGATGGTCACTTCGGACACCGGATAGGCAATCTCGCCATTCTCGAACCAAAAGCCCGCGACGCCGACGGAATAGTCGCCGGTGTTCGGATTGATCGACGGACCGAACATGTCGGTGACCATGAGGCCCTTGCCGGCCTGGGCCATAAGTTCGGCAGGCGTCTTCTCGCCAGCCTTAAGATAGAGGTTCGAGGTCGTGACGCCCGGCGGGTCGCCGAAGCCGAGCGCGGAGAAGCCATTGGGCTTGAGGCCGAGCTGGCGAGCCGAAGGGCCGTTGAGCAACCATTCGGTGAGTCGGCCATCCTCGATCAGGTAGGTCTCCTTCACGGGCAGGCCCTCGCCATCATGGCTGCGCGAGCCCATGCCCATGGGACGGAACGGATCATCGATCACATTGACGCCCCTGGCAAAGACCTGCGTGTCCATGCACTCTTTCAGGAAGCTGACGCCACGCGCGATGGATGGACCGGAAATCGCGCTCATCAGCGCGCCGATCAGGCCGCTTGAGACGCGCCGGTCATAGAGGACAGCAGCCTTCTGGGTTTCCAGCTTGCGGGCGCCGAGGCGGGCAATGGTCCGCTCGCCAGCGGTGCGGCCGATCTCTTCGGCGGACGGGCGGTCGGCGGCGTAGCGCACCGACCAGCTTTCATAGTCGCGCTCCATGGCGCCATTTTTTTCGGCAACCGAAGCAAGGCCGAGGCTGGTGCTTGTGCCGGTCTTGTAGGCGGCAAAGCCGTTGGACGCGGCAACCCAGCGGCTGGACCGGTTCCATGAAGCGCCGCAGCCGGCGACCGTCTTGATGCCTTTAACGGCCAGCGCGGCGGATTCGGCCGCGAGGGATTCGCTTTCGAGCGTCTCGGCGGATATTTCAGGCTCGCCCGTCAGGTCCATGTCGAGGGCGCCGGTGGCAAGTTCGCTGGCGTCCGGCAGGCCGCAATACTTGTCTTCCGGCACGGCGCGGGCCATCGCGGCGCAACGGGTGGCGAGGGCGTGGAGCCCTTCGGTGGAGAGATCGGAGCCGGACACGTGCGCCTGCCGCTTGCCGAAAAAGGCGCGAAGGGCGACGCTTGTGCTTTCTTCGCGCTCGATGCTTTCCATCTTGCCGTCACGGACGGAGACGCTGACGCCTTCGGCAGCGCCGATACGCGCATCTGCTGCGTCGGCGCCTGCTTTCAGGCACTGGTCTATGAGACCGGCGAGCAAATCAGCCGGTGGAGTCTTGAATTCAGCCATACCGGCTAGATGGACCGCGCCGCCGGGCTGTGCAACCGGTCAAATCAGGCGAGCGCGTGATAAATAAGCATGACTGCGATCAGGATCATCGCGATCCAGGTGACCACCATGCCAATCGCCCGAAGCGGCAAGATCGTGCGCGACAGGCCAATGGCATGGAGGACACGGCCCGCCGTGAAGGCGCTGCCGAGGATGTGGATCCAGAGCGCCGGGATGCCCATGAAGGCGGCTGTCACGAGACCGACCAGCATGGCCGGAATGTATTCGCTCGCATTGCCGTGCGTGCGCGTTCTCAGCTCAAGTTCGATATTCCCGCCATGACCGACTGAGACCTGCGCAGAACGGCGCATGAACACGACGCGCGAAGACAGGTAGATCAGCAATAATATATTGATGCCGACATAGATGGCGGCGGCTTCCAATGGTGGCAGGGTTCACTCCTCCCAGTAAAAATGCCGCCGGAATGTTCCGGCGGCATTGTCAGTTTTCCCCAATCGATCACGTCGCTCAGTCGTCGCGACGGGCGTCCGGCAGGCGGTCGTTTATGTCGTCGCGGATATCCATGAGCGTGACGATCAGGCCGCAGACCAGGCTGGCGGCGATCCAGCCGCCGGCTGTGAAGATCGCAAAGTCGGCAACCTGGGCCAGTCCACCGGTCAGGCCCAGCATTTCGTTGCTGAATTCGCCCTTGTTGTAGAGGCCGAGCGCAATGCCGCCGACGATGATCGCAATATAGGCCACGTAGACCATGATGCGGAAACTGTTGATGATTAAGAACTTCATGGGTGTCCCCTTCCTGTTGCGGTGCCGAATTTAGGCAGATTAGCGCGTGCCGTCACGCGATTACACGTATGAAACGAAGTTCGGGGCCGGAACGGTGCGAAATTGCATCAGGCCCGGCAGGCGATTTACTCCTTTGACGGCGCCAGTTTGCAGGTGAACATGTCGTTGACGACGGCGGCAAACTGGAGCTGTTCCTCATTGCTCAGCGACGTGACGAAGGTTTCGACATCGCGCTTTTCGCGTCCAATCGACTGGGCCGTGCGCTTGAACAGGTCCGGATCGAGCTTGGCCTCCATGGCATCGGCGATGCAGGCGCATGTCCGGGCGTTTTCGCCGCCTGTCGTGCAGGCTGTCACGATTGCCTTGTTATCGTTGTTGCCACTACAGGACGCGAGCAGCGTGATGGCCGCGAGAGAGAGGGCGAGGTGGCGCATTCTGGCGGCTCCGTAATCATATTCGTCGCGGAGCCAATCATGAATCTTTCGTCAGGGGAAGCGGCTATTCCCGCCCGATAATCTTGTCGATCTGCACTTTCGTGCCGAAGGATTCGAGGAAATCCTCCTTCACCGCGAGGCGATCATAGTCTTGCGCGACCCAATCGAGAAAGGGTTTCCAGTCGCCCGGCGCCCTGCCCTCATTGAACCGCGCATAGGTGTCGAAAAAGGCATCCAGCATGCCCGTCTTGCCGTGCTTGATATGCAGGTATTTGAATGACAGCTGCTCGCGCGCCACTTCGAACGGCACTTTTTCGTGCAGCAACTTGTACAGGACCGCCATCAGGCCAGCCCTGTCCGCGCCGGATTTGCAGTGCATCAGGGCCGGGTATTCGATCCGCGCGAACAGGTCACGGGCGCCGAAAATAGCTTCTTTCGTCGGCGTGTCGCGGGAAAAGACCTGGAAATCGACCAGTTCGATTCTGGCGGCCTCGCAGGCTTCCTTTTCCAGCAGGTAATAGCCCTTGGTGCTGGCGCCGCGCAGGTTGATGATGGTTCGAATGCCACGCTCGCGTGCATGCGCGGCGACCTGGCGCGGCGAGGGCTGATTGGCGCGCCACATGCCGGGGCCGCATTCGTGCAGGTTGCTGAACGCCGCCCGCAGGAAGCCGTGGTCGCCCCAGACAAGCTCGCGCCGCGCCCGTTTGCGCCCTGACAGCGTGGCGAGATCGGGCGCCACATGCGGGCGTTTCCTGGATTTCGGCGTGAGTTTGACCATGCTGCCTTCGCGATTACAGGGGTGCCCCGCCGCCTGCAAGGCGAGGCGGCAGTAAGTTTTTTTGATGATGGCTGCATCCAAACGGACGGCTCGCGGCATCTCCCCTGTGAAGCCGGGCAAAAGGATCCGGTGAAACCGTGAGAAAGACTATCCAATGGAAGACATTCTTGTTCCAATCGTCCTGTTCTCTGTCGTGCCCGTGTGCATCTGGCTGGTCAGCTATTTCAACTATCGCAAACGCCTGACGGCCCACGAGACCGTGCGCCATGCGATCGACAGCGGCCAGACCATCTCGCCGGAACTGATCGAGAAAATGTCGCTGCTGGTCGATCCGATCCGCGCCGACCTGCGCCGCGGCGTCCTGTTCATCGCCTTCGGCGCCGCCTTCGCTGTCCTCGGCCTGATGGTCGGTCACGAAGAAGGCGAAGCGATCCTGCCCATGCTCGGCGTGGCCTCGTTTCCGGTTTTCCTCGGACTGGCGTATCTTGGCCTCTGGGCATTCGGTCATGGCCGCAAACCGGCCTGATCTCTGGATCGTCGCTGAGGGAGGCACCGACATGCGCACTGACCCCGACCTGGCAGCCGATGCCGCACGCGGCAGCGACAGCGCGTTCGCTGAACTCGTGCGGCGCCACCAGGCCAGGGTGCGCGGCATGTCCCGGCGCCTTACCGCCTCGTCCGGCGATGCAGACGATATTGCGCAGGCGACGTTCCTGACCGCCTGGCAGAAAATCGGCACCTATGCCGGAGGCACCTTCGCGGCCTGGATCTGCACGATCTGCTACCGGGAATTCCTGCAGGTGCGACGCCGCCAGAAGCAAGAGATCGAATTTGACGAGACGGCGGAGATCATTCCCTTCGACCGGTCACAGGCGGACCCCACAGGCGACAGGATGGACCTGTCGCGCGCTCTCGCCAAACTGCCCGAAGCCCAGCGCATCTGCGTCACGCTATGTGTCGCCGCCAGCCTGAGCCACAGGGAAGCTGCCGAAGCGACCGGATGGCCGCTTGGCACGATAAAATCACATGTGACGCGCGGCGTGGCCGCGCTTCGCAAACACCTTGCCGCCACCGAAGTGGCATGATGGAGTAGAGACCATGCGAGACGAAGACACTCATGCCGACCTGACAGCCCTGTTCGCCGCCGAAGACCGCGAACATGAGGCCAAGCCCTTCGTGGACCAGGTGATGGGCCGGATCCGGGCGCAGGCCCGGGTGCGCAAGCTGTTGCTGGCGGTTGTTGGCGTGGGCGGCGCGCTGCTGGCGGCCTCGCAATTGCCGAATCTGCTGGCCGATTCAGTGGGCCTTGACGCGTCGCTGACGACATCCATCATTCAGGCTCAGAATGAAGTGAGTGCGCTGGCCAGCGCCAATCCGCTGTGGCTCGGCATTGCTGCGGTTGTGGGGCTGAGCCTGATGGCTGTGGCGGCGATGGAGCGGACTTAGGCTTGCGGCGCTGCCTAAGCGGCAGATCTGAACGCTCAGGATGAGCCGCTCCGAGAGATCAGCTGGATGGGCTGGCCCGCCAGCCCATGCCCTCGAGCAGGGCTTTCGTTTCATAGAGTGGCAGGCCGACGATCGTCGTGTAGCTGCCATTGATATGGGTGATGAAGGCGCCGGCCATGCCCTGGATGCCATAGCCGCCTGCCTTGCCCTGCCATTCGCCGCTGGCGACATAGACGGCGATCTCCTGATCGGTGAGGCGTTTCATCCTGACACGGGCAAGGACGGTGCGCGACTGCACCCGGCCGTCCGGTGCTTTCACGGCAATCCCGGTAATGCACTGGTGGGAACGCCCTGACAGCAGGCGCAGGAAGGCTTCGGCTTCAGCCGCGTCTTCGGCCTTTTCCAGGTTCCGTGTTCCCAGCGCGACGACCGTGTCGGCCGCAAGCACAAAGCCGTCGGCATCGCACGCCGCCGCCTTTTCGCGGGCGAGGCGTTCGGCCAGCGCGCGCGGAGACTCGTCCTTGCGCCGCGTTTCGTCAATGTCGGTGGGGGCGATGCGGGCCGGGACGATGCCGATCTGGGCAAGCAGGTCCCGCCGGCGCGGACTGGCGCTCGCAAGGATGAGCGGCGCGTGTCCGAAGCTCGCCATGCGTCTTACTTGAAGCGGTAGGTAATGCGACCCTTGGTCAGGTCGTAGGGGGTCATTTCAACCATGACCTTGTCGCCCGTCAGCACGCGGATACGGTTCTTGCGCATCTTGCCCGCTGTGTGAGCGATGATTTCGTGTTCGTTCTCGAGTTTGACGCGGAACGTCGCGTTCGGCAGCAGTTCGACGACCGTGCCTTCAAATTCAATCAGTTCTTCTTTCGACATGAAGTCTCCAAATTCAGAGCGGTCCGTTGCGCCGCCGAAACATATGTAGGGCGCGCCATAGCCCTTTGCACAGATTCCGGCAAGCGCGGAAGGTCAGAGGGGCTCGCGCTTGGCGATCGGTCACCGCTGGCTTAATGCTGGAAGCTCTGGAGGATACCATGCTTGATCTTGATCGCTTCGTCGAAGATTGCCGTGCCGCGGTGGCTGCTGACCCGACCCACAAGACCGTTCAGGACATCGTGGCGCGTGCGTTCAGCGATCCGGCGGACGTGCTGGCCGCCGTTGGCGAACCGACTGCGGGGGGAATTGTTCCGCTCCATGTCGCCGACGACCTCACGATCCTGAATGTGATCTGGAAGCCCGGAATGACGCTGATGCCCCACAATCACGAAATGTGGGCGGTGATCGGCGTCTATGGTGGCCGGGAAGACAATATCTTCTGGCGCCGGGTGAAGGACGATCCGGAGGGCCGTATCGAGGCCGCAGGCGCGAAAGCCCTGTCGACTGGCGATGTCACGCCGCTGGGCAAGGACGTGATTCACTCGGTGACGAACCCAATCCAGAAACTGACCGGGGCGATCCATGTCTATGGCGGCGACTTCTTCAAAATCCACCGCAGCGAATGGGATCCGGAACACCTCACAGAACAGGCCTATGACATCGAAAAAGCGAAAGCCATGTTCGGTCGCTGAGCGGCGAAAGACAGAATGTATGGACGCAGGACGACGCCAGCCTAGCGCGTCTGGCCCGCATGCAGGGCGCAGATAAGGGTGAACAGGCGGCGGGCGGTGTGGAAGTCGACATTGACCTTGCCTTCCAGCCGTTCGGCCAGGAGTTCGGATCCTTCATTGTGGATACCGCGCCGGGCCATGTCGATCGCCTCGATCTGGTGCGGCGTCTGGTTCCGAATGGCGTCGTAATAGCTGTCGCAAATCATGAAATAGTCGCGGATCACGCCCCGGAACGGGCCCATCGACATGATGAATGTGTGGACGTCCTCGCCCGCCTCGTCGCGAATGGCGAACACCAGCTTGCGCTCGACCTGCGAGAGGCTGAGGGCATAGGGACCGCGATCATGGTCTGGCAGCGCGAAACTGTTTTCCTCGATCAGGTCGAATATCGCGACGCGGCGCTCATGCTCGGCGTCCGGACCCGACGCGCCGAGGGTCTCGTCGTCAATGCTGACGGATATCAGGCGGTTGTCACCCATCGCCCCCACTCCGGTTCGTGCGGATGGAGATCGAGCGCGCATGGGCTGGCAGGCCTTCGGCTTCGGCGAGACGCATCGCCGCCGGGGCCAGCGCAGCAAAGCCTTCGGCACTGACGCGCTGGACGCTCATGCGTTTGAGGAAATCGTACAGGCCGAGGCCGGAGCCGAAGCGCGCCGCGCGGCTGGTCGGCAGCACATGGTTCGACCCGGTGACATAGTCGCCGAGCGCTTCCGGCGTCAGGTGCCCCAGGAAGACCGCGCCTGCATGGCGGACCAGGGGCAGGAGGGCGTCCGGATCAGCGATAGCGAGCTCGAGGTGTTCTGGCGCGATCCGGTTGGCAATGGCTGCGGCAGTTTCCAGATCAGGGACGGTGATGATGGCCCCGTGGCGTTCCCATGACACGCGGGCGCGTTCACCTGTCGCCAATTCCCTCAACTGGTTTTCCACAGATAATTCCACAGCTTTGCCCACAGCGTCATCCACAGTGATCAGGATCGACTGGCTGGACGGGTCATGCTCGGCCTGGGACAGCAGGTCGGCCGCTACCCAGTCCGGGTTAGCGGTGTGGTCGGCGATTATCAGGATTTCCGACGGACCCGCAATCGTGTCGATGCCGACACGGCCGAAAACCTGGCGCTTGGCTTCCGCCACGAAAGCGTTGCCCGGGCCGACAATCTTGTCGACAGGCTTCAGGCGTCCGGCACCGAAGGCCAGGGCCCCGACAGCCTGCGCGCCGCCGATCGGGTAGTATTCATGCACGCCTGCCCTGAGCGCGGCATAGGCAACGGCGGGCGCGAGTTCCCCGCCCGGTGCCGGCGCCACCATGACGATGCGCTCCACACCGGCGATCTTGGCCGGAACCGTGTTCATCAGCACGGATGAGGGATAGCTCGCGCGGCCCCCGGGCACATAGACGCCAACGCTTTCCAGCGCGGTCCAGCGCCAGCCGAGTTCGACGCCTGCATTGTCGGTGAAGGCATGGTCCGCCGGGCGCTGCGCAGTATGATAGGCCGCGATGCGGTCGTGGGCGAAATCGATCGCCTCGCGCAGGTCTTTGGGGCAGTCCGCAGCGAGCGCATGCAGGTTCACATTGTCGGATTCCAGCGTCGTCGGATCGAGCTGCAATTCGTCATACTTGGCGGTGTAGTCAGCCACGGCCTTGCCGCCATGGACTGCGACATCCTCAAGTATCTTGCTCACGATGCTGGCGACATCATGCCCGGTGCCGCGATCCTCGGCGAGGAAGGCAGCAAATTCGCCCTTGAATGACGGCGTTTCGGAATTGAACCTGCGCAACACGCTACAGGCGCCTTTGTTCGTGGCTCGGCAGGTTGCGGGTCGGCCAGACATAATCGCTGTCGAGCAGGGTCGCATCGAGCACTTCGACATCCAGCGTGATTTCGCCGTCGCCTGCAAACAGCAGTGTCACGGTCCCGCCGGGCGGCTCGTCCGCTGGCGTGAAGGTGGCCGCCAGCAGGGAGAGGATGAGTTCCGGATCGGCCTTGGTGACCGCGCGGGTTTTCGCGCCCAGCACGCCGTCAAAGGCAAGCAGCGAACGAACGCGAACGCCTTCCTTCGCACGCGGCTGGCCGGCTTCCCAGCGGAACCGGTTCAATTCCAGCGAGAAGCGGTTCTTGCGCGCCTCGTATTTGAGGCCGCCAGCCTTGACGACCGAATCCTGGACCGCCGCTGCAATGACTTCAAGATCCTCGGCCGTTTCGGCGAGGAGACGCAGCGCGTGTGGTTCGGACATTGTGGCCCCTTATTCGTCCTCGCCCGACAGGCGCTGGATATTGGCGCCGCAGGCATTCAGTTTCGCTTCCAACCGCTCAAACCCGCGATCCAGATGGTAGATACGGTTCACCACAGTCTCACCCTGTGCGGCAAGCCCTGCAATGACAAGTGAGACCGACGCACGCAAGTCTGTTGCCATCACGGGCGCGCCGGTCAGCTGTGGCACGCCTTTGACCACGGCCTCCTGCCCCCGGACATTTATGTCGGCGCCAAGGCGCGACAATTCCGGAGCGTGCATGAATCGGTTCTCGAAAATCGTCTCGCGGATGATGCTGGTGCCATCGGCCAGGCTCATCAGGGCCATGAACTGGGCCTGAAGATCGGTCGGGAAGCCGGGGTGCGGCTGGGTGGAGACACTGACGGCCTTGAGGCGCGTGCCATTGCGGCGAATGCGCAGGGTGGACGCGGCCTCGTCAGCATCGACCGTGACTCCGGCTTCGCGCAGCTTGGCGATCATGGCGCCCAGCGCCTCGACCGGCGCGCCGTCCAGCGTGACATCGCCGCCCGCCGCTGCCGCCGCCATCGCATAGGTGCCGGCTTCAATCCGGTCGGGCATGACGGCGTGCGTGGTGCCGTGCAGTTTCTCGACGCCGGTGATCCGGATCGTCGATGTGCCGGCGCCGGTCACTTTCGCGCCCATGCTGTTGAGGCAGTCGGCGAGGTCTTCGATTTCGGGTTCGCGCGCGGCGTTTTCGAGAATGGTCTCGCCCTTGGCCAGGGTCGCCGTCAGCATGGCGTGTTCGGTGGCGCCAACGCTGGGCATGGCAAACACGATATGCGCGCCCTTGAGGCCCTGGATGGCAGCCGCTTTCACATAGCCGCTTTCGACCTTGAGGTCGGCGCCCATGGCTTCGAGGGCCTGCAGATGGAGGTCGACGGGGCGGGCGCCAATGGCACAGCCGCCGGGCAGCGAAACGGTCGCGTGGCCCGAGCGGGCGATCAGCGGGCCCAGCACATTGAAACTGGCGCGCATTTTCCGCACCTGTTCATAAGGCGCGATCGTGCTTTTCAGCTCGGCCGCGTTGAGGTGGCAGGTCGACTCGCCCTTCGGCCAGTAGACTTCGACGCCCAGTGTTTCCAGCAATTGCGCCAGGAAACGGGTGTCGGCCAGGCTCGGCATGTTGGTGAGCGTGATCGGCTCGTCGGTGAGCAGGCACGCGACCATGAGCTTCAGGGCCGAGTTCTTGGCGCCGGAAACGCGGATGCGGCCATTCAGCTGAGCGCCGCCAATGATGTTCAATCTATCCATGGCGCGCACTTATAGTCTGCTTCACGGCGCGGGAAAGGCGTGATTGTGGAACCTTGAGGCGCAATAGCAGCAGGTTCGCGGCAGCGCGGGTCCATGACAGGCGGATTGGCCGCGCCTGCAGCCCGCACAATCCGGACCGCCTGATCGATCAGGACGTCAGTTCCGGCCAGCTTGTCCGGGTTTGCGACCGGGCGCCGGAGGCGGGTCGTCTTTCGGCTTGCGGCTGGCGGCTTTGCGGCGCTTCAGGTTCGCCCGTAACGCTTCTGCGCGGCGGGCAACTTTTTCGGGGTCTTTCGGCGTGTGGGACATATCCTGCAGCTTTTCGCGGTTAAACGGTCTTTTCATCTGGGAAGGCATAAGCTAAAGCCGCGACTTGCAAACGGCAACGCCGCGGTAGCTCAGTGGTAGAGCGCGTCATTGGTAATGACGAGGTCGGGAGTTCAATTCTCCCTCGCGGCACCAGTTTTCTCTCTGGTTTTCAGCGCATTGCCGGCTTCGCTACGCCCCTGCGTCGCTCCGGACCGTGCTCGCGATCATCGCATGCTCCACAGCGCTTATAGCCGGGACGATCAAACATTTCACGTCTCGTTTGCTCACAGGGAATGAGTTGCACTTCCAAAGCAAGACCGATTAGTGTCCGCCTGACAATTCGCCAGTCGTTCCTCGGGCCGCCAAAACGATTGGCCTGCCGCTTCGAATGGAAATGCGACAACCTTCCCAGCCTCGCAATGAGGGACATGAGAGTCATTCATGGATTTTGATATGGAGTATGTGACTCACCATGCTCACGGTCGGGACGTGACGTTCGCGCTGCGCAGGGGGATTAGAGACCGCTACCTGGATGGGATCCGGTCGGGCAAGCTCCAGGTTGATACATTGTCATACTTCAATTTCCGCGCCAACGAACTCGGCCGGGACATGACCGTCGTCGACGTCGGCGCCAACATTGGCGCGCTCTCCTTGCCGCTCGCGGTCGCCGGCCACCGGGTGATGGGTATCGAAGCCGATCCGAACAATTTTGCCTGCCTGCTGGCCGCGAAGAAGGCCAATCCGGGCACCGACTTTCTGCCCGTCAACCTGGCCGCCACCAGCGGCTTTCGGATGGTGTTCCTCGAAAGTGACAGCGCCTGGACGCAAGTCACGGATTCACCGGCTTCGGGCCGGTCGGCCCTGGGCATGCCGCTCGTCGATATCATCGACACGTTCGGGTTTGCGGATGCCGACCTGATCAAGATGGACATTGAGGGATCCGAACTTGCTGCCTTGACCGGCATAGAGTCTTTCATTTCGAACAATCCGGATGTCGAGTTTGTCTATGAGAGCAATTTTGAGGCCTGCGACTTTTATGGCCACACGCGCCAGGACCTGGCGCGCCGGTTCGAGGATCTTGGTTATTCGCTGTATTGCTTCCGTCCGCAGGGCGACCTGATGCGGTATTCCAGTTCGGCGCCCCAGGGCCTGGCCATCGTCGATATGCTGGCCACGAAACGCGACATGTCAGGTGCCGGATACGCACCTGTCGTGGACTATGACGACGATTGGGCCGAGCTGGAAATTCGCAAGGCCCTCAATCGCCCCATGGAAGTCCAACAGAAGCATGCGTTGAGCGACCTCAAGTATTGTCGTCCGGCATTCCTGGAAAGCGACGTGTGGAACCGCGCCTATCAGATTTACCTCAACAAGAAGTCGGCTTCTGCGTCAGGATCATGACGCCGTCAGGCGCTCACTTCTCCGTCGCGGCACCGTTTTAGTATGCAGATTGGCGTGCGCCCAGTCATCGATGGCTGGGCGCAACAGACATCTGTCAGATCGCGGAACTCAGCGCAGGCCGCAATCGTCGTACAAATAGGCCTCGATCGCGTCCAATGACATGCGTTGCTGGTCAGGCGTCCACGGCAAGCTGTGAGGCTGGTCGGGAATGGTCAGAAATTTTGCCTTCGTGTGCTTTTTGACGGCGTTGTAGAATGACTGGCCAAACGTGATCGGCACCCTGACATCGCGATCGCCATGGAAGACAAGCACCGGAATGCTGGCTTGAGAAACGTCCTTGATGACATCCCTTCCCGACAGCGCCGAGGCGAAGGCCGCACGGCCAAACCGGCTGCGGTCAACGCCGACGAGAATCTTGGCGGATTCGGCATAGCCTGCACCTGCGATTGCACACTGGAACGGGCTGTCCGGCCGCACCGTTGCCGCCATGGCGGCATATCCGCCGTAGGAATAGCCGAAGATGGCGATCTTGTCGGCTGCCGCGATGCCGGATTCCACCAGCCAGGCCGCGCTGTCTTCAAGATCATCCTGCGCCTTGTAGCCGAATTGCCCGTCTCCGGCCCGCCATTGGTCGAGCCCCCAGTCGGTGCTGCCCCGGTATTGCGGCTGCAGCACGGCGAATCCGCGCGAGGACAGGAACGGAATCCAGCCGCTCGAATCCCAACCAGCATAGTCACGTGCCCATGGGCCGCCATGTGGCAGAACAATCGCTTTGCCTGCCGGATCGCCTTCCTTCCATCCTGCCGCATGCGTCAACAATGCTGGCGTCCGGCGACCATCACGCGCGGTATAATAGACCAAGTCCATCGTACCGATATCCGCAGGATCGATCCATGGCCGCTCCGCACCGATGGCCTGCAGCCTTTCCTTGTCGTCAAACACGAAATAGCGGGCCGGGTGCTGCACGGATGATGCGCTGAAGACGATGCGGTTGCGGTCGTCAGACGCATAGATCACGTCGATTTCCTGCCCTGGAAAGGCCTGCTCCAGTCCGAGCACGATGCCGCCCAGTTCGGGGTCGACCCAGACCGTTCGGGTTGTATCAGCACCGTAATTGAAGCCGAGCACCTTGCCGAATTCAGACGGCACGGTCGATGTTACGACGCCTGTTGCATCAAAGTCGGGATTGGCAAAAACAGGCTCATCGCTGAGCGTCTGTGTCTTTGGATCGTATGTGTAGATCTGCTTCTTGTCGGTAAATTTGTTGGTATTGATGTAGTACAGGCCCGCCTTGTCGTCCCAGTGGATCACATCGAGTTCGCGCCGTTCGACAAGGTCGATCCTGAGGGCATCCTGCTTTTCGAAGCTGCCGCCCTTTGCGGACTTGAGACTGATTTCCTGGACGAATGTCCCGTCCGTTTCGTCGAATTCCGATTCAGCCATGACTTCGCCATCCCAGGGATCGGCAAAGGCAGCGGAACGGTCAGTCGTGCTCTGGTACACGACTTCAACCTCGTTGGTCTTCAGATCAAGCAAACCGAGCTCGGACTCGAATGAGCGGGCATTCAGCCTGGAGATGAGTACATGGTCGGGGTCGCCCGCCATGCGCGACGCGACCGATCCACGTGCTTCCATGCGCAGGCATATTTCAGTGTTCTTGCTGCGGCCTCGCATGCTGCCCAGTTCGATGAAGGGCTCTTCGAATGTCTCGAAACTCTTGTCCGTGATCAAGGTCTTGACCACCCATGTACGTGTCGAGCCGGTGGTCTTGCCTTCACTGCAGCCTCGGAGCGAACCTGTATAGGGCTTGCGAATGGCCGTCAGGACGTAGCCGTTTTTCAACGCCTGAATGAAAATGAATTCGCTGTCGTCGCCATCCGGCGCAGCCATCACGGGCGCTTTCGACAGATCGTTGAGGTCCCAGGTCGCGATGACCGCGCGGTCCTTGTCGTCACCTGCACTGGGGCCGACGAGCGCGAACATCGTGTTCCCGTCCGTTGTCACAGTGACGTTTGCAATGGCCGGAAGCCGGGCCAGATCTTCAACGGCAATCGGCTCGGCCGCGGCTGGTCTGGCGGCAATGACCGCGGCGCTGCACCCGACAA
Source organism: Alphaproteobacteria bacterium (assembly GCA_018830285.1). Lineage (GTDB taxonomy): Bacteria > Pseudomonadota > Alphaproteobacteria > Caulobacterales > Hyphomonadaceae > Hyphomonas. The sequence continues at coordinate 67,240 of JAHJSB010000002.1, forward strand.
GAAACGAGATTAGGATAGGCTTGAGCATGATCGGAAACATCTCCCTTTGGACCGATGTCGCCCACACGGCGCCGACCTGTCAACTCTCCAGAGCCAACGGAAGGACTCTTCTGCCTGAGAAGAATCAGCAGGAAAATCTTGCCGTTCAGTACGCAATTCTGACCAATCCATGCGCACCGGCACCGAGCCGGCGCACAAAAGATGGCAATTTTGTCACATCATACGGATAGATGACGGAAATCTGACCGTAATATGATGTCCGCAGTTGATTTGAGGATTACAAACCCGCAACAATTTACGCCGGGGGCGATTGTCAGGGCTTGGAAGGGGATTTTCAGGTCGAACGACAGCCGCTCGGGAATGTTGAGGGAAACGGAGAATCCAACTCATGAAACCAATGAATTTTAGCAACGCGCTTTTGCGCACAGTTGCCTTTTCCGCGCTGTGCGCCGGATTGGGTGCGAACGCTCTCGCTCAGGAAACCGAAACAACGGCTGATGACTCTGTCATTGTCGTCGCGCCGGTCGCTGAAGACGTCGAAGGTGACGAGAAGAAGCTTGATGTCGTCCGGGTGACGGGCTCGCGTCTGTCTTCGGAGTATACCGCCGTTGCACCGATCCAAATCCTGAGCACGTCTGACGCGGTGCTCGAAGGCATCGCTGATGTTGGCGCGCTGCTGCAGACCGCAACAGTCGCCGCCGGCTCACCCCAGGTGACTGCTGCGTCGTCGTCCGCATTCGTCCAGAATGGCGGCGTCGGCACTGAAACGGTTTCGCTGCGTGGCCTCGGCGCCAACCGCACGCTGACCCTGATCAACGGCCGCCGCGCAGGTCCAGCCGGTACGCGTGGTGCCGTTTCGGCATTTGACCTCAACGCCATTCCACTTTCCGCTGTTGAAAGCGTCGAAATCCTGAAGGATGGCGCCTCTTCGATCTACGGTTCGGACGCTGTTGCCGGCGTTGTGAACATCATCACCAAGCAGGATGACGGTGTGGAATTCGATCTGTTCACGTCGATCCCGGAAAACTCCGGCGGTGAGCTGATCCGCGGCAGCGCGACCTGGGGCAAGACGTTCGAGCGCGGCCGCGCCTTGCTGTCATTCGACTATTACAAGCAGGAAGAACTCGCTCGCGGAGATCGTGACTATTTCAAGTGCGGCGAGGACTATGTCTTCAACGCTGATGGTTCGCGCGCCGACGTGCTCGACCCACGCACCGGAAACCCTCGCTGTAACGACCTGGCCTGGGGCCATGTCTGGGTTTACGACTACAATGCTCCCGGCTTCGTCACGACACCATGGCAGGGTCGCCCTCAGTTGATCCAGTACGATTATGACGGCGACCTGGGCAATTACCTGCCTGGCTTCCCGACAAACAACACGGCCGGGCTTGTCGTCCCGGGCGGTTTCTATGCCGTCGGCTATGACGAATTGCTGCTTCCGGGCGCGACACCTGACCCGGTTTTCGCACCATCGGCACGCGACTCGCTCGGTCTTCTGAACGCTGACAGCGAGTTCCAGGACGAAGAATCGCTGAGCCCCGAAGTCGAGCGGTTCACGCTCTACGGGAATGGCGAATTCGAAGTCAATCCGCACATGGACCTCTATGGCGAGTTTCTGCTCAATCGCCGCGAAACCTATGTGAACGGTTATCGCCAGTTCTGGACCTATGACTATGTCTACGAATATGGTGGCTCAACATACAGCAACAGCCCGAGCGCACTCGCGAACGGATGGGGCGGTGTTGCTGGATCGGGCGCCTTTGTCGGCCTCAGCCCAACGGCGATCACGGATCATAACGACACCAAGATCACCGTTGACTACCTGAACCTTGTTGGCGGCATGCGCGGCAGCTTCGACGCCGCCCTGGCGGACTGGAACTACGATACGTATCTCCAGTTCTCCCGGTCGGATGGTGACTACCAGCAAGACCTGATCTTCGACGACGCAATCACCCCGTACCAGTGGTTCAACGGCAACACGTGCGCAGGTTCGACAACTCCCGTCCGCGGCGTCGATTGTGTGGATGTCGACTGGTACAACCCGAACACGCTGGCCGGCGACGTGTCTGACGCAGACCGGGCCTTCCTGTTCGGCAACGAAATCGGCAACACGGTCTATGAGCAAACCCAGTTTGAGATGTTCTTCAACGGACCGCTCTTCGAACTGCCGGCCGGTACTGTCGGTGCGGGCTTCGGCGCCAACCGACTGCGCGAGCGCATCAACGACGTTCCTGGCGAAGTCACGCAAGATGGCAACGCCTGGGGCTCGTCGAGCGCCGGTATCACCAAAGGTTCGAAAGACACGTCTGCGATCTTCGGTGAACTCGCCATTCCGCTGGTCAAGGATGCGCCGCTCATGGAAGCGCTTGATCTCTCCTTGTCGGCACGCTGGACAAATGAAGAAACCACCGTACGCGGTGTGTCAGCTGGTCAGGACAACACGACCTACAAGGTCGGCCTCGGCTGGCAGGTTACGCCATCCGTGAAAGCGCGCGCCACGTTCGGCACGTCTTTCCGCGGTGCAGAATTGTTCGAGGCGGCACTTGCCGGCCAGACAGCCTTTGCTGGCCAGCGCGCAATCGATCCCTGCGTGAACTACCAAAACGCATTTACGAACGGCGATATTTCCCAACGCCGCTTCGACAATTGCTCGGCTGATCTTCCGGTCGGCGTTGTGCCAACCGGCGGCGGCGGCAGTGCAACCGTCTCGTCCACGGGTAACCCGTTCCTCGATCCTGAAACGTCCGAAGCATTGAATGTCGGGCTGATCTGGGCACCAACATGGATCGATTTCCGGGCTTCGATCGATTACTTCGAGATCGAGATCACCGACGAAATCACCCGTCTCGGTGCAGCAAATATCCTGCTTGGCTGTTATGAGTCGGACAGTTTCGCGACAGAGCCGCTGTGTAGCCAGTTTACACGCGACCCGAACAATTACCTGATCGATACGGTCACCAATGACTTTATCAACGTCGCAACGCAGACGAACAAGGGTATCGACTTCTCGGCTGAATACTCGCGGGACTTCTCGTTCGGTTCGCTGACGCTCAACACGCAGCACACATACCAGCAGGAAGACGAGATCGTGCTGTTCGCCAATAGCGAGCCGCTCGACACGACCGGCGAAGCGGGTGATCCGGAATGGGTTGGTAACTTCAACGCCACGCTGGAACGTGGACCTTGGTCCTACTTCTGGGGCATGGACTTCATCGGCAAGACGTCGAACGTCGATAGCTATATCATCGCCAATGGCGACGTTTGGCCCAACTATCTCGGCCAGCCAATCGGCCTGAAGCTGAATACGGAGCAAATCACGTATCACAGCTTGTCGGTCGGGCGTGAACTCCCGAACGGCTTTGACGTTCGTCTTGGCGTCCGGAACGTCTTCGATGAGCATCCGCCAGCCGTTTCAACGGTCGGCAGCGAATACGATACCGTGGGTACATCTGCTTTCTACTCGCAGTATGACGCCTTCGGCCGTCGTTTCTTCCTGAATGTCAGCAAGAGCTTCTAGCATCTGACTGAATTGACACTTAAAAGCGGCTGGCAGATTGCCAGCCGCTTTTTCATTTTTGGCGATCACCAGGTTGCGCACGGAGACAGAATCAATGCCGCGAATTTCCATGACGCAGGATAATCTGAACGACCGAAATGCCGAGTTCCAACAGGCACCGCTATCGAAGCCGGTCTTCCTCAATTCCGTGCCCAAGAGCGGCACCCACCTGTTGCGCAATATCCTGAGGATGTTTGTCCCGGTCGCGCAGCAATACCACGACGACTTCATCCAGATACCGAACCTGCGCCAGCACAGCAGGGCGCTGCATCCCGACAATCCGAAGCTCAGCTGGGGGCACCTGCTCTTCTCGGACGAGTCCGCACTCGCAACCAGCCTGTCGCACCAGATCCTGCTCGTTCGCGACCCCCACACGTGGGTGCTGGCGCGGGCCCGTTTCTTCCTGTCGGAAAATTTTGACGGGAACCTCGCCCACCTGCGGACCCGGCAATACAGTGCCGGCGAGCTGATGAACATGATGATCTTCGGCATCCACGGCAAAGCCCCAACCATGTACGATATTTACACGCACAATGCTGCGGCATGGCTCGGCACGGGCGTCAAGCTCTACCGCTACGAGGACCTGGTCAGCCACCTCAAGGACCTCAACTCCCAACGCGCCGAGGCCTATTTCGTCCAACTCCTGACCGATTGCGGCATTGGCGTGCCCGACGACTGGCGCGCCCGTGTCATTATCGGAAGCGACAAAGCCCAGAGCGGCACGGCTCGCGATAATCTCCAGGTCGACGACTCTCGCCTGCCTGAAGAATTGCCGGACATGCAGAAAAAGCTGGTTGAATATGCCTTGCCGGGCCTGCGCGCCCTGCTGGGATACGCCTGAGCGTCCGCCTTAGGCGAGCGTCTTGCGCATCGCGTCCTGCCAGCCCTTGAGCAGGGCCGCGCGTTCCTTTGCTGCCATCCTGGGTGTGAAGCGCACGCCCTGAACCTTGCGCTCGGTCCAGTCCTTCGCGTCCAGCCAGCCGAGCTGCATCGCAGCGAGCGCGGCTGCGCCGAGCGCCGTCATCTCGCGATAATCGGGCCGCAGCACAGGCCGGTCGCAGATATCCGCCAGGAACTGCATCAGCCAGTCATTCGCCACCATGCCGCCATCGACGCGCAATTCACGGATTTCCGCGCCATCGGCTGCGAAGGCGTCTAGCAGGTCCCGCGTCTGGTAAGCGGCAGATTCCAGCCCGGCCCGCACCAGGTGCGCCGCCGTCGTCGCCCGCGTGATGCCGCTGATCGTGCCGCGCGCATCGGCGTTCCAGTGCGGCGCGCCCAGCCCGGTAAAGGCCGGTACGATATACACGCCGCCATTGCCCTTGAGGCCCGAGGCGATGCTTTCGGTATCCTCCGCCGAGGCCACGATGCCGAGATCGTCGCGCAGCCATTTTACCACCGTGCCAGCATTGAATATCGAGCCTTCGAGCGCCATCGCGCCGCCGCCGGGTAGCTCGTAGCCCACCGTGCCGAGCAGGCGGTGCTGCGAGTCAGGCCGCTCCGCGCCTGTATTCGCCACAAGAAAAGCGCCTGTCCCATAGGTGATCTTGGCCATGCCGGGCGCTAGGCACCCCTGCCCCACCAGAGCCGACTGCTGGTCGCCCGCCGCCGACAGGATCGGCAGCGCTGCGCCGAGCAGGCTCTCGTCACTCATGCCAAAATCCGCCGCATTCGGCCTGACCTCCGGCAACAGGCTGGCAGGCACATTGAACAGCGCCGTCATCGCATTGCTCCAGCCGCCGTCTTCGCCGAGGCCAAGGCGGTAGAGCAATGTGCGCGAGGCGTTCGTCACGTCTGTCGCGTGCACGCGTCCGCCCGTCAGCTTCCAGATCAGGAAACTTTCGACGGTGCCGAAGGCCAGTTCGCCTGCCTCGGCCCGCGCCCGTGCACCATCAACCGAATCGAGGATCCAGCCGATTTTCGTGGCCGAAAAATACGGGTCGAGCAGCAGGCCTGTTTCCTTCTGGACGGCAGGCTCATGGCCGTCCGATTTCAGTTTCTCGCAAACCCGCGCCGTGCGCCTGTCCTGCCATACGATGGCGGGCGCAATGGGCTTGCCGGTCGCCCGGTGCCAAACGAGAGTTGTTTCGCGCTGATTGGTGATACCGATCCCTGCAATCTCGCTCACGCCGCCAGCCGCTTCCACCGCTTCGCGGCAGACTGCCAGCGTGCGCTCCCAGATTTCCTCGCCGTCCTGCTGGACCCACCCGTCTTCCGGATAGGCCAGCGACACATCCTGCTGGGCAAGGGAAACCTGCGCAAAGGCACGGTCGAACACGATGGCCCGCGTGGACGTCGTCCCCTCGTCGATCACCAACAGCTTGTCCGGCTTGGCCATGCCACTCATCTCCCGCAAAAGGGCGATCTTGGCCCAGCCCGGCGGGCCGCGCAATCATGCCCTGTCTATACGGTCAGGCCGGCTGTCTCCATCAGCTCCGCAAAGGCGAGCGTGGTCCGGTCGCCATAGGGCGCCCCGATCACCTGCAGGCCAATCGGCAGGCTCGTCGCACTCTTCGCTACCGGCACACACGTGGCCGGCAGGCCGGGGAATGTGGCAAGACCGGCCCAGGCTAGCTGCGCACCATAAGGCTGCGGCTGTCCGTCAATCATGAGCGTCCGATTGGCCCAGTTCGGATCGGTCTGGTACGGGAAGGCGGGCGTGCTGAATGCGGGCGCGATGACCAGGTCAAAATCTTCGAAAACGGCCCGCCAGGCACGGGTGATGCGCATCTGTTCGTCGCGCAATTCCATCCAGGCATGCGCATCAATCGGCTCGGCTCCGGGCGTACCGCGCGTGATCACCGTGTTCAGCATCTTCACATAGTTCGAGTGCATCAGGTCGAGGCGCGGCAGAACACTTGTGTCGTCTGATACGGTCGCGCCTGCTTGTGTTAGCGCGTCTGCCAGGCTCGACACCGCATCACGCGTGTCCGAATCGGCTCCCACGCCGGGTAATTCTCCCAACATGAGAACGCGGAAATCTTCCAGCGCGCCATGGCGCGCCTGAGGCAGGTCGAGCCTGAACCCGGTTCCTGTGACCGGTCCTGCAATCACATCCATCGCGGCAACAAGGTCGCCCGCATTGCGCGCCATCGGGCCGACGACAGCCAGCGGGACATCAATGCCGTCCGTACCCGGAAATGCGTGCCCTTTGGTTGGCACGATTCCATAGGTCGGCTTGTGGCCGAACACGCCGCACATGTGGGCCGGGATCCGGATCGACCCGCCAATGTCGGATCCGATCTCGAGCGGCACCATGCCGGTCGCCAGCGCGACGGCAGCCCCGCCGGACGAGCCGCCCGGTGAGCGCGCCGGGTCATAGGGGTTGAGCGTACGACCGTAGACCGGGTTTTCCGTCTGCCAGTCGGCGAGCGCCACCGGCGCATTCGTCTTGCCGAGTATCACCGCGCCGGCCGCCTTCAGGCGCTGCACGACCACGGCGTCTTCTTCGATCGGAAGGTCCTTGAACACGGCCATGCCCCAGGTCGTCGACAGGCCGGCGACATCATTCGATTCCTTCACGGTCATCGGCACGCCCAGCAACGGGCGCGGGTCATCGGGCTGGCGCGTCTTGTCGATTTGCCTCGCAGCCGCCAGCGCGCGATCAAAGTCGCGCACCACAACGGCATTCACCGGGCCGTCGAAATGTTCGATGCGCGCAATGGCCGCTTCGCAGGCATCCAGCGCCGTTATGATCCCGATACGAACTGCTCTGGCTGTATCTCTTGCACCAGCTGAGCCAAGGTCCACCATTTCCCGTTGCACCATTATCTTTCTCCCTCTCCAGTGCAAAGGTAGCACGCCGCAGGACAGGATCAACGCGGATCGCGCCTCGGCCCCGGTCACCGAACCACCAGAGCGTGGCTGCCGTCGCTGCAAAGGTCGTGGTCTCAGCGATGTCGCCCCGTGCCGCGGTACCGCTGCCGAGGAAGACGAGCCCTGTGATCACCCATAGCAGGAGCGTCAGGCACGGCCGTGTCAGCCCGCGCACGGCGCACACCCATGGGTAGCTTTCTCCAATGGACGCCTCCGCCGCGAGCGACGCGCTGAGCCCTTGCCAGCCGCCTGCCACGTCCGCGAAGTGCAGGTCGTCCTCACTGGCCTGACGCTTCGCCTGCATTTGCAGGTCCATCAGGCGTCTCTCATGCGCCCAGCGCGCCCGCTCCTGGCGGCGCTCCACCAGACCGGCGGCGCGGTCGATCACCGATCCGATCAGACCGAATATCCCACCCCCTGACGCGCTTGCAGCGAGTCCTGCTATGTCTGCCATGACGCTGCACTCCGCTTGCAGTACCAGCGCGCGGGTGCCGCCCGCCGGTCGAGATGGATAAACATCCGGGCGCGACCGATACCCGTGAAGCCGAGGCATTCGGCCGCCGCCATCAGCGCAAACCAGTCATGACCCGCCAGTGCGAGATCAACGGCAATCGTCCTGTTGCGTGGAGTTTGTCGCGCCGCCGACCGATACATTCCACTGCTCGCAACGATGCCAGGAATTCACGGCCAGGGGCTGGCCCATCGCCGTGCGGAGGGCTTCCAGCGCGTCGAGGAAGCCTTCATCGTGCCAGTATTCGCCTGCGCAGAAATGCCCGCCGCACCGGCAGGCCAGTTCGCGCGGGCTGAAATGCGGCCAGCGCCAGGCAGCCAGGTCAAAGTTGGGGAAATGGGCGATCAGCATGGACGCCATTATGCGCCCGGCGACACCCTGGTCGGAATAGTTCAGCCCGCCTGCGCATGGACAGCGGCAGGCGGGCTGAAAAATTGCGGGAAAGGCGCGGGCCTATCCGGCAGTGACGGCCGCCTTGGGAGCGGCATAGGCCTGCCGCTTGGCCAGCGCATCGCGCGCGCCATTATATTCGCGCTCCAGCTGGTCGACATAGTCTGCCGTCGACATGCGCGTCTGGATCGCGCCGATGCCCTGGCCGCAGCCCCATATGTCTTTCCACGCCTTGGCTTCCTGATTACCGCCCGAACCGAAATTCATGGCCGACGGATCGGATTCCGGCAAATTGTTCACATCCATGCCCGCCTTGGCAATCGATGGCGCCAGGTAATTGCCGTGGACGCCGGTGAACAGGTTCGAATAGACGATGTCGCCCGCCTTGGAGTCGACGATCATGTCCTTGTAGCCTTCGACCGCATTGGCTTCGTGGCACGAAATGAACGCGGACCCGATATAGCCGAGATCGGCGCCCATGGCCTGCGCAGCGGCAACGGCATTGCCGGTCGCTATCGAGCCGGACAGGGCCAGCGGCCCGTCGAAGAACTGACGGATTTCCTGGATCAGGGCAAACGGCGACAGCGTGCCCGCATGGCCGCCTGCGCCGCTGGCCACTGCGATCAGGCCATCAGCGCCCTTCTCCAGCGCCTTGTGCGCGAAAACGATATTGATGATGTCGTGCAGCACGATGCCGCCATAGGAATGGATCGCGTCGTTCACTTCCTGCCGCGCGCCGAGCGAGGTGATAACCACCGGCACTTTCCAGCGCACGCAGGCCTCGACGTCATGATCCAGCCGGTTGTTCGTCTTGTGGACGATCTGGTTGACGGCGTAGGGCGCAGACTTGCGGTCCGGGTTCTTCTCGTCCCACTCGGCCAGCTCCGTCGTGATCTTGTCGAGCCATTCGTCCAGCACCGGGCCGGGGCGTGCATTCAGCGCCGGGAAGCTGCCGACCACACCAGCCTTGCACTGGGCGATCACGAGATCCGGGTTCGAGATAATGAACAGGGGCGAACCGATAACGGGGACGCGCAGGTTTTGCAGGACGGGTGGCAGGGCCATGGAAATTCCTCACAGGACAATAATCGTTGCTAACTAACTAGAAGCCCCCGGTGCGGGGGCAAGCGGTAACGTTGGGACAGGCTGGCGCGCCGCCTATCCCAGTTTGAGGCTGTCGACGCTGACAACCTCGTTGATCAATTGGTCGATATCCTTGGGCGCGATCTGGCCGCTGAGGATCAGCATGGCCAGGCCATGCACAAGCGCCCAGGCACGCAGAACGCCCGCCTTGCGCTGTGCGTCGCTGGCTTTCGGCCCGGCAAGGTTCGCGATCGACTGGCGCAACAGCCAGCCGGGCGAATCTTCCGGGTTCACGCAATTCAGGTCCGCCGCCGCCGGCAGCGAGGAATAGATCAACCGGAACAGGGCGGGGTTGTTCATCGCGAAGCGCACATAGGCGCGGCCCATCTCGGTAAAGCCTTCCTTGCCGCCCGCCTTGCCGGCGGCCTTCTGCTCGCGCGCCAGCTGGGCGAGGCCTTCGGCTGCCAGCGCCGACAAAAGCGAGTCCCTGTCCGGGAAATGCCGGTAGATCGCCGTGGCGCTGACACCGATCTCGCGGGCGATCTCGCGCAGGCTGAGCGATTCCGCACTGCTCTCCTCAAGCTTTTTCAGACCCGTTGCGATCAGTGCGACGCGCAGGTCACCATGATGGTATCCGCCTTTTGGCGCACGGATGTTGACAGTGTTATCATTCGCGGCCATGTTAGTGCTGTAAACATTATTTGCCTGCGTTTCAACCCCCGGAGATTCCCCATGGCCAGTCCCGTCGAAACCGCCATTCGCAACAGTGTGACCCAAGGCATCATGAAGATCGTCGCGTTCAACCGGACACGCCCCCGCCTCTCGCGAACCGAGAACACGTTTCTCACCGGCATCCATGAACCGCTGCACGACGAACTGACGCTGGAAGACCTGAAAGTCACTGGCGAGATCCCCGCCGCGCTCGACGGGCGCTACCTGCGCATCGGCCCCAACCCTGTCAGCCCCCCCAACCCCGCCACCTATCACTGGTTCAGTGGCGACGGCATGATCCATGGCGTGCGCCTGAAGCAAGGCAAGGCGCTCTGGTACCGCAACCGCTGGGTCCGCTCGAAAGCCGTCTCTGCCGCTCTCGGCGAGAAGGATGCGCCCGGCCCGCGCCGTGGCACGCAGGACAATACGAACACCAATGTCATCGGCCACAATGGCAATACCTGGGCCCTGGTCGAGGCCGGCGCTTTTCCCGTGCGGCTCAATGACGAACTCGACACGCTGGCGCATGACCCGTTCGGCGGCACGCTGAAAGGCTCCTTCTCGGCCCACCCGCACCTCGACCCCGAGACCGGCGAGATGCACGCCATCACCTATTTCGCGATGGACCCAACCACGATCCACCACACCGTCGTCGATGCCAGCGGCAAGGTGATCCGCGAGGAACCCATCAGTGTCGAGCATGGCCCATCGATCCACGATTGCGCCGTCACGAAACAATATGTCGTCATCATGGACCTGCCCGTCACGTTCTCAATGAAGACATTGCTGGCGGGCCAGTCCTTTCCCTATCGCTGGAACCCGGACCACAAGGCCCGTATCGGCCTTATGCCGCGCCACGGCACGAATGACGACGTCATCTGGTGCGATATCGAGCCCTGCTATGTCTTCCATCCCTGCAATGCTTACGAGAACGAGGCGGGCGAAGTGATCATGGATGTCAGTGTCCACGACACGATGTTTGCCGACAGCAAGCACGGACCTGATTCCGAAAGCGTGACGTTCGAACGCTGGACCATCGACCCCGTCGCCCGGAAGGTCGCCCGCAGGACGCTCGACGCTGCCCCGCAGGAATTCCCGCGTCCGGACGAACGCTTCACCGGCAAGAAATACCGATATGCCTTCACCATGGCCCTGCCGGAAGAACACGGGTTCGAAGTCTTCGACCAGACCAAACTGTTCAAGCACGATCTCGATGCCGGCACCCGCGAGACCCACGATTTCGGTCCCGGTCGCGTGCCCGGCGAATTCGTCTTCATTCCGCGTGGCGATGATGCGCCCGAAGGCGACGGCTGGCTGATGGGCTATGTCATCGACAGGAACACGGACACAACCGATCTCGCCATCCTCGACGCGACCAACTTCACCGCGCCACCGGTCGCCCTGGTCCACATACCCCACCGCATCCCGCCCGGCTTCCACGGCAACTGGGCACCGGCGCAATAGCTTTCGCGGCGCATATGGCAGGCGCCCCACGCGCACCCTTCTCCTGCGGGAGAGGGGCCGGGGATGCGGGGCACGGGGCTCGAAATGCTTGAGGCCGCGTTTCACGTAGCGGACAGGCAGCACTGAAGCTGGCTATGTCGGCAATTGGTTGCGGATTCAAATGATCGCTGCAACACATTCGCCGAACCGTTCGGCTTGGGTTTGGTAGTTCAGTGTTTTTCCGGGCCGCCTATTGCGTTCTCGTGCGATCCTGCTGAGCCTGGATTTCGAGACCATCGACACATCGGTCCCCTTTGGCAGACACTGGCGCAGCAGTCGGTTTGTGTTTTCGTTGGTTCCGCGTCGCCAAGGGCTTTTCGGGTCACAGAAGTCGGCCTGGAAATCCGGCTTCATCGTGAACCGCTAGTGGTCTGGCATTTCCCCACCCCGATCCCAGGTCAATGATCGGCGCAACTCGTCCGGCAACCGCCTGGCATGTTTGATCAGCGCGATCCTCAACGGAGGCGGGGGACTCGCTGATGGGAACGGCGTCCGGGATCTTGCCGCGCATGTCTGTCGCTGGCTTGCCAGATCGCGACCGACGGATCGTACGCGTCTCCCGATGATACTGGACCAGCTCCTTTTTCAAGGCTCCACGGGCCTGTACATACAAGCTGCGATAGAGCGCTTCGCGGGACACCCCGCGCTTCGAGATACCCCAAATGTCTTGCTTCTGTTCATCCGTATATTTGATCCGTTTGCGGTACGCCATCGCCAACTCTCCCGTTTCCAGTTAAACTGAAGCGCTGCGACGACCGGTTGAACTCAACGATGAAATCCGGACGTTCGATACGACCTGACCCTTAAGACCCTGACTAACGTGGTCTGTGCAGGGCGATCGCGGGAAGCTTGTCAGGCGGCGGCTCTCGCGAGTCGCTCGATTTGACAAGACGGCCGTTGAAAGACTTTGGAAGCGGAGCGCGGAAACTAATTGAGGTCAATTGCGAGTTTGATTCCGCCAAGGAGCCCTGCATCATCGCCCAGCCCTGGGGTGACGATCTTTTGCTCGATCTCCTCTTCAGTTTCTCCCAGATACCCGGCCATCTTCTTCTGATACGCATCCCGCGTCATCTGAATAAGATGTGGCGCCAGCATGAGGCCGCCTCCGAGGATAATGCGTTGTGGCCTGAAACTGAGCGACAAGCTCAGGCATGCCTGAGCGAGATAATCCGCTTCGACGGCCCATCCGGCATGATTTTCATCCAGATATCTTGGGTCGCCGAACCGGGCCATGAACGCGGCTGCGCTGGCGAGGCCCTCCAGACAATCGCCGTGAAACGAGCAGGTTCCGGCGAAGGCAGCGTCATCTGCGTGGCGCTTCATGCTGATATGCCCGAACTCGGGATGCAGCGGCGCGGCGGCAAAAGTGCCTCCAGAACATATCCCCGCCCCAATGCCTGTTCCGACGGTGACATAAGCAGCGCTTGAGACGCCCTTCGCCGCGCCCCATGCCAGTTCTGCCGCAAGCGCGCCATTCACATCCGTATCAACGGTGACGGGAACTTTGAGGGCATCGGCAAATGCGCGGCGCAGATTGGTGTTCGACCATCCCGGTTTCGGCGTGTTCAGAATCGTCCCGTAATCCGGTGAGGTCGCATCAATATTGATGGGACCGAAGGATGCGATGCCCAAAGCGCTGATGGTTTGCCCGGCCGCGTTAGCACGGGTTCGGAAGAAGTCGACGCAGCTTGCAATTGTTTCAGCTGGCGTTGAAACGGGGAAGCGCTCTTGCGTAATTAGCTTGCCATCGGCCGTCGCCAGGCCGCACTTGAATGTCGTTCCGCCCGCATCCAGACCGGCGAGAACATTGCGAGAGTCAGTTTTCAGGGTCAATTGCTTGGGTTCCAATCGCGCATGTCTACTTTGGTTCTCAGACCTAGCACTAGCAAAGAATATTAAAATTGCAATCGTTTGTATTCTTGGTTATCAGGAGATAGGAGGCAAGCCGAACAGCAACAACCAACATAATGGGATCTGTCGGCGAAACGCACATCATGAGCAAGAAATCAGATACAGCGCCACTCAGTTTTGTTGAAAAGGTCGGTTACGGCCTCGGCGATATGGCGTCGAATTTCTACATGGGATTCTTCGGCATTTTCCTCCTGTACTATTACACGGATGTCTGGGGCATTCATCCCGGACATGCCGCCTTCATGTTCCTGATAACCAAGATCATCGATGCCATCAGCGATCCGGCGATGGGCCTGATCTCTGACCGCACCAATACACGCTGGGGAAAATATCGACCCTATCTTATATGGGCCGCCATTCCCTATGCGCTCTTGGGCTATCTCCTCTTCCTCGGACCGGATCTGTCGGCACACGGAAGGATCGTCTACGCCTATGTCACCTACTCCCTCGTCATGCTGGCTTACACAGCGATCAACGTGCCCTATTCGGCCTTGCTCGCTGTCATCCACCCCCTGACAGAAGAGCGGACGAAGGCAACGCAATATCGCTTTGTGTTCGCTTCGCTCGGATCCTTGGTGGTCGGCGCAACCACCAAGCCGCTTGTCGAATGGCTTGGTCAGGGAAATGAAGTCACGGGTTTCAGACTGACAATTATTCTCTTCGCCATTCTGTCTGTGCTGCTCTTTGCGATCACATTCGCGACGACGAAGGAACGGATCAAACCACCGAAGCACGACTCCTCGATTCGCGATGATTTTGGGGTTCTGCTCAAAAACGTATCCTGGATTGTTCTGGCGATCACTGGAATCCTGATCGTCGTGGGGCTTGTGGGACGCATCGCATCCACCGCATTCTACACGAAATACTACATGGTGAGTGGTGACGAAAAGAGTCTGTGGTGGATGGACCGCACATCCCTCATCATTACGTGCGGTTTTGTCGGGCAAATGTTCGGCGCGTTACTTACACCCACTTTTCTGAAATTTGTCGACAAGCACAAGCTGATGATCCTCATGGCACTGCTTCACGCCGTCTTGCTTGCGGCGGGTTACTTCTTGTCACCCGACCAGTATATTTTGACGCTGCTTCTCTATTCAGCCGGCATCTCTACCTTTGGCGTGATGATCACATTGCTTTTTGCAATGTATACAGATTGCGCCCAGTACGGCGAATGGATGTCGGGAAAGAACAGTGCTGGCCTTACCATTTCAGCATCAATGTTCTCTTTGAAAACCGGCTCAGCAATCGGAAGCGCCATACCGGCGGCAATCCTCGCAACATTTGGTTTCGTAGCGAACGAAGTTCAAACTGACGCGTCCATTCAAGGCATTCGCTTGATGTTTCATGTGGTGCCTGCGGTCTTCTACCTGTTGGCTGGCTTGTTGATGCTCGCCTATCAGATTGACCGTGAAACGCTGAAGAAGATTGAAAGCGATCTGCGCGAAAGACGCGCAAATCTGAAAAGACGTGACAATCGCGTTTCTGGAAAACCGCTGGCCACTCCATGACTTCACTTCGCGCAATCACCCTGCGGCGGCTGCTCTGATCGCCGCCAGCCAATCCCAATAAGCACACTGATTTCGGTATCTTACTATGACACACCAGAAGACACCTCGGCGGGTGCCGCCTGCAACCGTTACCTTCCGTGGAGGGATCAGTCATCCTGATCTCTGGCTCTGGGATTGTTGGACTGAATGGCATGACGCACGCCTCCACCTTTATTGCCTTTCGGTCTCACGCATCAACAAGTCGGGCGAGCCAATCCATCCGCACGAGCGCAATGACTACCCATTTGAGATCAGGCATTTTGTGTCCGACACCCACGGCGAATCCTGGACCGACAAGGGTGCGCTTCTTGCGCCCGGCACAGCCGCTGATGGCAGCGACATGCGCAATGTCTGGAGTGGGTCTGTCTTGCGGCGCTCGAGCGGGCAATGGCTTTTCGGGTACACAGGTATTCGTGATGCCGGACCGGATCGCAACTTTCTGCAGACGATTTGTCTCGCGACAGGACCTGACTCCTCGACCGTTGGACGAAGTGTCGACAAGGCCCTTTCCTGCCCTTTGCGTGACTATGACGACATAATCGCGGCAGGCTATTATCTAGGGCCCGAAGCCAGGCTTGGCGAGAACGACGGCGAAGAAGGCGGCCCGATACTCGCATGGCGCGATCCCTTCGTCTTTCAACACCCATCTGGCGGATGGCACATAATTTGGTCAGCCAAAGTCGGCCCGAAAACACCCGCAGTCGCGCACGCGACCTTGATTGAAAAGGATGGCAATTTCCAAATCGACAAACTCCTGCCGCCCCTGACGTTGCCGGATGCGGACGCACTGACGCAAGCCGAGGTGCCAAGGCTCTATCACGACGCCAAACGTGACTTGTACTATCTGCTCATCTCAGCGTGCAATCGCTTATACGAAGGCCAGCCCGATGATGAAGTCTCGAAACTGCATCGGCTGTACAAGAGCACGAGCATAGACGGTCCGTGGTTGCCTTATTGCGGTGAAGGCAGCTTGCTTCCCGAATTACCCGATTTGTTCGGTGCCAGCCTGGTGAGCGCGGACTTCGACACCGGCGATTTCGGATTTCTTGCGCCCTACACAGAAATGGCCCGGCCCGACCTGCGTCTCACATTCGCGCCGATCAAACTGCTCAATATCTACAAAGCACGTTCCAATGCGGTGAAGAGTCAGGGCTGAAAGCTATCCGCCGCACGATTGCCGGACAATAAGCCGTGTGGGCATCATCTCCGACTTGACCTTTTTGCCGTCAAGCTTGCGTAACAACAACTCCACCATGCGCTCGCCCCCCATCGCAATATTCTGATCGATAGTCGTCAGCGCGGGCGTCGAGACAGATGACTGTCCGATATTGTCGTATCCTACCACAGAAACGTCACCGGGAACCATTAGTCCCTTTGCTTGGAGGGCATGGATCGCCGCCATTGCGAGCACATCAGACGCGCCAAAAACCGCGTCAAACGTCACGCCATCGACGATGAGGTCCTGCAGCGCATCGAATGCGCGCCTTCCACCGAAATCGAGGTCTAGTACAAGCTTGGAATCATGGCGTGTCCCAGCGTCCAAATGCGCCTGCTTCAGCCCATCATAGCGCAAAGCGACTTCGGGCAAATCAATATCTCCGAGAAACAGAATTCGCTTTCGACCGATCGACAAGAGGTGTTCGCCAGCAAGACGGCCGCCTTCAAGATTATTGCTTCCGACGAGCGTATATTTCTGTTGCCCCGTATGCCCGCCCCAGACGACCACTTTGTCTCGCATGATCCCCAGGGCATTCAATCGCTCGGACCGCCCTGCTTGACCAATCACGATCAACCCGTCGGCGCGGCCTGTCTGCAACAAGCGGCGTTCGGCAATTTCGTTCTCACCTGTCGGCACGCTGATAATCAAATCATAGCCATGCTTCGATGCGGCATGCGACACCGCGCCCACCATTTCAAGATAGAACGGATCCGAGATCGTTTGACCGGAGTCGGGCCGCATGGGGATCACAATGCCGATCGCCCCGCTCGATTGCTTGCGAAGATTTCTGGCAGACGCATTGACAGCGTAGCCCGTTTCGGCGGCAATTTTGAGGATGTGTTTCTTGGTGTCGGGTTTGACCAGTGGACTATCATTGAGCGCCCGCGACACAGTGGACACGTCCACCTTCGCTAGCCGCGCGAGTTCGACCATCGTGATGTTTCTTGAAGGGGTGATCTTGGCGGTCAAAGTCGTGTGAGCCTTTCGGTGAGCAGATAATGCAAGTCTGGAACAGTCAGGCCAGTTTTGAAAGCCATTCCTCGTGGTTTGGAAGGCGCTCCTTACATTTTGCCACCGCGCCGGACAGGTCTGGTCGTTGTGCGCTCACGCCACTTGCAGCTCGTACGGTATGACCCATTCCAAAGAGGAGGTATTCATAGCTTTCGATGGAGAAGAGCCGAAGTGGCCCGTCGAAATCCAGCTCTGACGGCCGTTTCGTCCGCCAAAGGGGCAGCTTGTCGCGCAGACTGTCCACAATCGCGCTCTGATCCGTGGCCGCGCGCCAGAACGCCGTATCGCGGCGTGTCGATGTCATATAATGCAGATTCACGTATTCCAGCACTTCAGCATAGAGCGAGGTCATATTTGCGTTGAAACGGTTGGCCGCAATCCGCAGGTTTGGACCGGCATGCGGCAATAAGTCTGCCAGGGCCTGCGCCGCATATTCGATCATGTAGAGACCCGACGATTCCAGCGGCTCCAAAAATCCATCCGCCAGGCCAACCGCAACACAATTGCCCTGCCAGGACACTTTGCGCTTGTGGCTCTCGAACGCAATGTGCCGGGCTTCCAGATCGTCGGCGGGGGGGCCTTCGGCCGCTCTCAATTCGCGTTCTGCCTGGTCCGACGTCTGGAAGCTGCTGGAGTAAACATAGCCGACCCCACGCCGCGTCTGCAGATTGATGTCCCATTGCCATCCGGAGCTGCGCGCCGTCGCCTGTGTATAGGTCTTGATACGTTCAGGCCGATAGGTTTCAAACGGGATCTGAAGCGTCACCGCCCTGTCGCAGAGCAATTGTTTTGAGAAAGACGTTTTTTCTATGCCAAGCGCTTGGCCAACCAGACGCGCGGCAAAGCCAGTACAATCAACGAATAGATCTGCGCTATGTATCGTCTTGTCCTCAAGCTCCACGCTTTCAATCGATCCCGACGCTGCAACATTCACATCGGTAATTCGTCCAAGCACGTGCCGGATGCCACGCTTCAGACCGATCCCAGTGAGCGCACGGGCCAGTTTCACAGCATCCAGATGATACGCGTAAGGAAAAGGGGATCCATAATCTGGCCAGCCCACCGCCTTCGGTGCAAGATTGAACGCGGCGATGCGCGACAAGACAGAAAAGGTTCCGTCAAAGGACGGCGCGTCTTGCCCGTGACGCAGCCAGTCTTCAACTGCCATATCCGTCGCGGGACGCTCGCGGCGGTCGAAGGGATGATCAAAGCTGATCCCGGGCGACCAGTCGTCAAAACGTATCAGGGTTTTGAATGTCGCATCGCACGCCCGCATGAACTCCCGCTCACTGATGCCAATATGCTGAAGCGTCCGGCGAATGCTCGGCACCGTCGCTTCTCCGACCCCAATGATCGGAATATCAGGCGCCTCGATCAGAGTGATTTGAGGTGCCAGGCCGCCTGCACGTTCGAAGCTCGCCGCCAACACATTAGCAGTAATCCAGCCAGCACTTCCGCCACCGGCAATAAGGATTGAGCTTGTCATACCATTCGCTCCGGTTAAAAATACAATCGATTGTGATCCTACAGGATTGAGCCGGGTTTTCCATAGCTGGCATAAGTGGAAGTGGAACAGAACATGCTCACACCCGGCGCACCCATGCGAATCGTGATCGTGGGTGGCGGTACGGCCGGATGGCTGACGGCCGCGTTCCTGTCGCGCCAGCTTCCCCTCACGGCCAGTCGAAAGATCGAAATTACGCTTGTCGAGGCCTCTGACATCCCGACCGTCGGCGTCGGTGAAGCGACCATACCGTCCTTGCGCCAAACACTGGCAGCCTGCGGAATGGGCGAAGCCGAGTTCTTGAAAAATTGTGACGCAACGTTCAAACACGGTATCCGATTTCAGCAATGGCGCCGGGCCGTGGAGACTGACCCGGGTGAAGCCTATTTCCACCCGTTTGGAGATCCGCTCACCATCGGCACCATCAGTCCGGTTCGGCAATGGAGCCGGCTAGATCCATCCACGCGCAGTGCGTTTGCAGATATCTTCTCTGTACAACCCGAACTGGCGTTGGCCGGGCGCGCACCGAAACATCTTCGCGATGGCGATTTTGATGGCGCCCTGCCTTACGCCTACCATCTGGACGCTGGAAAGTTCGCCGAATTCCTGAAGCGCGGCCTCAGACAACGCACCGTGACCCAGATCATCGCCAAGGTCGTCGACGCAGATCAGGACGAGGCTGGCAATATCAATCACGTTACGCTCGACAGCGGAGACCGGCTCACCGCTGATCTTTACATTGATTGCACAGGTTTTTCGGCGCGCCTGATCAATGCCGACAAGACCAACTCATTTATCTCGAAGTCCCATCAGTTGTTCGTCGATCGTGCCGTGACGACGCGTGTTGCGCATGGCGGTGTGGAGGCGATCAACGGATACACTAATTGCACGGCTCAATCGTCTGGCTGGATTTGGGACATCGCCCTCCGAAACCGGCGCGGCGTCGGCCATGTCTATTCCTCAAGACACACAGATGACGAAGAGGCGACGTCCGACCTGGCAGCCTATCTGGGCCTGCCCAAAGACGAGATCGAGACCCGCAAGCTCGATATGCGCATCGGCTATCACGCACAGCAATGGCGCCGAAACTGCGTCGCCATCGGCTTGTCGAGCGGCTTTCTGGAACCTTTAGAATCCACCGGCATCTACCTGATCGAAATGGCGAACTGGGCGCTGGCTGACTTCATTCCCCGCTTTATTGCAGGCGCCGCGCCGCAGGCAAAGTACAACTCCATCATGGCCAACCACTATGAGAACATCGTCGATTTTCTCAAACTGCATTACTGCCTGAGCGAGCGTCGCGACTCCGCATTCTGGAGAGACAATGTCAGCGATGAAAGTATCCCTGAAACGCTCAAATCGAATCTTGCGACCTGGCGTGACGCAATTCCCTCCGTCTACGACTTTGATCGTACCACACAATGCTTTTCAGCAACCAACTACCAGTTTGTACTATTTGGAATGGGTTGGCGGGGCCATCTCCAATCGGAGTCTCCTGACCCGCTAACCCAGCAAATGATGGACGAACTCGCACGGCGGCGAGAGCAGCTCAAGCAATTTGTCTTGCGTGACACGATGCCAAACAGCGAGATCTTCGCCGCAATCAACGCAGCCTGATCTTCCAAACAAAACGGCCCCACTCTCAGAGAAGAGTGGGGCCGCCTTTCCCCATCCGATCGGAACGTCGTTCGGATGGCGTGGAGGAACGCTTAGAAGCGGTAGCGCAGGGTCGCTGATACAGTCCGACCAAGGATTGAGCGACCAATCGTGGTGTCGATAAGTCCGTCACCATTGGTGTCAAACACACGTCCGTCATTCGCAGATTCTGTGATGCCCGACTGGTCAAACACATTGTTTGCGTTGATCGAGACATCCAGATCGTCGGTCAGACTGTAGGTCGCAAAGAGGTGAACGACTGAATAGCCTTCTTGCGTCAGAGAGTTAGCGAAATTGGCTGGAGAGTCGGTCGTGCCAACCCATGTCGCACCAAACTTCGCCTTGTCGTTCCAGTTGTAACGCGGTGAGACCGTCCAGATGAAGTCGGCCTGGCGCTGCGGCGTATTGCCGACGGTCGCCGGTGCGCTTGTGCTGGCAGAGACTTGGGCATCCGTATACGTTGCTGTTGCGAACAAGTCGAAGTCGCCAATGTCATAGTAGACTTCTGCCTCGATCCCTTTGGATTCGTACTCGTTGGCAATCACGGTCGGCGTGCCGCCGCCTGTCAGCTGCGTGTTGCTCTCTTCGGTCTCTGTGTAGAAGCCAGTCAGATAAAGATCGAGATTACCAGCTCCAACCGGCGCGTCTTCCCATTTCAGACCGACTTCATACTGATCTGCCACATCGACATAGGTGTTGTCGCCGCCTGGAATGAGACCCCCACCTGGCGTCTGAGCGTTGCCTAGCTGGCGCTCGCCATTGAAGGACGCACCGCTGGAGGCCCGGCCGAAGATGGAGAAATTGTCCTGCAAGAGGTAGTTTGCACCCACCGACCAGGCCGTATTATCGACTTCGAAGTTCGCAGTTGCGCCAACGGTTGTCGTTGACAGGGACACATCAGCCTCTGCTGGGCCGATAAGACCGTCGCCATTGACATCGAATGCGCCGCCCACTGCTTCGAAGCGGTTTCCGGTCTGCTCCATCTGATCATAACGAACACTGGCATCAAGGGTCAGAACATCATTCGTCCAGCTTGCGCCGATGAAGGGCGAGTTGGCCTGATAACCCAGATCATAGTTCCGGTTGTTACCGTTCCAACCAAAGGCACGATTATAACCAAGAACACCGTCCTGCGTGACGCCAGGGACCTGGATCAGCACAGCATTGTTCGTCGTGGTCGACAGCAACGCGTTCCAGTGCCAATCCTGCTTGAAGTTCTGATTCATGAAGAAGTGACCGACGGTCACATCCAGACGCGACCCTTCAAGATCCATTGACTTGGACAGGCGAAGTTCGTTGGCAAAATTGCTCATATCGTCAAGATCGACGTTGAAATAAGCAATCTCGGAGACGAGATTGTTACCTGTCAGAGCCGTCAAAGACGAGTCGCTGACTCCGACACCTGCCTCTGGACCATTGAAGATTGTCGCGCCGGACGTCGTCCCGAAGCGGTTCTCAAATCCGTCAACATTGTGCGTGAACAGGCCGTTGAAGTTTCCGGAGATATCCTGATACCGCGCCTTGTTATTAAACGAGATACCATTGCCAAGGTCGAAATCGAACTCAGCTCCGATAGATTTCACCTTCGAGCGAATACCGTCGGCCAGGTCGTAATTGTTGACCGTGTTTTCGCCGTCCACGTCACGTCCGAAACGCGTATAGGGGCTCTGCAAGCTGTCAGAGTTGGCGTCGAAACCTGGCACGCCGTCGCCGACCTTGTCACCATTGATGGCCAAAGCCTGCGGGAAGTAGGCCGCATCTTTCTTGTCCATCCATTTACCAGTGACGCGAACAAAGCCGTTCTCGAATTCTTTCGTGAGCGAGCCGCGGATTTGCCCGCCGCTGATCGTGTCAAACCCGGAGTCGCGATAATCACCGCCTTGCTGGAAGTGACCGCCGATATGGAAGTACATGTCATCGGCAAGATCGCCACCATATTCCCCGTCAATGCGGAAGTCATCATAGCTTAGACCCGTTGTCAGAGAGACGCTGCCGCCCTCTTCCTTGCCAGTCTTGCTGATCAGGTTGATAATGCCGCCCGGTCCGTTGGTCGTCAGGGTTGATGCCGTGCCGCCGCGAACCGATTCCACCCGCTGAAGGGTCGAGTCAGCCTTGTAGTAACCATCTGTCGGCGCAAAGTCGAAATCGCCGAACAGAAGGATCGGCAAGCCATCCTCCTGAGTCTGAAGGAATTTCGCGCCGCCCGTCGACAGCGGCAGACCGCGCACAGCGACGTTCGAGTTGCCACCGCCTGACGAGCTTTCCGAACGAATGCCGGGAAGGTTACGATAGATTTCCGCGAGATTGGTCGGTCCCGCTTCAACAACGCCTTCAAAGTCCAGCGAGCTGACCGAGATTGAAGAATCAATCTTGTTCGCGCCAGCCGCGCCAATGACACCTGTTACGACGACCTCTTTCATACGGGCTTCTGCATCTTCTTCGACAGTGGCTTCTTGCGCGTGGGCTGCGCCCGCAACGAGCGCGAGCGACGCGACTGACATCAGCAGAGCCTGACGGTTTGATCTCTTCATTGTTTCCTCCCTTGGAACACTTCTGCTTTCTTATTATGCAGCTATCTGATCGACGACATGCGTGTGCGTTTATTAGTGGCATGGCCTCTCGAGCGTGAACTTAGCCAAAATGCAATCGTTTGCAAGACTAATATGCAATCCTTTGCAATCTGTCTCGAATGTTGGCTAAATGCGTGACCGATCCGCAACAATTTCTGTGTTGATCAATCGCCAAATGGGTAAAGCCGTTGGTAGATGCCAGCCTGCGCCAAGGCAGTTAAACCGGTTCACAAACCTCAAAGGCGCTCGAACCGAGGCCGGCCTGGTTGTCCGAAACCGCCCGTTCTGCAGCCAAAACTCTCGACAGGAACAACGTCATGTTTGGCAAATCGTGCGAATGTCCGTTTTTCTCCACGCCAACCGTTTGCCGAAGGGCGAGTGACCGGCAAAAAGCAGCCAACCTCCGTCAATCGCTCACCCTTGAACGGATCGCCGAACTCAGCACAACCTCACTGCAAAACGGGGATGCCTGCGCGACCCCTCATCCCAGGCCCTTCTCCCTCGGGAGAAGGGGGCGTGTTGCGCTGGCGTATTGCTTCACCCCACCCGCGCGCTGCCGCCGCCATCGACCGGCAGGATCGCACCCGTAACGAACCGCGCCTCGTCGCTGGCCAGGAACAGCGCCGCATGGGCCGTGTCCCAGCCGGTGCCCATGAATTTCATCGGCACGCTCGCCGCGCGCTCCTTGCGCAGATCGTCCTCGGATATGCCCCGAGCCGCTGCGATGGCGCCAATCGCCATCGGCGTATCCATCAGGCCCGGTGTGATCGCGTTGCAGCGCACGCCGCGCGAGGCGCCGCTCATAGACACGCTGCGCGTCATCCGGTTCATCGCGGCCTTGGACACTTCATAGGCCATCTGGAATCCGCCCGCGATCGAGGCGAGCGACGAGATGTTCACGATCGCGCCGCTGCGCTGTTCCAGCATGCCCGGCATCGCCGCCTTCGTCACAATCCACGCCCCCTTCAGGTTCACGCGCAGAATGCGGTCGAATGCCTCCTCGGTCAGCTTGTGCGCCGGGCCGTCGCCATGGCCGCCAATGCCGACATTGTTGACGAGGATATCCACACGTCCGAACGCATCGTTGCAATCCTGAACGATCCGGCTCGCATCGCCCATTTTCGTGATGTCGGCCGTACAGGCCTGTGCCAGGCCGCCTTCGCCTGATATCTCGGCCACCGTCTCGGCAGCCCGCGCTTCGTCCCGGTCGACGCAGAGGACACTTGCCCCCGCACGCGCGCAGAGCAGCGCGATCGCCCGGCCATTGCCGATATTCTCGCCCGGCGTCTGGCCCGCGCCCGTGATGATCGCGACCTTGCCCGCAAGGCGTCCCGAAACGTCGCCGAGGCTCATCGTTCCAGGTCCGGGTCCAGTTCAAGGTCCGCGTCCAGCTGCACGCCAAAGGAATTCAGCATCATCGATACCTGTGTGTACTGGCCAACGGTCATCACCAGGTCCATGCGCTGCTTCTCGGTCAGGCCCGCCAGCTCGCCCCACGTCCGGTCGGTGATGAAGGCGTCCGTCGTCAGCTCGTCCACGGCGCGGAGCATCGCGCTTTCCAGCGCCGACCAGCTTGGCGCCAGCGGCCCTTCCTTGATGTGCTGGATTTCCAGGTCGGTCATGCCGCATTCCTTGCCGATGCGCACATGCTGGGCCCATTCATAACCGGATTTCCAGTTATAGCCGGTGCGCAGGATGACCATTTCGCGCTCGCGCGGGGCCAGGCTGTTATAGTCCGACAAGATATAGCCGCCCCAGCGCATGAAGGATTTGAACGCCTTCGGCGCCCGCGCCAGCGTGCGGAAAATATTGTAAACAGGGCGCCCGCCAAATGTCTTTTCCAGCGCCTCCTTCTGTTCGGCGTCCATCTCTGCATCGGTCAGCGGTGCGATCCGCGCTTTGTCCAGTCTCATCTGTAGCTGCCTTCCTGCTTGGCGGCGCATCTGCGCCTGCCCATTTCATCCCTGTGGCTGCAGTAAATACGCTTCCTGACGGCTCCACAAGCGCGCGTCCGGGCATCAGGCCGCACCCCTGCCGTTGCGCTAGCCCTTGACCTTACGTTGGCGTCAACTCCATTACCTATGCACACCAGTGAATACAGGCACCGCACACCATGGCAGACGATATCCTCCCCCTCAGCAACGCGTTCGCGGACGCGACCGAAGCCGAATGGCTGGCCGCCGTCGACAAGGCCCTCAAGGGCAAAGGCATCGACTCGATCACCCGCCACACCGCTGACGGACTGGACGTGCGCCCGCTCTACCGTGAAAGCGACTTCCCTTCGGCAATCGACCCGCTTGGCACGCCCGGCGTCGCGCCCTACCTGCGCGGGCCCACCGCCGCGCCTGACGCTTACCTGCCATGGGATATCCGCCAGGCCTTCACCCACCCGGACCCGGCCACCACGAATGCCGAAATCCTGCGCGACCTCGAACGCGGTGTCTCGTCGGTAGAACTTACCCTCGACCCCACCGGCACCGAAGGCGTGCAGGTCACAGACCTCGCCACGCTCACGACAGTGCTTGAGGGCGTGAACGCCGCCATCGCCCCCGTCGCGCTCGATCATACGCGCGATGCCGGGTTTGACGCCGCCGAACTGCTCACCGCATGGGCCCAGGCACAGGACGACACATCTGCACTGAAGCTCGACTTCAATCTTGATCCGCTCGGCGCGCTCGCCCGCACAGGCGGTCTCGATGCCAGCCTCGAAGAAACCTTCCAACGCCTCGCCCACACCCTTGCCACCCTCTCGGCACACCTGCCCGGCACCGGCCATCTCCGCATCGACGCGCGCATGGTGCACGAAGCCGGCGGCTCGGACGCGCAGGAACTCGGCGCCCTGATTGCCAGCGCCGTCGACACATTGCGCCGCGTCCCGGACGCAGACCTTGCCGCCCTTGCCCGCCACATCACTTTCTCGCTCGCCCTCGACGCCAATTACGGCCTCGGCGTCGCCAAGCTGCGTGCTGCCCGCCGCCTCTGGGCCCGCTGCCTTGAATTGCTCGAGGTTTCGCCGGTGCCGATGCGTATCCAGGCCACAACATCCGCCCGCATGCTGACCCGCTATGACGCCTGGACCAACATGCTCCGCTGCACCACCGCCGCCTTCGCCGGCGCCATTGGCGGCGCAGATATTGTCACCGTCCGCCCGTTCAATGCCGCGCTCGGCATCCCGGAAGAACTCGGCCGCCGCATCGCCCGCAACACTCAGATCATCGCCATGGAAGAAAGCCAGCTCGGCCGCGTGGCCGATCCTGCCGGCGGCGCCTGGTTCACCGAGAGCTTCGCTGAAGACCTCGCCAATACCGCATGGGCCGAATTCCAGCAGATCGAAAAGGAAGGCGGCTTTGCCAACAGCCTCCTCGCCGGCGCCTTCCAGGCCCGCGTCGCCACCATCTGCGATGCCCGCGCCAAGGACATTGCTAAGCGCAAGGTGCCGATCACGGGCGTCAGCGAATTCCCGCTGCTCGAAGAAATCGCCGCGCCCGTCGCCGACCCGGTGACACCGAAACCGGCCCCTGCCGCGCCGGGCATGGCCGAGACCTGCACGCCGCTCCTCCCCATCCACCTTGCCGCTCCCTTCGAGGCCCTGCGCGACACAGCCGCCGCCGCGAAAAAAGCGCCCGCTATCTTCCTCGCAACCCTTGGCCCGGTCGCCGAACATTCCGGCCGGGCAGACTTTGCCCGCAACCTCTTCGCCGCTGGCGGCCTCGCCGCGAAAGAGCCGCCCGTCATACCGAAATCCGTCCCCGAACTCGCCGCCGCCTTCAAGGCTTCCGGCTGCCAAATCGCCGTCCTCTGCGGCAGCGACACGCGCTACCCGGACGAAGCCGAAGCCGCCGCTGCCGCCCTCAAGGCCGCAGGCGCCGGCCACGTCTGGCTCGCCGGAAAGTTCGCGGCCACCGGCATCGACTCAAACATCTTCATGGGCTGCGATGTGCTGCACACGTTGACGCTCGCGCAAGCAGAACTGGGGCTTTCCCAATGACCACTTTCCCTGACTTCACCAAAGCCGAACTCGGCGCCCCGCACGCAAAATCCGCAGCTCCCAAGCTGGGCGAGCCATGGCACACGCCGGAAGGCATCGCGGTCAAGACCGCCTTCACCGCCGCCGACACGCACGGCCTCGACTTCCTCGACGATTATCCCGGCCTCGCCCCGTTTGGCCGCGGCCCCTACCCCACCATGTACACGAACCAGCCCTGGACCGTGCGCCAGTATGCCGGCTTCTCCACGGCCGAAGACTCCAACGCCTTCTACCGTCGCAATCTCGCGGCCGGCCAGAAAGGCCTCTCCGTCGCCTTCGACCTTGCCACCCACCGGGGCTATGATTCCGATCATGTCCGCGTTTCCGGCGATGTCGGAATGGCGGGTGTCGCCATCGATTCCATCTATGACATGCGCACGCTCTTCTCGGGCATCCCGCTCGACAAGATGTCCGTCTCCATGACCATGAACGGCGCCGTCCTGCCCATCCTCGCGCTCTATATCGCGGCGGCCGAGGAACAGGGCGTCACACCCGACAAGCTGGCTGGCACGATCCAGAACGACATCCTCAAGGAGTTCATGGTCCGCAACACCTATATCTATCCGCCAAAGCCCAGCATGCGGATCATTTCGGATATCTTCGCCTACACGTCGCAGAACATGCCGAAATACAATTCCATCTCAATTTCCGGCTATCACATGCAGGAAGCCGGCGCGACGGCAGACCTTGAGCTTGCCTACACGCTGGCCGACGGTATCGAATATATCCGCGCAGGCGTCGCCGCCGGACTGGACGTCGACAAGTTCGCGCCACGCCTCTCCTTCTTCTGGGCCATCGGCATGAACACGTTCATGGAAGTCGCCAAGATGCGCGCCGCGCGCCTGATCTGGGCGAAACTCGTCGAGAAGGAATTCAAGCCGAAGAACGTCAAATCCCTCAGCCTGCGGACGCACTCGCAAACCTCCGGCTGGTCCCTCACCGCGCAGGACGTCTACAATAACGTCATCCGCACCTGCCTCGAAGCCGTGGCGGCCACCGGCGGCCAGACGCAAAGCCTGCACACCAATAGCTTTGACGAGGCCCTCGCCCTGCCGACCGACTTCTCCGCCCGCATCAGCCGCAACACGCAACTCTTCCTGCAACAGGAAGCGGGCGCCTGCCAGACGATCGACATGTGGGGCGGCTCTTACTATGTCGAACGCCTGACGCACGATCTCGCCGCCAAGGCCCTCGCCCATATCGAGGAAGTCGAAAAGATGGGCGGCATGCGCAAGGCCATCGAGGAAGGCCTGCCCAAGCTGCGCATCGAGGAAGCCGCCGCCAATACGCAGGCGCGCATCGACAGCGGCACGCAGACCGTGGTTGGCGTCAACAAGTTCCATCTCGATGAAGACGAAGACGTACCCGTGCTGAAGGTCGACAATGCCGCCGTCCGCCGCATGCAACTCGACAAGCTCGCCCGCCTGAAGGCAGACCGCAACCAGGCCGAAGTCGACGCCAAGCTCGACGCCATCGCCGAGGCCGCCGCCGGCACCACAGGCAACCTGCTCGCCCTCGCCGTCGACGCGGCCCGCGCCAAGGCCACCGTCGGCGAAATCTCCGAAGCCGTCGAGCGCAGCCAGGGCCGCCACAGCGCCGTCATCCGCTCGATCAAGGGCATCTATGGCGGCGGCGTCAAAGGCAATGCGCGCGCCGAGGACGCCAAGTCCCTTGCCGCCGTTTTCGAAAAGAAACACGGTCGTCGCCCCAAGATCTACATCGCAAAGATGGGACAGGACGGCCATGATCGCGGCCAGAAGGTCGTCGGCTCCGCGCTGATGGACCTTGGCTGGGATGTCGAGATCGGTCCGCTCTTCCAGACGCCGGAAGAAGCCGCTGCCGACGCCCGCAAGGCAGAAGTCGACATCGTCGCCGCCTCATCGCTCGCGGCCGGCCACCTCTCGCTGGTGCCGGAACTCAAACGCGCCCTCGGCAATGAAGGCGCGGCCAACGCCCGTATCATCGTCGGCGGCGTCATCCCGCAACAGGATTTCGAGGCCCTCTACGCCGCCGGCGCCACCGCCATCTTCCCCCCCGGCACCGTCATCGCCGACAGCGCCATCAGGATGCTGGAAGTGCTTCAGGATGACGGCACGAACGTGGCGGCGGAATAGGAGTCTCCAATGATCATCTCGACCACCCCCACCATCCAGAATCGCAACATCACTGCCTACAAGGGCATCGTCTGCGGCGAGGTCATCATTGGCGCGCATCTCGGCAAGGACATTCTTGCCAGCTTCACCAATATTGTTGGTGGCCGGTCTGACGCCTACGAAAGGACGATCCGCGAAACACGCAACGGTGCCATGGACGAGATGATCCGCAACGCCGAACAACTCGGCGCCAATGCCGTCGTCGCTGTGAAGTTCGACTACCAGGTCATTGGCCAGTCCGGCTCAATGATGATGGTGGCCGTTTCCGGCACGGCTGTGGTGATCGACTAGACCCATGATCAAAGTCCAGACACTTCTAGTCGCCACCCTCCTCCTTGCCATCGGCGCCTGCAAGCGCGCCGCCGCGCCCGAGACGGAAGCCCTCACTGCACCTGAAGAATCGGCGGGCACGGCAACGGCTGAAGCCGAGGCGCCGACCGTAGAGGTCGAGCAGACGCAAAACGGCGACCGGGCCTGCTATATTGTCCTGGAGAGGGGCGATACGTTGCCTGCCGATTTTGCCATCTGCGAAATCGACCTCGCCGGGAAGACCATCCGCTACCAGACCGAAGAAACCGCCAGTCAATCCATGGACTGCGAAGGCAATCCCGACTGCAACCTGTCCGACATTGTCGATCTGGTTGTGTCTGTCGAGATCGTCGCCCCCGAATAAGCCGCCGCGTTCTCGCGCGCACCACTTCCGTTCGGGGACCAAACGGTCCAACATGAAATGAAAAAGCAGGGGCAACGCCATGAATGAATTCGCAGACTATGACGCGCTGGGCCTCGCCCATCTGGTCCGCTCAAAACAGGTCAAGCCATCCGAGCTTCTGGACGCGGCACTCGGCCGCGCCGAAGGGGCACAGGAACAGATCAACTGTTTCTCCGCCCTCTTTCCCGAACTTGCCCATGAACAGCTCGAGCAGCCGCTCGGCGATGGCCCGTTCGCCGGTGTGCCCTTTGCCACCAAGGATCTCGCCGTCGACATCAAGGGCGCGCCGATCACGCAAGGCTCCGTCGCCTGGAAGGGCCATGTGGCGTCTGAAGACAGCACGCTCGCCGCGCGTTACCGTAAGGCAGGCCTTGTCTTCTTCGGCGCCACCACGACGCCGGAATTTGGCCTCACCCTGACAACCGAGTCCACCCTGCACGGCCAGACACGCAACCCGTGGGACACGACGCGCACGTCAGGCGGCTCGTCCGGCGGCGCGGCGGCGGCGGTCGCATCCGGCGTCCTGCCGCTCGCGCAGGCCAGTGACGGGGGCGGTTCCATTCGCATCCCGGCCGCCTGCTGCGGCCTGTTCGGCCTCAAGCCCTCGCGCGGGCGCATCCCGATGGGCCCCGGCCGGACCGAAGGCTGGAACGGCCTTTCCACCGTCCACGCGGTGAGCCGCAGCGTGCGCGACAGCGCGGCCCTGCTCGACGTCTCCCATGGTCCGGAAGTTGGCAGCCGTTATCACGCACCACCCCCTGCCCGCCCATTCCTCACGGAACTCGACCACGATCCGAAGCCCCTGAAAATCGCGCTCTGGCGCAATGCCCCGAATGGCACCAAGCCCGACGCCGACGCTGAGGCCGGTTTGAAGTTCACCGCCGAACTGCTCGAACGCCTCGGCCACACAATAGTCGAAGCCGGCCCCCAGATGGACGGCGCCGCGCTCGGCAAGGCAGCCCTGTTCACCATCTCCGCCAATATCGCCGCCATGGTCGATGAACGCGCCAGAACGCTCGGGCGCGACATCCGCGAGGACGAGCTGGAACCGGTCACGTTCCAGATGGCCAATCTCGGCCGCACCGTGCCCATGGTCGAACTCGCCCATGCCAACAATACGTTCCAGACCGCCGCCATTGCCTATGAACGCTTCCTCGATGCCGGTGGCTTCGACATGACCCTGTCGGCCACTCTGGCCCGGGCGCCGGAAAAGCTGGGCGTCATGGCCCTCACCGCGCCGGACACGATGGGCGAGGCCGTACAGACCTTCGCGCCGCATTGCGCCGTGTTCAACCAGATGGGCGCGCCTGCCATGTCCGTCCCCCTGCATTGGACCGGCCCCACCCCGACCGCCCCCTCGGGTCTCCCGCTCGGCATGATGTTCGGCAGCCGCTACGGCACGGAAAGCCTCCTGCTATCGCTGGCCGGTCAACTCGAACGCGCCGCGCCCTGGGCGCACAGGAAACCGCCGGTCTGGGTGGCATGACGCATTGTTTTGATTGCCATTCCCCTGCGAATTGTGGGAATCCTGATTCTTGCGCCACTTGACCGCCGGAAGGACATCGCATGCTGAAATCCCTCGCCATTGCAGCAACAGCTGCACTTTTCGCCACCACCGCCTCAGCCGTTCCCGCCACGCCGGAAGCGGTCGAGGCGCTGCTGGCCTCCATGAACACGACGGATATTGTAACCGAAACCATTGACGACACGATCATTCGCATCGATGGGACCCGTCAGGGTTACAATTTCACGGTCCGCCTTATGGACTGCACCGAGGGCACCAATTGCGTTTCATCGATGATTTTCGCGACCTTCAACATGGACGCCCGTCCCACGCTCACAGACTTTACAAACGTCAACGAATACAATGACAGCTACCCCTTCGGACGGGCATTCCTGATCGGTGACACGGAAACAGACGGCTATCTGGTTGGCGTCGATTATGCAGTCAGCCTGACCGACGAGAACACGTTCGGAGCGGACGAAGTCAATCTCTTCTTCGTCATCCTCAACTCTTTCATCGCGCACATGCAGGAAACCGACTGGTGACGCCAAAGCCGCGTTCGGGCGGGTGCCATTGCGGCGCGGTCCGCTTCGAGGTTGACCTGCCGGATGCCTTCGAGATCGAGGATTGCAACTGTTCGATCTGTGCCATGAGCGGCAACACGCATGTCATCGTGCCCGCCAGCCGCTTCCGCCTGCTCGCCGGGTCTGCCAACCTGACCGAATACACGTTCAACATCGGTCAGGCGCGCCACTTGTTCTGCAAAGCATGCGGCATCAAGAGCTTCTACGTCCCGCGATCCAATCCTGACGGGTTCGCCGTCACTTGGCGCTGCCTTGATGACTGGCAATCCCTCGATGTGACGATCAATGCCTTCGATGGCCAGAACTGGGAAGCCAATGCCGGCGCACTGGCGCACAAGTCCAGGGACTGAACTGGCAGTCCTAGTCCCGGTCGCGCGGACCTTCCGGGCCATCATCATCCTGATCGAACTTGCGATGTTTTCGTCTGGGGCCGTCGCCAGGTTCGCGCGACAGCATTTCGGCCAGCGCCGTGCGCTGTTCCACGCTGAGTTTACCCAACCGGTCAACCAGCGACTCGTGAATCGCTGAATGTACGGCCTCATCCGACAGGCGCAGGGCGGCAAAGGCCCGCCGCACAGCGTCCGAATCATAGGGGTCAATCTGCAGGGCCTCGCCCAGTGTCGCACGAGCGGTGCGCCTTTCTGCCACTTGCGTGTCGGCCGACTGGAACGCCTCCATCATCATACGACGCACCACCATGCGATCCCCATGGCTGGCCTCGCCCAGTATGGGCGGTCTCTGCGGTGCCACCCCTTCCGGCCCGAAACGATGATACGGCGTGCGCAGCATCACCCCGGCCACCAGCCCCACCAGAAGCAGGTTCGCCATGATTGACAGTGTCAGCCAGAACGGAATCCGGCGCTTTGGGGTGGGATCACTCATTGAGCGGTCTCCTGGGAATAGTTGATCACATCAAATCCGAGCGCGGCATAGACGAGCGTATCGACAGCATCGTCCGCCGTGCCGGTCGCTCCCGACTGGGCTGCGCCCAATCCGATCGCAAGCCCGATGGCGAGCGATGCGAAGGCGCCAATGGTCGGCCAGCGCGGAATGGCAGCAAGCCAGCTGCGTCGTTGCGGACTCGCTTTGGGCGCTGCGTCCATCAAGGCCGCCGTTAGCGCCGGAGACGGCGTCACGGCCGGCATGCCGCCCAGCAAGATGTCCATGTCTCTGGCGGCCTGAAGTGTATCGGCAAACCGGTCCGCCGCTTCGGCCAGCAAGGCCTTGGCTGCAGCGCGTTCGGTTTCCGGAAAAGCGTTCGCATCCGCGCCCCAGGCTTCGATCAGCGCGATCAGCCGTGCATCGGTCATTGTGTTCGTCATGCCTCGCTCCTTTCCATCAATACCGTACGCAGCGTCCGCCGCGCGCGTGCGAGAAGGCTTTCGAGCGCCTCCACGCTGATCTCCATAATCGCCGCTGCCTCGGCCTGAGAATGGTCCTGCAACGCGCACAGCGTCAACGCAGCGGCCTGACGTTCGGGAAGCGCAGCGATGGCTCCCTCGACGGCCTGTACACGCTCCGACTGGTCCAGGGCATCGTCCGGACGCAGCGCCATATCGACCCGCTCCGGCAGTTCCGCCATGGTCGAATCCCGGCGCTTGCGCAACCGATCGTAACAAAGGTTAAGCGCGACGCGGTGCAGCCAGGTCGAAAATTTCGCCCGCGGCTCCCAGGTCGGCAAGGCTTTCCAGGCGCGTATGAATGCTTCCTGCGTCACGTCCTCGGCCTCTGCCCGGTCCGCCAGCATGCGGGTCGCAAGGGCCAGCACGCCCGGGCTGTAACGATTGACCAGCGCCGACACGGCCTGCCGGTCCCCGGAAGCCGCGCGCGTGATCTGGTCAAGGTCGGATGAGAATGCCACGTGGCAGTGTCTAGCCCGCGATCTGCCGAAGGGGAAATCCCTTCACCGCATGCGACGGGCAGGAGCCGGGTCGCCGGGCGAGCCGAACGCATTCGACGGTGCGAAGGGAGGGGAGTATTTCGCATGTCATGCATCCGGCCCGCCCGGCATTCCGGGCAGCCTGTCCTATTCGCCGTCAGGCGTGTCAGGCGCATCCGGCGCCCGATTGTCGCCACGCCGGCTCCACTTGCCGCGATGATCTTTCATCGCATCGCGACCTGCTTCACGCTCTTCATCGCTGACCGTGCCATCACCGTCGGTGTCAAAGCGTTCCATACCGCGCATCGGACGAGCGGCGAACTCTGCCGCGCTCACCATACCATTGCCGTCCGCGTCGAGCTTCTCGAACATCCGGGCCTGACGCTCGGCCTTGCGCTGCGCTTCCATCGTGTCGTGATGCAAGGTCATTTCGTCCAGGGTCAAGGCACCATCCTGGTCGGCGTCGGCGGCATTGAACATCGTGGTGCGGAACGCCTGAATTTCTTCCTTCGAGATGTCACCATCACCGTTGGTATCGACTGCTTTCATGTGTTCGCTGTCGGGTCCGCCATGTCGGTTGTGCCCGCGCTCGGCCTGCGCCGCAAAGGGCACAGCGATGACGAGTGCCGTAGTCGCGATCAGAGTAGCAAGAGTGGTGCGTTTCATGAGAATATTCTCCGTTGTCGTGATTAACCCATCACGCATTCAACGGTGCAATGCCCTCAATCCGTCGCTGGTAGCTGCAGTTTTTCGGCAGCAATAGCATGCACCTTTACCTTCAGTTCAGCGAGATGGCGCTCCAGCGCAATGAAGTCTTCGGCGCCGACAGCACGACACAAGCGGTTCTTCAAACCGTCTGGTATGTCGTCTGCAGCTATTTCACTGCCGACCGCCAGACGCTGAACCTGCTGCAGCGCCTGCAGGTAGACGAGGGCCTCCTGCAGCACGGCATAGGGGGCGGCTGGCTGGTGCCCACTGGCAGCGATGCCCGCCAGCGCGTCGCTCACGTTCGGCCATATGCAGTCCGGTTTGCCCATCAGCAACATGTCCTGCTGCACGATGAACTCGATATCGATCAGCCCGCCCTTTTCGGTTTTCAGGTCCCACAGGCCCTTGCCCGTCTTTTCGCGGTAAAGCCGCTGGCGCATCTCCGAGACATCCCGCGCAATCTGGCCCGCATCCTTGCTGGCACGGGCCGCGATGGCCGCCTTGGCGCTCGAAAGCACTTTGGCGCCGAGGCCCGCATCACCGGCAACGAACCGCAGGCGCGTCAACGCCATGTGTTCCCATGTCCAGGCTTCGTCATTCTGGTAGCTATTGAAAGCCGTCAGGCTGACAGCTACCGGTCCGCCGCGCCCGGAAGGGCGCAAGCGCATATCGACTTCATACAGTGCGCCTTCAGCCGTGGGTGCCGTCAGCGCCGTAATCAGGCGCTGTGTGACCCGGGTGAACCAGGTCTGAGAATCCAGCGACGGCGCCTCATAAACCACGATGATGTCGAGATCGGATCCGGCCGTCAGTTCCGATCCGCCGAGCTTGCCCATTGCGAAGACACCCCAGACGCCCGGCGCCTCGCCATATCGCCGCACCGTCTCAGCCTCTGCGACCGCCGCCATCTGGCGGATCGTATCGTCGGCCAATCGCGACCAGTACGCTGCCGCATCGGAGGCATTGATCAGTCCGTGCAGCAGGTTGTGCCCAATCAGGAAGCTCTGCTCGCGATGGTAGCGGCGCCATTCGTCCAGCGCGGCGTCGAAGCTTGTGTTAGCCGAAATCTTCGGCGGTTCGGGCGCCTGCCCGCTGACCAGCGCTTCCAGCAGGTCAGGACGGCGCGACAGGATTTCGGCGAGCCGCGGCGCCAGGGCAAGTGTCGCCACCAGGTCATCAAGCAGCGCCGGTTTGGCCAGCAGCATCGACAATGTCTGCACGCCCGACGACAGGCCGCTGAAGAAGCGCGAAAACCAGCGAAACGCCTCGTCGGGCTCGCCAGTCGCTCCCATGGCTTCCAGCATCCTTGGCAGGATCGCCGTCAGGAGTTCCCGTCCTCGCACGGTACGGGTCGCAGGCACGTTCCCCCGGTGCCAGTTTCGTATCGTCGCAATGGCGGCGCTCGGGTCACCAAATCCGAGTCCCAACAGAGTACGGACTGTTTCGGGGTCATCATCTACGCCCGTGAAGACCAGATTGCCGATACGGCCTGGCTCGTCCTGCCGGTCGTCCCGGGCGAACAGCGCATCGTAGGCTGCCTGAACCACCCGCCGCGTTTCAAGCAGGTCGCGATCGAAGTCCGCAAGGGATTCATAGCCGCACAGTGCCGCGACACCTTCACGCTCCGCCGTGTCCGCCGGAATCGTGTGGCTCTGCTCGTCATGGCGCATCTGGATCCGATGCTCGACATCACGAAGCAATTTGTAGGCTGTGGTCAGGTCCGTCGCCGTGGCGTCCGTGACGATGCCCGCATCGCGCAGGGCCCGCATCGCACCGAGCGTTGTATTGTCCCTCAGTTCCGGATGGCGACCGCCCATGATCAGCTGCTGGGTCTGCACGAAGAACTCGATCTCGCGAATGCCGCCCGGGCCCAGCTTGATGTCAGGTGCCGGGTTTTCGAAGCCATGTGCACCGATCTTGGTATTGATCATCCGCTTGATCGCCTGGATGTCGTCTATCGCCCAATAGTCGAGATTGCGGCGCCAGACATAGGAGCCCATACGGTCGATGAATCGCGCGGCGGCGTCCATGTCGCCGGCCGCAGCCCGCGCCTTGATCCAGACCATCCGCTCCCAGTTCTGGCCGACGCTCTCATAATACATTTCCGCCATCGTGGTCGAAACGGCGAGCGGCGTCGATGAAGGGTCGGGCCTGAGGCGCAGGTCTGTCCGGAACACATAGCCGTCGGCTGTCACTTCATCGAGCAACCGGACAACATCCTTCAGCACCCGCTGCGCCGTCTCGCCGGGCGATCGCTCGCCACCATCGAACCCGTCCGGTTCGTAAAAGGCCACGATGTCGATATCGCTGGAATAGTTCAGCTCGAACGCGCCCATCTTGCCGAGTGCAACAATGAACAGGCCCCTGTCCGACAGGCCCCGGCCTGCCAGCGCCACACGCAGCGCCGCCTGAACCGACGCCATCGCGAACGCGGTCAGCGCCGTCGTCACCTCCATCACGCTAAGCGTGCCCGAGAGGTCATCGGCGGCCAGCGCGAGGTGGACGGCAGCCTTCGCCTTGCGCAGCACCGTCATCGCATCGTCTATCGGCGTCTCACCCGGCAGGTCCGTCACAGACGCGAGCGCCGCATCGAACGGGCGCGCCTCGGTCCGCTCCGACAGGCGCTTCAGGTACGGCGCATAATTGGTCGCAACAGCGAGGGCTGCGGCAGGCGTCGAGGCAAGGGGATGTATCTCAAGCATGGTCGCTAGGCCCGTGGGAGGCGCAGGATCGCCTTCAGGCCGGGCTGGCCCGCCGGCCCGCCCGCATCCCGCAGGATCAGTTCGCCGCCATGCATGTCTGCTACCGAGTCCACAAGCGACAGGCCAAGGCCCGATCCCGGTTGCGTGCGCGCCGAATCGAGCCGTTGGAACCGCTGCACGACCGTCTTGCGCGCGTCCGGCGGCACACCCGGTCCGGAATCGACCACCGTCAGGTCAATCGTCCCGTCCGGCCCGCGCGCGGCCGTGAAGGAAATCGCCCCGCCCGCTGGTGTGTATTTTACGGCATTGTCCAGCATGTTCGACAAGGCCTGACCGATCAGGTCGCGGTCGCCGAGAATCATCAGGTGCCGGGCGATCTGGCTCTTGAACGTCAGCTCCGCCTCTTCGCAGGCCGGGTCGAACAGTTCCGCGAGTTCCTCGGCCAGTTCGCTGACATCCATGCGCACCCGCTCGCCCTCGGCGCCGGCTTCCAGCCGCGCAAGCCGCAGGATGGCGTTGAAGGTCGCCAGCACGCGGTCCACCTCCTCGACGGTCTCGTTCAGCGTTGCGCTGGCCGCTTCCTGCGACAGGGGCTGGGAAAGCGCGATTTCCAGCCGGTTACGCAGGCGCGACAGGGGCGACCGCAGGTCATGCGCAATCGCATTGCCCGTGTGGCGCGTTGCATCCACGAGCTTCTCGATCTGGTCGAGCATGGCATTGATACGCTGGCCCAGACGGTCGAACTCATCGCCCGACCCCCGCACAGGCACGCGCCGTCCTAGCTCGCCGCCCATCACCGCCTCAGCTGTCCGCGCCAGCTCGTCGGCGCGGCTGGCCGCGCCCCGGGAGATCAGGACACCGCCCAGCAATGACAGGATCAGCCCGATCGGCGCCGCAATGAAGATGGCGCGCTGGATGCGCACCACGATCGCCGTTTGCTGCGCCGTATCAAAGGCCACGAGCAGCGCCCCGCCATTGTCGCGCAGGCGCACGAACTTGCCCGCCGCCGAGCGCACGATCATCGACCCGTCGGGCTCGGGCTGGTCGAAGTCGAAATAGACCGTCTTGGAATCCACGACCGGCGGCGCCACCGGCATACGCTGGAAGTGCCCGGCAATCTTCCGGCCTGAGGAATCCTCGAGATAGTAGAAATAGGTCGAACCGGTACGCGTCATGCGCTCCAGGACCGACTGGCTCAGGCGCTCCATACCGCCCGTATAATAGGCGTTGCCAAGCTGCTCGAACTCGAGGTCGAGCCGCCGGTCGGATTCGTTGCGGATATAATAGACCGTCGAATAGTAGAGATAGATCAGCAATGCCGCAGAAAACGCCGCAAACATGGCGCTGTAGAGCAGCGCCAGTTTGAACGTCGTCGTTCTCAGGAAGGTCGGCAGGCCGAGTTTCATGACTCGCCTCGTGCCAGTCCGCACGCGGGCCGTCTAGCCCTGCAGACGATACCCGGCACCTCGCACCGTATGCAGCAAGGGTTCCTCGAACTCCTTGTCGATCTTTGCCCGCAGGCGCGAGATATGCACATCAATGACATTGGTCTGGGGGTCGAAATTATAGTCCCACACCTTTTCGAGCAGCATGGTGCGGGTCACGACCTGTCCGGCGTGGCGCATGAGGTATTCCAGCAGCCGGAATTCGCGCGGCTGCAGGTCGATCTTCTTGCCGGCCCGCGTCACCTTGCGGGTCAGCAGGTTCATCTCAAGGTCACCCGCTTTGAGTGACGTCACCTGCGGCTCGCCGACCTGGCGGCGGCCGAGGGCTTCGACGCGCGCCGCCAGCTCGGACGGTGCAAAGGGCTTGGACAGGTAGTCGTCTGCCCCGGCCTTCAGGCCCTGGACCCGGTTCTGGACATCGCCCAGCGCCGAGAGGAAGAGGGCTGGCGTCTTGCCGCCCGCTTCCCGGTATTCCTTGAGCAGGGTCAGGCCGTCCTTGGCAGGCAGCATGCGGTCGACCACGAGTGCATCGAAATCAGCCGATCGGGCCAGCTCCAGTCCGCGTTCGCCATCAATCGCCTTATCCACGCTGTGGCCTGCCTCAACGAGAACTTTCTCGATGAAACTTGCCATTTCGGCATCATCTTCGATCACGAGAACGCGCATAGTGCCTCCCACTACTGTATCTTCCACCAAGGTATCAGGCATCATTCTATCCTATCCTTTTGTCGAGAGGTCGAGGGTGCGGTAATTGGTAATCTGACCGATCCGCACGGCGACGAGCACTTTGCTGCGGCCAGACTTCCTGGCGTCGGCAACGGCTTTCTGGAAGGCGTCAACCGAGACGGCTGGCTGGCTATTGGCTTCCAGTATCACCATGCCGACCTGCAGGCCCGCATCCTCGAACACGCCCTTGCGGGCAACATCGACGACCATCAGGCCAGGCTCACCGGGTTTCAGGCCAAGCTTGGTGCGGGTTTCGTCGTCCATCGGCTTGAAGGTCACACCATAGTCGTCGAGGACAGTGCCCTTTTCTTCGGCTTTCGGCGCGTTCGAGTCGGATGCCGGCCGGATGTTTGCAGTCAGGTCGTCCGGGCGTTCGCCCACGGTCACGCTGACCGTCTGGCGCTTGCCGCCGCGCAGCACTTCGAACTTGTTCGATGTGTTCGCGATCAGCTTGCCGACGAGGCGGGTCGTCGTCGTTGCATCCGCGACTTTCTGGCTGTTCACCGAGAGGATGATATCGCCACGCTCAAGTCCGCCCTTTTCGGCCGGGCTGCCATTGGTGACATCGGCGATGATCGCGCCTTCATTGTCCTTCAGGCCCTGAGCCTCGGCCATGTCTGCAGTCAGGTCCTGGATCGCAACGCCCAGCCAGCCACGTGACACGCGACCGTCCTTGATGATCGCCTGCGTTACTTCGTTGGCCAGTTCAGCCGGAATCGCAAAGCCGATACCGACCGATCCACCCGTAGGCGAGAAGATCGCCGTATTCACGCCGACTACGTTGCCGTTGAGGTCAAACGACGGACCGCCAGAGTTGCCGCGGTTGATCGAGGCATCAATCTGGAGAAAGTCTGTGTAGGGACCAGCGCCGATGTCACGACCGTCAGCCGACAGGATACCTGCCGTTGCCGTGCCGCCCAGGCCAAACGGGTTACCGAGTGCAACCACCCAGTCGCCCTTGCGCAGGTCACGCGAGTCGCCAAAGCGGACATAGGGATACGTGCCCTTTTCCTTGA
Source organism: Alphaproteobacteria bacterium (assembly GCA_018830285.1). Taxonomy (GTDB): domain Bacteria; phylum Pseudomonadota; class Alphaproteobacteria; order Caulobacterales; family Hyphomonadaceae; genus Hyphomonas. Next base: position 107,684 of record JAHJSB010000002.1, read on the forward strand.
TGCGCAGGACAGCGAGGTCGGTCTGCGGGTCGGTGCCGACGAGTTCGGCGTCCAGTTCGCGGCCATCCTTCAAGGTGACCTTGATCTCGGTCGCGTTTTCCACAACGTGATTATTGGTTACGACGTAGCCATCCTTGGAAATCAGGAAGCCCGACCCGAGCGAACGCGCTTCCTGGGTCTCGGGCTCCGGATTGTCTTCTTCCTGTTTCTTTCGGTTCTGCAGGAACTCGTCGAAACCCGGCATGCCGCGGAACTGTTCGAAGAACTGCTCCATATCGGCCAGCTTGCCTACTTCGCGCTCGCTGATGACGTTGACGCTAACCACGGCTGGCTCAACCCGCTCGATCAGGTCGGCGAAACTGAGCGGTGCACCCTGGGGCGCCTCAATGGCAATCGGCTGCGCGCCCGCTTCCGGGCTGAAGATTTTCGGCGACAGCACCAGCGTGCCCACGGCCGCTGCGCCGAAGACAGCCGCCACGAGGGCTTGTCTCGAAATGCCAAATTTCTTCATTAGTCTCTCCAAGTCACTGAAATTACGTCGGTTAGCCGATCATAGCCTAGATAAACATGTCACAGGCAATGTGGTCATTAAATGTCAGTTAGGTAGATTTGATCGGGGTTTCCACTGTTCGCACGTGCCCGCCCGCCTCAAGCGTCTGGTGAACCGGGCATTTATCCGCAATTTCCATCATCCGGGCGCGCTGGTCAGCGTCCAGGTCTCCCTCGATTGTGATCGCGCGATCGAACACGTCGATCTTCCGGCCTTCCTCGCAATGCATGCAATCGTCGACATAGTCCTTGTTGTGCCTGATCGAGACGGACACACGTTCCAGCGCCCATCCTTTCCGCTCGGCATACATGCGCAGCGTCATGGAAGTGCAGGCGCCGAGCCCGGCTGCGACGTATTCATACGGGTCCGGCCCGCGCCCGCCGCCGCCGACATCGATCGGCTCGTCGGCGATTGAGACATGATCGCCGATCATGACGGCATTCTCATATTTGCCGCGCCCGGTCTCCCTGACCACCACATCACGCGTTCCGCCGGTTTCCTGCACTGGCATGGCCGCACCGGCATCAAAAACATAGGTCTCTGCCCACACGGCGATCAGTTTCCCGGCCCGTTGGGCATCGCCCGGCGATGTCAGTAAATGATCCGCCTTGTCGAGACTGATGAAGGATTTCGGATGTCGCGCGGCCACGAAGAGGGCGGTCGCATGCTCGATACCCACCGTCTCGTCCAGCGGCGCGTGCATGACCAGCAGCGGGCGCCTCAGGCTGGACACCGCCTCGGTTACCTTGGCCCCGCGCACATCTTCCAGGAATTGCCGCTTCAGCACGAAAGGCCGCCCGGCCAGCTGCACCTCTGCCTCGCCTTCATCTTCGATTTGCTCGACATGCGTACGGATCGCCTTGATCACGTGCGCGGCATCCGATGGCGCGCCAATCGTGACGACTGCCTTCGCATGCGGAATGTCATGCGCCGCCACGATCACCGCCGCCCCGCCCAGAGAATGCCCGATCAGCAATTGCGGTCCGTCATGCGCCTCTTCCAGCCATTCGGCCGCCGCCACAAGGTCCTGCACATTGGTGGTGAAGTTGGTATTCGAAAAATCGCCTTCCGAATTGCCGAGCCCGGTAAAATCAAACCGCAGCACACCGATTCCCTGTTCAACGAGCGCCGCCGTGATCTCCCGCGCGGCATAAATATCCTTCGAGCAGGAAAAGCAGTGAGCGAACAGCGCCCAGGCGTGTGGTTGGAAGACAGGCATATCCAGCCGCGCCGCCAGCAAGCTGCCATCGTGGCCAGGAAATTCTATGCGGTTTGATTGGCCCATGTCAGCTCCCTGAATTTGTCCAGCCACAGAACTGGCGGAGACAAGCCCGGGGCGCAAGGCCGGGTCCATCGCATTCGCGTGACAGAAAAGGTGAACAGGCTTGACTTGCCCGGCCTGCATGACGTTCGTGGCGACCAGACCCAATCGCGGGAACCGTTCGAAACACCATGAAGCCTGCCTACATTTTTCTCGCGATTGGCGCTCCGGCCATGATCGCCAGTGCGTGGCTCCTGGCTGCGCCGGGGACGATTCTGCTCTCGCTCAGCCTCGGCGCCCTGCTCGTTGCCCTGTCAGCCATCGATATCGCCACCCTGCGCCTCCCGGATGCCTTGACCTTCACGGTCCTGGTCTTCGGCGTCATCATGGTTGCGCTGACGCGGCCCGATCTCTGGCCGCACCACCTGCTCGGCGCCGGCATCGGTTACGTCGCACTGGTCGGTCTGGAGCTTGCCTACAAGCGCCTGCGCGGGCGCGACGGGCTGGGCCGGGGCGACGCAAAGCTGCTCGGCGCCATCGGCATGTGGGTCGCCTGGCCAGGCCTGGCCCCTGTCCTCTTGGTTGCGTCCCTATCCGGTCTCCTCGCTGCCGTTGCTGGCGGTGTCTTCGGCAAGCGGTCTCTGTCAGGCGAAACGCCGATGGCTTTTGGTCCATGGATCGCGCTGGGCGGCTGGGTCGTCTGGCTCGCCGCGCCCCACATGGCGTTGGTCCCGCTCGGCTAGATCTCGTCCGGTGCGACAGGTTCGGCGCCTGCCTTGCGCCGCCGTGCCAAGCCGAATGCAATCAGCCCGCCGATGACCAGCAGGCCGAACGGCGCGCCCCACAGGATAAAGCCTTCCAGGCCTGTCCGCTTCGGCCGGAACAGCACGAACTCGCCATACCGGCTCTCGAACCAGTCGCGCACTTCGCCATCACTCGCGCCCTCGCCGACCATCACCCGCACACGCGCGCGCATGTCTTCGGCAATCGCTGCGGAGGATTGCGAGATCGGCTCATTTTCGCAGGCCACACAGCGCAGTTCCCGCATCAGCGCCTGCGCCCGCGCCTCCTCGGTCGGGTCGTCAAGGACCTGGCCCATTGAAGTCAGGGCAAACCCGAACACGGCCAGGCTCAGAAACAAGGCCCTGATGACCATCAGGCGGTCCTCCTGCGTCTCATCGGCACCAGACTGAAGAAGGCGCCCAATGCCATCAGCCCGACACCTAGATACACGAAATCGATCAGCGGATTGAAATAGACCCGGAACACCCAGCGCGTCTCGCCGTCCACGTCGCGCCGGTCACCCAACGCTATATAAAGGTCGCCCGCGCCGGTCTTGTGAATCGCGGTTTCGGTCGTCGGCATCCTTGAGGCCGGATAGTAGCGCTTGGTCGGTGCCATTTCGGCTTTGATGCTGCCCTTGCGCGCCGTCAGTACGGCCTTATCGGCATACCAGTTCGGGCCTTCAATTGCGTGCACGTCGTTGAGCGTGATGTTCCAGCCCGCCACGGTGCCCGAGCCGCCTGCCGGCAATGCCAGTGTCGCCTCATAGCGCTGCGTCGTCTCCACCACTGCGCCCATGATGAACACACCTAGCCCGATATGCGCCAGTGTCATGCCCCACACCCTGAGGGGAAGCCGGAACACGCGGGCCAGCGTCACCGCCCGGCGCCTCACTTCCCAGAGCGCCCCAAAAATCAGCCAGAGCGCCAGGGCGAGCCCGAACGCTGCGCCCAGCGGAATGTCCCAAACGCTGACACCCAACAGCAGGAACACAGCGACCAGTCCGACACCGCCCGCCGCCCATTTCCACACGCCCGACAGGTCCGCCTTGCCCCAGGTCCAGGCCTGCACCACCGGCAGGACCGCCAGCAGCACGGCCAGCATCGGCACGAAGGTCAGCCGGAAATAGGGTTCGCCGACCGAGATCGTCCGGCCCGTCGCTTCCGCGATCAGCGGGAACAGCGTGCCAAGCAGCACCGTCAGCGCGGCCACAACGAGCACCACATTGTTCGTCGCCAGCGCGCCTTCACGGCTCAGCATCTGCCACGGCTTGCCGCCTTCGAGTTTGGGTGCCCGGAGGGCGAACAGGCCAAGCGCAAGGCCGCCATAGACCACCAGTCCACCCAGCAACAGCATCCCGCGTTTCGGGTCCACCGCAAAAGCGTGCACCGAGGTCAGCACGCCGGAGCGTACGAGGAACGCGCCCATGATCGAGAACAGGAAGGCCAGCACCGCCAGTAGCGCCGTCCACGCAGCAAAGCTGCCACGCTTCTCGGTCACCACGACCGAGTGCAGCAGCGCCGCCCCGATCAGCCAGGGCATCAGCGAGGCATTCTCCACCGGATCCCAGAACCACCAGCCGCCCCAGCCGAGTTCGTAATAGGCCCAGTAGCTGCCAAGCGCGATCCCGATCGTGAGCGGAATGAAGGCCGCCAGCGCCCAGCGCCGCGCCTCCTTCGCCCACACCCGGTCGATCCGCCCATCGATCAGGCCCGCTGCCGCCAGCGCGAACACGAAGGAAAAGCCGACATAGCCAAGATAGAGCATGGGCGGATGCGAGGCGAGTGCCACGTCCTGCAGAACCGGATTGAGGCCCGCCCCCTGCAGCGGCGCAGGGTCGAGCCGCAAATAGGGCGAGGAGGCGAACAGGAGGTAGGACAGCGCGCCCGTCGCAAGCCATCCCTGTACGCCCAGCGCCCTTGCCTCGAACACGTCACGCCCTGTGCGCATCCACAGCGCCCCCGCCGCTCCGAAGCCCAGCGTCACCAGGCACCAGAGCGCCATCGAGCCCTCATGGTTTCCCCAGACCCCGGCCAGCTTGTAGATCATCGGCTTCAGCGTGTGGGAATTGTTGGCGGCCAGGGCCAGCGAAAAGTCGGACTGCGCAAACGCCACCAACAGTGTCGCGAAGGACAGCGCCATCACCGCAAACGCCACGACCGCAGCGCGTCCCGCCAGCGCCCGTGCGCCTGTCAGGCCCAGCACGCCCTGCGCCAGCGAGGCCGCGAGCGCGAGAAATGCCGCAAGGTGGCCAAATTCGATCATGTCAGCTGGCGCTTGCGGCCGGGCCCGCGCCCAGCGGCTTCAGCTCACGCGGCTGATAATTCTCGTCATGCTTGGCCAGCAACTGGCGCGCCGTGAACTTGCCATCCGCGTCGAACGAACCGATCGCCACGACGCCCTGTCCTTCGCGGAACAGGTCCGGCGCAATGCCGGTAAAGCTCACGGTGATCGTCGCCGGGCTATTGTCGATAACCGTGAACACGATCTCGCTGCCATCGCCCGGATAGGTAAGCGAACCGGGTGCCACCCAGCCGCCGACCTTCACGTCCTTGCCGATCTCCGGAATGCCATTTTCCGCAAGAACTTCAGGTGTGTAGAAAAGATTCGCATTCTGCCGCAGCGCGACGAAAGCGAGCGTCGCAGCAGCCAGCAACAGCGCGGCAGCAACGGCGAATGTCCAAAGTCGGCGGGTCCGGGCTCTCATGACGCCAGTGTATACTGGCAACCGCCAATATTTGACAGTGCGGCAGATGCAGCAGCCCGCTTGGCGCTATTCTGCCGGGAGCATCTCGCTCTCGCCAATCACATCCAGCATCGCCCCGAAGCGTTCGCGGCGCGGGTCGTCAGGCGGCAATTTGGCGAATACGGCCCGCATCATTTGCGCGGCCTTTTCCTGATCGCCAGCCTGCGCGGCGCCCATGGCCGCCCACATGCCCGCCTGCACCTGTGTATCGTCCAGCTCGTAAGCCCGCGCAAACAGCCGGGCCGCGTCCGGGCCGACCGCGCCGTCGCCCATCTCGACCAGCACCTGTGCCAGCCCGACCAGTGCGGGCACATATGTCGCGTCCCGCCGCAGGGCAGACTGGTAGGCCCGGGCCGCATCGTCCGGGCGGTTTTGGCCGCGCAGCAGTTCAGCGATGAAATAATGAGGCTCTGGCGCGGCCGGCTGGTCGACGGCCGTCTGCTCCAGCCGCGCCAGCGTTTCCGCCGCGGTCAGCGTTTCCGGCGCGTTGCGGATCTTTTCCGTGATTTCGTGCTGGCGTTCGGCCATTGGCTGGTCGGCCATGCCGGGCCGCCCGATGGCAAGGTATCCGCCCACGCCAAGCGCCAGGCAAATCGCGACGATGATCATCTGGATACGGGTCATGATTTCGGAAACCTCAACCGCGCGCGCAGGCCGCCCTGTTCGCTCTGATCCAGCTCAAGCCGGCCCTTGTGCAGTTCGGCCAGCTCGGTGACGATCGACAGGCCCAGGCCCGTACCGGGTATCGTCTCGTCCAGCCGCACGCCGCGCTTCAGCGCGCCTTCGCGTTCCACGGGCGACAGGCCCGGCCCGTCATCCTCGACATCGATCACCAGTTCTTGCGGCGCGTCCGAAATCCGCACCAGCACATCCGCCTTCGCCCACTTGCAGGCATTGTCCATCAGGTTGCCGATCATTTCCTCGAAATCCTGTTTCTCGCCGCGAAATACCGCGCCCGTATCGCCCACAATGCTGACATTGATGCCCTTGGCATCGAACAGCCGGTTCAGCAACCGGGCAAGCGCCTCGATCACCGGCGTCACATCCGTGCGCGCGCCCAGTGTCTCGGCCCGGGCCGCCATCCGCGCTCGCTTCAGGTAGTGCTCCACATTCGCATGCATGGATTCGGTCTGGCGCTGCACGACATCGTCCAGCTGTGTCTCGCCCTTTGCCTCGTTGCGCAGTACCGCAATCGGGGTTTTCAGCGCATGCGCAAGATTTCCGACATGCGTCCTGGCCCGCTCGACCACATCGCGATTGTGGCCGATCAGCTTGTTCAGTTCCTCCGTCAGAGGACGAACCTCGATCGGATAGCCTTCCCGCAAGGTCTGCCGCGTGCCCGCGCGGATATCCGCGATATCATGTTCAATCCGCTTCAGCGGCTGCAGCGAAAACCGGATGCCGGCCACCATGGCTGCAAACACGCCGCCGAAGAGGGCAATCATCGTGCCCAGGAGCATGCTGCGGAAGCGGGTCGCTGCTGCATCATTTGGCGTCCGGTCGGCTGCGGCAACAAGCACCAGCGGCGTGTCCCGGTTCTCGAGGATGATCGCCTTGGCTGCCACGCGGACGCGTTGTTCGTCCGGCCCGTCATAGTCGGCAAATTGTGCCATCCCCGGTTCAGCAACCGCGCGGCGGATCTGCTCAGGTGTCACGGGCACCGGCTCGTCCCACAGGCTTTTGGAACGCAAATCCCCCTGGATGGCAAGGTCGGGCGTCAGGCCAACCACGGCCCAGTACTGCCCTGAATACTGCGTCTGGAAACGGGCATCGTGCGACAGGAATTCCCGTTCGGCGTCGGTCACCCGGCCGTCTTCGAGGAAGGCACCCTCCTGGGTCATCTCGCGCGTCAGCGTGACCAATGTCTGTTCGAGGTCTTCTTCCAGCAGGGACAGGGTCTGCGCGCGGTACAGCGCCGACAGGGCCAGCGCGCCGCCGACCAGGACCACCAGCCCCCAAAGCGCCGCCGCAAGCATCATCCGCCGGGCCAGCGAAACGCTCGGCCAGCGATCAATGAAACGCCTAACGGGTTTGCCCGAAATATCCATTCAGACGGTCTGGCACGCCAGGTGACTATCCTGCAACGCGCGCCTCGTTCTCGGGAACGATCAGCCGATAGCCAAGACCCCGCTCGGTCTGGATACGTTCAACGCCGATCTTGCGGCGCAAACGCCCGATGAATACTTCGATCGTGTTTGAATCGCGGTCGAAGTCCTGATCATAGATATGCTCGACCAGTTCGGTGCGCGGCACGACCCGGCCCTGATGGTGCATCAGGTAGGAGAGAACGCGATATTCGTGCGCCGTCAGCTTGATCGGCTCGCCATTGACCATGGCCCGCGCCGCGCGTGTGTCGACCATCAGCTTGCCGGCCTCCAGCGTTGCGGCCGAATGCCCTGCGGCCCGGCGCAGCAGCGCCCGCAGGCGCGCCAGCAATTCCTCCGTCACGAATGGCTTGGCCAGGTAGTCGTCGGCTCCGGCGTCGAAGCCCGCCACTTTCTCGCTCCACTGGTCGCGCGCTGTGAGAATCAGCACGGGGAAGGATTTCCCGTCCGCGCGCCATTTCTTCAGAATGCTTACGCCGTCCATCTTGGGCAGGCCAAGGTCCAGGATCACCGCGTCATAGGGTTCGGTATCGCCGAGGAAGTGCCCGTCCTCGCCATCGGCGGCCAGATCGACAGCATAGCCTGACTGCGACAACACGTCGGCCAGCTGCCGGCGCAGGTCTGCATCATCTTCAACGACTAGGATACGCATGGAAATTACCTTCCGTATAACGGGTTAACACGAATCACGCGCCGCGCCGATCCGTGATTGATCCGGACTGGGCGTCGACGACAAAGCGCATCTTGCGCCCGTCACCTGCCATCCAGTCTATATGATATTCGGCGCCGCCGCCTTGTTTTGAAACAAGGTCTGCGCCGAGCTGGTAGCCGCCATACTCGCGTTTCAGCATCTGGAATATCCTGCTTAACGGCACGGTCTTGCCATCGCGCACGGCGTCGCGCGCCTGTCCCGGCGAAAAGGAATCGCCCCAGCCCTGTGCAATCGCAGGTCCGGCAGACAACAGCACCACGGCTGCAAGGGAGGCAAAAATCCGCTTCATGGGCCCAGCGTATAGGGTCAAAGCCCTGAATGTGAAGTGAACACCTGAAACAGAAGAGTTCACGACTGGCTGCATCAACCTCTGAATGCAACCAGATTTTCGATTTAGTAACCTTGAGAAGGCTTTTTCGGCTATCACAAACTGAAGACTTGTTCGAAATATACTACGTTTTCAATTGTATAGCTAACGAACATGATTTCGTTCACGTGTTGATGGCGACTCTTGTCCTCGGTTTCCGCATCGCGTGCGCACAGGTCGTATTTGTCCGAATCCTGGTCGCCCTGTCGCGACGCGGACAACTCATCTGGATGATCGCAGCCGGCACGGTTATGGGCATTGGTGCCTGGGCGACACATTTCATTGCCCTTCTGGGATATCGCCCGGGTTTCGCCGTGGAGTTCGACGGCTGGATCACGATCCTGTCGCCCCTCATAACGATTGCAGGCTTCATTGCGACGGCGGCCCTGCTGACGCCCGGAAAGACCGCATCGACGCCAGCAATGACTGTGGCGCGCCGACTGGGATGCGCCGTTTTCGCGACAGCTTCTGTTGCCGCCATGCATTTCTTCGGCATGAGCGCCCTGAAGGCCTCGGCGATTATCGAGTATGATCGCGTGACCAATCTCGCCGCATTCGGCATCGGCTTTATCGGCTTCTCGGTCACCTATTTTGCCGGATTGCTCCTGTCCCCGCGACTTGCCAGTGGCATCGCCCGGCCACAGCCCTTGGCGATCGATCGCAGTTGGTGCGCCAGGCCGTTAGGCGTCTCTGCCTCGGACGCAGCCTGACCCGGGGACCGGCGTTATCTTCCTTCGGCCCACTTCTTCAGCCCGGGATCATTCGGATCATCCAGCATGATCTTGAGCCGCGCATAAAGGTTTCCCGGCGTACTCGCCTGCACGCCCTTGCCGCGCAGGCGCAGCTGGGCGTCAGAGTTTGAGCCAGCCGGGACTTTCAGCGTCACAGGGCCCGAGGGCGTCCTGACCTCGACGCTGCCGCCCATCACCGCTGTCTTCAGGCTGATCGGAACGGTCATGCGCAGGTCCTTGCCGTCCCGCTCCCAGATATTGCTGGGCCGCACTTCCACTTCCAGCAGCGCATCGCCGGGGGCTCCACCGTTAGGCGAAGGCTGGCCCTGGCTCTTGAGGCGCAGCGTCTGGCCCGTATCGATTCCGGCCGGGATATTGACGTCCAGCGCTGTGCCGTCTGCCATGGTCATGCGGCGGCGCGCGCCCGTGATCGCATCCTCGAACGAAATTTCGACCCGGTATCGTATGTCGCGCCCCTTTTGCGGGCCCGGGTTGCGCCGCCGCCCGCCGCCCCCGAACATGCCACCCAAGATGTCTTCGAACGGATCGCCCTGCGCGCCGTCGAACGGACGGCCGCCCCGCGATTCCCAACGATGTGTGCCGCCTCCGCCTGGAAATCCGCCTGGTCCACCGCCCGGAAATCCAGCCGGATTGCCGTCGCCATCGATTTCGCCCCGGTCGAACTTGCCCTTCTTCTCCTTGTCGCCAAGGATGTCCCAGGCCTGCGACACGCGCTTGAACTCTTCCATCTTCTTGGAATCGTCGGGGTGCAGGTCAGGGTGCAGGGCTTTTGCCTTGTTGCGATAGGCTTTTTTGATCTCGCCCTCACTCGCGGTGCGAGGAACGCCAAGCACGGTGTAGGGATCCAGGGCCAAGGGCGGGTCTTCCTTATCTTTGTGAAAAATCAGTTCCGCACAGAGTTAGGGTGTTCCGGGCCCGATTGAAACCCATGGTCCGGTGCGACCATCAGCGCCAATCTCGGCCACCCGCGTGGCAGTTGCGCCGCCGGGAAGCGTCGCCTCCGGCACGGCCACGGCAAACCGGCCTTCAAACCCGCTACCTTCATCCACCTCCACCGCGAACCGACCGTCGTTCGCCGCCTCGGGAAACGTCCAGCTTTCGGCCACGTCTGCACCGCGCCGCGTCCACTGCAACTGGTCGCCTGACCGCCGCAAGTGCGCCACACTCCAGGGAAGGCCCGCCATATTGTCAAAGGCCAAAGTGGCTGCGACCTCACCCCCCAGCCGTGTGCCAGTCCATGGCCAGTCCAACTTCGCCCGGACTGACGCGCGAACCACGGCCTCGTCCAGCAGGACCACCCGCGCCCCAGCCTCCGCCGCCGGGTGAATATGCGCGCAGCACATTCGCCCTGTCCCACAGCCCGACCGGCCCGGCGCCAGCACGGCCCGCTCGCGTATCGCATCTGCCACGAGGCCCGCCAGCACACTCACCTCGCCGGGCCATGAGTCTGCCCATGCCGCCACCAGCGGACGAGACGCGCCTGTCGCTCCCGGCAGGCCCGGCCCGTCAATCACGACAAGATCCACCTCGCCAAATTCGGGCACGGGCGGCGCCAATGGTCCCGGCGCCAGCCCCCCGCAACTGCGCCAGAGATTCCACATCCGCCACCATGCGGACACAGCGATAGGCCACCGCATTGCGCAGATAGCCGTCCTGCGTCAGCGCCGCCGCGTCGCGCCTGCCCCAGGCCGGTGCCCCCAGTTGTGACAGCGCAACCAGCGGCACAGCCCTCTTCGCTTCTCGTCGTGTCCGTGCAAAGGGTCAGCCCAGATTCATGTTGCGCCTCGCTACCATGGGAACGTCGTCCGATGTCGCGAATTTAACCCGGCCGGGTCTGCGGTCGGAGAAGATGGCCGATTTTTCAAGGAATCCTCGGGCATTACATTGGAAAGCTGATGGAAAATGGCCTCCGGCTCCTGCATTTTTCCAAGCGCAGGCAATAGCCATGCGGGGCCAAATCTGCTTTGTGCCGCGATTGTGACAGGGGAAGAGGAGCTAGCAGCATGTCGGCACACGTGATCTCGATCGCGAACTCGAAGGGCGGTGTCGGCAAGACAACCACCTGCGTCAGCCTCGCCGAAGCCTTTGCGGCGTCCGGTCGCCGAACGCTCGTCGTCGATCTCGACACCCAGGCCAACGCGTCCCTGCTCGTCTACGGCCATGAGGGCGACGAACACCTGTTCCAGGCGATCAACGAATACGCGACGATTTCCGACTGGCTGCTCGAGAACTTCTTTGCCGGCGAACAGAAGCGCCTGTCCGAATTCGTCGTCACCAATGCCAGCGACGTGACATATAATGGCAAGTCGCTGCCGCTGGACCTGATCCCGTCCTCGCCCCGCCTGCGCAAGACAGAGCGCGAGCTGATCTATGAACTCACCGCCAAGAAATATTCGATGGAGGCCCTGCAGGGCCAGGTCGGCCGCCGCCTGCGCGACGATTTCAACCTCCTGAAAACTGACTATGACGTCATCATTTGCGATTGCCCGCCCGGCATATCGGTGATGACCGAAAGCGTGCTCGCCGCCAGCCACCTGATCATCGTACCCACGATCCCGGATTTCATGTCCACGCTGGGCCTCGACCTGTTCACTGGCGACATCATGCAGAATCTGCGAGACAGGGATATCGAAAGCCTGCCCGTCGTGCTGGCCACGCGATACGACGACACGCCACACCAGAAAGTGGTCCTCCAGGCCATGCGCGAAGCGGCGAATTCCAAGGAAGCCGAATTCGAAATGTTCAACACCGTCATCCCGCTCAAGACCGGTTTTGCCTCCAACCCGATTGAGCTCGGCCCGGATCCGACCCTCGCCGCCAAATGGCCAGGCGAAGCGCTCGGCATCATCGACAAGCTTCTCAAAGAAGTTCAGGAGCGGCTGAAATGAGCGGACTGACGGCGACCGGGGGCACCGCCGCACTGGCCGCCCTGCTCGACAATCGCAACCGTTTCGGCAAGCTGCTCGACAAGGACTTTGCCGCCGCCACCGGCCTGCTCGTTCGCAAGCTCATGAATGCTGCCGGCCAGACATGCGATGACATGATCGCCCTGCGCGACGCGGTCGGCACCGAAATATTCGAGACCGAACTCAAGAAACTCTCCGCCCACCAGGCCCGCCTGCTCGCTCGCCGCCTCGACAAGGCGGTCGACGATTTCGAAGTCTCCACCGCTGGCGCCGCCGTCGCCCATATCCGCAAGGTCATGGCCGGCGAGCCGACCGTCACCGAAGCCGCCCCTGCGAGCGACACGCCAGGCGACACACCGCCGACCGATGACGACACCCCGAAGAACAGCTATTTCGGCCGCAAGTCCTTCCGCGCTGGCAACTAGAGCGCCCTTATCCGCGGCCCCTCGTCGCGTTCAAGCATCAGCGCCCACACCGCCCATGAACATCCATGTCCGCCATGGGCCCGGCGGCGGGAACCTGCGTATCCAGCGCGGCGAACAGGAACGGATTTCGTTTCAGGTGGGCCTTCATCTCCGTATCGAGATAGTGCAGCCCCCATTTCGCGAGCGCCCTCAGCGCGTAGTCTTGCGGCGTCCAGGCGTCGGTACTCTTCAACTTCTTCAAGGCGCTCCCAAACGTCATCCTCGTCCTCCGCCTCATCAATATCCGTTTCCGTGTCGTCAGACGCCCTGCGGCCAGCCGCCCCCATCGCCGCCTCCGTGGGGCGCAGCCTCCGCCGCCAGCTGGATTTGCGGGCGCTCCACCTTGCCACCATTCGCCATTGTCTCGGCCAGCGCGTCGAACTCCCGGCGCAGGCTCAGCCACGCCATCTCGAACGGCGCCTCCGGCCCGTCGAGGTTGTCTGCATGGATCGCTGCGTTCACCGTTTTCCGGTCCCGCCCCATCCGCCCGGCAATCGCGTCGCCCGTATATCCCAGCAACCAGTAGAGGCGGATCTCCCGCGCCTCCCGCCCACTCACCTGCAATCATTTTCCCGGTGTGATCATGGAGCGGAGTATACGTCACCCTGCAATACGGTCGGAAAACAGACGCCCTCTCCCCGTTACGAGTCCAGGTTGGCCTCCACCTAACCTGCCCTTTTCATGGGGGAGGAGTTCCATGCTTGTGCACTGAACTTTCCAGACAGGGCATCCTGCTCCTCCCGCTCGAAGGGGGCGGCCAGGTGGGGATCTACGGACCACTCACTGGAAGCCCGTTGCAGAGGAGAACACATTCCCTGCACCAAACCGCCTAGAACAAGTACCACCCCTGCCCGAAAGCCAGACCTTTCCCGCCTTATTCGGGGCGCAGCTTCCAATCATTGCAATTCAGCAATGAAAGGAAAACGCCATGCTCGCCGCCGTCAGGATACGTGCCCACGCCCCCCTCTTGTCCCGCTCGGGCCAGTGGCTCGGATCGATCCTGGCGGCGGCGGCATTCGCATCCGGCGCGGCCTGGGCCGACCAGGAACCGCGCCTCGTCACCCCGAATGACGCCACAACCGGCGCCCTTCTGCTCAAATCCTCCACTCCCGGGAAGTATATCGAAGCCCCGTCCCTGCTCACCGACGTGCAGATCGACATATCCGGCCCGATCGCCCGCACCCGCGTCACCCAGCGCTTCGAGAACACGACCGACGGCTGGATAGAAGGCGTCTATGTCTTCCCGCTGCCGGATGAAAGCGCCGTCGATACGCTGCGTATGCAGATTGGTGACCGTTTCATCGAAGGCATGATCGAGGAACGCCAGAAGGCGAAAGCCATCTATGAACAGGCCAAATCGGAAGGCAGGAAAACCGCCCTGCTCGAACAGGAACGGCCCAACCTCTTCACCAATTCCATCGCCAATATCGGCCCCGGAGAGACGATCATTGTCCAGATCGAATACCAGGAAACGGTCCGCCTGACAGACGATCAGTTTTCCCTCCGCTTCCCGATGGTCGTCGGCCCGCGGTACAATCCGGCCCCGCAAATCCTCACCGCCTCGCTCGGCGATGATGGCTGGGCGGTGGTCGACCCCGTGCCGGACCGGACCCGCGTCTCACCGCCTGTCCTCAACCCGGACCTCGGCAGCACGAACCCGCTCACGCTCAATGTCTCCCTCAATGCCGGCTTCCCGGTCGGCAAGCTGGACTCCACCTATCACCCGATGGATGTGGACTGGTCTGGCACCGGCAATGCCAACCTCACGCTGTCCGCTGGCAGCGTCCCGGCCAATCGCGACTTTGAACTGACCTGGACGCCAAAGGCCTCCAAGGCTCCCAGCGCCGCCCTGTTCCGCGAAACCGTCGATGGCGAGCCCTATTACCTCCTGATGGTCACGCCGCCGGTCGCCGCGCAATCGGCACCGCCGCCGCGCGAGATCACCTTCATCATCGACACGTCCGGCTCCATGGGTGGCGAATCCATCCGTCAGGCCCGCGAGAGCCTTGCCATGGCAGTCCAACGGCTCTCGCCCGGTGACCGGTTCAACCTGATCGAGTTCAACTCGGTCACCCATGCCTTGTTCGACCATCCGGTCGATGCGACGCCGGCCAACCTCGCCCGCGCCACGAACTGGGTCGAGCGCCTCGAAGCCACTGGTGGCACCGAAATGCTGCCCGCCCTGCGCGAAGCCCTCGCCGACCACGGCAATGCCGACGGCCGCCTGCGCCAGGTTATCTTCCTGACAGACGGCGCCATCGGCAATGAACAGCAGCTCTTCGAAACGATCAGCCGCAATCGCAAGGACGCCCGCATCTTCACGGTCGGTATTGGTTCGGCCCCGAACAGCTTCTTCATGTCCCGCGCCGCCGAGCTGGGCCAAGGCACCTTCACCCATATCGGCGATGTCGATGAGGTCGCCGCCCGCATGGGCGCACTGTTCACGAAACTCGAAAGCCCGGCCATCACCAATGTCGCCGCCACATGGCCCGATGGCTCAGCGGTTGAAGCTTGGCCGTCGCCTCTGCCGGATGTCTATGCCGGCGAGACACTCGTCATCGCCGCCCATGCCGCCGCGAAAGACGGCTTGGTCTGGGTTTCCGGCCTCAACGGCGACCAGCCATGGAAAGTCGGCCTTCCCGTCAAACAGGCCGCCGAGCGCAAGGGCATTTCCAAACTCTGGGCCCGTAAGAAGATAAGCTCGCTGGAACTCGACCGCGCCCGCGCAGACACGCTGCCGGACCTGGTCGACGACCAGATCCTGAGTGTCGCCCTCGCCCACCATCTCGTCTCGCGCCTCACCAGCCTCGTCGCGGTCGACGTGACGCCCGCCCGGCCAGAGGGTGCCCTGCTGGACAGCGCGATCGTGCCCCTGAACCTTCCCGCCGGCTGGGATTTCGGCAAGGTCTTCGGCCATGACGGCATCCGTTCGGACGCACCGATGATCCCGGTCGATGCGCTCGCCCTGCGTAAGCCCGATCCGAAGGCCATGAACGCCCCGATGCAGGTCGAACGCGGCGTCCCCCTGCCAAATACCGGCACCCTCTCCGACCTGAAACTGCTGGCAGGTATAATCCTCGTCCTCATGGGCTTCATGCTGAAACTTGTCTTCCGGAGGATACGGCTCCATGCCGCTTGACGCGCTTACGTCTTGTCCTCCTCCTGCAAGGGGGAGGTGGCCCCGAAGGGGTCGGCGGGGGGCTTTTCTCACTTCCGCCCTTCTCATCGCCGGCCTCCTCCTCTTTGGGAACGGTGCGTACATGAAGGCCAAGGCCAGCCTCTCCCAGGTCCTCCTCGCCCATGCCTGGGAAAAGACGCTCGACGGCGACACGGACGCCCGTCCATGGCCCTGGGCCGACATCACCCCTGCCGCACGGCTTGAACTGCCCCGCCTCCACGCCGGCGCCATCATACTGGACGGCACCAGCGGACAGGCCCTCGCCTTCGGTCCCGGCCTGATGACCGGGTCCGCCGCCCCCGGCCAGCCTGGCCTCATCCTGCTCGCCGGCCACCGTGACAGCCATTTCACCTTTTTGCAGTACGCCCGGACCGGCGACGCCCTCACCCTCACCGGCCCCGACGGTGTGCCCCACACATACCGCCTGACCGAGACCCGCGTGGTCGACGCGGCTGCCAGCACCCTCACCCCCGGCGGCAACGGACCGGCCACCCTCGCTCTGACCACGTGCTACCCCTTCGGCGTCCTCACGCCCACGAATCAACGATTCGTCGTCCTCGCGACGCTGGACGAAGGATCAAGCACCTGAATTATTTGGAAAAATTGGAGCGGGTACACGGGATCGAACCGAGATACTCAGCTTGGAAGGCTGGTGCATTACCATTATGCTATACCCGCAACCGGTACGTCGCTTATCCTTAGCACAAACAGTGGTGGAGGGGACAGGATTCGAACCTGTGTACGCTATGCGGGCAGATTTACAGTCTGCTGCCTTTAACCACTCGGCCACCCCTCCAAGGGCTGCCTGCGACTTACGATAATTGACGCCGTCGCCCCGAACCGCCTAAAGGGCACGACCAATCGCGCCCTCTACCCGCTTCGGGAGACGGCCTTATAGGGACGAAAGAAATGGCGCGCAACCATACAAAACGCCGAAACGCACCCGGCCCGGCCGGACAGGACGGATCGCCGCGCCCACGACAGGATCGCCCGCGCGAACGCAGTGGCGGCGGAGACGGCGAAGGCTGGCTCTGGGGCACGCATGCCGTTGTGGCGGCGCTGGCAAACCCGTCGCGCACCTGCCACATGCTGCTCGCCACCGAAAATGCCGCTGCGCGTCTGGGGCCTGCCCGGATCACGCCGGAAATCATCCTCGGCAAGGATCTCGACAACCGCCTGCCGCCGGGCGCGGTACATCAGGGCCTGGCCCTGAAGGTTGCCCCGCTGAATCCGTCCAGCCTGGAAGACCTGATAGACCGGGGCATTTCCCGCATCTGCGTCCTCGACCAGGTCTCCGACCCCCACAATCTCGGCGCCATCTACCGGTCCGCCGCCGCCTTCGGCTTTAACGGCATTGTGCTGCAAACCCGGCATGCGCCAGCGATCACCGGCGTGGTTGCCAAAGCGGCCGTGGGCGCCATTGAGACCGTGGCCGAGGCCCGCGTCGTCAACATTGCCCGCGCGCTCGAACAGCTCGCCGACGCGGGCTATCACACGGTCGGTCTTGACGGCGGTGGCCGGCGTATCCTCGCCGACGCTGTCGCCGGCGCGCCGAAAATCGCCATCGTGATGGGCGCCGAAGGCTCCGGCCTGCGCCCCGCCGTCGCCAAGGCCTGCGCCGAGCTGGCGCGCATCCCGATGACCGAGTTGATGGAAAGCCTCAACGTGTCCAATGCTGCCGCAATTGCGTTCTACGAAGCGAGCCGGGAAGGATTCCCACCTCAGTGAACCTCTGCTAGGGTCAACGCGAGGAATCGCCAGACGGGAGCACCTGCGATGCTAAGATTTATCTCCATCCTTCTCGTGCTGGCAGGCCTGGCCGTTGCCGGTATCGGCGGCGCCGCGCTGCTGGAAAAGTATCGCCCGCATGAGACCATGGCCATGCAATCCATGCCTGCACCAGTCGAGGCCATGCCCGCCCCCGAAGCGGCCATGGAAGCCCCGCCGGTCGCCGCAATGGAGGCCCCGGCAGATGCTGAAATGGCACCTGCGGCCCCCGGTGCCCGTTCGTCCGGTCCGACAATGCGCTCCCTCTCCTCCGGTTCCGGCGCCGAGGACACCGCATCCGTTGCCACTGCCGAGGACGCGCTGGACGCCGCTGAGAATTTCTCCATCGAGGCCGCTGGCGAATTCGACGCCCTCACGGATGCGCTCGCTGAAACGGCGGGCGTGGCCGCCACTGAATCCAGACGCTCGCATGCCGAAGCGTTCATGGAATCCCTGCAAACGGTTCCTGTCGCACACGAAACGCCGAAATCGGCTGAATACAAGCGCGCCTTCGACGTCACGCTCGCCATTGATGCGACAGGCGACGACACGGCTGTCGACGCCCTGCCCGGTCGCGGCAATGTCGTGACCGGCGAAGCCCAGGTCTCCGACCGCGTCGAAGCCCGTGTCAGCGGCGCCAATTTCGAAATCGTGAACCTCTCGCCCAGTGTCCAGTTACTGTCACCGCTGACCGAGAATGTCTGGCGCTGGTCGGTCATGCCGCTGTCAGCCGGCGAGCATGACCTCGTGTTCGAGATCTATGCCATCGACCAGGATTCGGTTGTGCCATTGCGCACATTCCGCGACACGGTCACGGTGCGGGTCTCCGGCATCAACCGCGCCATTGCCTTTGCCGATCAGGCCAATCCGCTGTTCGTTCTGCTGGGCGGGCTCGGGTCTGCCATTGCCGGCCTTCTGGGCGCAGTAAAATTCTTCGGGCGGCGCTAAGGCGGCGTCCCGACCGGTTCAGCAATTCCCGCTCAGGCATTGCTCAAGGTCTGTCGCACAGGCGCGCGCATACTGCTCCTGCTTGTCGCTCATGTCATCGCGTATCCGGATAACCGCCGGCTGGCCTTCAGCCCCCCGGGCGACTGAATAGAGACCGCCAATGTTGCGCGCCTTGAGGCAGGCTGCAGCGACATGATGGCATTCCTCATCTGACCGGATCCGGCAGACAGGCGGCGGGGACATCACATTGTGGCTGGGTGCCGACCCATGCGTGGTGACCGGCGCTGGTGCTGGCTCGACGACGACGAACGCGCCTGGCCTGCCAGGTTCGAGCACCTGTTCCATGGCGCTGGCCGTAGGTTGCGCCGAGGCTGGGGCCATCGCCACGGCGACACTGGCCGCCATCGCCATGAGCGTCGCTATCGCATCAATTTGCATCTACACATGCCCCTCTACCGGCCCGTTATTGATACGACATATCAGTGGCATATGCCAGATATGACGGGTAACCTGACGGTGAAACCTGCAGTCTGCGTTGCCACGATGCAGGCCTGGTCTGCTTTGACTTCGCAATCAAAGGCGTCTTTGTGGTGAACAGATGACTAATGCGACCCCAACCCCGCTGACACTCGCTGCCGTGCAGGACTTCCTGCGAGTGCAATCGACACGCATTGCCGTCGATCCGATGACCAATTCGGTCTTCGCACTGGCCCAGTCCCTGTTCCAGGATGTCGAGGCCGGCAAGGCCAGCGTCGCCGAGCTGGCAAAATTTGCGGGTGATCTTCACCTCACCATGATCGAGGAACGCGCGGACCGTTTCCGCGAACAACATTCTGACGCCGCTCCCAAGGCAGGCTGGTCGCTGGTCCGCGCCGCGCTCGACGCCCACGCACGCAAGGGATTCGATTCCTTCAGGACCGGCATCGAGCAAAATACCGGCGGCATCGTCTTTACCGCCCACCCGACTTTCGCGCTCTCACGTGCGCTCCGGCAGGCATTTACCACGCACGTTACCCGGCCCAACAAATCCAGCCGCGCCGCGCTCCTCAAGCATATCCGAGAGGACGGCCGGCCGTGGAACAAGTCGATCAATCTGGTGGGCGAGCATGACGAGGTGCAGGACGCGCTGCTCAATGCGGCTGGCGCCCAGCAGGCCTATGCGGCGCTGGTGCTTGAAGTGGCCCGCAAGGCCTTTCCTGATGACTGGCGTGGCCTGCGGCCTTACCTGCCAACGCTTGCCAGCTGGGTTGGCTATGACCTTGACGGGCGAACCGACATTCACTGGTCCCAGTCCCTGACCTTCCGCCTGCGCGAGAAAGCCGCCCAACTCGCCCGCTACGCTGACCGGCTGGAAGCCATGTCGGGCGCAAGCAAGGTTGGCGTGCTTGCCCGCCTGGTGGTGCGCCTGCGCGCCGCGGCCGGGGATGCCGAATCTGACGCAGCGCGCTTCGCCGAAGACCTGACCGACCCCGAAAAACTGGTCCAGGCCGCCAACGCTCTCACGTCCCACAGCAAGCGCAAGATCCTCGACGCAACAGAGATCACCACGGTTCTGGATGACGCTATCCCCGCCGTTGATGACAGTCTGGCAGCCGCGCTGATTGCGTTCCGCGCTGAAGTGGAGTCCCTCCAGCTCGGCACGGCGCGCATCCATCTCAGGGTCAACGCCGCGCAAGTGCGCACCGTTATCAACCGCGACCTCGGGCTCGAAACCGAAGACCGCGAACTTGGCCGCCTGGCGCTTGCAGAGCTCTCGCAGAAAGCGCGCCTGTCAAAGCCGGTCCAGGTCAATTTCGCCGACCTCTTCCTTGAGCAATCCACTGCCCGGCGCCAGTTCATGATGTGTGCGCAGATCCTCAAGCACATCGACTCCGGATCGGTCATCCGTTTCCTCATCGCCGAAAGCGAGAACCCCGCCACCGTGATGGGCGCGCTCTACCTCGCCCGCCAATATGGCGTCGCGGACAAGCTCGATATCTCGCCCCTGTTCGAAACGCCGGAAGCCCTCGAGACCGGCGGCCGCTTCATCGAACGCCTGCTCGAGGAGCCCGAATTCCTGCGCTACGTGAAGGAACGCGGCTATTTATCGATCCAGCTCGGATTTTCGGATGCCGGCCGATTCATCGGCCAGGTCGCTGCCGACATGGCGATCGAGCGCATCCACAACCTGATCGCCCGGGCCCTCGCTGCGAAGACCGACCATGTGGCCCTGCTGATCTTCAACACGCATGGCGAGTCCATGGGCCGCGGCGCGTGGCCCGGCAGTTTCGGCCAGCGCTTTGACCATGTCCTGACGCCCTGGACACGCAACGGTGCCAATGCGCGCGGCCTGCGCCTGATGCACGAAGTCAGTTTCCAGGGCGGCGACGGCTTCCTCCACTTCGCCAGCCTGCCAATTGCCGAAACGACTTATGCCGCCTGGTGCCACCGGGCCCTGTCCGACCCGCCGGACACGGCGAAAGACCCCTTCTATACGCGCACGGACCTTGTCTGGGATTTCTATCGCGCGCTGCGCGCCTGGCACGAACGCCTGTTCGTCAATGCCGACTATGGTCGCCTGCTGGGAGACTTCTCGGCCGGCCTCGTGGTCAAGGCGGGCTCGCGCCAGAAGCGCCGCACCGGCGGCCCGACAGGCCCCCGCGCCCTGCGCGCCATCTCGCACAATGCAACGCTGCAGCAGCTCGGCATCCCGGCAAACACCGCGTCTGGCATTGGCTCGTCACTGCAACGCGAGAATGACCGACTCGTCGAACTGATCAATGCCAGCCCCCGCATGCACGGCCTCATCCTGCTCGCGCTCAAGGCGCGCGTCGTCACCAGCCTGCCGGCCCTGCGCGCCTATGCCAATGTATTCGACCCGAGTGTCTGGATCGCCCACGCACGCCTTGCAGAGCCTGACAAGGCCGCCGCCTATCGCAGCGTCTATTACGGCCTGCGCGACGATGAGACCGCCGTCTCGATCAACCGGATCGCCAATTTCCTGTCGATCGACCTTGGCCGCTTCGACCGCCTGCTCGCCCGGCTTGATGACGCGCCCTCGGCCGAAGAACGTCACGAAGGGCGGCTTGACCTCCACGCCCTGCACGCCATCCGCCAGGCGCTGATGATGCGCGCCTTCACCCTGGTCGGCCGGTTGCCCCGTATTTCCCAGCGTCACGATACGGACGCGCGCGATCTCCTGCGCATGGTGCTGGACATGCGTATCGCCGAAACCGTCGATCTGCTTGTCGAAATCTTCCCCCGCGCAAGCGACAAGGAAACGCCATTCAAGGCGCTGACCGAATCCGGCAGCGAGACCAAATCCGCTGCCAGCTATGGCTATGACAGCATCCATCGAGACATTATCGGACCGCTGGACGAGATCGACCGCGCCCTGCATGGCATCAGCCTGGCGATCACGCACGCCTATGGGGCTTTCGGCTAGGGTCGATCCGCTCACCCGCCGTTTCCCCGCAGGGATGATCCATCAGCTCGTTGGCCTTTCCCAACGTCATGCCTTCCTATGACGCTTACGTGCGCGTAAACCTCTTTCATCAACCAATTTGATGCGAACCGGGAGAAACCCTCATGGCTGAAGCCTATATCATTGACGCCTGCCGCACGCCGCGCGGCATCGGCAAAGTAGGAAAGGGCGCCCTCGCCCATATCCATCCACAACAACTGGCAGCGACCGTCCTGAAGGCGCTGGCCGAACGCAACAAGCTCGACACGGCCACGGTCGATGACATCATCTGGGGTACCAGCAGCCAGCGCGGCGCTCAGGGCGCTGACCTTGGCCGCATGGCCGCGCTCGATGCCGGCTATGATATCAAGGCCTCCGGCGTCACGCTCGACCGCTTCTGCGGCTCGGGCATCACCTCGGTTGCTCTTGCGGCTGCCCAGGTCATGTCAGGCATGGAAGATTGCGTCATTGCCGGCGGCACGGAAATGATGAGCTACACATCCTCCACCGCCGACCCGAAAACGCCACCTGTCATGGACGCTGGCAACACACGCCTGCGCGCCTCGCACCCGCAAACCCAGCAGGGCATCTGCGCCGATGCGATCGCCACGCTGGAAGGCATCGACCGCGAAGCTGTCGACCGCCTTGCCTTTACCAGCCAGCAGCGCGCCGCCAAGGCCATCAAAGAGGGGCGTTTCAACAAGTCGCTCGTGCCTGTCTACAATGAAGACGGCACACTCGCCCTCGACCATGAAGAATTCCCGCGTCCAGGCACAACCATGGAAACACTGGCTGGCCTACGCACCGTGTTCCCGGCCTATATGGACATCCCCGTGGATGACAAAGGCAACACGTACGGCAACCTGCTCACCAAAAAATACCCACAACTCGAAGGCAAGGTGAACCATGTCCACCATGCCGGTAACTCATCGGGCGTTGTCGATGGTGCCGCCGCCATCCTGATCACTTCGAAAGCGTATGCCGACAAGCACGGCCTCAAACCGCGCGGCCGTATCGTTGCCACAGCGAACATGGGTGATTGCCCGACGCTGATGCTCAACGCACCGGTTCCGGCGGCGAAGAAAGTTCTCGAAAAAGCCGGCCTCACCAAGGACGACATCGACGTCTACGAAATCAACGAAGCCTTCTCGGTTGTCGCTGAAAAGTTCATCCGCGATCTCGATCTTGACCGTGAAAAGGTCAACATCAATGGCGGCGCCATGGCCCTCGGCCACCCGATTGGCGCCACCGGTTCGATCCTGATCGGCACCGCGCTTGACGAACTTGAGCGTTCCGGCGGCCGTTACGGCCTGATCACCATGTGCGCCGCTGGCGGCATGGCCCCGGCCATCATCATCGAGCGTATCTAGTCACGCGGCGACAGTCCCACAATCAGCCCGCTCCCGGTATCCGGGAGCGGGCTTTTTCGTGGCCCCGCTGCGCGTCCCGCCCTAGAGTGCAGAAAAACCGAAGGGGAAGCGCATGAAATCTGCCATTTTTGTCGCCGCATCACTCAGCACGTTGATGCTGCTCACAGCCTGCGCGACCGCGCCCGAGATCGTGGTGGATACCATAGCTGTCGACCCGGACTTCCCGCCCTCGCTCGTAGAGCTGAATTTCGAAAGCCACGGCGACCGCCTGAACGGCCACGCTTACCTCGCCGAGGGCGAAGGCCCGCACCCGACCGTGGTCCTGCTGCATGGCTTCCCTGGCAATGAACGCAATCTCGACCTCGCGCAGGACCTGCGCAGTGACGGTTTCAACGTGCTCTTCTTCCACTATCGCGGCGCCTGGGGCAGCGAAGGCACTTACAGCTTCACCCACGTCATCGAAGATGTCGCCTCGGCCACCGATTACCTGCGCGCCAATGCTGAAACCTATCGCACCGACCCGGACAAGCTGATCCTGATCGGCCACTCCATGGGCGGCTTCGCCGCGCTTGAAGCAGCCGCGAGAGACGAGCGGGTAGCCTGCGTCGCTGGTATCGCACCTGCAGACCTGGGCGCGATAGCTAACGCGTTTGATGCCGATCCGGCCCGCGCCGAGGGCTTTTCTGCCTATGCTGGCACGATGCAAATGCTGTCCGGACTCACCGGAGAAAATGCCATTGCCGAGATCCTCGCCAATCGCGAAGCCTTCGATACACGATTGCTCGCGTCGGAACTCGTCGGGAAATCAGTGCTCGTGATCGGCGGCGACAAGGACACGTCGGTTCCACCGGACACCATCATTGCCCCGCTGGTCGCCGCCTATGAAGCTGAACCCGGCATCGACCTGACCGCCGATATCCTGTCCGGCGACCATTCCTTCTCCTGGTCGCGCCAGGAGCTGATCGATGCGGTGCTGGAATGGGCCGACGGCTGTCGCTGAGACATGGCAACTGGCCAAGTATCGGCCTTGGAAATAATCTCATTCTCAAACAAAGCAAAACGACATGGAGGGCCGGATGTACAAAGTCGATCTCACGGAATCCTATTTCCCGGCACAGGGCGGCACCGAACCCGTACCGCTGACAATCGGCGCGATGCTGCGCGTCTCAGTCGCCCGCGCGCCGGATTTTCCGGCCCTCAAAGCGCTCGACTATGACGGTGCCATCCTGCGCACCTGGACCTATTCCCAGCTGCTGCACGACAGCGAACGCCTCGCCCGCGCACTCGCCAGCCGCCACGCCGAAGGGGCACGGATCGCCGTCTACGCCAATAACGTGCCGGAATGGGTCCTGCTCGAACTCGCGTGCGGCCTTGCGGGCGTAACGCTCGTCACGGTCAATCCGGCCTACCAGAAGCGCGAACTCAAATTCGTACTCGAACAGTCCCGCTCCGAAGCAATCTACTACGTGAAGGACTTTCGCGGAAATCCGATGCAGGACATCGCCGATGCCGTCTGTGACGAAATCCCAGCAATCCGGCACCGCATCCTGCTCACCGACCACGAGGCGTTGTTTGCCGGAGAAAATGACGGAGCGCTACGCGACCCGAAGCCCTCCGATCCGGTGCAGATCCAGTACACGTCGGGCACGACGGGCTTTCCAAAAGGCGCGCTGCTGCACCATAACGGCCTTGTGCGGAACGGCGTCGATGCCATGACACGGGCGGGCATGTCGGCGGGCAAGTCGTTCGTCCACAACATGCCGCTCTTCCATACAACGGGTTGCGCAATTCTCGTGCTCGGCGGCCTCGGCGTCGGCGCAACCATGCTGCTGGCACCCATGTTCGATCCGGAAATGATCGTGAAAGTGACAGAACGGGAAAAAACAGACTTCATCCTTGGCGTACCGACCATGCTGGTAGCGCTCATCGACGAAGTGCAGAAATCAGGGCGGGACGTCTCGTCGATCTCGCGCATCATGTCTGGCGGCGCGATGGTCGCGCCCGAACTGTGCAAGCAGGCACGCGCCGTGCTGGGTGCGCCTATCCAGATCGTCTACGGGCAGACCGAAACATCGCCCGTCATAACACAGGCCTGGTTCGAGGATTCGCTGGAAGACCTGACGCAGACGATTGGCCAACCCGCCGCACATGTCGAGGTCTCGATCCGCAACCCGCAAACGAACACCGTCGTGCCTGTGGGCGAACAGGGCGAAATCTGCTGCCGCGGCTATCTCGTGATGACCGGCTACAATGACAATCCGGAAGCAACGGCCGCCGCCATTGATTCCGAGGGCTGGCTCCATACCGGTGATCTCGGACGCATGGACAAGCGTGGCTATGTCAGGATCACAGGCCGTGTGAAGGAAATGATCATTCGCGGTGGCGAGAACATCTTCCCGGTGGAAATCGAGAACGCCATGCTGGAACATGTCGTCGTTGCCGAAGTGGCCGTGGTGGGTATCCCGGATGAGAAATGGGGCGAGCAGGTCGCCTGTTTCCTGCGCAGTAAGGGCCAGACGAAAGTAAGTGGCGCAGACCTGAAAGCCTTCATTCGCGAACGCCTGTCACCCCAGAAGACGCCGGCCTACTGGATTTGGGTCGAGGAATGGCCCCTTACCGGATCAGGCAAGATCCAGAAGTTCAAACTGCGCGAAGCCTATGAGGCGGGCGATTTCGAGGGAAAGCTGGTCTGAACAAACCGGCGCCTCAGTCCTTCTGGACAATCGTGTGCAACGCTTCGGCGAGGCGGTCGGCATGGTCGGGGGTATTGTAGAGCGCCGGCGTGATGCGCACGCAGCAGCCGGCCGCAACCCCGTCCCGAAGCACCGAGAAGATGTCGAACTCGGCCAGCAAGCGCTCTGCAAGTGCCTTGTTGTCCGCGGCGCTGGTCTTGCCCGCGACCCGGAACGACGTGATCCCGGCATACATCCGGGGATCGTCCGGGGTGAGTATCTCGATCCGCTCAAGCGGTCGAACCTGGCCGACCCAGGCGTTGCGCAGGTAGGCCAGCCTAGCCGCCTTGTTCGTCGGCCCAACCTGGTCGTGGAAGTCGAGCGCATCGGGAAGGCTCATCACGGCAGCAAAATTCATCGTGCCCGTATGCACCCGGCCGCCGGTGCCATCGCGCTCCCACGGCTCGGCAGACATGTCCGGCGAAACCGCCTCCAGCCTGTCGCCCTTGATATACATGACGCCCAAGCCGATCGGCGCACCAATCCATTTGTGCAGGTTGAAGCCGACGAAATCGGCACCGAGCGCCGCAACGTCAAAGTCTATCTGCCCCCAGGAATGAGCCGCATCGACGATCACGTCGACACCGCGCAGCCGCGCCGCCGCGACGATCTCAGGCACCGGGATTACCAGTCCCGTCCGGTGGCTGACATGGGTCAGCAATAGAAGGCGGACATCCGGGTTCGCGGCCATCGCCGCATCGTAAAAGGAGATCAGGGCGTCATGCGTGACGGGCTCGGGAACAGAGAGGCGCACCAGCCGCCCGCCTGACTGCGCCGCTTTCCATTCCATCGCATTCTGGATCGACCCATAGTCGAGATCGGCGATCATGACGCCGTCCCCGGCCTTCAGCCGGTTATAGCCTGTGATCAGCGCCTTCAGTGCCTCGGTCGCACCGCGCGTGATGGCGATCTCGCCGGCATCGGCGCCCAGGACGTCCGCCAGCCGCTCGTGAATCGGGCGATAGATGTCGGCATATTCACGCCGAGCGAAATAGGAGTTGCGACGGTTTACCGTCCGGGTATGGACCTGGTAGCGTTCAAGCACAGGACGCGCCATCAGGCCCCAGTTCCCGTTCTCGAGATTGATAACGCCGTCCATCACGTCATATGCCGAGGCGACCTCGCGCCAGTAGGCTTCGTCGGACGCTGCGTGCAGGACGCCATCACTCTGGAAGGGCGCCCTTGGAGCGGCCTCATTGCTCGCGCATGCGGTCGCGGCAAGGCTCGCGCTGCCTGCCAGAACGGCACGTCTCGAAATTATCATGCTGTCTTCCCGCCAGAATGCCAGTCAGGCGGGAATCGAACGCTCCGCCATCGGCATCATACGCGCGGGCCTATGACAGAAACCATCGCGAGGGACTAAAAAGTGGCGTCTGAAGGCTAGTTCGCCCGCTTTTCGTCCTCATGGCCGCTCCAGAAGCGTTTGATGCGGCCCAGGAAGCCTTCGCTTTCCGGGTGGCAATCGGCACCGGAGCATTCGCAGAACTCGCGCAGGATGTCCTTCTGGCGGGCCGTCATGTTTTGCGGCGTCTCAACGAACATTTCGACATAAAGGTCACCGGTCTGGCCGGAAGAGCGCACGCTCGGCATGCCCTTGCCGCGCAGGCGCAGCTTGCGCCCCGTTTGGGCACCCTCAGGAATGGCGACCTTGGCGCGGCCGCCATCAATCGTCGGGATCTCGATTTCGCCACCCAAGGCGGCCGTCGCCATGGGCACGGGTGCGCGGCAATAAAGGTTGGGTCCGTCACGCTCGAAGATATCGTGCTCGACCACATCGACGAAGATATAGAGGTCACCCTTGGCGCCGCCAGACGTGCCGCTTTCGCCTTCACCTGACAAGCGGATGCGCATGCCGCTCTCGACACCCGCCGGGATTTTCACCGACAGCTTGCGCTCTTCGCGAACCTGGCCGGCACCGCCGCATTCCTTGCAGGGCTTGCGGATGACCTTGCCCTTGCCCGAACAGCGCGGGCAGGTGCGCTCCATGGTGAAAAAGCCCTGCTGGGCGCGCACGCGTCCATGTCCGTCGCACATGTCGCATTTCTCTGGCGTGCTGCCCTGCGCGGCACCGCTGCCAGAACAGGGCTGGCATGGCACAGCCTGGGGCACGTGAATTTCTTCGTCCTTGCCGAAATAGGCTTCGGCGAGGGTAATCTCGAGATCGTAGCGCAGGTCCGATCCGCGCTGCGGACCGCCCCGGCGGCGACCGCCGAAGCCGCCTGCACCGAAGACCTGGCTGAACAGGTCCTGGAAAATGTCTTCAGGATTGGCGCCGGCCCCGAACGGGCTGCCACCGCCGCCACCATTCTCGAACGCCGCATGGCCGTAGCGGTCATAGGCGGCGCGCTTGTCAGCGTCGCACAGGACCGCATAGGCCTCGCCAACTTCCTTGAACTGCTCTTCAGCTTCACCGTTTCCGGCGTTCTGGTCCGGATGGTATTTCATGGCGAGCTTGCGATAGGCTGATTTCAGCTGCTTGTCGTCTGCATCGCGAGCGACACCGAGCACTTCATAATAGTCGCGTTTGCTCATGATTTATTGCCGTCTTCCCGAATTCCCTGATGTGCGCAGTCATGTGGGGCGAACTGCCCCTGCCCGCAAGGGATAGCTGCAGAATGCACGGTGCTCAGCTGGGGCCAGGACCAAAGGCATTGATGCCCTTTTCCACGACAGATACACCCGAAGACTGGATCTGCATCACGGCAAGGCCGCGCTGCGATGTGCCGTCAATCCGGAACCGGAACAGGCCGTTGACCCCCATGAACCCGTCAGGATCGGTAACGCCATTATAGCGCATATTGTCGTCCGCCCCGAGCCGCACCGATAGCGCGGCTGCGTCATAGGCTACCGCAGCCAGGTCCGTCGGGTTGCGGCCATAGATGCGATTGTAGGTCTGCTTGAACCCTGCGAGATTTGCCGGGTCCGGCGCAGCATAGACCCCGCCCGCCAGCGTCGGCTCGCGCCAGATGCTGGAATCGTCCCACAGGCTGGTGCCCATCAGCATGACCTGGCGCATATCGACCCCGTTATAGGGCAGCAAAGGCGCCACCGAGAGCAGCTTCACGCCACGCTCGGGAATCATTACGGCCACCTTGCCGCGCGCGATTTCGCCTTGCAAAACAGTGGCGATCTGGCGCGACTCCGCTGTCGCCCCGGATGCGGGATCATAAAAGGCCGACGCCACGACCACGCCACCCTGCTGCGAGGCCTGGTAGCGCATCGCCGCCTCGACCTGACGCCCGTATGGCGTGCTGGGCCCGAGGAACACAAATGAGCGAACGCCCCGCGCTCCGGCATATTGCATCACGCGGGCGACTTCCTCTTCGGGCGACACGGACGCGAGATACGCCCCGCCGCCTGCCGCGCTGCGGTCATTCGAAAAGGCGATGATCGGCACCTGAGCGTGGCTGGCCGCCGGTTTGATCGCCTTCACATTGGCGCCAAACAGCGGACCCAGGATGATATCTGCGCCTTCCTTCAGGGACTCGTCCACGCGCGCCTCGGTCACCGACTGCTTGCCGGCCGTATCCTTCGGCATGATCAGGAAATTGTCCCCGGCATACTCGAACAAAGCGAGTTCAATACCCGCCAGCATGCTTTCGGCCTCAGCGCGGACCTGCGCGTTGGGGTGCGAAAAGGGCAGCAGCACGGCGGCGCGTTTCACATCGCGGCCCTCCATGAAGGGCGGGGTCAGGCCGCCATCGCCACGAACGGGTTTCTGGTAGCCGGGTTCGCCCAGCTGCGTCTCATCCACGTCACCGGGCTGCAGCACTTCGCCGGTCACCGGGTCAACCCGCGGCTCGCCGGTGCCGATCTGGACTGGCGGGCGGGCGGGTGCTGTGGCACAGGCCGTGGCCAGGAGGAGGGAAGCCAGAACAAGGCTTGGCGCTTTGAGCTTCCTGAGCAATGGTTGAAGCAATGTCATCTCCTGATCCTTCTGAGCCCGAAGCGATTCACGCGTCGGGCGACTCTACGGGCAGCCGCCTTTCCGGGCAACCGGCGCAGACACTTGGCCCGGGGCTTTATGTTGTCTCCACCCCGATCGGCAACCTGCGGGACATCACGCTGCGTGCGCTGGATGTTCTCAAGACCGTCGAGGAGGTTCTGGCAGAAGACACCCGCGTCGCCGGGAAGCTGATGTCGGCCTATGGCCTTAAAGTCCGGCTGAGCCCGTACCATGACCACAATGGGGCGGAACGACGGCCTGACCTGATTTCCCGCATGAAGGCCGGCGCGAAAATCGCCCTTATCTCCGACGCCGGCACGCCGCTCGTCTCAGATCCTGGTTGGAAGCTGGCCCACGACGCGCTCGAAGCGGGTGTCAAAGTATATCCGATCCCCGGAGCGTCCGCGATGCTCGCCGGACTCGTTGCCAGCGGCCTGCCGAGCGATCACTTCATGTTTGCGGGCTTCCTGCCGCCGAAAAGCGGCGCCCGCCGCGCTGCCGCAGAGGCCCTTAAAGGCGTGCCGGGCACGCTGATCTTCTACGAAAGCGGTCCGCGCCTTGCCGCCTCGCTTGACGACCTTGCGGCTTCGCTCGGTGGCAACCGGCAGGCCGCGGTCGCGCGCGAACTGACCAAGTTGTTCGAGGAGACCCGCCGGGGCACGCTGTCCGAGCTCGCGGCACATTATGCCGAGGCCGGCCCGCCGCGCGGCGAGATCGTGCTCCTCGTCGGCCCGCCGCTCGAGACCGAGATCACGCAGGCCTCGCTTGATGCCGCCCTGCTGGATGCCCTCAAGGACCAGCCGACCAAGGCCGCCGCCAGCGCGGTGGCCGAGGCGCTCGGCCTGCCCAAGCGCGATGTGTACCAGCGCGCGCTACAATTGAAGGCCAATGGCTGAGGCGGCGCGCCAGCGGGCGGAAAGGCGCGGCCGGACAGGGGAAACGCTTGCCGCGTTCTGGCTGCGTCTCAAAGGCTACCGAATTCTGGCAACCCGCCTGCGCACCCCTGTTGGCGAGATCGACCTTATCGCCTCAAAGGGCCGGATCATCGCTTTCGTGGAAGTCAAAGTCCGGGCCCGCCGCGACCACGCCCTCGGCGCTGTCGCACCGACCGGCTGGCAACGCATCTCCCGCGCGGCCGACTTCTCGATGGCGAGGCGCCCGCAATATGCAGACCATGGCTGGCGCCACGATCTCATCGCCGTCCAGCCGTGGCACCTGCCAGTTCATGTCCGCGACGCGTGGCGTCCGGGCATGGAGTGACATCTCACTCTGGTGCCGGCGGTTCCTGCTGGATCGACACCATGTAGGCCAGCAGCACTTCGGCGCCCAAGGGGCCAAACACGAAATCAGGCATCATCTCGTGCCCGACATGCAGACCGGCCTGGAAATCCTCAGACAGAGTGTCCGGATTGTACTGGGCCAGCAGGTAGCGCAGCGGCGGCGGATCCTCGGGCCGGATTTTCGCGTCATTGTCGAGCGCATGGCAGTTCGCACATTGCGCTTCCGCGATGACGCGCCCGTCGGAAATCGACTGGGCATCTGTCTTGATGGCATCGAATGGTACAACGCTATCTGCTACGTTGTCACAGGCGGCAGCGCCCAAGGACAGGATCAGGGCAAAGGCGGCGGGACGAAAGAAAGGTCGGATCATCGGATAGGGTCCTCCTGAGTTGCGCCACGCACTTTGCCGCTTGAATCGCGGCCTGTGTCTGGCGATTGACGGAAACATGTCTCCTCAAGGTTACACAATTTGGAGCGTCTGCGAATATACGCATTACCCCTATGGCTCGCATAAGTTGCTGCAGACTCGTATATGAACCGCGCCTTCACCCTGCCGTAATCAAATCGCATCTACAAAATCCTCCATGATTCGTTGTACAGGCTGATATGGCTAAATCCGCCCCGCCTACGCCCTCACCGCGCACCATAAAGGTGCCGCGCGACCCGGTTTTCCGGTGGCCCGCAACCGTGCGCGGGTGGCTGATACTGGCCGTATTTGCGATCATTTTTGCTGTCGGCGGGTACGCGCTGTACAAGTGGCGCTCGCTCTATTTCGGCATGCCGAAACTCCCGGAAACCGCCGAACTATGGGAAGCCCACCGCGAACCCGCCATGGAATTCATCGACCGGGACGGCAATACGCTGTCTGTACGCGGCCCGCGCTATGGCCGCGCCACGGATATCTCCACCCTGCCCGCCTATGTGCCTCAGGCCTTCATCGCCGCCGAGGACAAGCGCTTTTACGACCATGACGGCGCCGACGACGCTGCCATTGCGCGCGCCGCCCTGTCGAACCTGCGCGCGGGAGAGACAGTCTCGGGCGCCTCGACAATCACGCAGCAGCTGATCAAGAATCTCGTGCTCGACAATCGCCAGACGCTGAAGCGCAAGGCGCAGGAAATGAAGCTCGCCCGCGAACTGGAAAAGCGGATCAGCAAGGATGAGGTCCTTTCGCTCTACCTGAACCGCGTCTATTTCGGTGCAGGCCTCTACGGCATCGACGCGGCGGCACGCAATTATTTCGGCAAGCCGCCCGAAAAGCTCGAAATCCAGGAAGCGGCCCTGCTCGCCACCCTTCCCAAGGCCCCCTCCAAGCTGAACCTGCGGGACAATCTGGCGGGCGCACGGGACCGACAGCTCTATGTGCTCGCTGAAATGGTCGATCAGGGGTTCATCACCAAAGAACAATCCGACACCGCCCGCGCGGCAGAGGTGAAGATCATCGACGCGCCGGTCTATGACGCGCAGCTGGGCTATGTGCTCGACGCGTCGGCCGAACGTGTGAAAGCGATGCTGCCGCGCCTGCCAGGCGACCTGGTCGTCACCATATCCATTGACCCGCAACTCCAGGACAAGATCGAATCCCTGCTCGTCGAACGTATCGCGAAAGACGGCAAGGCACAGGGTGTCAGCCAGGTCGGCGCGCTGGTGATGGCCAAGGATGGCCGTGTCGTCGCCATGGTCGGCGGTGCGGACTATGCGACCTCGGAATTCAATCGGGTGACACAAGCCGTGCGCCAGCCCGGATCGAGCTTCAAGCCTTTTGTCTATGCAGCCGCGCTGGAAGACGGTTTCTCGCCTTATGACGTGATGATCGATGCGCCCCTGACGATCGAGAAATGGAAGCCCGAGAATTATGGCGGGGGCTATCTCGGACCGATGACCCTCAGCGAGGCCCTGACCCGCTCGACCAATACGATTGCCGCCCAGCTGGGACAGGAGGCGAGCGAGGAGCGCATCATCTCTCTGGCCAAGCGCTTCGGCATGACAAGCCCGATGCAGCCCTTTCCGTCGCTCGCCCTTGGCAGCCAGGAAGTGACCATGTGGGAACTCGTGCGGGCCTATGGCGCCTTCCAGTCCGGCGGCCTGCGCATGGACCCCTATCTCATCGACAAGATCGAGGATTCGCGCGGAATGGTCCTCTACCAGCGCCCTGAATACGAGCGTGAGCGCGTCTATCCCTACGAGCTGGCCGAAGACATGAATGCGATGATGACCCGCGTCGTGAACGCGCCCATCGGCACGGGCGGGCGGGCCCGGGTCAAAAACTGGACCGTCGCCGGCAAGACCGGCACCTCGCAGGACTGGCGCGACGCCTGGTTCGTCGGCTTCACTGCAGCCTATGTCGGCGCGGTATGGGTCGGCAATGACGATGACAGCCCGATGAAGCGCGTCACGGGAGGGGGCCTGCCGGCAGACCTGTGGTCGGACATGATGACAGTTGTCCACGCCGGTATGCCATCCGAAAGCCTGATCGGCGCTGAAGGCGGTATCGTGATCAGCGAAGCCGCCGAACAACGCATCTCCTTCTATCGCGGCCTCAGCCAGGCGTTCAGCGTCGCAGCGGCGAACCGCAGGGCCAGCGGGGCTGTCCCGCAGTAGAACCGGGCTTTTCAGCGGGGCGCATTCCGCCTAACAGGCGTGCGCATGGATACTGATGTTCTTGATACGTTGAAGCTCGCCCTTGATGGTGGTGGTGTAACCGTGCCGGAAACGGGAGACGTGCTGTTTCTGCGGGCTGAACCGGGGCCTGTACTGCCTCTGCTGCCGAAGGATCGGCTGACCTGCCAGCAGACGTTCAAGCCGCCGCATGATGCCCTCAAGGCGGCGGGATACAGGCTGCTCCCTCCCGGGACAGAGACGTTCGAATCCGCGGCACTGACGCTGATCCTGCCGCCGCGCCAGAAGGCCGAGGCGCGCGGCCTGTATGCCCGCGCCATGCTGGCGGCGCCCGAGGGCGGCGTGGTGCTGGCCTGCCTGCCGAACACGCTGGGCGGCAAGACCGCCGAGAAGACGCTGGGCGAGATTGCCGGCGCCACCGAGAGCCTCAGCAAGAACAAGTGCCGGGCCTTCTGGGCGAGGAAAGACAGCGCTGTTTTCAACACCGCCCTCGCCGAGGCATGGGTTGCTGCCGACCAGCCGCAACCTGTCGCAGACGGCGCGATGTGGAGCCGGCCGGGCCTGTTTTCATGGGACCGGATCGATGCCGGTTCGGAACTGCTGGCCGAGAACATTCCCGAGGATATCAAGGGCACGGGCGCCGACTTCGGTGCGGGCCAGGGCTACCTCACGAAAGAGGTCCTGTCGCACTGCCCGAAGATCAAGCATATGGACCTGTATGAGGCCGAACACCGGGCGATTACCTGCGCAACGAAGACGCTGCAAGGCGTCGAGAATGTCACGATTACCTGGGCCGACGCGACGCGCGACGTGACGAACAGCCAGTATGATTTCATCCTGATGAACCCGCCTTTCCACGTCGGACGGGCGGACGCCGCCGGCCTTGGCCAGGCCTTCATCCAGGCTGCCGCGCGGGCGCTGAAACCGCACGGGTCGCTGTACATGGTTGCCAACCGCCACCTGCCGTATGAGGCGACGGTCTCAGCCTGCTTCAAACAATATGAAATCATTGAGGATTCCGGCGGCTACAAGGTGATCCGCGCCGACCGGCCGAAGCGCCAGAAATGAAGGATCTCCGCCCCCTTACCAAATACCTGGCCGGGCTGGGGTACGGGAGCCGCAAGGAGGTGGAAACCGCCATCCGAAGGGGGCGGGTCGGGGGACTTGAAGGGGGTGGCAAGGGGGTGGTCGGTCCGTTCGAAAACATCACTTTCGACGACGAACCGCTCGACCCGCCCCCCGGCATGGTGGTCATCATGAACAAGCCGGCGGGCTACACCTGCTCGCGCGCCGATGGCGGACAACTCGTCTACGAACTCCTGCCGCCACGCTTCCTGGCGCGTACGCCGGCGCTGTCATCGGTGGGGCGGCTCGATGCGCCGACGACCGGCCTCTTGCTGTTCACTGATGACGGACAATTACTGCACAGGCTGATCTCTCCCCGGTCGGAAACAGAGAAGGTGTATGAGGCCGTCCTCGCCCGGCCGCTGGAAGGGCATGAGGCGGAAGCCTTCGCCAGCGGCACGCTGATGCTGCGCGGCGAGGACAAGCCGTTGAAGCCGGCCAGGCTCGAAGTGACGGGCGAATGCAGTGCCCGCGTTACGCTCACCGAAGGGCGCTACCACCAGGTCCGCCGCATGTTCGCCGCGGTCGGCAACCATGTCGAGGCGCTGCATCGGACGCAGTTCGGCCCGCTGACACTGGACGGGCTGGCCGATGGCGACTGGCGCCTGCTGGACTCCGACGAGGTGGCAGGGCTGGCGTGACGTCCAGAACTGGCTGAAGGCGGCGAAACCGTGAACAGTGCTTGGCCACCGTTACGCAGCGCTCTAGGCTGTCAGGCCAGCACTCGAAACAAGAATCGCCCGAGGCCCCATGCGACATCCTGTGCCGCTCTCTCGCATGCCAGAGCCCGGCGCATCCGAGCAAGGGTTGTCGACCGCGGAAGCCGACCGTCGGCTGGAACAGTTTGGCGAAAACGCCATCGTCGAAGCTGCCCGGTCAGGTTGGCTCGATGTCCTGCGCGACGCCCTCACCGATCCCATGGTCTGGTTCCTGGCCGGTACCGCCAGCCTGTTCGCCATTCTGGGAGATTATACAGAAGCGGCGGTCCTGGCCGTCGCCCTGATCCCGATCATTGGTCTGGACGCTTATCTCCACAAGCGCACAAAGGCGTCTGTCGAAGGCCTGAGCAAGCTGTTGACCGAACGTGTTCGCGTCATTCGCGATGGCAAGGAAATCGGCATTCCGGCGCGGCACATCGTGCCCGGCGATCTCATAATGGCCCCCGCCAACACACGGTTTCCCGCCGATGGCGTGATCGTCGGCGGAGACAACCTTCAGGTTGACGCTTCCGCACTCACCGGCGAGGCGATGCCTGTTCGCAAGAATGTATTCACGGACATCTTGACGGGTGAGGACGACATCCTCGTTGATGATGCGTACTGGGCGATGGCCGGAACCCGGTTGCTCAGCGGTGACGCGCGTGTGCGTGTGGCGTTCACCGGCGCAGAGACGCTTTACGGCCAGATCGTGCGAACAGCGCAATCGGGCAATGGCGGCCGGACCCCTTTGCAAAAAGCCATTGGACGGCTGGTCGCCATTCTGCTGGCTATTTCCGTGACCCTGTGCGTCGTGCTCGCCCTGGTGCGATACGCGCAAGGGTTTGGCTGGGTGGACGCCGCGATCAGTGCCGTGACATTGGCCGTTGCCGCGATCCCCGAAGAATTCCCTGTCGTTTTTTCATTCTTCCTCGGCATCGGTGTCTTTCGGCTGGCGAAACAGCGCGCGCTGGTTCGCCGTTCCATCGTGGTCGAGAATATCGGCCGGGTCACATGCATCTGCACCGACAAGACCGGGACGCTGACCGAGGGCCGCCTCCACCTGCAACATATCATCACGGCAGACGAGCGCACCGAGGACGATGTCCTGTCAGTCGCGGCCGCGGCCGCGCGCGCCGAAAGCGGCGACCCGCTCGACCTTCTTGTCCTGGCGAACGGATCTGCGCCTGGCGGCCGGTGGCTCGCCGTGTTCCCCTTCACGGAAGACCGGCGGCGCGAAGTCGGCGTGATCGAGACACAAGACGGGACGGTTCACATCGCGATGAAGGGCGCGCCAGAGACCGTTCTGTCCATGTGCTCCATGACGCGCGAAACCAGGGATAAGTGGTCGCGGGAGGTCCGGGCACTTGCCCGGGATGGCCACAAGGTTATCGCCTGCGCCGAGATGACAGCGCTGTCGTGGTCTGGTGACGAGCCAGTGACCGGCTATGCATTTTCCGGCCTGCTCGCGTTTGAAGATCCGGTCCGCCCGGGCGTCAAGGACGCGATGAACGAAGCGCAGAATGCAGGAATACGAGTCATCATGGTCACCGGAGATCATCCGGACACGGCGCAGGCGATCGCCACCGAGCTTGGTATCGGAGGCGCTGACCCCAAAATCATTCAGGGCGATGAGTTTGCGGAAGATGCCGGTGTCGACCTTTCCCGGTTCGATGTCGTCGCCCGTGCGATGCCGTCACAAAAACTAGAACTCGTCAAAGCCCTGCAGGCAAAGAAGCACATCGTCGCCGTGACGGGTGATGGCGTGAATGATGTTCCTGCCCTGAAGGGCGCCGATATCGGCATCGCCATGGGTGAGCGCGGCACGCAAAGCGCCAAGGAAGTCGCCGCCATTGTTTTGCTCGACGACAATTTCCGCACGATTGTGAATGCCATCGCAGAAGGGCGGCAGGTTTTTGCCAATCTGAAACTGAGTTTCGCCTATCTCCTGATGATCCATGGGCCGCTCGTCGCAACCGCGGCGCTTCTGCCGCTGCTTGGATATCCGCTATTGTACCTGCCGATCCATATCGTCTGGCTCGAAGTGATCATGCATCCGACGGCGCTGCTGGTCTTCCAGAAACAGGCGAGGAACGGTCGCCTGAGCCGTGCGGATCAAAGCGTCGGGGTTCAGTTTTTCGGAATGCGGGAATGGAGCCTGATCGGGCTCATGACCGTCCTTGTCTCAGGATTGATCGCCTGGAGCTTCATAGACAGCCTGGGGCCCGAGCAGAATGTCGACCACGCCCGTTCAATGGCGCTGGCGACACTCCTTAGCGCCAATGCTGCAGTAACACTGGCCCTAAGGGGATGGACAACCCGCATTGCGATCATTGCGGCGGCCGCATCATTGGGCTCGGCAATCCTTCTCATCCAGTCCCCTCTTGTTTCGGGCCTGATGCATTTGAATCCGCTTCACATCGGCGACTGGGTGATCGCCCTGTTGGGAGGTGGCACGCTTGGGTCGCTGGCCATCCTGTTCCACAGGGCCGGAACACGATTGGCGAAATCCTGAAAACCGACCGCCTGGATCGGGCGATGGTGCAAAGTGGGACGATAACAAAAATGCCCCATTCGCCTTCCTCTTCGCTCGGCCTTCGCATGAGAGGCCGAGCCCTGGCTCCTGGTCACCCCGGCATGGCGCGGGTGAGGATGGCGGCCTGGTCGACGCCGTCCGCCACGTCGCCATAGGCGAGGCCGCGGCGGGCGGGGTCGAGGCGCTGGAGGCAGAAGCCTTCGAACACATAGGCGGGCGCGCTGGCGTGGAGGGCGGCGCCCTGCAGGGCGAGGGCGAGCTGCTGGGCCAGGCGCCGGGCCGTGCCCTCGTGCAGCTGGCCGGGGCTGAGCTGGTCTTTCAGGGCATCCGCATGGCGGTCGTAGAGCGAGTTCGCGCCCCGCAGGCTGCCGACCTCGTGCAGCACCGCTTCGAGGCTTTCCGGTTCGCGGCCGATGGCGCGCAATATGTCGAGCGCGATGACATTGCCGGAGCCTTCCCAGATGGCGTTCAGGGGCGACTGGCGGTAGAGGCGCGGCATCGGCCCTTCCTCGACATAGCCGGCGCCGCCGAGGCATTCGAGCGCCTCGTAGACAAAGCCCGGCTGGCGCTTGCAGACCCAGTATTTGGCGACCGGCGTGGCAAGGCGCATGAAAGCGGCTTCTCGCCGATCGGATCCGGCCCGGTCGAAGCTGGCGGCGACGCACAGGGCAATGGCGGTGGCCGCTTCGCTCTCGAGGGCGAGGTCCGTCAGCACGGCCCTCATGGCGGGCTGGTCGGCCAGGGTCTTCTGGAAGACGCGGCGCTGGGACGTGTGCCAGAGCGCCTGGGTGAGTGCGGCGCGCATGCCGCCGGTGGAGCCAAGGATGCAGTCGAGGCGCGTGTGCTGGACCATGTCGATGATCGTGCGCACGCCCCTGCCCGGCTCGCCGAGGCGGCGGGCCCAGGCGCCGTGATACTCGATCTCGGACGAGGCGTTCGACTTGTCGCCCATCTTGTCCTTCAGGCGCATGATGTGGATGGCGTTGCGCGTGCCGTCCGGCCGCCAGCGCGGCACGAGGAAACAGGTCAGGCCCTCGTCCGTATACGCAAGAGTGAGGAAGGCGTCGCTCATCGGCGCCGAGCAGAACCATTTGTGCCCCGTCAGGCTGTAGGCGTCGCCGCCAAGCGGCGCGGCGCGGGTCGTGTTGGCGCGCACGTCGGAGCCGCCCTGCTTCTCGGTCATGGCCATGCCGATGGTGACACCGGTTTTATCCGGGGCCGGGATGAAGCGCGGGTCGTAGGACTGGGCGGCAACGCGCGGTTCCCAGTCCGCCGCGAGGGCGGGGTCGGCGCGAAGGGCCGGGACGCAGGCATAGGTCATCGACATCGGGCAGGTGACGCCGGGATCGGCCTGGTTCATCAGGATCATCATGGCGGCGTGGCGCACATGGCCGGCCGCAGGCACGGTCCAGGCCGAGCCGGAGACGCCGCTATCGAGGCCGAGCGCCATGAGGCTGTGATAGGCGGGGTGGAAATCGACCTCGTCGAGGCGGTGGCCGAACCGGTCGAAGGATTTCAGCTTGGGCGGGTTCTCGTTGGCCTGGCGCGACCATTCGATCGTCTCGGCGGCGCCGCAGCGGGCGCCGAAAGTGGCGAGGTCTTCCGTGTGCGAGGCACCGCCATGGAAGCGTACCGCCTCGCTTAGCGCGGTGTCGCCGAGGTAGAGGTTGTGATCCTCAAAGGGGTTTGGCTGGTTCTCGACGGAATGGGTTTCGAGCTCGGCGAGCGGTTTGTATGGCGACATGAGGCGGGTCCGTTCAGTGAGAATTGGGGCGGGAGAAATCCTGGTTGCGGAAGAAGACGACCTGATATGCCAGAAGGGCGGCGCGGACCTCTTGGCCCCGCGTATCGGTCGGGTTTGCAAGATCGGTCCCCAGAAGTTCAGCCCCGATGCCGGGCGACACCGGCCGGGCCTCGAACCGGGTAAACTGGCCGGAAAACGCGGAATATGGCACGGTATTCATCCTGTTTCCTTGAGAGCCTAACAGCTTTGAAGAAAATTGGGAGAACCTGCGCGCCGGATCGTCGGAACACGGGATCAGGACTGAAACACGGTTCTGATATTTGAACCCGGAAATTTTCGCCGTGCGGTAACCTGTTCCCAACACCATTGGTGTAGGCGTCTCAGTCATACCGGGCCTATCAGGCCTGCTGTCCAGAGGCGCGAAAATCATGAGTCATTCCAAAGCGCGACTGGCGGTTATCAACGAGCTGTCCTATTTGCCGGGCGACCGGCGCCACATGATCGTGCTGATCGAAGAGGCGCTCGAAGCGATGGGCGTCGAGATCGTGCACCTAACCAAGGCGAGCGGATATGTCCCGGCCGATGCCGCCTTTGTGCATATCGACCAGTCGATCGTTTCCCCCGAAGCCCGCGCCCTGGCCCTGCGCTACCCGGCATCGATCAATGCCTATGCAACTGACATTCGCAAGTTCAGGTGTATCGACGGCCTGCTGGGGCGCGACGATTCCTGTGATGCGCCGGTGATCGTGAAATCGAATCTCAATTATGCT
This sequence comes from Alphaproteobacteria bacterium, assembly GCA_018830285.1. Classification (GTDB taxonomy): domain Bacteria; phylum Pseudomonadota; class Alphaproteobacteria; order Caulobacterales; family Hyphomonadaceae; genus Hyphomonas. The sequence continues at coordinate 148,483 of JAHJSB010000002.1, forward strand.
GGCATGCCCGAGCGTGACGCCGCGCGGCACGAGGGCCCGATCGGGCGCCGCCTCCTGAACCGCGTCTCGAACAGGCTTCGCAGGCAATCGAAATATGCGATCCGGACGAAAGAGGATTACCGCATATACCCGACCCTTTCGGACGTGCCCCGCCATTATTTCCGCAACGATTATGTCGTTCAGAAATTCATGCCGGAAAATGATGGCGAAAAGAACGTTCTGCGGGAGTACATATTCCTCGGCAACCTTCACTACCAGAACATCGAAAGGTCAGACCAGCTGATCATCACCGAAGACGAGCATGTCTCGTGCGAGCCGTTCGAACCGCACCCGCGCCTTCTGGCGACGCGTCGGAGGCTCGGCCTGGATTATGGCAAGATCGACTTTACACTGATCAATGGCGAACCCTTCATCTTTGACGCCAACAAGACCCCGGGGCTGGGTGAATTTGGCGATACGGCCTGGCTGGCAGACGATGTTGCCGGCATGCTGCGCGCGTTTGCCGGCGAAGTGTTCAGGCTGGTGACAGCGCAGCAAAGCGGTCCGAAACCTGACGCTCAATTCCTTGAGGCCGGTTAGCGGCAATCCACAGTCCGGCATGCGCCACGAGATACACCACCGCGCCCAGTGAAGACAGGACACCAGCCTGGACCATCAGCTCTGTGATCCCCTGTGCGGGATCATCGAACAGCGATGACCGCGCCCATGTCACGGCGCCCGACATCACCAGTGCAGCCGCCAGAGACCGCCCCACAACTGCAGCCTGTCGGACCATCGAGACATGGATCACTTTTGCCATCAGACGGAAGCTGAGCCCGCACCAGACGATTGCGCCGAACACGCCAGCCCAGAGGACGCCAATCATGCCGAACTGGAGCGCGCCCACCACCATCACCGGAATGTAAAGGCAGGCCGACACAGCTTTGAGGAAGAAGACAGAGCGTGTACGCCCGAGCGCGGTTGCGATGGACACGCTGATCGCGCCCAGCAGATAGATGGCGGTAATCGGCGCAGCAAAGGCCAGCACGAGTGCAGCAGAAGCCCATTCGGGGCCCAGCGTGATGGCGACGATCTCCTTCGCCATCAATCCGATGCCGACACAGATCGGCAGCGAGATGGCGAAACTGGCATGCAGGCTGGACAGATAGGCTGCCCGGACGCGGTGCAGGTCGTCCTGAATTGAACTGAAGGCGGCGAACATGGTCCGCTCCATCGGAGCATAAAGGAACAATTCCATCCGGTCAGCGAACTGAATGCCGACCGCATACGTGCCGAGCGCGGCATTGCCGAGCAGTTTGCCGATAAACAGGCTGGTCGTGGCCTCACGCAGGCTGTCCGCGATCTGTGCGAGCCCCAGCCAGACCGAAAATCCGAAAAACTTGCGAAACTCCGACAGGGACAATCCCGGAATTTGCGGGCAGAGCGCAAACGACATGACCAGTGCGATGACGCCAGACGCGATCAGGCCAAGCGGCAAAGCCCAATAGCTGCCGGTCGCCAGTGCGACCCAGAACATGACCGCAAAGGACGCGACTTTCGTTCCGATCTCGATCATGGCTTCCCATTTGAAGTCCATGTTGCGGATGTACATTTCGAACCGCGAATTCCGGAATCCCAGCAGGAACGGATAACTGGCCATGGCGCTGATGAGCGCAACCAGACGCGGATCGCCAAACACCGCCGCGACCGGCCAGGCGGCGGCCAGCATCAGGACAGTGACGATGACACCCCGGAGAATGTTCAGGGTCCATGCCGTATTGAAATCGCGGTCCGTGACGGTTTTCAGCTGGACCAGCGCGGCGGCGACGGGCAATTCGACGACCGCGCCTGCAATCATGAAAACACTCATGGCGACGGCGACGAGGCCGAAATCGGCCGGAACGAGCAGCCGGGCGGCCACCAATGTGCTGGCCAGGCCAATCGCCTGACTGACAAAGCGCCCGAGCAGGAGCCAGGCTGTTCCACGCAGGATCATCATTTTCAGCATGGACGAACCATCTGTTGTAACTCCTCATGCCGATCAGGCCGGATCGCTTGCCGCAGCAGAGCCCAGAGCAAGATGCATGCCCTTGTTATGGTTTATGGATTGCAAACAGGGCGGTCGGGGCACCCGGGGGCGTCGAATATGCCGTGGACTGTCGCAGCCTGGAACGCCGCGCAGAAAAAACCCGAGGACCGTCGAGCCTGCTGGAGCCGATTTGGTGATGCCTGACGCCAGGTTCCTGCTCAGCCCGGCGATTCACCCGTGAAAACAGTGAGGTCGACGACGGACAGGTTGTTGGCCGATATTCGTCAGGCGTCGGCATCCAAATAGGGTCGGTCGCCTGCAATCGTGACGCGTTCCATGATGCGGGTATTGGGAAAATAGTCGCTCGCGGCATAATGCTGGCAGGCGCGATTGTCCCAGAAGGCGATGGAGCCCGGTGCCCAGCGGAACCGGCACTGGTATTCCGGGATCGCGGCGCGCGAATAGAGGAATTTCAGCAGCGTGTCGCTCTCGGTCCTGTCCATGCCCTTGATGTGATCCGTGAACGCTGTGTTTACATAGATCAGACGCTGTCCGGTTTCCGGATGGGTGCGAACGACCGGGTGTTCCATCAGCGGGAATTTCTCGTGCAGGGAAGCCGTGTCCTTGCCGAGGCGTTTGGCGAAGACGCGGGCAATATCGTGGACAGCCGTCATCTCGCAGAGGCGCGCTTTCAGGTCTTCATCGAGATCTTCATAGGCCATGACCATGTTGGAGAAGAGCGTATCGCCGCCGACTTCGGGCAGCTCGATGGCGCGCAGGATAGACCCGAGCGAGGGCTGCTCGCGCCAGGTGACATCGGAATGCCAGGCATTCTCCATGCCGCGCGAATTGGGTCCGTGGACAATGCGGAGGACTTCGCGGTCCGGCTGGTCTTTCGGCGTTGCAGGGTGAATCTCCAACGCGCCAAAGGCACGGGCGAAAGCGATATGCTGCGCGCGCGTGATATCCTGGTCGCGGAAGAAGACGACCTGGTATTGCAGCAGGGCGGCGCGGACTTCTTCGACAAGCGTATCGGTGAGACTGGTGAGATCGGCTCCCAGCAGTTCAGCCCCGATGGCGGGCGACATGGGCCGGGCGTCGAACTGGGTGAAGTCCCGGGAAAACTCGGAATATGGCATGACGTTCCTCTCGTTTTCCCGTGAGAATAGCACTTCCCAGCCGAATTCGGAAAGCACGCGGGCCCTAGCGCTGGCGCCCTGCGCACGCTATCTGCCCGGCATGGCTCAACCTCCCCTGATTTCTCTGTCCGATGTCCGTCTCTCGCTTGGCGCAAAACCCCTGTTCGAGGGGGTGACGCTCAGCCTGTCCAAAGGCGAGCGCGCGGCGCTGGTCGGGCGCAACGGGGCCGGCAAGTCCACTTTGATGCGGATCATCTCCGAGCAGCAGGAGGCTGATAGCGGCCAGGTGTGGCGCCAGCCCGGCACGACCTTCGCGACCGTGGTGCAGGAGCCGCGCTTCGAGGGTTTTGAGACCGTCCTCGACTATGTCAGCGAAGGGCTGGAATACACCTATATGGCCGAGGCCGAGCTGATGGAGTTCGGCGTCGACCCAGCAGCTGATCCGAAAACACTGTCGGGCGGGCAGCAGCGGCGCGTGGCACTGGCGAAGGCCTTTGCCGCCGAACCTGACGTGATCCTGCTGGACGAGCCGACCAACCATCTCGACGTACCGATGATCGAATACCTTGAAGGCCGCCTGAAGGCGTTCAACGGGGTTGTGCTCGTGGTCAGCCACGACCGGCGCTTCCTCGAGAACATCTCCACCAATACGCTGTGGCTGCGCCAGGGCGTCGTGCTGAAATCGCCGGAAGGCTATGTGAAGTTCGACGAATGGGCCGAAGCCATCGAGGTGGAAGAAGAACGCCAGATGAAGCGGATGACGACGCAGCTGAAAGACGAGCATCGCTGGCTGGCACGCGGCGTGACTGGACGGCGCAAGCGCAACCAGGGCCGCCTCGCCCGGCTGCACGACATGCGCGCGACTCATGGTGCCATGCGTGCCGCGCTGAACGATCGCAAGACCACGGCCGAGTTCAGCGCGGGTGTCGGCGACTCGATGAGCAAGAAGGTGATCGAGGTCAAAGGCCTGTCGAAGACGTTCGATACACCGAACGGGCCGCTGGTCATCGCCAAGGACCTGTCGCTGAAAATCCTGCGCGGCGACCGGATCGGCATTATCGGGCCGAACGGTGCGGGCAAGACGACGCTGGTTCGCCTGCTTCTCGGCGAGATCGAGCCCGACGAGGGAACGGTTCGCCACGGCAACACGCTGGATGTGACCTATATGGACCAGACCCGCGACACGCTGAACCCGAAGGACACGATCTGGGAGGCGCTGGCGCCGTCGGGCGGGGACTCGCTGATGGTGCAGGGCCAGCAGCGCCACATCGCCTCCTATGCCAAGGACTTCCTGTTCAAGCCGGAACAGCTGCGACAGCCTGTCGGGGCGCTGTCTGGCGGCGAGCGCAACCGGCTCGCGCTGGCCATCGGACTCGCGAAGCCTTCCACGCTCCTGGTCATGGATGAACCGACCAACGACCTGGACCTGCAGACGCTCGAGCTGCTGGAAGACATGCTGCTGAATTACGAGGGGACGCTCCTGCTGGTCAGCCATGACCGGGCGTTTCTCGATTCGTCAGTGACGAGCTGCCTCTGCCCACTGGGCGACGGCAAATGGGTGCAGACGGCTGGCGGCTGGACCGACGCGCAAGACCAGCTCGCGAGCATACGCCGCCACGATGAATCCGACGCGCGCGCCAGCAAAGCGAAGGCCGCTGACACGCCGAAGGCCAAGCCGCAGAAAAAGCTCTCCTTCAAGGATGCCCATCGCCAGAAGGAGATCGATGAATTGATCCCCAAACTGAAGGCCGAAGTGGTCGCGTTGGAAAAGGCGCTGGCCGATCCGGCCCTCTATTCCCGCGATCCGGAAGCCTTCAATGCCAAGTCTGCCCGCATCGCCGCGGCGCGGGCGGAAGCCGAGGCGGCCGAGATGGAATGGCTGGAAATCGAGGAAAAGCGCGAAGCGCTGGCGGGCTGACCGTAAAAGCTTCCTTAACCGGGGCGACCTAGATTCCGGGGCTGGATATATGGGAGTCCAGCCTATGCGCCCTTCATGGATACTTGCGATTGCCGCCTGCCTGGTGGCGCCTGCCTTTGCTGATGCGCCGATGTCGCTGAAGGCCGATGCTGTGGCGACGCCTGCGCCGGTTGGCCACGAATCGGGCCTGTACCGTTTCGGAGCCACCTATAGCGTGGTGGCGTCGGACGATGCGCTGAGCTGCCAGACGGCCTGTGCAGATGACGCGGTTTGCCTGGCCTGGAGCTTCGTCTCTGCGACAGGCGATGCTGGCGCCTGGTGCGAACTGAAACGCAGCGGCGGCCAGATCGAACGCAATCCGATGGCGACGTCCGGCTTCTCGCCGCGCCATGAGGCGATCTTCATGCCGGTCGCGGCCGAGCCAGCCGAAGAACTGCTCGGTGACGAGAGTGCGTCAGACGCAGACCACATCAAGGCGATCACGGTCGAGATCGAGACAGTCGAGATCGATGGCCCGACCGATCTGACCAAGCCCCAAACCGAAGATTAGAGCGAACGTTCCTTCGTGGCCGTGAACCGGATCGACGGGTTCTTTTCCTGCGCGTAGCCGACATCCCAGGCATTCTTCGCCAGATAGACCGGCGCGCCGTCAAGATCTGTTCCCGACGCTGACTTGTTTCGCTCCATGAATTCCTCAAGCTTGGCCGGATCGTCGCACGCCATCCAGCGCGCCACATTGTACGGCGCCGGTTCGAACACGACTTCCAGATTGTATTCTGCCGCAACGCGTTCGATCATGACTTCGAATTGCAGCTGGCCGACGGCGCCGACGATCATGTCGGAGCCGATGACAGGCTTGAACAATTGCGTAACGCCTTCCTCGGCCAGGCTTTCGAGCGCCTTGCGCAGATGCTTGGCCTTCATCGGGTCTTTCACGCGGGCACGGCGCAGGAGTTCCGGCGCAAAGTTCGGAATGCCGGCAAACTGGATCTCGCCGCTTTCCGACAGGCTGTCGCCGACGCGCAGCTGGCCGTGGTTGGGCACGCCGATCACGTCGCCTGCATAGGCGGTCTCGGCGATCTCGCGGTCCTGCGCGAGGAACATGAGCGGGTTGTGGATGTTCAGCTGCTTGCCGCTGGCGCTCTTGAGGCGCATGCCGCGCC
>JAHJSB010000003.1 GCA_018830285.1 Alphaproteobacteria bacterium
GCCCGATTTCAGGTCGCGCAGCGTGTCGAAATCCATATAGGCGTCCATGATCTGGTCGGCCGGCACCATCGGCACGGATGACCCGCCCGGGATCACGGCTTTCAGGTTGTCCCAGCCGCCGCGAATACCGCCGCAATGCGTATCGATCAGGTCGCGGAACGAGATCGACATCTCTTCTTCCACATTGCATGGCTTGTTCACGTGGCCGGAAATGCAGAACAGCTTGGTGCCCGCATTGTTCGGACGCCCGAAGCCGGCGAACCATTCCGCGCCGCGCCGCAGGATCGTCGGTGCAACCGCTATCGACTCGACATTGTTCACGGTCGTCGGGCAGCCATACAGGCCCGCATTGGCCGGGAATGGCGGCTTCATGCGCGGCTGGCCCTTCTTGCCTTCAAGGCTTTCGAGCAGCGCGGTTTCCTCGCCGCAGATATATGCGCCGGCGCCGTGATGGACGTAGATGTCGAAATCCCATCCGTTCACATTGTTCTGGCCGATCAGTTTGGCCTCATAGGCCTCCTTGATCGCCGCTTCCATTGCGTGACGCTCGGCAATGTATTCGCCGCGCAGGTAGACATAACACTTGTGCGCCAGCATCGCGCGGCTCGCCACCATGCAGCCCTCGATCAGCAGGTGCGGATCGTGACGCATGATCTCACGGTCCTTGCAGGTGCCGGGCTCGGACTCGTCCGCATTCACGACGAGATAGTGAGGACGCTCGCGCACCTCCTTCGGCATGAAGGTCCATTTCAGGCCTGTCGGGAAACCGGCGCCGCCACGACCGCGCAGGCCGCTGGCCTTGATCTGGTCGCAGATCCAGTCGGGCCCGAGCGCCAGCATTTCGCGCGTCAGGTGCCAGGCACCGCGCTTTTGCGCAGCTTCCAGGCCTGGCGAGTGCAGTCCGTAGAGATTGGTGAAGATGCGGTCCTTGTCCTGCAACATGTCCTAGTCCTCATCACTCTTTTTGGCGGGCGGCCCGTCGCGCTTCGGCAGCAGGGTCGTCTTGGTTCCCGGCGTCGCTTCAGGCGTTTCGCGCTTGGTATTTGTTGGTGCATATTCCTTTGGCAGGCCCTTGGCGTCCGTATTGGAATCCTCGGCCGGAACCGGCAAGTTCGGCAGTGTCGAAATCTTGTTGCGCGTGCCGTCGAACAGGTGCGGCTCGGTCAGCACGGTCGTGCCGCCTTCCGGACCGCTGTTCACCCGGTCGATCTGCGGTCCGGGTTGCACTTCGGCGCCATTCTTCAGCTTGGAAATGATATTGGTGAAGCTGTCAGCCGACAGGTCCTCGAAATAGTCGTCATTGATCTGCGCCATCGGCGCGTTCACGCAGGCACCAAGGCACTCGACCTCTTCCCAGGACAGGCGCTTGTCGTCGGTGACAAACATGGCCGGGCCAATTTCCTTCTTGCAGACTTCCTTTAGAGACTCCGCGCCGCGCAGCATGCAGGGTGTCGTGCCGCACAGCTGGATGTGAAATTTGCCCACAGGCTGCATCCGGAACATCGTGTAGAAGGTCGCCACTTCGTAGACTCGGATATATGGCATCTCCAGACGGTCGGCGACTTCGCGCATGGCCGGCTCGGACAACCAGCCATTATTGTCCTTCTGGGCCAGCCACAGCATCGGGATCACGGCTGAGCGCTGCCGGTCCGCCGGATACTTGGCCCGCCAGAACGCAATCTTGTCCTCAGTCTCGGGCTTGAAGGCGAACGTGTCGCCGCCTGCCTCGATATCAAACCGGCGCAATGCCATCTAAACGTCCTCCGCGGAGGGCAGCACAACGCGGCCTGCCTCATCCAGTGTCCAAAACGGGTTGAATGCGATTTCCCAGGCATTGCCCTCGGGATCCGCGAAATATCCGGAATAGCCGCCCCAGAAGGCCTTGTGCGGCGCCGTCGTAATTGTAACGCCAGCGGCCTTGAGCCGGGCGAACATATCGTCGACTTCTTCCATCGACCGCGCATTGTAGGCCAGCGCGACGCCCTTGAAATCGCCGGCGCGATTGTGCGGCAGGCCGGCATCCTTGGCGAGCTTGTCTTCTTCCCAAAGCCCGAGCAGGAATCCGCCCATGTCGAACAGGGTCATCCCCTCGGGGCCGACATTCCTGAACCCGATAACGTCTTCATAGAACGCCGTCAGGGCCGCGCGGTCCTGCACGCCCAGTGTCATGATCGAAAGACGATGCTCCGGGAAGACAGCCATTAATCAGCTTCCCCGCGCAAAATCAACGCGGGCGATCTTGCCGTTACGGAGCGTATAGATGGCCGCCACTTCGAAATTGTCGCCGCCCGGTGCGCGCTCGACACGCTCATGAACCATCACGATCGAGCCGAGGTCGATCTGGTTGACAACGTCTGCCCGGTTTTCCGGAAATTCGGCAAACAGGTCCAGATGGCGCGCGCGAATGGCTCCGTGGCCCGCCTGGTTCACGGCGCCATTGAGGCCCGCCAGCTCGGCGTCCTCGGTATAGAATGCCATGAAGGCCTCAATGTCCTGCGCATTGTAGGCATCGAGCTGTCGCTGGACGAGATCGGTCGATGCGCTCAACGGTCAACCTCCCCGAACACGATATCGAGTGAGCCAAGGATGGCCGAGACGTCAGCCAGCATGTGGCCCTTCGACAGATGGTCCATGGCCTGCAAGTGCGGGAAACCCGGCGCGCGAATCTTGGCGCGGTAGGGCTTGTTGGTGCCATCTGAGATCAGGTAGACGCCGAACTCGCCTTTTGGCGCTTCAATCGGCGCGTAGCATTCGCCCGCCGGCACGTGAAAGCCTTCCGTGTAGAGCTTGAAATGGTGGATAAGGGCTTCCATCGAATTCTTCATCTCGGCACGCCGCGGCGGCGCCAGCTTCGAATGCTTCGGCAGGACAGGTCCGGGACCCTCCTTCGCCAATAGTTCGATACATTGCTGGATGATCTTGGTGGATTCCTTCATCTCCTCCATCCGGCAGACATAGCGATCATAATTGTCGCCGTTCTTGCCGACCGGGATCTTGAAGTCGAGTTCGTCATAGCACTCATAGGGCTGCGATCGGCGCAGGTCCCACACAAGGCCCGAGCCCCGGACCATCACGCCGGTAAAGCCCCAGTCCATGATCGTCTTCACGTCCACAACGCCGATATCGGCATTGCGCTGCTTGAAGATGCGGTTCTCGGTAATCAGCGATTCCAGCCGGTTCATCGCGACCGGGAAGTGTAGGCACCATTCGGCAATATCGTCGATCAGGGATTGCGGCAGGTCCTGGTGCACGCCGCCCGGACGGAAATACGCCGCGTGCATGCGGCTGCCCGAAGCGCGTTCATAGAACACGCAAAGCTTTTCGCGCTCTTCGAAGCCCCATGTGATCGGCGTCAGGGCGCCGACATCCATCGCCTGCGTCGTCACATTGAGGATGTGCGACATGATCCGGCCAATCTCGGAGAACATGACGCGGATCAGGCTCGCGCGGCGCGGCACCTTGATACCCATCAGCTTCTCGATGGACAGGCACCAGGCATGTTCCTGGTTCATCGGCGAGCAATAATCGAGCCGGTCAAAATACGGCAGGCCTTGCAGGAATGTCTTGTATTCAAGCAGTTTTTCGGTGCCGCGATGCAGCAGGCCGATATGGCTGTCGATCCGGGTGACGACTTCGCCATCAAGATCCATGATCATGCGCAACACGCCGTGCGCGGCCGGGTGCTGCGGCCCGAAATTCAGGGTGAACTTGCGCTCGTCATCGATGGATGTGTGGATCGTGTCGGCCATTATTCAGGTGCCTCCTCGGAGACGGCTTTCTCGTCGCCGGGAATCTCGGCTGTCATGCCTTCCCACGGCGAGAGGAAATCGAAGTTCCGGTATTCCTGCGTCAGCTGGACCGGTTCATAGATCACGCGTTTTTCAAGATCGTCGTAGCGAACCTCGTAATGGCCCGTCAGCGGGAAGTCCTTGCGCAGCGGATAGCCCTCGAACCCGTAATCGGTGAGAATGCGGCGCAGGTCCGGGTGATCCGCGAACTGGATCCCGTACATGTCGAAGGCTTCGCGCTCGAACCAGTTCGCCGCAGGCCAAAGCACCGTGGCGCTCGGCACCGGCGTTTCCTCATCGGTGCGTATGCGCACCCGGATACGGTGGTTCATGCGCATCGACAGAAGGTGGTAAACGACTTCGAACCGGTCCGACCGTTCCGGATAGTCGACCCCGCAAATGTCGATCAGCGTTTCGAAATTGCATTGCTGGTCATCGCGCAAGAAACGCAGCAGATGCAGAATATGGTCGCGCTCAGCGAGCAGCGTCAGCTCGCCGACAGCGATCTGCGACGCACGCACAGCATCGCCCTGAGTCGCCTCGATATGGGCGGCGAGATCCTCCAGCGCTTCGATATTCATCTTGGTTCCCCTAGCGCTCGATCGAGCCTTCGCGGCGGATTTTCTTCTGCAGCTGCAGGAAGCCATAGACCAGCGCTTCAGCTGTTGGCGGGCACCCGGGAATGTAAATATCCACCGGCACAATCCGGTCACATCCGCGCACAACCGAATAACTATAGTGGTAATAGCCACCACCATTGGCGCAGCTGCCCATGGAGATCACGTAGCGCGGCTCTGGCATCTGGTCATAGACCTTGCGCAGGGCTGGCGCCATCTTGTTGGTCAGCGTACCGGCAACGATCATCACATCCGACTGGCGCGGCGAACCGCGCGGCGCCATGCCGAAACGCTCAAGGTCATAGCGCGGGTTGCCGGCATGCATCATCTCGACCGCACAGCACGCCAGGCCGAACGTCATCCACATCAGCGAGCCGGTGCGCGCCCAGGCGATCAGGTCATCTGCGCCCGCCGTGAAATAGCCCTTGTCGGCCAGTGCGTCTGACAGGCCGTTGTAGAACGGGTCGTCGTCGCGAGGCACAAAGCCCCCTTCAACCCCTGCCCGGGCACCGCCGAGCGCGTATTTTTTGAAACCGTCGTCTGCCATCATTCCCACTCCAGCGCACCGCGGCGCCACTCATAGACGAACCCGATGGTCAGCACGCCCAGGAAGACGACCATTGACCAGAATCCGACCAGGCCGATCGTGCCCAGCGTGATCGCCCAGGGGAACAGGAACGCCACTTCAAGATCGAAGATGATGAACAGGATGGCGACGAGATAGAATCGCACGTCGAATTTCATCCGCGCGTCGTCGAACGCGTTGAATCCACACTCGTAGGCCGAATTCTTCTCAGGATCAGGGTTTGACGGTGCCAGCAGCGCCGAACCTGCAATGAACAGGCCCGAAATCGCCGCGCCTATCACCAGGAATATGATCACCGGAAAATAATCCAGCGCGAGCCGTTCTATCTCGGTCATGTTCAGTGTCTCCTGACCTAGTCTGGCGCCGGATTAGGACGGTTTTGTCTGTCACGCAACAGACGGGCACATTATATCTCGGGCCCTGACTCTAACGCCTTCAATACCTTAATTCACGTGCCAGCAGCTGCGGCGGTGCGTCACGCACAGGCACTGTACCACGGCTGAAACCAATTATTGCGCGCAACGCAGAACGAGGAAGCCCAAAGGCCCTTCGAAATTCGCCGCAAACGGCAATCCCGGCTCAGATCGCGGCCAATGCCTTGCGCGCCTTGGCACTGATTCCCTTCCAGTCTTCGGCAGCAATGTCGGCACCCGTCGCAATCCACGAGCCTCCGGCCGCGAAAACATTGGGAAGGGCGAGATATTTGCCGACATCCGCCTCCGTAATGCCGCCTGTCGGCATGAAGCGCAGGTGCGGCAGCGGAGCGCCAAGCGCCTTGAGCGCGCCGACCCCGCCGGCAATCGAGGCCGGAAACAGCTTCAATAGGTCAAACCCGTCTTCATGCCGGGCCATGGCCTCGCTGGCTGTCGCGACGCCGGGGATCATCAGCCGGCGGTGGCCACCCAGTCCGGCGAGCAGTTTTGGCGACATGCCCGGTGCCACGAGGAAGTCCGCGCCAGCAGCCAATGCGTTCTCGACATCGGATTCCGTCAACACGGTGCCCGCCCCGACCTTCAGGCCGGGTTCGGCGGATTTCATCTCTTCGATAACCGCCAGCCCCGAAGGTGTCCGCAGCGTGACTTCGGCAATCGTCAGGCCGCCATCAACAAGCGCCCGCGCAAGGGGTGCTGCGACTTCAATGCGGTCAACGACCAGAACAGGCACAATCGGCGCCTTGTTCGCGGCTTCCACGAGTGATCTCAGGGGGAACGTCATTACTTTGTCTCCTGTTCATGGAAGGCCGCAGCCCCGATTAATGGCGCTTCCGGATCGCGCATCAGGCTCACAGGACAGTTGCGCAAGTATTGGCAGAGCGGCCCACGCTCGACAAACCTTTCGTATGCTTCGGGGGTTTTCAGAAAGTCAGCAATGCGATCGGTAACGCCGCCAGCAAGAACCACACCGCCAAGCGCCCCGTTCGCCAGCACGAGATCGCCCACGGCGCTCATCACGGTATTCGCCCGCAACTGGATGAGCGAAAGGAACATCGCATCTCCCGCGTCGGCCAGGCGGCGCATCTCCTGTGGGCTGATCTCCTGGTAAGTCCGTCCGTAAATCTCGCAGAAGGCTTCATGCACCGCATTGAGGCCGCTACCGGACGCGACAAGCTCATTGGAGACATAGCCATACCGCGCGAGCAGGATCCGTGCGAGCTCCAGTTCGGTTTTGTCACGTGGCGAGAACGCAACATGCCCGCCCTCACCGGTCAGGACATGCCAGGTAGACGCGTCGCTTCCGAGTAGGGTTGCAACGCCGAAACCTGTTCCAGGCCCGGCGACGAGCACAGGAGCCCCCTCCACTGGCGTTCCGTCCACAATGGTCTCGAACGTGGCGGAATCATATTCGGGCACGGCGCGGGCCATGGCAGCAAAATCATTGAGGAGATTCACAGCCCCGATGCCGAACCGGTCGGATACATGCCGCGCCGACACGCGCCAGCGGCGATTGGTCAGCAAGACCTCGCCGTCCCGAACAGGGCCGGCGAGCGCAAAACAGGCACGGTCGGGCTTCAGGCCGGTCGTCGCGAGATAGGACGCAAGTGCATCCTCGAATGACCCGAAATCGTCGCCTTCCAGCTTCTCGAAATGATCAATGACAAACCGGCCGTTTGACCGGCGCGCCATCGCGAAGCGGACATTGGTTCCGCCAACGTCGCCGACCAGCAACGCGTTCATCATCATTCAGGTCTCCCCACCAAGGAACGCAAACTGGCTCGCGCCGGACTCTGCCGTGCCGGCCATTTGCCGGAAATAGGAGAACATTTCCCGGCCGAGACCAGCCGACGATTCATTTGGCCGGAACGGGGCTGGCTCACGCGATGCAAATATCTCGCTGTCCACCTTGATATCGAGTGTCCCTTTTTCGGAGTCGAAGGCAATCAGGTCACCGTCGCGCACCCGTGCCAGGGGGCCGCCGCGCGCCGCTTCCGGACTCATATGGATGGCCGAAGGAATCTTGCCGCTCGCACCGGACATGCGGCCATCGGTGACCAGTGCGATTTTGAATCCCCGATCCTGAAGGATGCCGAGCACAGGCGTCAGCCCGTGCAGTTCCGGCATGCCATTGGCTGCCGGCCCCTGGAACCGGACCACGGCGACAAAATCGCGATCGAGTTTTCCGGCCTCGAACGCCGCTTTCAGCGCGCCTTGCGTCTCAAACACGATCGCGGGCGCTTCGAGCACGCGATTGGCAGGCTTCACCGCAGAGACCTTGCTGACGCCCCGGCCCAGCGGACCGCTCATCAGGCGCAGGCCGCCATCCTCTGAAAACGGATCGGATGCCGGCCGCAGGATGTCGAGGTCACCGCTCTTTTCCGGCGCAGCGCGCCAGGCGACCTTCCCGCCATCGAGGAAAGGCTCGCGGTCATAGCCCGAGATGGAGCCTGCCACTCCTTGCGCATCCCCATCCATCAGCCCGGCGCCCAGCAATTGGCGGACAAGGAAACCCATCCCGCCGGCTGCATGAAAATGGTTCACGTCCGAAGGCCCGTTCGGGTAGATGCGCGCCAGCAAGGGCGTCACCGCACTGATGTCGGCGAAATCCTCCAGCGTGACCTGGATGCCTGCCGCTGCGGCCATGGCCGGAATATGCAGCGCATGATTGGTCGACCCGCCGGTCGCCATCAGGCCGACAATCCCGTTTACGACAGACCGTTCGTCAATCAGTTCCCCCATGGGCCGGTAGTCGTCGCCCTGCGCGGTCATGGCAGCGGCACGGTGAGTGGCCGCCCGCGTCAGCGCCTCGCGCAGCGGTGTGCCGGGATTGGTGAAGGCCGCGCCTGGCAGGTGCAGGCCCATGACTTCCATCAGCATCTGGTTGGAATTGGCCGTGCCGTAGAACGTACAGGTTCCCTGCGTGTGATAACTCTCGGCTTCCGCGCGGAGCAATTCCTCGCGGTCCACCTTGCCCTCGGCAAACAGCTGGCGAATGCGAACCTTCTCCGGATTGGGAAGACCGGACGGCATCGGCCCTGCAGGCACGAAGACCGATGGCAGCCAGCCAAAGCGGAGCGCTGCAATCACGAGGCCCGGAATGATCTTGTCGCATACACCCAGATGCAAGGCCGCGTCGAAAACGTCATGGCTCAGCCCGATCGCCGAGGCCATTGCGATCACATCGCGCGAAAACAGCGAGAGCTCCATGCCCTCCTGGCCCTGCGTGACGCCATCGCACATGGCCGGCACCCCACCTGCCACCTGCGCAATCGCGCCTGCGTCGCGCGCCGCCTTGCGGATGATATCGGGATAGTGCTCGAACGGCGCATGCGCCGACAGCATGTCATTATAGGACGTGATAATCCCGATATTGGGCCAGCCGCCGCCGAGAAGCTCGGCCTTCTCCATAACAGCACAGCCGGCTGACGCGTGGGCCAGGTTGCCCTCGGTCATCTTCATCCGCGCAAACCCGCCCGGACGACGCGCCCGGATCATTTCCAGATAGTCGGCGCGCGTGTCCTTCGACCGAAGTCGAATGCGGTCTGTTACTGAGGTGATGGCAGGATGCATGTGTGTCATCATGGGGCCCATATGATTGTGAGACGGGGACCGAGGCCATCAACGGCAAAGCGGATGGGGCAATCATCGGGTTGCGATTTGAGGGCCGCGTTCAATACATCGCGCTTCTCGTCGCCAAAAATCAGGAGGATGGCCGCATCTGCGTCGATGATCGCCGGCCCTGTCAGCGTGAGCCGTTCCGTCACGTCTCCTGCGACTGGACAGCCGGTCGCATCGATCGCGGCAACAACCTCTCCGGGCTGGGCGTGCATGGCACCCTGCAGGCCACCAGCATGTGGAAACCAGCTTGCTGTATGGCCGTCATTGCCCATACCCAAAAGGATCAGGTCAATCGGGTCGCAATGCGGGCCATAGGCGAGGTTGCGGTCTGCGACCGCCGCCGCCGCAGTCAGCGCCGCGGTCTTCATCGGCACAAACCCGGCAGCCCCAGCCTGGCCGGTCAGCAAATGCCGGCGAACCAGCTGCTCGTTCGATCCTGGATCGACCGGGCTGACCCACCGCTCGTCGACAAGACCGACGCTCACCCGGCTCCACGCCATCTCCGTCTGCGCAAGTCGGTCAAACACGGGCGCGGGGGTCGATCCTCCCGACACCATGAAACTGGCTTTTCCGGACTCCTCGATCGCAGCCGACAAGACGCCCGCAATCATGCGCGCAGCAAAGTCGGCCGCCTCGTCTCGGCTCGAATGCGCCAGGAATTCGTGCTTCATATCCTATGTCCCTTCGAACCACGCGCGCCCGTCGCGGTCCATCATCATCGCAGCAGCGAGCGGTCCATTGCTGCCGGCAGCGTAGAGATCGGGTGCATCGCCGTCACGATCCCAGGCGTCGATCAAGCCGTCGACCCATGTCCAGGCAGCTTCCACCTCATCGCGGCGCATGAACAGGGACAAATTGCCCCGCACCACATCCATCAGCAAACGTTCGTAGGCATCCGGATAGCGCACGGTGAAGCTTTCGGCATAAGAGAGGTTCAACGGAAGGGATTTCACGCGCAGGCCGCCGGGACCGGGTTCCTTGATCTGCACATAGAGGCGCACGCCTTCGTCCGGCTGGAGCCGGATGACCAGCCGGTTCACGGCGTCATTGCCTTCACCGAACAGTGAATGCGGGGTCGGCTTGAACTGGATCACGATATCGGAATGACGATAGGGCAAGCGCTTGCCCGTGCGCAGGTAGAACGGCACGCCGGCCCAGCGCCAATTGTCGATGGATGCCTTGATCGCAACGAAGGTTTCGGTCTTGCTTTCGGCGCCATGGCTCAACTCGTCGACATAACCCTTCACCGGTTCGTCACCGCGCACGCCCGCCTTGTACTGGCCCCGTACGGTGACCCGCTTGGCCGCCTCGCCCGTGATCGGTACCAGGGCATTCAGCACCTTGATCTTTTCCGTCCGGATATCGTCGTCGTCGAGATGGTTTGGCGGCTCCATCGCCGTCAGGCAGAGTAGCTGGAGCATATGGTTCTGGACCATGTCGCGCAGCGCGCCGGACTTGTCATAATAATCCGCCCGGCCCTCGAGCCCGAGGTCCTCGGCCACCGTGATCTGGACATGGTCGACATAGTTGCGAGACCAGAGCGGTTCAAACAGCATGTTGGCAAATCTCAGGACCATCAGGTTCTGGACCGTCTCCTTGCCGAGATAATGGTCGATCCGGAAGACCTGGCGCTCTGCAAACACGGCGCCGACCCCGTCATTGATTTCGCGGGCGGACTCAAGGTCGGTGCCGATCGGCTTTTCGAGCACGACCCTTGCCTGCGCGGTCGCCAGGCCCGCCCGTCCCAGCGCCTCGGAGATGCCGACATAGAGACGCGGCGACGTTGCCAGATAGAAAACGCACGCCCGCTCGGCCTGATCAGACATTTTCGATTTGAGGGTCGGCCAGTCAGCATCCGGGTCGGTGGCATCGATCGCGACGTACTCGACGAGCTTTTCGAACCCTTTCCATACCCTGGCATCCCAGTTCTCGCCGGACGCTGTTTCGCAGGCCTCACGGGCCATGTCGCGATACGCCCTGGTGGACAGCTCCGAACGGGCCGTGGCAATAATCCGGCTTGTCTCCGGGATCTGGCCATCCAGCCAGCGGTGATAGAGCGCCGGCAACAGCTTGCGCCGGGAAAGATCGCCAGTGCCGCCGAATATCACGATATCGAACGGATCAACCGGTATGAATTTGGCCATCATGGACGCTCCCCGCGCAGTCGAATTCTCGCATGCCGCAACAATGCGATTCTGAGTATCCTATTTTGGCAAAGCTGCCAAAGACAGTCATGTTAGCGCTCTCATGCGTCCGTGTCACGCACTCCTTTGAGTATGCGATACGAAGATCCTGCTCGGCCCCCGGGATCGATCCGGTCATGGCCGCCAGCGGCCCGCTCAAAATCGACCAATCCAGACCGAATAGTCCGGCACGTCGCCCAGACAGTCTCCCCCCCATCCGGACTCGGCCAATACGGTTGCGCCTGACGGCATACAATCCGGGCGCGACCGGGATGATGCCCCCAGATTAAACACGCAAAGCACCTTTTCGTCGCCCCGCGCGCGCCAAAATACAAGAAGCGGCGCATCCACCTCTTCGAAGATTATGTCACCCAGGGTCAGGGCGGGCGACAATCGCCGCGCGTTCAGCAGGGCCCGCGTAAAATTCAGGACCGATCCCGGGCCGGTTTCCTGCCTGTCGACCGCCGCGTCTGCATGCCCCTGGCCCAGTGGCAGCCACGGGGTGCCTGCCGTAAATCCCGCCATCGGCGCGTCATGGACCCACGGCATTGGCGTGCGGGCCCCGTCACGACCCAATGTGCGGGGCCAATTCGCGATCGCCTCCGGATCCTGCAAGTGCTCGAACGGAACCTCGGCCTGAGGCAAGCCCAGCTCTTCTCCCTGATAGAGGATAGGATTGCCGCGGAGGCTGAGGAGTAGCGCATTGGTCAGTTTTGCAAACCGGGCCCGGTCGGGTCCGTCATACCAGCGGCTGACGCAACGCGGCGCGTCATGGTTCGAAAAGGCCCATGACGGCCACCCCTCGTCAAACGGGCCCATCCAGTTCGACTGCGCGCGCTTGACCCGTCCCGGAGTCAATGTGGAGGCATAGAGAAAGTCAAAGTTGTAGGCCGAGCTCAATCGACGCTCGCCAGTCGTGAAGGCTTTCATCTCGGCCAACGGGTCGGCTCCTGCGACTTCCGCCACGGTAAACACCGCGCCGAATTCATCGGTCAGCGCGCGCACGCGCTCCAGAAACATGGGGATATTCGGGTGCGATTGGTTGTGCACATGGTGCTGGAAGTCATGCGGCCGCGTGATTGTGCGATCACCGACATCCCAGGCAGGATTGTCACGAAAGGCCGGATCGAACATCGAAAAATTGATGGCGTCGAGCCTGAATCCGTCAACGCCGCGCTCAAGCCAGAACCGCGCCGCCGCAAGCAGGGCGTCCTGCACCTCGCGATTGTGCAGGTTCAATTGCGGCTGGCTCGCCAGGAAATTGTGCATGTAATACTGCTGCCGCCGCGCATCCCATGTCCATGCTGCGCCGCCGAATACGGCCTGCCAATTATTGGGCGGCGTCCCGTCCGGCTTTGCATCCCGCCACACATACCAGTCGGCTTTCGCATTCGTCCTGTCCGCGCGGCTCTCGCTGAACCAGTCATGCGCATCAGATGTATGAGACATCACCTGGTCGATGATGACGCGCAGCCCATCGACGTGCGCTGCCGTTATCAGTCGGTCGAAATCATCAAGCGTGCCGAAAATCGGATCGACGTCGCAATAGTCCGACACGTCATAGCCGAAATCTTTCATCGGCGACGTGAAGAATGGCGATATCCAGACTCCCGCCACGCCGAGTGATGCGATGTATCCGAGCTTCTCGGTTATTCCTGGTAAATCGCCAATCCCGTCGCCATTCGTATCGAGGTAGCTCCTGGGATAGACTTGGTAGATCGCGGCGCCCCGCCACCAGGGACAAGGCGCGTCTTTGGACGGAGGCGTTTGGGCTTGCGTGGGGTCCGTCATATGCTGGATACCTCTTCCTGACGCGAGCCCCGCTGACAGTCCGGAAGCGTCGGGACGCGCTCATTCGCGCATTCAACGGCATTCCTCACGCGGGTCAACGCGGCTTGATGAGCGGCAAAATCGGCTTTGCCCTGCAGCGAAACCAACTTAGATGGTGTCATATGGAATTTGATGCCCGTACATTTCGCAACGCACTTGGCCTGTTTGTTACAGGCGTTACCGTTATTACCGCACGAAACGAGGACGGCGTGCCTTTCGGTGTGACCGCCAACAGCTTCAACTCGGTATCCATGGATCCGCCCTTGATTCTCTGGTCTCTGAGCCGGGCATCGCGCAACCTTGCAGCCTTTCAGGCAGCCCGGCACTTTTGTGTTCATATCCTGCGCGAGAACCAATCTGCCCTGTCCCGCAGGTTCGCCATGAGCGATGTCGACAAGTTTGAAGGGATGGAATTCGAACCGGGTGAAGGCGGCGTGCCCATTTTGTCCGGAAGCGCCGCGCGGCTGGAATGCCGAACTTACGCGCAGCATGATGGTGGCGACCACGTCATTTTTCTGGGTGAAGTCATTCGCATTGCCGCCGATCATGAGGCGCGCCCGCTATTATTTCATGGTGGGCGCTACGCCGTATTGTCTGATACTGTTGAAAGCTAGGACATGTTTCCGAGAGGCAGAGCCTCCGGAAGACAGCGGCAAAATTCCAGGCCCACCGTCCAGTCAGTCCGGAGGGGACCCAATTGAATCTGTTCGCGCGATTCATGCTCATCTTGTTTGCCGCCTTGCGCGGTCAACCCGCCCGCGACCCGCTCGAGCCGACCCGTATCGGTCTCCGCGTCTGGTTGACCGATCGCGCATTCGCACGAACTGTACCCCTGCATCGCATACGATCTTACACTGACCTTGCGACCATCAATTCCGTCATTCGGATTGGGCTCGGTCGCCTCATTCGCCAAAATGGCTGGATGCCCATCATTCAGGCGGAATCCATTCGTCACACCGGCGCTCTCCGATTCCCGCAAAAATTCGAAGTCGTCACGTCAATCGTCGGGTGGCAGGATAATTATGTCTGCTATGTCCATGAAGTATTCGCCGGCGAGGAACGGGTCGCTGTCAGCAGCATGCTGGCGCGCATCATCGGGCGCAAAGGCAGCGCCGTGGCGATCAGCAGCATCGCCGAGGATCTCGGCGCTCCCGAGCAGAGCCCGACCATCACCCCGCAATTTCAGGCGATGATTGCCGAATCTGAACTCGGTCGCGCGCGTTCTGTGGAAACGAGCCGCCCCGTCTGAACCCAGTTCAGGTGATTCCGCGAGCCGCCGGACTGTTCTGATGATCGGCGGCCGTAACGCAACGGCTCGGAGGGATCACGAGGAAGGCGCTGGTTCCACGGCCTTCCTGGCTGTCGAGTAGCACATCGCCGTCGTGCTGGCGTGCCAGCTTGCGACTGACTGACAAGCCGAGACCCACACCACGGCCATCCTTCAATTCGTTCGTGCGGGCACTCTGGAAGAACGGCTCGAATGCCTTGTCGAGATCTTCCTTGCGCATGCCCGACCCACGATCCCTGACCATTAACAGTACGCCTCGGCCGACAATCCGCGAAACCTTGACGGAGATCGGTGATGCGGCACCATGTTCAAAGGCATTGGTCACCAGGTTCTGGACAATCCGCTCCAGCGCCGTCCGGTCGTAGTAAACCTGAGGCAGTCCCGGCTCGATATTCACCTGCAGCGGCACGTCCGAATAGCCAGGTGAAGCGAGCCGCACGCGCCCAACAGCACTGTTGATGATCTCGGACAGCTCAACCACTTCCTCGTCTGCCGTCACGGTTTCGCGGTTAAGCTTCGAGAAGCTGATGATCTGATCGATGATTCCACCAAGATAGGACGCGTGTTTGCGTATCTGGTCGGCATAGCCCCGGAACTCGCGTTCATCGAACGGAATGTTCGAATCGCTGCCCATCAGGCCAGAGCACCCGACAATCACGTCGAGTGGCACTTTCAACTCGCGGCTCATCGAATTCAGGAACCGGGTCTTGGCGGCGTCGGCGGTCTCCGCCTCTTCCTTGGCGACCTCAATGTCCCGCTTGCTCTGTTCGAGATTGGTCACATCGGTGTGGAGAATAACATGCCCGCCATTCGGCACCCTCTCGACAGATTTCTGCCAGTACCTTTCGCCCGCCTTGGGCAGGCGACGCGACCCCGTCGTCAGATCGCTTTCGGTACCCGAGAAATATGTCTTGTGGAGATCGTTCTGGACCAGAACGTTCCCATTGGCGTCGAGATAGGCAAATGCCTGGCCGCTGGCATTCAGCGCGCCAATGAGGATTTCGTGTGACTCCGTCGCCAAAATCCGGGACTCGACGTTGGAAACGAAGGTCAAATATGTGCGTTTCATGCCAAAATAGACGGCAAACATGAAAACGAGGACCATAAGGGAAATCGTCATGCCCGAATTTGCCCCGGACAATACGGCATAAAGGAGCAACACAAACACTGCGGTCGCCGCGTATCGCAACGCGACCCTGGGGATAGCGGGCAACAGTGCGGACATGCCCGCGATCATCGGCAAAATCAGTAGGGCGCCGTATAGGACCGAACTGCGCGGGTCGGAATCGCCGATGAAGAACGGCAGCGACCCCCATGCGGCGCCGAACAGATAAGCGAGCCATTCGGACCGCCGCAGGTAGCGTCCACTGACGGCAGTTGGCCGGGAAAGGCTGCGCTTGAGCAGCGAATCGATGACCAGAACCGCAGCCAGCACCCAGTTCAGGAACAGCCAATAGCGCATTGACGTACTGGCAATGCTCTGCGTGATCATCATCGTGGTGGCGGTCGAATTCACAATCATCACGCCAGCCATGGTGGCGGTGTGACTCGCGAAGGCCAAATGCTGTTCGAGCAACACGACGCGCTGCACCGCAGTCGCGTTTGGATGCCTGCGCTGTAGCAGATACTTCAGAAACGAAATTTGAGACCCATTTGTCGGCATGAAGTTTTAATACCGCGATAAGATGAAAATGTGCCTTGTCACCAAGGACTAACTTTATGAGAGTGCCGATACTTTCGTTAACAATTAGGGTTCGTGGAACACAACTTGGCCACCGGGAACGAATACAGAATCGCGATCATCGGGGCCGGACCCGCAGGCCTCAGTGCGGCGCATTTTCTGCAGGAACGGGGAATCCGCGCTGTTATCTTTGAAGCTGAGGGCAGGATCGGCGGAAAGTCTTTTTCAATTCTTAATGGCGACAACATGAACGAAATGGGCACGTGCTATACGACGCGGTCCCACACGATGATCAAAGGCTGGATGAAGGCCAATGACATCACCTTGAAACGGCTCGGAGAAGCCCGCTTCGACGGCCAGTCCGTCTTTGAATACGTCAGGCAGGGGCCGGGTGCCCCGCTACCCCTGCAGGTCACGCGGTTCATCCGGAAGGCCGGCGCCCTGCGCAAGGCGATCCGCGCAAGGCCTGACGATCCGAAAGTCATGCAGGAAGCCTCTCTTTCGACAATCGAATGGGTTCGCGCTCTGAATATCCCCAAGATCGAACTGGCGATGCATCGCATCCAGACCACACAGGGATACGGTTATGTCGACGAGGCCACGATTGGCCAGACTGTCCAATGGTGCGACCTCCAATACCTCCTGTCTGGTGTGCTCAATGACCTGCATATGCCCGAACAGGGCTGGACCACGTTCTGGGAGCGATTCTCCAGGCCGCTTGACGTAAGACTCGACACGCCCGTGATCGGGATCGACCGATCCGGCCCGAAACCGGTGATCCACACGCGCGATGCCGAAGAAGTGTTCGACGCAATTGTCTCGACAATCCCGATGCAACTTTTCACGGCCATTGCCGATCCAAGTGCGCTCGAACAGCGTGTCGCCGACAGTATCGACTGGAAGAACTACACGACCACGCTGATCGCCTCGAACGACTGGTTCACCGGGCACCAGGTCATCGGGTACTCGCGGGCCTCGAAGGACAGTTCACTGCGCGGCGCGATCCTCGGTGGACGCGCGGAAGGTGAGAGTTCGGACCTGGGCGGGCGCCTGTACGTTACCGGCCAGTTCTCCGATGGCCTGGACTCGGGTGAATTGCGCGAAATTCTATTTGCCGACGCCGCGTTGCACGGGTTCACGATCACCAACGTCGTGCTCCAGAAAACCTGGCAATACTTCCCGCAATACAAGGCCGAGGCCGTCGCGTCCGGGCTGTTCGGCGATCTCCGGCGCGTTCAGGGGCACAACGATACCTGGTTCAGCGGCTCGACCTTTTCCCACGAACTCGTGTCCAGTGTGGTCTCGCGCAGCGAAACAGTGGTCCACGACATGTTGATCGCCCTGAAGCAGGAATCCCTGGCACGCGCCTGAGCTTGTCAGGCCAGCGCGGCAGGCCATACCTGTATTCTGGATAATTGACGCCTGGCAGGGGCAGTAAGACTCGAACTTACGACACCCAGTTTTGGAGCCTGATTTTACGGCAATGATTCCAAGGCGTTAACTTGCAAACCAAGGTGGAACAGGCGGTCAACCTGCAAACCGGAAATGACCCGTGAGAACCGGGTTCGCCTACCGGATTTCGGCTTCACCCGCCTGCCGCCCGGCGTGCACATTGCCGGACTGTCATATTTGGGAACCCGTCAAGGCTCAGAAGTGGAAACGGCCGGATTTGCCGGAGGCGCAAAAGGGCTGGGGCGCCTATTGGGGCGTCGCCTTTCTCATAGCCAGCATCCTTCTGTCGGCAGGCGGAATTGCAGCGGGCAAGCCCTTCATGGCGGCCATCGGCACCGGCCTTTCAGGGTTCGGCATCCTCGCCTTCATTATCTGCAGGATCCTGACCGAGATCCGGCGCACGGCTTTAGAGGCGGCCTTACGGGCCGGCGAAGTCACCACTGCAGAAGCGGCCGACGACCCGTATGAGGCCTTCATTGCGCGCGAGCAGGCCAATACAGAGCTGACGGAAACCGGCTGAGTCGCCCCGCTTTTTCGCCCGCAAGGGCCGCCCACCGCCACAAAATAACGTGAACCACAAGTCACGCTTTATGTTGACGCTCCGATATATGTGAACTATGGTTCACGCATGATCGAGGTGCGCCAGACAGAAAAATTCTCGGACTGGCTCGGCAAACTCCGGGACATCCGGGCGCGCGCCAAGGTCCTGACCCGTATCCGCCGGATGGAAGGCGGAAATTTCGGGGATGTCGCGCCGGTGGGTGAAGGCATCAGTGAAATGCGGATCCATTACGGGCCCGGTTAGCGGGTCTATTTCGTGCAGGACGGCGAACAGATCGTCATCCTGCTATGCGGCGGCGACAAGTCCACACAGGACAAGGACATCGCCAGCGCAAAGGACATGGCAAAGGAGCTTTGAAATGGCACTTAGAACGAAGAAATTCGACATTCAGGATCACCTGGCAAGCCCGGCAGACCGGGCCGCCTATCTTGCTGCCGCCTTCGAAGAGGGCGACGAGGCCTTTATCAAGCAGGCCCTCGGCGACATCGCCCGATCCATGGGAATGACAGAAGCCGCCAAACTGGCCGGCATCACGCGGGAAGGACTCTATAAGGCCCTCGGAAAAACCGGCGACCCCAAATTGTCCACGCTGCTCGGCATCGCACGCGCGCTTGACGTCCAGCTGACAGTCGAGCCGCGCGAGGCCACCGCCTGACGTCCAGACGGCCCAGGGCCCCTATTTTTCCTGCTTCTCCATGCGCACTTCCAGACGCGCCAGGCTGACGCGCAACTCGACGATCTGGTCACCCAGCTCGCGTTCGCGCTCGCGCTGGCCGGGATCCCGAAACGCTCGCCTGTCATGCTGACAAGCTCCACAGGTCGCGCCTGGACGGGGTTCGGCCTCCGGGCGAGCTTCGACGCCGCCAAGAAGCGGGCGGACATCACGGGCCTGCGCTGGCATGATTTCAGGGAAACGGCTGTCACACGTCTCGCCAAGACCGAGCTCACACAGCGCGACATCTCCCGGATCATCGGCTGGTCGGAAGACCGGATCGAGCGGATTCTGGAACGCTATGTGTCCGCAGATGCAGCCGCTTTGGACAGGCTCGCAAGAATGTCCGGGAAAGACCAGCCTGCCAATGACTAGACTGCCGCATCAAGGCGCGCACGCCGGTAAATTTGTAATCTTTGATGCCGATCAGACGCGCCGAGCCTCAGGCCTGAAATGGCGGGGAAGCCAACCGAGGCGATCTCTCACGACATATGCGCGCGCGACGGTTCAAACCGCCGATGGCGGCAAAATGATATCGTCGCACCATTGGGTCATCGGGTTGCCGCCTCAAGGCTTTGTCACCGATCACATCAATGGCGACGGACTGGGCAACCGGCGCGCAAACCTTAGGCACGTCACGCAGTCAGACAATATGAAAGCCGCCTATGAGCGGCTCGGGGCCAGTTATAATCTCGAAAAGCGCGGCGGCGTGAGAACGGCGATCAAATATCTCGCAGACGGCACCCCAAAAACCTATTTCTACGATCGGGACACGCGCAAAGCCTTAGTGTCGAGGAGGCGCTGAAGCGCTTTGGCGGCAATATTCCGGCCCGGACGCTGGCGGGCCTGGAACATCAAAAGCACAAACTACGCAAACCGATCTGCAAACCGGAGGATGAGGGCTGAGCCGAGCGCCTCGCATCCTGTAATAACGCCTGGCAGGGGCAGTAAGACTCGAACTTACGACACCCGGTTTTGGAGACCGGTACTCTACCAACTGAGCTATACCCCTACAGGCGAAGCCGTGGTTTGCCCCAAATGGCGGCTGGCTGCAAGATAGAAGGTTCAGACAATTGCCAAAAGCTGCTGCGGGTGCGCGCCGAAATCCCGCCCAATGAAAAAGGCCGCCTCCTTGCGGAAGCGGCCTTTGCCGTCAGGACCGGAACCAGTCCCTATTTCTTGATTTCGGAGACCACGCCGGCGCCGACGGTCCGGCCGCCTTCGCGGATGGCGAAGCGCAGGCCCTTGTCCATGGCGATCGGCTGGATCAGCTCGACATCCATTTTCACGTTATCGCCCGGAAGCACCATTTCCTTGTCGGCCGGCAGCGTCACTACGCCCGTCACGTCGGTCGTGCGGAAGTAGAACTGCGGACGATAATTGGTGAAGAACGGCGTGTGACGGCCACCCTCTTCCTTGGTCAGGATATAGGCTTCGGCTTCGAACGTCGTGTGTGGCGTGATCGAACCCGGCTTGCAGAGAACCTGGCCGCGCTCGACGCCTTCACGGTCAACACCGCGAAGCAGCGCACCAATGTTGTCGCCAGCCTGGCCCTGGTCGAGCAGCTTGCGGAACATTTCAACACCGGTACAGGTCGTCTTGACGGTCGGGCGGATGCCGACAATCTCGATTTCCTCGCCAACCTTGACGACGCCCTGCTCGACCCGGCCGGTCACAACCGTACCGCGACCCGAGATCGAGAACACGTCTTCGACCGGCATCAGGAACGGCTTGTCCAGCGGACGCTCCGGTGTCGGGATATAGTCATCAACAGCCTGCATCAGCTCGAGGACCTTGTCCTTGCCGATTTCTGGATTGCGGCCTTCGACAGCCGCCAGCGCCGAACCGGCAATGATCGGGATCTCGTCGCCCGGGAAGTCGTACGAGTTCAGGAGCTCGCGCACTTCCATCTCGACCAGTTCCAGAAGCTCGGCATCATCGACCTGGTCGACCTTGTTCAGGAAGACAACCATCGACGGAACGCCGACCTGCTTGGCCAGCAGGATGTGCTCGCGCGTCTGCGGCATCGGGCCGTCAGCGGCGTTCACAACCAGGATCGCGCCATCCATCTGCGCCGCGCCGGTGATCATGTTCTTCACATAGTCAGCGTGGCCGGGGCAGTCGACGTGGGCATAGTGACGGTTGGCCGTCTCATACTCGACGTGCGCCGTGTTGATCGTGATGCCACGGGCCTTTTCTTCAGGTGCCGAGTCAATGTCGGCATACGATTTGGCTTCGCCGCCGGACGCCTCGGCCAGGACCATCGAAATGGCCGCCGTCAGCGTCGTCTTGCCATGGTCAACGTGTCCAATCGTGCCGATGTTCACGTGCGGCTTGTTGCGTTCAAACTTTGCCTTGCCCATCGGGCCTCTCCTTAGCGTGTCTGGTGTCCGGCCCGCCGGACGAGGTTTCATGTAAATATGGCAGGCGGAATGCCCGTTAAACGCGCCTCATACCCATGTGCGGCGAGGGTTTCAAGCGGGCATTTGTATGCGGGCTGTGCATGGGGGCGCGACTTGCGTTCAAGGCCCAATGCCGGATATGCCACGGGTCAACTCTGTCACCGAGGCCATGACATGGATACAAACCTGTCCACACACGCACAACGCGTGCGCCAAACCCCTCTCGGCACTGTCGCCGCTGCCCGTGCCGGACAGTCGGTCCTGACGGCCGCGGGATGGCGCATCGACATGGCCCGACAATATCTCGACGCGGAATCTGAAAGCGCCCTGCTCGCCTTTGGGCGCGCACGTTCGCTCGAGGCGGCATCGGCTGACCTGTTCGGCGCCGCCATCGTCAACCCGTCGGAAGACCGTCCCGCCCTGCATTGGGCGCTCCGGGTCAGGACGCCCCTGACAGGCGAAGCCGAAACCGTACGGCAGAGCGTGCTTCCCGCCCTCCAGTTCGCCCGGGACATCCGGTCCGGAAACGTCAAGACCGCTGGCGGTACGCCGTTCACGTCCATCGTGCATATCGGCATTGGCGGTTCCGATTTCGGACCGCGACTGATCGCAGACGCCTTCGAAGACGTGGCCCCTGCCGGTATCGACCTCCGGTTCTGCGCCAATGTCGACCCGCTCGACCTCGATCGCGCCCTGGCAGGTCTCGATCCCGCCACCACGCTCGTCATCGGCGTGTCAAAGTCGTTCGGGACGGAGGAAACCCTCTACAATCTCGCACGGGCGCGCACCTGGCTCGAAAAGGCGCTGGGCGACGCCGCCGCCCGGCACCTCGCCCTCGTCACCGCGGCCCCTGCCAAGGCCAAGGCCTGGCTCGGCGGACGGGACGCTCACCTGTTCGACATGCCGCTATCCGTCGGGGGGCGCTTCTCGCTCTGGTCGGCGGCCTCGCTCGCCTGCATGATCTATCTCGGCGCCGACGTGTTCGACCGCATCCTGGCCGGCGCCAGCGACATGGACGCACATACCCGCGACACACCACTTGCTGCCAACGTCCCGATGCGCCTTGCCCTGCTCGACTATTGGAACACGTCCATCCTCGGCGACAAGATGCGCGTCCTGCTCGCCTACGCCAATCGGTTGCGCCTGTTGCCGACTTACCTGCAGCAGCTGGAAATGGAATCGAACGGCAAGAGCGTCGGCCCGGACGGCGTCACGATCCCGGTCGCCACCGCGCCCGCCCTGTGGGGCGGCGAAGGCTCGGTCGGCCAGCATTCCTACCATCAATGGCTCCATCAGGGGTCCCAGGCGGTTCCCTGCGAGTTCATCCTGGCGCCCGATACCGGACGGGATTCCGCCGGCATCTCGGCGCTCACGGCGCATGCGCTGGCCCAGGCCGAAGTCCTCGCCAATGGTCGCAGCCTCGCCGAAGTGAAGACCGAAGAGCCCGGACTGGACGACGTGGTCGCGCGCCAGAAGGTCCATGCAGGTGGCCGCGCCTCGACCTTCATGACCCACGCCGCATTCGGGCCTGAAGCCTTTGGTGCGCTTGTCGCGATGTATGAACATCGCACCTATTTCGCCGGCAGGCTATGGGGCCTCAATCCTTTTGACCAGTGGGGCGTGGAGCGCGGGAAAACCATGGCGGCCCGGTTGAAACCGGCGTTGACGGGCGATGAATCCGCCGACGATCCGGTAACGGCTTCGCTGATCGCCGCGCTGCGCTGATCCGTGCCGGTCGCCCGAATCCTGAGAGAAGTCGCAATCGGGGAAACACGCCGGGTCGCGTTTGATCAGGCTGGTCGCGCGATTGCCCTGCGAACGGATCGGTGGAGCGACACGGCCACAGGGCTACATATTGGCGACATCGTCGCCGCCCGTCTGCGCGCCATCCATCCGACGCAAGGCGGCGGATTCGTCGAACTTCCCGGCGGCGCGGAAGCGTTCGTTCGGCTTCGCGAAGGACATGGCTTCACCGAGGGACAGTCCATATCAGTGCAAATCGTCTCGGAAGCCCGGCTGGGCAAACTCGCACGGGCCGAGCCGGCCCCCTTCGAACCCACCACACAGTCTCCTGCCGCGCGTTGGCAGGCTGCCCTGCCCGGCGCCACCCATCTCACACAGGAAGACGTGCTCCCCGGGCATCCGGACATCGAGTCGGCGTTCGATGAAGCGACGTCCGAAACCATCACATTGCCTGGCGGCGGCTCACTGCGCATCCAGCCCACGGCGGCACTTGTCGCCATCGACCTCGACACATCCGGACGTAATGACAGCGGACGGGCCGCCGCCCGGGCCCTGCGAATCAACACGGACGCCACCCGGGAACTGGCCCGCCAGATCAGCCTACGCAATCTTGGTGGTGCCATCGTTCTCGACTGCGTGTCGCCGATCAACCGCGAGGCAGGACTCAAACTGCGCGACAGTTTCCTCTCGGCGTTTGCCGACCTGTCCCAAAGGCATGCCAAGGCCCTGGCGCCATCGGTTTTTGGCCTGATGGAAGCCTCTATCGCCTGGGGTGAAACGCCAATATCCGACCGGCTTCTCGATCGCCACGGCGAACCGACCGACGAAACCCTGTGCCTTGAAGGCCTGCGCCATCTCCAGCGAGAGGCCAGGGCGCGCCCCATGGCGCGGCTCACGCTCACGCTTCCCCGGCGCGCCTTCGACTGGATGACCCGTAGCGGCCTTGACCTCCAGGCCCGCCTTGACGAGACTTTCGGTGCCCGACTGACCATTTTGTCCAGTGACAAAACCAAACCAGAAGTATTCCAGACATGAGCAAGCCCATCTCCCCGGAAAACAGCACGCCCAAATGCGCCCAGTGCCGCAAGAAGCCGGTTTCCCCGGAATACAGGCCATTTTGCTCGAAACGCTGCGCCGATGTCGATCTGGGCCAATGGCTTAAGGGCGGATATGCGATCCCCGGCGCCCCCGCTGAACTGGACGAAAACCTCGATAGCGGGCGCCCGCTCGACGACTTGTCAGGCGATGACTGAAAACGCGATAGACAAGCGAGCCTGCCTTGGTTAGAACCCGCCTTCCCTGCTGGCCTGCCCGGGTAGCTCAGGGGTAGAGCAGCGGATTGAAAATCCGCGTGTCGGTGGTTCGATTCCGCCCCCGGGCACCATTCAAAATCAGATTGGGTCGCCAGCCTGCGCCGTCAGGGCGCTGGCCATCCCGCAAATCCAGAGTTGGTCGTTCAATTGGGCTTTCGCACCCATTGACCACATTTGCTCCCCCACTGCCTTCAATATGGGCACTTGGCCTGAATTCCGCGATTCGCTGTGCGTGTGCGGGAACCCGATACATCTGTTAAGAGTACCGTCCGAGCGTGCTCTCATGACAAGTAACAAATCTGAATCATCTCCTCGTCTGGTCGCCGTGTCGAACCGGACAGCCTATGGCAGCCCTCGCGCCGGCGGACTCGCCGTTGCCCTCTTCGATACGCTCGCCGAAACAGGCGGATTGTGGATCGGATGGACCGGCAAGATATTCGATGTCCCCCGTCGCCGTGTTCTCACTACCGATGAAGACGGGGTCTCGTTCGCGCTGATCGACATGTCGAAGGCGGAATATGAAGGCTTCTACCTTGGCTACGCCAACAGCGTACTCTGGCCGGTCATGCACAACCGGCTCGATCTTGCCGTGTTCGACAGTGGCTATTTTGCCGCCTACAAAGCCATAAACCGGCAATTCGCGGATGTGGTTGCAGCGCAGACTACGCAGGATGACCTTATCTGGGTCCAGGACTACCATTTCTTCCTTCTCGCCAAGATCCTGAAGGACGCAGGCTGTAACCGCCGGACGGGATTTTTCCTTCACATTCCGTTTCCGGCACCGGAAGTTTTCAGGTCGATCCCCGACCACTTGACGCTGGCAGCCGGCCTATGCGCCTACGATGTTGTCGGGCTCCAGAGCACGCACGACTGCGCCAATTTCGCGCGCTATATCCAGGAAGAAATCGGTGCGGAAAAACTCGATGAGGAGCGTTTCAGGATCGGCGACCATGTCCTCACGCTTCGCCTCTGCCCCATCGGTATCGACGCGGAGGGCTTCAGCCTCAGCGCCACGAGCCAGGCTGCCAATGATGCGTCCCGGAAACTCGCGCGTTTTCTCGGCGACCGCGATCTGGTCATCGGCGTTGACCGGATGGACTATTCCAAGGGCTTGCCGCAGCGTTTTGAAGGCATGGCGGTGCTGTTCGACAAATACCCCGACCTGCACGGCAAGATATCGTTCACCCAGATCGCTCCGCCTTCCCGATCCGTCGTCGAGGAGTATGCCCAGTTGCGCCAGCAGCTTGATGAGCTGTCGGGACGCATCAACGGTGACTATGGCGACCTCGACTGGATCCCTATCCGCTATCTTGCCCGCAGCTATCAGCGCGACGAGCTGGCTGGCCTTTACCGGCTCGCACGTGTCGGCCTGGTCACCCCTTTGCAGGACGGCATGAATCTTGTGGCGAAGGAATACGTCGCGGCACAGGACCCGGACAATCCCGGCGTGCTCGTCCTATCCCAGTTCGCTGGCGCCGCTGACCAGATGACCGACGCCCTCATTATCAATCCACATGACCGCAACGCCGTCGCCGAAGCCGTACGCACGGCCTTGAACATGCCACGCGCGGAACGTCAGAGACGTTGGCGTGCCCTGTATGACGGCATCTGCCGACAGGACATCAACTGGTGGCGTGAGCACTTCCTGGCAGCGTTTGACACGGCTGAGAGCCGACACTAGTGCAGAATATGCCCGATGCCCCTGTCAGAACCTTATCCTTGTCGCCAGACGACGCTGTCTTTCTCGATTTCGACGGTACGCTTGCCGGGCTTCAGGATGATGCGGACACGGTCTTTCTTGCGCGTGGAATGGACAAGGTCCTGCGTGCCTGCGCGACCCGGCTGGATGGCGCCTTGGCGGTAATGTCCGGCCGAGACCTGGACGATCTTTCAAAACGGGTTCCCGACAGCCTCTGGCGTTTCGGCAATCATGGGCTACGGGTGTCTGCGCCAGGCGGGTTGGCGACAGATTCCCCCATGTTGGCACCAAACGCCCTGATTGATGCCTTGTCGGAGATTTCCAGCCGTCATGTCGGCGTCCGCCTCGAGCCCAAGGGACCTGTACTCGCCGTGCATTATCGCGCTGCACCCGGCGTCGAAGCCGAACTCAGATCTGCGCTGTCTGACGCCGTTGAACCGTTTGCTGACTATAGCCTGCAGCATGGGAAGATGGTCTTCGAAGCCAAACCCGCGGCTGCAAACAAAGGCGCCTGTCTGTTGCGCGCCATGCAAAGCAAGCCCTTCGTCGGACGTCGTCCCGTCATGATCGGTGACGATACGACCGATGAGGACGCCTTCGCGTCGGCGCAATCGGTCGGCGGCATCGCCGTCAAGGTCGGTGAGGGTGCAACAGTCGCGTTGCACCATCTGGATTCCGTGCAGGACGTGCACGCATTGCTGAAGGAGTTTGCATCTTCATGAGTGGACTGAACATGGGCATTGTCGGCAACGGCACTATCGCTGGCCTGATCAATTCGGGCGGCGACTATCAGTGGCTTTGCCTGCCGCGTTTCGACGGCGAACCCGTGTTGAACCAGTTGCTCGGCGGTGGTGGGCAGTTTAGCGTCTGGATGGATGGCCTGACGTCACGGTCGCAATCCTATGACAGCAACACCTCCATTCTTCGCACGCGGCTTGAATCGGACGACGGCGCCATCCTGGAAATCATCGACTTTGCGCCGCGTTTCGAGAACCGGGGCCGCGTCTTCCGGCCTGCCTCGATCGTCCGACGCTTTCACATTGTCGCCGGCACCCCGCGCGTGCGCATCACCCTGACCCCGCAAACCGACTGGGGCGCGCGTCGGCTCCCGTCTGTCCGGGGCGTCAACCATATCCGGTTCACCGATGGCGAGCTGGCGTTCCGCGTGACCACCGACGCGCCTGTTTCTTACATCATGTCAGGCACCAGCTTCCTGCTTGAACAGGATGTGTCATTTGTCCTCGGCGCCGACGAATCCCTCACCGACACGGTCGACGTCATAACGCTCGACTGGGAAGATCGGACCCGCAAATACTGGACGAAATGGTCGCGCAGCCTGGCCGTGCCTTTTGAATGGCAGGAAGCGACCATCCGCGCGGCGATCACATTGAAACTCTGCGTGTTCGAGGAAACCGGCGGCATCGTCGCCGCCCTGACAACCTCCATTCCCGAGCATGAAGGATCACAACGCAACTGGGACTATCGCTTCTGCTGGATTCGGGACGCCTATTTCACCGTCTCGGCGCTCAACCGCCTGTCCGCCATGGGCACGCTGGAACATTACATGCGCTGGGTCCGCAACATCGTCGCCCAGTCGAAGGGCGGTCATATCCAGCCCGTGTACGGCATTGGACTTGAAGCCGACCTCACCGAAGAACATGCAACTCATATGCCGGGCTTTCGGAACACTGGCCCCGTCCGGCGCGGGAACCAGGCCGCCGAACATATCCAACACGACGTGTACGGACAGGTTGTTCTCGGCGTTGCGCAATCGTTTTTCGATTGCCGCCTGATCTCGCGCCCAGGAATCGCGGAGTTCCGCCAGCTGGAACCGGTGGGTGAACGCGCGTTTGCGGTGTATGACACGCCGGATGCAGGCATCTGGGAATTCCGCACCATCGCCGAAGTACACACATCCTCGGTTATCATGTGTTGGGCCGCCTGTGATCGCCTGTCTAAAATCGCGGCGCATCTTGGCCTTCCCGATCGGGCGGCCTATTGGGCAGAACGCGCCGAAATCATTCACAAGACTGTCCTGGACAATGCCTGGAACGCCGGCGCTGGTGCCTTCACGGCGGCCTTTGGGGGAGAGGCGCTCGACGCCTCGGTCCTGCTGATGGCAGAGATCGGCTTCCTGCCTGCCAGCGACGAACGTTACATAGCGACAGTTGAAGCCATCGACAGCACGCTGCGCGAAGGCAATCACGTCTATCGCTACAAGACCGAAGACGATTTCGGCCGGCCCAAGACCGCCTTCACCGCTTGCACCTTCTGGCACATTGATGCGCTGTTCCGGATCGGACGTGTCGGCGAGGCTCGCGAGATGTTCGAGTCCGTCCTCTCCAGCCGCAACAATGTTGGCCTTCTGTCGGAGGATTTTGATCCAACGACGGGCGAGTTGTGGGGCAACTTCCCGCAAACCTATTGCATGGTCGGTATCATCAACTCTGCCGCGCTGCTCAGCAAACCCTGGTCCTCGGTTATCTAGGCCTAGGCCGCGACATCCGATTGTTCGGATCGTGCGACGGACGCGTCCAGAATACCCGGCTCGTCCCAATGTCCTTCGGGGCGGATCATCACCATCGGATCGCTTTCCGGCATCAGGGCGCGTGGGTGGTCCGGCAGCGGAATCTCGATGTCGACATATTCGAAATCCGAAAACCAGAAGCGTGGCCGATCCGGGGAAATCCTGCACCGGAACGTGCGCGACCAGACCGGCCACAGCCGCGCCTGTATCTGCGCAATCATCAACCGATAGCCTTTTCGCGTCGCGTATTCGAACGCCTCAGCGAGCATCACCTGAAGCGCAGGTCGCCCCCTTTGTCCACGCAACAGCACGACCCGCTCAAGCTTGGCGAACCCGGCAAACCAGCGCATCCGAAGGGTGCCGACTGCAACTCGCCCGTCAAACACCAGGAAATGCGTGGCGCAGAGGTCGTTGCCGTCGAACTCCTCCTCATAGGGGCAGGCCTGTTCGGCCATGAACACGGCGGCGCGAATCGACACCATTTTCTGATAGTCATCAAGCGAGCGCACAGGCCGCGCCGTATAACGTTCGAACGCTCCGGCCGGCACTGGGCGACACAGCACCTGCTCCCCGGTCTGTGGCCGGTTGCTCATGCCACCTCGCTCCGGGCCGCAACCAGCGCCTCCTGCACGTACAGGTCAGGCAGCCCGCCCTCGCACGGCGTGAACCCCAGGCTTGCCATGGAACGTTTGCCGTCATCTGTCGCCCCGCGCGCAAAGCACGGATAGGCACTAAAGAGCTCGACACGCATCACGGCAGCCGCTGTCATCACGCGCTTGCGCGCCTCTCGCGTGGCCCCGGCATATACGCCGATATAGAAGCCGGCGCAGCCCTTTCCGTCAACGCAGAGGTGCACCGGGTCAGGGTTTGCAGGATTGTAGGAACCATCCCGCACGGCCTGCTCGCCAAGCTGCGACAAAGGCAATGTCAGGAAGATTCCATCGACCGGATGACCTGTTACCCACGCCGTCATTCCCGTGATACGATCCATTTCAGCAACCGAATCAGGCGCAGCGATCTTGGACGACATGAGTAGCTCAGCCATCTCAATACCCTGCTCAAGCTCAGCAAAGGTCGCACGCCTGAACCCCAACTCCGCGCCTTTCGACGCAACCTTGGTGAGATTTATTGAACCGTCCACTGATACACCATTAAGATAGTTTTCGTTCGCAACTACAACTGACGCTTATAGTATTGATGCCACAGGCGTTGCTGCGTGGCTTTACCGAAAACTGAAACGGGGACTTACACTCGTGAAAGGGGAGGCGCATGCGCGTGGATTCGTTCGATTGGGACCGTATACGGATATTCCGGGCCGTCGCGGAACTCGGAAGCATGTCCGCCGCAGCCGAGAAACTGGGTGGATCGGTTCCCACGATCAGCCGACGCATAAGCGAGCTCGAAACGGCCCTCAGGACCGAACTGGTCAAACGGTCGTCGCGCGGTATCGACCTGACGGATGCTGGCCACATGCTGCTGCGTCACGCAAACCTGATGGCCGATATTGTCTCTGCCGCGCACGACGATGTGTGCGACACTGACACGCCGAATGAAGGGCCGGTCCATCTCGTTACCGGCGATGGTCTGGGACCCTATTGGCTGGCGCGTCGGATACCGCAGTTTCTCGCGAGCTATCCGGGAATTGAACTGACACTATCGATATCTGACCGCCCGCCAGACCTGCTGAACAATGAAGCAGATATCGCCATCCAGTTCGAACCGCCAAACCGAAGCGAATTGATCGGTCGTCGGATGGGCGTGGTCCACTATCTGTGCTTCGCGTCCCGCGGCTATCTCGACCTCCATGGCATTCCGACCAGCCTGACCGATTTTCACCATCACAGGTGCCTTTTGCACGAGGGCTATGTG
The DNA here is from genome assembly GCA_018830285.1 of Alphaproteobacteria bacterium. Taxonomy (GTDB): domain Bacteria; phylum Pseudomonadota; class Alphaproteobacteria; order Caulobacterales; family Hyphomonadaceae; genus Hyphomonas. Next base: position 30,305 of record JAHJSB010000003.1, read on the forward strand.
AATCAATCCGGGCATTGGGCGGAAGATGCCTTCCTCGCGCGGCAGCTGATTCCGTTCTCCCTGATTACCAACTCGTCCGCGACCCTGATTGCCTGTTGCCAGGCAGGCGGCGGAATCGCGATCCTGCCGTCCTATATCGGTGCGGCCTATCCGGAACTCGTGCCGCTCGCCCTTCCGGAAATGGCCTCGACCCAGTTCTGGATGACTTATACGGAACGCGTGCGACGCATTACGCGCGGACAGGTCGTCGTCGAATGGCTGCGCAAGGCGTTTGATCCGACCGAGTCCGACTGGTTCCGCGCAAATCTCACGCGCCCGGAATTCACACCTGCAGGCGAGTAAGTCGGCAGGAATTGCCACCTTCGCCAAATATGAAGCACTAATTTGCTCATCAATGCCTATTCCCGCGCACGGTCATTCCCGCTAGGTCTATTCGCACGGTCCCACGAACAGGAAGCTGCCTATGCCGAGCCATCTCGACCATCTCAAGACTCTTGAGCAACGCCTGCTCTGGCTCTCGGCCTGGACGGTTCACAATGCCAACCACCTCCGCGACAAGCGTGATGACGACGTAAAGGTCGGCGGCCACCAGGCGTCCTGCGCGTCGATGGTCTCAATCATGAGCGCGCTTTATTTCCACACGCTACGCCCCGAAGATCGCGTCGCCGTGAAGCCGCATGCCGCGCCCGTCTACCATGCCATGCACTACCTGATGGGCAATCAGACGCTGGAAAAGCTGCAGAACTTTCGCGGCTATGGCGGAGCGCAATCCTATCCCAGCCGCACCAAGGACATCGACGATGTGGACTTCTCAACCGGCTCCGTCGGCCTCGGCGTAGCGGAAACCGCCTTTGCCTCGATCATCCAGGATTACCTCGAAGCCAAGTCATGGGCCGTCAACCGCCCCCTTGGTCGCATGGTCGCGCTCGTTGGTGACGCCGAGCTTGACGAGGGCAATGTCTATGAATGCCTGCAGGAAGGCTGGAAACACGACCTGCGCAATACATGGTGGGTGATCGATTATAACCGCCAGAGCCTCGACGGTGTCGTGCATGAAGGACTCTGGGAAAAGGTCGAGGCCATCTTCAAGGCGTTCGGCTGGCGCACCGTTGTCCTGCGCCACGGCGCCCTGCAGCGCGCCGCGTTCGAGGAACCGGGCGGCGATACGCTCAAGACCTGGATCCAGACATGCCCCAATGCCGACTATTCCGCCCTCACCTATAGGGGCGGTGCCGCATGGCGCGTCCGCCTCATGAACGATATCGGCGACCAGGGCGACATCACCGCCCTGCTCGACCGCCGAAACGACGACCAGCTTGCCGCCCTGATGAACAATCTCGGCGGTCAGTGCGTCCAGTCCCTCTGCGATGCCTTCGATTCTGTCACCGACGATACGCCCACCGTCTTTCTTGCCTACACGATCAAGGGCTGGGGCATGCCGCTCGCCGGCCACAAGGACAATCATGCCGGCCTGATGAACAAGGCCCAGATGGCCGATTTCCAGGCGACAATGGGAATCGCCGAAGGTGAAGAATGGGCCCCCATGGCGGGCGTCGAAGACCCCGATGCCCTGAACGCTTTCCTGCGCGAGGTTCCCTTCTTCGCCGACGGACCGCGCCGCTTCACAGCACCGCCGGTCGCAAGTCCCGGCCCGATCTTTCTCGACGACGACGTCCAGTCTACCCAGGCCGGCTTCGGCAAGATCCTCGACGTCCTCGCCAAGTCCAAAACCGAACTCGCCGATCGTATCCTCACCACCTCGCCCGATGTCACGGTCTCGACAAATCTCGGCCCATGGGTCAACCGGCGCAGCCTGTTCGCCCGCGAAGCCAAGGGCGACACGTTCCGCGACCAGCAGATCCCCTCGACCCAGAAGTGGCAATTCTCGCCCGAGGGCCAGCATATCGAACTCGGCATCGCCGAGATGAACCTCTTCCTGCTACTCGGGGCGGCCGGCCTATCGCACTCGCTCTTCGGCGAGCGCCTCATCCCCATCGGCACGGTGTACGACCCCTTCATCGCCCGCGGCCTCGATGCCCTGAACTATGCCTGTTACCAGGACGCCCGGTTCATCATTGCCGGAACCCCGTCGGGCGTCACGCTCGCCCCGGAAGGCGGCGCCCACCAGTCAATCGGCGCCCAACTGATCGGCATGAGCCAGGACGGCCTCGTCTCGTTCGAGCCGGCCTTCCTCGACGAACTCTCGATTATCATGGACTGGTCCTTCGACTACCTCCAGCGCGATGGTGACGGTGACCCTGATGAGCGCACATGGTTGCGCGACGAGACCGGCGGCTCAGTCTATCTCCGCCTCACGACGCGCCAGCTGGAACAGGTCCGCTGGTCCAGCCGCGACGACGAGACCTTCCGGCAGGGCGTCATCGATGGCGGCTACTGGCTACGCAAGCCCGGCCCGAATTGCGAGATCGTTATAGCCTATCAGGGCTGCGTCGCTCCCGAGGCGATCAAGGCCGCCGGACGCATCGGCAATAATCGCCGCGACATTGGCGTTCTCGCCGTCACGTCCGCTGACCGCCTCAATTCAGGCTGGACGGCTGCCCGCCGCGCCCGGGCACGTGGCAACAAGTCGGCCAGGAGCCAGATCGAGCGCTTGATGGAACAGGTCCCTCGCGACTGCACACTGATCACTGTCACCGATGGTCATCCGGCCACGCTCGCCTGGATCGGCGGCGTGAAGGGCCACGCGACGACGCCTCTCGGCGTCGAGCATTTCGGCCAGACGGGCACGATCCAAGACCTTTACCGCCATTTCCAGATCGATGCCGAAGCCATCGTCTCGGCGGCAAGCCACCTGTCGCCCGGCAAGGTCATCTGATCAGGCCGTCTCAAGCCATCCTTGCAGGCGCGCCGCATCAAGCCGCGTCTGCTCCGGGCTGCCGAAAAGCTGGCGGTTCACGCCGATCCGCTTGAACCAGTAGTGCAGGCCGACGAGGTCGGTGAAACCCATGCCGCCATGCACTTCCGTCGACGTGCGCGCAATGAACGTACCCGCTTCAGCCAAGTGAGACTTTGCCAGCGTCGCCATGGCGAGGCCTTCAGGATCGCCCGTGTCCAGTGCATGTGCCGCATGCCAGATCAGCGCCCGCGACGGCTCCAGCCGCGCCGCCATTTCCGCGCACATGTGTTTCACGGCCTGGAACGATCCGATCACCCGGCCAAACTGCTGGCGCTCGGCGGCGTAGGCGACCGCTTTGTCCAGCATGGCCTGCGCCGCACCCAGCGTGTCAGCCGCCACCAGCAACCGCGCCGCAGCCAGCACTTCGTTGTCTGGTTTCAGCGACATCGCGCGCGCTTCGCCGCCAAAGGCCACTTCGGAGAATATCCGTGTCCGGTCGATTGTTTGCATGGGTGTTGCGGCAGGAGTCTCGACGAGGTTCAGCGCGCCTGTTGTGTCTGCCGCCAGCAAGTGTGTCGATCCCTCCGCCGAGACAGCCAGTAGCGACGTACCGGTCAGCTTGTCGCGGTCGACCGTCACGCCTGCGCCGTCACGGCGCGACGACAGTTCCGTGAGCGCAAGGCCTATCCTTAAATCGCCAGAGACAATGCCCGGCAGGACGTCGGCGCCTGCATGCCGCATTGCGTGCGCAGTCACCGTCGTTGCCAGGAACCGGCTCGGCGCAATCGCATACCCGAGCGCCTCTTGCACGAGGCAGGCATCCAGCAGGCCAAGCCCAAGGCCCCCATGCGCTTCCGGCACATGCAGCCCCGCGAGGCCCAGCTCATCCAGCCCGGACGTCAAAGCCGCGTCTGCTGCGTCATCCCCGGTCGCAATCTTGCGGATCGTGTCCAGCGGCGCGGCATCTTTCAAGAAACCGTTCAGGCTGTCCTGCAACATGCGTTGGTCTTCTGAGAGTGCAAATTCCATTGTATTTCTCCTCTCAGGCCTTGGCCGGTTTGGGTTCGCGCGGCAGGCCGAGGCCTCGTTCCGCAATGATGTTCTTCTGGATTTGGGCCGTGCCGCCGCCGATAATCAGGCCAAGGTCGTACATGTAGCGCGCCTGCCACGTGCCCTCGGCGCGCAAATGCGGGCCTTGTTCGTACATCACGCCCAGTTCGCCGAGCGCGTCGATCGCCAGCCGTGCGATCTCGTGGTTCAGCTCACACCCCATCAGCTTGACGACCAGCCCCGCCAACCCGGCGCTTTCCTTCTTCAGACTGTGCGTCGTAATGCGAAGGCCGTTCGCCTGCATCGCATAGACTTCGCCTTGAAGTTTCAGCAGCCGGTCGCGCAGCAGCGGATTGTCGATCAGCCGCTCGCCGTTCACCGTCTCGCGCTTCATCAGTTCGACCAGTTCCACCAATCGCGCTTTGGTCGCGTTCGGATCGCCCAGCATGCCGCGCTCATGGGTCAGCGTAGCATTGGCGACCTGCCAGCCCTTGTTCTCGGCAAACACGATCCCGCTCTTGGGCACACGCACATCGGTGAAGAAGACTTCGTTGAAATTCGCCGCACCGGTCATGTCGACCAGCGGGCGCACTTCGATCCCGGGTGTCTCCATCGAAAACAGGATGTAAGAAATCCCCTCATGTTTCTTCGCGCTCGGGTCGGTGCGGACAAGACAGAAGATCATGTCGGCCTGCTTGGCCGTCGACGTCCAGATCTTGCTGCCATTGATGATGTAATCGTCTCCATCAGCCACCGCCGCCGTCCGAAGCGCCGCAAGGTCGGATCCCGCGCCCGGCTCGGAATAGCCCTGGCACCAGACCATCTCGCCATAGAGGGTCGGGCGGATATAGGCCGCCTTCTGCTCGGGCGTGCCCAGTTCCAGCAGCGTCGGCACCAGCATCGAGATGCCCTGGTTCGACATCGCGCGTGGCAGGCCCGTGTGCGCGAACTCCTCCGCAATGATACGGGACTTCAGGATGTCCGGTTCCGCGCCATAGCCGCCATATTCCGTGGGAATGGTCCGCGCCGCGAGGCCGTTCTCAATGAGCAGTTTCTGCCACGCCTGCCGCTTGGGGTTTTTCATGCCCCGGTCATCGGAGGTCGGCGCCAGATGTGCGTTGGCAGACAGGACATCGGCCACTTCCTTGCGGAAGACCTCATATTCCGGGCTGAATGAAAGATCCATTGTAGACGGGCTCCTTGATTTTTACTGACCCTGACAGGCTTTCCCTTGGGGCTGCCAAGAGGCACTCTGCCCTTTCCGGCCCATTCGCGTCTTTCTGCTTGCTGGACGTGGCGTAAGGGTCCCTATTCTGGAAAAAACCACTCTTGGAGGAACGCCCCTATGTCAGTCGAATATGAAGTCCGCGGCCACATGGCCATTATCACGCTCAATCGCCCGGAAGCCCGCAATGCGATCAACGGCATCATGGCGACCGGTATCGAACATGCGCTCGACCGGTTCGAAGAAGACCCCGACCTCTGGGTCGCCATCCTCACGGCCAATGGCAAGGCCTTTTGTGCCGGCGCCGACCTGAAAGAGATCAGCGCAGGCAATGGTGGCAAGCTGGGCACCGAAAAAGGCGGCTTTGCCGGAATCGTGAAGCGCGAACGCACCAAGCCATTGATTGCCGCGATCACGGGCAGCGCCCTGGCGGGCGGCACCGAGATCGCGCTCTCGTGCGACATGATCATCTGCGCCGACACGACCAATTTTGGCCTGCCGGAAGTCAAGCGCTCGCTCGTTGCCGGTGCCGGTGGCCTGTTCCGCCTGCCCCGCGTGATCGGCATGCCCACTGCGCTCGAAGCGATCCTGACAGGCGATCCGCTGCCCGCCCAGCGCGCCTATGAACTCGGCATGGTCAACAAGGTCGTGCCCGAAGCAGAAGTGATGGCGGAAGCGACAAAACTCGCCGAACGGATCATGGCCAATGCGCCAATCGCCGTGCAGGCCAGCCGTCAGGTGGCGCACGCCGCCCTGACCAGTTCCGACGAAGACCTCTGGCATGCCAGCGGCAAGGCGTTCGGCAAGGTCATGAAGACCGAGGATTTCAAGGAAGGCCCGCGCGCCTTCATCGAGAAGCGCGCACCTGTCTGGCAAGGCAAGTAAGCCTAGTCCTCCCGCACCACACGTGCCTTTCCGCGGCCGAGGGCCAGCGCCTTGATCGCGCCGCGAAAAGTCTGCACCTCCTGCTCGGTCCAGTCCGCCCGGATCAGGGCCGAGCGGAGATTGTCCTTCATCAGCGGCGTCTTTTCCGGCGGGAAGAAATAACCGGCGCGTTCCAGTTCCGCTTCGAAATGCTCGAACATCCGGAACACATCGTCCCGCGTCGACGGCACCCCGTCCCCTGAAACCGGGATGACAGGGCTCTGCGCTGGAATGTGCGATGGAATTTCCGCCGCGTGCAGCTTGCCCCACTCGTGCGCGAACACGCAGACGGCCTGCGCCAGGTTCAGGCTCTTGAAGTCCCGGTCGACCGGGTAGGTCATCAAGAGGTCGGACAGCGCCACGGCTTCGTTCGGCAGGCCGGACTTCTCGCCCCCGAACATCACCCCTGCCACCCCCGCGCCGCCCACGGCCCGCCCATACGCTGCCTCCGCGGCGCCTGCGGCATCGACCACGCGTTTTTCGATCCCCCGCATCCGCGCCGTCGCCGCGACGAGATAGGTCACCCCCTCCAGCGCATCCTGCAGTTTTTCATACACTTTCACGCTCACGCCCGCATCGAACGCGCCGGCTGACATCGTATCCGCCGCCGGATTCGGCCAGCCATCCCGGGGTGAAACGAGGCGAAGATCGGTCAAACCGAAATTGCGCATCACCCGCGCCGCAGCGCCAATGTTTTCGCCAAGTTGCGGGGAATGGAGGATGACGCAGGGGCTGCGCTGTTCTGACATGTGGGAACCTGTTTTGACGCGGCCTGCCGCTCTGCTATAGCGCAGTCCAATAGCTTCAACCGCAAGGATTACAAAACATGGCGAAGATCAAGGTCAAGAACCCGATTGTCGAGATGGACGGGGACGAAATGACCCGCATCATCTGGCAGCTTATCAAGGACAAGCTGATCCATCCCTACCTGGATATCGATCTGAAGTACTACGACCTGTCGATCCAGAAGCGCGACGAAACAGACGACCAGATCACCATTGACGCCGCTGAAGCCACCAAGAAATACGGCGTCGCCGTCAAGTGCGCGACCATCACCCCCGACGAGCAGCGCGTTGAAGAGTTCAAGCTGAAGAAGATGTGGCGCAGCCCGAACGGCACGATCCGCAACATTCTCGGCGGCGTTGTCTTCCGCGAGCCAATCGTGATCTCGAACGTACCACGGCTGGTTCCAGGCTGGACCAAGCCTGTGGTGATTGGTCGTCACGCCTTCGGAGACCAGTACAAGGCCACCGACTTCCTCGTGCCCGGCAAGGGCAAGCTGACCATGAAATGGGAAGCGTCCGATGGTTCGGACTCCATGGAATTCGATGTGTTTGATTTCCCGGAAGCCGGTATCGCCATGGGCATGTACAACCTCGACCAGTCGATCCGCGACTTCGCCCGCGCCAGCTTCAATTATGGCCTGCAGCGCAAGTGGCCGGTCTACCTGTCGACCAAGAATACGATCCTCAAGGCCTATGATGGCCGCTTCAAGGACCTGTTCCAGGAAATCTTTGACGCCGAGTTCGCTGACAAGTTCAAGGCCTTCGGCGGCACCTACGAGCACCGCCTGATCGACGACATGGTCGCAGCTGCGATGAAATGGTCCGGCGGCTATGTGTGGGCCTGTAAGAACTATGACGGAGACGTCCAGTCAGACACCGTGGCCCAGGGCTATGGTTCGCTCGGACTGATGACCTCGGTGCTGATGACACCTGATGGCAATACGGTCGAGGCCGAAGCAGCCCACGGCACCGTCACGCGCCACTATCGCAACTGGCAGAAGGGCGAAGCGACATCTACCAACTCGATCGCCTCGATCTATGCGTGGACGCAAGGCCTCAGCCATCGCGGCCGCATGGACGGTACGCCGGACGTGCAGGCCTTTGCGAAGACGCTTGAAGAAACCATTGTGAAGACCGTCGAAGCCGGATTCATGACCAAGGACCTCGCCCTCCTCGTCGGACCGGACCAGGAATGGCTGACAACCGAAGGCTTCATCGAGAAGGTCTCGGACAACCTGAAGGCCGAGATGGCCAAGGCCTGAGGCTCTCAAGTCGTATAGGCGAAAAGCAAAACCCCGGCGCCTTGCGGTGCCGGGGTTTTTTTGTGCTTGCTCAGGCCGGTCAGATCACGCCGCCAACCATGTGCCCGATCCCCGCCGTGATCGCCATCGCCAGCGCACCCCAGAAGGTCACGCGAAGCATCGGCCTCCAGATACTCGCCCCGCCGGCCCGCGCACCAACCGCGCCGAGCAGCGCGAGAAAGACCAGCGATGCAACGGCTTCCGCAGCCACCAGTGCGTGAAGCGGCACCAGCCAGACCAGTGCCAATGGCAGGGACGCTCCGACCGCAAACGACAGGGCCGACGAAATCGCAGCCTGGATCGGCTTTGCCGCCGTCAGGTCTGTAATGCCCAGCTCATCGCGCGCGTGGGCCCGGAGGGGGTCATCGGCTGTCAGCTGGCTCGCCACTTCTTTTGCCGTCTCCGGGTTCAAGCCACGGTCCTCATAGATACCGGCCAGTTCCGCATGTTCCGCCTCGGGCATGTCAATCAGCTCCTGACGCTCCTTGGCCAGTTCCGCCTGTTCGGCATCTGACTGCGAACTCACCGAAACGTATTCTCCAGCGGCCATCGACATCGCACCGGCCACCAGCGCCGCCACGCCTGCGATGAGTATCTCGCCGGGGGCTGCCGACGCGGCGGCCACACCGATAATCAGGCTGGCCGTCGACACGATTCCGTCATTCGCGCCCAGTACGGCGGCCCGCATCCATCCTATCCGCGATAACTGGTGGCGCTCTGTGTGGAAATGTGACCGGGCCATGGGTGTCCTTTGTTTGGATAGGGAAAGCCAAGCCCGGAACGGGCCGCTTAAACGTGTCTAGTCAGCCGAGACGCCGAGAGATTCCACTGTAGCGACCGTCAGGTACCCGACCGGCAACCCGTTGGCGCGCTGATAGGCTTCCATCGCCCTGTAGGTCGCTGGCCCGAAATCGCCGTCAGCCGGCACCGTATAACCTTTGGCAGTCAGCGCTTTCTGGACCTCGACGATCTTGGCTGGCGATGCATTGGTGTCACAAAGCACTTCGCGCCATTCGACGCTGCCTCCTCCCGTAACCACCCGCTTTTCGACAGTGCGAAACGTGGCCGGGATGATGGTCGTCTGCTCCTGGGCCGGCGTTACCAGCTTCTGCAGCGTGATCGTCTCGTAGACGGCCGGAACGGCTTCTTCCACGATCCGCGCAGGCGTCTTCACGACGTCCCTTTTCAGCGTCCGGTATTTCGCCGGAATGATCTTGGTTTCCGTTCGCTCCTGATTGACGAGCCGCGTTCGCTGCACCTCGTCATATTGTGCGGGAACTTCCACCCGACACAGCAATTCACCCGTGGACACGGCGGAATCCCCGTCGGCTGCGGCGGCCATGACGTTGACTCCATATAGCCCGGCGCCGGGCTTCCATGTCGTATAGGCCGGACGGATCAGGACCTTTTCCGTATAAGTCTCGAACTCGGCCGGGATCACCACGGTTTCCATCCGCTCCGGCGCTTCCAGTATCTGCTCTGTCCTGGTGACGTATTCGGTTGGAACGACCGTGAAGGATGTCGTCGCCTCCCTGGTCATGACGTCCTGGGTATAAGTCTCGTAGACGGCGGGAATCACCTTGATTTCGGCGCGCTCCGGCGTTGCCAGCACTTGCTCCGTTACCACTTCGGTTGTTTCCGGAATCAATACGCGCGCGAAACACGATCCTGCGTCGGCACTTGGCGGATAGTCCGTGGCGTTCTGGGCGACAGCCAGCCCTGCCATCGCCAATGCAGCTGCCGATATGAACATCAGTTTCGTCATGGTCATCCCCCTTCGCTGCGTTCGGCAGCCTGCCGTACCTGTCGGCGTCCTGGCATGTTTTACCCTACCCTGCCGGGACCGACCAGCCTGTTCGGCCCATGAGCAACCCGGCCCGTGCGTCGCAGTGGCACTGGCATTCAGTCGATTCCGGGCTATACGGGCGTTTCAAGCAGCGAGGCATGACATGATCCCGAGATACACACGACCCGAAATGGCTGAAATCTGGTCACCGGAAACGCGCTTCGGCATCTGGCTTGAGATCGAAACACTCGCCGCCGAAGCGATGGAAAACCTCGGCCTGATCCCAGAGGGCGTCACCAAGGCCGTGCGAGAGCGCGGCGCTTTCGAAGTCGACCGTATCGACGCCATCGAACGCGAAGTGAAGCATGACGTCATCGCGTTCCTGACAAATGTCGCAGAACATGTCGGCGACGAAGCCCGATTCCTGCACAAGGGCATGACCTCCTCGGACGTGCTGGACACCTGCCTTAGCGTCCAGCTCGTGCGCGCAGCCGACCTGCTCCTGACAGGACTGGACCGTGTCCTCGGAGCATTGGAGGCGCGTGCCCGCGAGCACAAACTCACCCCGACGATCGGTCGCAGCCATGGCATCCATGCCGAGCCAACCACGTTCGGCATCAAGCTGGCGACCTTCCATGCCGAATTCCAGCGTGCGCGTACGCGCCTGCTATTGGCACGCGAAGAAGTCGCCACCTGCGCCATCTCAGGTGCCGTCGGCACGTTCGCCAATATTGACCCGGCCATCGAAGCGCACGTCGCGGCTAAGCTGGGCCTCGCGATTGAGCCCGTCTCGACGCAAATCATCCCGCGCGACCGGCACGCCATGTATTTCGCGGTCCTCGGCGTGATCGCGTCCTCAGTCGAACGCCTGGCCACGGAAGTGCGCCATCTGCAGCGAACCGAAGTGCTGGAAGCCGAGGAATTTTTCTCGCCCGGCCAGAAAGGCTCGTCGGCGATGCCGCACAAACGCAATCCTGTCCTGACAGAGAACCTGACCGGCCTTGCCCGGCTCGTCCGCTCTGCGGTGACCCCAGCACTCGAGAACGTTGCCTTGTGGCATGAGCGCGACATCTCGCATTCGTCCGTCGAGCGCGGTATCGGCCCAGACGCCACCATCCATCTCGATTTTGCGCTCCATCGCCTGGCCGGCGTGGTCGAGAACCTGGTTGTCTATCCCGAGAACATGCTCCGCACGATCGAGAGCATGGGCGGGCTGCACAACTCACAGCGCATCCTGCTCGCGCTCGTCGAGCACGGTGTCAGCCGTGAGGACTCCTACAGTCTAGTCCAGCGCAACGCGATGCGCACATGGCGCGGCGAAGGCAACCTGCTTGACCTGCTCAAAGCCGATCCTGACGTGACGGCGAAACTGACGGATGCAGAGCTCGAGGCGCTGTTTGACCTCGAGTATCATTTCAAACACGTCGACACGATTTTCGAGCGTGTATTCGGAACCGCCTGAGCGCGCACCCAATAAGAACGAAAGCCCGGCAGACCAGGTCTGCCGGGCTTTTTGATTCAAGTCGTCGCTAGAAGGTCGTGGACAAGCTCGCCGAGAAAGTCGTTCCGCGCTCATAGGTGTTGAATTCGGTCCGTCCAAGGCCGCCTTCCGACATCTGAAACTCGGAATGCTTTTCACCCAGGAGGTTGCGCCCCTTCAGGCCGAGCGAAAGATCGCGACCGCCGATCGTAAAGTCGCGATTGTACACCAGGTCCAGCTGCACACCGGGTTCCTCCACCACATCCGGCAGCGCAGCTGCACCAATTCCGAACCCGCGTTGCAGGACACGATCATCGACCCAGCCCACGAGGAGCGTCATCTGGTCAAAGTCGCTTTGCCAGCCGAACTGAGCATTCACGATATTTTCCGGCGTGCCCTGCAGGTCGGACCCGTCCAACCCGAACAGGGCGGCATCACGAAGCGAACGCGAAATCGGGTCGAACACCTTGTCGCTCTCGGCTGCCTTCACCTCCGATGCCGTGTAGGTATAGTTCGCCGAGAACAGCCATTCACGATCATCCATCCAGGGATTGGATATCGGCATGCTGAAATTGGTCCGGTATTCAAGCTCCGCACCATACAGCTCGGCTTTCGGGCTGTTGATGAAAGTTGTTTCGAAAACGAAGGACGCCGTTGAATACTGCACTTCCTCTATCGGGTTCGTTATTTCTTTGTAGAAGCCACCCAGCGTCACGAACTGGTTCCGCCCGATATAGTATTCCAGGCGTGCGTCATAGTTCGTCAGTTCGCTGTCCACGAGGCCGCTATTGCCGCGGTAGGTGCGATCTGTCTCTGGATCGATGAAGGACGACAGCGCCAGTTCGCGGAATTGCGGGCGGGCTATCGTCTGCGAATATCCGGCACGCAACTGGAGATCGTCCGCAAAATTCCATGTCAGCGTCAGCGCCGGCAGGATATAGTCATTGCTCAGGTTGACGTCCCCGGCTCCGGGGTTTCCGAACCGGTCAAACGTTTTTACGGTCTGCTCAGCGTCTTCGTACCGGAATCCCAGCGTACCGCGCACATAATCCAGCAAGTCGATTTCCGTCTGCACATAGAATGCATTCACGTCGAGCGCACCAGAATAGGAGTCGTTCGGCGTTACGACTTCCTGGAGGATGAAGCGGGCCGGATCGATATTGTCGGGCGAGAACAGGTAGTCGGGACGCGCCGCCTGCACATCGGCCGGCAACGCATTGCCGCCAGCAAAGCGCAGGGACAAGTAGTCATAGGTACGCTCGGTCGAGGCGACATCGAAGCCGCCAGACATGACAAGTTCCCGCGCATTTCCAATATCTACAGTATACTTTGCATCTGCGCCAACGCTCGCGATCGTGTCCTCGAGATTGGAGAAAACAATACCGTAATTGTTTGCTGTGGAATACAGGGGTACACCGTCCGCATCGGGACTACGCCGCAATGAACGGTCATATGGCGCATCGCGCGTGGACACCGCATAGGCACCGCGCCAGTTCAGGTCCAGGTCGCCAATCTTGTGCTCGCCGCGCAGCTGGCCGAAGCTCAGCTCGCGCTCGAACCACCCGGTTGACTCGTCATAAATCTCACCTGTGGCGCCCGGCGCATTGAAATCGGTGCCTGTGGTGATTTCCGATTGTTTCGAGGTCGTGTGGACATAGAACAGAGTCGCCTGGATCTCGTTCTCTCCCCAGCCGATCGAACCAGAGCCGAGCGCGTTCAGTGTGGCATCATAGGTTGTCGAAAACTGGTTCTGGTCGCTGCCGATAACGCCGGCCTCGACGAATTGCCGCGTGGCGTCTTTCGTTGTCCATCCTGAATCAAATCCAACGACGCCGATCATGCCGATGTCATACTGGCCCTTGTCGAGGATGAGGCCGGCCTCAATCGACCCGCTGGGATTTGGACCAAGTTCACCCTGCTGGATGACCGATAGCGGAGAATTGACCAGGCTCTCGCCAATGGCCTCAATCTGCGCCGGCGTCTGAGCGCTGAGCCGCTCACCCGAAGACAGGACACCAGCCAATGGACCCGGGATATCCCGAAGCCCGTCATCATAGCCCGACCAGTCAAGGTCGCCGCCACGAACGTACAATCCATCAGAACCCGTCGTTTCAGTGTTTGCCGAAATACCGGCCTTCACGGTCACAAAATTTTCCGCTGGCTGGCGAAGGGTCTGGAGATCGATCACACCGCCGCCGAATTCGCCAGGATAATTGGCCGAGAATGTTTTCTGGACAGATGCTCCCGCGAGGACGCTGGACGGGAACAGGTCAAGTGGCACTGTACGCCGCAAGGGCTCAGGGCTTGGAAGCGGAGAACCGTTGAGCAAGGCAGACGAGTATCGGTCGCCGAGGCCCCGCACGAAGGCAAAGCGACCGGAGACGATGCTCAACCCGCTCAGTCGGGTCAGGGCAAGCGCGGCATTGGAGTCGCCCTGGCGCGCAAGGTCCTCGGTCGACAGGAAGGTCGCAACCTGAGACGTCTCGCGCTGGGGTTCAGGAATGAATTGCCCGCGGACGACCACGGTCTGAAGTGTACGGCTGTCGTCGGTCGTCTCTGCAGGCGCTGTTTCCTCCTGAGCAAGGACCATCGGCGCCAGGGCGAGAAGCATCGCTGTCGACAGCAACCATTTATATCGGACGGAATTATTGTGCATTTTTCTAAACCTAGCTTGGCGTGAAATGGACGCCTTGAATTGGCTGCGTCAGAGTCTCGCCTGAAATGAAAGTGCCGGGATGGTGCACGACTGGCGCGACCATCCCGGCGGTTCTCAACTTAACAAGGGTCGCTGGCCTCAAGGCCGCACGACCAGCCCTGCCACCAGGTATCCGTGGCGTTCTCGACGGCACCGATATAACCAACCGGCTCAAGGTCGCCCGACAGGCCCGTCACATCAAACGCTGTGACGGCCGATTCAGCCGTGCCATTGATGAAAGTGTTGATCAGGGTGCTTGCTGTTGCCGTGGAGTTGTTGGTGCCTGCGGCCAGGGATGCAGCTGCAGCGCCGATATCGGAGCCCGCCACTTCAAGACCGGCTACACAATCGAACAGGACCGAGTTGAAGGCAGGGTCCACGCCGGCCTGGTAGCCAGCAACACCATTGCCTGCCGAAGTCTCCCAGCGGAAGCATTCAGTGACTTCCTTCACCACGCCGTTGACGTAAGTGCCGACCGTGCCGGTGTTCAGGCGGAGAGCGTTGCCACCCGCATCACCGAGGAAGGTGAAGTTGGAGACCTTGGCATTGGAAGCCGGTGTGATGCCCGCAACGCTGCTGGCCTCAACCATGTTGTCACCGCCGGCAGCACGCTGCTTCACGATGACATATTGCAGGCTGCCATTGTAGCCATTGTCGGTGTCGAGCGAGTCATCGTCCGCGCCCGTCAGCACGAGGTGCTTGGCGTTGACCGAGCCGCCAAAGAACTCAATGCCGTCATCCGAGCTGTTGTGGACCTGGACATAGTCAATCGCCGTGTCCGAACCGACACCGGCAAGCGTGATGCCGTTCAGCTCATTGCCTGTGGTGACTTCGAAACCGGAATGCTTGACCACAGTATAGCGCAGCGAACCGCTATTATCGGTTGGCAAGGCACCGCCGTAAACCGCATCAGGATTGGTTACGCCTTCAACCACGTTATCACAGGCGACTGTCGCCGGCGTTGCCGCATTGCGGCAGCGGTTGATCGGCGCGCGGCCGAGGATAACCAGACCGCCCCATTCGCCAATGGCGTTTTCCGGGTTGGGTTGCGTGTCCGTGACATCCGCTTCGGATGTCAGGACGACCGGATTTTCTTTTGTTCCGTTCGAAAATATTTGGGAACCACGGTTCACGACGACATAGTCTGCGCCGCCTCCACCAAAGAGGGTGACGCCGGACTCAATCGTCAGAGTGGCTGGATCACCGCCTACCGCTGCGCCATCGGCACCGATGTCGACACCGACATCCAGACGTCCGACAACTTCATAGATATTTCCGCGTGTCAGACGCACATCATCGGTGATCACACCTGAGATGCGGCAAACAGTCTGGTTATCAATTTCGAGACCTGAATCAGTCGTCCCGGTCGGGCAGGTCGGGTCAGGGAAGAGACCAAACGTCCAGCCGGTTGCCCAGTTCTGGGTTTCCGTTTCTGTTGGGCCAAAGGCGCCGATATACGTCGTCGGCGAGAAGAACGCGTCCAGCGTTGCCACGTCAAATGGCGCCACAGTGGCTTCGTTCGGGCCAGGGAAGAAAGAGGCCGCAAGTGAATTTGCCGTCGTCGTGGAGTTGTCGCTACCAGCTGCGAGGGATGCAGCTGCAGCGCCCGCATCGGAGTTTGCCGTTTCAATGCCGCCGGCACAGTCAAACAGGACTGAGTTGAAGGCAGGATCGACGCCCGCCTGGTAGCCGGCGACACCATTGCCTGCCGAAGCCTCCCAGCGGAAACATTCAGTGACTTCCGTGACCACGCCATTGACGTAGGTGCTGATCGTGCCGGTGTTCAGGCGCAGAGCGTTGCCGATAGTGTTGCCACCGACGAAGGTGAAGTTGGAGACATTATAATCCGAAGCGGGCGTGACGCCGGCAACGCTGCTGGCCTCGACCATGTTGTCACCGCCGGCAGCACGCTGCTTCACGACAACATATTGCAGGTTGCCATTGTAGCCATTGTCGGTGTCGAGCGAGTCATCGTCTTCCCCAGTCAGCACGAGGTGCTTGGCGTTGACCGTACCGCCGAAGAACTCGATGCCATCATCCGAGCTGTTGTGGACCTGGACATAGTCAATCGTCGTGCCGGATCCGACACCACCCAGCGTGATGCCGTTCAGCTCATTGCCTGTGGTGACTTCGAAACCGGAGAAGCGCAGCGAGACGTAGCGAAGCGTACCACTGCTGTCTGCAGCATCGGCGCCGCCATAGACGGCTTCGGGATTGCTCACGCCTTCGATCACGTTGTCACAGGCGACTGTCGCTGGCGTTGCCGCATTGCGGCAGCGATTGATCGGCGCCTGGCCGAGAATCACAAGGCCGCCCCACTCGCCGATATTGTCGCCGCCGAAATCGCCTGCATCTGCGGCGCGGCGGACCAGGTCATTCGCGCTGGTCATGACAATCGGGTTGGCGGCATTGCCGTCTGCATCAATCTCCGAACCGCGGTTGATGACGATAAAATCTGCGCCTGACCGCCCAAAGACGGTAACGCCGGGCTCGATTGTCAGGGTTGCTGCCGTGCCGCCTGCAGTCGTGCCGTCGGCACCGACGTCAACGCCGACATCGACGCGTCCATCCACCGCATAAGCAACGCCAGCGACGAACGGAAGCGTCAGGTCCGCAAGGTACGTACCAGAAAGGTTGCACGTCGTGAATCCGCCGACTGCCGCGCCTTCTGTGAAGCCGGCTGGGCACGTCGCGGCACTACCGCCACCACCGCCGCCACTGCCGCCACCACCCGATGGAGGCGTTCCCGGGCTGCTTGATCCCGGTGAAGCAATGTTGCTTCCTTGCGAACACGCTGCTGCTAAGCAAAGCGCAATCACGCTTACCGACCTGCGAAATATCATGGGAACCCCTTGTTTGGACCGTCAGACAGGCCGACTCCATTGCGACCTCGTCAGCGGCTGAATAGCGACGCCCCATGACAAACAATTAACGGAAATGTCTCGGTTTTGAGACAAGATGTCGGCACCGCCTGCCGACGTCCGAATAAAAGCCACCTCACGCGGCGCCACGTCACAAAACTTTCGCGAAAGCGACATGTGAGCGCGTTAAATTCCGCATATTCGTGCGCTTGTTGGGAACCAGAGGCTCAACGCAACAAGGGGCTGCCTCGGTGGATAATATGGATTTGCTTTACAGGCTCGAGGGTCGCCTGATTGACCTTGAGACAAAGGTCACGCAGCTTGAAAAGGCCATGGCCGAAATGCCAAAGGCTGAACCCGCCATTCCGGAAGAAGCGCAAAAGCGGATTGATGCCGGCGAGCATCCCGTTCGCGTCATGCGCGAACTCAGGTTGCTGACACAAAGCCAGCTAAGCGAGCTCTGCGGCATTCGCCCGAACCACATATCCGCAATCGAGCGTGGCCAGACGTTCGGCCTCAAGACGGCACGACGCCTGTCAGAAGCGCTGGAAGTTCCCGCAAGCGTGCTGTTCTGACCGACTTCTTGTGGCCTAATCGTATCGAAGACAGAAACAGTGTACGTTATTGGGACAATCCCCGCGCCCTCAAGTATTAACAAGATGTACTGTAATTCAGCTTGCCACTATTGATCAGTTTGCTTCATCAACATTCCAAATGCCCGGGCTCGGCTATGGCCCACCTGTTCGACAGGTCGCCCAGTTACATAATCCGGGCAGGGAAATTGCAGTCAGAGTAGATTATGAGCCAATTAGACATCCTTTCGACGAAGGCACTGCTCCTTTTGCCGCGTGTACGCGTCGGGCTTACAATCGTGTTGGTTGTGCTTTTGGGATTGCTGGCTGCGCGGTTCGTTTGGCTGTTGGTCGAGCCTGGCGGTGCTGTGAGTGACCCGCTGGCCTTGCCCGCGAGTCAGGCCAGCGCATCCGCAGGATCCCCTCTGGCGAGTGCAGACCTCATGGTGCTGACCCGATCGAACCGGTTCGGAGCGGCAGCCGCGGTCGGTGACATAATCCCGGATGCGCCAGCGACCAGTCTCAATCTCACCCTCAAGGGCGTGCGGTCTGTTGCGGCGGGTTCCAGTGACGCACGGCCGGAACAGGCCTCGATTGCCATCATCGAGACCCCAGACGGACGCGCCCTCACCTATCATCCAGGAGACACCATTATCGAGGGCGTCACGCTTGACCGGGTCCTGCCCGACCGGGTGCTCATTCGAAAAAGCGGGTCGCTGGAAACGCTCATGATGGAAAGCGGGATCGATGCATTATCTGTGCTGACTTTGCCCGGCCAGGAAGGCATGGTCGAAGGCGCGCCGCGTCCCGCAACGAATTCTCAGCGCCAAGCGCCCCTCGACCGCGCGCTCCTTGCGTCGCTTGACGTGGCGCCCGTATTTACTGACGGCATCCTTGTTGGATACCGCCTGTCAACGCCGGGCTCGACGGCGGCCCTGTCCGGTTCCGGTCTCGAATCGGGTGACATCATAACGGTGCTCGACGGAACGCCTGTCCGCGACATCAAGATCGAGAACATCGCCGAACGGCTGTCGAATGCCGCCGAGTTATCCATGACGGTTCAGCGCAACGGCGCCAATATCCCCGTCACGCTTCGCTTCCCCGAGGGAGAATAGATAGAATGAACGTCCGTTTCGGCCTTTCAGCCATCCTGCTGGCCACGACAGCCCTGCCCGCCTTCGGGCTCGCGGGCGAGAACGGTCCCAAGGCCTCTCTCCACGTGCTGAATTTCGATGATGTCGAGTTGAGTTCGCTGATCGCCGACGTGTCCATCGTCACAGGATACACATTCATCGTCCATCCCGATGTCCGCGGCAAACGCGTGACTGTCACGTCTTCGTCCCCCCTGACACGGGAAGGCGTGTTTGACGTCTTCCTTTCGACTCTGCGCGTTCACGGCTTCACGGCCGTGTCTGCCGGCAAGGACACCTACCGCATTATCCCGGAACAATCGGCGGTAAGCGAAGCCGGCACGCGGGCCTCCGGCTCGAACAGTTTCGTGACCGAGATCATCCGCCTCAACAATTTCAATGCGCTCGAAGCGGCCCAGATGGTAAAACCCCTGGTCGATGCTCAGGGGCAGGTCATCGCAAACCCGCGCTCGAACACATTGGTGATCGTCGATTACCAGTCGAACATGCCGCGTATCCGCCGATTGGTCGCGGGAATCGATGAAGATCGCAGCCGCACGGAAACCATCTCTCTCAAGAACATCGCGTCAGGCGAACTCGAATCCATCCTGATGGCCCTTCAAAAAACCGGCGGAGAAGACAGCTACACGTCAAACTTCCAGGCCATCGCCTCTCAGACAGGCAATTCAATAGTCATCCGTGGCGACGACCTGATGGTCGAGCGCGCCCTGAAGGTTGTCGAACAACTTGATGCGACGGACCGGATCGAAGACACGCTGCGCGTTATCTCGCTCAACAATGCCGATGCTGCCGATATCGTCCCTATCCTCGAAAAGGTCGCCGGCGCGATGGCGTTCCGGCGCGGTGAGACAGGTGGCGACATCGCACTCAGCACGATCGCCTTTCATGCATCGACCAACTCGCTCGTGATCAATGCGCCCAGCGAGACTCTTCTGACACTTGAACGCGTGATCCAGGACCTCGACAAGCGGCGTGCCCAGGTTCTCGTTGAAGCCATCATCGTCGAAATGTCCGACGACACTGCCCGGGAACTCGGCCTGCAATTCCTGCTCAGCGGCACCGGCAATTCAACTGTGCCATTCGCGTCCACCAATTACTCCCGCTCTGCGCCCAACCTTCTGGCCCTCGCCGGCGCCATAAGCGGCGACACACCGTTCACGAGCGGCGAGACCAATCCGTTTGCCGCATCCGCCGTCACGTCCCTGCTTGGACTCACCGGCCTCAGCGTCGGTGTGGGCGGCCAAAACGGCGACACGCTTTTCGGCGCCATCCTGACGGCAGTCGAGAATGACGCGAATTCCCGGGTCCTCTCAAAGCCGTTCAACATGACGCTCGACAATGGCACCTCGTCGCTCCTCGTCGGCCAGGAAGTACCAATCGTCACAGGTGAAGTACTGGGCAATGACAATACCAATCCGTTCCGCACTGTTGACCGCAAGGAAATCGGTGTCCGCCTGGACGTCACGCCACGCATCTCGTCGGATGATGCGGTCCGGCTTGAAATCAACCAGGAAGTCTCGAGCATCTCGGGCGCCATCAATGTCGCGACGTCAGATCTCATCTTCAACAAGCGTCAGATCACGACTGACGTTCTGGCCGACAGTGGCGAAATCATCGTCATAGGCGGTCTGATCCAGCAATCCGATACCATTGCAGAGGAGAAAGTCCCGATCCTCGGCGACATGCCAGTCGCCGGACGCCTGTTTCGGACCGAAGGCAAAGCGTCAAAGCGAACGAACCTGATGGTATTCATCCGCCCGACCGTGATCCGTGATCGTCAGAGTGCGCGGGACGTCACCGCTCGCAGCTATCGTTTCGTCCGTGCCGAAGAACTCTGGAACGGCAAGGACGACAAAGTCAATTCGCTCGACGCCTTTGTCAGCGAAGTGCTTGGAGCACCTCCACCGCAGTAATCCCATGGACACAAACGCCGCATCTTCCCGCCAGTTCACCTACGCCTTCGCGAAGGACAAGGGGCTCATCGTGCTGCCTGATCGCGACACGTTGACCGTGGGCGTACGCACGGGCGCCGATGTCATGTCCCTTGTCGAAGCGCGCCGGACCCTTGGGTGCCCCCACGCGATTGAATCCCTCGATCCGGCCAGCTTCGATCGCGCACTGACTGTCGCGTTCAGCCAGGGGCCGCTGGGCGCTACGGATATTGAAGCGGCCGTTGCCAGCCGGGGCGGACTCGAGAGCCTGATCGACGATATCCCCGAAGCGGCAGACCTGCTCGGCGGCAGCGACGATGCGCCGGTCATCCGCCTGATCAATGGCCTCATCTACGAGGCGATGAAGCGCCGGGCATCTGATATTCATATCGACCCGTTCGAGGACAAACTGTCCATCCGTTACCGCATCGATGGCGACCTGGTCGAAGTCCTTACCCCGCCTCGCAAGCTCGCCGCACCACTTGTGTCGCGCATCAAGGTCATGGCCCGCCTCGACATTGCCGAGAAGCGCTTGCCACAGGATGGCCGCATCTCGCTGCAGGCCGGGGGACGCTCCATCGACGTGCGCGTCGCCATCCTGCCGACCCGTTTCGGCGAGCGCGTCGCCCTGCGTCTCCTCGACACGCAGAACGCGCTCCTCACGCTTGAGCAGCTCGGTATGGATTCCGACACCTACCAGCGTTTCGACCAGATCCTCGGCCAACCCAATGGCGTGATCCTCGTCACCGGTCCCGTCGGCTCAGGCAAAACAACGACGCTCTATTCGAGCATCTCGCGCCTCAACACCGGCAGTGTGAACATCATGACGCTGGAAGACCCGGTCGAATACGGCCTGCCGGGGATCAGCCAGACACAGATGGATGCCAAGGTCGGCCTCACCTTCGCCCGGGCCCTGCGCAACATCCTGCGCCAGGACTTCAACATTGTCATGGTCGGCGAGATCCGCGATCTCGAGACCGCTGAAGCAGCATTTGAATTCGCTTCGACGGGGCGCCTTGCCTTCTCCACCCTGCACACCAACAGTGCAGCCGGTGCCATCACGCGCCTGCGCGACATGGGGGTCGAGACTTACCTCATGGCGTCCACCCTGCGCGCCGTCATGGCCCAGCGCCTTGTGCGCAAGCTCTGCGATGTCTGCAAGGAGCCAGCGACCGCCGGCGCCGCTGAATACGAGGCGCTTGATCTGCATCCGGCGGACTCGTTCACCCACTACACGCCCAAGGGCTGCATGGCCTGCGGCAATACCGGCTTTCATGGTCGCATCGCGATCTACGAGCTCCTGGTTGTCGATAATGCTGTTCGCAACCTGCTCCACGCCGACGCGACAGAAGACGCCATCGAAGCGGTTGCCTTCGCTGACCATCATCGCCTGATCGAGAACGCCCGGCGCTATGTTTTCTCCGGCGAGACCAGCGTGACGGAAGTCCTGCGCGTCTGCCGCAAGGAGGCCCGCGATGGCAGCGTTTGAATATGTCGCTGTCGATACGGGTGGCAAGCGCCTGCGGGGCGTCATCTCTGCCGACAGTCCTCGCGCCGCCCGCAAGGAATTGCGGATGCGCGAACTCATGCCGGTCGACGTCCAGCTGCTCAACACGAAGACGGCGCGTGGAGGCAAGGGTTCCGTTGGACGTATCTCCGACAAGGACCGCGCCTTGCTCGCACGCCAGCTCGCTGTGCTCCTCCAGTCAGGCCTCACCGTCGAACAGGCTCTCACCGCTGCGGCCAGCGACGCCAAGCCGGAAACGGTGGCCATCCTCCACCGCGTCCGCAATGAAGTGACCGAAGGCTCCCGCTTTGCCGACGCACTCGGAACCGCGCCGCGTGCCTTCCCGCCACTGTTCAAGTCGGTCGTTGCTGCCGGCGAAATGTCGGGTCGCCTGGGCGAAGTAATGGAACGCCTCGCCGTCTATCTTGAGAACACGTGGCGCCTTCGCCAGAAGGTCCAGTCCGCACTCATCTATCCGGCCCTGCTTGCCACGCTCGCCATCGGCATGGTCGTCGCCCTTATGATCCTCGTCGTCCCGCGCCTTGTCGAACAGTTCGACATGTTCGATGCCGACCTGCCCTGGCTGACCCAGCAGGTCATCGCTGTGTCCAATCTCCTGCGCAACTGGGGGTGGCTGATCGCCATTGCACTGGTTGTCGGCTTCGTCCTCCTCTTGCGGTTACTGCGCGCGCCCGGCGTCCGCGAGACACTGGACCGCCTCGTCCTGCGGCTGCCCATTGTCGGCAACCTGGCTCGCACCGTCTCTGCCGCCCGCTTCGCACGCATCTTCGCCACGCTTTCCTCATCCGGGGCCACGGTTCTGGAATCCCTTCATGCGTCGCGCGGCGCCATGTCCAACAGCGTCTTCCGTAAGGCGACGGACGAGATCGCCGTTCGCGTCAGCGAAGGCGGGTCATTCGCCGCCGCGCTCAAGGGCACCGGCGCCTTCCCGCCCATGATGGTCCACATGGTGGCCAGCGGCGAAGCAGGGCGTGACGTGCCCGGCATGATGACGCGCGCGGCAGAATTCCTCGAAGACGAATTTGAAAATGCCACATCCACCGCCCTCAGCCTGATGGAACCGATCATCATCGTTGTGCTCGGCGGCCTTGTCGGCATGATCGTTTTGTCGATCATGCTACCCATTATCCAGCTCAACACGCTGGCGCTGCAATAGCGCTGCGGACCTAACAGGAGACCCCAATGACCCACGCCAAAGACGACCAGAAAGCCGCGCCCGACACGAAGGATGCCGGCTTCTCGCTCGTTGAGCTGCTCGTTACCGTGTCGATCATGGCCTTGCTGGCCACGGCAGTGGTGATCTCCGTCGGCCCCGTGCTCGGCAAGTCCCGGATCGACCGGGCGCGTTCGGATATCGCGGCGCTTGAAAGCGGCCTCGAACAGTACAGCTTCGACATGTTCAACTATCCTGGCGCCGATACTGGCTTGGCTGCGCTCAAGACGCCGCCCTCTGGAGAAAAAGCCGACCAGTACCGCCCCGGTGGCTACATCAAGCGCGTCCAACAGGATCCTTGGGGCAATGATTACCATTACACTGCGCCCGGCCCACGTTCGGGCGGCGCCTATGACGTATTTTCCGCAGGCCCGGACGGAGAGCCCGGCAATGAAGACGATATCGGCAACTGGAACTGACACCTGAGATGAACTTGCGCCGCGACCTTCCCTCATCCACCGAAGCAGGCATGACCCTGACCGAAGTGCTGGTCGCTGTGTTCATCATGGCGCTCGCCGCAGGCATGGTCACAATGACCATGCGTCCGAAAGCAGACCCTCTGGCCGAAGCCGCAACGCGTCTTGAACATGACGTCGCCTCGGCGCTCGACCTGGCGCTTGTCACCGGCGTGCCTCAGGGCTTGTCGATCACTGAAGACGGGTACCACCGCGTCAGCTGGCAGGACCAGGCCTGGTCGCCTGCTCCGGGCAGGGACGTTACCTTCCCGCACAACGTCACATTCGATACGACCCGCACCCCCACGCGCCCAGAATCCGACGCCAATGTCATTGTACCGGATATCATCCTCGACACGACAGGCACCGCACAGGGCGCGCCCCTCACGCTCTTGCGCGATCGACAAACGATCACCCTGACCATCGCGCCTAGCGGGCAGGTCACGTGGGAGGCGCCAGATGCCTGACCACACATCGCAATCCGGTTTCACGCTTGTCGAAGTCCTCGCCGCATTGGGCGTCTTCTCGATTTCGGCCATCGGCCTGATCCACCTCAGCAGCGAGACCACTGTCGGCGCCAAGCAGGTCGACCTGCGGGCTCTTGCCGAAATCGAGGCGAGCAACCGCATGGCCGACGCCATGACACTGCCCCCGCCGCTGCCAACCGGCGTGATCGCAGGCGCCGCCACGCAGCGCGGTCGTACATTCGACTGGATCCGCACCGTGTCCCCGACGCAGGAAGAGGGCCTGTTCCTTGTTGATGTGACCGTGTCCATGCCGGAAGCCGGTCAGGTGCTCGCCCATATTCAGGCCTTGAGGACTGGCGAATGAGACAGTCAGAGGCCGGATTTACGCTTATTGAGACACTTGTCGCCCTTGGCGTTACGGCGATGCTCGCGACGGCGGGAACGCTGATGATGCTGCAGACGCTACAGGCCAGCCGCGCCATTGATGCGCGCATGGCAGACGTCCGCACGCTCGAGGCGGCCAATGGCCTGCTGCGCGCCGATTTCAGTGAGATGACCGTACGCCCTTCAGCGGCACCAGACGACTTCACACCTGCCGTCGGCTTCTCTGGCCGCACAGGCATCGAAACAGGCGACTTGATCAGCTTCGTCCGGTCCGGCTGGCGCGATCCGCGAGTCGGCGGCGACCGGAGCGATCTCCAGCGCGTGGCCATTCGACTCGAAGACGGGCAGCTGATCCGCAAGGCCTGGCTGAGGCCAGACCCGGTCCGCAACACGCCCGTCGTGGAACGGGTGCTTCTTGATGGCATATCCAATCTGGAAATCCGCTACCGCCAAAAAGGTGTCTGGTTCGACGAATGGCCTGCCGATGCTAACGGGCGGCATCCGGACCTGGTGCAGCTTGACCTGAAATTCGCCGACGCGGACCAGTTGACACTTCAGTACATGGTGGGAGCTGCACCATGACACAGACATCCTCTCCCAGGGACCGCGGCGCCGCACTCCTGTCGATCCTGATGATCGTCGCCGTCATGTCTGTTGCCGCCCTGACAGCCCTTGATGCGCTCGGCCGCTCAATCAGCCTCGCACGCGTCTCGTCGCAACGCTCCCAGACCCTGTGGGCGGCGCGCTCGACGGAAGCAATTGGCGCTGTTGCGATTTCGCGCCTCCAAGACCTGGACGACAACACGCTCCGGCAGGCCCTGGAGACCGGGCAGGCGATCACGCTGCCATTTGAACGCGGCGTCATCCAGGCAACATTGTCCGACGATTCCAACTGTTTCAATCTCAACGCCATTACCGGCGCGGCCGACGATACCAGCCATATCAGGTTTCAGGCCCTGCTCGAAGCACAGGGCCTGTTCCGGTCCGACGCCCGCGCGCTCGCCGAAAGCCTCGCTGACTGGATCGATACGAACACCAATCCACGCGCGTTCGGAGCGGAAGATGCGTACTATGGAACGCTAGAAACACCCTACCGCGCCGCAAATGCTCGACTGGTCAATCTGTCGGAACTCCGCGCCATAAAAGGCTTCACGCCAGAAATCATCGAAACGATCCGGCCACTCGCATGCGTCCGGCCCTCGGCCTTCCAGTCTGCACTGAACATCGAGACGCTGCGTGAAGCAGACGCGCCCCTGTTGATCGCGCTTTTCTCGGGTGAGCTCAGCTTGGAACAGGCGCAATCGGTCATCCGTGCACGTCCGCTCGCAGGTTGGCTGACGACCGACACTTTCCTGGGAGAAAACGAGATCCAGTCCATTGCCGTGGCCTCGCGCAACGATTCCATGATCGCGCTCAGGCCGACCAGCTTGCGTTTGACAGCGGATATCGTCTCTGGCCCGACACGGGAAACCCTGCAGCTGACCTATGCAATGGACGCGGGCGGCAAAGCCAACCTCATCCAGCGCATGACGGGAGATTTCTGATGGCCCGGCGCCTCTATGCAATGCTTCCATCACCAGGAGAGCCAATCGAATTCGCCTTGGCGACCGAAAAGGGCGTCAGCCTGATGTCCGCCAGCTCGGTCGACATCGACTCAGGCGACGAGATCGTGATTTTCGTTCCGGCAACGGAGGTGGGTTGCTTCGACGTCCGTCTTCCCAGCCAGGGCGTTGCCGAATTGCGGCGGTCGGCGGCTTTCGCGCTCGAAGACGACCTCGCGGTCGCGGTCGAAGACGCGCATGTTGCCATCGGACAGCCGCTTCCCGGCGGGTCGCGCCCAGTTCACATCGTCGATCCGGCCTTGATGGAACAATGGGTATCGATCCTGAACGCCGCAGGCCTCAGGGCGGCCCGCCTTGTCGCTGACGCCTCGGTCCTGCCCGGCACGCCGGTCGCCGTCGATGCTGGTACCCACATCCTGTTCTCGGCCGGCGGTCGCAGGTTCGCGGCCGACGCTCAACTCCCCGACGACGCGCTCAAGGCGTTCGCCAACACATCCGATACGCCTATCGCCGTGTCGGGACCAGCGCTCGCGCGGCGTCTCGGTGTCACCGAGGGGCAACCGTCGTCCCTCCCCCTTCTCGGCCAGCTTGCACAATGGGCAGAGAATGGGCCGCCATTGACAGACCTGCGACAGGGCCCGTTCGTTAGTCGGCGGCAAGCCGACATCCGGATCGGGGCCTGGCGCCCAGCGCTCATCCTTGCCGCCGCTGCGGCCGTCGCGTTCCTGTCCGTTATCGCCCTCGAAACACATGCCCTGTCGCGCCTCGCCGCCGCGCTCGACAGTCAGGCCCGCGCCACTTACGCAACGGCCTTCCCGGGCGCGCCCATACCTGCCAACCTTGCATCGGCCGTCCGGAACCAGGAAACGGCACCTGCCGCGAACCGGCTCCCTTTCCTTGAGGCGACAGCCCTGCTCTACGAAGCCGTACCGGCCGACAGCGGAATCGCGATTCAGAGCCTGCGATATGATCGGGCCACCGGCCGCCTTCTTGCCAATATGGTCTATCCGAACTTTGGCAGCGATGCCGACCTGAAGAGCGCACTCGAAGCGAGCGGCATCGCCGTTTCACTTGGCGATTCCCGCCAGCAGGACGGACAGGTCCTTGGCGACCTCACACTGGAGGCCGCGCGATGATCGACTTGTGGGACAAGCTCAGCCTGCGCGAACGCGCACTTGTCGGGGCGGCCGCAGCATTGCTCGCGCTTGTCGTGCTGCTTCAATTCATTCTGTTTCCGCTTCTGGCCAATCGTTCCGCCGCGAGCCTCCGGGCTGAACAGGCGTCGCGCACGCTGGACCTCATGACCTCTCGCGGGCTCTCGCCAACGTCCGACGCGAGCGCATCCTCTGGTGTCACACTCGACGCCGACGCCCGGCGACGCGCCATTCTCGATGCTGCCACGCGTCGCGGGCTCGCGATCGCGCGCGTCCAGGTCAGCGCCGACGGCGTGGTCACCGTCCAGGTCGACGATACCAATGCCGAGAACGTCTTTGCCTGGTTGTTCGAACTGCGCAGCAGTACCGGGCTCGAAGCCAGCAAGGCGACAATCACCGAGGCAGGCTCAGGCCTTGTGCGCTCCAGCTTTGAATTCGGGGGCATGTCAGCCAGATGATGCGTCTCACACTCATCCTTGCATTTGTTGCCGCGCTTGCGTTGGGTATCCTGTCCGGCGTGCCTCTGTCATACGTGATGCGCAACGCTGGCCTCGTCGATCAAGGCGTCAGCTGGCAACAGGCCCGCGGCACCATCTGGCACGGGCAGGTCACCGGCCTTGGCTATCGCGGGCAGTCTGTCGGCGCGCTCGACGTCACATCGTCACCACTTTCCCTACTCTCAGGTGCAATTGCATCCGACGTGAAATGGGTCGGTCAGCCCGGCCGGGCGCGCGGCAAGCTCAAGCTGTCCGGATCATCCGTGCACCTGTCCGAATTCGCCGCCGAACTCGACATTAGCCGACTGAGTGGCATTCATCCTGAATTGCGCCGGATCGGCGGCGTGTTGAAACTTTCCAATGCCGCTGCCCGCATCGACAGCGCCGGCACGTGCAAGTCGGCTAGCGGTGCGGCCCAGCTTGATCTCGTCCGTCGGCTTGGCGTCCAGTATGGCCGCGACTGGCCTCTGCTCGCAGGCGCGCCGATCTGCAGTGACGGAAATATTGAACTGCCGCTTGCTGGCGACGGTCCCAATGGCGAACGTTTTGAAATCACATTGCGCGCGCGTCCCGACGGGCGCACCGGCATGGACGTTCATGTCGAACGCCTGGATCCTCAGGCAATCGCCGCCCTCGCCGCAATGGGCTTCACAAATACCGGAAATGGCTACACGCTGAGCCAGGAAGCGGCATTGGCCGAAGGTAACTGAATATGCGTCATTCACATTCCATCTGTATCGCAACCGTGTTCGTGGCGATGGCCCTGCTGCCGGCTTGCGCCAGCAAACCCGCGCCGGCTCAAGCGGTCACGTCGGCAGCCAATGTGATTGCCAGGTCTGGCGAACTCCCGTCCCAGACACTTGCCCCGGGCGCCTGCGGCCTGTTCCTCTGGACGCAAGCAGAGCCTGTCCGTTTCGTCTTTTTTGCCGAAGCCGGATCGGACAAGGCGGTCATGAACATTGGGGGCACCGAATCCCCGCTCGAACTCACATCCGTCGGCGGGAGCCTGTTCGGCCAGTTCATGACGCAGACGACCTATCGTTCGCCCGACGGCAATGTTGGCCTGAGCTTCAAACCCGGAGAACTGCTCGACGGCGGCCAGCGGATCGAAGCCGGACGGTTGTCGCTGGTGAGCAAGGATGGCTGGGAAACCATGATCCCGGTCCTGGGCCTCAGCGCCTGCCAGCCCGAACCGCGCTGATCCATCGCCCCATCACCATCAGTAACTTTGGCGGCATGAAACGCGTTTCGGGTTAGGCGTCGCCTGCCCGATCACGCGCGAGAATCTCAAAAACCGCTCGACGTCAAGCGCCGCTGCCCAAGGTTACGGCAGCGTTTCTACGATTCTGTATGCGCTCACAGCATCGATCGGTCGAAAATTCGCAAAACAACAAAACATTGTCGTTTATCGCGTATCCCTTATTGTTTTACAATATTTTTAGTGCTATCCGGACTCATCACGGCGCGGTGAGGCGCGCGTAAGCTCACGCCAGCGCCATCAAAGATTACAATAGGTGCTTGAACCATGACCTATGCTGAAACAGACCAGAAACCGCCATTCAGGCTTGGCCTTCTCATCAAACGAATTCTGTTCCTGGCCCTGCCCGTCTTCGTGCTCATTGGCTCCGTCGGCGGCTTTGTCGCCATGGGTGCGCTGAAACCTGCGCCCGAAGAGAAGGCCGAGATTATCGAGGCCCTTCCCGTCCTCACGACTGTGGCGCGATCCGAACCTGTTTCGATCAAGGTGCACGGTCAGGGCGAAGTCAAAGCCCGCTCCGAAGTCATGCTCGCCTCCGAGATCAGCGGCCGGGTTACCTATGTTTCCCCCAAATTCCTGGCGGGGGGACAGTTTGAACGTGGCGAAACCCTGGTCCGCCTCGAGTCCCGGGAATACGAGCTCGGCATCGTCCAGGCCGAAGCCGCCGTGGCGCAAGCGCATACGGCACTGCTCCAGGAAATCTCCGAAGGACAGATCGCCAGCCAGGGCGCTCAACAGCTTGGCCTGGACCAGGTGTCCGATTTGACACTTCGCCACCCGCAACGCGCACAGGCAGAGGCCCAGCTCGCCTCCGCGCAGGCCCGCCTCGACGATACCCGGCTCCAACTCTCACGCACACGCATCGTCGCGCCATTTACGGGACGCGTGCGTGAGAAATCAGTCAATATCGGTGCCTATGTCTCACCCGGTGCCCGACTCGGCGAAATCTATGCGAGTGACGTGGTCGATATCGCCGTCGCCCTGACAGATTCAGACCTCGCCAATCTCGGCCTCGGCATCGGCTTTTCCGAAACTCAGGACGTTCAAGGCCCACCCGTCACCCTGTCGGCCATCGTCGCCGGTGAGTCGCACACGTGGTCCGGCCGCATCACGCGAACGGACAGTGGCTTCGATCCCGAAACCCGCGTGCTATTCGCCTATGTCGAAGTCCAGGACCCCTACGGCAAAGGCGCCGACAATGGCACGCCCCTCGCCACCGGCCTCTTTGTCGATGCCGAGATCGACGGCCGCACGCTGGCAGACAGCGTCGTCCTTCCCCGCACAGCGCTGCGTGGCAAGGACAATGTCTATGTCGCCCGCGAGGATGACACACTCGATATCCGCCCGGTTGAGGTTGCTTTCTCCGAACGCGAACGACTCATTCTCACCTCAGGCATAAGCGCTGGCGAACGTGTGGTGACATCGCCTGTCCGCGCCGCTTCCGACGGCATGAAAATCAAACCTGTCGACCGGCTCGAAACCGCTTTTGCGGCCGACGCCAGTGCGGCTGAAGACTAGAAGGATCCGGGGGCATGTCGGCAATCATCCGCTGGTGGGCAAGCAACAAGGTCGCAGCAAACCTGCTGATGATCGCGATCATCCTTGGAGGCATCGTTGCCTTCATCCGGATGGAGCGCGAACTCGAACCCTATGTTGAATTCCCGGGCGCCCAGATTTCCGTCGTCTGGCGCGGTGCCTCCCCGCAGGACATCGAGGAACAGATCACCGTCCGCATGGAAGAAGCCGTCAGCACGGTGGAAGGAATCAAGGAACTGCGCTCGGTCTCCAGTGAAGGGGTTGGTCGCCTCATCGTCATCGGCAACCAGGATCTCGACGAAGGCAAGTTCCTCCAGGACCTGAAACGCCAGATCGACGCCGTCAGCTCCTTTCCGGCCGCCGCTGAGCCACCCCAGCTGAACGTCTTCCGCAGCCGTGACGAGATCATCCGCCTCGCCGTCTCCGGCGACGACACGGTAAGCGAGCAGGACCTCAAGCATTTCGCCGAAGCCACCCGCCGTGAGATCGGCCTGCTCGGCCATGTCCCGTCCGTCGAACTCTTCGGCGTACGCAACGAGGAAATTTCCATCGAAGTCTCCGAAGAGGCGCTCCGCCGCTATGGTGTCAGCTTGTCTGACGTCGCCAATGCGGTCGCCGGCACATCGGTCAACATCTCGGCCGGCAATGTCCGCAGCGATGGTGGCAATGTTCAGCTCCGCACCCGCTCGCAGGCCGATACGCAGGCCGAGTTCGAAAACATCATCGTCAAGCAGATGCCGAATGGCGCCATTGTCCGCGTCTCTGACATGGCGAAAGTCATCGACGGTTTTGAAGAGGTCAACCTCCTCGCCACTGTCAACGGAAAGCGCACGATCCTGATTCAGGTCATGAGCGGTCCGCAGATGAACATCGTGAAGATGTCGAATAACGTGAATGCCTATTTCGATGAAGCCGCGAAAAACCTGCCGCCCGGCATCTCCATGACGATCTGGCAGGATTCCGCCGTCGACTATATGAGCCGCATCCGCCTCATCGGCACCAATTTCCTGTCCGGCCTCTTCCTGGTCCTCGTCACGCTGCTGCTCTTCCTGCGTCCCGCCATCGCCATCTGGGTCGCCATCGGCATCGGCACGGCCTTCGCAGGCGGTCTCGCGCTCCTGCCGATGTCCGACGTCTCGTTCAACATGATCTCGACTTTCGCCTTCCTGCTTGTGATCGGCGTGATCGTCGACGACGCGATCATCGTAGGCGAAGCCATTCACTCGCGCACTGAAGACGGCGAGGAAGGCCTCGTCGCTGCAGTGAACGGCACGACCATGGTCATCAAGCCCGTTATTTTCGCGGTCTTCACGACGATGATCTTCTTCGCGCCATGGATGTACCTTTCCGGCGGCACCAGTGAATTCACACGCTCCATCTCGCTCGTCGTGATTTTTGCCCTCCTTTTCTCCCTGATCGAAGCCCTGCTGATCCTCCCGGCCCACCTTTCACACCTGAAAGCCGTCAATCCGGAAACCCGTATCGCCCGCTTCCAGGCATCCATCGCCGACAGCATCGTCTGGATCGCCAGGCGCGCCTATCGCCCGCTCTTGCTCCGCGCACTGCGTCATCGCTACCTCACAGCATCCATTTTCATCGGCGGTATGATCCTGTCGGTTGGCCTTCTCACCAACGGCCTCGTGAAAACAGTCTTCTTTCCGGAGACTGAGTCTGACCAGATCGAAGTCTCCGTCGAAATGCCCGAAGGCACGCCCTATTCCCGCTCGCTCGAAGTGTTGGCCCAGATTCAGGCCGGCGAAAAGGCGCTGGAGGAAGAGGTCAACGCATCCACGAATGGCGAAGGCGAGCTGATCGAGAACTGGTACACTCGTTCACGCGACAACAACATTCTTGCGCTCGTGAAACTGGTGCCGCCGGAAACCCGCACTCTCACAGCCAAGGAGACCGCCGAGCGCCTGCGCGTCCTGATCGGCGAAGTCCCGGACGCCGAGACGATTACGGTCAATTACAGGAACACCGACAATGATCCGCCGATCCAGTACATGCTGAACTCGACCGATCTCGACGCGCTCAACGCCGCGGCCGACGATCTGATGGTCAAGCTGCGCTCCTATGACGGCGTCTACAATGTCGTGAACGACGTGCAGAGCGCGACCGACGAAATCCAGTTCGACCTGAAGCCCGGCGCCGAATCCCTCGGCATCACGACGGCAGATGTCGCCCGTCAGGTGCGCCAGGGATTCTATGGTGAGGAAGTCCAGCGCCTGCCCCGCGACGGCGAGGATGTCCGCGTCTTCGTGCGGTATCCACGCTCCGACAGGGAATCGCTCGACTTCCTGAACAATATTCGCGTCCGGACAGCCGATGGCCGTGAATTACCGCTCTATGCCGTCGCCGACATACGCTTCGAAAAAGGCATCTCCCAGATCAAGCGTCGCGAACGTCGCCGCGCCATCGTGGTCAGTGCCGAAGTCGTCGCCGAGCGCGTCACGGAAATCCGCGGCGACCTCAACGACAATTTCTTCGACGAATTCGACAAGGCGCATCCTCAGGTTCGGCGCGGCAGCATTGGCCGGGCCCAGGGCGAGGCAGAATTCATGGTCGAGATCATGACCTTCCTCCTGATTGCCATCGGCGTCGCCTACTTCCTCGTCGCCGTTGCGTTCAAATCCTATGCCGAACCGATCCTCATCCTTCTGGCCGCTATCCCGTTCTGCTTCACGGGCGCCATGGTCGGGCACCTCGTCATGGGATTCCCGCTCAGCATCCTGTCCTACATGGGCATCATGGCGGCGGCTGGCGTGGCCGTGAACGACAATCTCGTCCTGCTC
This sequence comes from Alphaproteobacteria bacterium, assembly GCA_018830285.1. GTDB lineage: Bacteria > Pseudomonadota > Alphaproteobacteria > Caulobacterales > Hyphomonadaceae > Hyphomonas. The sequence goes on from JAHJSB010000003.1 coordinate 63,769, forward strand.
GATTACGTTCACCAGCTCAGGGACAAGGGCATGGACGGTGCGCGGGCCCTGATCGAAGCTGGCACTCGCCGCTTCCGGCCAATCCTGCTCACCTCGCTGACCACCTTTGTCGGCCTTCTCCCGCTGATGATGGAGCGCTCCATTCAGGCGCAATTCCTGATCCCGATTGCCGTCGGCCTCGCCTTTGGGGTCCTGTTTGCCCTGTTGGTCACCCTGTTCTTTGTGCCTGCCCTCTATGGCATCGGCGCGGATATCAAACATTTCTTCGGCTACCTGATCTCCGGCAAGCCGCGCCCTCGCTTCGATGCCATGCTCAACGAGAAAGCACTGGAAACCCTCGCGCCCGTGCCAGCTGAGTAATCAGGCGCCATGATGCCAATGGTTGGAGGCAACAGAGCTTAGGCTCTTGCCTTCAACCCCTTGGTCGCTAAACCCCCCGATATGCTCACCATATCGAACCTCGACTACCGCATTGAAGCGCGCCTTCTGTTTGAAGGCGCGGGCGCCCAGATTGCATCCGGCTGGAAGGTCGGCCTCGTCGGACGCAACGGAACGGGCAAGTCCACGCTGCTCAAACTGATCCGCGAGGAAATCACGCACCCGACTAATGACGGCTCAATTCGCCTCAACCAGGGTGCCCGTCTCGGCTGGGTTGCGCAGGAAGTCGCGCCAACGGATGAAACCATTCTGGAAGTCGTGCTCGCCGCTGATACCGAGCGTCACGCCCTGATGCAGGAAGCCGAAACCGCTGAAGACCCGATGCGGATTGCCGACATCCACACACGCCTTGTCGATATCGACGCCTGGTCGGCAGACTCGCGCGCGGCTGAGGTCCTGATGGGCCTTGGCTTCGTCCAGAGTGACCTTGATCGCCCAACCCGGGAATTCTCCGGCGGTTGGCGCATGCGTGCCGCCATCGCCGGCGTCCTGTTCTCCCAGCCAGACCTGCTCCTGCTCGACGAACCGACCAACTATCTCGACCTCGAAGGTGCCGCCTGGCTCGAAGGCTATATCAAGAAATATCCGCACACCGTGCTCATCGTCTCGCACGACCGGGAAATGCTGAATCGCTGCGTCACGCATACGATGGCGCTTGAGCACCAGAAACTCACCATTGTGCCCGGTGGCTATGACGCCTGGCTCAGGCTCCGCGCCGCGAAATATGCCCAGCTGGAAAGCCAGCGCGCCAAGCAGGAAGTCGACAAGGCCCACCTCCAGGCCTTCGTGGACCGATTCCGCGCTAAGGCGTCCAAGGCCCGGCAGGCCCAGTCGCGCGTCAAGATGCTCGAAAAGATGCAGGACATCTCGATCCCGATGGCGGAGCGGACGACCCCGTTCAACTTCCCTGCCCCTGCTGACAAGATGGCGCCACCCTTGCTCGAACTGCGCGGCGCCGAACTCGGCTATGGTGAAGACGCCAGCATCCTGCGCAATGTCACCTTGCGCCTCGATCCTGATGACCGGATCGCCATCGTTGGCACCAACGGCCAGGGCAAGACGACTCTGGTAAAATCCATTGCCGAGCGCCTGCCGCTCATGATGGGTGACCGTGTCACCCACAGCAAGGTCCGCATCGGCTACTTCTCCCAGGACCAGCTCGACGAGCTGACGCCCGGCGAAACCGTGCTGGATCACGTGCGCCACGCCATGCCCAGGGAAACGCCAATCTCCAAGCAGCGCTCAACGGCATCCATGATGGGTTTCAGCCATGAAAAGGTGGATACCAAGGTTGAAAAGCTCTCCGGTGGCGAAAAGGTCCGCCTGCTCCTGGGCCTCATGGCCATGGACAAGCCTCATATCCTGATCCTCGACGAACCGACCTCCCACCTCGATATCGACAGCAGGGAGGCGCTTATCTACGCACTGAACGACTTCAAGGGCGCCGTCCTGCTGATCACGCACGACATCTTCCTTGCCGAGGGCACTGCCGACCAGCTCTGGTTGGTCAAGGACGGCAAGGCCGAAGTCTATGACGGCGACCTGCAGGATTACCGCGCCCTGGTGCTTCAGGCCGACCGCAACAAGTCCGACAGCAAAACCAAATCCGGAAAATCGACTTCGGCCGAAACAGCCCCCAGGGTTAACAAGGCAGACCAGCGCCAGCGCTCGTCCGAAAGCCGCAAGGCTGCCGCAGGCCTCAAGCGCAAGGCCGACGACGCCGAGAAGCGATTGAACACAATCAATGCCCGGATCACGGCGATTGATACTGACCTGTCAAAGCCCGGTCATGCCTCGGAACAGCTCCAGGACCTGCTGCGCCAGCGCGCCGATCTCGTCGCGGAAGCCGAAGCCACGGAGCTGTCCTGGCTACAGGCGGTCGAAGACTATGAAACGGCTCTCAACGCCTGAGAACTGCGCCCTCCGCCCAACTGCGCATATAATCTGTGCTATTAACCATCATTGGTCAGTTTTTCCGCCACGGCACCCGATTTTGCAGGCGCTGTCACAATAGTACTACTATACAAACCGGGCTAAATTGCGCAGTTAGAAATTGAAAAAAAAACCGCACAGAATATGCAGGTTGGCAGTTTAGATTGTCCGGGCATGCGTACATGCTCGCAGAGGATTAGAATGGGTGTTTCAGAGAATCTGAAAAGAGCCATAGCCTTCCCGCGGGAACCGGTGGTGCTCGCGTGGACGCCGTCGGGGGGTCTCGATATTCTTGAATTGGAAGAGCGAGCCAACGCGTCCTCAAACCAGGCTCACCTGCCGCCGATCTATCCCGAATGGCTCGGTGACCGGCTCTTCTCACATACCCACGGCTGTCGCTTCAATTACGTCGTCGGAGAAATGGCCCGCGGCATTGCTACCACGCGCATGGTGGTCGAGGCAGTCCGTGCAGGCTGCGTCGGGTTTTACGGCAGCGCCGGCCTCTCGCCGGATGTCATCGAAGCAGGCCTGAAGGAAATCAAGTCACAGCTGACGCCAGTCCAGACAGCCTGGGGCGCCAACCTTATTCATTCTCCCCAACAGCCTGGATACGAAGCGCGCGTCGTCGATCTCTTTCTCGCTCGGGGCGTGAAGCGCGTGTCAGCCTCCGCCTTCATGAAACTTTCAGTTGAGCTGGTGCGCTATACCGCCGTCGGCCTGTCCCGAGCCCCGAACGGAAGCATCCGCCGCGACAATCATGTCTTCGCCAAGGTCTCCCGCGCCGAAGTGGCCGAGCCCTTCATGTCGCCCGCCCCAGCCAAACTGCTGGCCGAGCTTGTCGCACGCGGTGCAATCACCGCCGAACAGGCCGATCTTGCAAGCCAGGTCCCCGTCGCCGCTGAAATCACGGCAGAATCCGATTCCGGCGGGCATACTGACAATCGCCCCGCCAGCGTTCTTTTCCCGTCGCTCGTGCTTGCCCGTGATCGCGTCGCCACCCGCACGGGCGTTGACGCCAACACGATCCGCATCGGTCTCGCCGGTGGCATCTCGACGCCAATGGCCGTGGCAGCCGCCTTCCAGATGGGCGCTGCCTACGTCCTTACAGGGTCCGTTAATCAGTCCGCCGTAGAATCCGGCCTGTCGGAAGCAGGACGCCGCCTGCTCGCCAAAGCCGGGCCTGCCGATGTGACCATGGCACCCGCCGCTGACATGTTCGAGCAGGGCGTCGAAGTTCAGGTGCTGAAGCGCGGCACCCTGTTCGCCATGCGGGGTAAGCGTCTCCACGCCATTTACAGGACGGGCGCGAGCTATGAGACCCTTTCCCAGAAAGATCGCGACTGGCTCGACGACGTGCTCGGCGAGCCGTTTGATGCGGTCTGGCAGAAAACCTATGCCTTCATTTCACAGGCCAATCCGGCAGAAGCCAAACGCGCCGAGACCGACGGCAACAAGCGCCTCGCCCTCGTCGCCCGGCGCTATCTTTTCATGGGCGCGCAATGGGCCCGCGAAGGTACACCCGGCCGCGAAATGGATTACCAGATCTGGTGCGGCCCTGCGATGGGCGTGTTCAATGAATGGGTTGCGGGCAGCTTTCTCGAACCGACCGAGAACCGCACCGTCAGGCAAATCGCCTGGAACCTGCTCGAGGGCGCTGCACAAGTTACTCGTGCCGGACAGCTGCGTGCGCTTGGCCTGCCAGTTGCACCTACAGATTACACCTACATGCCCCGTCAGTTCGCTGACGCTGAGTGAGACAAAAAATGGTAAATGAAACCCGCACTCAGGCTGAGCCCATCGCCGTCATCGGAGTCGGATCGATCTTTCCGGGCCGGGGTGGCAACACCGGCTATTGGCGCGACATCTTCCAGGGCCGCGACACGCTGACCGAAACACCGGCCTCGCATTGGCTGCTCGACGACTATTATGACGCCAATCCGCTGACGCCAGACCGTACCTATGGCCGCCGGGGTGGCTTCATTTCGCCCGTGCCGTTCGACCCGCTCGCCTTCGGCATCCCGCCCAATGCCCTCCAGCAGACCGACAGCGCCCAGCTGCTGGCCCTCATCGCCGCCAAGCACGCGCTCGACGACATTGAAAGCACGAGCGGAGTCGAAATCGACCGCACCCGCACCAGCGTCATGCTTGGCGTTGCATCCGCCACGGAACTCACCGCCCATATGGCCGGCCGCCTCCAGCGCCCCGTGTGGGTCAATGCCCTGCGCCAGTCCGGCCTCGGCGAGACCGACGTTCAAGCCATCGTCAAGCGGATGGAGGATCATTACATCGAATGGAAGGAAAGCACCTTCCCGGGCCTCCTCGGCAATGTCGTCGCCGGGCGCATCGCCAACCGGCTCGATCTCGGCGGCAGCAACTTCGTCACCGATGCCGCTTGCGCCTCCAGCCTCTCGGCGCTCCAGATTGCTTTGCACGAATTGCGGGCAGGCGATTCCGACACGGTCCTCGCGGGCGGTGTCGACGCGCTCAACGATATCCTCATGTACATGTGCTTCTCGAAGACGCCGGCTTTGTCGCCAACGGGCGATTGCCGGCCCTTCTCAATGGACGCCGACGGCACCATGCTCGGTGAAGGCGTCGGCATCCTCGCTTTGCGCCGCCTGTCGGATGCAGAACGCGACGGCAACCGTATCCACGCCCTCATCCGCGGTATCGGCGGCGGATCGGACGGCAAGGGCACCGCGATCTACACGCCGCTACCCTCGGGCCAGGCCCGCGCCATCGAGCGCGCCTATGTCCAGGCTGGCTACGGCCCGGAAAGCGTCGATCTCGTCGAGGCGCACGGAACAGGAACCAAGGCGGGCGACAAGGCTGAACTGGCCGGACTCCACCTCGTATTCGACGGCAAGGGCGATGGCAAACCTTGGTGCGCCGTTGGCTCGGTCAAATCCCAGATCGGTCACGCCAAGGCCGCTGCCGGCGCTGCCAGCCTGATTAAGGCTGTCCATGCCCTCAGCCGAAAGACCCTTCCGCCTACGATCAAGATTGGCGAACCTGCCGAAATCCTGAAGGACAGCCAGAGCTTTTACCTGAACAGCGAAGCGCGCCCCTGGATATCGCCCGAGTCCCGCCCGCGCCGCGCCTCGGTCAGCTCTTTCGGGTTTGGCGGCAGCAATTTCCACGTCGCGCTTGAGGAGTATACTGGCCCGACCGCCATCCTGCCGCCGCGTGTCTTGCCGTCCGAACTCTTCCTTTTCTCCGCCAGCACTACCGACGGTCTTGTCGAAGAGATCGAAGGCCTGATCCATACGGAGACAGATGAGAACGGTTTCGCCGCCCTCGCGGGCAATACACATGCACACTTCGAAGCCGACGCCCGCGTCCGCGTCGCCATCACGGCTGACGACAAGAAGGATCTCGCCGCCAAGGCCTCGCGCCTGATCGGCCAGATCGAGACCGGCACCTTCGGCACCGCGCCGCTCGGGGCAGGCATTCACGCCTCCACAACGCCACCGGAAACCGGCAAGGTCGCCTTCCTCTTCTCAGGCCAGGGCAGCCAATATGTTGGCATGGGCGCCGACCTCGCCATGGCCTTCCCGGCAGCGCGCGCCGTGTGGGACATGGCCGCCAGTCACAAGACGACCGGCCCGATGAAGCTCCACCGCCTCGCCTTCCCGCCGGCCGCCTTTGACCAGGTCGAATTCGGCGAGCAGACCCAGCGTCTCACCGAGATGCAGAACGCCCAACCGGCCATTGCCGCCGTCGCGCTCGCCCAGCTCGCTTTGCTGGACCGCCTCGGCATCGATGCCGACATGGCCGGCGGTCACAGCTTCGGCGAAATGATGGCCCTTCACCTGGCCCGCAGCTTTGACATGGACGGTGCCCTCAGCGTCGCCGCCGCCCGCGGACGCCTGATGGCCGAAGCCGCAAAGTCCACGCCCGGCGCGATGATGGCCGTCCAGACCGACTCAGAAACCATTGCCCCCATCGTTGCCAAAGTGCCGAATGTCGTCCTCGCCAATGACAATGGCCCGAGCCAGGTTGTCCTCTCCGGACCGGTCGACGCCATCAAGGCCGCCGAAGCCCTGTGCATCGAAAAGGGCCTGAAGGCCCGCCGCCTGTCGGTTGCGACCGCGTTCCATTCATCCATCGTCCACGCCGCCGTCGATCCGTTTGCGGCCGAACTCGCCGCCCTGCGCCCGCGCAAACCGAAATTGCCTGTCTACGCCAACGCGACCGCATCGCCCTATTCGGTGAAAGTCGCCGACCTGCCCGCCGTCATCGCCGGGCAGATCGCCACCTCGGTCCGGTTCCGCGAGCAGGTCGAAGCCATGTACGCTGCGGGCGCACGCCTGTTCGTCGAAGTCGGCCCCGGCTCGATCGTCACCGGGCTCGTCAAGGACGTGCTCGGCGACCGCCCCTTCCGTGCAGTATCGCTCGACAACAAGCGCGCCAACGGCCTGACGCAATTCCTATCAGCTGTTGGCGAACTCAGCGTCGCCGGCCAGTCGCTCGACCTCGCCGCCCTCTTCGCCGACACACCGCCGCCGGTCCCGGCTGCACCGCCGTCAAAGCACGCGGTCTACATTTCCGGCGCCAATTACGACAAGCCCTACCCGCCGAAGAATGGTGCGGCCGGACGCGCCCTGCCGAATGCCGCTCCGACAATGACACTCCAACCCGCTGCGGCGGCCCCCGTCACGCCTCCCCCAACGGCCGCACCCGCGCCCACCCCTTCACCAGCCTCTACCGCTCCGACTCCCAGCAGGAACACCGCAATGCCCGACACGCCCCAAACCTATTCCGCACCCATGCCGGCCTCTTCGTCCGCGGAGCGTATCTGGAGCGAAGTGTCCCAGCTTCATTCCCAATACCTCGCGACAACCGCTGCCAGCCACACCGCCTTCCTCAATGCGGCCGCCTCCCTGCTCGGCGGTCAGCCATTGACGCCTTCGACGCCCGCGCCCGTCCAGCGCCTCGCCGCACCGGTTACCGCGCCGCAACCTCAGCCGGCACCGCAGGCAGCCGCCGCCCCGGCTCCCATAGCCGCTCCGGCGCCCGCACCAGCACCATACACGAATGGCGCCGCCGTTGCGCAACCCGCGCCCCCGGCTGCGCCTGCCCCCGTGGCCGCAGCGCCCACCCCACCAGCACCCGTTGCAACGCAGGCTCCGACCATCTCCGCCAGCGAAGACCCGGTCGCACTCGTCCAGGCCATCGTGTCGGACAAGACCGGCTATCCGGTCGACATGCTCGACCCGAATATGGACCTCGAAGGCGAACTCGGCGTCGACTCGATCAAGCAGGTCGAGATCCTCTCCACCTTGCGCGAACGCCTGCCGCACCTGCCGGAAATCGACCCGGAACAACTCGTCGAGCTGCGCACGATCAATGCGATCGCAGCGATGATCGGCGGATCCGCCCCTGCGCCAGCCGCGCCTGTGCCTGTTGCCGCAGCGCCGGCTCCCGTCGCGGCACCGACCGCCGTGTCAGCCCCCGCGCCCGCACCTGCTGCAAACGGCAATGGCAACGGCATCACGCCTGACGTCATCCGCGCCCTCGTCGCCGACAAGACCGGCTACCCCTCCTCGATGCTCGAAGACGACATGGACCTCGAAGGCGAACTCGGCGTCGACTCGATCAAGCAGGTGGAAATCCTGTCCGCGCTCCGCGACCAGCACCCCTCGCTGCCGGAAGTCGATCCCGAGGCCATCGCCGAACTCCGCACGATCCGGAAGATCGCCGATTTTTTCAGCTAGGGGCCGGTGAGGACACGTCCTCAGCTCATCGTCCCCCGTCCATGGTTCAGCCCGTCGCCGCCTATGGCAGCGACGTCCGCCCGGTCAGCTTCGGCGCGCCGGTCACGCTGCCGCCGTGGACCGGGCAGGTTGGCGTGGGCCGGGTTGAAGTCACCCAGGCCGAACCGCAAACAGCACAGGCCATCGTCTCGACACTGACGGCCCATGGCGTCGACGCCGTTGCCGTCACCGCGCCGTCCGGCACCGCGCAGGCAGTGATCCTCACCGAAGGCCTGTCTGCCGCCGATCCCGCGGCACGCCACTGGGCCGCTCTCGCACACGCCCGCACCGCGCGCACACCCGGCGCGCGCATCCTCCTGCTCCAGTCCACCGCGCCGCAGGCCCATGCGGCCATCTCCGGCCTGCCCGGCCTGTCGCGCACGCTGCAAAAGGAATGGCCCGACACGAGCGTCGCAACATGGTCGTTCGCTGCGCCCGACGCACCGACCCGCGCGCACCACATCCTTACCGCCCTCGGCACCACGCTGGGCGACGCCATCATCACCGCCGACGGGCACGCGTCTCAAACGCATGTCGGAGCATCGCTCGCACCACCCGTCACAAACGCCGCCACGGCCCCGGCGATCTGGCTCGTCACCGGCGGCGCGCGCGGCGTCACCGCCACCTGCGCCATCGAACTCGCCCGCCGCACCGGCGGCACATTCCTTCTCGCCGGTCGCTCCGCCCTCTCCCGGTGGCCACAAGGCATTGCCCGCACCGCAGACCTCAAGACCCTGCGCGCGTCCCTTGCCCACAACGCCGTCGCCAGCGGCCAGAAGGTCAAACCCGCCGACATAGACCGCGCCGCGCGCGCTGCTCTCGCCGGACAGGAAATCGAGGCCACCCTGTCCGCGCTCGCCGCCGCCGGCGCCGCCGCGCACTATGTCCAGCTCGACCTCTCCGACACGGCCGCACTCGCTCCGGCGATCGATTCCATCCAGGGTCAACATGGCGCCATTACCGGCCTCGTCCATGGCGCCGGCGTCCTCGCCGACAAGCTGGCGATGGAGAAGACCGAAGCCGAAGTCCGAAAAGTGTTCGGCCCCAAGGTTGACGGCCTGCTCGCCCTGCTCGGCGCGATCAATATCAGCCAGCTCACCCATATCGGCCTCTTCTCCTCGGCCTCGGCCCTGTTCGGCAATACAGGGCAGGCCGATTATGCGATGGCCAATGAATGCCTGAACCAGCTTGCGCGGCAGCTCTCCGCCGAACTCCCCCACGCCCGGGTCAAATCCTACAATTGGGGTCCATGGGACGGCGGCATGGTCGATGCCGGTCTCGCCGCACACTTCGCCCAGCAGGGCATCGCCCTCATAGATCAGGCAGACGGCGCCCGCATCTTCGCCGACCAGCTCCTTGATGGTGACCGCGCCATTGTCGAACTCCTCGTCGGGGATGAGTGGAGCGGCGAATGACGTTCTTCGAACCGATTGCCATTGTCGGCCAGGGCTGCGTCCTGCCCGGCGCTCTCTCTCCGGAAGCGCTCTGGAAAGCCGTCGCGGGCAATGAATGCCTGATCGCGCGTCCTGCGGCGGGCGCGTTCGGCCTCAGCGCCGCAGAACAGGCCGCCCTGCCTTACGTCTCCGGCTTCGTTTCCGGTTTCGACCAGATCTTCGATCCCGGGCGCGTCAAACTCCCTGGAATCGACGCGGCGACTCTCGACCCCGTCTGCCAATGGCCCCTGCATGCCGCGCTTCAAGCATGGGACGAAGCCGGGAAAAGTAACACGCCCGCTGACCGGCGCGGCGTCTTCCTCGCCAACCTCTCCTATCCCAGCCGCGCCAAATCCGCCTATGCCGCCGATGTTTGGACGCATGGCGTCTCGTCCCGCCCGGCCACGGACGCCTTCAATTCCGGCTTCCCGGCGCATGTCCTCGCACAGGCTATCGGCGCCACCGGCCCGGTCCTCGCCCTCGACGCTGCCTGCGCCTCCTCGCTCTATGCGCTCGAAATCGCCTGCCGCAAGCTGCAGACGCGCCAGATCGATATCGGTCTCGTCGGCGCGGTCAACGCCGCCGACAACCTGATCCTCCATATCGGCTTCGAAGCGTTACAGGCGCTCAGCCCGACAGGCCGCTCGCGCCCCTTCATCAAGGGGGCCGACGGCCTCGTGCCTGCCGAGGGCGCCGTGGCTGTCGTGCTCAAACGCCTCAGCGACGTGACGCCGAGGGATAAAGTCCACGGCGTGATCCGCGCGGTCGGCCTTTCCAATGACGGCCGCCGCAAAGGCCTCCTCGCCCCCGACAGCGAAGGCCAGGCCGAAGCCATGCGCCGCGCCTATGCCGAAGCTGGTCTCAATCCTGACAGTGTCGATTTCCTCGAATGCCACGCCACCGGCACCGCCGTGGGCGACAGTGTCGAAATCGCCGCCGCCACCAGCGTGTTCGGCACCGAGCGTCATCTTCCCATTGGCTCGCTCAAGGCCAATACCGGCCACCTGATCACCGCAGCAGGCCTCGCCAGCCTCCTGAAGCTGACACAAGCGATGGCGCACGAGACGCTGCCGTCCATGCCGCTCAACGGCGACCTGATCGACGCAGTGACGACCCCTGCATTGCAGCCGCTCGCACAGACAGCCAATTGGACGTCCCCCAAAACGCCCCGCCGCGCGGCGATCAGCAATTTCGGCTTTGGCGGCAACAATGCCCACCTGATCCTCGACCAGCACCAGCCGGTCAAAGGAGCGGTCCAGGTCGCCTTGCCAGTCAAAACAAACGACGAGATCGTCGTCTGCGCCGCCAGGCTAATGGGCGGAAGCGATCAGGGCGAGCGCGACGTGCTCCGCCGCCTGATGAACCATCCCGTCGGCCCGGCCAAGCCTGCTCAAACCATAGGTGCCGATCCGCGCTATGCCCGCACGCCGCCGAACGACCTCATGCAGGCCGAGGCCCAGCAACTCGCCATCCTCTTCCTGACACGCTCCGCCCTCAACGGCATCCAGCGCCCGGACGCCGAACGCTGCGGCGTTTTCGTCGGCATGGGCTGCGCGGCGGATTCCGCCCGCTGGCTTCTCCGCGAGCGCGTGGCGAAGGCATTCGGCGTGGCGCCCGGCACGCCGGAACACGCGAAAGCGCAGGATGGCATCGCGCCGCCGCTCCAGGCCGCCACCGTCCTCGGCGCCATGGCCAATATGACCGCCAACCGCATCACCTCGGCCGAGGACCTGCGCGGACAGGGCTATGCGATCTCGTCGGAAGGCGCATCCAGCCTCGCCGCGCTAGATGTCGCCAGCGACGCCCTGCGCGCCGGACGCCTCGACTTGGCCGTTGTCGCCGCTGCCGACTTCGCGACCGATCCGGTCGCCGCAGCTGCGCTCAGGGAACTCGGCATGGCCGCGCCCGGCGATTGCGCCGCCGCCCTCGTGCTCAGGCGCCGGTCAGATGCCGAAGCCGCCGGCGACCCTATCCTTGCAACACTCGGCCCGGTCGAATGGGGATGCAACGGTAAACCATCGCCCCTCTTTGCTTCTGCCTACGGCACGGCCCCCGCCGCTTCGCCCCTGTTCGAGATCGCCGCCTCCGCCCTGCTGATGTCACGCGACCAGGCAATCACGAACGACTGCGCCATCCCGAACCTGACAGGCGAGCAGCCGCAGCACACTGTCAGCGCCCCTGCCAACGCCCTCTCCCACGGTGCGTCCGTTCAGCTCACAGGCAATCCGGTCAATCCGAGCCCCGACCCGCTCCGTCCGCCGCCACACCTCTACTGGGCTGCCGGCGCCACCCGCACCTCGCTCGCGAAAAAGCTGCGCAGCGCCAAGACAGGCGGCAGGGGCAAGTGCCGTATCGCCCTCATCGCTGCAGACGAATCTGCCCTCGCAGACCTGATCGGCACAGCCGCCAAGTCCCTCGACCGTGACACGGCGCCGTCCGGCGAACATGTTTACTATGGCGAAGGCGCGCCCGAAGGCGACCTCGCCTTTGTCTTTACCGGCTCGGCGGCGGTCTATGCCCGCATGTCCCGCGGCCTGTTCATGGCCTTCCCGGAACTCGGCAAGGCGCTTGCGTCCATGTCCCGCGCAACTGAAATGGCAGGACTCCTGACCCACGCGGACCTGTCCGAATACGAACAGCTTTGCGCCGGTACGCTTGTCAGCCAGGCCCACGCCATCCTGTTGCGTGATGTCCTTGGCGTCTCCCCCACCGTCGCCATCGGCCTGTCGCTCGGCGAAAGCAACGCCCTGTTTGCCTTCGGTTTCTGGAAAGATCCCGGTAAGCTCCTCGACGAAATCGACGACGCGGCCATGTATGAACGCCACCTCGGCGGCGAGTTTGAAACCGCGCATGCCGCCTGGGGCCCGAATGTGCCGACAGACTGGGCCAACTGGCACATCAAGGCACCCCTGCCAAAGCTCCGCGCCGCCATGGCCAGCCATCCCAATGTCGAGATCACTATCATCTATTCGCAGGAAGACTGCCTGATAGGCGGCCCCGCCGCTGACTGCCGCGCCGTGGCCGAAGCCCTCGGCCCCGGATCCGGCGCAGCGATGAACCAGCACCTCATCGTCCATGCCAAGGCGATGAGGCCGTTCGAGGACCAGTGGCGCAAGCTGCACACGCGGCCCGTCTCCAGGGTGCCCGGCATCCGCCTCTACGCCAACGCCATCAACGCCAGCTATACGCCCACCAGGGCGCGTGTCGCTGACATGCTGACGCGTCAGGCGGTCGACACGGTCGATTTTCCGGCCACCGTGCGCCAGGCTTGGGAAGATGGCGTGCGCACCTTTGTCGAGATCGGCCCGCGCGCCACGCTGTCGCGCGCCATTTCCAGTGTGCTCGGCGACAAGCCGCACGTCGCCGTCGCCACCGACCGGATCGTCGCGTCAGACCTCGGCCAGATCGCCCATCTCACCGCCACGCTCTTTGTCGATGGCCGCGACATCGACACTGCCCGCGTCGCCGAACGGCTGGACGCGGCCCGCAACAATCCCTGGACAGGAACCGACCCCATGCCCCTCACCAAGCCGGTTCACTATCCGACACCTGAGATTCCGGCCACACGCCCCAGCGGTGTCCTGCCACCTGCCCCACACCTGCCACCGCCGCACTACGCCCACAGCACCGCCGCGCCAGCCCCGCTTGCGACGCCTGTACCATGCACGACATCGGCGGTCCGCAGCTCGACACCGCCACGCAAGGTCGTCAATGGCAATGAACCCCTCATGCCCCGCGCGCCCGACGGCCCGAACTGGGCCCGCGCGGCCATCGAAGACTCGACACGCGGACTCATGTCCAATTTCTTCGGCCCGGCTTTCGTCGGGCAGGACGCCTTCGACCGTCAGGTCCGCCTGCCCGCCCCTCCTTTGCTGCTCGTCGACCGCATTACCGGCATCGACGCCGAAGCGGGCGTCGAAAGCACCGGCGTCATCTGGACCGAGACAGACCTCAAGGCCGACGACTGGTACGTCCGCAATGGCCGCGTCCGCCCCGGCCCGCTGATCGAATGCGGACAGGCCGACCTGACCCTGATCGGCTGGATGGGCGCTGACCTGAAGAACCGCAACGAGCGCGTCTACCGCCTCCTCGGTTGCGAGATCACCTTCCACGAAGGCGGCCTGCCCGGCCCCGGCGACACGCTCGCCTTCCAGATCGAGATTACCGGCCACGCCACGCTTGCCGGCGTGCGCATGTTCTTCTTCCAGTATGACTGCATGGTCGGCGACCGGAAGGTCTTCTCCGTCCGCAACGGCCAGGCTGGCTTCTTCACCGACGCGGAGCTCGCTACCGGCAAGGGCGTCATCTGGGATGCCGAAACCGACGCCCCTCCCACACCCGCACCACACCCTTTCGACACCTCTCGCGCCAGCGCCAAACGGTCCTTCAGCGCTCCGGACCTCGCCGCCTTTCGCGCCGGGGATGCGCTCGCCTGTTTCGGCAAGGGCTTTGAATTCTGCGCCGCCCATTCCCGCCCCGCCCACCTGCCCGACGATAAGCTCGCTTTCTTCGACGAAATCACCGCCTTTGACCCGGCCGGCGGCCCATGGGGACGCGGCTATCTCAAGGCCCGCGCCCATGTGCCAACGGACGCGTGGTTCTATGAAGGCCACTTCCATGAAGACCCCTGCATGCCCGGCACATTGATGGCCGAGGCCGCCGTGCAGGCACTCGAATTCTACGCCGCCGCCGCAGGTCTCACGATTGAGCGCGACGGCTATGTCTTCGAACCGATGCCCGGCCACACCGCCAAATTCGTCTGCCGCGGACAGGTCATCCCCGACCGCGACCATGAAGTGACCTACGAAGTCTTCATCGACGACATCATCGATGGCGAAAGCCCCGTCCTCTATGCATCTCTCCTCGCCCGGTCAGACGGCAGGAAAGTGTTCCACTGCCCGCGCTTTGCCATCCGCCTGCGCAAGGACTGGCCCGCGCCGCACACGGCCGACAAGCCGCTCCGAGTCGGCCCGATGGGCGAAAGCCGGGGCGACCATGCCGCTCTGCTGAACTGCGCCGCCAGCGCTCCCTCAGCGGCGTTCGGCGACCTCTACGTCCCCTTCGACACGGCAGGCCGCGCGCCGCGCCTGCCCCAGCCGCCCTACCATATGATGACCCGCGTCACGGATGTCTCCACCCGGCCCGGCGTGAAGGAAATCGGCGCCCGCGTCGTCGCCGAATACGATATCCCGGCAGACGCCTGGTATTTCCGCGACAATGCCAATGGCCACATGCCTTTTGCCGTTCTCTCCGAGATCGTGCTCCAGCCCTGCGGCTGGCTCGCCAGCCATTGCGGTTTCGCCCCCGAAGGTGGCGAACGCTTCCGCAATCTCGACGGCGAGGGGCAGGTCTTCATGGAAGTCGGCCCGCATGACGGAACGATCACCGTCGACACGACGCTCTCCTCCTTTTCCAAGGTCGGCCCGATGACCATCGTCGCCTTCGAGCTGAAAGCCGCGCTCACCGATGGCCGCCCGGTCATGAACCTGAAGACCCAGTTCGGCTTCTTCCCCGCCGCCGCCCTTGTCCGCCAGGCTGGCCTGCCCACGAAAGACGAGCATCGCGCCCTCCTTGGCCTCGCCCCCAACCGACCCGGCGCCACCCTGCCAAAAGCCCCGATAGCGACCGGCGACCTCGTCATGCTCGACCGCATCGACTATTTCGATGCCGCAGGCGGCGCAGCAGGCCTCGGCCTTGCCCGTGGACGCCAGTCGGTTGATCCGCATGCCTGGTATTTCAAGGCGCACTTCTTCCAGGATCCGGTCCAGCCAGGCTCGCTCGGTCTCGACGCGCTGGTCCAGCTCCTGTCCCACGCTGCCTGCCTCAAGGGCCTCACCAAAGGCATGGACGACCCGCAATTCGAGACCGTCGCCGCCGGCGCCCCGGTCAAATGGGCCTATCGCGGACAGGTCACGCCCGACAAGCAGGAGGTCACCACGGTAATGGAGATCATGGACATTACCCGTGAGGGTGATCGTCTGTTGATCACCGGCAAGGGCACGCTCTGGTGCGACGGCTTGCGCATTTACGAAGCTAGCCCGCTGACCATCGCGCTGGCCGACCGGGCCTAGCGCGCGTCGGCTACCGCCACGCTGACGAAAACATCCTCAATCCGATCCGACCAAACGGCATATCGGGCGCCGCCAGCCGACACGTCCCGCAGTGCCGGTGCCGGCTGCCCCAATGACGCAACCGGCACCGGCACGGTCTTGGCTCCGCCGCCGAGGCCCTTGCCCGATGCTTTCAGCACGGCCTCTTTCACCGTCCATAACGCAAAGAAGACAGCAAGCGCACGCTCGGGCGACGCATCTGACAGCGCCAGCATCTGGTCGCGCTCCGTATCGCTGCAGATCATTGACAGCATCGGCCGCCACGCAATCGGCCGCAGGCGTTCCACATCCACACCAATCGCTCGCGCGTCTCCCAGAGCAACAGCCGTCCACCCCCCACTCCGGGAGATCGAGACGGCACGGTCGGGACGGCTGGCAAGAAAAGGTACACCTTCTTCCGTGCGCGCCAGGTCCACTTCGTGAGCCGGAATACCCAGTGCGAGCCCCAGCATCGTCCTCGCGCTCGCAAGCGACGCCAAAAGCTTCGTCCGGGCCTCGGGATCGCGCAGCCGCGCTGCGCGCTCGACCTCTTCCTTGCTTGTCACGAGACTGTCCGTGGCCTGAGCCAGCGCCTGGTTCGCGCCATTGCGGACCAGGACCGAAACCCCGGGGATGCCTGACACCACCGTGGTGACACCTGGAAGAGTGCTCGCACCGTTCAGATTTCCATTCGGTTGCATCAGGGCTCCCCGGGCTCAGGCAATACCGAATATGGGCATACGGCGTGACACGCCGCTTTTTAGCTCGCTTCGACAGCAAAATACACCGCCGGACGCGAATTCGGCTCCATGGCGGGCGCCATGGACAACCCCACAGCTACTGAGCACTTGCAACAAATCGAATTGTGCAGCACTGGTTCGCCGAATGGGTTCGGGTGGGGTTATTGCAGCACTGTAATGCTGCGCCGCAAAATAACCAAATTTCTCAGTGAAACGAATGCCGAGGCGAGGCGTACTGCCCAGATAGCGGGCGCTTTACGAAGCGTCGGCAGTCCGGGCAGCAATTCTGTTGCCACGGGTAATCGACGACGCTTTCTGAATTAAGCGGCCTCGTCGGCAAAGAGGTTATCTTGAAACTGACTGAACGTCCTTTCTTCTTCCCTGCCGTCGCGCTTGTCGCAGCGATCACGGTCCTGTTGGGCGGCATAATCGTCGCGTCTGTCTCACCTAAACCGGCACAGACCATTGCCGCAATCGGCCCAGCGACGCCCGGTGACGCAACACCTGACCTCGCGGATGCGGCAAATACGCTGCCGACTGCGCCGGCGATCGAGCCAATCGACTCGGTCGCCGATATCAGCGACGAAGCGGACGTACCGGGCGAGACCGGTAAGCCGGTCGTCATAGCAGCAGACGCTGCCCCCCTCGCGCCAGCTTTCGCCTTCGAACAGGTCATCAACAAGGCGCAGGCCCTGTCCGAGCACGCCTACCAGAAGTCGCCATCGGTTCCGGCCGCCGCCGCCTCGCTCGACTATGACCAGTACCGACGCATCGAATTCAAGCGCGCAGCGGCTGAGTGGACGCCCGACGACGCCGTGCCGTTCCGGGTCCATTACGATCCTCGCGGTTATCTCTTCAATGATGAAGTCAAGCTCAACATCGTCGAAAACGGTGTCGCGATGCCACGCCCCTACGTCGAAGAGGATTTCGCCTTCTTCGACCTGCCCTTGTCGGACGCGGACAAGAAATCGATCGGTTTTGCGGGCTTTCACGTCACCACGCCCCTGAATTCTTCCGGAAAATTTGATGACCTGATCAGCTTCAAGGGCGCCAGCTTCTTTCGCGCGCTGAGCGCCGGCACGGTCTATGGCGCCTCGGCCCGGGGCATGGCGATCTCGACGGCCTCGCCGGCCGGAGAAGAGTTTCCGTCCTTCCGTGAATTCTGGCTGGTCAAGCCAGCGCCCGGCGCCAAGTCGCTCACCGTGTACGCCTTGCTCAACGGCGTCAGCACGACGGGCGCTTTCCGCTTCGACATCGCGCCCGGCACCTCGACCATGATTGATGTGGAAGCGGTATTCTTTCCGCGTCGCAAGCTCACAGAAGTCGGCATCGCGCCGATCACCTCAATGTATTATTTCTCCCCGCACAGTCTCGATCGCGGCAACCGCGACTATCGCGTTGCCGTGCACGATTCCGAAGGCCTGATGATCGAGCTTCACAACGGCGAATGGGTCTGGCGCCCGCTAGCCAATCCAAGCCAGCTTGAAATCTCCAGTTTCGCCACGCAGCCCCCGCTGGGTTTCGGCCTGATCCAGCGCAATCGCGACTTCGAGGACTACGACGACCTTGAAGCAGCTTACGAGCGCCGCCCCAATGTCTGGATTTCCCCGAAGGACGGCTGGGGCCCCGGCAACCTGACCCTTGTCGAAATCCCGACAACCAATGAATACAATGACAATATCGTCGTCTCGTGGCGCCCTGCAGAGGCATGGGACGCCGGCAAGCCGGTCCGTCTGTCCTACCAGATGATCTGGAGCCTGCCACAGCCGGTCGTCGCCCCCGTCGCCAGGATCGCGGCGACGAAAGTGGGCATATCGCCTGCCACCAAGCGGCCGATGTTCATTATCGACTTCGACTCCGACAATGACGAATTGCTGCGAGATGCAGTTCCCCGGGTGTCGACGTCCTCCGGCACTATTATATCACCCGTTGTCCGGCCGAACCCGAAAACGGGCGGCGTCCGACTCAGCTTTGAACTCGACGCCAAAGACGCAAGCCTGAGCGAACTGCGCGCCTTGATGACCAAGGCCGACCGCCCTGTCTCTGAAACCTGGCTCTATCGCTGGAGATCGCAATGATCACTTTTCGCGCCCGCCCTGCAGAATACCCCATCGCGATGCCCGACCAGGCCTTCAAGACGGGCCCGACCGTAAACCATCGCGCGCCGAAATCGCGGATGTGGCGCAAGGTCATCGTATTCTCGCTCGCCCTCGTCCTCGCCGCCTTGGCGACCATCGAAATGTATAACGTGCTGAACGTGTCCGGCGTGACTGTGCTTGAAAAAGTGCTCCTCGCGGTCTTCAGCCTGAACATCAGCTGGATTGCCTATGCCTTCGTCAGCAGCACGATCGGCTTCCTCGCCGCACTGGCTGGCCTGTTTCCCGCGCCCAAATCGACCACATCGAACGCCACACAAATGATCGCCGGTCGCACGGTCGTCGTATTCCCGATCTACAATGAGAATGTCGAGCGCGTCTTCGCCACCGTCGAGGCGACTGCCGAGTCGCTGGCGAACGCACCCGGCCGCTTCGAATGCTTCATTCTCAGCGATACCAACGATCCCGACATCGCGCTTCAGGAAGAAGCCGCTTTTGAACGCTTGCGGTCGCGCGTTGCTACCGGCTCGATGGTCCACTATCGCCGCCGCACGATGAACCTGCACCGCAAGTCAGGAAACATTCGCGACTTCATCACCCGCTGGGGCGGCCGCTACGACTATATGATCGTGTTCGATGCGGACAGTTTCATGGACCGGGACACACTCATCGAGCTCGCGCGCCGGATGGACGCCTCACCGGCGACCGGCCTGATCCAGACCATTCCCCAGCTTGTCGGCGGACGCACCCTGTTCGCCCGCACCCAGCAGTTCGCCGCCGCACTCTATGGCCCTGTCCTCGGCAGCGGCCTGGCCTGGTGGGCGCAGAATGAAGGCAATTTTTGGGGCCACAATGCCATCCTGCGCATCTCGGCCCTCGCCAATGCGGCGGGGCTCCCGGAAATCCCGGGCCGGGCCCCGTTCGGCGGTTCCATCCTCAGCCATGACTTCGTCGAAGCCGCGCTCCTGCGCCGCGCCGGCTGGAACGTGCAGATCGCGCCAGAACTGGGCGGCTCCTATGAACAGGGCCCACCCTCGATTATCGACCTCTCCATCCGCGACCGCCGCTGGTGCCAGGGCAACATGCAGCACATGGCGGTCCTGCTTAAGACACGCGGCCTTACCTTCACCAGCCGCATGCACCTCATCATCGGGATCTTTTCCTATCTCGCCTCGCCGCTCTGGCTGCTCTTCATCACGATCGGCATGCTGCTGTCGCTGCAGAACATGTTCCTGACGCCAGCCTATTTCGGCGAGACGGCGGCCCTGTTCCCGTCATGGCCAGTCATCGACTCCGAGCGCTCGCTGCAGCTCTTCACAGCGACCATGGCGATCCTGTTCGCCCCCAAGCTCTACGGGCTCATCTATGGCCTCGCTTCGCCGCGCTGGCGTCGCACCGTCGGCCCGGCCAAGACAGTCATGGGCGTCATTGCCGAAACGCTGCTCTCGGTCCTGCTTGCACCTGTGATGATGGTCGAACAGACGACCGCCGTGTACCGCGTGTTCACAGGCCGCGATGGCGGCTGGAACCCCCAGGCCCGCGAATCGAACGAATACACCCTGTCCGACACGTTCCGCCACCATGCCCCGGCCATCGGGCTGGGCGTCGTGCTCACGGTGTCGGCCTTTGCCATCTCGCCGATCTTCGCCGCCTGGCTCGCGCCGGCGACCATCGGCATGCTGCTGGCCGCCACCCTGTCCTACTGGACCGGGCGCACCAAGAGCGGTGATTTCGCGCTGCGGATGAACCTGCTCGAAAGCCCGGAAGAACGCGATCCACCGCAGTCCTATCTCGACTCTGTGGCCAGCCGTCCCGCCTACCAGGACCTGTCGGCACCGAGCCTGGCCAGCCTGTTCTCAGACCGCAATCTGCGGAACCGTCGGACGCATATCGTCGACACCCATTGGCCCCTCGCCCATAGCGAAGTTCATACGCCCCTGGCCTTGGCCCTGGCGCGTGCGAACCGCGTCTCGACGATTGGGGAATACATCATGGCGCTTGAACCGAAGGAAAAGCTCGCCCTGCTGAATTCGCCGGGCGACCTTGATGCGGTGATCGACCAGTACGATGCCCGCGCGCTGGACTACGCGACGGGCACCACCTGATACGGGACGTGGCTAGAGAAGCGGCTGCTTCTCGGCAGACATGGCGTCCATCACTTCGTCGAATTGCGCCTGCATCTGCGGCTGGGCAGGACGCCCCACCATGCTGACCACCAGCGTGGTGACGAAGCTGAGGGCAAATCCGGGCACGATCTCGTAGAGCACGGAGGACAGGGATTGCCCGTCAATCGTGATCGGCGCGTAAAGCCAGAACAGGACCGTTACGGCACCGACGACCATCCCGGCCAGCGCGCCATCTCGGGTCACACCGCGCCAGAACAGGCTGAGGATGACAATTGGGCCGAAGGCGGCGCCAAAGCCGGCCCAGGCATTGCTGACCAGCGACAGGATGTTGCTCGAACGGTCAAAGGCAAGCGCAATTGCCACCAGCGAAACGGCCAGGACCGACAGGCGCCCGACCATGACCAGTTCCTTCTGGCTCGCATCCTTGCGCAGGAATGCCTTGTAGAAATCTTCGGTCAGCGAACTCGATGACACCAGCAATTGCGATGAAATCGTGCTCATGATGGCCGCCAGGATCGCCGCCAGCAGGAAGCCCGAGATCAGCGGATGGAACAGGACCTGCGACAGCAGGATGAACACGGTTTCAGGATCCGCCAGGACGGCATCGGTCTTGGTCACGAAGGCCAGGCCGACAATACCGGTCGCCACGGCGCCGATCACGGTGATGATCATCCAGGCCATGCCGATATAGCGCGCGGTCGCAATGGATTTCAGCGACCGGATCGCCATGAATCGCACGATGATGTGCGGCTGGCCGAAATAGCCGAGCCCCCATGACAGGCTGGATATGATGCCGAACACGGTCGCACCACGCATCCAGTCAAGCAGGCTCGGATCCACGCTCCGCACCGCTTCCGCCGTCTCGCCTATGCCGCCCAGCTGGGACAGCGTGACAATGGGCACCAGGATCAGCGCGATAAACATGATGCAGCCCTGAACGAAGTCCGTGAGGCTGACCGCAAGGAACCCGCCAAACATGGTATAAGCCACAACGACACCCGCCGTCAGAAACAGGCCTGTCGAATAGTCTAGGCCAAACGAGGCTTCGAACAGTTTGCCGCCGGCAACAACACCTGCGGACGTGTACAGCGTGAAGAAGACGACGATGACGACTGACGACAGCACGCGCAGGGCACGTGACGTGTCCATGAAGCGGTTCTCGAAGAATTCCGGGATCGTGATCGAGTCGTTTGCCATTTCTGTATAGACGCGCAGCCGCGGCGCGACGAGGCGGTAGTTCAAATAGGCCCCGATGACCAAACCGACGGCGATCCACGCCGCACCGAACCCGGAGACGTAAATCGCGCCC
Organism: Alphaproteobacteria bacterium; assembly: GCA_018830285.1. Lineage (GTDB taxonomy): Bacteria > Pseudomonadota > Alphaproteobacteria > Caulobacterales > Hyphomonadaceae > Hyphomonas. The sequence goes on from JAHJSB010000003.1 coordinate 85,688, forward strand.
GGCAGGCCCATCAGCATCCAGCCGCTCATGTCGGAAGCGCCCGCAGACAGTGCGCCGACCGCCGGATGCAAGTGGCGACCGCCAAGCATGTATTCGGAAACGTCACTTGTGGACGTGCGATAGGCGTAGAGCCCGATCAGCATCATCAGGACAAAATAGGCGCCAAGCGAAATCAGGGCTGCTGTATTCATATGGTTTTCTTCTCCGTCGTCTGTCAGTCGGGGCATCAGTGCCGGCACTGATGCCAGAAACCGCCGGAAACGCCTAACGCAGTTCCACGGCCCGGTCATAGGCGGCCTGGGTTGTACGCACCATCAGTTCGGTCAGCGTGCCGTCCGCGTTGAGGGCTTCGAGGCCCGCTTGTGTCGTGCCATTCTTGCTGGTCACCGAATCGCGCAGCGTCTCGACGGTTTCGTCAGATTGCCGCGCCATCTCGACCGCGCCGGCCATCGTGCCCAGCACAAGCGCGCGCGCCTGGCTGTTGGTGAAGCCCAGGGCTTCAGCCGCGGCGATATAGGTCCGCGCGATCTCGAAGACATAGCCAGGACCGCTGCCGGCCACGGCTGTCACGCGATCGAGCGCATCTTCATCATCGACCCAGACGGTCGTGCCCGCCCGCTGCATCAGGGCTTCCACGGCGGCCTTCTGGTCGGCTGTACATTCCGGGCTCGCATAGAGGCCGCTCACGCCCTGCGCGATCAGGGCCGGCAGGTTCGGCATGATCCGGATCACTGCGCCCGCACCGGTCGCTTTCTTCAGGCGATCAACCGAACACCCTGCCGCGATCGAGGCGACAACGCCCGACGGTGCAAGACTGGCCCGGTAGGCCGGCATGACTTCGTCAATCATCTGCGGCTTGACCGCGACGATCAGCAGGTCGAACGTGGTGTCCGGAATGTCCTCTCGGGCTTGCAGCAGGGTGACACCTTCGGGCACGGTTTCGGCGAACGGATCCACGACAGTGAAGTCCCAATCCGCAGACCGGGACCATTGTTGCAGCAAGGCGCCGCCCATTTTTCCACATCCAACCAAAAGTGCCTTCATTGTGACTTTCTGTTCCTGTAGCATCTGAGTGAACGGAATCCGTGCGATCCCCTTTGCGGCCTTCCTAGTCGGTTTCGCTTCGAGTTCAAATTTTTATCACATGCGGTCCATGTTAGACTTTTTTCAAATTTTTCAAGGCAAGCCTCCAGCACTTTGCTTTCATTGCCAATAATTCGGTTAACATGGCCAGTCAGGTTACAAACCACAGTCGTTTTATCCGCCAGCGAGTTGTTTCCTCTTCAAAACACACCTAGTTCGTGCGCTCAGACTTACGGAGTTGAAAATTGCCTCAGACAAAACGGATCGTCGTGAAAGTCGGATCTAGCCTTCTGGCCAATCCTGACCTGCTCACCCCGCGCTGGGCGTTCATTCAGCGGCTGCTGGAAGATATCGCGCTGCTGCGTGCAGACGGCTACGAAGTCGTGCTGACCTCGTCCGGCGCTGTTGCGCTCGGTCTGAACACGCTCAACGTCAAGCCTGAGAATGCCGGCCTTCGCGACAAGCAGGCAGCCGCGGCCTGCGGCATGCCCATCCTTCTCAGCGCCTACAAGCAGGTCGCCCTCGAGTTCAATTTCGATATCGCCCAGGTATTGGTGACACGCGGCGACCTGGAAGAGCGCCGCCGGTTCCTCAATACGAAGAACACGGTTCACCGCCTGCTCAATGGCAATGTCATGCCCATCGTCAACGAGAACGACACGATCACGACCGAAGAGATCCGCGTCGGCGACAATGACCGCCTTGCGGCGCGTATCGCCCAGATGATCCAGGCATCGCACCTGATCATCCTGACCAGCGTTGATGGCCTTTACGACAAGGACCCGTCCGAACCCGGCGCCAAGCTGGTCGAAGAACTGCACGACGTCTCGGAATACCTGTCCGTTACCGAAGGCACGAGTGCGCTCGGCAGCGGTGGCATGCTCACCAAGATGCAGGCCGCCAACATGGCACAGCATGCCGGCTGCACGACACTCATTGCCAATGGTGAAGCTGACAATCCGGTCTCGTCAGTGCTCAAGGGCGAACGCCCGCACACGAAATGTATCGCCAATACGGAACCAGCCTCCGCATGGGCTGCGTGGCTCACGGACCGGCTCCAGATGGCTGGCAGCATCGTGATCAGCCAGGAAGCGGCCGAATTGATGGAAACCGGCAAACGCGGTGTCGAACGCGCGGACGTCATCTCCATCCACGGCCCCTATGTCCGCAGTGACGTCATCCACGTCTATGATGAAGCCGGTGTCGAACGCGCCCGCGGCCTGTCGAACTTCTCGTCCGAAGAAACCATGCTGCTTGCCCGCAACCTGGACGAACCGACGACCAAGCTGCTTGGATACCACACCCGTGCCACCATCATTTCGCGTGACAACCTGGTCGAGCTCGACGAGCGCCACCTGCCGTGGGACAGCCCCGCCGAAGACGAGATGGAACAGGTCGAACGCTAAACGGCCCCTCAGGCGTGGCGCTTCGCGTCCACGCCCCCGACAGGTTGCCAGTCTCACGAATGGGCGCGGCGTCCGGGCCATCGGCCTGCACCAAGCCGGCAAGGCGCCCCGGGACAGGTTCGCTGCCCCGGGCCAATTCCGTTGGCGATTCGCGGCCCCACGCACCGATCACCTGCAATACCCGCAACCGGAGAGAGCTCCGTCCGGTCTCTTTCACGAGATCAGGCACAGGGCGACAGGCGAGCACGCGTTGGAATGCCAGCCCCGGCGTGGCGATAAAGTCACGGCTCCCCGGTTAAAAACTCGCACAGCATAGAAGGCAATTGACAAAGGGGCGGCTTTAAGGCGTTTTTCAACAAATGTTGAATTTGAGAGTCGAAGCATTCCGCATTCGGCTCCGAGGAGGACCGCCAATGAACAAGCTCACATCTCGCGTCGCGTTGATCGCTCTGGCAGCCAGCGCGCTGACACCGCTCGCGCCTGCTTTCGCCCAGGCCGACGATGACGCCGGTGCGCAGACCGAGCGCCGATTCGGCCCGGTCGTTGTCACCGCCCAGCGCCGCGAACAGAACCTGATCGACGTGCCACTGTCGGTCTCCGCCTTTGATGGCGACCTGCTCGCCGAACTCGGCGTCGCAGACATCACCGAAGTCGCGAAAATCTCCCCGAACGTCACGCTCGAAGTGTCGCGCGGCACCAACTCAACGCTCACCGCCTTCATCCGCGGTGTCGGCCAGCAGGACCCGGTTGCCGGTTTCGAAGCCGGTGTCGGCATCTATGTCGACGACGTCTATCTCAACCGCCCGCAAAGCGCCGTCCTTGACGTGTTCGACGTCGAGCGGATCGAAGTCCTGCGTGGCCCGCAGGGTACGCTCTACGGTCGCAACACGATCGGTGGCGCCGTCAAATACGTCACCCGGTCGCTCGCCAACGAGCCGGCCCTCAATGTTCGCGCCGCTGTCGGCACCTACGGCCAGAAAGAAGTCGTCGTCTCGGCCAGCACGCCCCTGTCCGATACGTTCCGCGTCGGCGGTGCCGTCGCAGCTCTCTATCGCGACGGCTTCGGCAAGAACATCATCACCGGCCAGGACAATTACAACAAGGATGTCGCGTCCTCCCGGCTGTCGGCTGAATGGGACGTCAATCCCGACTTCCAGATCCGCATTTCCGGCGACTACACCAAGGACGATTCCAACGCCCGCCAGGGCCACCGCCTGATCCCTGACCAGTTCGCACCCTTCACGTATCCCGTCCTCGAGGACGAATATGACACGCGGGCCGGCCTGAATGTCGTGAAGCAGGAATCGGAAGCCTATGGCGGCTCGATCGTCGCCGAATACGCCTTGTCCGACACGATCACGCTCAAGAACATCCTCGCCTATCGCGAAGACGAGAGCACGTCGCCGATCGACTTTGACAGCCTGCCTGAAGCAGATCTCGACGTTCCGGCGATCTATGCGAACGACCAGCTCTCCGAAGAATTCCAGGTCCTGTATTCCGGCGACCGCCTCAACGGCATCGTCGGCCTCTACTATCTCGACGCCAACGCCTCGACCGTCTTCGACGTGGCCCTCTTTGAAACCGGCGCACTCCTGAATCTGATCAATGGCAACACCAATACAACGGGCCTCAATGCCCAAACCTTCGGCGATGTCGGCACCAAGACATGGTCGATATTCGGCGACTTCACCTTCGACCTGACGGATCGCTTCAGCATCGCGCTCGGCGCGCGCTACACCGAAGACGAACGCACGTCGACAGTCCTGCGCCGCACCTATGTCGGTGGTTTCTCCGAGTTCTTCGGTGGCTCGCCGACGCTCATCGCCACGACGTCTGACTTCAACGGCGATGCCACGTTCGACGATTTCAGCCCACGCGTTTCCGTGAGCTATAAAGTCACCGACGACAGCAACCTCTACGCGACCTATTCGCAGGGCTTCAAAGGCGGTTCCTTCGATCCGCGTGGCCAGACTTCGGCGGCGCCGGACCTCGACCTCAGCGGAACGGTCTCGGATGCCGAAATCTATGATTTCATGCAGTTCGACCCGGAAGAAGTCGACAGCTACGAAGTCGGCTACAAGGGCAGCCAGTATGGTGGCGACCTCAATTACAGCGTCGCAGCCTTCTATTCCGACTACAAGGATGTGCAGGTTCCCGGCTCGGTCGGTATCGATACGGACAATGACGGCGTCAACGACACATTTACCGGCGTAACGACGAATGCCGGTGCCGCAACGATCTGGGGTGTTGAATTCGAAGGCAACGCAACACTCGCCGAACAGGTGTTCAACGAGTCCGACCTGTTCAATCTTGGCTGGTCGGTCGGCTATGTCGACGCACAATATGACGAGTACATTGATGCGTTCGGCAATGACGTTGCCAATGACCGCGTCATCCAGAACACACCGGACTGGACTGCAAGCACGCGTCTTTCCTATGACACGCCGCTCACGATCCTCGATAATAACGGTCGCCTGCTCATGAACACGCTGGTCTCCTATCGTGGCGACTCCAGCCAGTTCGAATCGCCCAACCCATTCCTTGACCAGCCCGCCTTCACCCTTTGGGACGTCGGCATGCGCTGGGAAACCGAGGGCGGACGCTGGGGCTTCAGCCTCAACGGCAAGAACCTCACCGACGAGCGCTACGTTGTAGCGGGCTATAATTTCGTGAACATCAACCCGAACGGCACATTCACGCCAACACTGGGTCTCGAAGGCACGCTGACCGGCTTCTACGGCGATCCGCGCACCGTCACGTTCGGTGTCGACTTCAAATACTAGGACTTGAACTTTCCTCCCGGAAACGACGGCGGCATGGCAACATGCCGCCGTTTTCGTTTCCGGCTCAGGTCGGCCTGATCGACTCGAACCCGGCCGTAATGAACCGCACGACATGTTCATAGGCGCCGGCCAGGTCATCGGAGTGGCACAGGCCCTTCGACAACAGGTCAATACGACCGGTCTCGGCAAAGGTCAGCGTCAGGGCCCCGGAAAAACAATGGTACGACCAGTACAACGCCTTCTCGTCCACATCACCCAGGCTTAGCCGCAGCGCGTCGATGAACTGGATGATCAGCGGATCGAAGAATTGGGTCATCAGCTTGCCGCCCCAGTCGGGCGAGTTGTTCACATAGGCAATCAGCGCGTAATAATGCTTCCAGCCGGGCTCGGTGACGTGCGATCCGGTCAGCAGCGGTCGCAGGTACGCCCTGACAATCGCCTCGACGCTCGGCGGGTTTGGCCTGGCTTCCGACAGCGCGTCCTCCAGCGCCTTGAGGCGCCAGGCGTTCAGCACTTCGGCCCGGCGCATCAGCACCGCGTCGAACAGGTCGCGCTTTTTCCCGAAATGGTAATTCGCCAGCGCGACATCCACACCGGCATCACGGGCGATCGCCCGCAGGTTGACGCCATCATACCCATGCTGGGCGAATTGCGCCTCGGCGGCATCCAGGATCGCCGTCCGGCGGACGGGTTTCCCGTCATCGGGCATTGCTAGGGACATGGATCGTTTCTCTTCGGGTTCGGTCGCAGGAATTCACTGATACTAACCCGCGGGACGCATTTGTCTTGCCCCTCATGCAAAAGCAGGCCATATTTCAACACTTGTTGAAGTGGGGACCAACCTCACTCTGGACGTGCCACGGGGAGTGGAATGCTGCATATGCCGAAGTCATCCGTTCACCCCGCGACATGATTTTGCGCCCCGCCAGCCTGAATGCGGCTCGCCAGAAAATAGGTCCCTGCTGATGAACTCCGATCTGTCCCTGCCCACGCGGCACGCCAATTCCGGCCGTCTCTGGGTCCTCATGGTGCTGACGCTCGTCTACACGTTCAACCATGTCGACCGGCAGATTCTCGTCATTCTGCTCGAACCGATCAAGACCGAACTCGGCCTGAAGGACAGCCAGCTCGGCATGCTCACCGGCATCGCCTTCGCGGCGTTCTACGCAACATTGGGCATTCCCGTCGCCATGTGGGCCGACCGAGGCAACCGTCGCAACATCATAGCGCTCGCCCTCACCATCTGGTCGGGCATGACCGCCCTCTCGGGCCTGTCGCAATCCTATTGGCAGCTCCTCGTCGCCCGCATGGGTGTCGGTGTCGGCGAAGCCGGCGGCACGCCGCCCGCCACCAGCATGATCGCAGATCTTTACCCCCCGCAGGAACGCGCCACGGCCCTCGGCGTCTACACGACCGGCATCGGCCTCGGTGTCATGCTCGGCTTCGCCCTCGGCGGCCTTGTCTATGAGGCCTATGGCTGGCGAATGGCCTTCTTCGTCGCCGGCGTCCCCGGCCTGTTGCTGGCCCTGCTGGTCCGATTCACCATTCGCGAACCCGTGCGCGGCCATTCTGAAGCGCGTCAGGATGATCGTCCTGCGCCATCGCTGAAGGAAACACTCCGCTTCATCATGGGCCAGACCTCGTATCTGTGGCTGCTCGCCGGCTGCCTGCTGATCTGTATCTCGGCCAATGCCTTCCTCGTCTTCACGTCCAGCCACCTCCAGCGCACCTACGGCCTCAGCCCCGGCCAGGTCTCGTGGCCGCTTGGCCTCCTCATCGGCGGCGTCGGCAGCATCGGTGCGGTTGTCATCGGGCTGGTCTGTGACCGCCTGTCGAAAAAAGACCTGCGCTGGCGCCCGCTAATCATCGCTCTCTGCGCAGCCATCGCCCTGCCCTTCGCCTGGATGTTCCTGCGCGCGCCCACGGTCGGTCTCGCCTATGCGTGGAACGTGGTGCCCAGCTTTGTCGGCCTCATCTATGCCAGCATCGCCTACACCGCCTCGCAGGAACTGGTGCAGCTGCGCATGCGATCCTTCGCATCGGCCTTCATGCTGTTCTGCCTGACGCTGATCGGCATCGGCTGCGGTCCGTGGATCGCCGGCAGCCTGAGCGACTATTTCACCGTGCAGGGCGAGGCTCACCCGCTGGCGCGGGCGCTCGAGCTCATCCTCATTTTCAACGCGCTCAGCATTCTCTGCCTGTTGATGTCCAGCCGGAACTACCGGTCCGACGCCGAACGGGCGGCCCGGCTCGACTAGAGCTCTAGTCCGCAGTCACCGTCACAACGGGACCGCCGCCAAGTGCCCGGAACAGCGCCACGACATTCAGGGCCCGGTCCAGTTCGGCACCGATCAGGTTCTGGCGCGACTGGTAGTCGGCCCGCTGGGCATCCAGCACGGAGAAATAATCGTCGATCCCGACGCGGAACCGTTCCTTCGACAGGTTCAGCGTCACCGACGTGTCATCGACGAGGCGGCGCAGCGCGTCGATCCGGTCGTCAACCGTCTGCGCGATTGCCAGCGCATCGGCGGTCTCGCGGAAGCCCGTCTGGATCGATTGCTCATACTGCGCCAGCGCCAGGTCGCGGCTGGCCCTGGACACGCCAAGATTCGCCTTGCGGCTGCCGCCATCGAAAATCGGCAAAGATATTTGCGGTCCAACGCTCCACGCGCCGCTGCCATCGAACAGGTCATCCAGCCCTGTGCTGCTATACCCGGCGCTGCCGGTCAGCGAGATTGTCGGGAAATAGGCGGCGCGTGCTGCACCTATATTCGCATTCGCGGCGCGCAGCTTCCGTTCCGCTGCCAACACATCAGGACGATTGAGCAGGATGTCCGACGGCGCATCCACGGCCAACCGGTCCTTGATTGGCGACGGACTCAACACCGCATGCTCCGCAACATTCGGCGGCAGGTTCGCCCCGACAACCAGTCGCAGCGCATTCGTATCCTGCCGCACGAGTCCGGTAAACTGCGCCACTTGCGCCTTCGCCGTCTCGACACTGGCCGAGGCCCGGCGCACATCAATCTCGGTCACGACACCGGAATCGAACAATTCCCGCGTGAGGCTGAGGGACTTGCCCTGGCTCTCCACAGTTTCCTGCGCCAGTCGCAAACGTTCCTGGTCGGCGGCGAGGGTCAGCCATGATTGCGCCACTGACGAGATCAGCGAAATCTTCACGCTGCGCGCGCCTTCAACGGTCGACAGATAGGTCTGCAGCGCGGCCTCATTCAGGCTCGCGACACGACCGAACAAGTCCAGTTCATAGGCCGTCACACCCAATTGCGCCTGCGCGCTGTCAGTCAGGAAGGCGGACGCATTATCGCCATCAAGTGTGCCCGTTTCAGTTACCGATCCCGTGGCTGACAGGGTCGGCAGGCGCGCGGCCCGCGTGATCCCGTACTGCGCTTCGGCAATCGCGACCCGCGCGGTTGCCGATCGCAGGTCCCGGTTGTTCTCAAGTGCCAGCTGGATCAGGCTTTCCAGCGCGTCGGATTCGACAAGGTCCTGCCAGCCGCGCACATCGCCAGCACCCGTATCGGCATCCGAAACCGGCAACGCGTCCGGCACGGGGGCCGCCACGCGGTCATAGTCCGGCGCGAGATTGACACATCCCGCCAGGGCGACAGACAGCATCAGCGGGGCAAGGCGAAGCGTGTAGGTCATCATACAGGTCCATCAACTTGAGGGCACGCCCTGGGCGTACGGGTCGTCAGTTTCCGGACGACGACATAGAAAAGCGGCGCAGCAAACAGGCCGATCACCGTCACGGCAATCATCCCGCTCAGGACCGTTGTGCCCAGCGCGGCGCGAGACGCGGCCCCTGCACCCGAACTGAACACAAGCGGCGTAATACCCAGCCCGAAGGCCAGCGACGTCATCAGGATCGGACGGAACCGCAGCCGCACCGATTCCATCGTCGCTTCGATCAGCTCCTTGCCCTCTGCCTCTAGCGCGCGAGCGAACTCGACAATCAGGATGGCATTCTTGGATGCCAGGCCAACTGTGGTCAAAAGACCAACCTGGAAGAAGACGTCGTTGTCATACCCGCCCAGATGCGCACCAATAACCGCGCCGAGCATACCCACCGGCGCAACCAGCAACACGGATATCGGCACCGTCCAGCTTTCGTAAAGCGCCGCGAGGCAAAGGAAAACGAACAGGCCGGACAACAGGTACAGCAAGGTGCTCTGGTTACCGGAACTGCGCTCCTGCGCACTGATACCGGTCCATTCGAGGCTCGTGCCAGCCGGCAGGCGGGACACCAGTTCTTCCATCTTGTCCATCGCCACGCCCGAACTTTCACCCGGGGCCGGCTGGCCCTGGATATTCAGCGCCGGCGAGCCATTGTAGCGTTGCAGCAGCGACGCGCCATAGGCCCAATCGGACGACACGATCTCCGACACCGGCGTCATGTCGCCTGTACCGTTGCGCACGCGCCAGTCACCGATATCATCTGGCTGCATCCGGAACGGGGCGTCGCCCTGCACGTAAACACGCTTGATGCGTCCACGGTCGATAAAGTCATTTACATAGGTGCCGCCCAGGCCGACCGACAACAGGCTCGTCGCGTCGGCCAGGTTGATGCCCAGCGCCTGCGCCTTCTGGTAGTCGAGATGCAGCTTGAATTGCGGGCTGTCTTCCTGCCCGTTCGGACGCACACCCGTCAGGCCGGGCTCCTGCGCGGCCATACCAAGCAATTGGTTGCGCGCCTTGACCAGCGCATCATGGCCGATGCCGCCCGTATCCTTCAGGTAGAGGTCAAAACCGCTGGCATTGCCCAGTTCGCGGATCGGTGGCGGGATAACGGCGAAGATCATCGCATCGGTACGTTGGCTGAAAGCACCCGACGCCCGCCCGGCAATCGCCGCCGAAGACTGGTCCTTGCGTGTCCGCTCCGACCAGTTCTTCAGCGGCGTGAAGGACAGGCCGACATTCTGGCCCTGCCCGGCAAAGCCAAATCCGGCAATCGCCATGACGCCCTGCACGTTCTCGGTTTCGGTCTCACGATAGTGCAGCGATACGGCATCCATGACCTCTGTTGTCCGCGCCAGCGTCGCACCTGTCGGCAGCTGGACAATCGTCATCACCGCGCCCTGGTCTTCGTTCGGGAGGAATGACGTCGGCAGGCTGCGGAAGCCCAGTCCGAGCAGGACAAGCATCACGGCGAACACACCCACGAAGAGCCAGACACGGCGCAGCACACGCGCCACAATTGCCGCATAACCCTCACGCAGGCGCGAAAACCCGCTTTCGAACAGGGCGCCGCCGCGAGCCGCCAGGTTTTTCTTTTCGGACGCGGCATGTCCGTTCGCTTTCAAAAGGGTCGCACACAGGGCGGGCGACAGGATGAGCGCGACCAACACCGACAGGGTCATGGCGGTAACAATCGTGATCGAGAACTGGCGATAGATCACCCCCGCCGATCCCGGGAAGAATGCCATCGGAATGAACACGGCCGACAGCACGACAGCGATACCCACAAGCGCGCCGGTAATCTGCTTCATCGACTTGCGCGTCGCATCGCGCGGCGACAGGCCTTCTTCGGCCATCACCCGCTCGACATTCTCCACCACTACGATCGCGTCATCAACCAGCAGGCCGATCGCCAGCACCATGGCGAACATGGTCAGCGTGTTAATCGAATAGCCGAACATCAGCAGGACCGCGAATGTCCCCAGCAAAACCACCGGCACCGCAATCATCGGAATGAAACTTGCCCGCAGGCTCTGCAGGAAGACGAGGATCACGAGGAACACCAGGATCACCGCCTCAAACAGCGTCTTCTGGACCTCATGGATGGACGTGCTGATGAACGGCGTCGTGTCATACGGATAGACTACGCCGATATCGTCCGGAAACTGTTTCGCCAGCGTGTCCATCGCAGAGCGCACGCCTTCGGCCGTCTGCAAGGCATTCGCGCCTGATGCCAGCGATACCCCCATGCCGGCCGCCGGCTGTCCATTAAACTTGGCAACCGTCGAATAGTTCTCCGCCCCCATCTCGACCCTTGCAACATCGCTGAGGCGAACGGAGGCGCCATCACCGGTCGTCAGGATCAGCAGGTCGCGGAACTGGTCGGGAGTCGAGAGCAGTGTCTGCAGTGAAATCGTTGCGGTAATTTCCTGGCCTGCCACCGCCGGGCTGCCGCCAAGCGCGCCTGTCGAGACCTGCGCGTTCTGGGCGCGGATCGCCGCGATCACATCGCTCGGCATCAGGTTGTACTGGTTCAGCTTGCTCGGATCGAGCCAGATACGCATTGCATAGGGCGAACCGAACAACCGCACGCTGCCGACGCCATCAACCCGGCTCAGCACGTCGGTCACGTTCGAGCGCGCATAGTCGCCGAGGTCCGTCTGGTCGTACGTCCCGTTCGGCGAAATCAGCGCCGTCACCATCAGGAAGCCCCCCGATGCCTTGCTCACGGTCACGCCCTGGCGCTGTACCTGCTCAGGCAAGAGCGGGGTCGCAAGCGCCAGCTTGTTCTGCACCTGGACCTGCGCGGTGTCAGGATCCGTGCCCGTCTGGAAGGTCAGCGTGACTGACGCGACGCCCTGCGAGCTGGACGAGGACGAAATATAGTCGAGGCCGTCCAGCCCCGTCATCTGCTGCTCGATCACCTGCGTAACGGTATCTTCCACGGCTTTGGCGGACGCACCGGGATAGACCGCATTGATCGACACCGTCGTCGGCGCAATGTCGGGATACTGGGCGACCGGCAGGGTGCGCAGCGCGATGCCACCGGCGATCATGACGATGATCGCCAGCACCCACGCAAAGATGGGCCGGTCGATAAAGAAATTAGCCATGGGAGTTCAACTCGGTTGAATTATTGCGTGACGACGGTTGCCGCTGCATCCGTCGGCCGGACCGATGCCGTCATCGGAGGCACCTGCGCCACGGGCACGCCGGGGCGCACCTTCTGCAGGCCGCCAATGATCAGCTTGTCACCGTCTTCGAGACCGCCCGACACGATCCAGTCATTGCCGCTGGCTTCGATAATCGTCAGGTTGCGCACTTCGGCCGTGCCGTCGTCACCGACCACCATCACGGTGGGATCGCCCTTGACCGTGCGCGTCACGGCGCCCTGCGGCACCAGGAAGACATTGTCATACGTCCCGGCACTGAAACTGGCGTTCACATACATGCCCGGCAACAGGTATCCGTCCGGATTGGGCACCACCGCGCGAATGATCACTGACCCGGCGCTTTCGTCGACGCTGACTTCGCTGAATGCCAGTTGGCCCGGCTCGGAATAGGTGCTGCCATCCTCGAGTGCGATGGTCACAGCCACGCTCTCGCCATCGGAAGACTTGATCCGGCCTTCGGATATGTCGCGCTTCCAGCCGAGTATCTTCGAACTGCCCGCCGTCAGGTCCAGGTAGATGGGGTCCAGTTGCAGCACCATCGCCAGCGGCGTGGCCTGGTTCTCGGTCACCAGCGCCCCCGGCGTCACGCTCGAGCGGCCAATCCGGCCCGCAATCGGCGAGGTGACCTTGGTGCGCGACAAGTCAATGTTGGCGCGCTGGAGTGCGGCCTTCTGGATCGCCACGTCGGCCTCGGCCTGCTTCTGGGTCGCGATGGCCTGGTCGAGGTTCTCGCGGCTCACGGCATTGATCTCGGCAAGACGCTCGAACCGGCCTGCCGTCTGGCGAGCCGCCTCGGCTGTCGCCTCTGCCCGCTGAACGGCAGCTTTCGCGCTGTTCACGGCGGCGGCATATTCGGAAGCATCAATCTGGTAAAGCGCCTGGCCCTGGCTGACCAGTTCGCCTTCCGTGAACAGGCGCGCCTTGATCAGCCCTGTGACCTGGGGGCGAATCTCCGCCTCCCGGAACGCGCGGGCGCGGCCCGGCAATTCGCGTGTACTCTCAACTCGCGTCTTGTGCACGACCATGACGTCAACGGGTGCCGCAGCAGGCGTCTGCACCGCGGCTTGGGCTGGCGCGCTTGGCTCGGATGCGCCGCAGGCAACCACTGCGCCAATCAGCGCGGTTGCGATCAAGGCTCTGAAACTGTTTGATATTCTTGGCATTAATGTCACCTTGATCAATCGGGCCTATGTGTACGCGGCGGATTGTAAAGTTAGAATGAACGTTCGAAATAATGTTGCAGCGCAACAAATCAAGTGCCTAAAGCAGAAGTTTTTATGAATATGACGAACCAGGTCGATCAACGCTCACCGCGCACCCAGGCGCGGATCATCCAGATCCTTGATGCCGCAACGGCCTGCTTCGTGGAGCAGGGCTTCCATGGCACCGGAATGGCCCGCATTGCCGAGCGCGCCGGGATGAGTGCCGGGCACATTTATCACTATTTTGACAGCAAGGACGCGATCATCGCAGCCATCGTGGAACGCGAAACCAGCGCCCATGAAACCAAGATGCGCGAATTCCATCTCCTCCCATGCGAGAATTTGAAACATGAAATGGTGGCGCGCGCCGAGGAGGGTGTGCGCACCAATACGGACCCGTTCCGCTCTGCGCTCAGCCTGGAAATCGTCGCAGAAGCCAAGCGAAACCCGGATATCGCCGAACGGCTTCGTCGGCACGACGTCATCGTCAGGACTGAATTCGCCCGCCTGCTGCGTGAGAAACTGCAGCTTGATCACGCCGAAGGGCGTGTCGAAGTCCTGTTCACCCTGTTCGATGGCCTCGCCATTCGCATGCTGCGACATCCCGATCTCGATCAGGCCGGTCTGACCCGGTTCTTCCGCAAGGCGATCCTGGCTGTTCTTGAAGATTGACCGCGCCTTCCGGATAATCCCGTCGCCGCTCTGGACAGTACGGGGCAAAGCCGGGCAAATCAGCGCCATGACACAATTCTCCGGACCGACCTCGAACAGCTTCATCTCCCAGCGCCTGCGCCTCCATTATGTCGACTGGGGCAACCAGGACGCGCCGCCGCTCGTGCTGGTCCATGGCGGCCGCGACCATTGCCGCTCGTGGGACTGGGTCGCAGAAGAACTCAGCAAGGACTGGCACGTCGTCGCGCCCGACCTGCGCGGGCATGGCGACAGCGCCTGGTCGGAAGACGGCGAATATTCGGTCCGCGCCTGCGTCTATGACCTCGCCCAACTGATCCACCAGCAGAAGTTCAATCCCGTCACCATCGTGTCGCATTCCTATGGCGGCGCGATTTCCCTGCGCTATGCCGGCATCTACCCGGAGAATGTCCGCAAGATCGTCGCCATCGAAGGCCTTGGCCCATCGCCAAAAATGATGAAGGAGCGCTTCAGCACCTCACCGGGCGAACGGATGCGCGAATGGATCGACTCCAAGCGCGCCGCCGCCGGTCGCACCTCGAAGAAATACCCGACCCTCGAAGACGCCTATACGCGCATGAAGACCGAGAACAGCTACCTCACCGATGAACAGGCCCGCCACCTGACGATCCACGGCATCAGCCAGAATGAGGATGGCACCTATTCCTGGAAGTTCGACAATTACTTCCGCGTGATGACGCCTTATGACATCCCCTATGCCGACATCGAGACCCTGTGGCAGGCCATCGCTTGCCCCACCCTGCTGCTCTACGGCGAAAAGAGTTGGGCCTCCAACCCGGCCGAGGATGGCCGCCTCAAGCATTTCCAGGATGCCGAAGTGAAGCTCTACGAGAATGCCGGCCACTGGCTCCACCACGACCAGTTCGACCGCTTCATGGCCGACATGAAGGCCTTCCTCTAACTGCACGACCTGCCTGACAGGCGAAACTTATCCACCCCCCTGCAGCACGGCCCCATAATGGGCCGCATGACAGACACGTCCGCCCCCACCCTGTTCACCCGCGTGACCGGTATGGTTGCCAAGTTCATCGACTGGATCGGTGGCCGCGAACCGCTGGCAGTTCCGCGTGCCTTCTACAGGAAGGCCCAGCGCCATCTCTGTGTCATCGAAGACATGCTGCGCGGCGCGCTCTACATCCTGGCGCTCGACATCACGGTCGCGCGCATCGTCCCGAAACCTGTCGCCTCCGTGCGCGTCACACGCGAAACGCGTCCGCCTCTCCTCCGGAAAACCACGCTGCGTGTGGGCCTGTTCAATATCCGCCCTGTCGCCGATCGCGTGCCGCTTACGCCGTCCACAGGCCCGCGCAGCGGGTCCCCGCGCGCACGCGTCGACAAACCTGGCCTCACAACCGTCGCCTTCCTCCACCGCATCTCCCGCATCGAGGCGGCCATGGCGGATCCTGACACGCATGCGGTCCGGCTCGCCCGGCATCTCGCAATACCTGAGCCCCGGCCAAAACCAGCGCCTCGGCCCAAGGCCCCGCCGCGCCAGCCATCGGTCCGCGCGACCGTCTCACCACGCAGCATCCTCTGCCTGCAACCGCGCTGGCCGCCTGGCTAGAGCATCCTGCTGATTCTGTGAATCGAAGGATTCCCATTCGACGAGAACAGTGATTCACTCCCTTAAGGAGGTGGATCATGGGTAAGGTTTATTCAGACGACATCCGGCTCAGAGTGACCGGGCTTGTTTCGGA
>JAHJSB010000042.1 GCA_018830285.1 Alphaproteobacteria bacterium
GCCGCAATCTGGACGTCCAGCCTTCGATCACAATCCGGCCCGGCTGGCGGCTCGGCGTACTGGTGAACAAGGACATTGTCCTGAAACCCTATGAAGGAGGTAGACAGCCATGAGTGACGTCAATTTGAAGATCGGGCCGCTGCCGGACCGGACGCCGCAGAAACTGACGGTGCTCGTCGATCCCCTGCTTGCGTCGGAGTTGGACGCGTATGCGCGGATCCATTCGCAGAAGTACGGAACGGACGTTTCGGCCTCGGCACTGGTGCCGCTGATGCTGGAGACCTTTCTGGCGAGTGACAGCGGATTTCGAAGAGCAAAGAAATCTTGAAGGAGCGTCTTCGCTCAAAAACAGTATCAATAGTGGAGTAAACGCAATGGCTAAGTTGATTACAGCGCAACAGGTTCTCGAACTGACCGGGTATCGCAGCAGGACAACACTGTGGAGAAAGGTCAGAGCGAAAGTCTTTCCTGCCCCGGTGAAGCTTCCAGGCGATGCCGTTCGTTGGCGCGAACAGGAAGTTCAGGACTGGATCGAGGAAGCTCCCCGGCAGACATATACCAGGTCGTGAATACTCCCGCTCAAGTCAGCAACTTGGCCGAGCGTTTACGCATCGCATGGCCAATTCCTTCAACCAGAAGCTTCGGAAAATCGTCTGGCATGATTGCGGCGGTTCGCTCGAGGGCACCCTCAATAGTTTCGCCAAGACTGCCAAAGAGACTCCTGACCCGATCTTGCGCCATTCCGGCCGCTTTCGCGTCCTCAAGGAAGTGGTACGGGAGGATGCTTTCCATCGCATAGTATCGATTGTCCCCAATCGCCATGGAGAGACGAAATTCCTTCCGCCTGAGCTGCTTCGCCGCATAATTCGGCTGCAAGGACATGATGTCGTAGAGCGGCGTCATTCGGTAGCGTCCTCCCGGTGTCAGAAAGAGGCTGAAATTCTTGGCATGGCCATCAGTAGCGCCAATAAGCCAGAACACGATCTGGGCCTTCAGGAAGGCCAGCCTGTCCTCTTCAGCATAGTCGCTGCCAGCCAGGAGACCGAGACATTCGCGAATGCCTGGTCCGCCGTCATTGTTATACTTGCGTGTCGGCGGCACCGAGAGCGCCTGGCAGAAATCCTCCTGGGGAATGCGGAGCAAACGGCCATCACTCGCTCTCAGGCGATCAAAGCGCTCCACAGCGAGAATGCGGATGCCATCGACATCAACAATCTGACTTTGCGCCACTTCAAGCCCGAGTTCCCGGCAAAGCGTGAGACAGAAATGCTCGTTCTCGACACTCTGGGTCATGTCGAGTCCATTCGGAAGCTTGCCGAGTCCGGGCTTCAGAATATGCGTGGTTGGCGTTGTGCCCTTTGGCAAACACCAGCCATCATTCCAAAGCAAGGCCGTTTTTTCCTGGGCGCCTGCAATGGAGATCCGCAGTTCCCGTTCGCCGCTCGGCCTGACACCCAGCGGCGCTGTGGCCAGATTGCGAATGATCTCAGCGACGTCTGCGTCGCTCAGCTGGAGATACTCAGGCTGTGTGGGCGGTGTTACCTCATCACCTTCCGGTACGAATTGCAGAGCCCCGACGCAGTCACGGCCGATCTGATTCAGGAGGCTGAACGCGTCGGTGCCCTCCGCCCCCACCTTTTCGGCAACCTTGCGCCTGATCTGGTCATTGTCGGGAAGAAGATTGTCGAAGAAGGCGGACACTTCCGCCCCGGTATAACGCTCCTCACGCAACGGAAGCGACAATGAGACAGGTATGGCCCGGCGCGCATCGGCGAGCCATTCCTTGTCATACGCAAATGAGATTGCGCCGTTCGGGGCGCGATCAAGCAACCCCACGACGCGGCCATTGAGAGCGACGACCAGTCCTGCGCTACGCCGCGGCCGGGACATCAGAACAGATCCTCAATGTCACTGTGCGAGCCTTTGGTCCGCTGGCGGACAACAATCTCAAGGTCGAGTGCCCGCAGCAGGTCCATCACCGTGTTGAGCTTGACCGTTTCAAGCCCGTTCTCCACATGTGATATGGTGCCTTGTCTCACGCCGGCTCGGCTGGCCAGGTCAGCCTGCGTCATCGCCTGCGTACGACGAGAACGCCGCAAGGCGACGCCAAGCTGCTTGGGTGATCTGACGAGTTGGGACATTGGCGAGCTTCCTGACTATTCATGACCCCCATACGCCACAGCGTATAAAATGTCAATATACGCTACGGCGTATGATAAAGCTTTATCACCTGCAGCGCATAATTACCTTTTGGTCGAATGGATTAATGGCGCGACAGGGCAGACTTACACTGGATCATAGTGCAGGCTATAAGTTGACTGGCGAGGTGCGTTCGAACGTGCGGAAACCTTGGCTGAGCGATGGCCCAAATAGTTACTCCAGTCAGCCATCATGCGGCGGCGTTTTTCTACTTGGGAAAGCCTCTTATAGGCCAGTTCTGTCTCTGACCCTTGCTTATGAGCAATTGCGATTTCAGCGAGTTCGCCCGGGTAGTTGGTACACTCAGCAATCCAATCCCTGAAAGTTGACCGCAGCCCGTGCGGCACCGCGCGCTTCCCTGTCTGTTGATCCAGGAAGCCCTTTCGACCGGCTGCGATCTCCTCCAGGTGAACTTCCCGCATAAGTTTGGCGATCGTATTTTCGCTCATAGGGCAACCATTGAGTCCCGCGAAGACATACTCGCCGTTCTGTTCCTGTTTTACCTTTCGCAGTAGCGCCAGCATCGGCTCGGTAAGCGGCACCTTGTGGTCTCGGGTCTTGAGTTTTGTCCCTTGTCTGTTCGGCGGTATCGTCCAGACTCTCGTGTCGAAATCGACCTCACTCCAGGACATGTATCTCACATCACCCGACCTTACCGCCGTAAGACACAGAAACTCGAGTGCTCGCGCAGCCAAGCTCTTCTTCTGGCGGATCAATTCGAACCACCTCGGCGCGTCAACGAATGGCACCGCTGGCCGATGCGCGGCTTTCTTATCCCGTCCCAGGGGATCCAAAATCGGTTTCAGGTCCACCCATTTCGCGGGACTGTCTTGCTCCCGATAGCCCGTTGCCTTCAACCAGACAAATATCTTGTCGAGGCGTACCCTAATCTTCTTGGCGAGTTCGCGCTTCGTCGACCAAATTGGCTTGAGCACATCTGCGATGTGAAGCGTAGTAATATGCTCAACGTCCAATTTTCCAATGATCGGAACAGCATAGGTATGGAGCGTATTTTTCCACGCTTTAAATTCTTTCTCCTTAACCTCGGACAATTCAGTTTCGAAAAACTGTTCGACAGCCTTGGCAAAGATAATTCGCTTTTGCTCAACTGTTTCTTCCTTGAAAGTGGGGTCAATCCCATCTGCCAACTGCCTGCGGTACTCACGTGCTTTCTCGCGCGCTTCGCTGAGTGACAACTCGAATGCCGAGCCCAGACCGATTTCTTTGCGACGTTTGTTCAATGTACCCCGAAGCAACCAACACCGAGCCCCACTCGCATAAGTGACGAGATACAATCCGGCAATGCCGCCCACCGAATGCCTCGATTTTTCGCCCGTACCTGAGTGTTTCAGAGACGCGACAGCTTTGGCTGAAAGAGGAGTAAGTAACTTTGGCATATGGTTTCGCCCCACAAACCGCCCCACAAAAGAATTTCGATAGAGTGATATAAAATGGAACACCACAAAACAAGCCTGTTCTCCAATGAGTTGTATTAAATGAATTTTTTTACATTTTTTGGAACAACATGGAACGGCATGAAATACTGGGGTGGCTCCTACTCGCGGACCCACTCCCCTTCCCCAGAGCAAGCGCGCCAATGCGTCAACTCGCGTCCAGGCGCGCAAACAGGTCCTGCGTCCGGAACGCCCGGCCGATCTGGTTCGCATGGTGGCGGGAATCGCAGACCAGTTCGAACCTGGGAAACGGCGGCTGCTTGACCAGCTTGACCCGCCCAGGCTCCACGGATTCCATTTCGGCAAAATCTTCCTTTACCTCCGTGAACACCGACCGGACGAAAGCATCGTGCCGCGCAATATCCTCAGGTCGCGTGTAATATTCACTCGGCAAGGCAATAACGACTTCTGCATTGGGGAATGTCGCCTCGAAGAAGGCCGTCATATTGGCAATCGATCGTGCAGACGCCGCAACGTTGTCCTGCTCGAAAAACTGCCCCTCCTGCGGAAGCTCGCCGCAGTCAAATTGCTCGAAATCCAAATCGCCGCTGCGGGTTGGCAAAGGAAATTCTTTGGACTTCAGGACGCCGCCTTCGAAAACGGTCTGGGTGAGAAAACTCCAGGCGCTGACACGGGGTTTGATCGCAAGTGGCAGGTGACCGGTAATGTCGCCGTCGAAATCGTTGCGCTCGTCGAACCTGTTCGCCCGAAACGGCAATATGGTCGAATAAACGACCAGACGGACCTGCGTCTGGTCCAGCTCGCCGGCGACATCCTCGACCCAGCCGCGATAATTCTCATCCGAGAACCCTTCATTCAGCAGCGAGGCATTGTACCAAACCATGCCGCTCAATTCTTCGAGCTGATCTGCCGACAGGCTGAACACTGAATTGGAGCCACCGAACACAAGTGCATCGACATGGTCCAGCTCAGCTATATTGCTGAGATGCTCGCGCATGATGGCAATGCGTCCGCCGTCCGACTGGCTGCTATATTCCCAGACCAGATAGCCACCGTAAGCAACCACCAGGGCCGGAATCCCGAACCGCCAGACGAAACGGTTAACGCTGACCATAAACGGCATAATCCATCCCCACTCCGTTTGCGATCGTGGCCAGCATCAGCGCAAGCATCGCGAACTGGACCACGGGAAGCCGGTAGAACTTGTAGTTTCGCTGAGAGAAATACGGCTTGGTCTGGAGCAGGATCTCCATCGCCACGAACACGATAATCAGCCCGAGCGCGAGAAGCGTCGTCCAGGGCATATGGATCAACTTGTAGACAACGGAAAAATCGACGAAGCGGAAATGCAGTTTCTCGAACAGTCGCGCGGAATCGGAGTCCGCAAACAGCATGCGTCCGATCACGACCGCAATGCCGAGCACGAAGAAGGCCGGCACCTTGAACCCGCGCTTCAGCAGCCGCAGCGTGATCACGAACATGAGGGCGTGGAAGAGGCCCCACAGAGCGAAATTGAGGGTCACACCATGCCACATGGCCGATCCCATATAGACGGTGAAGAGCGCGGCAGATGTGCCAAACTGCTTCTTGGTCGGCGCGTAGAAGAGGCTTTTCAGCACGACCGACAGCGACGTGTGCCAGCCCCGCCAGAATTCGATCACGTTCGTCGACGAGAAAGGCTGCCGGAAGTTGAGCGGAATCTTGAACCCGAGGAGTCCGGCCAGGCCGAATATGATGAGCGATAAGCCGCAAAAGTTGGCATACACAAACAGCTCGAAAATCGTCGCGAAGGTCAGCGACGAAACAACATCGGTCTCCTTGAGAAGATCAAATGTCTTGGTCAGCGGTGTCGCGATCGTCTGCTGCAGGAAGAGGCCGAGAAAGACGAAGGGGAGATAATAGTCCGCCCGGCTGCGCAGGCTGCGGTAGCGAACGTCCCTGAACTGCGTGGCGACCGGCCCCGTGATGATCAGCAGCGGGTTGCTGGCCAGCACCGCCGCGCGCGGGGTCAGCGAGCGGCTCCGTGCAATATAGGCAAGCGACGCAGTATAGAAGGACAATCCATAGAGCAGCAGGTTGGTCGACGAGGCATGCGATCCGGTCAAAGTCTTTGTGAGGCCGAAGATCGACGTCGCTGAAATGGCGAAGAACAGGATATAAGGCGCAATTGTCGTCCGCTCACGCTCCCCGGCGATCAAGAGCAGGGCAACAATGGCAACGCAGACCGCCAGCGGAATGGCCGACTTGAGTGCAAAACCGGGTAACGCACTTGGTTCCCAGACGCCCAGGCCATTAACCATTACTTGCGCAATAGCAAGGATAGCCACACCGGATATCCAGAATACACCCATCTCCCGCATCTGTTTTGTCATAAGCCCAGAAGCCCACAATATAGTTCGCCCAATTTCAGTAGACTTATTTACTATTACATGGTCAACAGAATTTTCGTCAGTCAGTTCCAGCAAAGCCGCCGAGTCGTTTCTTGTCCGGAACGAATGGGGTCAGCCTCATGGCGACCGCTTGCATGTCCCGGCAAGCGGCAAGTAGCAGGGCTCGCCTGCAAAGACCGGTTCCGGCCCGTGACACATGGCCCTATAAACCGCCCGACTCAACGACTCCGTTCTCCTCCCCCATCCCCGAACTTGCCTGCGGAGATTTTTCGCGATGCACGCCCCATTTGACCTGGTCGAAGTTGAAGCTGGCCGCCGCCTCCATGTATTGGTCGAAGGGCCGGAAAATGCGCCATGGGTCGTGTTCGATCACGGTGCGTTCGGGTCCTATGTCGACGGATGGTGGGTCAAGGAAGCGCTGAAGGCTGACCACCGCGTCGTGCTGTATGGCCGGGCTGGCATGGACTGGAGTGATCCGGCGCCCGAAGGCACGTCCCTGACACCGGAATTCCATATCGCCGACCTGCGCCGCCTGCTCGTCGCGCTTGGCGCACGTCCGCCTTACGTGCTGGTCGGGCACTCCATGGCGGGCTTGCGCCTGCACGCCTTTGCCAATCTTCATCCCGACGAGCTGGCAGGCCGCGTCTTCGTCGACGCGATGAACCCCAAATACCTTCGCAAGCCAGGCGGCATGCGCCTGCTCAATGCTTTTACCCTTCTATTGCGGGCCGGCGGCGTGCTCGCGGAATCCGGTCTCCTGCGCGCGGTCGCGCCTTTCACCGGCGACGATATCGACCTGCCGCGGGAGCGTCGGGCCGAGAAACGATACCTGTTCCGCAAGCCCGATCACTGGACCGCTGCGCGCGACGAAGTCGCCGCAATTGATCCCGGCGCCGCTTATTTCGACCCGGCCGTCACGGTCAACTCGCCCGTATCTGTCTTTTCGCGTGACGCTGACGGCGGCGAGAATGCGGGCCTCGTCCGGTCCGTCTCGAACCAGGGCGGCTATGGACGCCTGTTCGGGCTCGACGGCGAAACCCATACATCCTTGCTGAACCCGGCCCATGCCGCCCGCATCGCCCGGGAAGTGCGCTACATGACACGCATGATGGTTCCGCTGGCCCAGGACCGTCCCAGCCGGTTCATCAGTTCGTGACCGGCCTGCGATCGGAGCATAGTGCCGGATAGGCCATATGGCATGTTCACCAAGGACCGAGCCTCAGCACTCGATGACGTTGACAGCCAGCCCGCCCTGGCTCGTTTCCTTGTACTTGGATGACATGTCGATGCCCGTCTGGCGCATCGTCTCGATCACCTGATCGAGCGATACCTTGGTCTGTTCCACCGAGTGAAGCGCGAGCCGCGCAGCGTTCACCGCCTTCACCGCGCCGATCGCATTGCGCTCGATACAGGGTATCTGGACCAGCCCGCCGACCGGGTCGCAAGTCAGGCCCAGATTATGCTCCATACCTATCTCGGCGGCATTGGCACATTGTTGCGGCGTGCCGCCCCACACCGCAGCCAGTCCGGCGGCTGCCATGGAGCAAGCGACACCCACCTCGCCCTGGCATCCCATCTCTGCACCGGAAATGGAGGCGCGCTGCTTGTACAAGAGGCCCACGCCGCCCGCCGTCAGCAGGAACTTGCGCAGCCGCTCTGCGCCATCGTCCGCACCGACGCAATAATGCTTGATGACAGATGGAATGATCCCGGCGGCCCCGTTCGTGGGCGCGGTCACGACCTGCCCGCCGCTGGCATTCTCTTCGTTCACGGCCATGGCATAGACATTCAGCCAGTCAAAGATCTGTTCACGCTCATTCGACTGTGGTGACGCCTGCAGCTTCTTCCATATCTCGGGCGCCCTGCGCCGCACCTTCAGGCCGCCCGGCAAGACACCCTCGCGTGCCAGTCCCCTCTGGATACAGCCCAGCATGACATCCGCAATCCGGTCGAGCGCCGCTTCCGTCTCCACCCGCGGACGCATTGCGTCCTCGTTGGCAAGAATCACATCGTGAATGGCAACGCGCTGGTCAGCGCAGATCGACAGAAGGTCTGCGGCGGATGCAAACGGATGCGGAACCTCTTTCCCCGTCTTCACGATATCGTCGACCGGCGGCGCCTTCAGCTGTTTGGCGGTGGCGATGAACCCGCCGCCGGTAGAATAAAGGGTCTCTTCCAGCAATACGCCGCCACTCGCTGAAAAGGCGCGCAGCATCATGCCGTTCGGATGCAGCTCGGGCAGAACATGATAGGCAAAGACAATGTCCGTCTCCGGATTGAAAGCGATCACTCTGCCATCAGCAAGAGGGAGGCGTTTGCCGGTATAGACCTCGGCCACCTGCGCGTCGGCGGTGTTCGGGTCCAGTGTCTCGGGCTCCAGTCCCAGCAGGCCCAGCACCACAGCCTTCGGCGTCGCATGCCCCACGCCGGTTAGCGCGAGCGAACCCTGAAGCTCGACCTCTATGCGCGCCACCTGCCCCAGAACGCCGGCCTCACCCAGTGACGCCGCGAACCGGTTGGCGATCCGGATCGGCCCCACAGTATGGGAACTCGACGGGCCAATGCCGACGCGAAAGAGATCAAGGACCGAAAGCATGATTGTGCCCGTAAATAGCTGGCAGGAGGGACAATGCCTGCCCGTTGCTGCACACTAAGGCAAGGGTTTCCCGCGCTGGGTGGCCGTCACGTCATGGCCATAGATCCAGTCATTGCGGGAGTGCACGAAGCCCGGTGCGGCGCGCCCCGCCAGCCACATCGGTCCATACGTCGCCAGTTGGGTGAGCGGATTGTGCCGGTGAAACAGTTTCGCATTCGCCCGTGCGCCCGCCTGCACGGCACTCGTCCGCCTCTGTCGATCCGCTTCATAATCCGCGAAAGACGTCGCGATATCGGTTCCCTCCGACAGTCGCGCAGCAAGCACCCACGCATCCTCCACGGCCATCACAGCGCCCTGGGCGAGAAAGGGCAGCATCGGATGACAGGCATCGCCCAGCAGCACGACCCGGCCATCGCTCCAGCGGGCCAGCGGTGCGCGATCGAACAGCGCCCATCGGTTCAGCTTGGTCGCGTTCCGGATCATGTTCACGATCACGGGGTGGAACGCAGCGAAGTCGTTCAGCGCGTCTTGCTTGGCGCCTTCGCCAGACCACGATTCCACCTGCCACCCGTCATGTTCCACCACGCCGACAAAATTCGCGAGCAACCCGCTGCGCAATCGGTAGGTCACGGCATGGCGGCCCTTGCCCACCCACGCACAGGCGGTCGGCGGTGGCAGGTCCGTGCCCAACAGGTCAATCGGCACGACGGCACGCCACGCCACATTGCCGGTGAAACGCGGCATGTCGGGCCCCAGCATCTGCTCGCGCACGACTGAATGCATGCCATCCGCCCCGACCAGCACGTCTGCACTGAGGCGCGTGCCATCTTCGAGTTGGGCCGAAACGCCGTTTTCATCCTGGACGTAACAGGCCAGCCTCGCGCCCAGCTTCACGGCCTGCGGCGCACGCTCGGCCAGTTCATCGCTCAGTGCCGTGACCAGGTCTGCCCGGTGCAGGTGAAGATAGGGTCCGCCCCAGCGGTCAGCTGCAGCCAGGCCCAGCGGGATGTCAAAGACGACACGGCCGCTCTGGCCGAGACGCATTTCGATGCCTTCCGGCTGGAACGCATTCTCGGCGATCCGGTCGGACAGGCCCAGCGCCTCGAACACTTTCATGCCATTAGGGCTTATCTGAAGTCCGGCACCGACTTCGCCCAGCGAATCGGCCTGCTCCAGAACCGTCACATCATGCCCGAATTGCGTGAGCGCCAGTGCGGCTGTCAGTCCGCCGATACCGCCCCCTGCAATCAGGATTTTCATGACTCAGCCTCACCTGGGCGTTTTGCGACGATCTTCCTTGCCGCCGAGCAGGATGTATCGCCGGTCGCAATACTTGCACTCAACAAAGTCCTCATCGCCCATCTCGTACCAGACTTTCGGGTGGCCAAGGGCTCCGCCGCCGCCATTGCAGGACACCTTGCGGCTGGTCGCCAGCACGATTTCAGGTGGACTGAAGACATCACGGGGTTTTTCCATCGGTCGCGGCTTTCCATGGAGTTTACGGCGCGAGTCCTTGTTCGCGCTGCTTCATCGACTTAACTAGTCCGCAGGGCCGCGCTGCGCAAGATCGCCCTGCCATAGCATTGAGGCCCGAATGACCGACGCGACGACCGCCCCCGAATACGCCATCGAAGTCGAACACCTCGAGAAAATCTACCATGCGTCCGGCAAGATGCCGGAAAAGCACGCCCTCAAGGATATCAGCCTGCGCATCCCGCGCGGCTCGGTATTCGGCCTGCTGGGCCCCAATGGCGCTGGCAAGTCCACCTTTATCAACATCCTCGCCGGTCTCGTGAACAAGACCTCGGGCACAGCCCGCATCTGGGGCCTCGATATTGACAAGCATCCGCGCCAGAGCCGCGCCGCCATCGGTGTCGTGAACCAGGAAATCGTCGCCGATCCCTTCTTCACGCCCATGGAGATGCTGGAGCTGATGGCCGGGTTCTATGGTGTGCCGAAGAAAGAGCGCCGCAGCCTTGAAATTCTCACCGCCCTCGGTCTCGACGATAAGGCTGACGCCTATGTGCGCCAGCTGTCTGGCGGCATGAAGCGCCGGCTTATGGTCGCCAAGGCCCTTGTCCACAATCCGCCCGTTCTGATTCTCGACGAGCCGACTGCTGGTGTCGACGTGGAACTGCGCCGTTCGCTCTGGACCTATGTACGCGAATTGCATGACCGCGGCACCACGATCATCCTGACCACGCACTACCTCGAAGAAGCCGAAGAGCTCTGCGATTCCATCGCCATCGTGAATCATGGCGAGATCGTCGCCTGCGAGCCGACGCCGAATTTGCTGGCGCGCCTCGACTACAAGACACTGGTGATCACCCCGAAAGAAGCACTCAGCGCCGTACCGGCAAGCCTGGTGGGCCTCGATGCCCAGATCCGCCCGGACGGCACGCTGGCGATCACGTTCCGCACCAGCGAGACCGGTATCGGCCGACTGCTCGAACAGGTCCGCAGTGCTGGAATCAGTATCGGGGACCTCGTTACCGAAGCCCCCGACCTGGAAGATGTCTTCTTGTCGCTGACCCGCGAGCCAGAGACGGCCTAGACGCTCGCTTTGATCCAGTCGGCGATGGCCTGCTTGCTCATCGCGCCGAGATGGGTCGCGGCAACCTTGCCATCCTTGAACACCATCAGGGTCGGCATACCGCGCACACCATATTTGGAGGCGGCCATCGGGTTCTCGTCGACATTGATCTTGGCGACCTTGACCTTGCCGGCCATATCAATCGAAACGGCTTCGAGATGCGGCGCCATCTGCTTGCACGGGCCGCACCATTCCGCCCAGAAATCCACCACGACAGGCACGTCGGACGTCGCGATCACATTGTCGAATTCGTCGTCGGTCACGTTAATTGCAGCCATGACAGGCTCCTCTATCTTGCTTCACTGGATGATACATAGGGACTCAGCGCCGAAGTCAAACCTCGCTCTGCGCACGCTTTAGCGCCGCTAACAGGTCCGCTTCCGGCAGGACCATCAGTTTCGGCCCGTCCGTCCAGCAAAGCGCCGCCACGACCTCCCGACCGCTATAGGCCTGCTTCAGCACCGCCCAATAGGCCGCCATCTGGGTCATGTACGTGGCCGCGACCCCCGAAACCTTGTCAGGCGCGGGCTGGTCGGTCTTGAAGTCCACCACCAGCACCCGGTCGGGCGTCACCACAAGGCGGTCGACCCGGCCATTGATGATGGTACTTCCCAGCAATTCCGGATCCGTGCCAATCACCGCCGCCTCGGCCCGCCCGCCTGGCGCGAACAGGTCCGCCATCGCCGGATTCTCCAGCACGCCCATCGCTGCACCCAGCATCTCGGTCCGCTGGGCATCATTCAGGTCGACGTCCCGCCCGAGGAATTCCCGGCCCGCATCTTCACGTCTCGCCTCAGGAAGTTCCGGCAGGTATTGCAGCAAGGAGTGGATCAGCCGCCCGCGCTTCATCTGCGCCTCACGATGCGGGCCAAACGGCGCCAGCACCGGCGTGCGACGCGACAGGAGACCGGTCGGCGCACTCAGGCGGCGCGCCGGGCTATCGACTCGCGGCGAGCGCAATGCCCAGTCCGGAACGGCCCCTTGCTGCCCCCTTGCCGCCTCCTCACCACCCTTCAACGGCCCCGGCACCCCATGCCGACGAACGGCCTCATTTCCCTCTGGCGCGAATGCATTCATCGCCTCCGCACACAGCGCGTACCAGGATTTCTTGTGATGGCCTTCCTTGCCGCCACCATGCCAGTGCCCGGCAATGATCAGCCTGTCCTGCGCCCGCGTCAGCGCCACATAGAGCAGCCGCCGGTGCTCCTCCTCCGCCTTGGCATCTGCAATGGCCCGTGCAGCGGCCAGCTCCGGCGTGTCGGCATCCTTGCGCGGTGACCAGACCGGCACGCCGTACAGGTCGAACATGCGCGCCGAGCCCCCGCGCGGTCCGGCCGTCGTGTCCGGCAACACCACGACCGGTGCCTGCAGGCCCTTGGCCCCATGCACCGTCATCACCCGCACTTCGCGCTCCGGCGCCGCCAAATCCCGTTTTATTTCAGTGTCATGCGCCTCCATCGCCGCAAGGAACCCCTGCAGCGACGCCGGTTTCGCGGAGTCATGAGCCAGCGCCCGCGACATCAGCGCCTCGACCGGATCGCGTGCCGGCGTCCCCAGCCGTGCATTGATCTTTTCCCAGCCGGTCTGACCATCCCTACCAGGCTGGTCCAACACGGATGACAGGAATTCGTAGGGCGCCAGATGCGTCCGTTCCAGCAGGCCGCGCAGGAAATCCGCTGCTGCCTGCACGTCGGGATCCTTGCTGTCCTGGATACGGTTCCACAGCGACATGCCCTTGTCGCGTTCGCCAGCAAGCGGATAGAGATAGCGATCATCGTCCACCAGGCCGAGGAAAGGCCCGCGAAGGATTTCCGCCAGCGTCAGGTCCGCTTCCGGCAACACTGCGAACCGCAACAGATTCAGGCAGTCCTGCACCCCGATATGGTCGAGCAGCTTCAGCCGGTCGGCGCCCGCGACCGGCAGGTTGAGCGATTTAAGCGCCCCGATCATCGCGTCGAACAGGCCGCCCGTCCGCCCGCGTACCAGCACCAGCACATCCTGCGGCTCCATCGGCCGGCGTACCCATGACCGGTCCGGCAGTTCAACCCAGATCGTTTCGCCGCTGTCGATCATCGTCTTGATCTGGGTCGCGAGCCGTTTGGCCAGCTGCGCCTTGGGTGAGGCTGAGCGCATGGCGTT
Organism: Alphaproteobacteria bacterium; assembly: GCA_018830285.1. Classification (GTDB taxonomy): domain Bacteria; phylum Pseudomonadota; class Alphaproteobacteria; order Caulobacterales; family Hyphomonadaceae; genus Hyphomonas. The sequence goes on from JAHJSB010000042.1 coordinate 13,333, forward strand.
CACGGGCCGGTCCCACGCATCCTCGGGAACATCCTCGGCCATCGGCTCGATAGGCCACAATTCGACACAGCCCGGCTGGCTCGCCCGTCGCGCGGTATGCATCACGATATCGGCTGTAAGCGGCGCCGACGGCGCATGCGCGACATCAATCGGCGGCGCGCTGTTCCAGACCTGGTCGACGAATTCCAGCACCTGCGGCGAGGACCGGAACGACATGTCCATCGACAGCCGGAGCATGTCGGCCGACTGCAGGCTCAGCTCCTGCGCCTTGTCCCGGAACTTCGACGGGTCAGCCCCCTGGAACGAATAGATCGACTGTTTCTCGTCACCGACAATGAACAAGGTGCGCGGATCCTGCTGGCGTTCAGGGCCCAGACCGGAAAAGAATTCTGTCGTGAGGGCCGTGATCAGCTCCCATTGCGGCGGGCTCGTATCCTGCGCCTCGTCCAGCAGGACATGGCTGAGGCCGCCGTCGAGCTTGTAGAGCACCCAGTCCGACATGCCGTTCTGTGTCAGCAAGAGGCGCGTCTTGTGGATCAGGTCGTCAAAGTCGAGCGCCGCGCGCACCGCCTTGGCTTGCTGGTAGGCTTGCAGGGCGGGAACGCCGACGCGCAGCAGCGCTGACGTGCGCTCGAAGGCCCGCGCGCGGGCGAGCAATTCGGCCAGTTGGCGCACACGGGCGACTTCCCGGCCTTCGCCATCCTTCATCTGGAACAGGTCGGGGATCAGGGGCGACTGTTTCACGCTGGCGGCCGTGTAGGGGTTCGACTTGCGATAATCGCCACTGCCCGTGGTGAAGATACCGAGATAGATTTCCCACCGGTCTTCCGACTGGGTTGTTTCGAGAACCGCGATCAGCGCCTCGGCTGTCTTCTGGTCCGTCGCGGCGCCACCCAGCAGAACCCGGATGGCCGCTTTGATATCAGCCACCGGCAGCTCTTCGCCCATAGCGAGGTCCAGCATTTCACCGACGCTTGCTTCTGGCGCATTCAGGCCCTCACGCAGCGCGAAATCCATCGAGTCGAAATCAGAACCGTGCGCCTCGGCAAAATCGAGCACAGCGCTGGCCGACCAGCGCAGCATGTCGAGGCCAGCCAGCGCCCCGTCATGTCCGCCCTCCAGCGCCAGCAGGTCGAGAAGCGCGGGCGACGCGTCCCGGGCCTGCAGCACGGCGCGGCCGCGCGCGGCTTGCCACAGCGCCGCCGCCTCATCTTCCTCGATCTCGGTAAAGCCTGGCAGCACGCCCGCCTCCTGCGGGAACCGCCTCAGGATACGTGCGCAAAAAGCATGGATGGTTTCGATGCGCAGGCCACCGGGAGATTCGAGCGCGCGGGCGAACAGCGCCCGCGCCGCTTTCAAATCGTCGGGCTTGTAGGCGGCGTCGGTCCGCCCTTCGAGTTTGGCCAGTTCCGTGCGGAGCCGCGCATCCTCCATCACCGACCAGCGGCCGAGTGTTTTGAACAGGCGAGACAGCATCTCGCTTGCCGCCGCCTTCGTATACGTGATGCAAAGAATGGAATCAGGCGCTGCCCCCGGCCGTCCATCCTCCCGGCGCAGCAGCAGGCGCGCCACCCGGTCGATCAGGACCTTGGTCTTGCCGCTGCCGGCATTCGCCGACACGAAAGCCGGAATCGCCGGATTGGCGACGGCGGCCTGCACGCCGATTGCGCTCAGGAAAGCGTCGGCTTCGTCGCTTTCGAAGACCGGTTCGAAGGGATCAGCCATTGTCGCTCTCCCCATCCTCGGTATCGCCCGCCCATTCGGCGCGCCGCGCAAGCCGGTTGAAACCATTGTCATATTTCACGAATTTCACGCGCGGCGCCGACAGGAACGTCGTGTCAGGCTGGCGATAATTGGCGATCAGGCGCTTGATGCCCGCCTCCGCCGTGTCGGCCAACTCGCCGGGCGTCGCGGTTAGCGCCTTTGACACGCCCACCAGCCTAGCTTCCGGCTTGGCCTTGAACGCCACGTATTCCAGCGCCGCAACGGTCGCTGCCGGTATGCCCTTGTAGCCACCCTCGCGGGCGATCAGCGCCTGAAGCGGCATCTGCTGGCTCAGCTCCGTCGCGATCTCCTTGTCCGAGGGCGGACTACCCGTCTTGAAATCGACAATCACCAGATCGCCATGAGCTGTGCGCTCAATCCTGTCGGCATTGGCCGAAAGTGTGAACGGATAGCCCGCAATGTCGAATTCCAGCCGACCGTTCACTTCCAGCTTCGGCTTGGCCCCGCCTGTGTCGCGTCCCGCGCGCCAAGCCAGGTACCAGTCGACCGTCCGCTGCCAGACGGCGCGGCGCGCGGCCCAGTCCTCTGCCGGCTCGCCGACGCGAGCGAGTTCCTGCTCCAGCAGCAGCATCAGGTGCGCCGCTGTCTTGGGCGTACCATCGTCTTCCAGCAGTTCCAGCGCGTGGTGGATCGCCGTGCCACGCGGCGCTGGGCCGAGCAGGGCGTTCATCGGATCAAGCGGTGACAGGCCAAGCACATTCTCGGCCCACATCGCGTAGGGATCGCGCTGCAGCAGGTCGATACGGGTCACGGACAGGCGCTTCGGCCACCCTTCCGGACGCCGTGCGGGTTTCGGCTCGGCAAAGTCCGCCGGCAGGGTGCCCGTGCTCCGCGATTGCATCGCGAAGACCCATTCCAAGGGAGACCCCTTGTCCGGCGCCAGTGCAGCAGCGGCCTTGTCCTCCAACGCGCCTTCAACGAGCGTCTTCAGGCGCCAGACCCAGCGCGAGGCGACCGCTGGCGCATCATCGCGCCGCGCGGCGTACAACATCACGACCTTCGGCGCACAGGCCAGCTGCGCGAAATCATGCGCCGACAGGCCGAGCCGGTCTTCCGGGTCATTCAGGCCAAGTTCGGCCCGGAATCGCCGCGGCAGGAATGCGTCGGGTGGCGGACGATGTGGCCACACATCCTCGTTGAGGCCAGCCAGGATCACCCGCCCGGCCGATTGCAGGCGCGCTTCCAGCGGCCCCCAGATCGCGAGACGCGGATGCTCCACCAATCCGGCGCTGACCGTCACCTGCGCGCTCTGCGCATGGATCAGCTCGACCAGCGCATGCGGCGGCATCGGCCCCAGCTGTTCGGAGATTTCCCTCATGCTGATGAACAGGTCGGACGCCTTGCGCCCATCCTCGCCCGCCCATGGCAGCGGCGCTTCGCTGATCCGGCCCGCCAGCGCAGCTATCCTTTCAGCTGCATCACTCCCATCAACTTCGGCCTGTTCGGACAAATCCGCGCCTGTCTCGGCAAAATCCGCTATCAACCGGTCGACAAGGGTAATCGCCTTGTCCTGATCGGCGCGGTCAAAGCTCGGATAGGGCTCGATCTGGTGACGCGTGTTGATACTCTCCCGCAGGCCTGACAGGTCCCGCCACCGCCGCGGGCCTCTCAGGAAATGCCGTTCCAGCGTCGCCAGCCCTTCGCGGTCCTTCACGAAATCATGTTTCATCGCGGACGCCAGCGCGACCGGTTCAGATGGATCTATGGCCCATGTCGCGCACAAGCCGATCAGGCTGCCCGCAGGCGTCCGCCCGAGCGGCACGCCCGCCGACGGCGGCACGTCCACGCCCCACCGCTTCAACAGGGCCGACACGCGCCGCGCCATGCCCGCGTCGGGCGTCACCAGCGCCGCTGTCTCGCCGGGCGTTTCCAGCGTCTCGCGCATCAGCAGGGCGGCGGCCTCGGCCTCTGCGGCCTCGTCCGGCGCCTCGATCACGACAAGCCCGTCCAGCGCATCCGTCGCGAATCCGGGAACCGTCGAGCCTGTGGCCTTGGCCAGCGTCTTCAGCGTGTCACGCCAGTCCGCCGTCGCATCGGCAGGGGCCAACGCCTCGTGAATCATTCGGCGGCGGGCGGCGTCGATTGCGCTTTGGGCAATGTCGGGCCAGGTGCCGACTGCGACGGGCGCCACATTCAACTGGTCCAGCGCATCGATCAGCGCGTTCTGCGGGTGGCTCACCGACGCGCGGATCGCATTCCACGCGGCGTCATCCGCATCCATGTCGAGCCCCGGCAGCACGATCAGCCCCTTGGGCAATTCAAGCGCGGCTTTCATCAGCACCCGCCCGGCAGGCGTCGCGCCCGTCGAACCCGCGATCACGACTGGCGCGGCAGGCGGCTTGGCCGCCCAGTCCGCCGCGAGCGCCCTGGCCGCCGCCAGCCGCCGGGCAAACGGATCCATCGCATTATTGGCGTCCAGCCATTCCGGCCATGCCTCGGTAATGATCTTCAGGAATTCGACCGAGCCGTGCCAGTGCGCCGCAAGGTCGGATTCCGCGACCAGTCCGTCCAGTTTCGACCAGTCCACGTTGTCGCTGAGCGCGGCCTGGTCCAGCAGGCGAGACAGTTCGCGCGCCGCCGCTAGCGCCGATGCAGGCGGCAGGTCGATCCTGTACCTGGCCGCATAATAGCCGCGAACGAGACTGGCGAGCGCCCCCAGCCGCCGCGCAGGCGACATGGCAGGTGGCAGGCCGGCCAGCGCCGTCTCCGCGTTCGGCGGCGCTTCCTCGCTCTCGAGATCACCCAGCGTACGCACGTCCGGCGGCAGGATCGGCTTGCCGCCTGCCGCGTCGAACAGGGCAAGCATCAGCGCTCGTGCCGACCGGCTGTTGGGCACATAGATGATCGCCTCACTCAGGGCATCGGGGCGGTCAGAGAGGCCCGTCTCTCGCGCCAGCGTTTCCGCCAGGACGCGCAGGAAATTCGCACCCGGTGGGATCGACCAGACTTTCGGGCGCCCCGCACCGAAGACCTGCGCCTCATTCGCCATGGCAGCGCAGCCACATCTCGGCATCCTTCAGCGCGCCCGGATCGCCGACATGCAGCCAGAACCGGTCCAGCGGCCAGCCCATCAGGCGGCGCTCCGCAATGAGCCGGTCCCAGACCCGCAGCGCCGAAAAGCGCTCGACCGGTTCGGCATCATATAATTGCGGCTTGATGATCCGCGCACCGGCATAGGCCCAGGGCGCCGACTTGGCGTCGCCGCGCCGCACCATCCGATGGTCCTCGCCAAGGAAGAAATCGCCCGCGCCGTCAAAGCCGAGACATCGCCCCGTATCGGCCACCATCAACAGGGCGTCCGCATGGTCAGGATCAAACGCATCTGCCAGCGCGATAAGGGGCGCGCCCGATTCCGGCGCCCAGAAGGCATCCGTGTTGATGACGAAGATCGGATCGTCGCCGAGCAATGGCCGCGCCTTGGCCAGCGCCCCACCTGTTTCAAGCACCTCGCCGCGCTCGTCCGAAATCACGACCTCAAGGTCCGTCCGTGCAGCCAGGTGCGCCTCCACCTGTTCGGGAAGGTAGTGCACGTTCACGATCACCCGCTTTACCCCGGCGGCGGCAAGTGGATCGAGCATCCGGTCAATCAGCCGTTTGCCGGCCACCGCAATCAGCGGCTTGGGCATCTCGTCCGTCAGCGGGCGCATGCGGGTGCCAAGACCGGCGGCGAGCACCATGGCCGTATGCGGAACAGGAACACTCATGGCTTGGCCTCGAAGACGAAGGGCGTCGTCTCGCGCACGAAGGCCGACATGCCCTCAAGCGCCGGGTGCGACAGGTTCTTTGCGAGAATCGACAATTGCCGCGGCTGGAATTCGCCATAACGCGGCTTGCCATCGCGGATCATCAGTCGCGCAAACACGCCCGCGATCCGCAGCGCGTTCAGAGCGCCGATCACGGCGAGGCGCTCATCGAATTCGGTGCGCAACTTGCCGGTCCGATCGAGATAGTGACGGATCGCTGCTTCCGCCGCCTCAGGCGACACGGCCCGGCGGGCATCCTGCGTCAGCATCGCCATGTCCCAGGCATCCCAGCCTTTTACGGCATCCTGGAAGTCGAGCAGGCCGATCCGCCCGCCCTCCAGCCAGAGCAGGTTCTCGGCGTGAAAGTCGCGCAGGGTAAATGTGCGGGGGAAGGCCATGGCCTGTTCGATTAGCGCGTCACGCTCGCGCTCCCAGCGCGCCCGCGTCGGCCCGGTCAACGCATCCCCACCCGCCTGCTGCGGCAGCCAGTCGGCATAGAGGTCGGCATTGGTCGCCAGCGCCAGCCGGTCGAATTCCAGGATCGGCCAAACTTCACCATGCGCTTCCAGCCGGTCGGGCACCGGCGCGGCGTGCAGTTTCGTCAGCACATCGGCGGCGGCAACGTAAGCCTCGGTCTCGTCGACCAGTCCACGTTCGATCTGCCGGGCGAGTTCCCTGCTGTCGCCGAAATCCTCGATCAGGGCGAGGCCAGCTTCAGTATCGTGCGCCAGCACCCGCGGCGGGTGAAAACCCAGCGATGCGAGATGCCCGGCCAGCAGCACGAACGCGTCCACCCGCGAGGCCGCCAAACGGGTCTGCGCGTTCCAGCCCATCGCATTGCGCACTGATTCATCGGCGTCCGGCGGGCACGGATCAGCCTCGAGGCGTGGGGCATCCATCAGCAGGGCCTGCGCGGCATCTGGCCGCACCAGCCGGATATAGCGGCGTGTCGAGGCATCCTGTCCGAGCGGCGTGCGCACGGCATCGCCCCACCCGGCTTTCGCCAGGAAAGTGTCGATCAGTGCGTTACGGTGACGAGAATCGAAATCCATCCAGCCGCTTCTGCCAGTCTTCGCCGACCGGTTCCAGCCTTGCCCGACGCTGCTCCCCAAGCATTTCAAGCGTAAGGTCCAGTCGCACCGCCGGCAAATGCCGTCCCGCCCGTTCCGGCCACTCGATCAGGGCCACGCCCTCCTGCGTTTCGTCCCAGCCAAGCTCCCGCACCTCATCCGGCCTGTCCAGGCGGTACAAATCGAAGTGCCATATGGGAAAATCGGGGCCGTCATAGGACTGCACCAACGTATAGGTCGGGCTCGGCACCTCCTCGCCCGCCCCGCAGATCGCCTGGATCAGGCCGCGCGTCAGGGTGGTCTTGCCGGCGCCCAGTTCGCCGTGCAGCGCGATCACATCTCCCGCCTTCAACAGGCCGGCCAGCGCCGCGCCGAGGGCACGAGTCGCCGCATCGTCCGCAAGGGTGAACCTGTGTTCCATGATGGGGTATATAAAGGATAAGGTCGCATTCGCTATCGTCATTTACCGGTGCGCGTCGGGGCAGTTCTTGACACCCGGCCCCGCGACTGGAACTCCGGTGCGAGAAAGTATTGCAAAGTTGACGCTGGCGTCATAATTTGTACAAACCGAATTGGGAGCGGGACTTTGGACCTGACAAGCGCATCACGTATCGTCGTTATCGGCGGTGGCCAGGCTGGCGCGCAGGCTTTGCAGTCGCTGCGCCAGGGTGGCTATGCTGGCGCATTGACGCTCGTCGGTGATGAACCCGCCCTGCCCTACCAGCGCCCGCCGCTCTCCAAGGCTTATATGAAGGGCGAAATGGCCGAGGAGCGTCTCTATTTCCGGCCGGCTCCCTGGTATCAGGACCAGAATATCGAAGTCATCCTCTCGACACCCGCCAAGCGCATCGACCGGGTCAATCGCAAGGTCGAACTCGCTCACGGCGGCCAACTCGACTATGATGCGCTGATCATCGCGACCGGTTCGCGCCCCCGCGTCCTGCCGACCAAAGGCGCGACACTTCACGGCGTCCACGACCTGCGCGACCTGTCAGATGTTGAGCGGATCCGCCCGAACATGATCGCCGGTCGCAAGATGGTCATTATCGGGGCTGGCTATATCGGCCTTGAAGCCGCCGCCGTGGCGCGCCAAATGGGCCTCGACGTCACGGTGCTGGAAATGGCACCGCGCGTGCTCGCCCGCGTTACCAGCCCGGTAATGAGCGAGTTCTTCGAAACCGAACATCGCGCTCAGGGCGTGCAGATTCTCACCGGCGCCCGCCTCGACCATCTCAACGGCGAAGACAACAACGTCACCGCCGCCATTCTCGCGGACGGCACCCGTATCGAAGCCGACATCGTGCTCGTCGGCATCGGCATCCTCCCCAACGAGGAACTCGCCAAGGACGCCGGCATCGCCTGCAACAATGGCATCCTGGTCGACCGCGACGCCCGCACTTCCGATCCGCGCGTCTTTGCTGCCGGCGACTGCGCCAGTCGCCCGCTCGTGCACTACGGTCGCTCCGGTCGGCTCGAGAGCGTCCACAATGCCATCGAACAGGGCAAGCTCGCCGCCGCTGCCATCCTTGGCAAGCAGCGCCCGGCTGAAGATTGCCCGTGGTTCTGGTCTGACCAGTACGACCTGAAGCTCCAGATCGCGGGCCTCAGTCAGGATTATGACGAAATCGTTGTGCGCGGCGACCCGAAGGACCGCAAGTTTGCGGCCTTCTACCTGCGCAATGGCACCCTGATTGCAGTGGATGCCATCAACAGCCCGCCGGAGTTCCTCGCCTCGAAAAAGCTCATCATGTCAGGGGCAAAGCTTGCGCCTGACGTGCTTGGCGATACATCAATATCCATGAAAGACATTGCAGCGGCAGCCCTTGCCGCCTGAAGGAGACAATACAGCCCATGACCAAGATTATTTACATAGACAATGACGGCACCGAACGCGTCGTCGAGGCCACGAATGGCGAATCCGTCATGGAAGCAGCCGTGAAGAATTCAATTCCCGGCATTGATGCCGACTGCGGCGGTGCCTGCGCCTGCGCAACCTGCCACGTCTATGTAGACGCCTCTTTCATGGACAAGGTCGGCGAGCAGCAGGAAATGGAAAAGTCGATGCTCGACTTTGCCGAGAACGTTCAGCCCAATTCGCGCCTGTCCTGCCAGATCACGATCTCCGATGCACTCGATGGCCTCAAGGTCACGACGCCGGAAAGCCAGCACTAGTCTTTGGCCGCCTATACAGATCTCCTCGCCGGCATCACACGTGATGGCGCGAACGCTGCCACTGTGGTCATTCCGGACTCATGGATGCAGGGACGCACGACCTATGGCGGCCTCACCGCTGCGCTGTGTCTCGAGGCCGCTACGCCACTGGCACCCAGCATGCCGATCCGGTCGGCGCAGGTCGCCTTTGTCGGACCGGTTGGCGGCGAAGTGATCTGCACGCCAACCTTGCTGCGTCAGGGCAAGAACACGGTCTTCGTATCGGTCCGCATGATGGGCGCTGAGGGTATCGCCGCTGAAGCCATTTTCGCGTTTGGCCTGGCGCGCGAGTCGGCGCTGCGGTTTGCAGACCTCCCGGCTCCTGACGTCACCTCACCGGAAGAGACGGCAAGCTATTTCGGCGATAATCCGAACCGCCCCAATTTCACGCGCAATTTCAACATGCGCATGGCTGCGGGTACGCGGCCAGTCTCGGGATCGGACAGGGGCGACGTGTCGATCTGGATGCGCCATGTCGATCCGGCGGCCCCGACCGACGCCGTGGCGCTGCTCGCCATTGCCGACGCACCGCCTCCGGCAGCCATGTCCATGTTCAAGGCACCTGCCCGCATCAGCTCGATGACATGGATGGCGGAATTCCTGACCGACGAGATCACCACCACGGATGGCTGGTTCCTCGCACGCCACGTCGCAGAGACGGCTCGCGACGGTTATTCCAGCCAGGCCATGACCCTGTGGAACACGACTGGCGAACCGATGATGATCGGCCGCCAGACGATTGCTATTTTTGGGTAGGCTGGCCTGCCTGTCCTAGTGGACGAGCACGGCTTTCAGGCTTTCGAGATAATCGAAATGTGCCTGCAATGCGGCCTTTGCCGAATCATCCTTGTCGAGTGCCTGGATCTTCAGCAGCGTCGCATTCATTTCCGCCTGGACCTCTTCGGCTTTCACGCCTTCAAGGTTGCGCGCTTCTTCGGCGAGGATGGTCAGGCCGTCAGGCGTGATGTCGGCAAAGCCGCCGCGCACGAAGATACGCATCTTCACGGCGTCGCCTTCAAGCACGCGCACGACGCCGTTCTTCAGCGTGGTCATGAACGGCGCGTGGTTCACCAGAACGCCGAATTCGCCGTGCGTACCTGGCGCGATCACATGGTCGACCTCGCCAGAGAAAAGCTCCCTGGCGGGCGACACGAGAGAGAAGTGCAGTTTGTCGGCCATAAGGCTGATCCTGTGTCTTAAGCGGCGTCTGCCGTCATCTTGGCGGCTTTGGCTCTCGCTTCGTCGATATTGCCGACCATGTAGAAGGCCTGCTCTGGCAGGTGGTCGAACTCGCCGGCGATGAGGCCCTGGAAGCCCTTGATCGTGTCTTCGAGTTTCACCTGCACGCCTGGCGAACCGGTGAAGATTTCAGCCACGTCGAACGGCTGCGACAGGAAGCGTTCCACTTTCCGGGCACGGGCCACGGCCAGCTTGTCGTCTTCCGACAGTTCGTCCATGCCGAGAATGGCGATGATATCCTGCAGTTCCTTGTATTTCTGAAGGATTTCCTGCACGCCGCGCGCAATGTTGTAATGGTCTTCGCCAACGATACGCGGGTCAAGGATGCGGCTGGTCGAGTCGAGCGGATCCACAGCCGGATAGATGCCTTTTTCAGCGATAGAGCGGTTTAGAACCGTGGTCGCGTCAAGGTGGGCAAACGAGGTTGCAGGCGCAGGGTCGGTCAGGTCATCTGCAGGCACGTACACGGCCTGAACCGACGTGATCGATCCCTTGTTGGTCGATGTGATGCGTTCCTGCAGCATGCCCATGTCGGTAGCCAGTGTTGGCTGGTAACCCACAGCCGAAGGAATACGGCCGAGCAGGGCCGACACTTCGGCGCCGGCTTGCGTGAAGCGGAAGATGTTGTCGACGAAGAACAGCACGTCCTTGCCTTCTTCATCACGGAAGTATTCTGCCTGGGCCAGGCCGGTCAGGGCGACGCGGGCACGGGCGCCCGGAGGCTCGTTCATCTGGCCGTAGACCAGCGCGATGCGGCTTTCGCCTTCCAGGTTGATAACCTTGGATTCGATCATCTCGTGGTAAAGGTCGTTACCTTCACGTGTCCGCTCGCCGACGCCGGCAAACACCGAATAGCCGCCGAACAGTTTCGCGATATTGTTGATCAGCTCCATGATCAGGACCGTCTTGCCAACGCCGGCACCGCCGAACAGGCCGATCTTGCCGCCCTTCACGTATGGGCAGAGCAGGTCGATCACCTTGATACCGGTGACGAGCACTTCGGACTCGGTCGACTGGTCGGTGAATGGTGGCGCGTCAGCGTGGATCGAGCGCTCCATGGTCGACCCGATCGGGCCGCGCTCGTCGATCGGTTCGCCGATGACGTTCATGATGCGACCGAGTGTTGCCGGGCCAACCGGCACGAAGATCGGACGGCCAAGGTCAGCCACCGGGTTCCCGCGGACGAGACCTTCGGTCGAGTCCATGGCGATCGTGCGGACCGTGCTCTCGCCAAGGTGCTGGGCGACCTCGAGAACAAGGCGGTTGCCATTGTTGAAGGTCTCAAGTGCATTGAGGATGCTTGGCAGCTCGCCGTCGAACTCGACGTCGACCACGGCGCCGATGACCTGTGATACGCGGCCTGTTGCGTTTGCTGGAGTGCTCATGCGGGTCGTCTCCTTTGGAGCGGATGTCGTCTTTTGTGTTGAAACGGGGGCGGCTGCAGCCGGGACGGGCGCGGCAGCGGGTGAAGAGGATGTCTTGGCTTGGGCAGGCTTGCAGACGCCGCACGCGCGGGTGTCTTTCTGGCCGAGCGCCTTGGCGGCGGCATCGGCGTCAGCGAACGCGGCGAAGGGCCCATGCCACTTGTCGTCGTCGTTCGTGGCATCGCCACCAACGCCGGCGCCATTATTGCAATAGCGGCAGTCGGACGCGTGGATACGCGCCCGCTTGCTGCCAAAGTTTTCGTAGATCCAGAAGCTCATCGTTTTACCTATACCGCCTCTGCACCGGAGATGATCTCGATCAGCTCCTTGGTGATCTGCGCCTGACGGGCACGGTTATATTGCAGCGAGAGCGCGTCGATCATGTCGCCGGCATTGCGCGTGGCATTGTCCATCGCGGTCATGCGGCTGGCTTCCTCGCCGGCTGCGCTTTCCAGCATGGCCGACAGGATCTGCGTATTGATGTACCGCGGCAGGAGCGTCTCGAGAATCTCCATTTCCGAAGGCTCGTAGCGATAGATCGCGCCCTTGAGGTCGACAGTCTCGGCATCAGCCGGCGCGGACGCCGGAATGATCTGCTGCGCCGTTGGCACCTGGGTCAGTACGTTCTTGAACCGCGAGTAAATCAGGGTCGCAACGTCGAATTCGCCGTCATCGAAACGCTTGGTCAGCGAGTGGCCAAGACCAATCGCGAATTCTGTGAAGTTGCCGCCTTTGACACCGCCCAGGTCAATATGCGCAATGAACATGTCGCCATACTCGCGCGACAGCTGCTCACGGCCCTTCTTGCCAACGGTCAGGATCTTGACCGTCTTGCCTTCCGCCCGCAGCTCGCCAATCGTCTGCTTGGCACGTTTCACCACATAAGTGTTGAAACCGCCCGCCAGGCCGCGCTCGGCAGTCATGACGACAATCAAGTGGGTCTTGTCATCACCGGTACCCGAAAGCAGGCGCGGCCCGCCTGCACCGGCCGAGGCCGACAGGTTCGCCAGCACCGACGCCATGCGCGAGGCATAGGGCCGCGAGGCCGTCGCGGCGTCTTGCGCGCGCTTCAGCTTCGCTGCGGCCACCATTTGCATGGCCTTCGTGATCTTCCGCGTGGATTTCACGCTGGCGATCCGGTTCTTGAGGTCCTTCAAGCTGGGCATGTCAGGCCTTCTGGTTGTTCAAACGGTGCGTCAGGACGGGCGGGATCAGGCGAATTTCGACGTGAAGTCTTCCAGCGCAGCCTTCAGCTCCGCTTCGGTCTTGTCAGACACGGCCTTCTCGTCGCGGATCGTTGCGAGCATGGCTTTCTTGGCACCGCGAAGGTGGGCCAGGAGCTCTTTCTCGTAACGGGTCACGTCATTGACGGGCACCTTGTCGATATAGCCGCGCGTACCGGCATAGATCACGCAGACCTGCTCTTCCATCAGCAGCGGCGAGTATTGCGGCTGCTTCAGCAGTTCGGTCAGGCGCGCACCACGGTTCAGCAGGCGCTGGGTGGCGACATCAAGGTCGGAACCGAATTTCGCGAAAGCGGCCATCTCGCGATACTGGGCGAGTTCCCCCTTCATCGAGCCGGCAACCTTCTTCATCGCCTTCGTCTGGGCGGCAGAGCCCACACGCGACACCGAGAGGCCGACGTTCACGGCCGGGCGGATGCCCTGGTAGAACAGGTCGGTTTCAAGGAAGATCTGGCCGTCGGTGATCGAAATCACGTTGGTTGGAATGTAGGCCGACACGTCATTGGCCTGGGTTTCGATGATCGGCAGGGCCGTCAGCGAACCGGCACCAGCCGCATCACCCATCTTCGCCGCGCGCTCAAGCAGGCGCGAGTGGAGATAGAACACGTCGCCCGGATAGGCTTCACGGCCCGGAGGACGACGCAGCAGAAGCGACATCTGGCGATACGCAACAGCCTGCTTGGACAAGTCATCATAGATGATCAGGGCGTGCATGCCATTGTCGCGGAACCATTCGCCCATCGTGCAGCCGGTGAACGGCGCAAGGTACTGGAGCGGGGCCGGCTCGGACGCCGTGGCGGAAACAACGATCGTATAGTCAAGCGCGCCGCGCTCTTCGAGCGTCTTCACGACCTGGGCAACCGTCGAACGCTTCTGGCCGATGGCCACATAGACGCAGAACAGCTTGTCCTTGTCGGACTTGGCCGCGTCATTGGTAGGCTTCTGGTTCAGGATCGTGTCGATGCAGACAGCGGTCTTGCCGGTCTGGCGGTCACCGATGACGAGTTCGCGCTGGCCGCGGCCAACCGGGATCATGGCATCGATGGCCTTGATGCCTGTCATCATGGGCTCGTGCACGCCCTTGCGCGGGATGATGCCCGGCGCCTTGACGTCGACGCGCGAACGACCGGCGAGGTCCTTCAGCGGGCCCTTGCCGTCGATTGGCTCACCCAGCGGGTCAACAACGCGGCCGAGCAGGCCCTTGCCGATAGGGGCAGACACGATCTCGCCCGAACGCTTGACGGTGTCGCCTTCCTTGATCGCGCTGTCGCTGCCAAAGATCACGACGCCGACATTGTCGCTTTCAAGGTTCAGGGCCATGCCCTTGATGCCGCCGTCGAACTCGACGAGTTCGCCAGCCTGCACGCTGTCGAGGCCGTAGATGCGGGCAATACCGTCACCGACTGAAAGCACCTGGCCGACATCGGACACTTCGGCGTCGACGCCAAAGTTTTCGATCTGGGTTTTCAGGATGCCCGAAATTTCTGCTGCGCTGATATCCATCGAGCTGACTATGCTCCTTTCATGGCGGTGTTCATGCGATCAAGTTTGGCGGCAATGCTGGCATCAACGAGTTTCGACCCGATGCGCAGCTGGATGCCGCCGATGAGCGAGGCATCAACCTCGCTTGTAAGTTCAACCTCGCCGCCAACGGCCTTGGCGAGGATCGATTCGATGCGGGCGCGCTGGTCGCCCGTCATGTCTTTTGCGGTGCGGACAACGGCGCGCTGGACGCCGCGCTGCTTCGCGTAAAGTTCGTCAAAGGCGATCTGCGCCTGTGATATCTCGCCCGACCGGCCATTCGTTGCCATCACGCCGACGAAATTCGACATCAGGGCGCCAAGACCGGACTTGGCCATGATCGCGGCCAGTGAGTCGACTTTCTCGCCGCGCGAGAAGGCTGGGGAATCAAGCAGGATGGTCAGGTCTTTCGAGCTTTTCGCCATCGCGACGAAGGCCTTGAAATCGCTGTGGACCTCGGCCAGCCGGCCCTTGTCCTGCGCCAGTTCGAACAATGCCCGCGCATAGCGCCGGGCAGCTTCACTCGCATGTGTAGATGTCGATGCCGCCAAGGGTCCAGGATCCGTTGCTTGTCGGGGCGGGTAAGGCCCGGAATTATATTAAAGGAACAGCGTGCCCGACACGCGCGCCCCATTGATCTGTGCGCCGCTTAGCACCAGAAAATCACCCTGACAACTCGACCGCAGCGCCAATTTCTGCGGCGGAATGGCACGTGACAGGCAGAACGCCGCCTACATGAACGAGTAAGGGTCGATATCGACCGATATCCTTACCGGGCGCGGCAGCTTCAGGCGGACCGTCCAGACGGCCATATAGGCTGAAAGATCAACGTTTCTGGGGCTTTTGACGAGGAATCGCCGCCTGTGGCGTCCGCGCAGCACGGTGATCGGCGCCGGGGCTGGCCCGAACAGCTCGATTCCCGCCCCATTCGGCGCCGCCAGCGATATATCGCGGCAGGCCTCTTCCACCATTTCCGCACTTGGCGCCGAGACAATCAGGGCCGCAAGCCGCCCGAATGGTGGCAGGCCAAGCTCCGCCCGCACATCCCGCTCGATCTGCAGGAAGCCGTCCCGGTCCCCGTCGGCCAGCGCCATCATGGCCGGATTGTCCGGCGCATAGGTCTGCACCAGCGCCCGCCCGGGCCGCTCGGCCCGCCCGGCCCGGCCCGCCACCTGGCTCAGCAGCTGGTAGGTCCGCTCCCCAGCCCGCAGGTCACCGCCCTTCATGCCCGAATCGGCGTCGACCACGCCGACCAGCGTCAGGTTCGGGAAATTGTGCCCCTTGGCCACGATCTGCGTCCCGATCAGCACGTCGATCTCGCCCGTCTCCATACGCTCGATGATGCCGCGCGTCGCGTCCCCGCCCATCGCCGTGTCCGACGAGAATATCTCGATCCGGGCCTCCGGCATCAGCACGCGCACCTCCTCGGCCACCCGTTCCACCCCCGGGCCGACCCCGATCAGCGAATCCTTCGCCCCGCAACTCGGGCACACGGTTGGCTTCGGAATCGAATAGCCGGTCACATGGCACACCAGCCGCCCGCTATAGCGGTGCTCGGTCAGCCAGTTCTCGGTGCCCGGCGTCTTCAGCCGTTCGCCGCACGCCTTGCACAGGACCAGCGGCGCATAGCCCCGCCTGTTCAGGAACAGCAGCGTCTGCTCGCCGGCCGCCAATGTGTCCCGCATCGCATGGATCAGGTGCGGCGACAGCCAGTGATTCTTCTCCGGCGGTGCCCTGCGCAAGTCCACCAGCTCGACGTCCGGCAACCGCGCCGCGCCCGGCCGCGCCGCCAGCATCAGTCGCGCATAGCGTCCGGCTTCGGCATTCACCACCGTCTCCAGCGCCGGCGTCGCCGAGGCAAGCACCACGCCTGCCCCCTCCAGCTTCGCCCGCATCACCGCCATGTCGCGTGCATGATAGGTGACGCCGTCTTCCTGCTTGTAGCTGCCATCATGTTCTTCATCGACAATGATCAGCTTCAGGTTGGCATAGGGCAGGAACAGCGCCGAACGCGCCCCGATCACGATCCGCGCCCGCCCATGCGCCGTCTCGCGCCAGGTCCGGCGGCGCTCCTTGTCAGACAGGCCCGAATGCCACGGCGCCGGCGCCGCCCCGAACCGTTCCTCGAACCGTGACAGGATCGCCTGCGTCAGCGCGATCTCCGGCAGCAACACCATCACCTGTGCATTGGGATCCACCCTCAGCGCCTCGGCGATCGCCTCGAAATACACTTCCGTCTTGCC
Source organism: Alphaproteobacteria bacterium (assembly GCA_018830285.1). GTDB lineage: Bacteria > Pseudomonadota > Alphaproteobacteria > Caulobacterales > Hyphomonadaceae > Hyphomonas. The sequence continues at coordinate 29,813 of JAHJSB010000042.1, forward strand.
CGAACCGGTGACGCCATCCAGCAGGAAGGCCGCAAAGCCCCCCGCCCGCATCGCGGCTTTGAGGGCATCCGCTGCCTCGGCCTGCTCGCCTGTCAGGTCGGCGCCCGGCAGGTCCGGCTGCGGCACCGCAAACGGCGCATCCGCCGCCATCTCCTCGGCCCTGAGCGCCCCCGCACTCACCAGCCCCTTCACGACGCCGCTCGACACGCCTGCCGCCGCCGCCAGCGTCGCCGCATTCGCCGGCCCCACCTCCTCAGCCGCATCCAGCACGCGCCGCCGCGTATCGGTCAGGTTCTTCGGTTCCGCGCCCGTCAGGTGGAACACCGTCTCGGTCGGCGACGGCAACAGCCCGCCCCGAGCGCGCAACGTCATGCCCAGCACATGCCCCGGATGCGACACCGTATATTTCGCTGCCCATGATATAAAGTCGCGCATCGCCTGCCGCATCGGCGGCACCGGATAGACGGAAAGCACCGGCTTCAGCGACCGCCCTGCCACCGCTTCATCACCCAGAAGGTCCCACACAACCCCCAGCCGCTCGGTCTGTCCCAGCGGCGCGGTCACGTAGGAGCCGACGCTGACATCCATTCCCTCCGGCACCGCATAATCAAACGGTTCGGGTAGCGGCAGGACGAAGAGAATCCGGGCGACAGGCATGGCGCACGGCTTAGCGCCGATAGCACCGCCCGTCATCCCGTCTGGTCAGGCTCAATGCCAACCCGGCCCGCAGCCAGTTGGTGCAATCTAGCGAAACGTCAGTCCATCAAACGCGCCTGACTCCCGCCATGCGGCGATATGCTTGAAATACGCGCCCGCACCGCCCGGATGGCCAACTGCATACTTGTTGGTCTCGGTCAGGCCCTTGCCTTCATTGTTGTAGTAGCCGGGGGTACAGTCTGGCGAACCGATCATCATGCCTGCGCCGCTGAGGATCAGCTCGACCCAGGCATCTTCGGCCTCTTTGGTGACGTCCACCTGCGCGTGACCCGCCGCCTCTGAATGGGAAACAATCGCCGCAATTGTCTTGGCGTGATCAACAATATTGTGCGGCACGTTGGAAATCAGGTTCGCTGCCTGGCTGGGCTGGACGATAAATGCATTCGGAAAGCCGTGAACCTGGATGCCGTGCTGGGTGCGCATGCCGTTTGCCCAGTACTCGGACAATTTCTGGCCATCGCGCCCCGTCATGTCAAAGCCCGCACGCGCGGTATAATCCGACCCGACTTCGAAGCCCGACGCGTAGATGATGCAATCTACTTCGTATTCTTTGCCATTCACCACCACGCCGGTTTCGGTGATGCGCTCGACACCCTTGCCGTCAGTGTCGACAAGTTGCGTGCCCGGCTCATTGAAGGCCTGCAAGTAGGCATCATGGAAACAAGGCCGCTTGCAGAGCTGCCGATACCACGCCTTCAAATTTTCCGCCGTCTCGCCGTCATCGACGATGGAATCGACGCGGTTGCGGATTTCTTCCATCTTTTCGAAGTCGGCATCCTCAAATGCCATCATCATGTTCTCCGGCGTCCAATCCGACGGCGGCAGCGACATGACCTTCTCGCGGATCCGGCGGGAGATTTCCGTCCAGCCGTCCATTACGAGGTCGACTTGCGGCATTCCCTGAGACTGGTTTTCGACGAAATTGTCGAACCAGCGCTGCTGCCACCCCGGCTCGGCAATGCTCTTGAACCAGTCCGGATCAATCGGTCCATTGTTGCGCGCGTCCACAGAAGACGGCGTGCGCTGGAACACGAGCAATTGCTTCGCTGACTTGGCCAAATGCGGTACGCACTGCACAGACGTCGCCCCCGTGCCAATCAATGCGACACGCTTGTCGGCAAGGTTTGCCAACGGTGCCCCCAGTGGGTCGCCGCCTGTATAATCATAGTCCCAGCGGCTGGTATGAAACGACTTGCCCTTGAAGGTTTCGATGCCGGCAATGCCCGGCAACTTGGCGACATGCAGCGGCCCCGTGCCCATGCCGATATATTTCGCCGTAAAGGCGTCGCCCCGCGAGGTTCTGACCACCCAGCAGCTATTGGCATCATCCCATTCCAGATCCGTGACTTCCGTCTGAAAAAGCGCATTATCGTAAAGTCCGAACTGATTGGCGATACGCTGGCAATGTTCGCGAATTTCGGGCGCGTGGGCATACTTCTCAGACGGCATATGCCCGGTCTCTTCGAGCAAAGGCATATAGATCATCGAAGCCGTGTCGCACTGCGCGCCGGGATAGCGATTCCAGTACCAGGTACCGCCAAAGTCACCGCCCTTTTCGATGACGCGGAAATCATCGATTCCCGCCTGCTTCAGCTGAGCCCCAACAACGAGGCCAGCAAAACCACCGCCGATAAAGGCAAAGGTCACGTGATCGGTGACCGGAGCACGATCCACCCATGGCGAATGGGGATCCTGAGCGAGGTCTTCAAACTCCACCAGTCGCTTGTACTGTGCGTTTCCCTCCGGTCTCAGCCGCTTGTCACGTTCAGCCTTGTACTTTTTCTGGATTGCATCCTTGTCCAGCGCGGTCGTGCTCATATCGATTTTCCCGTTATCATTCGACCCAGTCGGCCATGCCATGCATGACTTGATGACAACATTGCCCGTGCGGAAGCCAAGCAAAGGTTAGCCCCGCCACGTTTCGTCACAAGCAACTCAAAGTGCCTAAGTGTCGCATTCCCGGCACCCGAGCCTCGGGCCTGAGGGCGTCAGTCTGCCCCAGCAGTGAAGTGTGGGCGCGTTTCGTGGCGGATAAATGCCATTGATCGCAACGCAGAAATTTATGGCCAGCGATGGGTTGAGCATCGAATATGCCTGGCTCCCCCGGTCGCGCTTGTCGGAATCGGCGGTGACGCCGCCACTCCTGTTCCGGCGGCGTTGGGTGCATGCAATTCGTGGGTCACGAACTCGCCTTCAGACGAACCCGCTGCGTCCCGCCCGGGCCGCCTCGAACAGCGCCCTCAACTCTACCGCAGCCTCGACCAGCGGCGACTCGTCGCCCGATACCCGGCATTGGATCAGCGCACCCTCCAGTGCCGATATCGAGAACCGGGCCAGCGTTGCGGCACGATCCGGCGCGATTCCGCTATCATGCGCCACACGCGCAATCGTCTCTACCCATGAGCCAAACGCCGCGCGCCCGGCCACATGAATCGCCTCGTGCTGCGGTACCGTTTCCAGCAGGGTCGTCGTGATGGGACAGCCATCGCGAAAACCCGATTGCGCCATCCAGCCGGCCATAAGTGTCAGGTACTGCGCCACCAACTCACCCGGGTCGGTCACTCGCGTCGCTAGTTCATCCAGCGTTCCCGCCACTTTCGCGCCAGCTACGGTCACCGCCTCAGCCCCGATCTCCGACTTGCCGCCCGGAAAGTAATGATAGAGCGACCCCTTTGGGGCGCCACTCTCCGACAGGATTTCGGCAAGCCCCGTCGCGGCATAGCCCTGCCGGCGAAACAGTTTCACGGCGCTCGCAAGAATGGCCTCACGGTGTTTGCGGGGAGCGGGCATGCAGGCAACCTCAAGATTACTATATAGACCGGTCTACATCTTTAGCCTATACGTTCTCGCGTTAACAGACAATGAGGTCCGACGATGAATCAGGACATTCCCGAAGGCTTTTCGCCCCACTTCCGCAAGAGCGGAATGACCGATCCGTGGGAGCCGCTCTATTCCCGCAACACAGGCGACGCCATCTTCTTGGGACTGCGTGCCGGACCGGCCCACGCCAATTCACGTGGCTTCGTCCACGGCGCGCTGATCACCGCCCTTGCCGACAATGCCATGGGGCTGAGCTGCGGCCTGAAGCTTGAGGGCGCGACCGGCCTCGTCACCGTCGGCGTCTCGGTCGACTTCATTGCCACGGCCCGGCTCGGCCAATGGCTCGAGATACGCCCTGTCGTCCTGAAATCAGGACGCAACCTCTCCTTCTGCGCCGCCACCGTACATGCAAGCGACACGCTCTGCGCCCGCGCCAACGCCACCTTCCGCGCCCTCATGTCAGAAAAGTCCCCTACATCATGACCACCACTGACCTTCTCACCACACTCCGCGACATCAATGATCGTGCCGCTTTCAATCGCTGGGCAGGCTTCACAGTCTCGCACGCTGCTCCCGGCGAAGCAGATCTCACCCTCGTATGGCGCGACGATCTCGGCCAATATGCCGGATTCCTGCATGCAGGCCTCGCCGGCGCGCTGATCGATACAGCTTGCGGCTTCGCGGCAGTGACGCTCTCGGGTGCCGTCCTCGCGTCCACCTTCACCGTAAACTGCCTCGCCCCGGCTATGGGCGAGCGATTCATCTCCCGCGGACGTGTCATTCGGGCCGGCCGAAAACAGGTCTTTACCTCCGCCGACCTATTCGCCGTGAAGCAAGGCAAGGAAAAGCTCGTGGCCACCGGAACAGCCATTCTCGTTCCCTCAGCTGCCTGAACCAGGGCCGCTCGGCCCTCACCACTCTGCATCCTTGGGCCAAAACCGGCAGGTAGACGCCGACGTATCGAGGAGAAAATCGACTATCATGTCGTCCGGAGTGGTGAAGGTTGAGTCTACAAGTTGGGAATACTTAGGCTGAAACCCGCACCCAATCAGACTACTTCGCCGGGCACCGCGACGTGTTTCCGGCTACGGGCCCACCCTTGCCCCAGCGATATGCCTTGCCAGCCTTTCACCCGCCCCCTACCCCTTTTGGCATGGCAAAAGACATTTCCACCGGCTACGAGCCGCTCAGTTCAATCGATGCAGTCACCGCAGGACTCGCCACCGTTGGCTATATTTCCACACGCGAGATTTCGACGGCGGTGTTCCTGGCCCATGGCCTGCGCAAGCCGATCCTGATCGAAGGCCCGGCCGGCGTCGGCAAGACCGATCTGGCCCAGTCGCTCGCCAAATGGCTCAGCCTCCCGGTCCTGCGCCTGCAATGCTATGAAGGCCTCGACGAGGGCAAGGCGCTGTATGAATGGAAATACGGCAAGCAGCTGCTCTACACCCAGATTCTCAAGGAGAAGCTGAACGAGCTGATCGGCTCGGCGGACAATCTCTCCACCTCGCTCGGCAAGCTCGCCTCCTTCGAAGACCTTTTCTTCTCCGAGCAATTCCTCGAATCGCGCCCCCTGCTGACAGCCATGCAGCAACCTGCTGGGTCTGTCCTGCTCATCGACGAGATCGACAAGTCGGATGAGGAGTTCGAGGCCTTCCTTCTGGAAGTCCTGTCAGACTACCAGGTCACCGTCCCCGAAATCGGCACGATCCGCGCCAATGTCCCGCCGCTGGTGATCCTGACCTCGAACAATGTCCGCGAACTCGGCGACGCCCTCAAGCGCCGCTGCCTGCACCTTCATATCGGTTTCCCCGATGCAGCCCGCGAACGCATGATCGTCCAGGCCCGCGTGCCGGATGTATCCGACATCCTGTTGAAACAGCTGGTCAGCTTTGTTCAGGGCGTGCGCGAAGCCGACGTCAAGAAACGCCCTTCCATCTCGGAAACCGTCGACTGGGCCCGCACGCTTCTCCTCATGCACACAACGGCGCTCGATGAAGAATTCGTGCGCACCACGCTGAACGTCCTGCTCAAGCATGAGAGCGATATTGCCGCCGTCTCCAAGGAAGTCCCCCGGCTCGTTCGCGAGGCCACCGGACCGGACAAGGCCGGACGCACCGCCTCCGGCTATCCCGAACTCGGGTAGCGGAGAATGGAGCGCACGCTCACCAATTTTATCCGGGCGCTGCGCTCTTCCGAAGTGCGTGTCTCCACCGGCGAAGCCCTCGACGCGACCCGCGCTGTCGCCCTGATCGGCTATGGCGACCGGTCCCTGCTGAAGGATTCCCTTGGCTGCGTGCTTGCCAAATCGGATCAGGAAAAACAGGTCCATGACCGCCTGTTCGATCTCTACTTTTCCCATTCGGAATCGCAGGCAGACAACGCGGCGAGTGCAACAGGCAATGAGGCAGAAGACGGCGCCTCCCAGCCACCGCCCGGAGACCTTGTCGAACTGCTCCAGTCAGGGGACGAGTCCGCAATCTCGACCGCCATGGAACGCGCCGCCGAAGCTGCCGGGATCGACGATATCCGCTTCTCGACCCAGGTGGCTTATTACGCCCAGCAGATCATCAAGCAGATGGGCGGCGAAGGCCTGCAGCAACGCCTGCTCGAAGCCCTGCAGGGCCGTGAGCCCGGCGACGAGGCCGAGGCCCAGGACCTCATCGACCTCCGCCGCGACCTGACCATGCGCGCGCGCGAGCGGGCCGAGCGCGCCTTCGATGTCTTCGGCGCCGGCGAAACCCAGCAATTCCGCGACGATTTCGCCGCCGAGAAACGGCTCAACGCGCTCGACCGCTACGACATGGAGCGCATGAAGGGCCTGATCGCCAAGATCGCCAAACGCCTCGCGGTCAAACACTCGCGCCGCCGTCGCAAGCGCAATCGCGGCCAGCTCGACGTGCGCCGAACGATGCGCGCCAATGCCGGGCTCGACGGCGTACCGTTCAACGTGATCTGGCGCCAGAAGAAGAAGGACCGCCCCAAGATCGTGGCGATTTGCGATGTCTCCGGCTCGGTCGCCCAATATGTGCGCTTTCTGCTGCTCCTGCTCTATTCCCTCGCAGACGCGGTACCGGACATTCACGCCTTCGCCTTCTCCCACCGCCTGAAGCCTGTCGACGACATTCTCGCCGACAACGAGTTCGAGGCCGCGATGGCCAAGATCATCCGCGAACTCGGCATGGGCTCGACCGATTATGGCCAGGCCTGGTCTGACCTGAAGGTCGAGCATGAAAGCATCATCGACCGGCGCACGACGGTGATCGTCCTCGGCGACGGGCGCTCGAATTACGGTGACCCGCGCGCCGACCTGTTCCGCGACTTTGCCCAGCGGGCGAAAAGCATGATCTGGCTCAACCCCGAAGGCCGCTCGCAATGGGGCACCGGCGACAGCGCCATTCCGCGCTACCTGCCTTTCTGCACACAGATGAGCCATGTCGCGACTCTGAAAGATCTTGAACGCGCCGTCGACGAGGTGCTCAGCGCCTATGGGTGAGGTACGCCCAGCACGTTGATCTGCACGAACGCGGCCATGTTGATGGCAACAGTCATCCAGAACAGGTAACGGAACGTGCCCTTGCGCGTCTTGTGGCGGAAAACCTCCTGCGCGATGATCGCACCCGGCCAGCCGCCGACCAGGCCGAGCAGCAGCAGGACCGTTTCCGATATCCGCCAGTTCTTCTGGATCGCTGCATTCTTGTCGATCCAGTAGCCAATGATGCAGCCGAAGCTCGCGACACCATAAATGATGTACCAGTTCGTCGAAACGGGAATGATGCTGGCGACGGATGCGACAATCCCGAAAAACGCCGCGATCACCAGGAAGGGCGGAACATGACGCAGGTACGATAGAACGGGCCGTTTCTCCACCACGACGGGTGCGATGATCGGTACGGCGTTTTCAGCCCGCTCGCGACCGGTCGGATCGAGCACGGCATCGAAAGCATAGGCTTGGCCGATATCGAGCCGTTTGTCGGCCTTGGGCAGGTTCTTGATATGCAGGAATACGTTCGGCCCACCATCGTCTGGCGCGAGGAAACCGAAACCGCGGTCCGCGTACCATTCAACAAGCCGGCCTTCACGTCGCATCGTCAGTTCCGTTTCCTTGTTCCACAGCTGCCGCCAGGGCCGCGCTGAGGAAACGATCAATGTCACCGTCGAGTACACCCTGAGTGTCTGAGGTTTCAACCTCCGTGCGCAGGTCCTTCACCATCTGATAGGGTTGCAGCACATAAGAGCGGATCTGGTGACCAAAGCCGATGGCACTCTTGGATGCGTTCGCATCGGAGGCCGCATCCCGGCGTTTCTGCAATTCCTGCTCATAGAGTTTCGAGCGCAGCATGCGCCAGGCCTGGTCGCGGTTCTGGTGCTGCGACCGCGAGACCTGGCAGGCCACAACGATGCCACTGGGCGCGTGGGTCAGGCGCACGGCACTGTCAGTCTTGTTGATATGCTGCCCGCCAGCGCCTGAAGCCCGGTAAGTATCGGTGCGCACATCGGACGGATTGATTTCGATTTCGATCGTGTCGTCGATCACGGGGGAGACGCTGACCGAGGCAAAGCTCGTATGGCGCCGCGCCGAACTGTCGAATGGCGAGATCCGCACAAGCCGGTGTACGCCCTGCTCCGATTTCAGCCAGCCATAGGCATTTTCGCCCTTGATCTGGATCGTGGCAGACTTGATGCCCGCCTCTTCACCCTCGCGCTCGTCGAGTTCCTCGACCTGCATGCCGTGGGCATCTGCCCATCGCATGTACATGCGTCTGAGAATATTGGCCCAGTCCTGGCTCTCGGTGCCGCCTTCACCCGCATTGATCTGGACGAACGCATCATTCGCATCCACTTCGCCGGACAAGAGCGCCGCGAGTTCGGCCTTCTCGGCGCGTTCGGCCGCCTTGGATAAGGTGCGTTCAATGTCTGCAATCATCGACGCATCACCATCGGCGAGCTCGAGCAATTCCTCGGCATCGTCCGCTTCCGTGCGCAGCGTCTCGACCATCGCAATCCCATCGGAAAGGCGCTGGCGTTCGCGCATCATGGCCTGCGCCGCCTGGGAATCGTCCCAGAAGTCCGGACGCTCGGAAAGGCTGGTCAGCTCATCAAGACGTTTCGTGGCAGTATCCCAGTCAAAGACGCCTCCGTAGCAGGTCGGACGACTGGCGAATCTGGTCGATCAGGGATTTTATTTCTGCGGACATGTGAACAAGCCTTGTTGGGCGCAATTGCGAAAAGGGAACAGCAGGAGCCGGGATAGCCGAGCAACTCCCTGCGGTCAAAAGCCTGGTCAGAAAATACCGTCGAGATTGTCGTCGGCAGACTTTTCAGGCACCTTGCGCGGCTGGCCGTCCTCCGGGACCGGCTGTTCGCCAGTGCGCGGATCGAAGGTTCCGAACGTGCCCGAACCTGAGCCGGAATTTCCACACGCACCCGAAATCGACAGGCAGTCATCGGTACCGTTGAAGGCTGCCATGCCGGGCTCGGTACCCGGGCGGAACGCCTCGTCGATGATGACCGATGTACCCGGCCCCGGCAGCTCACCGGTGCGGGCATCGAGCTTCACCAGCCGCACGCCGGGAGGGATCCGGAACGGGATGGCGGGCGTGAACTCGAGGGCCTTTTCCATGAAGTCAGTGAAGATTGGCGCAGCCACGGAGCCGCCAGCCTCGCCTTCACCCAGCGAGCGGTTGTCGTCGAACCCGACGCGCACGCCGACCACAATGTCAGGCGAGAAGCCCAAGAACACCGCGTCGCGATAGTCATCTGTCGTACCAGTCTTGCCAGCCAGCGGCTTGCCAACCCGCAGGGCCCGGCGGCCGGTCCCGCGCTCGACCACGCCTTCCAGCATGTGGGTGATCTGGTAGGCGATGATCGGGTCGAGCACCTGTGCGCGATTGTCAGGCAGTTCCGGTGGGGCCTGCCCGTTCCATTCCTCGGCCTCGCAACCCGTGCAGGCGCGTTCGTCGTGACGGAACAGGGTGCGTCCGTGACGGTCCTGCACGCGGTCGAGCAGTGTCGGGGTCACCATCATGCCGCCATTGACGAAAGCGGCGTAACCGCGCGCCAGATTGATCAGGTAGACATCGCCTGCACCGAGGGACATGGCCGAGTAAGCCGGCAGCTTGTCATAGACGCCCAAGCGCTCGGACAGCTCGGACACGGATTCCATGCCGATGTCCTGGGCGACACGCGCCGTAACCTGGTTGAGGGATTTCTCCAGCGCGATGCGCAGCGTGACCATGCCGTAGGAACGCCCTTCGGTATAGTTGGCCGGACGCCAGTAATCGCCAGTCGATATGTCGAACGACACGAACGGCGCGTCCAGCATCCGGGTCGCCGGCGTGTAGCCTTTTTCGAGCGCCGCCGCATAGACGAAAGGCTTGAAGCTTGAGCCGGGCTGGCGCTTCGACTGCGTGACGCGGTTATAGTTGCTCTTGAAGAAGGAATAGCCGCCCTGCATGGCCAGTATCCGACCAGTATGCGGGTCGATTGCGATCAGAGATCCATCGACCTCCGGCACCTGGCGCAGCGTGGCGTTGCCGACAGGCAGGAACATGGATTGAGCAACAGGCCTGGCAATCGGATTGCCCTCTTCATCGAGTTCCGGCGTCTCGGGGTCAGGCGCGCCAGTCTCCCTCGCATTCAGGACCTGGCGCTTCAGCTCGGCCAGGATGACATAACCGACCTGCAGGCCGGGCTTGCCGACCTCCGGATCAAACGTCTTGGCCCATTCTAGCTCTTCGGCCGGCAGCTTGATCTTTGCGCCATCGGTCAACAGGAGCTCTGCGCCCTTGGAACTGATCGAGGTTACGAGGCCGGCTTCCCATGTGCCGTAGCCGCCGGGCAGGTCGACGGCGTTCAGCGCCTCAAGCATGCCATCGCCAATCGGCAGCGTTGTCACGGGTCCGCGATAGCCGTGGCGCCGGTCATACGCGACAAGGCCGTTCTGCAGGGCTTGCTGGGCGGCCAGCTGCATGCGCGTATCGATGGTCGAACGGATCGACAATCCGCCCTGCTCCAGCGTTTCCTCACCATAGGTCTTGATCAGGTCGCGGCGCAGTTCCTGCACGAAATAGGTGGCGGCCGCATATTCCGGGCCGCGCAGGCGCTTTGTCGTGGTCAGCGGCAGTGCGATCGCCTCATCGGCCTGTTCACGCGTAATATACCCGTCCTCGACCATGCGGTTGAGAACGTAGTTGCGGCGGAAGAGAAGCTTTTCCGGGTTAGTGTAGGGGTTCACCGCCGACGGCGCCTTGGCCAGTGACGCCAGCACAGCGGCTTCCGAAATGTTCAGCTCCGGCAGGGACTTGTTGAAATAGTTGAGCGCAGCGGACCCGACGCCATAGGAGCGTCCGCCGAGATAGATCTCGTTGAGATAAAGCTCCAGGATCTCGCCCTTCGTGAACTCTTTCTCCATGCGCTGGGCGACAATCGCTTCCTTCGCCTTGCGCTTGAGATTCTGGTCGCGGGTCAGCAGCATGTTCTTGGCAACCTGCTGCGTGATCGTCGAGCCGCCCTGCAGCCCCCCCGATCCGGTGACCTTGTTCTTGGCCGAATTCACGGCGCCGCGCGTGATGCCGACATAATCGAGCCCGTCATGCGTGAAGAAATTCTTGTCCTCTGCTGCCACGAAAGCGTCGATGACGTGCTTGGGGATCGACTCGTAGGGCACGAATACGCGGTGCTCGTCGGCGAACTCGGCAATCAGAGTCCCGTCGCCGGCATGAACCCGCGACGTGATCGGCGGCTCATACTGTTTTAACTTCGAAATACTCGGCACATCCCGGCCCAGCGCGGCAAAATAAAGCCAGATCGCAATGAAACCGATTACGGCCAGAACAAAACCGGCAATGACGCCCCACTTCGCCACGGGCCAAACCCAGGTCGGAATGCGGGGTTTCTCGTAGGCATCAGCCATGTGCTCGTCCTGTTACAAGGGCCAGAGATCCCTGGCATCAAGCGCCGGAATCGCATCCGTTTCCGGCGATACTAAGGCGCGTTGGCGGCGCGTTAAAGAGCCCAGTGTCAGATGTCCTGCCGATCCACTTCGCCGTCGGTCAGTGAAACATCAGGCAGAGGTCGCTTCTCGGGCGCCGGCGCGGACAGGCCTGATGCAAGTTTCTCTTCCAACTTGCGACGCTCGACAACCGGCGGGCGATTGTCGAGGGCATATTGCCAGGCCTCGCGCGCGTCATCCTTGAGGTCGAGATACCAATAGATATCGCCGAGATGGCTTTCGATCTCCCAGTGCCGGTGCGGCTGCAATTCCTTGCGCGAGGATTCCACCAGTCGGCGCGCAGCTTTCAGGTCGCCCATCTTGAACAAGGCCCAGCCGAACGAGTCGGAAATATAGGGATCATGCTGCGCCAGCGCCTTGGCGCGGGCGAGGATGCGGTATCCTTCCTCATACTTGTCCGTATTGACGATAAGGAAATAACCCAGAGAATTCAGCGTGTAGGGATCATTCGGGCGGGCCAGCCGCTCGGTGCGCAGCAGGATGATCGCCTCATTGACCTTGCCCGCCTTGCCCCACGCGTCTGCCAGCGCGAGACGCCGGTCATGCGTGTCGTCGAGTTCGCGGGCCTGCTCAGCGTTCGCGGCCGCTTTCGCATAATTGCCGAACTGGCCATAGATTTCGGCCGCGAGCCCATGCGCGGCGGCTCTTTCTGCAGGCCCCTCGGCGGACGCAAGCAGGTCGTCCAGCAAGCCTCCCGCGGCGGCTTCGTCATCAAGCAAGGTGCGCAACTGGAGCGCGCCGTAAAGCGTTTGCAGGCGGTTTTCATCGTCTGACAGCGCGATCGCCCGGTCGATGGCTGCCCGGGCCGCATCCTCCTGCCCCGCCATCAGCAGGGCCTGGCCGGCTGCGATTTCCAGCGGCGCCGTCGACTTCGGACCTGCCAGAGCGACATGCGCGGCGGATTCGTAAAGCGCGTTTTCGTAGAAATCATCCACGATGGATGTGCGCAGGCCCTCGTCTTCGGGATAGACAAGCAAGGCCACCTGGTCGAGCGCCGAGCGCTGGTCATCAAACCCGTCCGGGCGCCCGCCCAACATGATCTTGCGGATGATCCGTTGCTCCTGCATGGCCCGCGACACATCGGCCAGCGACTGCGCAAAAGCGGCCCGCACGGTCAGGGGCTTATTCCTCAGGTTCTTGCCCGTCTCGAGACTGTCGAGTGCGGCAGCATAGCTGATGGCCTCTTCGGGTTCGGCATCGGCAAGGCGCTGGTAGACGGCCTTCGCTTCATCAATGCGCCCGAGCCGCTGCAGCAACAGGGCATGGCGCGAAATCACGGTTTTCACGTGTGAGTAAAGCAGCCCCTTGGGGTCAAACTGGTGCTCGGGGGCCTCGATCTTCGACGGCGTCAGGGACTCGTAAACTGCCAGCGCCTGTTCCGGTCGGCCAACAGCTTCCAGCATGGCGGCCAGCGACAGGTCGCCCGTCAGTCCGGGCATGCCGGACGACGTCCCGCGATGCCGTTCGATGGCGGCATCGGTCTGTCCGTCCATCGCGAGGAACCAGGCATCGAGATAGCCATACAGCCGCGACCGGCTGGTGGTCTCGTCCGCGTCATCCTGGATATCCAGAATCACCCGCGCGCCGGCCGTGTCGCCAGCCGCCGCGCGGTCGATCGCCAGGAATGCGTTGAAAAGCGGATTGGACTCCTTGTCTTCCGGAGCCAGCCCTTGCGTCATCAGCAGGAACGCCGCCATGTCGCCCGCCTTCACCGCGTCGATCGGCGCCGGATAGGCCGAAATGCCGACGGGCTTTCCATTCGCGCCGATCACGGCCGTCGAACGGGCTGCCGCCGACAGACCTGTGTCCGCGTATGCGGAAGCAGCCCCATCAACGATCTGGGCGGGTTCGGTTGAGGCGCAGCCTGCAAGCGAAATGGCGATTGAAAGGGCAGAGGCGGCTAAGACAGGCTTGAAGCGCATGAGCGTCAGGTTTCTCCGTTTCGCATGTGCGAAGAATGAAGCAGTCCCGTGAGGCGAGAACAAGGCCCCATATGGTAAAAGCGCGGACAGGTTCCCCTGCCCGCGCGCTCGTCACACCTATGTTTTGGCAAACCTACATATTCGGATAGGCCGGGCCACCGCCGCCTTCGGGCACGGTCCAGTTGATGTTCTGGTTCGGGTCCTTGATGTCGCACGTCTTGCAGTGGATGCAGTTCTGCGCGTTGATCTGGAACTTCAGCTCGCCACCCTCTTCGATCCATTCATAGACACCCGCCGGGCAGTAACGTGCCGAGGGGCCGGCATAAACGTCATGCTCGGACGATTTCTGCAGGGCCATATCCAGCACTTTCAGGTGAACCGGCTGGTCCTCGCCATGGAATGTGTTGGTGAAGGACACATTGGTCAGCTTGTCGAAGCTGAGCACGCCATCCGGCTTCGGATAGGTGATCGGTGTATAGTCCTTGGCCGGCTTCAGAGACGCCGCATCCGTCTTGCCGTGCTTCAGCGTGGGCAGGAAACCAAACCCGAGCAGCGAACGCATCCACATGTCGGGCACGCCGATCATGGCGCCGATCATCGTACCGAAGCGCGACATCAACGGCTTCATGTTGCGCACCGTCGACAGGTCTTTCTGCACCCAGCTGGCATGCATCGCATCGTCATACTCGGTCATCTCGTCGCCAGACCGGCCAGCCTTGATCGCTTCGAACGCCGCTTCGGCGCCGAGCATGCCGGTTTTCATGGCATTATGCGTACCCTTGATGCGCGGCAGGTTCACGAACCCGGCGCAGCAGCCAATCAGCGCGCCACCCGGGAAGCTGAGCTTCGGAATCGACTGCAGGCCGCCCGACGTGATCGCCCGGGCGCCATAGGCGACGCGCTTGCCGCCTTCGAGATAGCGCTTGATGTCGGGATGGTGCTTGTAACGCTGGAATTCCTCGTACGGCGCGAGGTAGGGATTCTTGTAATTGAGGTGGACGACGTAGCCGACCGACACGAAGGGCTCGCCATTGTCGCGGAAATGGTAGAGGAAGCCGCCGCCATTGCCGTCCTTGTCCCGGACCGGCCAGCCGAATGAGTGCTGCACCAGGCCATCGACAAAAATCTCTTCTGGCACGGACCAGACTTCCTTCAGGCCGATGCCGAATTTCTGCGGGTCGCAATCGGCCTGCAGGTCGTACTTGTGCATGACCTGCTTGGTCAGCGAGCCGCGCGCGCCTTCCGCGAACAGGACATATTTGCCAAGCAATTCCATGCCGGGCTCGTAGTCTGGCTTCTTCTTGCCGTCCGCACCGATGCCCATGACGCCGGCAACGACGCCGCGCACTTCGCCGTTTTCGCCGTAAACGACGTCAGAGGCGGCAAAGCCCGGATAGATTTCCACGCCCAGCGCTTCCGCCTCGCGGCCGAGCCAGCGGCAGACATTCGCCAGCGACCCGGCATAGCAGCCATGATTGCTCATCAGCGGCGGGAAGGGCAGCCAGCCGAGTTCGGCCGACCCGCTCTCGCCTAGCAGCTTGTAGCGGTCGATCTTGACTTCGGTCTTCAGCGGGCAATCGCTATTGTTGCGCCAGTCGGGCAGGAGCTCGTCCAGCGCCTTCGGGTCGAGCACGATGCCCGAAAGGATGTGCGCGCCGATTTCGCCGCCCTTTTCCAGCACGACAACCGACAGGTCTTCGCCAGCTTCATTGGCAACCTGTTTGAACCGGATCGCCGCCGACAGGCCGGCCGGGCCACCGCCGACGATGACCACATCATATTCCATCGACTCGCGCTGCGGGGCGTCATCGGCCATTGGTAACTCCTCATTTTGGCGTGTAGGATAACGCCGTACATTTCAAACACTAAGCAATTACAGCCTGTTTCAGGAAGGTCCAGAGCGTCGCAATGCCAAACCCCGCGTCAAGTGAGGCCCTTCAGGCCCTGACCGACTGGTGGCAGGACATGGGCGTCGAAGTGGATTCCGCCCGGATCGACGCGCTGATGCGGGAAATGAAGGCCGCGTCGCCCGTGCTGAAAGAGATTGGCGACGCTGTAAAAGTCGCACCCAAAACCACGTCGCGGCGTAGCCGTGGGCCCGTCGACTGGGTCGCCGAGGCCACGAAGGCAGCTGCCGCCTGCGATTCGCTCGACGCGCTGAAAGCCGCCATCGAGGCATTCGACGGCTGCCCGCTGAAAGCCGCAGGCGAGCACACCGTTGTGTATGACGGCGTCCCGGGCGCCGACCTGATGGTCATTGGCGAGGGCCCCGGCGCCGAAGAGGATCGGCAAGGCCTGCCGTTTGTCGGCAAGGCGGGCCAGTTGCTCGACCGGATGCTGGCAGCCATCGGGCGCTCGCGCACCGAGAATACCTTCATCACCAACGTGAACTACTGGCGTCCGCCCGGCAACCGGAGCCCGGACGCGGAAGAGCTGGACGTCTGCCGCCCCTTCGTCGACCGGATGGTCGAACTGGGAAAACCGAAACTGATCATCGCGGCGGGCGGCGTACCGGCCAAGGCTCTCCTGGACGGCTCCGACGGCATCATGAAGATACGCGGGACAGAGCACGTCTTCACCACGCCCGGCGGTGCCACTGTGCCGCTGATCCCGATCCTGCACCCGGCCTACCTGCTCCGCCGCCCCCAGGACAAGAGCCGCGCCTGGCGCGATCTCCTGCTGGTGGAACAGCGGCTCAGCGAACTCGCCTGACTGCTATTCTTCCAGTTCGGATTCGGCCTTCGTGTCGACGAGGCTGCGTTCCTTCTTCTTGCACGTGTCGAACGTGGCGGCGATTTCGCCCGGTGCATCCGCGCCCAGAACCTTGCGCGCCGTTTCGAAGATTTCGTTCTCTTCTTCGTCGATATGGTGCTCGTAGCGGTCGCGCATCGTCTTGAACCGAGCCAGCCAGCCCGGCGAGCTGAAGTCCATGCCTTCGATGTCCTGGATCATCTCGTCGAGTTCGTGGTGCTCGGAGACCGAGTGCCGCGCCTTGGGCTGGCCCTTTGATGCCTCCATGAGCGGCGCATAGAAAGCCTCTTCTTCCGCGGCCGCATGCGCACCAACATCATAGTAGAAACGTCTCCACAGTTTGCGCCGGTCACTGCTGTCGCCGGACGTTTCGGCAAGGTTGGCCAAAAGCGCACGGTGGGTGTCATGGTCTGACTTCAGGCGGTCATAGATGGTCGTCATGGGTGGCGTCCTTGTGCAAGTTGGATTGCAGATGGAACGCGACTGGCCCAAGAGAGTTCCTGAGATCACAAGCGCCTGCCAGGGATTTTCCATGACCGCTCCTCTCTCGATCATTATTCCCACACTGAACGCAGCGGCCGACCTGCCGTTATGCCTCGAAAGCCTGATGCCTGGCCTCGAGTCCGGCCTCATACGCGAAGTGATCGTGTCGGACGGCTTCTCGGAGGATGAGACCGCCGCCATCGCCGAGGCCTCGGGTGCAACCTTCCTTGCCTCCGCCAAAGGCCGCGGACGCCAGCTGGTCGCCGGGGCCGAGGCCGCGCGCGGTGACTGGTTCCTGTTCCTGCATGCCGACACGGCCCTCTCGCGGGAATGGGCCGAACGCGTCGGCGACCATATACGCGACCGGCCGGGCAAGGCGGGCATCTTCCGTCTCAAGTACCGCTCGGACGACAAGGGCGCGCGCTGGCTGGAAACCCGCGCCAATCGCCGGGCCCGCTGGCTCGGCCTGCCCTATGGCGACCAGGGCCTGCTGATCTCCCGGAAACTCTATGACCAGGTTGGCGGATACCCGGACGTGCGCCTGATGGAAGATGTCATGATTGTCCGCGCTGTCGGCAAGGACAACCTGACCTTCCTTGACGCTGACGCGCGAACCTCTGCCGTGAAATACGAGCGCGACGGCTGGCGCAAGCGGGCGTGGAAAAATGCCTGGATGCTGGCGCGCTTCCTGCTCGGTGCCAGCCCCGACAAGCTGGCGGAAGACTATACTTAGTCCTCTTTCCAGAATGCCTCGGACTCGAAATCCGCACTGTGAACTGCGATCAGGTATTGCTTGAACGCGTCCAGGTCGGTCACCCGGCAAGCATAATTGTCCGCCCGCTCGATGCCGAACGTCTCCAGCATCCCGTCAGGCGCATCATTGCACGACGGCATGGCAAATTCGTAGGTCGGCACGTGGGTTGTGGCGTCCATCCTCATGTGGGCGACGAGGTATTGGTAGCTCACGTCCTGGTCATCATCATCGCGCATTTCGGCTTCGGCGAGGTAGACCGGATTGTCTTCGTTCGCGATCAGGACCTGGAAGCGGACGAATAGCGGCTTGTCGTCTTCATCCTGCGGGGGCGAAATCTCGTACACGCCGTCCTCATCCGCCATCACGATGCGGCAATCGTCGTCAAGACAGAGCACGACGCCATTGTACGGTAATGTGACTTGCTCGTCGGGCGGGATCAACGGCACCTCGCTGTAGAAACAGGCGGACAGCGTGATCAGTCCGATCAGGGCTGCAAGAATCCGGGGCGGTAACATGGCATGTCTCCCTTGATTGATTTGGAGCTTTCCTCTGATTGAGGTCGAAAGTAAGGCCATGGAATGAAAAAAGCGACCGTCCTCATTTACGCCAAACCGCCGCGCATGGGCCTTGCCAAGACGCGGCTGGCAAAAGGGCTGGGCCTGACCGAGGCACGCCGGGTCGCCCATTTCACCCTGTCCCGAACGATGCGGGCAGCCCTGTCGGGGCCCTGGACTCCCATCCTTTATACTGCGCCTGACGGCGCCCTTGGCGAAAGCCTTGGCGGCATCTGGCCGGCCCATCTTGTCCGTCGCAGCCAGGGCATAGGCGGGCTGACCGCACGGCTGGACCGTGGCCTGGCCGAATCGCCTCCCGGCCCGGTCGTGTTCATCGGCGCCGATGCGCCTGATGTGACGCCTGCCCTCCTCCGCGCAGCCATCCGTGCCTTGCAGCGCCATGATGCCGTTTTTGGCCCGGCACGCGATGGCGGCTTCTGGCTCTTCGGGATCAATAAACGCGTACGCTCCCGGTCTCCCTTTGAAAACGTCCGGTGGTCCGGCCCGCACGCCATGGAGGACGTCTGGAACAATCTTCCGGCAGACGCCGCGGTTGCACGTCTGCCGACACTTATCGATATCGACGCTTCGGAAGACTGGCGCGACTGGAACGAGGAACGCTCGACCAACGGCTGACCGCCTAGTCTGCGCCGACCGCAAGATCGCTGGTCAGCTGCGGTCCGATGGGCGCATCCGGGTTTGACGGCTTGAAGGGGTTGTAAGCCTCCTTCTTCATCGGTTCGATCTCTTCTCTCAGCTTGTTCACCTGCGCCAGAAGGTGTGCGGCCACGCCAGGCTGTTCCCGCATGAAGCTGAAACGCTCTGACGGGTCTGTTACCAGATCAAACAGCATGGTGACGCCATAGACCTCCAGCGGCACATAAAAGTTACGGTAGTACTGGTTCAGCACGAGTTTGAACCGATCGTTACGTACACTGACGATATCATCGCCATTGAAGAAAAAGAGGGCTTCGTGGACTGGCTCGACCGCACCGGACAGCAATTCCGTGAGGTCCCGGCCATCAATCACGCGGTCGTCCGGCAATTCTGCGCCCGAAATTCGCGCGATCGTCGGCAGCAAATCAATCGCCATGGTCATCTGATCGCTAACGCTGCCGGGCGCAATTTTGCCAGGCCAGCGCGCGAGCATCGGCACGCGATAGCTGCCCTCATAAGTGCCACCCTTGCGGTCACGCAAGCCGCCTGTATCGCCTTCAAACCAGGGGCCATTATCACTGGTGAAGATGATCAGTGTATTGTCCGCAATACCGGCGCGATCAACCGCATCAAGTATCTGCCCGACACCGCGATCCAGTTCCTCGACCACGTCGCCATAAAGCCCGGCTTGAGATTGGCCCGCAACCTCATCAGGCACCAGCAGCGGCGCATGCGGTGCATTCTCCGCCACATAGAGAAGAAATGGCTGATCAGCATGTGCCGCAATGAATTCTTCTGCCTCAGCCGAATACATCCGGGTCAGCTGCTTCTGGTCTGCCGGGCTTTGGATGACAGTCTTGTCTTTGTAAAGATCGAATGGTTTCATGTCGTTTGAATAGGCAACGCCGTAGAAGGAATCGAATCCCTGATTTGTCGGCCAGAACGCATCATAGTGTCCAAGGTGCCATTTTCCGATCATCTTCGTCGCATAGTCGCGCGTCTTGACGATCTCGGCGATCGTGATTTCACTCGCGGGCAGCCCGTCAGTCGATTGCGGATAGACAACATGCTGCATGCCGGTGCGGACCGGATAGCGCCCCGTCAGAAGAGCCGCGCGTGACGGTGTGCAGACATTTGAACCGGCATAGAAACTCGTCAGCTGAATGCCTTCCCGGCCAATCCGGTCGATATTGGGCGTCTTGATGAGCTCATTGCCATTCAGGCTGATATCCGCCCACCCCAGATCGTCCGTCAGGATGATAATGATGTTCGGGCGGTCAGATGCAGGCGAGTTCGTACTGGCATCGTTTACGTCCGCCACCGATGAACATGCAGAAAGTGACAATATTGATGTGAGAACAAGTGTCCGCAGATGGATCATGAGACAGCCTTTTCAAAGTTAGAGTTTCACCGAAACCTGCAGACGTTCAGCCATCAGGCTCGAGCCACCGACAAGAATCCCGTGCGCGCCCGACTCCGTCTTCCACGTTGCCGTCTCAGGGTCGTACCAATTGAGGCCATCAGCCGGAACCGTGAAGCGAATGGTCTTTGTCTCACCGGGCGCCAGCTCGACTCGCTGGAAACCACGCAAGATCTTCTTTGGACGTTCTGCGGCAATTCCCGGCGGTGCCAGGTAGAGCTGCGCCACTTCCGTCGCCGCATGTGCGCCATCGTTGCGGACTGAAACCTGGGCAATGATGTCGCCGCCTGGCGCGCATCGCGCGCTCAAGGCGCGATACGAGAAATCGCCGTAGGTCAGTCCATATCCAAAGCAGAATGCGGGCGCGATGCCATCCCTGTCCAGCAAGGCGTAGCCATGCCAATACCCGTAGTCGATTGCGTCGGCATTCTTGTCGAAATGCGGATAGTGAGCTGGGTCAGAGGCGACCGTAAACGGCAACTTTCCCGAGGGACTGACCTCCCCAAACACAAGGCGCGCCAGGGCGCGCCCACCTTCCATGCCCGAATAGAATGTTTGCAGCACAGCGCCGACCTTCGACACCCACGGGCCGAACAAGACGGCCGATCCGGCCAGCACGACGACAATCGTTCTCGGGTTTGCAGCAGACACGGCTTCGATCAGCGCGACCTGGCTTTCCGGCAGGGCGAGACTGTCGCGATCACCCCCGCGTGGTCCGTTATTGTTTCCGGCGCTCGCACCTTCAAGCGCCTCGACAATGTCGGCTGCGAGTACATCCTGACCGAGGTTCAGGTCGCCGGGAATGTATTCGCCCTCCTCATCCGCCGTGTAGCCGACGATGACCACCGCGACGTCAGCCGCAGATGCGGCCTGTGCGGCAACATCAACGTCGCTCTCATTGCCGCCCAGGATGACTTTCGATTCCCCTGCATATTCCTGCAGACCGCCAAGCGGGGTGATCGTGTAGGGGGCGCGCACGCGGGACGATCCATTGTCGCCCGTGTTGGGCAGATCCGCCAGATTTCCGAAAACCGCCACGCAGCCGACAGTCGCCAGATCCAGCGGCAACAGGTCTTCATTGCGCAACAGCACGGCTGACTTTTCAGCCACCTCCAGCGCGAGCGCCCGGTGCTGAGGCGCCGCAACGAGTTCCAGCGGATAGTCTTCCAGTGGGTCTTGCGCACAAGCGAAGCGGTAATAGGTGTTCAGGATGCGTCGACAGGCCGTATCAACAACCGATTTCGCGATCTGTCCGTTTTCGACAGCCCCGATCAGCCTGGCCGCATAATGCACCGGTTCCGGATTCTCAATATCGAGCCCCGCCACGGCGCCCCAGGGCGAGCGCACACCCATGATCCAGTCCGAGTGAACGAACCCGTCAAATCCCCATTCATGCCGCAGAATGTCCGTCAGCAGCCGCTGGTTTTCACCGCAATATTCACCATTCAGCTTGTTGTAGGCGCTCATCACTGTTGCGCAGCCAGCTTCAAGAATACGTTTGAAATGGGGCAGGTAAACTTCCCGCAGCGCCCGTTCCTCGACACGCACATCAACTTTGAAGCGGCAGTTTTCGATACTGTTGACCGCGAAATGTTTCACGGTAGCAGCGACATTGTGGACCTGAATGCCCTCCGACAAGGCGGCCCCCATCTCGCCGAGATGGTATGAATCCTCGCCATAGGTTTCCTGCGCCCGTCCCCAGGCCGGATGACGCAGCAGGTTGACGCAGACCGCACCCGACAGGTTGCATCCCTGGGCCCTGATCTCGATACCCATGACCTCGCCGACACGTCGCTCAAGGTCTGTGTCGAAGCTGGCGCCGCGCGCCATCGTGCATGGGAACGCCGTGGACCGCCCGCGCGCGACACCGCGCGGACCGTCGGTAAAGTAGAAGGGCGGAATGCCAAGGCGCTCAACACCGCCGCCCGCACGATAGGGATCCGATCCCCATACGCCTGATGCCTTGTGCAGCGCAAAGAAGCCACGACCCGACATCATGGCCACTTTTTCTTCAAGCGTCGCTTCGACAATTACGGAGTCGACGAGTTCGCGAATGTCTTCAGGCGTCAACCCTTTTTGGGGAGAGAAATCGGTCAAGCGTGATCCTATTGGTTTATGGTCTCGGCAACATGTTTGAACTGTAAGTCAAAAACCTGCCAGCCCGTAAGAGGTACAGGCCGGCAGGCGTCTGGGAGGAAACCTGGTTTACTTAATAGTCGAGAGAGAGCTTCACGCCGAAGCTCTGTTCCGATTCAAAGGACTGGAACTGGGAATAGCCGCCCGTGTCAAATGCCTGGCCAACAATCGCTTCCACGAATTTCTCATCCGTCAGATTACGACCGAATATGCTGAGCGCGCCACGACCGTCCCAGAACTTCACACCCAGCGACGCATCGACCAGCGTATAGGCATCCAGCACCGTGTTCGGATCGTTGGTATTGCTCGAAATCGCATCACCACGATACTGCGCACCGACCTGTACGAATGCGTCAAGGTTCTGGGTCAGGGCGAAATCATACCGGGCCAGAGCGTTGATGATCCATTCCGGCGACTGGGCGAGATCCTTGCCATTCAGGTTCTGGAATTCGCCGCGTCCATCCGCGTTCGTATCGATGCAACCATTCGGTCCGACCGTCTGAAGCGCGTAGCAAGGCGCATCGGGAAAGTCCTGGAAGGTTGCGTGCGTGTAGGCAAATGACGTCGACAATGTGAGGCCATCAACAGGCAACAGTGTGATGTCGCCCTCAAGTCCATACGTCTCTACGCTACCCGCATTCGTCACCGAGAAAATCGACGTGCCAGATGGTCCCGGCACGAGGGCCTGCGCCTGGAAGTCTTCGATTTCAGATCGAAATGCCGTGAAATTCGTGACCAGTCGCCCATCCATCGAAACGGCGCGGATACCTGCTTCGATCTGAACCGGCACTTCTGGTTCGACCATAGGAAGCGCGGTTCCACCGACTTGCGTTGCGTTGATCGTCAAACCCGATACGATTCCGGCCGACTTGTAGCCACGCGAGACCGTGGTGAACACGTTGACGTCATCATTGATGAAGTATTGCAGGCCAAGACGCCACACGACTGCAGTATCGTCAGTATCACCCGTCAAAGGTGATGCTGTGATGCTCTGGCCGGCGAATGGACCAACCGCGCCGGGCGTGATGCTGCGCGAGAGGCTGGCCGAAATGTCTGAGTTCAGTACGCGTAAGCCGCCAATCGCGGTCAGCTTGTCAGTCAGCGCGTACTCGGCCTGGCCAAACAGCGCCATGTTGGTTTCTTCAACTGTCGAGATAAGGTCCGTGCCCAACAGAAGACCGGGCGGCAGCGCGCCGAGCAGATTGAGGCCTGCCGTGCCGGACTGCGTATTGGTCTGATCAATTTCCTGATGGAAATAATAGGCGCCAACCGTGTATGTCAGGGCCTGGTCGCGCGGCGATACAAGCCGGAATTCCTGACTGAACTGGTTCTGGTCCAAGTCGGCATTGTTCACGGCAAGGAATGGCAGTGGGATCAGATCCGCGTCGTTATTGTCAAAGCTTTTCCATTCACGAATCGATGTCAGCGAGACAAGGTCAAAATCGCCAAACCGCTTGTTGGCTTCAGCATATACGCCATACGATTCCATCTCCGATTCGAAGGTACCGTTGGACGCGATTTGCTTGTTGTCCGGGCCGGGCTTGATGCCAACGGACGCAGAGACCGGGCCGATGACCTGAACGCCAAACCCCAGCAATCCTGTGCCGGGTCCTGGTGACGATACGGAGCGCAGCGTCAACGCGCCTGCTGACTGGTCACGTTTGGAATAGTCCGCGCCCAGCGTCAGGTCGAATGTGTCGGAGGAATCGAATTTGAGCTTCCCGCGGACGCCGAACTCATTGCGTTCGTTGACGTCGCTCTGCGGCGCGGCCGGGTTGATATTCGTTATATAGCCGTCGCGCGTGTTATTGTATCCGCTCAGTCGCCCCTTCACACCATCGGTGATCGGGCCGGAAATGGCAGCAGACACCGATGTTTCGTTGAACGAACCATATGAAGCGTCGAATTCGGCAGCAAACTCATCTGTAGGCTGTTTGGTGACAATCGAGATAACACCGGCAGAAGCGTTCTTCCCGAACAAGGTTCCTTGTGGTCCGCGAAGGACCTCGACGCGTTCGACATCAGAAAAATCGAAGATGCCCGCACCTTCGCGCCCGAGCACCACGCCATCGACCGCGACCGCAACGCTGCCCTCAATACCGATATTGAACAGGCTGGTACCAATTCCGCGAATGGTAGACGCCGATTGACGCGCGTTCAGGCCGGCATTGAAGCTCAGGCCCGGGGCTATGTATTGCAGCTGGTCAAAACTGTCGATCTGGCGCGCATCAAGCGCGTCCCCATCGATCGCCGTCACGGAAATCGGCACAACCTGCAGGTTCTGTTCGACACGCTGGGCGGTGATGGTCACGATGTTGAGCCGACGGTCGTCCTGTGACGACTCCTGCTCTTGCGCACCCACTGAAGGCGCCAGGCTCGCAAACGCCATAACAGCGATGGTCGCGCCTGAAAGAAGGCGGTTCTGCATTTTCGATTCCTCCCGAATGAGCCAGCTCACAATAGCCGGTTCTATTATCCAATCGGATAATATATTCGAAGACCCCCGTGTCAATCCATTATCCGAACGGATAACGGGTGAATTTATCCTTCTCAGCTGAGCCTTGGAGTTTTCGCCGCGTTTACAACGGAGTGATTGAAGAAGAGCTCGATGATCGCGTCAGCGTGGGCTTCAATCACCTTCGGATCGGAGGTGTCGATCCCGTAAATCAGCTTCACCTCATGCCCAAGCATGAACAGGTACTGCGACACGGCGACAATAATGTACGTCATCGAATGGCGGGAAATATTCGGGTAGAGACCGTTTTTTACATTCTTGTCGAACAGCCATGTGCGGCTGTCATGATCTGGCTTGATGAAATTGTCGACCGCCCACCTGAGACGGTCAGAATCGCGAATAGATTCCTGCACCATGATTCGGGCATGCTCGGGATGGCGGGCACAATAGGCAACGTAACGGCGTATCCATGACTTGAGCTGCTCAAAGGCAGGCAGTTTGTCGTCACCTTCCGGGGGCGAGATTTCATCATGCATCCGGATGAAAAGGAATTCGACCGCAGACTTCCAGAGATTATCCTTATCGCCGAAATGATACTTGATGAGACCATGATTGACGCCAGCGGCCGCCGCAATGTCTCGGACAGTCGCGCCTTCAAACCCGCGCTCGGCGAAAGCCTCGAGCGCACACTCGAGTATGCGCGCGCGCGTGCGGGCCTTTTGCTCAGCACGCGTCTCAGTTTTCTCGATCTTTTGAGCCGGCACCAATTTCTTTGTTTTGCCCATTCCGGAACCTTTTCATTATCTGTTCTGGATAATGAAATCCATTGAACCTGCCGATCCGTCAAGGCGTATCGTTCGTTTGGGGAACCAGGCTCCGCTTCCGGTTTCGCCAGTCAATCGCCCGAACCAGCCGCGCATGAAGGGGCTTGTCGACCGGATAAAACGCTATCAATGCCGCAGCACAAAAACTGCATGCAAACGGCACCAGCGTGCTGAGCAGACGCAAGCCCTGCACCGTGTCAGGCGCCTGCGCTTCGTTCGCCACGTAGCCAATCGCTTCGAGCAGGAATCCCAGCAATCCAATACCCAGGCCGGTCGCCGCTTTCAGCGCAAGCTGGTTCAGGCCGAACACAAGCCCTTCATCCCTGACACCTGATCGAAATTGCCCGTATTTGATTGTGTTGGGCAGCATCGACCAGAACGTCACCGCGAAGGCTGCGTTGCCAATACCCAGCATTACAAGCAGCACAAGGAATGGCCCAACGGTCGCGGGCGGCGCCGCGAAGAGCACCAATTGGGCCGTCATTCCCAAACCAGCTCCCAAGAGCCAGACCATTCGCTTCGAGAGCCAGCGCGAAGCAGCCATCCAGATCGGCACGCCCAGTGTGACTGACGCAGTCAAGGTGATCAGCGCAAGCGTGACGCTGATATCCAGGCCGGCGACGTAGAGAACATAATAGACCAGCGCTTTGCCGAAAATCGCGCCCCCCATTCCGCCAAGAACAATGGCTGAGATCAGCAGCAGCAGGGCACGGTTCCGGGAAAGATACCGCCACAGGTCGGCCGGCGCAGATCGAAAGCCGGGAGTGAGCTCCACACGCTCACGGGTCGCCTTGAACGTCGTCATGAACAGCGCCGTTGCAATTACCGCAAAGACGACGCTCACATAGAAAAACCCCACTTTCATGTCTCCCCCGCCAAATCTGGCGGCGAAGGGCAGCATCACGAACACGGTGAACAGTCCGCCGGTTGCAGCAAACAGGATCCGGACACCGGCCAGCGCGCCGCGTTCACCACTATCCTGCGTAATCTTGGCCGACATGGCGCTGTAAGGCACTGACACCACGGTATAGCAGGTGCGAAACAGGATGTGGGCCGCGGCGGAAACCGCAACGACGGCGCTCGGAAACAGCAACGGCGCGGCAAACATCAAGACAAAGCTCAAGGCCAGCGGAATTGCCCCGAAAAGGATGTAGGGTCGGTAGCTGCCGAAGCGGCTCCGGGTTCGGCTCGCAATCATTCCCATCGCCGGGTCCGTCACCGCATCCCAGAACAAGGGGATCGCAAAGATGAGGCCCGCAACGGCCGGGCGTATGCCCAGCACATCCGTATAGTAGTAGAGAAGGAAGAGGTTCAGCCCCGTATAGTAAAGGTTGAACCCGAAATCCGCGACGCCAAACCCGACGCGCTGGCCAACTCCCAGGCGGACTTTCGACGCCACACTATTCTCGCTCATTCGCTTCAGCCCGGCTTTTTGTTATCCGTTTGGACAATGAAAATCCGACGCTGTCAATCAACTCCGGCGCGTTTTCGCTGCAGGCGACAGGCAAGAACAGAACGCATACCCGTCTCGGTCGTACAGTTTCATCCTGGTGATGAATTGGCCAGCGATCAACGTCGTCCGATCAAGACCTTGAGGACATTGTCGCGGCCGGCGCCGATCAAAATGCCAGAATGTCGATCACCGGCCTGCTCCTGTTCAAGAACACCAAGTTCATGCAGGTGCTCGGGCACGGACAGCCCGGCGCCGAAGGGCTCTCCGCCCGCATCGCGGAAGACAATCGGCACGTGTCCGTCTCCACCATCGTGACCAAAAATGCCCAGACGCGGATCTTTGACCCGTCGGCGATGCTGTTCAAAACTTGGCCCGCCAATTCGCCTGCTCAGGATGCGCGCATTGATATGGCAGATGTGATGGCGCTGAAAATGCCGGACCCCGTGCGCAAGATCATTCCCAATTTCGATTCCCCTCCCAGGATTGATCGGGCCCGATCCATCCACATATTTTATACGACACGATAGAATTTGTTCTTGTTTTGTTCTGACGCTTGTGGGCACATGAGAACCATGAGAACCGGACAGAAACTGACGCCCACAGGGCGTGTCACACCGCTGGATACAAGGCAGGCTGCCGAGCGCCTTGAACAGCGCGGGCGCGGGGCCGTCTCCAATCAGACCGGACGCTACGAACCCGAGACACGGCACGCCTTCGATGATGGCTGGGACGGGCTGGAAGCGCCGCCGTCACGCCTCAAGACGGAGCTGACGAAAGAGACCGCCCGGACGATCATCACTTTCAACAAGTCGCCCGACATCTCGTTTGACCGGTCGATCAATCCCTATCGCGGCTGCGAGCATGGCTGCATCTATTGTTTCGCCCGGCCCAGCCACGCCTATGGCGGACTTTCGGCGGGGCTCGATTTCGAAAGCAAGCTCTACATCAAGTCCAACGCGGTCGAACTTCTGCAACGCGAACTGTCACGTCCCGGCTATATGGCGCGCCCAATCGCGCTGGGCGTGAACACGGATGCCTACCAGCCGGCTGATCGCGACACCGGCATCACGCGGGAATTGCTGGAAATCCTGGCCGCGCACAATCACCCGGTCAGCCTTTTGACCAAGTCCTCCCTGATCGAACGCGACATCGATATTATCGGCCCGATGGCCGAGAAGGGCCTCGCCAAGGTCGGCGTGTCGATCACGACGCTCGACCGTACACTCGCGCGGAAGATGGAACCACGGGCGGCGACCCCGGCAAGACGCCTGCAGACCATTCGCGCGCTGGCAGATGCTGGCATACCTGTCACTGTGATGACGGCGCCGGTGATCCCCGGCCTCACCGATCACGAAATCGAATCCCTGCTCGACGCCGCCGCTGCGCATGGCGCCACTGGTGCAGGCTATGTGCTTCTTCGCCTGCCTTACGAGATCAAGGACCTCTTCCACGAATGGCTGGTTGCGCATGTGCCCGACCGGGCCGCGAAAGTGATCAACACGATCCGCGAAATGCGCCGGGGCCAGGACTATGACGCCCGCTGGTTCGAACGCGGAACCGGGCGCGGTCCCATTGCCCACATGATTGGCCAGAGATTTGCGCGGGAGACAAAGCGACTCGGACTGGACATTCCGCGTCCCGACCTGCGGACCGATCTGTTCCGCCCGCTGGAAACACCGGAAGGCCAGTTATTGCTGGGTTTCTAACAGTCTATCCCCAGGAACCTCAAAAAAGCATCCACAGAGTTATCCACAGGCCTCCGAATCGGTTAGTTTCGATTCCGAAACGAATCGGGGCGGCGAATGCGGGTGCGGGTAACCTTCTGGAAACCGGTGCCCCTCACTGATTCGGCTTCACGAAACACGCGTTGCTTACGGGGCTGGCAAAATGGAATTGAAAAGAAATACGATCATGCAGGGCGACTGCATCGATATCCTGCGGCGCCTGCCCGACCAGTCTGTCGATCTGGTTTTCGCTGACCCTCCTTACAATCTCCAGCTTGGCGGTGGGCTGACACGTCCGGACCAGTCAGTCGTCGACGGCTGCAATGATGACTGG
Organism: Alphaproteobacteria bacterium; assembly: GCA_018830285.1. Classification (GTDB taxonomy): domain Bacteria; phylum Pseudomonadota; class Alphaproteobacteria; order Caulobacterales; family Hyphomonadaceae; genus Hyphomonas. The sequence goes on from JAHJSB010000042.1 coordinate 58,831, forward strand.
GACAAGTTCGACAGCTTCGACGCCTATGACCTGTTCACGCATGAATGGATGTCGGAATGCCGCCGCGTCCTGAAAGATGATGGCGCAATCTGGGTCATCGGTTCCTACCACAATATTTTCCGCGTCGGCACCGTGCTGCAGGACCAGGGCTTCTGGATCCAGAACGACGTCATCTGGCTCAAGTCGAATCCGATGCCGAACTTCAAGGGTACCCGCTTCCAGAACGCGCATGAAACGCTGATCTGGGCCGGCAAGTCCGAAGCCTCGCGAGTCACGTTCAATTATGACGCCCTGAAAGTCTTCAACGAAGACAAGCAGATGCGCTCCGACTGGATCATCCCGCTCTGCACCGGCGGCGAACGCCTGAAGGACGAGGCCGGCAAGAAGGCCCACCCGACGCAAAAGCCGGAAAGCCTCCTCTCGCGCATCCTGCTGGCCACAACCAATCCCGGCGATGTTGTGCTCGACCCGTTCTCGGGCACCGGCACCACAGCTGCGGCAGCCCGGCGCCTGGGGCGCGACTTTGTCGGCATCGAACGCGATCCTGAATATGTCCGCCTGTCCCGCGCACGCATCAATGCCATCACGCCGATTGAAGGCGAGATGCTGGAAACCGAGCGCAGCAAGAAATCCCTGCCCCGCGTGCCGTTCGGCGCGCTCATCGACAATGGCTGGCTGAAGCCAGGCGACCGGCTGTTCTCGCCGCAGCGCCGTTTCCAGGCCCGCATCCGAGTCGACGGCTCACTCACCACCGGCGCAGTATCGGGCTCGATCCACCGTCTCGGCGCCCATGTCCAGCAGGCACCGGCCTGCAATGGCTGGACCTATTGGCACTTCGAGACCGACAAGCGCGACCTGGCACCGATCGACCTGCTGCGCCGCCGCTATCGCGATGAGATGGGCCTCAACTAGGCATCCGTCGTCGCGAGGCGAAACGCCTTGGCAAAGACCGTCGGCAATCCCTCAACGTCCCGGATGGGTGTCCACACCCCGTCCGGGCGCTTGCCGTTCAGCGCCGCGCGCTTCACGCTCAGCGTCAGGGCAAAATGCGTGAACACGTGGCGGACGTCGCCGACCGCCTGCCAGTCGGCCTCTGCCGGCGGAGCCTCGTCGGGGATTCCTGTCTTGGGCCAATCGGTGCTCGGCAGCGCCAGCATCCCGCCGAGCAGACCCTTGTCAGGGCGTCGCACAAGCAGGACCTCGTCGCCGTCAACCAGGACATAGGCACACCCTTGCCTCACCCTTGCCACCCCCTTGGCAGGCTTCATCGGATACCGTTCCGGGCCCCCTTCCGCACGCGCTGCGCAGAGGTCTGACAGCGGGCAAATGAGGCAATTCGGTCGGGTCGGCGTGCAGATCGTCGCGCCCAGGTCCATCAGGGCTTCGGCAAATTCCCCGGGTCTTTGCGCAGGCACAAGTGCACGAACAGCCGCCGCAATCACCTTCTTCTCGGCCTGCCATTCGCCCTTCAGCGTCAGCAGGCGCGAAAACACGCGATCCACATTGCCGTCTACAGCGGCGGCCGGCTGGTCGAAGGCGATCGCCGCGATGGCGCCCGCCGTATAAGGGCCGATACCGGGCAGTTTGACGAGTTCCGCTTCGGTCTCCGGAAACCCGCCCAATGCCACCACTTCGCGCGCGCATTTCAACAGGTTGCGGGCCCGCGCATAGTAACCAAGCCCGGCCCAGGCCGCCATCACCTCCTCATCACGAGAATTTGCAAGCGCCCCCACATCCGGCCAGCGCTGCGTGAACGTATGGAAATACGGCGTCCCGTGCGGGATCGTCGTCTGCTGCAGCATGATCTCGGATAGCCATATCCTGTAAGGATCAGGGCGTTTTCCGGCCGTCCTGTCAGCCGGAGACACCCGCCACGGCAGATCGCGCGCGTGCCCGTCATACCAAGCCAGCAGCCGGGCCGGGAGTTCCTTCAATTTCACCTTGCCGGGCACCTGCGTCTTTTCCTAGCCATCAAGCCGTGCTTGTCTTGGGGAATGGTCACAAGATCAACCCTCGACCCGATTGAAGAGGCGCGCGCGCGCGTGCGACTTCGTTACCAGAGGGCACGCAAGGTGCATCCGGGAATCCCCCAGATCGGCCTCGCCGCCGAACGGCTGGGTCGCAAGGTTGGCGCCAAGAAACTGCCTGCCGTGCAGCTGTTGCAGCGGCGCTGGCGCGAAATCGTCGGCGAGAAACTCTATCCCTTCTGCCGGCCCGAGAAGATCACCGGCGGCAAGGATGGCCGCGTGCTGACCTTGCGGGTCATCCCGCAGGCCGCACCCATCGTCCAGCACCAGGTCGAGACCATTCGTCAGCGCGTGTCAGTGTCGGCTGGCGGCGACATCATCGCTATCAAGATCGTACAGGGCGCGCTCAATACCAGCGACCCGACCAAGCCGCGGCGCAAGACGCCGCCCCTGACGGCAGGCCAGCGCAAGCAACTTGAAGACAGCACGGCGGCAATCGAAAGCTCCGCCCTGCGCGCAGCGATTGTTGCGCTGGGGACAGCTGTGCTAACCGCAGACGACTCGACTATTTCGCCCGTTCCGGACCCAGGTCCGAAAAAATAGCCCCCATCCTTGAAGGCTCTTCCCCATGGCTCTCGTCTCCCGCCCCTCTGCCCTCGTCTCGGTCCTCGCGCTGGTGATCGCCGCCTGCGGCAATGCGACAGGCGATGATACCACGCCCGCCCCGGCTGAAGTCACGGCGCCCGCCGTCCTCGGCCACGTCAAAGGCGCAGAAGACGCACCTCTCACAATCATCGAGTACGCTTCTCCCACCTGCTCGCACTGCAAGCATTTCCATGATGACATCATGCCGACCCTCGAAGGGAAATTCATCTCGACGGGAAAAGTGAAGTTCATTTTCCGGGAGTACCCGCTGAACGATCTCGACGTTGTCGCTTATGCGATGGCCAACTGCGCTGGCGAGGACAAGTTCTTCGACGTGCTCGATGACCTGTTCGAACACCAGCCGGATGTCTTCGAAGCTTCGAAGACCGGCGCGGTCAAGCAGGTTTTCCTCGGCATCGCTGCCCGGCACGGTATCGCTGATGAGGCCGCCTTTGATGCCTGCATCGCCGATCGACCGATCCGCCAGCGCATCGCAGACACGATGATGACAGGCGATACATTCGGCGTGAACGCCACGCCGACATTCATCGTCAACGGCACGGTCAAGCCTGCCGATGGCGACGTGCGCAGCCCCGAAGCATTCGAGGCTTACGTGAACGGTGAGTTGGAAAAGCTGGCGCAATAACCAGCAGCGCACCGCATTAACGATTTGGCAACCAAGACGACTCAATTCTTAACGCAAAGGTTATGATGATGGAACGCATCTCCAGACGAACTGCTTTGGCCGCCGTTTCGGCGCTGGCGCTGGTTGCCTGTGGCAATAATGAAAATGAAAGCAGCGCGGTGTCGGGCAAGGGCGAAACCGACCCGGCCGCCATAGGGCATGTCATAGGTTCCGCAGACGCGCCGGTCACCGTCATCGAATATGCATCACCCACCTGCCCCGCCTGCAAGTACTTCCATGATACGGTCCTGCCCGAGATTGAGGAAAAATATGTCTCGACAGGCAAAGTGCGCTTCATCTATCGCGAATACCCGGTCCATGAAATCGACGTTCCGGTCTATGCGATGGCGCTGTGCACTGGCGAGGCCAACTTTTTCGATGTTCTGGATGATTTGTTCGAGCATCAGTCCGGCATCACGGATGCTGCGAGCAATGGTGTCTTGAAGGCCGCGCTCGTCGCCATCGGTCAACGTCATGGCATCGCCGACGAAGCCGCGTTTGACGCCTGCATGGCAGACGAGTCGATCCGGCAACGCCTGAAGACGACCTATGACGAAGCCCAAAAAGACGGTGTCGACAGTACGCCGACCTTCATTTTTGACGGTGAAATGTCTCGGTTTGAAGGCGATATTCGCAATGTCGAAGGCTTTTCAGCAAAGCTCGACACACTTCTCGCCAACGCGGCAGGACAATAAGGATATGAGGCCAGCATGCAGATAACAGAACTCCGCATCGCTGGCTTCAAGTCGTTCGTCGACCCGCAAACCATTCCCGTGGAACCGGGCCTCACGGGCATCGTGGGCCCGAACGGCTGCGGCAAGTCAAACCTGCTCGAAGCGCTGCGCTGGGCCATGGGTGCAAGCTCGGCCAAGGCGATGCGCGGCGGCGAGATGGACGACCTGATCTTCTCGGGCGCCCAGGGCCGCCCCGCGCGTGAAACCGCTGAAGTGACGCTGGTACTGGACAATTCCCAACGTACGGCCCCACCGGAATTCAACTCGTCCGATACGCTGGAAATCGTGCGCAAGTTGCGTCGCGGCGCGGGCACTTCGTACAAGCTGAATGGTCGAACCGTTCGCGGCAAGGATATCCAGCTCCTGTTCGCCGACGCATCGACAGGCGCCAACTCCCCAGCCCTCGTGCGCCAGGGCCAGATTTCGGAACTGATCGGATCGAAGCCGCAGAACCGCCGCCGTATTCTTGAAGAAGCCGCCGGCATCGCCGGCCTGAATACCCGCCGCCATGAGGCAGAACTGAAACTGAACGGCGCCGAGACGAATCTTGAACGCCTCACCGAAGTCTCCGCCGAGGTCGAGCGCCAGCTCGCCAGCCTCAAGCGCCAGGCCAGCAAGGCGCGCAAATACCGCCGCCTGTCTGACGAGATCCAGGCGCTCGACGCGCTCGTCGCACACCTGCGCTGGAGCGAAGCCAAGCTCGCCTGCGACATCGCCCGCGAAAAACTCGAGGAGACACGCCGCGCGGTTGAAGACCTGACACGTCAGGACGCCGTCTGCGAACGCCAGCGGATCGAAGCCGGCGAAGGCCTCGGGCCGCTGCGTGAGGCCGAAAGCGTTGCGTCCGCCAAGCTTGGCCAGTCTCGCATCGCGCTGGCCCGGCTTGAAACCGAGCGCAAGGTCGCCGCCGATGCGCATGCGCGGCTCGAAGCCGAGGCTGCTCGCCTTGTCGAAGACCTTGAGCGCGAACAGGCCGCCAAGAGCGAAGCCGAAGCGGCGACAGAGAACGCCCGTCACGAATTGTCGGCCCTGCCGGTGATGGACGAAGCGCGCAATGACGAGATCGAAGCGGAAATCCGCGCCTCGCTGGAAGCCGCACGCAATCGCCTGTCTGCCGCAGAAGAAGCAGCCGATGCAGCTCAGGAACAGCTCTCCGAAGTCCGCGCCCACAGGAAGGCGTCTGAAGAGAATGTCGGCGCGCAGACCCGACGGCGCGACCAGATCGCCGCTGAAATCAATCGCCTGACCAGTGACATGGCTGGCCTTGAAGATGCGGTTTCTCTTGTCCGCAAGCTGAAAGATGCCAAAGCTGCCGAGCAGCAGGCTGAAACGGCGCTACACGATGCCGAACGCGCCGTCGAAGCGGCCGAGGCAAAGCTGAACTCGGCCCGCGAAGCTGAAACACTTGCCCAGCCACCCCGCGATGCCGCCGACAAGGACGTGCGCGCGCTCGAAGGCGAAATTGCAGGCCTCCAAAAACTGCTCCGCAAACCCGATGGACCAAGCGCCCCGCCGGTCGTCGACCGGATCCGCACGAAAGACGGTTACGAAAAGGCTGTGGCTGCAGCCTTGGGTGACGACATCGAGGCACCAACCGACAGGAACGCGGCGATGTTCTGGAGCGGTGCAGCCGCCGCAAGCCAGGCGTTGCCAAATGGCGCAACGGCCCTGAACGCATTCGTGGACGCGCCTGACGAGCTGGCCGCGCGCCTGTCCCAATGCGGCGTCGTTGACCATGCCGAAGGTGCCCGCCTCATGGCTGAGCTCAAGCCGGGCCAGCGCCTCGTGTCGCGCGAAGGCCATCTTTGGCGTTGGGACGGTTTCACCCGAACACCAGATGCGCCGGTAAGTGCTGCGGCCCGCCTCGAACAACAGGCCCGCCTGGAAGCCGCAATGAAAGAGATCGCACCGCTGCAGGCGCAGCTTGAACGCTGCACTGCCGCACTGACAGAAGCCCGCGATGCGCGACTCGGTGCCGAAGAGTCGCTGCGAGGCCTTAGGCAGACCATCGCGCCGGCCCAACGTGCTCTGAGCGAGGCACGCACGCGCGTGACAGAAGCCTCGCAAGCGTCCGAACGCGCTGCGATGAAGCGCGACACGACGGGCGAAGCCCTCGCGCGTGCGAATGCTGACCTGGCGGTCGTCAAGGAAGCCCTGTCGCTGATGTCACCGCAATCGTCGGCGGACGAAGAATCGGTCCTTGAATTAACCCTGACCCAGGCACGTATCCGGGTGACCGAAGCGCGTGACGATGAAATCGAATCCCGTGGTCGGCTGACGGATATCACCCGTGGCCGCGAACAGGCCGCTGCGCGCCGTGCCGGTCTTGAGCGTGATGTGGAAACATGGTCCGCCCGCGCGATTTCTGCGGGTGAGCGTGTGCAGCGCCTGCTTGAGCGCCGCGCGTCAGCCGCCGCAGAAGCGATCGCTGCGAAGTCCCGTCCAGAAGAACTCGCTTCCGAAATCGAAACCATGTCTGCAGATGTCGAGCGTCGCGAAGACGAGCGCAAACGGATTGCGGATCAGCTGTCGCAGAAAGAAACCGCCGTTCGCGAGTCCGAAACGGCCGCACGCCGGGCGGCGATTGCCGCATCCGAAGCGCGCGAGAGCTTCGCCGGATGGAAAGTGAAACTCGAAACGGCCGAAGCCCGGCTTGAGGAAAGCGTCGAAATCGCGCGCAACACGTTCCAGCGCACGCCGGAGGGCCTGCTGGCCATCGCCGAAGCCGGTCTTGATGAGACCGAGATGGGCGAATTCACGCCGCGTGACGCCGAACGCAAGGTCGAGGACCTGCGCCGCGATCGTGACCAGTTGGGCGGCGTCAACATGAATGCCGAGGAAGAAGCTGCGGAACTCGAAGAACGCCTGGGTAGCCAGGTCAACGAGAAAGAGGACCTGACGGCGGCCATCGCCAAGCTGCGCGAGGGCGTCGATGCGCTCAACGCAGAAGGTCGCGAACGGCTGCTGGCAGCATTCGAGACCGTCAACGCGCATTTCAAGGCATTGTTCACGGCCCTGTTCCAGGGCGGCCAGGCCGAACTCCGCCTCGTTGACGCCGAAGACCCGCTGAATGCCGGGCTGGAGATATACGCCCAGCCTCCAGGCAAGAAGCTCGGTACGCTGGCCCTGATGTCAGGCGGTGAACAGGCCCTGACGGCAGCGGCGTTGATCTTCGCGGTGTTCCTGTCGCGCCCGGCACCGATCTGCGTGCTCGACGAGGTCGATGCCCCGCTCGACGATGCCAATGTCGATCGGTTCTGCAACATGCTGAACGAGATGCGCCAACGCACGGACACGCGTTTCGTGATCATTACCCACAACCCGGTGACGATGAGCCGGATGGACCGGCTTTTTGGCGTCACGATGCGCGAAAAAGGCGTTTCAAAACTGGTTTCCGTCGACCTCGAAGCCGCCGAACAGCTCGTTGCGGCGGAGTAGCGCAGAGGCGCGCTCGGGAATTTCAATAAAAACAAGGGACTGAGTTTCTGCAATGGCGGTTGACTTGGGTCCCACCCCCTCATAGTTTGCGCCGAAATCCGGGGGTATCCTCGTCGGCAGGGAATCGCGGCTGCGGAGCACTTTGAAATATGTCCAGTGACGGTCCAGACGGCCTTGGTGATGAGATCGCCAGGGCAAGAGCGGCCCGGGCTGAACGTGAAGCCGTAAAGCAGCGAGCGACCAAAGCAGACGATGGAAGCATTTCGGCTGGGGCCTATGCCCTGCGATACGGTGCGGAATTTGGCACCTCCGTCTTTGTCGGTGGCTTTATTGGCTACTGGATCGACGTCTTCGCAGGAACGAAACCCTGGGGCTTGCTGATCATGGGAGCTTTTGGCTTCGCGGCGGGCACAAGGGCCATTATACGCGCCTATAATGAGCTGAATGCTCGGGCGCTGAAACAGACACAGGAGCCACAGGCTCCGGAAGACGGGAATTAGGACGGATGAACCTGTTTATGCCGAGCGTTGCGCTGGATCCGATCCACCAGTTCAAGATCACGAAATGGCTCGACTTCAGTGTCGGCGGCATTGACCTGTCGTTCACGAACGCATCCGGCTTCATGGCGCTCGGCGTCATCCTGACCATTGCATTCTTCGGTTTCGCCGCCTCGAAAGGCCAGCTCGTACCAACGCGCCTGCAGTCACTGGCCGAGATCGGCTATGGCTTCGTGGCCGACATGGTGCGCGGCGCCGCTGGCGAGGAAGGCCTGAAATTCTTCCCCTTCGTATTCACGCTCTTCTTCTTCATCTTCTTCGCCAACATGATCGGCATGGTGCCCTACGCGTTCACCACGACCAGCCACATCATTGTGACGGCGGCCCTTGCCCTGCTCGTGATTTCGATCGTGATCGGTTACGGTTTCTACAAGAACGGCTTCAAGTTCCTGAAACTCTTCGCCCCTTCCGGCGCGCCCTTCATCATTTACTTCCTGCTGGTGCCGATCGAGATCATTTCGTTTTTTGCTCGTCCGCTAACCTTGTCCCTGCGCCTGTTCGCCAACATGCTGGCAGGACACATCATGTTGAAGCTTTTCGCAGGATTCACAGTGGCGCTTATCGCCGCTGGCGGCGCATATGTCGTGATAGCGCCCTTCGCATTTGCCATGGGCGTCGCCCTGAATGCGCTGGAACTGCTCGTCGCTGGCCTGCAGGCCTACGTCTTCGCCATCCTGACATGTGTTTATCTCAACGACGCGCTTCACCCAGCGCACTAGAAACCACTTCGCCGGTGCGGCCACGTGGCCACACCAAACCGCTTGACGCCGCAGACGGAACACGCTTCACGAGCGGCACTTTGTAGAACTACAGCATTCCCATAAGGAGATCCCCATGGAAGGCGATATCACCCTCGGCCTCAAATACGTCGGCGCAGGCCTCGCAACGCTCGGCATGATCGGTGCTGCTATCGGTGTGGGCAACATCTTCGGCTCGTTCCTCGACGCCGCGATGCGCAACCCATCGGCTGCCCCGCAGCAGACCGGCAACCTCTTCATCGGTATGGCCCTTTCCGAAGCGCTCGGCATCCTGTCGTTCCTCGTCGCCATCCTGATCCTGTTCGTCGTCTAAGCAAATTTTGCTCCGGGGCTGGCGGCGTCGCCGCTGGCTCTCACGACTGGACACGAAACCGAGGACTTTTCGATGCTGATCGCATTTCTTGCAGAAACTGCGGCCCATGGGGCAGAACACGGCGCGGCCGGCAAACCGCCATTCCCGCCGTTCGAAACCTGGCACATGCCATCGCAGCTGTTCTGGCTGGCGGTGCTGTTCAGCATTCTCTACCTCACCATGTCGCGGGTCATCCTGCCGAAACTGTCGGACACGCTGGAAAAGCGTTCCGACCGGATCGCGTCTGACCTCGACCAGGCCGCTCGCCTGAACGATCAGGCAACGGAAGCCCAGCAGGCCCTTGAACTGCGCATTGCGCAGGCCAAGGCCAAGGCGCGCGAAACGTCCGACAAGGCCCGCGGCAAGATGGATGCTGAAATGGCGGCCGAAACGGCACGCGTGGATGCGGAACTGGAGAAGAAGCTTGCGGCCGCAGATACGCGTATCTCCAGCTTGCGAGCCGATGCCATGAAGAATGTCGAACAGATCGCCGTCGACGCGGCTGACGTGATTGTCGGTCGCTTCGGTGTCTCGGCTTCCAAGGCTGAACTGAAAAAAGCCGTTACCACGGCGATGGAGTAGCCCTATGCGGACGCTGAAACACCTCCTTCCTTTGGCTGTACTTTGCGCCATGACAGCGTTGCCGGCCTTTGCCGAGGCTGAAGGTCATGGCGAAGGCTTCATGGGCGGCCTCGCATATTCGGCAAGCGACCCCGTTACCTTCGTCGCTTTCCTGGCGCTTGTCGTTTTCCTCCTGATTGCCGCCCGCATGGGCGCATTCAAGACCGTCCTTGGCGGGCTCGACTCCCGCTCCAGCGCAATCGCTGCAGAACTGGAAGACGCCCGCAACCTGCGCGAACGCGCTGCTGAGGCGCTGGCCCACGCCGAACGCCGCCAGCAGGACGCTGACAAGGAAGCCGAGGCCATGATTGATCAGGCCAAGGCAGACGCCAAGCAGATCATGGCGGAGGCCCGCAAGGACATCGCAGACCGTTTGGTACGGCGTGAAGCGCTGGCTGAAGCCCGTATCGCCCGCGCCGAAGCCGAAGCCACCGAACAGGTGCGCCGCGCTGCTGCGGATGCTGCCGTCGCGGCCGCACGTCGAATCCTCAGCGAAGATACCAGTGTTGACCAGTTCGAGGCAGCCGCACGCGATATCGACCGCGCGCTAAGCTAGGCTTCAAGACTCCAGAATAAACGAAAAGCGCCGCCGGACTGTCTCCGGCGGCGCTTTTCGTTGCGGGGACATCCCGTCAATCTATTCGACCGTATCGTTGATGATCGGCCCTGGCTGCAGCACCTCATTGATGAGAGACCGCGGCACCTGTCCAGACGGGCAGGTTGCGGCCACAGTCACGCCATTGCCGACGGCCGGAATTGCCGCGCGCAGCCCGGGCGCGATGGGTTGCGAGCGGAAGAACCAGGCAAGGACCAACATGGCAAGGATGGCCAGGCAGATCGCGCCCATCGTCCCCCAGCCTATACCAGTCTCTGCATCCGTTGCCGGCGCCGGCGCCACAGCAGGGCGGGCGGCAGCGGCGGCAATCGTTACACCTGCGACCGAGCGATGCCCGTTTCCGTTCGAAGCCCCCTTCAGGGAGGCGGCAGCGAGCGCAGCAGCACCTTGCGCAGCCGGCGCAGGCGCAGGCTTCATGCCGAGGTCTTTTTCGCGCTGAGCCTTCGCGTGGAGCGCCAGCGGGTCATCCGGGTGCGCGGCGAGCCAGTCGGCCCGTTCATCTTCATCCTTCGAGCCGTAGCCCATCCATTCGCGCAGGTCAGTGCGTCCGTCCCGGCTGCCGAGGGCCTCAATGGCCTGATAGAATCCTTCCGGCGTCTTTCGTGACGTCATCGTGGCGACGGAAAACCGTTTGGTCGTCCGGAACGGCTCATACGGAATGGTTTTGTCGAGCGCGATCTGCACCACCGTGCCCGGGCGGGAATGCCCGACAGACGCTGCGGCCCTCACCCAGTCGCTCTTCACCGCGTTCTCAGACCACAGCACGAGCATGGATGTGGAGTTCGTCGCGTTGCGTGCGTCCTTGGCGTCGAAGGTCTCATCGACCTGCTTCTGGTTGAACCAGACCTTGAACTTGAGGGCGCGAAGCCGCCGCGCGATCAGTTTCGCCGTATCGCGATCTTCGTTCGCGGAAACCAGAAAGACGTCATATGCCATGGGGTCATTCCTGCAACTATTGTGCCGAGAATAGCAATCCTGCCCTGCTTGGCCACCCGATTCCGCTCTCAGGCGACAAAACGGCCTGTTTTTATCGGCGAAATAGCGCTAAGGCCCCGCACAGACAGACAAAAAAAAGGAGGCCGAAATGGGCTTCAAATGCGGAATTGTGGGCCTTCCCAACGTAGGCAAATCCACGCTTTTCAATGCGCTGACGCAGACGGCTGCGGCACAGGCGGCCAATTACCCGTTCTGCACCATCGAGCCAAATGTCGGCGAAGTGGCCGTGCCGGAGCCCCGATTGAACGAACTGGCGCGGGTCGCCGGTTCGAAGGAGATCATTCCGGCGCGCATGAACTTCGTGGACATTGCCGGCCTCGTCGAGGGCGCGTCCAAGGGCGAAGGTCTCGGCAACCAGTTCCTCGCCAATATCCGCGAGACGGATGCCATCATCTACGTGCTGCGCTGTTTCGAGAATGATGACATCACGCATGTGCGCGGCACGGTCGACCCGATCGCGGATTTCGAAGTGGTCGAGACCGAGCTGATGCTGGCTGACCTGGAAAGCCTTGAGAAGCGTAGGGCCGGCGTCGAGAAGAAGGCCAAGTCCGGCGACAAGGATGCCAAGGCCCAGGTCGCCCTGATCGACCTGGCCCTGGAGGAACTCAACGCAGGCCGCCCTGCCCGCAAGGCCAAGGTGTCGAAGGATGACCAGCGCGCCTGGAACATGCTGCAGCTGCTGACCTCCAAGCCCGTTCTCTTCGTCGCAAATGTCGATGAAGAAAGCGCCGCTACCGGCAATGCCCACTCGGCCCGCGTCATCGAGCGCGCCAGGGAAGAAGGCGCCGGCTGTGTCGTCTTCTCGGCCCAGATCGAAAGCGAGCTCGCCATGCTCGACGAAGCCGACCGCGCCGAATACCTGGAGACCCTTGGCCTCGAAGAACCCGGTCTGACCCGCCTCATCCATGCCGGTTACGACCTGCTCGACCTGCAGACCTATTTCACTGTCGGCCCGAAGGAGGCCCGTGCCTGGACCATCCGGCGTGGCGCGTCCGCGCCCAAGGCGGCGGGTGTGATCCATGGTGACTTCGAGAAGGGCTTCATTCGGGCCGAAACCATCGCATACCCGGATTTCATTGCCCATGGCGGCGAAGCGGGCGCCAAGGAAGCCGGCAAGATGCGCTCCGAAGGCAAGGAATACGTGGTCCAGGACGGCGACGTGCTCCACTTCCGTTTCAACGTCTAGGCCGCCTGTAGCCTCCGCCACCCTATATTCTCTTGAATTCGAGGTTCCATGGCTACGGTGTGGCTTTCGACGGGTGCTTGCGAGGCTGGGAGAGGCAGAAGCGTTGTGTTCGGAGCCGACGCCGGATCGACCCCGGTCTCAGCTATCCTGAGTTTCACAGCACCGAGGGCTTGCGGTGCGGCGCCGGTTTCACTAGACGACTAGCTTCGTGCGGAGAGGTGGCCGAGTGGCTGAAGGCGCGCCCCTGCTAAGGGTGTATACGTTAACGCGTATCGAGGGTTCGAATCCCTTCCTCTCCGCCAGCTAGTCTGCCGATTTCAGCGACTTTCCAGAGCCCCAAATTTACTGCCGGTATTTCCGGGACTTAGGCGGCTGTTCCGCAACATATCTCCGATGTTTTCCAGACAAATCGTCTCCAGGCGGGCCAAAATGGCACGCCGTCTCTCTTTGCCTTTTCGGTGGTAAGGTTTCGGCCCATTTTCCCTGCTAACAGGGAAATAACAGGGTAATTTCCGAAAAACAGACGCCTCGGGCGGAAATTCACTCCGAATACACACGTAAATACAGGGCGTTATGCGGAAATTCCCTAAGCACAATAACAGGGAATTCTTCACGCCATAACAGCGTATTGAAAATGGTGAACAGGGAAGTTTTTCCGGTCTTTCAGGGAAGCAGAATTTGTTCCTGGTCCGCCCAAAGCAGCGGTAAGCTGGTCCGAAACAGGCGCGTGGCTGTGAGTTCGGGAGGCTGCCGACCATCCATGATCGCCTTGAGGATACGCGGGCTAAGGAAGGCGGCGTCGATATTGTTGCTGACATATTCGGGCATCACGTTGTCGCGTTCGGCGACCTCTCGGATCGAGGCCCCTGCCTTGATCTGGTCGAGCCAGGAACAGGCCTTCACAATCCGCTGGATCAGGACCGTATCCGGCTCGGCAGTTTGCTGACCACTCAGGACAAACCGCGTCTCCACGCCCCGGCGCCGGAGTGAGAAGGCGGCATCGATTGTGTGTGCTTTGCCCGGGCCTGACGGCTCGCCAGCCGACAGGCTCTGCAAGTCGAGTTCGATGTGAAGCATCGCTTCTGATATCCGGACGCTCTGAACCGCCGAAAGCAGCCGGTCCGGTGATGCATCTGACGGGCCATTGCGGACATCACCCAGCACGAGGCCGACCTCATGATCCTGCAACAGAGCGTTGCAGACAGCCCGCTCGAGTTCAGCCGCGGGGATCCGCCAGCCATCCTTGCGGCCGACGCCGCTGTCCCGAACGAGATGCTTTGACACATAGTAGCGGTATCGCCTGCCTGTCTTCACCGCGTGGGAGGGTGCCAGTGGTTCGTCATCCTGATCAAACACCTTGCCGGCCAGTGGCGACCTGCTCGCAGCATTCGTCCGCGATTTTCGGTTCGACGCATTTGCTGCAAGGCGCCCCTGAACCTCTTGCCAGAGATCGTCGTTGATAATGGCTTTGTGGAGTCCCTCATGTAGCTCCGTTTTATGCCTGATCCTGCCCACGTAGATTGGATTGGAGAGCAAGTGATAGAGCCGCCCGCGTGAGAACTGGGCTCCGCCCTTTTTGTCACCATCCTTCAGCAAGTGTATTTTTGTACGGAGGTTTTCGCGGTCTGAGAACGCCTTGAGCCTGCGGACGCAGCCAAGTTCGACATACTTTTGAAAGAGCGTGCGGACGACGGCTGCTTCATCGGGATTGATCACGAGACCATCCTCGCGCTTGTCATATCCGAGCGGCACAAGCCCGCCCATCCACATGCCTCGCTTCTTCGACGCGGCTATCTTGTCGCGAATACGCTCAGCAGTAACTTCGCGTTCGAACTGGGCGAATGACAGCAATACGTTGAGGGTCAGCCGCCCCATACTGGTCGAGGTATTGAACTGCTGAGTGACCGACACGAAGGAGGCCCCGGCTTTGTCGAGCCGCTCGACCAGCTTGGCAAAGTCGGCGAGTGACCGCGTCAGCCGGTCAATCTTGTAGACTACGACCATGTCCACCCGCCCTGCATCGATCTCGGCCATAAGACGGATCAGAGCCGCTCGTTCAAGGTTGCCGCCGGATGCGCCGCCATCATCATATTTTGAGGGAAGGGCGCGCCACCCTTCATGCCGCTGGGACTGGACATAAGCCTCGCAGGCTTCGCGCTGGGCATCGAGGGAGTTGAATGCCTGGTCGAGGCCTTCGTCGGATGACTTCCTTGTATAGATAGCGCATCGGACCAGGTTCATGCCCGCACGCCGAAGAAGCGGGGCCCGGACCAGCGCGCTCCCGTGATCTCGCGGGCGATGGCGCTGAGGGAACGATAGGTCTGGTTATTCCAGACAAAGCCATCTTCTGTGACGTCGACGATGTGCTTGCGACCATTCCATTCGCGGACCAACCGGGCGCCGCTGGAGGTGGCGGGCCTTGTGTCAGGCTTCCGGTCAGCCAGTTTACCGATCCTGCGGATCAGGGTCGGGCGGTTTTCTCCGGACGCTTTCCACTGGTGCTCGCTAGCCAAGATACGGAGCATCAGGGACTGGCTGATGCGGGGAGGCGGCGGCTGCCCGAACGCCTCCTCCCATTTGTAGGCAAGCCCGGCCCGGTCGCTGTTTGCGAGGGCACCCAGTAAAGAGGTATCGCTCATGCCTTTGCCCGCCGGCGTTTAACAGGTGCCGGTTTGAGCCGAAACATGGATGAAGCATCGCCTTCGGGCTTTAGACGCTCAACGATGTAGCCCCGCTTGCGGAGCCGAGTGAACGCGGCTCGGACAGTGTGAGGTTGCCAGCCGAGCAGATCAGTGAGCTGAGCGATCGTCTTACCTGTGCCCGTCAGAGCAGAAACCAGGCTTGCTTCCTTGGTGCCGGTTTTAGGGGCATCGATCTCATTTGCTGTATTGGTTGTCATGTCTGTCTCCGGTGTTTGCGGACAGGTCACCCTGTCCCACTGAGACGAGCCCGGACATCGGCCGGGCGGTCGGCGGCATATCCTGCCGACGACAACAGCAATGCTCGACACCCGCCTAAAGTCCAGTCGGAATAGCGATATTATTGAAAAGCTGCGTGGACTTGTGCGGCAAGTCAGAGCGTCAGTGATGACATGGACCGGATTGAAGAAGCACGCGTGAAAATTGTGCAGGCAATGGAATGCCCGGAAGGCGCTTTGGCCGACGGCCTGCCGGCGCAGTCTCCGCATTCAGGTCAGGAAGAAATCAAGCTCGCAATCGGAAAATTCAAGGCAAAGATAGAGATCGCTTTGGCTCGGGTTGCTGAAGCAGAGGTGTCGATCTTCGGCTGAAAAATCCCGTGGCTGTGTAAAAACGCGATGTGAGATGGACTGATTTCGCGGCCGTGCCTGGATTTACCCTCAGCGGGCGTTATCCGAGTTGGAACTTAAGACGTCCATTATGCCCGGATCGCAGCGATAAGAGGCTCCACACC
>JAHJSB010000043.1 GCA_018830285.1 Alphaproteobacteria bacterium
CATCGCGCCGGTTGGCGGCAGACGGTCGAGATTGGAAAGGCACTGCAGCCCGTATTTCCCCGCCCCGTGCAGCAGATAATGCGCAGGATAGGGCGGCACGTAATGCGCGCCCTGCCCCGCATCGGTGCCCACAGTCTCGGTACCAAACCCGCGAATGCTGCGCTTCAGCAGTGCCTCGATCGCCGCCGGAGTGGGCCCGGGTGAATGCGGGCCATCGTCGGCCATGTTCAGATACTCCGCGCCGCGCCGTTTCGACCAGTCGGTCCGCATCAGCACCCAGCTGTCCGCCGGAATCGGGCCGTGTTCGGCTTCCCAGGCATCGATGATCTCAGGCGTCAGCTCGAAATCATCATCGGCTGCGGCGCCTTCGGAACAATCGATCACCACCACCGGTCCGACGAAGACCGAAGGATCGATCTCGTCGACCGCGCCATTGGCGACATCCTTACCCGAGACCCAGTGGATCGGCGCGTCGAAATGCGTGCCGGTGTGCTCGTTCATCGAGATGTTGTGCCATTTCCACGCTGGCCCGCGGCCATCATAGGCGGAGACTTCCTCCATCCGGAACCGGGCGCACTGGCCGAATTCCGGCGGCAGGATGATCACCGGAAAATCCGGATCCAGCGTGTGGGTCAGGTCGACAACCTCGACCGTGCCGCCGGCAAGAGCCGTCGCAAGCTGATCAAGTGGATTGGTCATCAGGCCCCTCCCGCCGGTTCGCGTTCCAGAATCTTGGGATCACGCCGCCAGCGCTCCTCCAGATCTTTCGCGACATCGCCGCAATACACGTCTTCCAGACCTTCGCAGAGCGCTTCGACGATGGACTTGGCGAGCGCCTTCGGCGCCACTTTCGGCGGCGGCAGCGGCTGATGCCATTCGTCATCGGTCGGCCCGGCAAAGACATTGATCATCCTGAGACCCGAGGCACGGAACTCGGCCCTGAGCGTCTGGCTGATCGAAAGTGCGGCCGCCTGGCTCGCCGAAAACGCGCCATACTGCGGATCCGCGGACAGAGCATGCACCGAAAGGATGTTGACGAAGGCGACCGCCGAGTTCACCCCGTCGGCCGTGCGCGACGCCATACCCGGCCCGAAGGCCTGCGCCAGCCGCATCAGCCCCAGCGCATTGATCTCGAATTCCTCGCGCGCAAACACCGTGTCGGAACAGAGCACGCCGCCGGGTCGCACATGCTGCGCCGTGTTGATCAGGATATCGGTCTTGCCCCCGATCTCGGCCGCCAGCTTCTTCACCGAGGACGGATCGGAAACATCGAGCGGCATCACCGACACCCGCTCCAGCGCGGCGATTGCCGCATGATCGGAGCCGCGCCGCCAGCTTTCCGATTCCCCGACGAAGATCTGCGCGGCGCCTGCCTTGAGCAGCGCCTCGATCAGCGGCCGTGTCACAGGCGACCTGATGTCGGTGATCAGCACGCGCCGGTGTTTCGGGTGCGCCGTCAGGCTGCGCAATTGCGGATCGTCCTCCATGTCGGGACTCCTTTCCTGCGGCAAGGCGATCATCACGCCCTGTCCGGCCTTGTCGAGCTTGAGATCCATGCGAATTGGGTCGCCACGTTTCACGTCGCCATGCAGATGGCACAGCACCGTCGGCCCGGCCGCAAGCCGCACCAGGCCAGAACGCCAGGGCAGCCTCTCGCGGTAATAGGGATCGGGCGACGCGTGAATGCGGGTCTCGGCGATCACCGTTCCGTCCCGCGTCGTCTCGCGCCAGGCGAGCTCCACCGAGAGGCAGGCGCAGCACGCATCGCGCGGCGGATACTGGACAGCGCCGCATTCCTCGCAGTGCTGCAACATAAACGCCCCGCGCGCCGCCGCTGACGTCAGCCCCAGGGCCGCCCGCGAGCGCATCTGCGGCGGCAGGGTCGGCACCTGCTGGCGCAGCTGCGGGTTTTTCCTTTTCGGCGGCAGAAGCTTGTCGGTCATGCGCCATCCCCCGTCAGGATCGCTGCCGACGAGCACAGTCCCCGGTCGTAATTGATCATGCCGAACCCGGACACCATTGCGGTGCGCGCCTTGGCAACCTGGGTGCCGCCGGCCTGGCCGGTCACCTGCCTTATCGCCTCGACCAGCCCGAGATACCCGCCAGCCGCTCCCGCCTGCCCGGCTGACAGCTGTCCGCCCGAGGTGTTGTGCGGAAAAGTGCCGGTGATCGTCAGGTCGTGCTCGCGGACAAACCGCGCTCCCTCGCCCTTGGCGCAAAAGCCCAGATCCTCGAACTGC
>JAHJSB010000044.1 GCA_018830285.1 Alphaproteobacteria bacterium
AGTGCCCGGGTAACCTCCGGGCGCGTATAGGTCCGAAGTAACGCCCCGATATGCGCTGTTTCAAGGAGCGCTTGCATCTGTGGCAATTGTCTCAATAGATTATCCACGTGCTTTCACCCTGCTGCTGCGCGCTAGTGTAGAGATCGAATGAGGCCGTTCAAGTTGAAACGCCGGTTGCGCGTCCGAGAAGAGGGAGTTTATCCGGACAGGTCGCTCCTTGCACGATTTCGGCTGCCGCGGTGCTGAGAGGCTGTTGCGCGGGCGCTGTAAGACGAATACGAACCTGTCTGCATTATTCACAGACCAGCAAGTCTCAGGCGACAGGTAGGTCGCGCCACTTGCGAACCGCGGCGTTTCGTTTCTGTTTGAACCTTGTTCGGGAGTTGATGCGCCTTTCGAAGTTGCAGCGATTGTGGACTGGCGAATGAACTGACGCGGACATCTGCAGACTTCGCATGCGCCTGAGCCGAATGGAGCACACGAAGATAATTGAACATGCAGCCGCTACACGAGATGAAACTTCAACCCAATGGAACCGCCGTCGCATGATCAAAAGTGCGAAAGTTTCTGGACACTACCGCCCTATCCGCGACGAGCGCTTGCAGATCATTGCTTTCCTCAGGCATTCCAGCGCGGCACGTTTATCGCGTTTCGGCATCGCACAAGCTTCCAGCACCTCGCCCGCGTAATCCACAGCTCGCAAGAGATAACGCCTCTCGCCGCAGATGTTGGCTAAGCCTGCCTTTGGCTGACGAAGCCCCCGTCCGGGTGTTGCGGCCATTGCGGGCTTGCTTGCATCGCCTCGAATCGCCGCTTCGGGAACTTGTGTGCCACGAACCTATCGCACCGCTCGCCCCAGAGACAGCGGCTTTCATAGAAAAATGTCGATGCCGCGTTGATGGAGGAGGTCTTCGAAATTGCGAAGCGAGCGTGGAAACCTGATCTACATAAGCACACCAGGCTGGATGATCCCAGGCGACGTTTTGACGGGTTCCTGCCTGTTTCACAAGGCACCCCCTGCCCAAACGCCTCAAGCCCGCTTTCGCAGACAATACACCCCTTCCTCACCAATACGCCACATACAGCGCAACAAGGATAGCAGTAACGATCAATGCGGCAATATTGAATACCGGTCGTGTACTGAAATTGATATCGCTCAATGCAACAGGCTGGTCGGGTTCAGGCGCTTGAGAAACCAGGCTGGCCACCACACCAAATACCATGATCGTCAGAAACACGATCCAGATCCGAAGTACGAATGGCATTTCAGGCATTAGGACCTTGAGCACGATACTGACCACAACCGAGCCAATCAGAACAGTAAACGCGCCGGTCGCGTTGGCGCGTTTGAAGAAGAAACCGAGGAGGAAGATCGCGACAACTCCGGGCGCGATGAAACCGCTATATTCCTGGATTGTCTGAAATGCGCTTTCCAATCCACCGAGGAATGGCTTCGCAAGGATCAAAGCCATGACCATAGCAACCAGGGCCGTGATGCGGCCAACCAGCACATAGTGCTTTTCGTCCCGGTCTCGCGCAATATAATCGCGGTAAATGTCCATGGTGAAAATCGTGGAAATCGAGTTCATCATGGAAGCCAGCGAAGAAACGATAGCAGCAATCAGCGCCGCAAAGACAAGCCCCCTTAGCCCCGTTGGTGCAAGTTTCATGAGTTCACCATAGGTACGGTCAGACTTCTCATTGAGGGTATCCGCAGCCAGCGCTCCGTCCTGGGCCAGGATCAGCGCAGCAATTCCAGGAACCACGACGATAAGCGGGATAAGAAGTTTCAACACCGCTGCGAATGCCAGGCCTTTTTGGGCTTCCGCGAGGTTCTCCGCGCCAAGCGCACGCTGGATGATGTATTGATTGAATCCCCAATAGGAGAAGTGCAGCACCCAGAGTCCGCCCAGAAGCGTCCAAATCCCGGGCAGGTCTGCGTAATTTGGATGATCGGAGCTCAGGATCATCTTGAAATGCCCTGGTACTTCCTGACCAAGACGTGCGAAGCCCGAAATCGGACCATCGCCGCCGCTCACAAGATCCAGCGCAATCCAGGTAATCGCCAGTCCGCCAATAATCAGAATAACGACTTGAATAATGTCCGTGAGCGCGACGGCCTTCAGACCGCCATAAAGCGAATAGAGAACAGCAAACGCCGCCAATCCACACATCGCCCAGATTACATTGAATCCCGTCACGCTCTCGATCGCCAATCCACCAAGCCAGAGGACGGCAGCGAGGTTCACGGCGGTGTACAATGTGATCCAGTAGACAGACATCAGGGTCTTTACCCCATGCCCGTAACGGGTCTCAAGAAACTGGGGCATCGTGTAGATCTTGCGCTTCAGGAAAATCGGCAGGAAAAACTTTGCTGTGAGCAGCAGCACGATTGCGGCCTGCCACTCATAGGCCGCAATCGCCATGCCAACGACAAAACCCTGCCCCGACTGGCCAATAATCTGTTC
The DNA here is from genome assembly GCA_018830285.1 of Alphaproteobacteria bacterium. GTDB lineage: Bacteria > Pseudomonadota > Alphaproteobacteria > Caulobacterales > Hyphomonadaceae > Hyphomonas. Next base: position 2,469 of record JAHJSB010000044.1, read on the forward strand.
AGCCGAAATGTTTGACGCAATCAGCGAGGCACCAATAGCCCACCATGGCAAAGACCGCCCGGCGAGAAAGTAGTCTTCGGTATTCTTGGAATGTCCTGCGGGTTCTCGCGAGACCCAAAATGCGATTGCGAAAAGGACAATAGCATAGACTGCCACAACTCCCAGATCTATTGCTCCAAGGTCCATTACTAGCGCCTCCCAGTGGCTTGTTTATTTCTTTTCTCAGGATAATTCCCAGGCATTATTGGTCGCAGGTCATCTGTACTCCGCGGCGTGCCGAAACCCGGACATCTGCAATTGCGATCTTCGATTCCTGCGCGGTGCCAATGGAGATCGCCGTTCTTATATTCGACATGTCGACGGCTCCGGCGAAACAGCTGAGTGGAACTTGAACATCTCGCCAGCCACCCGCGGTGATATCAATGGCCTGGGCCGCTGCGCACGCGCCCACGTCCTCACACCCCATGCTCAAAACGATGCGCGTATCGGATTCAGACCTGACGGCAAACGCGAGAACCTTGTCGTCTGCTGCGTCTGACGACCAGTCGACAGCTTCGTTCTCGGGAACGAAAGCCAGGCGAGCACCATTACCCGAGAACTCCAGCGCCATCGCATCTTCCTGCGCCAGATGGTCCGCGCGCGTTGCCGCCAGTCCTTCTACATTTGCCCCTGTTCCATTGAACAGGACGCCTTCGGAACCCATAATCAGGAAGGTTTTCCAGGGCGCAATCGCGCCGCCCCGACGGAACACCGCTCCACGCTCAACGAGCTGGCCAGCAGCC
>JAHJSB010000045.1 GCA_018830285.1 Alphaproteobacteria bacterium
ATAGGCCTCGCCCGGCAGCGTCCCGAGCCAGGCCTCCACCGCGTTGACGCTCTCCGTCACGCAGGTAAACCCGCGCCCCCGGATCACGCGCTCGACGGCGCGGATCTGGTCCTCGGCTATCGATGCGTCTTCATGCCGGACCACAATCGCCGTCGTGCAGTAACCGAACGCGACATGACCGGCCCCAAGCGCCTGTAGGGCTTCGTCCGCATCGGCCGCTTGGTTGTCGGCGTCTGTGTTGAGCAGCGATGCCGGCTCGTTTGTGAGTATTTCCCGCAAGTAGGAGGTGAGCGAGCGGCGTTTGGCAAACCAGTTGCGGACGTAAGAATTGAGCGTCTTCTCCGCCTCCGGCTTGTCGAGGGGCAGGAACCGGGTCAACCAGCGATAGGCAAAGCCGAGCTGGTCGAGGTCCGAGAGGAGCCCCGGCTCGCCCGTCGCCGGGAACCCGTTGATGGTCAGGACCTTCAGCGTCTCATCGCCAAGACGGGGCGACAATCCACCGATGAGCGGCGTATCGACCAGGAGCGCATCGAGGCACATCGGTACGGACGGCGCCCGCACGGCCTGCCGCACCGTGGAGATGCAGGCATGAAGGTATGTCAGTGTCTCGTCATCATCCAGAAACCGTGCCTCCGGCATGAGGTCCGCCATCATGTCCCGCGCCCGGGATGTTTCGGTTTCAAAATGAACAAGATGCTCGCTCCAGAACGCCGCCGGGGCGTCCGCCGGATCCTCGATGAAGAGCTGTTCGATCCTTGCCGTCCGGTCGGCTGGCGGCATCCAGGTGAGAGTGAGGTAGCAGTCCGTCTCGAAATGCCGGCCCGCTTCCTCGAAGGCCGCGCGGCGTTCTTCATCCACGAGCCAGGCGGCCGGTTCGCGCCAGATGCTTTCAGGATAGGTGACGGACGGCCTGCGGTCGGCCTCGATATGCAGCGCCCAGCCGGAGCCGAACCGGCGGAGGAGATTGTTCATGCGGGCTGTGACGGCTACGCGTTCTTCCGGCGTCGAGCTTTCAAGATCGGGTCCGCGATAGAAACAGGTCCGTTGCAGGCTGCCATCCTTGTTGAGGATGATGCCCGGAGCGATCAGGCAGGCCCATTTTAGATGATCGGCAAGCGTAGCGGGTCGGGCGCGGTATTCGGACAAATTCAGCATGCGTAATAGCCCCTTGTCCTTATGTGCCGGATCAGCACGTCGGCAAATTGCGGATCGCGCCGCGCGGCGAACACGCAGATACCTTGGGCCACGATCCAGAAGACGAGCCCCACACCCCAAAGCTGGAGGCCGATGCCGAGTGCGGCGGCCAGCGTGCCATTGACGATCGTCGCAAGCCTTGGCGCACCTGCGAGCAGGATAGGCACTGTGAGCGAGCGATGGACCGGCACGCTATAGCCCGGGGGCAGGGGGCGGTTGTCAGCCATCAGAGCGTCGCCCCACCGCCGAAGGAGAAGAAGGAGAGAAAGAACGACGTTGCGGCAAAGGCGATCGAGAGACCGAACACGATCTGCAACAATTTCCGCATGCCGCCGCCGCTCTCGCCGAAGGCTAGGCCAAGGCCGGTCAGGATGATGACGATCGTGGCGAGGATTTTCGCGACCGGACCTTCGATGGAGTCGAGGATCGATTGCAGCGGGGCTTCCCAGGGCATGCCAGAGCCAGCCGCATGAGCCGGGAAGGTGAGCACAACGGCAAAAGCCGTCAGGCTCAGGGCTTTGATAACTCTGTCGTTCATTGAGATTACGTCCTTTCTGGAGCGGTGGAGAGAAGCGGTTCGGAGAAGGGCAGGCTCGGCAGGACGAGCTGCAGGTCGGGCTGGACGGGCATCAGGTCATAGCCGCCGCGTCCAATCCCGTTCATTCGCGCGACTGTCTCGACGCGGTGAACTCCGGCGCGCCGGGAGATGTAAACGACGCAGTCGATTGTTTCCGCGATGAGATCGTGCGGCACCTGCGCCGAGGTCTCGCCGATCAGCTGTTCGAGCCGGGAGAGGCCGCCCAGGGCCGAGTTGGCATGCAGGGTGGCGATGCCGCCCGGATGGCCGGTATTCCAGGCCTTCAGCATGTCGAGGGCTTCAGCGCCCCGGACTTCGCCAACAATGATCCGGTCGGGGCGGAGCCGCAGGGTCGAGCGGACAAGGTCTGCCAGCGTG
>JAHJSB010000046.1 GCA_018830285.1 Alphaproteobacteria bacterium
ATAGGCCTCGCCCGGCAGCGTCCCGAGCCAGGCCTCCACCGCGTTGACGCTCTCCGTCACGCAGGTAAACCCGCGCCCCCGGATCACGCGCTCGACGGCGCGGATCTGGTCCTCGGCTATCGATGCGTCTTCATGCCGGACAACAATCGCCGTCGTGAAGTATCCGAACGCGACATGACCTGCGCCGAGTGACTGAAGGGCCTCGTCAGCATCGGCGGCCTGGTTGTCGGCGTCGGAGTTGAGGAGCGTGGCTGGCTCATTGGTGAGGATTTCGCGGACGTAAGAGGTGAGCGACCGGCGCTTCGCAAACCAGTTGCGCATATAGGCACCCAGCGTCTTCTCGGCCGCAGGCTTGTCGAGGGGCAGGAACCGCGTCAACCAGCGATAGGCAAAGCCAAGCTGGTCGAGCTCTGACAGGATCCCCGGCTCGCCGGCTGCCGGGAACCCGTTGATCGTGAGGATTTTCAGCGTCTCCTCGCCAAGACGGGGCGAGAGTCCGCCCGTCAGCGGTGTATCGACCAGGAGCGCATCGAGGCACATCGGTAGGGACGGTGCCCGCACGGTCTGACGCGTGACCGAGATGCAGGCGTGGAGATAAGTCAGTGTCTCGTCATCATCCAGGAACCGCGCCTCCGGCATCAAGTCCGCCATCATGTCCCGCGCCCGTGACGTTTCGGTTTCGAAATGGGCAAGGTGCTCGGTCCAGAACGCAGCGGGTGCGTCTGCCGGATCGTCGATGAAGAGCTGCTCGATCCGGGCTGTCCGGTCCGCTGGTGGCATCCAGGTCAGCGTCAGGTAGCAATCCGTTTCGAAATGCCGTCCGTCTTCCTCGAAGGCCGCCCGGCGTTCCTCATCGACCAGCCAGGCTGCCGGGTCGCGCCAGGTGCTTTCGGGATAGGTGACGGACGGCCTGCGATCGGCTTCGATATGCAGCGCCCAACCCGAGCCGAACCGGCGGAGGAGATTGTTCATCCGTGCGGTGATGGCGACGAGTTCTTCCGGAGTGGAACTTTCAAGGTCAGGCCCGCGATAGGCGAGGGTGCGCTGGAGGCTGCCATCCTTATTAAGGACAATCCCGGGGGCGATGAGGCAGGCCCATTTGAGATGATCGGCGAGCGCGGCCGGACGGGCACGGTATTCTCGAAGATTCAGCATGCGTAATAGCCTCTGTGGCGGATGTGCCGGATCAGCACGTCGGTAAATTGGGGATCACGCCTTGCGGCGAAGACGCAGAGACCGTGGGCCACGGTCCAGAAGATGAGCCCCACGCCCCAGAGCTGCAGGCCGATGCCGAGGGCTGCCGCCAGCGTGCCATTGACGATGGTCGCAAGCCTTGGCGCACCTGCGAGCAGGATCGGCGCCGTCAGCGAGCGATGGACCGACACACTATAACCAAGCGGCAGGGGACGCATGTCAGCCATTAGAGCGTTGCCCCGCCGCCGAACGAGAAGAAGGACAGGAAGAAGCTCGTCGCGGCAAAGGCGATGGAAAGACCGAACACGATCTGCAACAGCTTCCGCATGCCGCCCCCGCTTTCGCCGAAGGCGAGACCGAGACCGGTCAGGATGATGACGATCGTCGCGAGGATCTTGGCGACCGGGCCCTCGATGGAGTCGAGGATCGATTGCAGCGGGGCCTCCCAGGGCATGCCGGAGCCTGCAGCATGGGCGGGGAAGGCGAGTGTGGCGACCAGCAGGGTGAGGCTGATGCCCTTGATCATGTCTCTTTTCATTGAGGTGGTGTCCTTTCTGGAGCGGTGGAGAGAAGGGGTTCTGAAAAGGGCAGGCTCGGCAGGACGAGCTGCAGGTCGGGCTGGACGGGGATCAGGTCATAGCCCTGACGCCCGAGCCCGTTCATGCGCGCGACCGTTTCGACCCGGTGCGCACCGGCCCGACGCGTGATGTAGACGACGCAATCGATCGTCTCGGCGATGAGATCGTGCGGCACTTGGGCCGAAGTCTCGCCGATCAGTTGTTCGAGGCGGGAGAGGCCGCCATGGGCCGAGTTTGCATGCAGGGTGGCGATGCCGCCCGGATGGCCGGTATTCCAGGCCTTCAGCATGTCGAGGGCTTCAGCGCCCCGGACTTCGCCAACAATGATCCGGTCGGGGCGGAGCCGCAGGGTCGAGCGGACAAGGTCTGCCAGCGTG
>JAHJSB010000047.1 GCA_018830285.1 Alphaproteobacteria bacterium
CATCTTTGATGCATTGGGGGAGTGGTTTTTGGAGCCTGGCTTTAAGGGCTGCATGTTCGTTAAGGCTTCAGCCGAGTTTCAGGATCGTACGAATCCGATACACGCAGCTTCGGCTGAACATAAAAGGCTCCTTCAAATCTATTTTGAGCAACTCGCAGTAAAGGCGGGTGTCGAGAAACCGGGTGAATTGGCAGATCAGTTGCTACTTCTGAAAGAAGGCGCGATTATCATGGCACACCTACACGATCCAGCCACCGTTGCTGCTACTGCACGAAGGGCCGCGAATACGATCGTCAAAGCCTCACTATAGGCTCGAACGGGTCCCTACAGCGAACCAAAGTCACACGTGTCATAATCGTCTTGTGTCCTTTCGAGTCATTCGACTTTGAATGCCCAATGTCCGCTGTCGGCGAAAACCCGCCGGTCAGACTGTTGCTCAGCAATGTCTCCTGACGGAATATTTAAGTCGAAGCCTTCACGGGCCTTCCGTGGATTTTCCCGACCGCACGATCTATTATCGGGCGGGCTAAAACCGGCATGCAGCTGACACGCAAACTATGTAACTGAATGATTTTGCATTTCATTTTGTGATCACGAAAGATCATAAGTGCTGCGTTTCTATTGCGAAAGTTATTCGTCGCTCTCGTCCTGATCCGACTCATTGTCGCGGTACTGGTTGGTTCGCTCCTGCCCCTGATCAACCAATTCCAACGGGTCATGACAGTTGAACCCCTGAACTGGTGGAAAATGGGCCTCAGCTATATTGTACCTTTCTGCGTCTCCGTATTCATCGCCCTGGCTGTCGGTCCCAAGTCGAACTGAAACCGGCGTTTCAGGCGCAAGGCAAGCGGCACGGCGCCGTTTCCGCGTCCGACATGTCGGCCTATGAATCCTGTCGGTCTGGCACCTTTCCTGAGGCGGGCCGCGGCTTTCCGGATGCTCTCTGATCCGCGCCCGATCGCACCCGTGTTCCGGTCACGCAGCCGGCCGAGCCTCGGGGTGAAGTCATCGTCGCCGCTCATGGTCTGACCCGTGCGGCGTATGACAGTCGAATATCAGCGTTTACAGCGCATTCCGCGAATTCTGTACGTAGCAGAGAGCGGCAAAAGCATACGAAAAAAGGATGTGCAGACAATGAACTGGATGGGCGTGTACGCACATCCTTATATCTTGCCCTGCCGGGTTCGCTTTCAATTCTCCAGGATCCGCTTGGCGCGCTTTGCATGCGCTTGCAGTCTAAGTCAGTCTTTGATTGTAAGAATGCGGTGGCGATGCAATTCGAGTTTGCGAGATGTGTCGGCCCGGCGTGCAGCCCATCCAGAGAATCCGGATTCCGATTCAGCAGGATTACCTCGGTCTGCGAGAGACGCAGGCGTGGGAGTCCTTTCCGCCTGATAGCGAGCACGCTCATCCACAGGCGCGCAAGAGCTTTCCTTTCGGCATCTTAAATGCGGTAACATGAAGTAGGATTGAATCTTGCTAGAAAGGAGGCCGCCGCCATCAGCATGATCGAAATGGAGGTGTCGAAACCGCAGAATTCTTTGCCGTATTTGGCATGAAAGATCAACCGGACACTGATGGCGTTTTGGATAATTGCGGTATGCAGCCAAAAGGCGAATCAAATCACCTGCCGATGCGATGGCCTTCATCGCGAAAAGCCTTGCGCGTGCGGGTGACCCGGAGCGAGACGCCTGACCCGCGTTTTGCATCGCGTCTCCTCCGGACGCATGCCGTTGCATAGACTGGCCCACGCTCCAACTCGTCCCCTGTCACCTTATCTGAGAGGTTAGCCTTAACCACACAGGAAGGCCTTGCCCCATGGCAATCGGGGGACACGCTCTGGAAACAGGCAACCGCCGGACCGCTATGCTGTGAGCGGTGTTCTTTGAAAACGAATCTGAAGGTTCGGGCGTTATGGTGCGGAACGGTCGCCAGCCTGGATAATTGGAGGGACCCAATGTTGCATCGTGTAAGGGAAGGCGGGCGAGCAGGGCTGAAGGATTTTGCCAGTGAGATCAGCCCGCGCGGCAAACCCTCGCGCGTCACTTCTACGGATCCCGAACGGATCACACCGGCTGATGTTTTCAGGCGCAGAACAGTCAGACGCACCGAACTGAGAAAGCTCGTGCCGCTCTCGGACACGACGATCTACGAACTGGAGCAGAAAGGCGAATTTCCCCAGCGCTTTTACCTGACGCCCCGCTGCGTCGTCTGGCCCCTCGCCGAGGTGCTCGAATGGATCGACGCGCGGCGACGCAAAGGCCGCGAGGGTTGCGGGCCTCATCCGGATTATCGGATGCGGTCGTTCAACGGCGCTACGGGCGCCCGATGACAGGACCAGCGAGGAAGAAGTTTCAGCCCGCTACTGCTGGCTCGCCGACGATCGCTCGCACCTGTTTCATGGTCATGAACATGCGCGCCGGATTGCTCGCGAATGGCTGAAAGCCAAAGTCTGCGTACCATCCCTGACGCCTTTTGAACGCCTCGTCGCCACCGTCAGACATGACGTCAAGCAAAATGGCGAAGCAACCCGCCTGATCTGCGATGCGACAGGCCTTTTCAAAGACATGGTGCATGAGGACCGATCCGATTCCCTGACCCTGGGCGGATATGCTGACGGCGACCTGCCCCAGGAACAGGATGGGCAGCTCCCCATGGTCCGGTGCGCCGCGCGGACGCCTTGTGAGCTCATCAGCATTCATCATGCCCAGATTGATCGCATGATAGCCGAGAATGATGACCTGTCCGTCTTCGATGACGACATAGACCCGGGTCATGTCGTCCTTCTGCTGTTTTTTCGCTGACAGTTTCAGATAATTGTCGAGACGGTCCACGCCACAAGCGAAACCGGCGCGGTCATGCCGCGCCGGATCGAATTGCTCGATACGAAGATCGCCGAACTCAGTCGGCATGCACCACACGCGCGCGATAGGCTTTCGCCGCTGCGAGAGCGTGGGGCGTCGGCGCTGGAGCAGCGTCAAGCGCAGCCACAAAGCGGGCTGCATCGTCCTTTGTCAGAACATGTCTTGATCCGGCTTCAAGCACGCGGGACGCTTCTCTTTCGATCGCAGCTCGAAGAAACACGGACTTGTCGACCCCAAGAGATGCGGCAGCCCGCGCAATCAGAACACCAAGGCCCTCACCGTGACGGATCTGCGTCGTCCGGGACTGCGACTCGGTATCAAGCTCGCTATGATGAAAATCCAGCATGGACAATCTCCTTTTGCGAACATGTAGTGCAAATCGCATTACATGTCAAGAGCCGCGTCACCCCACTCTCGGATCCGCCGCATAGACGGCCATACTCTCCGGGATGATATTCGGCTTGCGGGTTTCTCCGGCAGCCCAGGCGTCGATCATGTCAGCCCATTCCTGCATCATGTGGCGGCGCTGGTCGGCGTACTCGGCCTTGTTGTAGACCCCGCGCGATGAGCGCCGGTCCTCATGGGCCAGGCTCTTCTCGATCCAGTCGCGATTGAAGCCAAGCTCGTTGAGGAGCGTCGATCCGGTCCGCCGCAGGTCGTGAACCGTGAACGGCTCAAGCGGCAGCTCCATCTCACTTGCCAGCTTGTGGGCGCTGTCGGTGATCCGGTTGAAGGTGGCATTCGAGATCGGGCGGAACGTGTCGTAGCGCGACGGAAAGACGTATTTTGATCCGCCTGCGCAGGTTTTCAGCGCGACCAGAATGTCGAGCGCCTGGCGCGACAGGTAGACATTGTGGTCCAGCCCCGTCTTCATGCGTTTCTTCGGGATCGTCCAGACCGCCTCCTGGAAGCTGATCTCATCCCAGGTCGCATGGGCGACCTCGGTCTTTCGTTTCATCGTCAGCAGGATGAATTTCACGCCGAGCCTCAGCGTCGGATTGGCTGTGATCTCTTCGAGGACGCGGTAAAGGACCCGGATCTCCAGCGGCATGAGGGAGCGGTCCCGAGGCCGGATGCGCGCGATCGAACGAGGATCGACCTCGTCGGCGGGATTCTCGACGCGGATGCCGTGCAGGTTCGCGAAGGCGTAGATCAGCTTGATGAACTCACGGGCGTGGAGCGCCGTTGAGGGCGCGCCCCGCTTTTTGATCTTGTCGCAAAGCTGGCGGACATCTTCGCCCGTCACCTCGCGCAACGTGTACTTGCCGAGCGCCGGGATCAGGTCACGATCGACGATGTGCCGGCGCATGTCGCGGGTCGAGTCCGACATCTCGCTTTCAGCTAGCCAGCGCTGGGCCAACTCCCCGAACGTCCCTTCTGCTTTCGCTTTTCCCTTCGCTCGTTTCTTCTCTTTGGCGGGCGAGATGCCTTCGTCTACCTGTTTCTTGGCGCCTATGAGGCGCTCCCGCGCGACAGCCAGAGAGATGCCATAGCGCCCGTAGCGCCCTATTGTCAGCGTCTCACGACGCCCGTTCACACGGTAGTCGTAACGAAAAATCTTACTGCCCGCAGGTGTCACCGCGACGTAGAGGCCATCGCGATCGGCTGCCTTGTAGATTTTTTCTCTCGGTTTCAATGACTTGATTGCAATATCGGTCAGCATCCGGCACCTCCTTGCCAGCAAAAATACCGTCAGGCCAAAATGGCCATTTTTCGACAAGGAAACACTAGTTTTTCAATGTGTTACGCCGAAAAAATACCGTCAGACCGCCAAAACTGGCTGACGGTATTTTGACTTTAGGCAGCAAGAGGTAATTTGTATACCGTCAGGCGATACCGTCAGGATGTCCCGTTGGTCTGCGATAGAGGGCGATAGACACCGAACGAAAACCGGCATCAAGTCATTGTATTTGTTTGAATTATTGATCGTTCGCGATAGTCCGCGAGAGACGCAGAATCATTCCCACTCGATCGTGCCGGGCGGTTTCGACGTGATGTCATAGACGACCCGGTTGACGCCGCTAACCTCGTTGATGATGCGCGTGGCCACCCGGCCGAGGAAAGCATGCTCGAACGGATAATAGTCCGCCGTCATGCCGTCCGTAGACGTCACGGCGCGCAGGGCCAGAACCGCCTCATAGGTGCGCACGTCGCCCATCACGCCGACAGTATTCACCGGCAGCAATACGCTGAACGCCTGCCAGATTTCATCGTACAGGCCGGCCTTCTTGATCTCGTCGATATAGATCAAGTCCGCTTTGCGCAGCGTGTCGGCCTTCTCGCGCGTGATCTCGCCGGGAATGCGGATCGCAAGGCCCGGCCCCGGGAACGGGTGGCGTCCTACGAACGCCTCCGGCAGGCCGAGTTCTCGGCCTAGCGCACGGACCTCGTCCTTGAACAGTTCGCGCAGCGGCTCGACCAGCTGCATGTTCATCCGTTCCGGCAGGCCGCCGACATTGTGGTGGCTCTTGATCGTCACGGACGGTCCACCCAGCGCTGAGACGCTCTCGATCACGTCCGGATACAGCGTGCCCTGCGCCAGGAAGTCCGCCCCGCCGATCTTCTTCGCCTCGGACTCGAACACGTCGATGAACAGGCCGCCAATGATCTTGCGCTTGCGCTCCGGGTCCGACACGCCGGCCAGCTTGCCAAGAAAAAGGTCCGACGCATCGACGTGCACCAGCGGGATATTGTAGTGCTCGCGGAACAGGCTCACGACCTCTTCGCTCTCGTTGGCGCGCATCAGGCCGTGGTCGACATAGACACAGGTCAGCTGCTCGCCGATCGCCTCATGGATCAGCACAGCGGCGACCGACGAATCCACGCCGCCCGACAGGCCGCATATGACCTTGCCCTTGCCGACTTGCGCACGGATCTTCTCGACCGCCTCGGCCCGGTAGGCCGCCATCGTCCAGTCACCCTTCAGTCCGGCCACGCCATGTGTGAAATTGCGCAGGATCTGCGCGCCATGCGTCGTATGCACGACTTCCGGATGGAATTGCGTGCCGTAGAAATTCCGCTCCGGGTCCGCAATAATCGCATAGGGTGCGCCCGGTGACTTAGCGATCACGCCAAAGCCCGGTGCCATCTTGGCGACATGATCGCCATGGCTCATCCAGACCTGTTCATGTTCGCCGCTGTCCAGGAGGCCTTCCAGGAACGGATCGTCGACGACCTTCTCGATGAAGGCGCGGCCGAACTCGCGGCTGGTACCACCCTCCACCTTGCCGCCCAGCTGGTGCATCATCACCTGCTGGCCGTAGCAGATGCCAAGCACCGGGATACCGGCCTCGAAGATCGCCATGTCGGCCATGGGCGCATTGTCCCGATACACGCTCGAAGGCCCGCCTGACAGGATCACCGCCTGTGGGTCATAGGTTTCGAGGAAGGCCTTATCGACCTTGTTGAACGGGTGGATTTCGCAATAGACGCCACTTTCGCGCAGGCGCCGGGCGATCAGTTGCGTCACCTGGCTGCCGAAATCGACGATAAGGGCGCGTTCGTGTCTTTGCTCTGTCATGGCGCCGTTTAGCTGAGTCCCGCCTCACGGGGCAAGCCTCAAAGGTGCGCCGGGTCATGAATCTGCAAATCAGATGTAGGATTCACCCGTTTCGAACCGTTTGCGTATCTCGGAAATCCTCGCATACGGGCTCGCCAGCTGGTAATGCGGCGGATCGGGATAATTCTTCCACGCCCCGCCCCATTCCAGCCCCTCGACCAGCGCGTGCCCGGCCAGGTCCCTGTAGGCGGGTGCATCCTGCGGGGCATCGCCATTCATGTACCGCCCATTCTCAAACAGGGCGACGTCCCACGCGATCCCGAAATTGTGGTTGCTCTGGCCACCTTTGGCCTTGGTGACCTTCGGTCCCGGCGGTCCGCCCCAGCGGCCCTTGGCATAGAGATCGTCCTGTTCGGCATAGGTCCGCGTGCCCGAGATGATCCTGACCACATGCGGAACGATGGCCGCCTTCGTCAGGAATTCCCGCGCCAACCGCTGCGCCTTGATGTGAAGTCCCAGGATGTTCCCCTCAGAGCGCGCATCAAACGTGCCCAAAGCCTCGCGCAGGGCGTCGCTTGCGGCAAGAAAGGCATCGTCAGCCGCGCCCGTATTCTTGCCCCACACGCCGTCCAGGCCTTTCGGGTCGAAACCCGAAGCCTTCAGCAGGCGCTGGCGGAACAGCACCTCTTTCTCGTTCAGTTGATAGCTCATGCTGGTCCCCTCAGCGATTTGGCCGATGCGACTCGGCGAAGGGGCAGGATACACAATCGCGCCCTCGCGGTCAGCCAATGTTCCCGAGCATCCACTCCGGGGGCCCATGTATTGACGTCGCGGGCTGTATCCGGCCAAGTCTGGGCATGACCAGTTTACCCACACTCGACGCCCGCAAGCAGGCTGCGTTCAACCACGCCCGCGATGGCCAGCTGGCCGATGCAGAGTCCACGCTGCAATCGGTCCTGCGTGAATCTCCGCGCGACCTTGGCGCCCTCCTCCTTCTTGGCGACGTCCAGCATGCCGCTGGCAAAACCCAGGATGCCAGCCGCGCCTATGGCGGTGCCATGCAGGTCGCTCAGATGCAGGGCGGTTCCATGCCGGACATCTTCAAGCCGGGTCTCCAGCGCGCCGCGGCCCGGCTGGGTGAGTATGCTCGCCAATATGAATCCTTCATCGCCGCCCAGATTCCACCAGAGAGCCGCTCGCCCCGGTTCGACCAGTCGGTTGATATCCTCCTCGGCAAGGCGCAGATCCACCTCCAGCAACCGACGAAATACTATTTCCCTGAACTTCCCCAGATTCAGTTCTACGACCGTTCGGATTTCGACTGGGCCCCCGCCCTGGAGGCGCAAACGCACGCCATCCAGCAAGAACTGCGCGCGGTCTTGGCCGACCATGCCGCCTTCCGGCCCTATCTCGAGCGCGACGAAAGCAAACCCCATGTGAAAAGCCACGACCTCGTCGGCAATGATGACTGGAGTGCCTTCTATCTTTGGAAAGACGGCGCCCGCGTCGAGGAAAACTGCGCCCGCTGCCCGGTGACGGCTGCGGCGTTCGACACCCTCCCGCTGGACTACCTGCCCGGACAGGCTCCGTCAGTCCTCTTCTCCCTGCTGAAGCCCGGCGCAGCCATCCCGCCCCACCACGGCCTCATCAATACCCGCCTCATCTGCCACCTGCCCCTGCTCGTGCCCGGCCCGGCCTGGCTCCGGGTGGGCAACCAGACACATCACTGGAAAGAAGGGGAACTCGTCATCTTCGATGACAGTGTCGAGCACGAGGCGAAGAACGAGGCGAGCGAGACCCGCGTCGTCCTCCTCTTCGATATCTGGCGTCCGGAACTCTCGCTTCAGGAACGGGAGGAAGTCACCAGGCTCCTCGGCGCCATCGCGCAATATTCCGGAGAGGCCGTCATCAGCGGCAACTAGGCCCGGCGGAGCACCGCAAAGAAGAACCCGTCCGTTCCGGCCCGGTGCGGTGTCAGCCGCACACTACCGGTCGGCATACGAAAGCGCTGAACCACATTCGCGCCCTCGTCCGTCAACAGGCCCGAGGCAACCGCCGCAGCCGCTGCGTCCTCTTCCGTAAACTCCGGATGCGCCGCCAGGAATTCCGCCACGCGGTCCTCGTCCTCTTCCATCAGGAAGGAACAGGTCGCGTAGACCATCCGTCCGCCCGGCTTCACGAAGGCTGCCGCGCTGGCCAGGATCTCCGTCTGCTCGGCCATGCGCTTTTCCATCTGGCCCTGCTTGATCCGCCATTTCGAATCCGGTCGGCGCCGCCATGTGCCGGTCCCCGTGCAGGGCGCGTCAACGAACACGCAATCCATCAGCCCGGTCAGCGTTTCCAGCTGCACCGGCTCGCTCGGATGCACCAGCTGGACGTTCGTCGCGCCGGAGCGTTTCAGGCGCGGGATCAGGGCGCTCAGGCGTTTGCCATCGATGTCATAGGCAAATATCTGTCCCTTGCCCTTCATCTGCGCGGCCAGCGCAATCGTCTTGCCGCCGCCGCCGGAACAATAATCCAGCACCTGCTCGCCCGGCTGGGCATTCGCCGCTGCTGCCGCGATCTGGCTGCCAGCATCCTGGACTTCCACCCAGCCCTTGGAATAGGCCGGGATGCTCTCGAGGCTGGCTTCGCGTTCGCTTGGGTCCTTGGCCGGAATATGAAATGCATTGTGAAGCAGGCGCGACGGCTCTGCATCGGCGCTCTTCAGCGGGAACGCCGCCTTCTCCGCATCCACTTTCAGCGTGTTAACGCGCAGGTCGACATCGGCCCGCATGGCCATGGCCTGCGTTTCGGCGGCCACATCGTCGCCGAAGACGCGCACCATCATCGGCGTCATCCATTCGGGAAAATCGCCCTGAACATGCAGGGGGGCAGCCGGGTCAGCCTCGCCAGCAAGGCGCGCGCGCTCGTCCGGCGTCAGTGGCTCGGGGCCGTGCTCGTCGCCCACCGCCGCGTCGATCTGGTCCAGGTCCCAGCCCCAGGCAAAGCCCAGCGTGCCCAGCACCAGTGCGCGCGGGCTTGTGTCATCCATGCGATAGGCAACGGAATTGCGCTTGCGCAGCGCGTCCAGCACCAGGCCCGACACCATCGCCCGGTCCTTGCTTCCCGCATAGCGCGCGCTCTTGCCCCAATCGCGCATGGCCGTCTTGACCGGCTGATGCCGCTCCAGCACGTCCGTCAAAACCTCGATTGCTGCGCTGATCCGACCGCCGTTCCGCATGTGTCACCCTTTTTCCATCGTCTGGTGGACGCTTTACGCGCGCTTCACTAACAAGGAAACCAATAGACACTGCATATTGTGTAATCTTACATTCAGGCTTTACAGGATCGAGGACCCGTCGTGGCCGTCTACATCGTCGCCAAGATCACGATTACCGACAGGGAGACCTACGGAAAATACGAGCAGGGCTTCATGGACGTATTCAACCGCTATGACGGTCGCCTCCTGTCCGTCGACGAAAACGCGCACGTTCTGGAAGGCGACTGGAGCTGCACCCGGACCGTCCTCGCCGAGTTTCCCAGCAGGGACATTGCACTGGAATGGTATAATTGCACTGAATACCAGGCCCTTGCCCGCTTTCGCCACAAGGCGTCCACCAGCAAGATCGCCCTGCTCGAGGGGTTTCCCGGCGCGACTCGCTAAAGGCGTTAATCCGGCGCTGACCGCCGTTTGAGAAGGCGCGCCGCCATCGCCTCGCCACTCGCGACAGCATCGGACGCCAGAGAGCCGAGCGCCCAGTCGCCACCAGCCAGTAACGTCTCCTCGCTGTTTGCAATGAAGGGCCGGCCCAAAGCACGCCCCACCCGCGCATAGCGCCAGCGGTGCACGGCGATATAGGCCGGGTTCGCCGTCAACTGTGTTGCCGTTCGGAACGCCACCAGCAGGGTCGCCGCTGCCTCGGCCTTCTCGATATCGACGAACTGCGCAGACCAGTCCGGTTGCGCATAAACGGTCCATCGTTCCGCGCCGCTTTGTCCAGGCTTTGCCAGCATTGGGATCGCCGTCATCAGCGGTCCATTGAAGTCCAGCACGCCTTGCGGCAGCCCGGTCGGGACATCAAAGCCCAATAGCAGTGTCCACATCGGCAGCATCTCGACCGGCGCAAGCGCCGCGACCATGTCGGGAGATTGTGCGAGCAGGATTCCAGCTTGAGGGGCCGGCACGGCGAGGATCGCGGCATCGAACGTGCCGCGATCGCCACCTTCGGAATCCGTCAACTGCCACCCGTCAGGACTCTCGCCCAGTCCTACAACAGTCACGCCGGTTCGCACGTCAATTCCGGTCGCCATGCCATGCGCCAGTGCGCTCATCCCAGGCACGCCGACGCCGCGAGCATCATCTTTGCCGTCGAGCCAGAACGCCCCGCCCAATGCGAGGGCGAGTTCCGACGGCACCCCTGGCGCGCCATGGTCAATCGGCCCGAGATCCGTCCGCCGCGTGGCAACACGGCCACCCTTGCCCCGGCTCTTCTCAAATACGACGACATCACAGCCGGCATCCACCAGCGATCGTGCCGCCGCCAGCCCCGCGAGCCCGGCTCCAACGATTGCTACCCTGGTCTGCATGATTCCCCCGCGCCGCTGTTCAGATCACCAACTAGGGCACGATCCATCTTTGTCCCGCTTTCAGGCATCATTCCGGCGTGTTAGCTTGGCCCCCCGCCGGAACATTGGCAGCTGAGGAGGAAGCGATGGACATCGAATTGCCGGACGGCGTCCGCGCCGCAACCCCGGACGACTGGCGACAGCTTGGCGACATTACCGCCGAGGCCTTCTTCGAAGATCCGGTGAACGAGTGGATTTTCGGCTCGCCGCGCGCCATCCAGTCCGCCTTCACCGTGCTGGCGCGGGATGTCTATTCAAAACGCGGGCAATGCTATCTCGCGGGCGATGGCGGCGCGGCCATGTGGTGCACGTCGGAGACAAATCGCAACCTGCCGACCCTGTCCATGCTCGCGCTGGCTGCCGGTGTTGCACGTTGGGGCACGAAGGGCGCGGTCAAACGCGCGATCACGGCGGGCGAGACGATGGACGCCAATCATCCGCATGAGCGGCACATGTATCTTTTCACGATTGGCACGCGGAAATCGGCGCGTGGCCAGGGCGTCGGCAAGGCGCTGATCCGCCCCATGCTCGCCGCGTGCGACCTCGAACAGCTCCCCGCCTATCTCGAAAACTCAAATCCCGCCAATACCGGCTTCTATGTGAGCCACGGTTTCGAGCGGATGAAATTGTTCGAAGTCGGAGACAATTCTCCAGCGCTTGAAGCGATGTGGCGCGCCCCGCCCTGAGTGCGCTTCTTGCGCCAGGTCCAGTCCGGATAATTATTCAGCAGCGCGCGCGCATCCTGCTCGTTCAGGATGGCTATCCTGAGGCCGGCAGTGATGCATTCGCTCCTGGCCAGGCGTTCGGTCATGCCAAACGTTTCGTCAATCCAGACGACCTTCTTCAGATCGCCCCTGGCATTGTAGCCAAATGCGGCACGCACGTCTTGTCTTCGGCAGCCCATCGGATTCCCTCCTTTGCGTCGCGACGCACCAACCGATCACAGTCCCGGTATGGTACGCCGTGCCTGCCCGCCGCAAGACCGACGCCAGACCCCGTATTTTTACGTAAGTTTCATCTGTGAGGGGATTTAAAAACCGCAAACCGCCCGCAATTCGCGCATGGGGGGAGCGCCGCTACCCGGAAACAGGAACCGGGCCCGCAACTGGCCCCGAGGACCCGCGCCCGAATGCGGGTCGCCAAGACCCTCGCCGCACAGGCTCAAACCGGCTTCCGGTCACGAGTGATGCGCTAGCAGAACACGCTCTCCAAGGAGCTCATCCGGTGGATTGGGATTCCTCCTACTCCACGCTACACATGCTAATAATCTGCCCGATTGCAGTTTCGGCATCGGCTTGGCGGGAACATTGGCGAGAGACCGAAGAAGTACCCGATCTTGGATTCTCTGTCTGCCGGAAACCAGAACCGATGCCAACAATACTTGCATTTCAGAAATAAATAGCCGTACACTGCGCAACTAAGGGTCACTGCGGCAGACCCCAACTCAAAGACTTTCCAACCGTTGTACCTGCCAGA
Organism: Alphaproteobacteria bacterium; assembly: GCA_018830285.1. Lineage (GTDB taxonomy): Bacteria > Pseudomonadota > Alphaproteobacteria > Caulobacterales > Hyphomonadaceae > Hyphomonas. The sequence continues at coordinate 12,448 of JAHJSB010000047.1, forward strand.
CAGCCCAACTATTATCGCCATGACGATTATGACGTTTAAGCGCCAAAAGAGTTTAACGACTCCCACTACCCCCGGCTCACCGAATAGTTTGGCGATTCGCGCGTCATCATCACGTCGTGCACATGGCTTTCCTGCAGGCCCGCGCCGGTGATCTGCACGAACTCGGCCTTCTTGTGCAACTCATCGATATCCTTGGCGCCGACATAGCCCATTGCAGCGCGCAGGCCGCCGACCATCTGGTGCAGGATCGGGCCGACCGGCCCCTTGAACGGCACCTGGCCCTCGATGCCTTCCGGCACCAGCTTGTCGGCCGCTGCATCTTTCTGGAAGTACCGGTCTGCCGAGCCACGCGCCATCGCGCCGAGGCTGCCCATGCCGCGATACGCCTTGTAGCTGCGCCCCTGGTAGAGGAACACTTCCCCGGGCGCCTCTTCGGTGCCGGCAAACATGCCGCCCATCATCGCAGTCGCGGCGCCGGCGGCCAGCGCCTTGGCAAAGTCGCCCGAGAACTTGATGCCGCCATCGGCAATGATCGGGATACCGGATTTCTGCGCCGCATTGGCGCACTGCTCGATCGCCGTCAGCTGCGGCACGCCCACACCCGCCACGATCCGCGTCGTGCAGATCGAACCCGGCCCGATCCCCACTTTCACCGCGTCGGCGCCCGCATCGATCAGCGCCCGGGTCGCTTCCGCCGTGGCCACGTTCCCGGCGATGATCTGCACCGCGTTCGACACTTTCTTTGCCCGGCGCACGGCGTCTGCCACGCTGATCGAATGCCCGTGGGCCGTATCGATCACAACGCAGTCGACGCCTGCCTCGATCAGCGCCATCGTTCGCTCGAACCCGGCATCGCCCACGGTCGAGGCGGCTGCCACGCGCAGGCGCCCTGCGGCATCCTTGGCGGCGTTCGGGTTCACGGCGGCCTTGTCCATGTCCTTGACCGTCAAAAGGCCCAGGCACTTGCCATCATTATCGACGATGACCAGCCGTTCAATCCGGTGCTTGTGCAACAAGACCCGCGCCTCGGCCGGATCGGTGTCCATTTTCACCGTCACGACATTGCGGGTCATGAGACTCGCAATCGTTTCGTTCAGGTCGTCGGCAAAGCGCGTGTCCCGATTGGTTATGATGCCAACGATCTTGCCGTCCTTTTCGACGACCGGAATGCCAGAGAAGCCGGTCCGCGCCTTCAACTCGCGCAGGTCGCCCAGCGTCGCCGTCGGCGAAATCGTGATCGGGTTCATGACAACGCCGCTCTCGTATTTCTTCACCATCGCCACTTCGCCCGCCTGCTCTTCGATCGAGAGGTTGCGGTGGATCACGCCAATCCCGCCCGCCTGCGCCATCGCGATGGCAAGGCGCGCCTCGGTCACCGTGTCCATGGCGGCAGAGATCAGCGGAATATTGAGGCTGATGGACTTGGTCAGGAACGTCGAGACGTTCACATCAGCAGGTAAAACCTCGCTCGCGCCGGGCTGCAGCAGCACGTCGTCGAAAGTGATGGCTTGTCGGATTTTCATGTGGGGAGCTCCCTTTTTGGCCTAGTAAGGGAGTCGCGAGGGGTTGTGAAGCCCCCACTGCAAATTCCGCCCGCCGCACGACCACGAGTTGATGCCATGCCGATTTGGTCATGTTTCAGGCCGGGAGAGGTTTCAACCGAAATCAACGTTCTACGGGAGAAGAGCGCGCAAGACACGCCGCGACGCGGCCGAGACGCACCTGCGGCCCGTCGAGCCAGGCTCAGTCGATGCAGAGAGTCCACTGGACGGCGCCATCGTCGACCTCTGTCATGCAGCCGAACGCGCTATCCGTCGCCTGGCACACGCCATCATCGGTTGGCTGGCCCATTTCGCCATCGGAGTCAGGCGAAAGCAGGCATCGTCCGAGGCAGTCATCCGCCGACTTGCACGCCGCGCCTGCATCCGCATACGGTTGAACGCACTGGTCAAAGCCGAGCATGCCGCCTGGCCCAACCGTGCCGCCGGCCGATTCACAGGCCACACGTTCCGCCCGCGTCGCCCGTTTGCCGTCGAACCGGATGGTCTCGTGCCCGGAAGGGGCAATCGCGGCATCCGTGTCGTCCGGCGTCACCGGGGTCATGCAGGCAGCCAGCATCACAGCACTGGCGAGCAGCGCAATCGCTGACCGGATCATACGGGGAACCGCTCGAACGAGGGTATGCCGTCCGGAATATGGTGAAAGCTCTGGGCGTCAGCCGTCTGCATCAGCATCTGCGGCTGCCCGAACAGGCTCGGGTCATCCATCGCGCCGACCTTCAGGATGACGGCGCCTTTCAGCGCCTGTGACCGTGTCATGATCTGTACGCCGCAATCGGGACAGAACTCACGTGTCACCGCGCCGGTAAAGTCAGGTTTCGTGAAACTCTTCGGCGTGCCCTTGGTGTATTTGAACCCTGCTTCCGGCATCGCAATGAAATCGTTCGGCTGGCCACCGGTAAAATACTGGCATTCCCGGCAATGGCACTGGGCCTTCATGAGCGGGTCGCCTTCCGCCTCATAGCGCAGCGTTCCACAATAACATCCACCCGTTACCAACATAGTCCTCTCCCTCCGTCTGCGTCCGCATAGTGTGGAACCAGCTGGATGCGAGCGCAAGCAAGGGTTTTGTGGAACGAGTAGGGGAGTTTTGCATAAATCCTGCAGTAGTCTCACTTAGAAACAGGAACTCGAGCGCAAAACTCATGGCTTCGACGACACAATCTCTGCAGACAATCATCGGCACATCGACCTATTCTGTCGACGATGCAATTGATCGCGCGTTGGTCGTTGCGCGTGTCAAATATGGCGAACCGGACTGGTTCGAAGTGTCGAAAACCCGTGGATTCATCAATAATGGCCGCGTCAGCCACTATCAGGTGTCGCTGGAACTTGGCTATGTGACGCCGGATCAGCCGTCCCAACCCGATCAATATCTCGATTCGGCCCTGTCGACTCGTCGTCACACCTATGTGAGCCCCGTATTCGAGCGCCGTTTCTAGGCGCTATCAGGGGCATTTGCCCCTTTGAAACCCTTTGCGACCACGAAAATTTCCGGACTTCCGGCGCGGCTCGCTGGCGGCTTGATATGCTTCACGGTCGTGAAGTTCGCTTTCAGCAATTCCAGCACTTCTTTTGTTGTCCCACCTTGGAACACTTTCGAACAGAACGCCCCGCCGGGCGCCAGATGCTCGACGGCAAATGCCGCCGCCATTTCCACCAGAGTGACCGTTCTCAGGTGATCGGTCTGCTTGTGGCCGGTCGTGTTCGCCGCCATGTCGGACAGGACAAGGTTAGGTTTGCCCGTAAGGCCCTTCATCATGCGCGCCACGTCAGCGGGTTCATTCACGTCGCCCTGCACAATATGCGCCCCGTCGACCGGATCGACGGGCAAAAGATCGATGCCGACCACTTCCATCGCGCCCTTGGCGACCGCAACCTGCAGCCAGCCTCCTGGCGCGCAGCCGAGGTCGACGACCCGGCAACCGCGCTTCAGGAGTTCGGCCTTCGCATCAATTTCCAGCAGCTTGTAAGCGGCTCGCGCGCGAAATCCCTCAAGCTTCGCCTTGCGAACATAGGGATCCGCCATCTGGCGCTCGAGCCACTGTTTTGAACTGTCCGACTTGGCGCGGTGCGCACGTATCTTGCGCTCGTTCATCTGGCGACCGGACGAGCCTTCTTTGCCCGTCGGGCCTTTCCAGCGGCGCTTTTCTTCATCCGACATTCTTGGTGTCCTCCTGGCTGCCCGCCGGGTCGTCCGGTCCACGCCGTCCGCGCCGCCCCCGGCGGCGCGCCTTTGGCTTTTTCGGCCCGTACATCATCGACAATAGCAGGCCTTCGCGCAGGCCCCGGTCTGCAACTCTCAGCCGCCCGGCGGGAAAGGCTTCCCACACGGCCTCGACAATCGCGCAGCCTGACAGCATCAGCCCCGCCCGCTCGTCGCCAATCGTCGGCAGCTTCATCCGCCCTTCAAGCCCGACATCGCGAAGCAATTTGATCGCGGCAGCGCTTTCCTCCCGACTGAGCCAGGTCCCGTCTACCTTGTCGCGCCGGTAGCGGTCGAGCTTCAGGTGGACCCCGGCAAGGCACGTCACCGTGCCGGACGTCCCGATCATGTGTGCGTCATCAACGCCCATCGCCTCGCGGACCGCGTCAATCCCGTCCCAAGTGTTGATTGTCTGCCGGGCATGCTCAAGCATCAGCGGATAGGCGGCGACCTCGTCGAGATGCTGGAAGGCTTCCGACAGGGTGACCACGCCAAGCGGCAGGCTGGTCCAGCCGAGGATCGGCGCCTTCTCCAGAAGGCCCTTGAAACCATTGTCGCGCGCCGCTTCCGCGTTCACCCAGGACAGCTCCGTCGATCCGCCGCCAATATCCACGACCAGGACGGACTTGGCCGAAGGTTCGATAAGGTCATGGCACCCGATCGTCGCCAGGCGGGCCTCTTCCTTGGCGCCGATAATCTTGAACGTGAGGCCGGTCTCTTCATGCACGCGGCGAATGAACTCGGCCCCGTTCTCCGCCTTGCGGCAGGCCTCGGTGGCAATGCACCGCACGCGGCCCACGCCATGCTGCTTCAGCTTTTTCCGGATGTTCTGCAGCGCATCGATGGCCCGCTCAATGGCGGCATCCGACAGCCGCCCCGTCTCGTGCAGGCCCTCACCCAAGCGGGCAATCTGCGAATGGGAATCGACCACGCGAAATGTCTTCCCGCGGGGCTCGGCGACCAGCAGGCGACAATTGTTCGTTCCAAGGTCAACGGCCGCGAACAGCGGGACCGTCTTTCCATTGCGCAGGGCGCTCCGCTTGCTGCGGGCACCTGGCGCCTTTTTTTCAGCCATGGTGTGGCCCAAATTGATGACTTGGGGCATTGTTACCACAGGAGCTGGAAATGGCTAGTGGACGCACACACAACGGCTGGTTGAAAGCCCTGTTTGGACACCGGCGCCGCGGCGCGGCCCGGTCACCACTGGTTTTGGATCAGCGTATAGACGAAAATCGCAGGTACAACGCCATATCCATGCATATCGCCAAATTCCAGATCGGGCAGGTCGTTCGCCATCGTATGTTTCCATTCAGGGGTGTAATTTTCGACGTAGACCCCCAGTTTGGCAACACGGCGGAATGGTATGAATCCATCCCTGAAGAGGTCCGTCCCCGCAAGGACCAGCCATTTTACCATCTCTTCGCCGAAAATGACCGCACCCATTATGTCGCCTATGTCTCCGAGCAGAACCTGCTGGCGGATGAATCCGAGACACCCCTGACCCACCCTGACATCCTGGAATGGTTCACCCTGACCGGGCGCGGTACCTATGAACTCAAGAAGGGCGTCGCCAACTAGGCTCGCGCGGACGCGGCTGTCAGGCCAGATAGAACAGGTAGATCGCGAAGCTTGTGACGAGCCCGACAATCAGGTTCATCGGCAAGCCGATTTTCAGGAAATCCGAAAAGCGGTAATTGCCCGCCGCATGCACGATCGTATTGGTCTGGTAGCCGATGGGCGAGGCAAAGCTTGCGCTGGCGCCAAACATCACGGCAACCACCAGCGCGCGCGGCTCAATGCCCAGTTCCGTTCCCAACACGATCACCAGCGGCGTCATGATGACGGCGACAGCGGCATTGGTCACCAACTCGGTCAAAACCGATGTCAGCAGGTAAATCATCAGCACCAGCCAGAAGGGCGATGCCGACACCAGCAGGGGCGTCATGCTGCTGACCAGCAGGCCCACGCCGCCAGACGCGACCAGGCCCTGTCCAACCATCAGCATGGCAAAGATCAGCGCGAGCACCCCGGCGTCCATTTCCTCGAACGCATCACTCAGTGACAGGCAGCCAGAGGCCAGTACGGCGCCCACCCCGATGAGCGCAGCCAGCACCAACGGAACGCCCAAGATGGCCGACGAAAGAATCACGGCCGCGAGAATGGCAATGGCCAGCGGCCCGCGTTTGCGCCGGAAGGGTTCTGCCTTGAAAGTCTGGTCCACGACCAGCGCTCCAGATGACGCCAGCTCGTGCAGTTCGCTCCGGTTGCCGTCAACGATCAGCCTGTCGCCTGCCTTGAGCCGGGCGTTGGCAAGGTCCGGCCCGGGCGGGTTGCCGAACCGCGTCAATCCGCGAACGGTCACGGCGTGGTGCGACAGGTAGGAAATCTCCGCAATCCGCCGGCCGATATTGGGATCATTCGCCGCGACAGTCGCCAGCGCCCGCTCTTCCGGGCCGACATCCGTCTTGCGCCGGCTGATGCCAACGCGGAACAGTCCCGACTCCACCAGTGTCACCAGCTCCGTTAAATCGGCCCGCAGGGTCACGCGGTCGCCTGCCTTCAGCAATTCGTCCGTATCACTCCCGGAAAACCGCCGACTCCCCCGGCTATGGGATACGACGCCAATCCCTTTCTTGGAAAGCTCGGGCACTTCAGTGACCATACGCCCGATCACCGAAGACTCCTCCGGGACAATCGCATCGGTCAGGTAGCGGATCGGTGCCTGTTGTGCCGTCGACCCTGCCGCGGTGCGGGGCAGTAAAGCCCATCCCAGCCCCAGCAGAACGGCGAGGCCCGTTCCGAACGTGACCAGGCCAACCGGCGTGATCTCGAAAATGCTGAACGCTTCCATGCCGGCATCCTGCGCCACACCGGCGACCAGCAGGTTGCTTGATGTCCCGATCAGCGTACAGGTTCCGGCCATGATCGACACATATGACAAGGGAATGAGCAGCTTCTTTTCGGAGACGTTCAGGCGCCCGGCCAGCTCCATGACAATAGGCAGCAGGATGACAACCACCGCCGTGTTGTTGACGAAGGCTGACCCGATAGACACCGTCGCGCCCAGTAAAAGCAGCGCGCCAAATGTCGACCTGTCTGCCACCTGCAAGACCGAACTGGCCAGCGCGTCCAGCACGCCCGTCCGTTTCAGCGCCGCTGCAAGAATGAACATGGCGCCAATCGTGATCGGCGCGCTGTTGGAAAAAGCCGACAGTGCAGAGGGTTCATCCAGAAAACCGAGCAGGATGAACGCAGCCGCCCCAATCATGGCAATCGCCGCTGGCGGAAGCCGCTCCATGAAAAAGCCGACAAACATGGCCGCGAGGATGCAAAGCGAGATGACCGCAGCATGGTCGGATAAATAGGCTTGCATCAATTCTGACCCCGAACTCGAATGCGCTGGACTTTACACATAGGGCAGGTGCGGGTTGCGTTCCCCGCCTCATTTCTTTTCAGTTGGCCGGTCCGGTGGTGCCGCCGCCGTCAAGAATTGCAATCACCGCGTCCCAATGCGCCAGTGCCTCAACGTCACCCTGCGCAGCCACTTCCGCTGCTCGCAACGTGGCGATCACGCAGGCATCATCACCATACTGGCGAAGCAATTGCCCAGCCACACTGGCGGCCGCTGCACTCATTTGGCCCGCACATTCGCACGTTCGATTGCCGCCGTTGTCGACTGGCCGTCGACCAGCGGTACGATATGCACCGTCCCGCCGCGCGCCAGAACGACATCGGCGCCGACAATCGTCTCGATCGAATAGTCGCCGCCCTTCACCAGCAGGTCCGGCTGCAACGCCTTGATCAGAGCCTCAGGCGTGTCCTCATCGAACACGACCACCGCATCCACGGCTGACAGGCCCGACAGGACCCGCGCGCGCGAGTCTTCATCATTGACGGGGCGATTGGGGCCCTTGAGCCGTTTCACCGACGCATCTGAGTTCAGTCCCACGATCAGCCGCCCGCAGCGCGCCTTGGCCTCTTCCAGCACGCGCAGGTGGCCCGGATGGAGTATGTCGAAACAGCCATTCGTGAAACCGACGGTCAGGTTGGTATCGCGCCACACCTCGACCTGGTCGACCAGCGTCTCCAGCGGCACATGCGATACGCCGCCATTGCGCAGGCCCATTTGCAGCGCGGTGTTCAACTCGTTCGCCGACACCGTCGCCGTGCCGGACTTGCCGACGGCAATCCCGGATGCGGCGATGGCCAGTTCAACCGCCTCGGCCAGGCTTCCGCCTGCGGCCAGCCCCAGCGCCAACGCCGCGATGCTCGTATCGCCCGCGCCGGACACATCATAGACTTCCCGCGCCTCGCCCGAGCGGTGCATCACGGCCCCGTCCCGGTGCACGAAGGACATGCCCTTGGCGGCCCGTGTAACGACAATCGCCCGGGCCGGCAGAATCTCCATCGCCTTGGCGAGCGCGTCGGCCGCATCACGGTCGGTTTCCACCATCAGGCCGATCGCCTGGCCCAACTCCATCGCGTTCGGCTTCAACAGGTCGACGTCGCCATACCGGGCAAAGTCGAGTCCCTTCGGATCGGCGATCACCGGGATGCCATGCGCCCGTCCTGCAGCAATCGCCGCGGCAATGACGTTCTCGGTAATGGCGCCCTTGGCATAATCCGACAGGATGATCAGACAGGCATCCTTTGCGGCATCTTCCAACGACATGACGATATCGGCTTCAGTCGTCAGGTCGATGGCGCGCAGGTCCTCTGCATCGACGCGTAACAGCTGCTGGCCGCCAGCCACGAACCGCGTCTTCAGCGTCGTCGGCCGGTCGCGCATCACGATGAGGTCGGCCTCCACGCCGTCAATATGCCCCAGCAATTCGGCGAGCTGGCGCCCCTCCGGATCGTCGCCAACAACCCCGATCAGCGCGGTACGCAAGCCCAGCGTCGACAGGTTCCGGCCGACATTCCCCGCCCCGCCGGGCATCGCGGCCTCGCGGGTGCGCCGCATGATCGGCACCGGGGCTTCCGGCGATATCCGTGTCACCTGGCCGTAGACGAACCGGTCGAGCATGACATCGCCGATACAGACAATACGCTTGCCGGCCGCCGCACGGATCAGGCCCAGGAGCGCAGACGTATCCATCAGCTGTTACCGCCGACGTGCAGGGCGCGACCGCCAACCCGGTCGACTGATACGGGTTCGAATCGAAAATTCACGGCCATGTCGGCGACTCCCTTTGATCGACCGATATAGCCCCGCAAAGCCCGGCATGAAACCCATGGCAGCACCAACTGATCCAGATACATCCCGCGACCGTAAGACAGGCTGAGAAACACTTGATCCGATCCGGAGTCGCCCCTGTCCTTGCCTGCCCCCGCCCTCGTCTGGTTTCGCGAAGACCTCCGGCTCGCTGACAATCCGGCCCTGCACGCGGCGGTCGCCACCGGCAAGCCAATGGTGCTCCTCTTCATCCACGATGAAGCTTCACCGGATCTGCGCCCCCTGGGCGGCGCAAGCAGGTGGTGGCTCGACAAGTCCCTCACCGCATTTGCGGCCCAAATCGCGGCTGCCGGCGGCCAGCTGACCCTGAGAGCCGGCGCTTGCGCCGAGATACTCCAAACCGTGATCACCGAAACCGGCGCCGACAGCGTGTTCTGGAACCGCCGCTACCAAAAAGCCGAACGCGATCTTGATGGCGCACTCATGGAGACGCTCAAGGCAGGCGGCGTCCGCGTCTCCAGCTTCAATGGCCGCCTTCTCAACGAGCCGTGGCAGATCGAAACCGGCGCAGGCGGCCACTACAAGGTGTTCACGCCTTACTGGAGAGCTGTGAAGGCCCAGTATCACGCCCCCGATGCGCTCCCCGCGCCCGCATCGCTCGCCGGGCCGCACATTGCGTCCGACACCTTGTCCGACTGGGCCCTGCACCCGACGCGCCCCGACTGGGCCGACGGTCTCGACGCGACATGGACCCCGGGCGAAGCCGGTGCGCTGGACCGCCTGTCGGCTTTTCTCGACGGCCCGGTCAACGCCTATGCCGAGGCCCGCAACCGGCCCGATATCGATACCGGCACGTCCCGCCTCTCACCCCACCTCCGCTTCGGCGAGATCGGCCCGGCACAGGTCTGGCGCGCAGTCCGGCATGGCGTGGAATCCGGTCGCATCGGCGAAGCGGGTGCCATGACATTCCTGTCGGAAATCGGCTGGCGCGAATTCTCCTATTCCCTCCTCTTCCACAATCCCGATCTCGCCAGCGAAAACTACAATCCAGACTTTCGTCACATGCCATGGCGCAGCGACCGGGCCGCCTATCGCGCCTGGTGCCGCGGCGAGACAGGTTATCCGATCGTCGATGCCGGGATGCGCCAGCTCTGGCAGACCGGCTTCATGCACAATCGTGTGCGCATGATCGTGGCCTCCTTCCTCACCAAGCACCTGCTCCTGCCGTGGCAGATGGGCGAGGACTGGTTCTGGGACACGCTGGTCGATGCCGACCCGGCGGCCAATCCTGCCAGCTGGCAATGGACCGCCGGCAGCGGCGCCGACGCCGCCCCCTATTTCCGCGTCTTCAATCCGATTATTCAGGGCCGCAAGTTCGATGCAACGGGCGCCTATGTCAGGCGTTGGTGTCCGGAACTCGCCGGCCTTCCGGACAAATACCTCCATGCCCCTTGGGAAGCCGACGCCATGACACGGCGTGCCGCGAACGTCTCCCTCGGCACGACCTATCCCGAGCCCCTCGTCGACCATCCGACAGCGCGACAGCGCGCCCTCGACGCCTACGCAACACTCAAGGACAGACGGAACGCCGCATGAAACGTATCGCAATTATCGGGTCCGGCATTTCCGGCATCGGAGCCGCCTACGCGCTGAAGGACACAGCCGACGTGACCCTGTTCGAGGCGCAGGATCGCCTCGGCGGCCACGCCTGCACGCACGTATTCGATTATGACGGCCACGAAACCGCCGTCGATCTCGGCTTCATCGTCTACAATGGCCTCAACTATCCCAACCTGATCGGCCTGTTCGATGCGCTCGGCGTCGTAACTCAGGAATCCGACATGAGCTTTGCCGTGTCCGACCGCAACGGCTGGGAATGGGCCTCGACCGCCCGGGGCATCTTCGCCCAGAAACGCAACCTGTTCAGCCTGGATTTTCACCGATTCTGGCGCACCATCCTGAAATTCAACGACCTTGCGCGCGCCGAACTCGAAGCAGGCCGGATCGAGGACACGACGCTGGGCGACTGGCTCGATTTTCACGGCTTCGACCAGGCCTTTCGCTGCAACTATATCCTGCCCATGGGCGCAGCCATCTGGTCCACGCCGGAAGTCGGCATGCTCGACTATCCGGCGCGCAGCTTCTTCCAGTTCTTCGAGAACCACCGCCTGATGCACCGCGAGCGCCCGCAATGGCGCACGGTCACAGGTGGCAGCCAGTCCTACGTGAGCGCCGCCGCCGCCGTACTCGGTGATCGTGTCCGCACCGGAACGCCGGCCATCCGCGTCTTCCCTTTTGGGGACAAGATCTCCGTGGTCACGGCAGACAACCGCTCCCACATTTTCGACGACGTCATTCTCGCGACACACTCGGACCAGGCCCTTCGCCTTGTCGAGAGCGGGTTCGAGGACCAGTCCTTCCTGTTGCGCTCGGTCCACTATCGTCCGAACACGATCTACCTGCACCGCGATCCAGCCCTGATGCCGTCCCGACGCAACGCCTGGGCCAGCTGGAACGTCATCAAGCAGGACAATGGCGACATCTGCCTGTCCTACTGGATGAACCGCCTGCAGGGGTTGGATGACAGCCGCCCGCTCTTCATCACGCTGAACCCGGAAACGCCCCCGCGTCCGGATCTCACCTTCCACCAGTATGCCTTCGACCATCCGCAGTTCGACACCGCCGCCGAAGCCGCCGTGCGCGGGCTGAAGCGTATCCAGGGACAGGACGGGCTCTGGATCGCCGGCGCATGGATGGGCCGGGGCTTCCATGAGGATGGCCTCAAATCCGGCCTCTCGGCGGGCCTGTCGCTGGGTGGCAAGGTGCCGTGGGACGCAAAAGACGTGGACATCCACAGCCCGGCGCGCAAAACTCCGCTCATGGAAATTGCAGCAGAGGTGTCGGTTTGACGGCTCCGGCGCTCAGTTTATGGAAAGGCCAGACGGTACATGCGCGTTACGTGCCGTTCGAGCGGCGCTTTGCCTATAGCGTCACCCTGATTGATATCGACATTGACCGCCTCGGCGCAGCGGCGCGCCAGAGCCCCCTCTTCTCGGTCGACAAGCCCGGCCTTTTCGCGTTCCACCGCAAGGACCATGGTGCCCGCATCGACGCGCCCTTGCGTCCGTGGGCAGAGCAGGTGCTCGCAAAAGCGGGCGTCCTACTCGATGGCGGCGCCATACGCCTTGTCACCTTCCCGCGCCAGCTCTTCTACAAGTTCGCCCCCATCTCGCTCTGGTACGGTTACGGCCCGTCCGGCGACCTGCGGGGCATCATCTACGAAGTGAACAACACGTTTGGCGAAACCCACGCCTATGCCGCCGCTGTCTCGAACGACCGGTCACGGCACGTGGCGGACAAGGCATTCCACGTCTCGCCATTTTTCGACGTCACAGGCACCTATCGCTTCACCCTCCGCGCACCCACTGACCGACTCGGAATCGTGGTCGAGAGCCTTGAGGACGGCGCCCGCCTCCACATGGCCAGCATCACCGCCCGCCGCCATGCCGCCACCACCGGCGCACTCCTCTCCCTCGCCCTTGCCACCCCTTTGGCCACCCTTGGCGTCACCCTTGCCATCCACTGGCAGGCCCTGAAAATCTGGCTCCGCGGCGCACGATACAGATCAAGGCCGGGCCTGCCCGAAGCGCCTATAAGCATCGCAAAGCCACTGGAGACCAGCCCGCCGATACGCAAGAAAGACGCCGCATGACCCAGCCGATCCTCGCCACCGCCCAGTCCATCGGCAAGCTGAAGCATGTCCCCGCCACATTCCGGCTCGGCGCACTTGCTCTGCTGCGCACCCAAAGTGGCCAGCTCCTGTTCAGGCTGCCGGACGGACGCGAACTGGTGTTCCGCAACGCCGAGTCCGGCCCTCAAGCCGAAATCGTCATTCACGATTACAGTTTCATCAAGCGGGCCTTGTCCGGCGGCGATGTCGGATTTGCCGAAGCCTATATGGACAGCCAGTGGTCGACTCCGGACCTGACGGCCGTATTGCGGTTCTTCTCAGCGAATTTCGAAGCCGCCGGCCAGCTCGCACGGGGCGGCATGATCATGCGCTGGGCCAACATGGTCCGCCACCTGTTCAACCGGAACTCCAAGGCCGGTGCCCGCCGCAACATCATGGCCCACTATGATCTCGGCAATGAATTCTATGGCCTTTGGCTCGATCCCAGCATGACCTATTCGTCGGCCATGTTTGAAAGCCCGAACCAGTCGCTGCAGCAGGCCCAGCAGGTCAAGTACAAGGGAATCTGCGACCGGATCAGCGCTGGCCCCTCAAGCAACATTCTCGAGATCGGCTGCGGCTGGGGCGGCTTTGCCGAATATGCAGCCAAACACCGTGGCAGCAAGGTTACCTGCCTGACCATCTCGCCCTCCCAGCGCGACTATGCGCTCGCCCGGATACAGCGCGAGGGCCTCTCCGAGCGTGTCGAAATCCGCCTCGAGGACTATCGCGACCATGTCGGCCTCTATGACGGCGTCGCCTCGATCGAAATGTTCGAGGCCGTCGGCGAATCTTACTGGCCGAGCTATTTCGCCAAGATTTTCGACAGCCTGAAACAGGGCGGCAAGGCGGCACTCCAGATCATCACGATCGATGACCACCTGTTCGAGAGCTACCGCAAACGCGTCGACTTCATCCAGCGTTACATTTTCCCCGGTGGCATGCTGCCGGGCGAGACAGCCCTCAAGGAACAGTTCGCCAAAGCGGGCCTGCGCCACGACGGCGTCCATTATTTCGGCCAGGACTATGCCCGCACCTGCCATGAATGGTCCCGCACCTTCAACGAAAAATGGGAAGAGATCGCCGAATTCGGTTTCGACGAGCCATTCAAGCGTATGTGGAACTTCTACCTCTCCTATTGCGAAGCCGGCTTCGCGGACGGTCGCATCAATGTCGGCCAGTTCGAGGTGTCGAAAGCCTGACCTTTCGGACAGGCATGTCTCTTTCCCCCGATATCCCCGGCGAAAGCCGGGGTCTCATGCGGCTTGGCGTGTAATATCTCTGACCGCACACACAGCCGCCCTATCATGGGCCCATGGCCTATCAGCCCTCGCCCCTTGTCCGCAGCATGGCTCTTTTCTCATGGAACCAGACCGCCTACCTCGTGAACGAATGGATCAAATCCCTCAGCCGCGGCCTGACCGGCTGCAAACCCTTCCTGCCGCGTCCCGAAAGCGCCCGGCTCCCCGCCGCGCTCGCCCGGGCCACGCCGCGCTACCTCCGCACACCTCGCTTTCGCCTTGCCGAACCGCCTGCCCGTCCCGGCCATGGCAAGCCGCCCAGCCGCACCACCACCAACGACCCGCGCATTCGCTTCCTCGACATGCCCTTGGCCCCGCCCGGCCCGTTCGACTACCCGCCGAGCGACACCGACCTGCTGCCCGCGCGTCCGCTGGTCCAGCGCCTGCGCGCGCTGCGCGACGTGTGGGACAATCCGGCTTTCTACATCACGGCCATGCGCCTGCGCCTGTCACGCAAAGCGGCGCCAATCCGCACTGGCTTGCCGTAGAGGTTCACATCGCGATCGCTCACGAAGCGCGGTCGCGAAACCGCGCGCCAGCTCCACATGGAAATTGTCCGTCTTGTGACGCAACGCGATACGTCCTGACAGCGCAGCCACATGATGCCTTTCGCCGCGCGACATGCCTCCCGCATGTGGCCGCGCCTGTGCTGGAGGCTTTTCTTTCGGGCCTCACGCCTTAGCTCCTCTCGGGAAGGAAAACATCATGCAGGCAATTGTATTCGGTGCGTCCGGTGGTATTGGCCACGCCCTTGTCACCCAACTGTCAGCCCGGAACGACGTCACCTGCGTGCACGCGGTGTCGCGGTCTCCTGCTTCGTCCGGCCCCAACATCGTGTCGCACACGACCGACATCACGCACGAGGCGGATCTCGCGGCGCTCGCGGGGTCACTGAAGGCCGAACGCGACATTGATCTGGTCATCGTCGCGACCGGCCTTCTCTCGAATGATCGCGGCCTCTCGCCCGAAAAATCCTACCGTCACCAGACCATGGACGCCTTCGAACAGGTCTTCCGCGCCAACACGTTCGGCCCAGCCCTGGTCGCGAAACACATGCTGCCTTTGATGCCGCGCAGTCGACGCGCCGTGTTCGCCGCCCTCTCGGCCCGCGTCGGCTCGATCAGCGACAACCGCCTCGGCGGCTGGCATGCCTATCGCGCGTCCAAGGCGGCCCTCAACATGCTGGTGCGCAACTACGCGATCGAGCAGGCCCGCATCAATGACCAGTTCATCGCCGTGACACTCCACCCCGGCACCGTCGATACCGGCCTGTCCCAGCCGTTCCAGTCAAATGTGCCGGACGCGCAGCTGTTCACGGCGAACCAGTCCGCAGAGCACCTGCTTTCAGTGATCGATAACCTCGCCCCCGCCGACACCGGCAAATGCTTCGACTGGGCTGGCAAGCAAGTGCCCGCCTAGACGAGCCGGCTCTGCTTGACGGCGGCGCCGATAAAGCTCGCGAACAACGGGTGCGGCTGGAACGGCCGCGACTTCAGTTCCGGATGGAACTGCACGCCGATGAACCAGGGGTGGTCAGGCAGCTCGAAAATCTCCGGCAGCTTGCCGTCCGGCGACATGCCCGAGAATGACAGGCCTGCCTTTTCCAGCTTGGCGATATAGCTCGCATTCACTTCGTAGCGGTGACGGTGGCGCTCGGAAATGTCGAGGCTGCCATAGATCTCGGCCACCCTGCTGCCCGCCTTCAGGCGCGCCGGATAGGCGCCGAGCCGCATCGTGCCGCCCTTGTCGGTCGTCTCGTCGCGGACGACTTTCTCGTTGCCCTTGGTCCATTCTTCCATCAGGCCGACAAGCGGCGATTTGGTCGGGCCGAACTCGCTTGTCGAGGCATCCTTGATGCCAGCCAGGTCGCGTGCCGCCTCGATCACCGCCAGTTGCATGCCATAGCAGATACCGAAACACGGCACCGCGCGCTCGCGCGCAAATCGCGCCGCCCGCATCTTGCCGTGCGCGCCGCGTTCGCCGAAGCCGCCCGGCAGGATCACGCCATGCACGCCTTCGAGAATATCCAGGGGCGCGTGCTCGTCATCGAATTGTTCGGAATCGATCAGGCGCACATCGACCTTCACCTGGTTGGCGAGGCCGCCATGCACCAGTGCTTCCATCACCGACTTGTAGGCGTCCGGCACGTCCGTATATTTTCCGACAAGACCGATACAGACGTCACCGTCCGGGTTGCGGATCGTATGCGCGATCTTGTTCCAGGCCGTCAGGTCAGGCGCGGGCGCGTCATCGATCCGGAAATGCGCCAACACTTCGGAATCCAGTCCTTCGCCATGATAGGCCGCCGGCACATCATAGATATGGCCCACGTCCCGCGCTTCGATCACGGATGACGGGCGCACGTTACAGAAGCTGGCGATCTTGCCTTTTTCGGTCTCCGGAATCGGCCGGTCACAGCGGCAGAGCAGGATTTGCGGCTGGATGCCGATCGAGCGCAATTCCTTGACCGAGTGCTGCGTTGGCTTGGTCTTCATCTCGCCGGCGGCCGGAATGTAAGGCAGAAGCGTCAGGTGAATGAAGCAGGCGCGGTCCGGTCCCAGTTCCTGGCCGAGCTGGCGGATCGCTTCGAAGAAGGGCAGGCCCTCGATATCGCCGACCGTGCCGCCGATCTCGCAGAGCACGAATTCAACATCTTCGCCCGGATCGGACAGGACGAAATCCTTGATCTCGTTGGTCACGTGCGGAATCACCTGGATCGTCGCGCCGAGATAATCGCCGCGCCGCTCCTTCTCTATGATGCGCTGATAGATGCGCCCGGTCGTGATATTGTCCGACTGGCGCGCCGACACGCCGGTAAAGCGCTCGTAATGGCCAAGATCGAGATCGGTCTCGGCGCCATCATCGGTGACATAGACCTCGCCATGCTGGCGCGGGCTCATCGTACCGGGATCGACATTGAGATAGGGATCGAGCTTGCGCAGGCGGACCTTGTAGCCCCGTGCCTGCAGCAGCGCGCCGAGCGCAGCGGACGCAATGCCCTTGCCAAGGGAAGACACCACGCCGCCCGTAATGAAAATATAGCGGATCATGGGACTATCCCGATGCCGTGATTCGTTGACTGAAAGCGCGGACAAAATGTCCGCACTGCAAATTTACTGGGGATTGCCCGTATCCGGCTCAGCCGGAACAGGTGTTTCCTCCGTTGCCGATTCGCCTTCCGGCGCAGCGGGAACGGTCTCGGACGGCACAATCGGTTCATTCGTAACGGTCGATGGGCTGGTGGCAGCGCCATCCTGCCCTTCAAGCAGCGGGGCCGACGGATCGAACAGATCGGCCGGCGCCTTGATCGCGTTGGTCTCGTCGGCGCCAAGGGCCTTCTCGACCGCTGTCCGGCTGTCGTCTCCCCGGTTGGCAATCGATGTCAGGGTCAGGCTGGTAATGAAGAACACGCCGCCAAGGATGATGGTCGTCCGCACCAGGGCGCCTGCCGCGCCGCGGCCCGACATCAGCGAGTTGCCGCCACCGCCGCCACCCATGCCGAGGCCACCGCCTTCGGACTTCTGGATCAGCACCAGGCCGGTCATGACAACACAAGCGAGGATATGGACGACGAGGATGACATTCTGCATGGGGCGACCGGATTTCCTGAAATCAAGGGGCCCGCATATCGCCTATGACGGCGAACGCCAAGCCTCTCGCTTCAGTCTGGGTTAAATTGCTGCCCTGTAAATGGAGAGGAAATCGTCGGCCTTCAAGCTCGCGCCGCCAATCAATCCGCCATTAACGTTGGGAACTGCAAGGATTTCTGCGGCATTTGCGGGGTTCATGCTGCCACCATAAAGTATGCGCGTGACAGCGCCCGACGCGTCAAACTTCTCCGCCAACCAGGCCCGGATGGCGCCGTGCACTTCCGCAATCTGGTCCGTGTTTGCCACTTTTCCGGTGCCGATGGCCCAGATTGGCTCATAGGCAATGACGAAATCACCCGCGCCAACGCCGTCCGGGATCGACCCGGCCAGCTGGCGTTCGATCCGCGCCAGCGTCTGCCCGGCTTCGCGTTCGGCAAGGCTCTCGCCGACACAGATGATCGGCACCAGGCCCGCACGCAAAGCCGCCGACGCCTGCGCCGCAACGACAAAATCCGTTTCGCCATGATCGGCCCGGCGCTCGGAATGGCCGACAATCACGTAGCTGGCGCCGGCATCGGCCAGCATTTCAGCCGAAATATCGCCGGTATGGGCGCCCTTGGCGTTCGGATGGCAGGTTTCGCCACCGATTCGCAGGGCAGAATCACCTGCCGCTGTCCGGCCCAGCGCCACCAGCGTCGCCGGAAGGCAAAGCAGCGCGGTCACGCTCGCCTCTCCGGTGCCAACTGCAGCAGCCACTGCCTCTACCTGCGAAAGACTTTCCCGCAGGCCATTCATTTTCCAGTTTCCGGCGATCAGTGTGCGTGACATGCAGCCATCCCTATCTTGCAAGACATTGCTGTGTCGCCTAGCAAGCACTGAGCCATCCCGCAAATCGCCTGAGAGTACTCGTTCCGATGCTAGCCCTGATGAAAAGCCTGATGAATTCGATCTTCGGCAAGTTCGTCGTCATGATCATCATTGCAGGCATGGCCTTCTGGGGCGCCGACCAGGCCTGGACATCGATGAACACCGGTCTCGGCAATGATCTGGCCGCCGCCGGCCCGCGCGGCATCGACATGACGACGCTCGACCGTCGGGTCGAAAACCTGCTGCGCAATATCAACGCCAGTGCCGAAAAGCCGATCACTAAGTCCGAAGCGGTCGATCAGGGCATCATCGACGAGGTGTTCGCGCTCGAGACGTCCAAGATCGTGAATCTCGGTTATGCCGCCACGATCGGCGTCAAGCCGTCCACGAATGCCGTGGTCGAACAGCTGAAGACGGTCGATGCGTTCAAGAATCCGCTGACCGGCGAACTCGACCTCAACACCTATCGTGAAGTCCTTTACCAGAACCGCTTCACCAAGGAAGAATACGAGCAGCAGGTCGCGGACGACCTGACGCTCAAGACCCTGAACGATGCTGCCGCTGCTGCCATCTATCCGCCGCAGATCCTCGCCAGCATCCAGGCGCTCTATATCGGCGAGACGCGGGACGTCTCCTGGTTCATCCTGGACGCCACCAAGGCCCCGACGCCGGATGCGCCGACCGACGACGATATCCGCGCCTTCTATGACGAGAACCTTATTGCCCTCGAACAGCCCGAACGCCGCGCCATCGATCTTCTCAGAATGTCCGCTGATGACTTCCTCTCCAACGTCACGGTCACCGAGCAGGAAATCGCGACAATCTATGAAGCCACAAAATCCGAGCGCTTCTCCGAGCCTGACCAGCGCACCTTCATCGAGCTCTATTTCGCAGACCGCGACACGGCGCGCGCCGCGTTCGGTCAGCTTGCCGGCGGCGCTGACCCGGCCACGCTCTCCGGCGTCCTGTCCAGCGAAACCCGGACCGGCAATCGGGAAAGCGTCGCCGACACCGCGCTTCAGGACGCCATGTTCGGTCCCGGCAAGCAGAGCGGCGCCCTGTTCGGGCCCCGCGAATCCGACGGAAAATGGCTTGTTGCGCGACTGGTGTCGGTGCAGCCCGGCGCGGTTTACCCGATTGAAACCGTGTCCGAAGTCATCCGGGACGAACTCAGCCGCGAACGCGCGCAGGTCCTGTTCTTCGAGAATCTGGACGCGCTCGATCGGTCCATCGGCGCAGGCTATCCGCTGTCCCAGATCGCATCCGAACTCGGCGTGCCGGTCATCAGCTTCGCACCGGTCGATGCGACTGGAACCACCAAGGATGGCGTCAACATGACGGGCCTCGTCGCAGCACGCGATGCTTTCAGTGATGCGTTCCGCGTCAATGCAGGTGATGTGTCCAGCCGCTACGATGGCGATGATGCGGTCTACCTCACGTCGCCACGCACCGTCATCGCGCCAAGCACGCCCGACTTTGACACGGTCAAGGACGACATTCACCAGACTCTGGTAGCGCAGCGCGCCGCCAACGCGATGCAGGCCTATTCGGACAGTGTGGTGGCGAAGCTGAAATCCGGTGACTCGACGCTTGCTGCTGCTGCGACCGCTGCAGGCACCACGGTCGAAACCCCGGTCGTGCCTGTCACCCGGATCACCGCCGAACAGAGCGGCCTGCCGACGCCGGCCATTTCGGCCATCTTTGCGGGGCGCGAAGGCGATGTGTTCAGCTATCCGAACCGGACCGGCGACAAGTTCATGATCGTCCAGCTCAACACGATCACGCCGCCCTCTGATGCCGCGCTTGAAATGCTCGGCACCCAGGCCACCTCGTCACTCAACCAGGCGCTGCGTGACGATCTGCAATTTGCCGCCGAGGCCGAAATTCGCAATGCCATCAAGCTCAAGGTCAATGACAACGCGCTCGCAGCGTACAAGAAATCGGTTGCTACCGATCAATGATGCCTGCCCGTCTGATCGTTCGCAGGCGTATCGGGGATCTTGAAACACCCGTCGGCGCGATGCTGAAACTGGGCGATGACACGCCCGGCAGTTTCCTGTTCGAATCCATAGCCGGCGGTGAACGCCTCGGGCGCTATTCCTTTATCGGCCTCGAACCGGAACATTGGTTCCGCATCCAGGATGGCATCGCCGCCGTGTGCGAAACGGCGGACTTCGCGAATCCGCTCAGCACATCAGACAAGCCGGTTCAGGCCTTGCGCGACTTTGTGCGCTTCGCGCAGGCTGAAACCGACACGCCCCTGCCCCCAATGGCCTCCGGCGCGTTCGGCTATGTCGGCTATGACATGATCCAGCATGTCGAACCGGTGACAATTACGGGTGCCGACACGCTGGACGTGCCCGAAGCCCTGCTTGTCATCCCGCGCGTCGTCATCGTGTTCGACCACATCTATCAGGAAATCCTGCTTATTGGTCGTGTTCATGACGGCAACGAAGCGGCGATCAACACCCTGCTGGATGAGGTCGAGGCCCGCCTTGAACGCATGCCTCTCGTCCCGCCCAAGGATCAGGCGCCCGTCGAGATCACGCTGACATCGAACACGACCAAAGAACGTTATTTCGAGATCGTCGAGCAATGCCGCGACTACATCCGCGCCGGCGACATCTTCCAGGTCGTGCCAAGCCAGCGCCTGTCGACGCCGTTCAGCCTGAAATCGATCAGCTATTACCGGGCCCTGCGCCGCCTCAATCCCTCGGCCTTCATGTTCCACATGAACCTCGGCACCGTGCGCCTCGTCGGATCCAGCCCGGAAATCCTGGTCCGCCTTCGCGATGGCCGCGTCGCCATCCGCCCGATCGCCGGCACGCGTCCGGTGTCCGGGGACGCCATCGAAGATGCTCGCCGCGCCGAAGGCCTGCTCGCCGATCCGAAAGAGATGGCCGAACACCTTATGCTGCTCGACCTTGGCCGCAACGATGTCGGACGCGTCGCCGCCTATGGCAGTGTCGAAGTCACCGAACAGTTCATCGTCGAGCGCTACAGTCACGTCATGCACATCGTCTCCCATGTCGAAGGCAACATCCGCGAAGGCCTCGATGCAGTGGACGCGCTGTTTGCCGGTTTCCCGGCAGGCACGGTCTCAGGCGCGCCGAAAATCCGGGCCATGCAGATCATCAACGAGATGGAAAGCGCCCGGCGCGGCATCTATGGCGGTGCCGTCGGCTATTTCGGCTGGAACGGCGACCTCGACACCTGCATCGCGCTGCGTACGGCGATCATCAAGGACGGCCAGCTCCACATTCAGGCTGGCGGCGGGGTCGTGCTCGATTCCGTTCCGCAATACGAATATGACGAAACCCTGCACAAGGCGGGCGCCCTCAAGCGCGCCGCGGAACTCGCCGCCACCTATGAGTTCGACCAATGATCCTCGTCGTCGACAATTATGACAGCTTCACCTGGAACCTCGTCCATTACCTGGAAGAGCTCGGCGCCCGCACGAAGGTCATCCGCAATGACGAATTGACGGTCGAGCAAGCGCTCGCGCTCAAACCGGACGGCATCCTCCTCTCCCCCGGCCCCTGTACGCCGAACGAGGCGGGCATCTGCGTCGACCTGATCAAGGCCGCGCCTGACGACATGCCTATTCTCGGCGTCTGCCTCGGCCACCAGGCCATCGGCCAGGCCTTTGGCGGCGCGGTGATCACGGCGAAGGAAATCCGCCACGGCAAGCTGTCGGATATCCACCAGACCGGCGGCGACCTGTTCGAAGGCCTGCCGGAAACCTATGCCGTCGTCCGATATCATTCACTCTCGGTGCGTGATTCCGACCTGCCCGATTGCCTCGTCGCTGACGCCGTCACCGACGACGGAGAGATCATGGCGATGCACCACAAGACCCGTCCCATCTACGGAGTCCAGTTCCACCCGGAATCGATCAAGACCGAGCACGGCCATGCGCTACTCCAGAACTTCCTGAAGCGGGTCTCGTAGAATGGACCGCCTCGCATGAGCGACGTCGATCAGCAGGCCGAGGCCCTCCTCGCCGATATGAAGCCAATAAGCCCGAGCGCCGCGCCCGGACAGAATTTTCTGCCGCCGCAAACCCGCCGCGATATCTCCGGCCAGTACGGATCGACCCCCGTCTGGCGCGCCGGCGAAGGCCCGCCCACGCTGTTCGTTCACGGCTGGGACGACACGCATCGCGTCTGGCGTCGATTCGCGCAGGACTTCCTGCAGAACACGCGTCCGGTCCTGGTGATGGACCTGCCCGCCCACGGCGCCTCTAAAACCGAACACTGCACCCCCGTCAGTGCGGGCGCCGCCGTCGCCGAAGTCTGCGCCGCCGAAGGCCCGATCGACACGATCATCGCCCATTCGTTCGGCTGCGACGCCAGCGTGCGCGCCGTCGCGGCAGGTGCCAGTCCCGACTATCTCATCCTGATCGCACCGCCATTGCTCGACTGGGCCGACTACCAGCGCCTCAAGGGCCATGACGACGCCGTCATCGCGCGGGCGCTCGACCTGCACCAGGAGCGGACGGGGTCCGACATGGCCCGCACCGACTTCCGCGCCGCATTGGCGGATTACAAGGGCACGATCCTGCTTGTCGGATCGGATGCTGACGAGAGCAGTCCACTCGCCCTGATCCGCGACCTGGCCCACAGCCTGCCCGGCGCGCGCCTCGTCGAAGACGACACGTTGAGCCATCGAGATATTGCGCTCGATCCGCGCATCCTGTCGGAAATCACCGCCTTTCTCGGCTACTGACGCGCCATCCCGCATTGAACCGCATGCCCAAGGCCGCTAACGATGGCGCTCGCTTTCGGGAATTCGTTGATGACTGACACCGCCCTGACTACCGCCATCAAGGCGATCGCCCGCCGCGAGACGCTTGCGCCCGAAACGCTGGAAGCCGCGTTCAACCTGCTCCTGAGCGGCGAGGCGGCTCCCGAGGAAATCGGCGCGTTCCTGATGGGCCTTGCTGTGCGCGGTGAGACCGCTGCCGAACTGACCGCCGGGGCCCGCATCATGCGCCAGCATGCCCGCACGATTACGCTCGACGGCCCGGTCCTCGACACGTGCGGCACCGGTGGCCTGCCCTGGAAGAGCCTCAACACATCCACGGCCAGCGCGCTGGTCATCGCCGCTGCCGGTGGCCGCGTCGCCAAGCATGGCAACCGATCGGTCCCGCCGAAAACCGGCTCGGCGGACGTGCTCGAAGCGCTCGGCGTGAACCTCGAAACCGATGAGCACGAATTTCGTGCCTGTCTCGACGGGGCCGGTGTCGCCTTCATGTTCGCGCGCAGCCATCACAGCGCCATGCGCCACGTCGCGCCGGTCCGCGCGAAGCTCGGCATCCGCACGATCTTCAACCTGCTGGGTCCGCTGTCCAATCCGGCCGGTGCGCAGTTTCAGGTCCTCGGCGTCTTCGCACCCGAATGGACACGGCCCATGGCCGAAGCCCTCGTCCAGCTCGGCACGACCCGGGCCTGGGTCGTCCATGGCCTCGACGGCATTGACGAGCTCTCCATCGCCGGCCCCACCCATGTTTGCGAAGTCAGCGGCGGCACGATCCGCGAGCTCGAAATCCATCCCGCCGATGCCGGCCTCGATACCAGCCCGCTGTCGCGTCTCGAAGGCGGCAATGTCGCCGACAATGCCCTCGCTATTACCGAACTGCTCGACAGCCAGGAAGGCCCGTTCCGCGACGCCGTCCTGCTCAACGCCGCAGCCGGCCTCCACGTCGTCGGCAAGGCGGCAGACCTAAAGCAAGGCGTCGCCATGGCTGCCGAGGCCATCGACACCGGCAAGGCGCGCGACACGCTGCGCAAGCTCGTGTCGCTCTCCAACGGGCAGGAGCCGGTATGAGCACCGCCCTCGACCGCATCATCGATTACAAACGGGATGAAGTTACGGCACTCAAGCGGGCCGAATCCTTCGCCAGCCTCTCGCGGGCCGCGACCGAGGCCAGCCCGGTCCGGGGGTTCGCCGCCGCCATGGATCGCATTGCCGCGACCGGCGAGAATGCCCTCATCTGCGAGCTGAAGCGCAAGAGCCCCTCGGCGGGCGACATCCTGCCTGGCGCCGATCCCGTAGCCATCGCCGCCGAATACGAATCCGGTGGCGCTGCCTGCCTGTCAGTGCTCACCGACGGGCCGAGCTTCGGCGGCTCGCTCGCGGATTTTACCGCCATTCGGGACGCTGTGAGCCTGCCGATGCTGCGCAAGGACTTCCTGATCGACCCGATCCAGGTCGCCGAATCCCGCGCCCACGGTGCCGATTGCATCCTCATCATCCTGTCGGCTGTGGATGATGTGCTGGCGGCCGACCTCCACGACGCCGCAACTCGTTTCGGCATGGATGTTCTCATCGAGACCCATGACGAAGCCGAGCTGGAACGCGCCCTCCGGCTCGCCTCGCCCCTGATCGGCATCAATAATCGCGACCTGAAGCGCATGGTGACAGACCTGTCGACAACCGAGCGCCTTGCGCCGCTGGTCCCGGCAGGCCGCCACATCATAGCCGAAAGCGGGATTTCGACCCCTGAAAACATTATCCGGCTGCGCGCCACGGGCGCGCGACGCTTCCTGATCGGCGAAAGCCTGATGAAAATGAACGACCGGCGCGAAACTGCCGTAACAGCGTTAAGACAGGCCTGTTCCGTTTGACCCGAACCGGGAACACATGTAGAACATAAGCGAACATAGATTCGGACGGAAGGAATCATCCCGTGCTGACCAGTAAACAAAAAGAGCTGCTGCTCTTCATCAATGAGCGGATCAAGGAGACCGGTGTCTCTCCCTCATTCGATGAAATGAAGGAAGCGCTCAACCTCGCCTCCAAGTCCGGTATCCACCGCCTGATTTCGGCGCTTGAGGAACGCGGGTTCATCCGCCGCCTCGCGCATCGGGCCCGCGCCCTTGAAGTGCTGAAGCTGCCTGAGTCCGCCATTCCGACGCAGCAATCGCGCGGCCGGAAGGATTTCAAACCTGCCCTCGTCTCGTCAGGCCTGCCGACAGAGGCCCGTGCGCCCCGCGCCATCCCGATCCTCGGCCGCATTGCCGCCGGTGTGCCGATCTCGGCGATCCAGCAGGACAATGGCCACATCACGGCCCCTGATGACCTGGCCGAGGGCGAAGAGCATTTCGCTCTCGAGGTCAAAGGCGACTCGATGATCGAAGCCGGCATCCTTGAAGGCGATCTCGTCATCCTGCGCCGTACTGAATCCGCCAATACGGGCGATATCGTCGTTGCGCTGATCGATGGCGAAGAGGCAACGCTCAAGCGCCTGCGCCGCAAGGGCGCCTCGGTCGCCCTTGAAGCCGCCAACCCGGCCTATGAGACACGCATCTTCGGTCCTGACCGCGTACAGGTCCAGGGGCGCCTCGTGGCCCTCGTCCGCCGCTACGACTGACACTGGCGCCATGGTCGGTTCCGGCATGCCGTGCCGACCTGCACGTCCAGTCCGGCCTCACTTCGGCGCGCGGTGAGACCGCCTGCCTGCGAAACCTCGGCCCAGTGATACGTATTCGGGCAATCGCCCGGCGGGTCTGACAGTGTCAGCACCAACGCCGCATCAGGCGCAACGCGGCAATCGCGTGCACTTCGATACGCAGGCGCGGCCGCTTCTTGCCCGGTTCGACGCCTGCAACCCAGCCTTCCAGCATCACGGGCCGCGTCGCATCGCTGACAACGGGTGCGTCCACCATGTGCGTCCTGAGCGTGCCCGCTGTGAACCCGGTCACAATGCCGAACACGATGACGGCCCGCACATAGAGGAAGGTCAGCGCCACCAGCCGACGCACGATCAACAGCAGCAGGCCAGGGCTCAGACAGGCAGCGCCGCACAAGGCAAGCCTCGGTTCATCTGGTGCCAGAAAGTAGGCTGAAGCCCCGGCGCACAGGGAAAACGCGAACAGCAATGGCCGCGCGTCAATCGATGCGATCGACCGTATCCGGGCCCAGGTCCCGTCCCGGCCCCTTGCCTTCAGGCGCAACCTTGTGTTTGTGCACCGCAGATGAGATTTCTGCCCGCATTGATCAGGAGCCTGCCACCCTTATGAACGTTGTCACGCGATTTGCCCCCTCTCCCACCGGCATGTTGCACATCGGAGGGGCAAGGACCGCACTTTTCAACTACTTGTTTGCCCGCCACCATGGCGGTCGCTTTCTCCTGCGCATCGAGGATACCGACAAGGCGCGTTCCACCAACGAAGCCACCGCCGCTATTCTCGAGGGCATGGCCTGGCTTGGCCTCGACGCTGACGAGCCGCCTTTGATGCAATCCACCCGCGAAGCACGGCACGCCGAAGTGGCGGCTGAGATGCTGTCGCGCGGCACCGCCTTCAAATGCTACGCCACCCAGGACGAACTCCAGGCCCGCCGCGAGCTCGGCGAAGAAAAGCGACAGGCGGCCAAGGCCGACGACCTGTCCGACACTGACCGCGCCGCGCTGCTCGCAGAAGCCCATGACCTGCTGGCGCCGTACCGGTCGCCCTGGCGCGATGGCGCGCCTGCACCGGCTGCCGACGCGCCCTACACCGTTCGCCTGCGCGCACCGGACGATGGCGATCGCGTGGTCGAAGACGTCGTGCAGGGCACGGTGCGTATCCAGGCGAGCGAGATCGACGACCTGATCTTGCTGCGCGCCGATGGTTCACCGACCTACATGCTCGCCGTGGTTGTCGATGACCATGACATGAGCGTGACTCATGTGATCCGCGGCGACGACCATTTGCGAAACACGTTCCGCCAGGTGCCAATCTATGCGGCGATGGGCTGGGACATCCCTGTCTACGCTCATGTCTCGATGATCCACGGCAATGACGGCGCCAAGCTCTCCAAGCGCCATGGCGCGCTCTCGACACTCGCCTATCGCGAGATGGGATACCTCCCGGAGGCCCTGAACGCCTACCTCCTGCGCCTCGGCTGGAGCCATGGCGACCAGGAGATATTTACCCGTGAAGAAGCCATTGCTGCGTTTGATCTTGAAGGAATCGGTCGCGCACCCGCCCGGCTCGACCTCGAAAAACTGGGCCAGATCAACTCGCATTTCATGCGTCTGGCCGACGATTCCCGCTTGCTCGCCCTGCTCGCCCCCCTCCTCGAAGCGGGTAGCCCTCTCTCGGAAGATGAATGGCAGAGGATCAAGCGCGCCCTGCCACATCTGAAGGACCGGGGCACGACTCTGACCGAGCTGGCAGCGGCTTTTGCATTCCTCACGGTCAAGCGCCCGCTCGATCTCAACAAGAACGCCAGAAAGGCGCTTTCCGGGGAGGGACTTGACCGGCTCGCCGGACTGAGCGACGAACTGCAGCGCATATCGCAATGGACCGCTGATCGGATTTCCGGAACGATAACGTCGTATTGCGCTGCACAAGACCTATCTATGGGGCAGGTAGGTCAACCGCTCCGCGCTGCTCTGACTGGCGGCCTTCCGGCACCCGATATTGCGCCGGTGCTCGAATGGCTGGGACAGGATGAAGCGCTCGGACGGATAGAGGATCAACTCGTCCAGGCTGGCCAGTAAGGCGCGCCGGACGGAATACGAACAAGAAGGGCAAGATCTGATGGAAAATAAGACGAAGAACGCCGGTACCGCCAAGCTCGAAATCGAGGGCAAGACCTATGAATTACCCGTTCTCTCGGGAACGCACGGACCGAATGTCGTGGATGTTCGCAAGGTGTACGCCGAATCGGGACATTTCACGTTCGATCCCGGCTTCACGTCAACCGCGAGCTGCGAAAGCCAGATCACCTTCATCGACGGCGACGAAGGCGTCCTGCTTCACCGTGGCTATCCGATCGGCCAGCTCGCCGAAAAATCGACGTTTCCGGAAGTCTGCCACCTCATCCTGAAAGGTGAACTTCCCACCAAACCCGAGCTCTCCGAGTTCAACGCCGAAATCAAGCAGCACACCCTTATTCACACGCAGATGGATCGCTTTTTCGAAGGCTTCCGCCGTGACAGCCACCCGATGGCCATGTTGACAGGCGCCGTTGGTGCCATGGCATCCTTCTATCCCGGCGCCATGGACAGCGAAGACCCCGACGAACGCCACCTCAGCTCCGTGCGGCTCCTCGCCAAGATGCCGACACTCTGCGCCCGCATCCTGAAGTACAATATGGGTCAGAAATTCGTCGATCCACGCAACGAGTTCTCCTACGCCGAAAACTTCCTGAACATGTGCTTCTCGGTGTCGGCCGAGGATTACAAGGTCGACCCGGCTATCGCCAAGGCGATGGACCGGTTCTTCATCCTGCATGCTGACCACGAGCAGAACGCCTCGACCTCGACCGTGCGCCTCGCCGGCTCATCAGGCGCGCATCCGTTTGCGGCTGTTGCGGCGGGTGTCGCCTGCCTCTGGGGCCCCAGCCATGGCGGCGCCAACGAAGCCTGCCTCAACATGTTGCACGAGATCGGGTCGGTCGACCGGATTCCGGAATTCGTCGAAAAAGCCAAGGACAAGACCAGCGGCTTCCGCCTCATGGGCTTTGGCCACCGCGTCTACAAGAATTACGATCCGCGCGCGACAGTCATGCGCGAGTCCGCCCATGAAGTGCTCGACCTGCTCGGCCTCAAGGACCAGCCGATCCTCAAAGTCGCGATGGAACTCGAACGGATCGCGTTGGAAGACGACTATTTCGTCGAAAAGAAGCTGTACCCGAACGTCGACTTCTATTCCGGCATCATCCTCGATGCGATGGGCTTCCCGAAACAGATGTTCACCGTTCTGTTTGCCCTCGCGCGCACCGTCGGCTGGGTGGCCCAGCTCAACGAGATGATCGAAGACCCGACGCAGCGTATCGGTCGTCCGCGCCAGATCTATACCGGCGCTGCCCAACGCGACTACGTGCCAATGGGCAACCGCTAGACGCGAGCCTCTTCAAGGATCACCTCGGCTGCGATTTCAGCCGCATCCCGATCGCCCTCTTTCATCCGGGAGAGGGCGATTTGCTGTGCGGCCCTCTGTTCGGCCAGCACGTCCGGATTGGTTAGCCAGTACAGCGCGTGAGCGGCAATCCGGTCAGGCGTCTGCTTCGTCTGCACGAATTCCGGTACGATCTCCTGGTCGTCGCTGACAATGTTCAGCAGCGTGATATGGCGCTTCTGGTAGAGGAAGCCCCGCGCCAGCGCCCAGGTTATCCAGCCAGTCTTGTAGGCCACGATCATCGGCGTGCCCTGCATCGCCAGTTCGCTCGTGACTGTGCCTGAACAGGCCAGCGCCAGGTCAGCAGCGGCCATGGCATCATACCGTTCTGATGCATCCGTGGACACGGTTGCCCAGTCGCCCACATCTGGGAACGCTTCCGCGAATTGCGCCGCGACGCTCGCGGCCGGCGCAATGATGATTTGGCGCGACGGATCGGAATCCTTGATGATCCGTGCCGCTTCCACCAGCGCCGGTGCAACGCGTTTGATCTCGCTGGCCCGGCTGCCAGGCAGCACGAGCACCACCTGGGACTCGTCTGAAATTCGATGCGCCTTGCGGAACGCGTCGCGCTCGCCCCATTGGTGGCGTGACAGGGCCGGATTGCCGACAACCGTCGTCTTGAGGTCAAACGGTTCGTAGAACGGCGCCTCGATCTCGTGCATGCAGAGCAAGTGATCCACCGTCGCCGCCAGCGTCTTGGCGCGCCCAGGCCGCGACGCCCAGACTTGCGGCCCGATCAGTTTGACCAGCCGAATTTGCGGCGCCCGGGCGCGCACGCGCTGGGCCACCCGCAACATGAAACCCCAGGAATCCACCAGCACGACCACGTCCGGGGTGTCGGCAATGATCGCATCCGCCGCGATGTCGGCCAGTTTGACCACGGTGCCATAGGCTCTCAATCCTTCGAAGAGGCCCAGCACAGAGAGCGGTGATATATCGATCGGCGAAACGATCCCGACAGACGCCATTTCAGCGCCACCGATGCCTGCGACGTGCACGTCGGGCTGCTTCGCCCGGATCGTGCTGATCACTTCGCGCGCCAGCAGGTCGCCTGAGGATTCCGCCGCCACGAAATAGAGGCGCGGCGCGGTCATGATCCGAGGTCCGGTTCGAAGCCGTAAATGTACACGCCCAGCCGTTCGGCAGCCGCCTGCATCTCGGCGCGGCCGAGCATCAGCGCACCACCTGCCTCGACAGCTAGCCCCGCAAGGCCCGCCGCTGCCACTTTCTCCACCGTCGAGACGCCAACGGTCGGCATATCGATCCGGCGCTCCTGGGCCGGCTTTGGACGTTTGACCAGCACGCCCCGCCGTGACGTGGTCGTGCCCCGTATTGCCTCAGGCAGCGTGGCACACCGCGCGAGCATCGCGTCCGTGCCCTCCTGGGCCTCCACAGCGAGGACCAGGCCCTCGCAGACGACACAGCCCTGCCCGATATCCAGATCGCCCAAGGCGGCCACCACATGCGCTCCACGGGCAATATCCGACATGGCTGTCTCGGACGGCGCGGGACCGGCAACGAGGCCTGACGGAGCCAGCAAGGCGGCATGGGCGACATCGGATCCAATCACATTGAACCCCTGCTTCTCGACTTCCTTGACGAGCAGCCGCAGCAGGGCGTCATCGCCCTTGCCCGCCTCGGCCAGTACTTTTGGCAACAGGGCTGCGCCGCGCAGGTCCAGCTTCAGGTCCTTGAAATTCGGGCGCTTCACGATCCCGGCAAACAGCACATCCTCGCAACCGGCCTGCTTGAGCAGGGAGAACAGTTTGCCGATTTCGCCCAGCCCGACCACAGCGCCCGGAAAGTCCGCGAGGCGTGGCTCTTCAAAGCCCTTCAAGCGCAGGACATAGACGCCCTGCCCCGTCGCGACCGCATTCTCCGCGACAGCCACCGGAAGACCGCCAAGGCCAGCTATCAGTCCAAGAGGCGCTGTCATGATGACCTCACCCCGGTTTGCAGACGGGCCGGCCGCCCGCTGTGAGCACAAAATCAATGATCTCCATGGCCAGTGGCTTGTCCTTGAACGCAATGGCAGCCGCCGTCAGCCGGTCCTTGAACAGGCCCTCACCCGTGAACACTGCCTTGTAGGCACTGCGGATCTCGTGCAGCTGTGCCTTGTCATAGCCGCGCCGCTTCAGGCCCACCATGTTCAGTCCGGCCAGCTTGGCATGGTTGCCGATCACCGACCCGAACGGAATGACATCTTCCACCAGGATGGCACCGCCGCCAATAAAGGCGTTCCGGCCGATCCGCGTGAACTGGTGCACAGCGGCAAGCCCGCCCAACCACACATTATCGCCGATCTCGACATGTCCGCCGATCTGGACCCCGTTGGCGATCACGATATCGTTGCCGAGCTGGCAATCATGGGCGACGTGGCTGCCGACCATCATGAAGCATTTGCTTCCCAGGCGCGTTGTGCCGCCAAGCTTGGGAACACCGGCATGCACGGTCGTATGTTCGCGCATCGTACACTCATTGCCGATCTCGAGGCGCGACTCCGGCACGTCCTGGAAACCCAGCACCTGCGGTGTATCGCCGAGAACGGCATGGGAATGGATCGCGCAATCGCGGCCAAGTGTCGTGTGGCCGGCAATCACGGCGTGCGCGTGCAGCCGTGTCCGGTCGCCAATCACCGCATGCGCGCCAACATGACAGAATGGGCCGACCCGGACCCCGTCGCCAAGTTCAGCGCCGGGCTCGACGATCGCAGAGGGATGAATTTCAACTGGCATCAATCGTATCCGGTGTTGCTCGTGAAAGGCGGTCTTTGCCGAAACTTGCGAGAAGACAACCCTCTTCGATAGGATTTTTCGGCAGATTTGGCTGTTTGCGCAACCAGGGCAAACGATCCGGCGCGCCGGAGGCTCAGGAATTCTTTTTGGGATTGGCCTGTTTCTGCACCCATGCGATTTCGCGCATCCATTGACGGATCGGCTTGGCAGGCGTGCCGCCCCAGGTTTCGCCCGGCTCGATATCCCGGAATACGCCGGACGAGGCCGCAAGGTTGACGCCTTCGCTGATCTTCACGTGGTCGGCAACCCCGACCCGTCCGCCGATACGCGCACCGTCACCGACAGAGACCGAACCGGATATGCCGCCAAACGCCGCCATGACCACGCTCCGGCCAAACACGACATTGTGGGCGATCTGGCAAAGATTATCGATCTTGGTGCGCTCGCCGATGATCGTGTCGTCGAAGACGCCGCGATCAATACAGCTATTGGCCCCGATCGTGACATGGTCCTGCAGGATGACCCGTCCGAAATGCGGCGCATCTTCCATGCCGCCCGGCCCGCCGGTCACGCCAAATCCGGATTCCCCGATGCGCGCGCCAGACAGTAGCGCCACATGGTCTCCGACGAGTGAGCAGAATATCGAAACGTTCGCACCGATCCGGCAATTGCGCCCGACCTGGACGCCCGGACCGATCACGCAATTGGCGCCAAGTGCCGTTCCCTCGCCCACCGTCGCGCCTGGCCCGACAATGGCGCCGGGCGACACGATCGAATCGGGATGCACCCTGGCATCGGCGGAAATACGCTCAGCCGCATGCCACACCAGGTGGCGGGGCTGGAACATCGCGTAGGCGACAACGCCATGGAAGTGGCGCGGCAACGCCGTCAGGAGGTACGCCATCCCGGCCGGAACATGTGGCAGGTTCGCCTCATTGACAATCAGCGCCGAAACTTCGGGCGAAACGGAAGGCGTGCCTTTTCCGTCTCCGTCAAGAAACGCGAGGTCTCCGGCCCGGCCAGTCGCCGAGGCGGAGACCCCTTTGATCTCGACCGACGCGTCGCCATGAAGGGTCGCGCCGGTCAGGTCCGCGATCTTGCCTAGCGTCTGGGCCCCGAGGGGCGCGTAGAAACGAGGATCGATCGTCACGTTAAACCGTCCCTATTGGGCGGGCTGGGCAGGCAGGCGCTGGCGCGACACGGCGATTGTCGGCGTCTTGGCGTCGAGCTTGCTGATGACAAGCGGGGTCACGTCAACCATATCCGCGCTGAAAATGACCTGCGCTTTGGACATCACGATCTGTGCCTTTTTCTCCGTCACGACTTCCATCAGTACGGGCTCGATCGCCTTGTTGAAGTCGATCAGCGCCTTGCGCTCGGTCAGCTGGAACTCTTGACTTATAATCTGTTGCTTCTGCGCGAATTCCTGGGCGCGCTTCTGATAAGCCGTCAGCTGCCCCACGAGCGCGGTGTCTGCAGCAACGGCTTCGCGGGTCTTGCCTTCGACTTTCGTCTGCAGGGCCTTGCCGTCGGTTTCAAGCGTGGCGCGGATGGGCTCCAGCTCGTTTTTCATCTGTGTCTCAAGGTTCTTCAGCTTGGTCTGGATATCCTTGCCAGCCTTGCTCTCGCCGAGAATGCGGCCTTCGTCGATCATCACGACAGTCGCGCCTTGTGCCGATGCGGCCGGAGCGGCAACAGCGACTCCGCTCACGACCAGCGAAAGGGCAAATAGCATATGTTTGATTGGGGACATTATCGGTCTCCTGGTTGGCGGTTCTGAATTAGAAACGTGTTGAGGTTGAGAACCGGAAAGTTTCGGTTCGGTCATAGTCTTCCCTGCGCAGGATCTGCGAGAAGTCGAAGCGAATGGGCCCGAAAGGCGAGTCCCAGAATACGCTTAGACCGGCAGATGCCCGCAGGGATGTGGCGTCCTTGGTGACACGCACGGCCGGCAGACCGGTTTCCGGATCCGTAAAGAACACTGTTGGACTGATGTCGGGTCCGCGCAGTGTGCCGAGGCCGCCAACATCAGCGAACAGGGCGCTCTTGATGCCATACTCTTCCGGGAAGATACTTGGCATGCTGAGCTCGAATGTGCCCTGGTAGTAAGTGTTGCCCCCTTGCGAGTTAAGGCGACGTGTTGCCACGATTTCGCCTGTCGCCGGATCAAATACACGCACGACTTCGCGTGGGCCGAGACCGGCCACGTCGAACCCGCGGAACGTGCTGCCGCCCCTGAAGAAACGGTTGTTGATCCTAATGCCCTGGCCATTTTCGAGCGGGAAGACATACCCGGCTGACAAACGGGCGCTGGCAATGACGTCTTTCCAGATGCCACGGTACATGGATGCGCTTGTTTCCGAACGCAGGTATTTCACGTCGCCGCCCAGGCCGGCGGCTTCCTGGCTGAAGCGGAAATCAAATCCACGCGTCGGCTGGATCGGATCATTGGTCCGGTCCCAGAAGAAGCTATAGCCGACAATGCTCGAAATCTCGCTGCGTTCGGACCGGCAATTGGAATCGCGCAGAACGTAGAGCGTGTCACACTGGTCGACGATAAGCTCGCCCGCCACGGCGCCATCTGACGGGCGCGCGGACCTGTAGAGGTCGTCTGACGTATCCCCGGGCGTATCGGCGCCCGAAATCTGGATCGTACGAGTGGATGTAAACCGCGTGGTGGTGTCCAGGAGAATATCGAAATCGGGGATCTCAACGTTATCCGACTGAAGCTTGTAGCTGAGGCCAAGCTGCATCCGTTCGGTCAGTGGAAAGCCGACACGCAACCCCGCGCCAACGGTCTCGGCCGTATAGCTGCCAAAATCCTTGAAATCCTGCTTCGTCGCGAAAACATCGACACCTGCAGACAGGTTCCGGTCGAGGAAACGCGGTTCCGTGAAACGAAGGTCAACGACCTGTTGACGACTCGACGTCGAAACGCGTGCAACAACTGATTGGCCGCGGCCCCGCAGATTTCTCTGTGACGCGCTGAGATCGAACAGGTAGGAATCGACCGACGAGAAACCTGCTGCAAACGACAGTTCGCCGGTGGGCTGTTCGGAAACCTTGACGTCCACGATGCTTTTGTCCGGCCCGTCACCGGGCGTCTCGACGATTTCGACGTCCTTGAAGTAGCCGAGCGAACGCACACGGTTCTTCGACCGGTCGAGCAGGATCCGGTTGAACGCGTCGCCTTCTGAAATGCGCAGTTCACGGCGGATAACCCGGTCCAGCGTCTGCGTGTTGCCGACGATATTGATCCGTTCAATGTAGACGCGCGGGCCCTCATCGACCGCAAAAGTCACGTCGATGCGCCCCGTATCCGGATTCAAATCAAGCTGCGGACGAATATCCACGAACGCGTAACCAGCGATACCGGCGGCGTAGGTCAGCGTGTCGATTGTGGTTTCGATCAGGTTGCCCTTGAACAGGTCGCCTTCCTTGATCGGCACAGCGGCGCGCAGCGCATTCGCGTTCAGCTTTTCAAGCGCCGTCTCGACTTTCACGACGCCGAAATCATACTGGCGCCCCTCGTCGATCGTCATCGTGATGTAGAAATCTTTTTGGTCAGGCGTCAGCTCGGCAACGGCCGACGTTACCCGGAAATCGTAATAACCGTTATTCTGGTAGAATTCGCGCAGCTTCTCGCGGTCATATTCCAGACGGCCCGGATCGTAATTATCGTTGGAGCTGAAGAACCGCCACAGGCGCGACTGGCGCGTGACAATCTCGCTGCGCAGGCGCGAGTCGGAATAGTCTTTGTTACCGATGAAATTGATCGAACGCACACCGGTCACCGGGCCTTCAGTGATCTCGAACACGAGGTCGACGCGGTTCTGCTCGAGCGGTTTGTATTGCGGCTCGACCTTGGCCGAGAAACGTCCGGACTGGCGATAGAGTTCGAGAATGCGCTGTACGTCGGCCTGAACGCGGGCCGCAGTGAAGATGCCCCGTGGCGCAGCCTGGATTTCTTCCTTGAACTTGTCGTCCTTGAGCGCCCGGTTGCCCTCGAAAATCACGCGGTTGATGATCGGGTTCTCGACCACACGAACCAGCAGGTCGTCGCCGTTCCGGTCGATCGACACGTCTGCGAACAGGTTGGTCGCGAACAGGGTCTTGAGCGACAGGTCGATGCGCTCGGCATCGAACGGATCGCCAGGCTCGACCAGAAGGTAAGATTGCACGGTCCGGGCTTCGATACGCTGGTTGCCCTCCACGAGGATCGACCGGATCGTACCGCCATAGCGATTATCTTCCTGCGCCTCGGCGGTATTGGTCAGCCCTGGCAGGGCGACAAACGTGAAAACGCTGGTCGCCATGAAGGTTGCTGCAAGGAACTTACGCATGGTGGACATACTCTCTGATTAGCTTCGGGACGGTCGGATCAGCCGCCCGCTCCCCCGAACAAGCCGGTCTCGATGATGTCACCCCATGTGATCACCACCACCATTCCCAATAACAGGATCAAACCGAATGTCAGGCTGACCTCCTGCACTTTTTCGGGCAGTTCTCTGCCCATTACGGCTTCATAAGCATGAAAGACCAAGTGTCCGCCATCCAGTACTGGCAGTGGCAACAGGTTGAAGAACCCGACACCCACTGAAATGGCGGCACATATGCTGAGCAGCATCCAGAACAATTGTTCCAGGCGCTGTGACCGGGTGAGCTCGGTCTGACTCCAGACCTTGTTGACGACCCGACGGGAAATGTCACCGATGCCGACAGGTCCGGTCATGGCGTTGAAAGACATCTTGCCGGTCACGATCCGCGTCAGCATCGTGACGGTGCGGTCAATCGTTGCGCCGGTCTCGATCACGCCGGCGCCCAGCGCCTCGACGGGATTGTACCGGGTGCGCTCGCCAAGTTCGAGGCCCGCGAGGCCGACACCGATCGTGCTTTGCGGCACCATCTGGCCGAACTCGTTCTCGCGTACGACTTCGTCAGGCGTCACTTTCAGGCTCACTGGCGCGCCGTCTCGCAGGACGTCGAAAGTCATCTCTTTATTCGGGTTGAGCATGATCGGAATGGTGATGTCCTGCGCATCCGTGACGGCGCTGCCATTGATCGCGACGAAAGCATCTCCCGCTTGCAGGCCGCCGCGCTCGGCGGGAGACCCGGCAACGACATTCGCAACACCGACGGTGTAGTTGGCCTTGCCGTGCGTACCCAGGATCAACGAGAAAATCAGGCTGGCCAGCACGAAATTCGCAAACGGCCCGGCGAGGCTGACAAGCGAGCGCTGCCAGACGGCAAGTTTGTTATACGCCTTGCCCTGAGGCCCCTGCTCCAGCTTGCCGACATCGCCCGGCAACTGGCTCTCGCCCACGAACTTGACGAAGCCGCCGAGCGGAATCCAGTTGACGCGCCAGCGTGTGCCGACCCGGTCCTTGCGCTCATAAACAGGCTTGCCGAAACCGATCGAGAAGGATTCAACGGCCGCGCCAAATATCCGGCCCACAAGGTAGTGGCCGAGTTCATGCACGATAACCACGATCCCCATCATGAAAATGAGGCAGGCAATGAAAAGCGGACCCTGGCTAAGAAGCTGTCCCAATCGACTTATCCTCCTGCCCGGCTCGGGGCCTTTTTAAGTAACTCGGCCGCCATTTCGCGCCCGAACCGGTCCAGATAAGCTATTTCGTCCAGCGTGTCACAGCCCAAAGAGGACTTGTTGCCAGAAGAAAAGCGACTCAACACTTCCTCTACTACCCAGCTTATGTCCAGAAAACCGCATTGGCCCGCAATAAATGCAGAAACCGCCAGTTCATTAGCGCAATTTAATACGGTCGTGCCCCCGGATCCGAGGGCAATCGCGCGGCGCGCGAGTTCAATAGCCGGAAACCGCGCCGCGTCCACTTCCGCAAAGTCGAGGCGCCCCAGGGCCGCCAGGTCCAGGCGCGCGACATTCGTCGCCACCCGGTCGGGCCAGCCCAGCGCATAGGCGATCGGGGCGCGCATGTCGGGCGTGCTGAGCTGCGCAATGACAGAACCATCCGTGAAGTGCGCCATGCCATGAACAATCGACTGGGGATGGATCAGGACATCGATCTGGTCGGCCTCTACGTCGAACAGGTAGGCTGCCTCGATGAATTCCAATGCCTTGTTCATAAGGGTGGCGCTGTCGATGGAATTCTTGATCCCCATGTCCCAGTTCGGATGCGCCGCCGCCTGGGAAGGCGTGACGACCGCCATCTCGCTCAGGGATGCGGTCCGGAAAGGCCCACCCGACGCCGTTATCGTCAGTTTTTCAAGGGACTTGCCATCGCCCAGCGCCTGGAAGATGCCGCTATGTTCGGAATCGACCGGCAGCACGCGTGCGCCGGTCCGGGCAGCTTCGGACAATATAAGTTTTCCGCCGCAGACGATGCTTTCCTTGTTGGCAATCGCAACATCCGTGCCCTGCCGGACGGCCGCCAGTGTCGACGCAAGCCCCGCCGACCCGACGATCGCCGCCAGTACGCGGTCGCAAGGCCGGGTCGCGGCTTCGATGATCGCGTCCAGTCCGCCCGCCGTTTCGATGCCCGTACCGGCCAGGCGTTCCCTGAGGTCCGCCAGCTTGCTCTCGTCCGCGATGACAGCGATATCCGGACGGAACGCTATCGCCTGGCGCGCCAGCGTTTCGGAATCGCGTCCAGCTGCCAGTGCGACGATTTCAAACGGTGTCTCGCCGGCTGCATTGGCCTGCGCCACGACATCCAGTGCGGACGTGCCGATCGAACCCGTAGAGCCCATGATGGAAATGCGTCGGTGAGCGGCCATGCCTCAGAATCCAAGCGCGACTGAAAGTCCCGGAAAGGCATACAGGGCGAGCGACCCGAAAATGCATACCGCGCCGAGGCCGTCGACCCGGTCCAGGACGCCGCCATGGCCCGGCAGCAAGGTGCCGGCATCCTTGACCTTGAACCGCCGCTTCAGTCCACTCTCGAACAGGTCGCCCATCTGCGCGACCATCGAAATCGCGACGCCTGCCGCGATCCAGACCGGAAAGGACGCCATTTCGATATCGGCTGCAGCCAGCCCGCACAGCCCACAGGCCGTGACAGCGCCCAGCGCGCCGCTCCACGTCTTGTTCGGGCTTTCGCTGGGCAGCAGGCGTGGACCGCCAAGGCCGCGCCCGGTGAAATAGGCCGCCGCGTCGGACGCCCACACGAATGACATGAAAAACAGGGCCGCTGCCCTGCCGTCCCAGGGGCCGTCACGCAGCAAATACAGGCCCGCAGCCATCGCAGTGACGTAGAGCAGCCCGAACGCCGCCGTCCAGCGGACGCGCAGTCCTCCACCGGCGGTTGCGGCACAGAACACCATGCCGCCAACTAATACGAGTCCGCTCAGCCACAACAATCCAATCGGCAGGCTCAGGCAGAACAGGGCCGCCGCAACCGCCATCGCCCGGCCGCGCGGAAACGCACTGATCTGGCTCCATTCCAGCGCCATGGCGGCGGCAAACACGAAGCAGCCGATCGCCAGCCACCAGCCGCCTGCCCACACCATTGAAACGGCCACCGGAATCAGGACCGCAGCCGACATCAGCCGGAGCCCAAGTTCCGAGAAACGCTGGTCGCGCGGCGTCCAGTCCCCCATCAGGCCGCCCCTGGCGAAACGGCGCCGAAGCGGCGTTCGCGCTCATGGAACTTGGCCAGGGCCTCTTCCAGGCAGGCCTGATCGAAGTCGGGCCAAAGCACATCCATGAACACGAGCTCCGAATAGGCACATTGCCACAACAGGAAATTGCTGAGCCGGTATTCGCCGCTGGTCCGGATCAGCAGGTCGGGATCCGGCATGGATCCGGTGTCGAGAAATCCGGCGAACGTTTTTTCGTTCACCTCGTCCGGTTTCAGGCGGCCCGATGCGACCGCCTCCGCAACGCCACGCGCCGCACGGGCGATTTCTTCGCGTCCGCCATAGTTGAAGGCGATCGTCAGGAAGAATTTGCTGTTGGCAGCGGTCTCCCGCTCGGCCTTTTCGACCAGGAGGGCGACGTCGTCTGGCAATCCGTCCCGAAGACCGATGATGCGGATACGCACGCCCTCTTGCGTCAGCCGCGCCAGGTCGCGTTGCACATAGGCCTTCAACAGGCCGAACAATGCATTCACTTCAGCCGCCGGCCGCCGCCAGTTCTCCGTGGAAAAGGAAAAGACCGTCAGGTAGCGGATGCCGAGTTCGCCAGCGGCCTCAACGGTACGCCTGAGGGCCTCAACACCCCGCTCATGCCCGGCGGCACGGGGCAAGCCCCTGGACTTCGCCCACCGGCCATTGCCGTCCATGATGATCGCGACATGCGAAAGGCCCGGCTGCTGCCCCGACACGACACTGGTGACATCAGAAGCAGACGCAGCGGACATCAGACTTGCATGATCTCCGCTTCTTTGGCTTTCAGCGCGTCATCGACACGACCGACGAACGCGTCTGTCAGCTTCTGGACTTCGTCCGACAGGCCATGAAGCTTGTCTTCGCTGATCTCGCCGTCTTTTTCCATCTTCTTCAATGTATCCATGCCGTCGCGGCGGATATTCCGGACCGCAACCTTGGCCGCCTCGGCATATTTGCCGGCAATCTTCGTCAGTTCGACGCGGCGCTCCTCGTTGAGCGGCGGGATCGGGATACGCAAGGTCTGGCCGTCCATGACCGGGTTCAGGCCGAGGCCCGATTCGCGGATCGCGCGGTCGGTGGCGCCCACCACGGTCTTGTCCCAGACATTGACCGACAGCATGCGCATGTCAGTTACCGATACGGAGGCAACCTGCGACAGGGGCACCGTCGATCCATAGGCAGGCACTTGGATGGCATCAAGCAGGTTCACCGACGCCCGGCCCGTCCGCAAGCCGCTGAACTCGGTCGACAGCGACGCAAGCGCGCCCTCCATCCGGCGTTCCAGGTCTTTCTTGCTATAGGTCATTTCGCGACCCCTCCCTTGTTCGAAATCGTTGTGGACTTGCCCCGACCGTGCAGCACGTTCAGCAGCGAGCCTTCTTCCTTGAGCGAGAAGACCACAATCGGGATGTTATTGTCACGCATAAGGCTGACAGCCGACGAATCCATGACGCGCAGGTCTTTTACGAGAAGTTCCTGATAGGCGATCTCGTCATAGCGCATCGCCGTGCTGTCGAGCTTCGGATCGGCCGTGTAGACGCCGTCGACCTGCGTGCCCTTGAGCAAGGCGTCGCAATTCATCTCGATCGCCCGCAGGGCGGCGCCTGTATCGGTTGTGAAGAACGGGTTGCCGATGCCGGCCGCAAATATGACGACGCGGCCCTTTTCCATGTGCCGCTGCGCGCGCCGCCGGATATAGGGCTCGCAGATCTGGTCCATCGTGATCGCCGACTGGACGCGTGTCGGTACGCCTTGCGTTTCCAGAACGCTTTGCATGGCCAGCGCATTCATCACCGTTGCCAGCATGCCCATGCTGTCGGCCTGCGCCCGCTCCATGCCCTTGGCGGCCCCTGCCATGCCCCGGAAGATGTTGCCGCCGCCGATAACGAGGCAAATTTCCGCGCCGGCGGCCCGCGCATTGGCGATGGCACGGGCAAATTGTTCGACTGTCGGGATATCGATACCGAACTGGCCCGGGCCCATCAGGGCCTCGCCGGACAGTTTCAGGAGCACGCGCTTGTATTTGAGCGGGCTCGTTTCCGGATTCTCGCTTGCCATAGCTTTCTCCGTAAAATGAAGCCCTCAATAGAGCTCCTAAAAGATTCCCGGCTGCCTGTCATGGGCAGCCGGGATGTTTAACGCCTCAGGACGGGCGAAAGGCAAGCCTGTTCAGCTACCTTTTGTGAGCGAAGCCACTTCGTCTGCGAAGTTATCCGCAGCTTTTTCGATGCCTTCACCCAGCTTGAAGTGGACAAAGCCTACCAGCGTCGCACCCTGGTCCTTCAGATATGCCGAAACCGTCTGGTCCGGGTTCATCACGAAAGGCTGTTCCAGGAGAACGACTTCCTTGTAGAATTTCTGCATCCGCCCTTTGATCATACCCTCGATGATATTGTCGGGCTTGCCGCTTTCGCGGGCCTGCTCGGTCAGGACGCGCTTTTCTGTCTCAACCAGTTCGGGGTCGAGCTCAGCTGTCGTGGCAGCTGCCGGCGAGGTCGCCGCGATGTGCATGGCAACCTTGCGACCAATGTCTTCCAGGTCGCCTGATCCGGAAAGCGCTACCAGGACGCCGACCTTGCCCATGCCAGCCGCTTCGGCGTTGTGGATGTAGGAAGCAACCTTGTCGGCAGAGAGCTTGGACGAACGGCGCAAGGAGATGTTTTCACCGATCTTGGCGATCATCCGCTTGATCATGTCGTCGACCGTGCCGTCACCCTCTGGTGCAGGCGCAGCAGCAACCGCCGCGAGCGTACCGTCGGTGCAGAGCGCCGCTTCCGTGATGCCCTCGAGGGCTTTCTGGAAGCCTTCATTGCGCGCCACGAAGTCTGTTTCGGCGTTCAGTTCGACGATCGCCCCGGACTTGCCGTCAGCCGAAATTTTGACGGCCACGAGGCCATCAGCTGCGGTGCGGCCAGACTTCTTGGCAGCTTTGGACAGGCCTTTGGCACGCAACCATTCGATGGCGGCTTC
The DNA here is from genome assembly GCA_018830285.1 of Alphaproteobacteria bacterium. Classification (GTDB taxonomy): domain Bacteria; phylum Pseudomonadota; class Alphaproteobacteria; order Caulobacterales; family Hyphomonadaceae; genus Hyphomonas. The sequence goes on from JAHJSB010000047.1 coordinate 55,064, forward strand.
TTCGTCACCATCATTCTCGACGAGCGCTTTTTTCGCATCCATCATGCCTGCGCCGGTCTTCTCGCGCAGTTCCTTGACGAGCGCAGCTGTAATCTGGGCCATTGCGGTTATCCTTCAGTGTAAACGTTCAATACCGGGGCGATCAGGCGCCCGTTGCATCTTCCTTGGGCTCGCCAGTCGCCGTAGCGGCATCAGCAGCCTTGGGTTCCTCATCCGCCGCAGCGACATCTGCCTCAACCATGCCTTCGAGATCTTCGAGTGCACCGAGGTCGACGCCGAGGCCGGCCGTCGATTCTGCGAGGCCGTCGAGCACCGCATCAGCGAACAGGTTGCAATAGAGCGAAATCGCGCGAGCCGCGTCGTCATTGCCGGCAAAGCCGTAGTCGGCATCAGCCGGATCGCAGTTCGTGTCGAGCACGGCGACGACAGGGATGCCCAGCTTGCGGGCTTCCATGACGGCGATCGATTCCTTGTTCGTATCGATCACGATCATCGCAGCCGGCAGGCCGCCCATGTCGGCGATACCGCCAAGCGCGCGCTGAAGCTTGTCGCGGCGGCGCTGCAGGTCGAGCAGTTCTTTCTTGGTGAGGCCGTCGCCGCCACCGGCGTCGAACATCGCATTGAGTTCTTTGAGCTGCTTGATCGACTTGGACACGGTGGCCCAGTTGGTCAGCGTGCCGCCGAGCCAGCGATGATTCATGTAATATTGTGCGCAGCGCTGGGCGGCTTCCGCAACAGGGTCAGACGCCTGGCGCTTGGTGCCGACGAACAGGACGCGGCCACCCTTGGCAACCGAGTCGCGCACGAAAACGAGCGCCTGGTGCAGCGCCGGGACGGTCTGGGACAGGTCCATGATGTGGATGCCGGAGCGCTCGCCGTAGATGTACGGCTTCATGCGGGGGTTCCAGCGGTGGGTCTGGTGACCGAAGTGTACGCCAGCTTCGAGCAGCTCACGCATTGTGAAGTCAGGTAGTGCCATTCATTTTCTCCATCCGGTTAGCCTTCGTGGGTGGAACGTTGGGCCAATATGGCTTTCCGCACCGGATGCACCCGCGAAATGGTTTCAGGAAAGGCGGCTTATACAGAATTCCCCACGCCCGGCAAGATGCCCGGTTGCCCTTTTGTCAGGCCGCTTTCATGGGTTCGACCCGTTCCACGCCCGGGACGTCCTTGAGGGCTCGCTGGGCCTTGAGACCGATCGTGTACGTGTCGGCAAGGCGCAGGATAACGGTCCGACCATCTTCAAGCGGCATTTCGATAAGGATCACACCGCGCTCATGGTCCTGCAATCGCCCGAGATGGCTCACAATCCCGGCAATATCATCGGTATTGGCCCCCACCGCCAGACGCACCTTGAGCGCGCCCATGGACTTCGACAGCCGCGCCGATTCCAGCTGGATGATCCGCTCGGCATTCAGCTTGATCTCGTCGCCAGTGCGTTTCACGCCGACGGTGATCGCCACCGTATTGCCCACCTGCAGCAGGTCATAGCTCTGTTGAAGCGTCTCGGGGAACACCATCAGCTCGACCTCACCAGTCGGGTCCGAAAGGGTGAGGAACGCAAACTTGCCGCCATTGCGGGCCGGCTTCTCGTTGCGCAGGCGCACGACGCCGATCAGTTCCAGCGGCTTGCCGTCGCTCGCCCGGTCCGCGATCTCGTAAGCCAGCGTGACCCGTTCCCGGTCGATCCCCTCCAGCACATCGTCCAGCGGATGGCCTGAAAAGTAGAAGCCGATCGCCCTGAATTCCTCGTCCAGTTTCTGCTGACCGTTCCACGGCTTGCAGGTCGGAAGCGCCGGGCGCAGCGCTGGCTCGGCCTCGCCGAACAGGCCGCCCTGCCCGCCTTGCCGGTCTTCAGCTGACTTGTTGGCCATCTGGGCGAGGATCGGCGCAGCCCCAAGCACCCTGGCCCGGTTGGCGTCCAGCGTGTCGAACGCGCCGGATTTCGCCAGCGACTCGAACGCCTTCTTGTTAATATGCCGCGGATCGACCCGCTCGGCAAAGTCATAGAGGCTCGAAAACGCGCCATCGGCGGCGCGCAACGCCTCGACGTGCCGCATCGCTTCCAGGCCCACGCCTTTCAGCGCGCCCAGCGCGTAGACGACCGCCCCGTCGCGGACATCAAAATCTGCCGTCGACGTGTTCACGTCCGGCGCCAGGACGGAAATCTTGAGCCGCCGCGCTTCCATGAAGAAAGCCGCCAGCTTGTCGGTATTGCCAAGATCAAGGCTCATAGAAGCTGCGAGGAATTCCACCGGGTAATGCCGCTTCAGGTAGCCTGTTTGATACCCGATCAGCGCATAGGCAGCGGCGTGCGACTTGTTGAAGCCGTAGCCCGCAAACTTCTCCATCGTGTCGAAGATTTCGTTGGCGAGCGGCTCGTCCATCTGCTTCGTGGCCGCAGCACCTTCAACGAAACGCTTGCGCTGCGCGACCATCTCCTCGAGCTTCTTCTTGCCCATGGCACGGCGTAGCAAGTCAGCCTCGCCAAGCGAATAGCCGGCGATCTCCTGCGCCATCCGCATCACCTGTTCCTGATAGACGGGCACGCCATAGGTGGCTTCAAGCACGGGCTTCAGGTCAGGGTGGGCGTATTGCACGCCGTCAGGATTTTCCTTGCCCTGGACATAGAGCGGAATGTTTTCCATCGGACCGGGACGGTAGAGCGAGATGATCGCGATCACGTCTTCGATATTGTTCGGGCGCACCTTGCGCAGCGTGTCGCGCATGCCCGCGCCTTCCAGCTGGAACACGCCCAGCGTGTCGCCGCTGGCCATCAGGTCATAGGTGGCCTGGTCGTCGAGGCCTTCCCATTCCGGGCCGACATCCTGTCCACTGCGCCGAATCAGTTTCAGCGCGCGGTCGATCACTGTCAGCGTCTTTAGGCCAAGGAAGTCGAATTTCACGAGGCCCGCCATCTCGGCGTATTTCATGTTGAACTGCGAGGCCGGCAGGTCGGCGCGCGGATCGTGGTAAAGCGGTGCGATCTCGACCAGTGGCCGGTCGGCGATTACGACACCGGCTGCGTGCGTCCCGGCGTTCCGGTAAAGCCCTTCCAGGGCCAGCGCGATCTTGATCAGCTCACCGACGCGAGGGTCTTCCGAGATTTCATCGTCGAACTTCGGCTCGTCGTCGATAGCTTCCTGCAGCGTGGGCGGCTTGGCCGGATTGAACGGGATCAGCTTGGCCAGCCGGTCGACCTGGAAATACGGCATCTGCATCACGCGGCCGACATCGCGCACCACGGCTTTGGCCTGCAGGGTGCCGAACGTGATGATCATCGCGACGCTCTCGGCGCCATACTTGTCGCGGACATAGCGAATGACTTCGCTGCGGCGCTCCTGGCAGAAGTCGATGTCGAAATCTGGCATCGACACGCGTTCCGGGTTCAGGAAGCGTTCGAACAGCAAATCGAATCGCAGCGGATCAAGATCGGTGATGAGCAGTGACCAGGCCACCAGCGAGCCAGCACCTGACCCCCGGCCCGGCCCCACCGGAATATCCTGTTCCTTGGCCCATTTGATGAAGTCGGACACGATGAGGAAGTAGCCCGGAAAGCCCATCCGCTCGATCACGCCGAGCTCGAAATCCAGACGCTCGAAATAGGTTTCGCGCTCCGCGTAGAGCTTGCCGGCAGCCTTGAGACGGCCTTCCAGCCCCTCCTTCGCCTGTATTCTCAACTCCTCGATCTCGGACCGGCCTTCATTGCTGAACGAGGGCAGGATCGGGTCCCGGGTGACCGACCGCACCGAACAGCGCCGGGCGATCTCGGACGTGTTTTCCAGCGCCTCCGGCATGTCTGCAAACAGCGTCGCCATTTCGGCCTGGGTTTTGAGGTATTGCGACGGGCAGACCCGCTTGCGGTCTTCCTGGCCGAGATACTGGCCATTGGCGATGCACATCAGCGCGTCGTGCGCCGTCGCATCTGACGGCTTCATGAACCGGGCATCATGGGTCGCGACCAGCGGCAGGCCCAACGCATAGGCGAGATCAATCAGGCCGGCTTCCGTGGCCGCCTCGTCTGGCGTCCCGTGCCGCGTGATCTCGACATAACACCGGCCCGGATAGGCGCTGGCCAGAGTCGACAATTCGGTGCGGGCATCGGCCACGCGGCCCTTGAGCAGGTGGCGCGCAACGTCACCCTCGGCCCCGCCCGTCAGCAGGATCAGGCCGTCGGTCTTGTCCAGCAACAGGTCACGGTGCAGCTTCGGCTCGCCGTCGTCGGCGTCCAGATAGGCCCGCGACGACAGAAGCATCAGCCGCTGGTAGCCGGTTTGGTCCTGCGCATAGACAGACACGCGCGTCGGTTCGCTGCGATGGGCCCCGTCAGTAATATCGAAACAGCAGGCCATGATCGGCTGGATGCCGGCCTCGGACATGGTCAGCGAGACTTCCAGAGCGCCGAACAGGTTGTTGCGGTCGGTCACGGCGACGGCAGGCATGGCCTGCCCCAGCAGCCAGCCCTTCAGGCCCTTGGGCGTAATCATGCTCTCGAGCAGCGAATAGCTCGACCGCACGGCCAGATGGATGAAGGGCGACTCAGGCAAAACGGGTTCTCCAGCGGGGAGAATACAATGCCGCTCGCGCCGGGACCAGACCAGCCGTCAGCGGCGGCCTTCCACAGCTTATTCCGGCTTGTAGTCGACCAGCTTGCCGTCCTGCAGCGTCAGGACGCGGTCCATATGTTGTGTCAGGGCAAAATTGTGGGTGGCGACCAGCACAGCCGCGCCTTCATTCTTGACCATCTTGATCAGCGTCGCAAACACCCGCTCGGTCGTGACCGGATCGAGGTTGCCTGTCGGTTCGTCAGCGATCACGAGCCGCGGGTCATTGGCCAGCGCCCGGGCGATCGCCACACGCTGCTGCTCGCCGCCAGACATCTGCCCCGGCTGGTGGTGCCCCCTGTCGGCCAGCCCCATAACCTCAAGCAGCGAGTCGGCTTTCTCGCGCGCCGCCTTCTTCTTCACGCCGGCAATCATTAGCGGCATCGCGATATTGTCAGCCGCGTTGAATTCAGGAAGCAGGTGATGGAACTGGTAGACGAAACCAATCTTGGACCGGCGGATCGCTGTCCGACCCTTGTCATCCAGCGACAGGCAATCGATGCCGTCCAGCATGACCTTGCCGGCTTCCGGCCGTTCAAGCAGGCCAGCCGTGTGCAGCAGCGTCGACTTACCCGATCCCGAAGGCCCGACAAGCCCGACCAGCTCACCCGCATTGAGGCGCAGGTCGGTCCCTTTCAGCACGGGCAGTTCGCCCGCCGCCGTACGGTACACGCGGTCGATTTCGATCAGTTCAAGCACAGGACCCGCCATTATTCGAACCTCAGAGCGCTGACCGGATCCTGGCGGGACGCCCACCAGGCCGGAATGAGCGACACGCCCATCGACATGAACAGGGCATAGAGGCCGGTCCGAATGACTTCATTCCAGTCGAGGATCGCGGGCAGGCCTTCGAGGCCGTAGGTTTCGGCGTCGAACACTTCGCCCTGGACGAACAGGTTGATGAAGGCCTCGACGGCGCCGATATTCAGCACCACAAGCACGCCCACCAGGACACCCAGCAGGGCGCCCAGCGTGCCAAGTACAGTCCCGACCAGCAGGAACACGCGCAGCACCCCGTTCCGGCCAAGGCCGATCGTGCGCAGGATCGCGATGTCCCGCGACTTGTTCTTCACCAGCATCACGACACCCACAATGATGTTCAGTGTCGCTATCGCCATGATCACCATGACGAGGAGCCGCACCATAGTGCGCTCCACCCGCAGGGCATTGAGGTAACTTTCGCGCTGGCTTTTCCAGTCAAACGTATAGAGCGCATTGCCCGTCGCATTCGCGATCGCCACCATGGCTTCGCGTGTTTTCTCGGGATCCTTCAACCTTATGTCCAGCATGCTGTAATGCCCCTTGGACTGGAACAGGATCTGCGCCTGTTCCATCGGCATGAAAGTATAAAGGCTGTCGAGTTCAACACTTCCCGTCTGGAAGATGTCGCCGACGACATAGGACTTGCTGCGCGGCGTGCCGCCCATCGGGCCGGCCGTCTGCTGCGACGTGATGATTTCGACCTTGTCGCCCGGCGTCACGCCGAGGCCTTCCCGGCCGGCTGCCAGGAACTTGCCCAGCATGATGACATTGCCGCCATTCTTGCCTTCGCCGAAACCGGCTGCGACGGCAGCCTTTCCGCCATCCTCCAGGAACGGCAGGGTCGCGAGGTCTTCGGTGCGGATGGCGCGAACGGCTGCGCCGGTCTTGCGGCCGTTCGCTGTGATCAGCACGTATTCCTCGATATAGGGTGTCACGCTGGTGATCCCGTCGATCTCTCGGATCTTGCCCGCCAGCGCATTCGCTTCATCCTCAGTATAGCTGCTGACCACGCCGTAGACATGCGGCTGGCCGCCGAGCAGGGCATCCAGAAGAGTCGCGCGAAAGCCGCTCATGACCGACATGGTGATGATCAGCGCGGCAACGGCGAAGAAGATGCCGACAAAGGAAATGATCGAAATCAGCGACGCGCCGCCATGCTCCCGCTTGGCCCGCAGGTAGCGCCAGGCCAGCGTGCGCTCCAGCTTGCCGAACGGCGGGGCGACATGGCCAAATTCGCTCATTTGGGCGCCACTTTCTTCAGTGCCTCGGCAAATGGCATCTCCGCCTTCTCGCCGGACTTGCGATTCTTAACCTCGACGACGCCGTTCTCGATGCCGCGCGGCCCAATCACGATCTGCCAGGGCAGGCCGATCAGTTCCATGCGGGCAAACTTGCCGCCGGCGCGCTCATCCGTATCGTCGTAGAGCACGTCCATACCGGCATCGGTCAGCGCCTCGTAGGCGTCTGCGCAGGCGGCATCGCAGGCTGCATCGCCGACACGCATATTGATCAGGCCGACATGCCAAGGCGCCACGGACTCAGGCCAGACGATGCCGTTCTCGTCATGGCAGGCCTCGATGATGCCGCCGACAAGGCGTGACACGCCAATGCCATAGCTGCCCATCTGCACCGGCACCATCTGCCCGTCCGCCGATTGCACGACCGCATTCATGGGCACCGAATACTTGGTGCCGAAGTTGAAAATATGTCCGACTTCGATGCCGCGCGCCGATACCTGCTGGTCAGCGGGAATAGCCGCAAACGCCGCTTCATCATGCATCTCTTCGGTCGCCGCATAATACTGTGTGCGCTTCTCGACTTCCGCGTTGAGGTCCGCGTCGAAACCCAGGTCAAGCCCGGGCGCCGGCAAGTCCAGCAACGCCTTGTCGCAGAACACCGCGCTTTCGCCCGTGTCGGCCAGGATGATGAACTCGTGGCTCATGTCGCCGCCGATCGGGCCGGTATCGGCGCGCATCGGAATCGCGGTCAGGCCCATCCGGTCGAACGCATTGAGATAGGCGCAGAACATCTTGCGATAGGAGACGCGCGCATCTTCTTCCGTCAGGTCGAAGGAATAGGCATCCTTCATCAGGAATTCGCGGCCGCGCATCACGCCGAACCGCGGACGCACTTCGTCGCGGAACTTCCATTGCTGGTGATACAGGTTCAGCGGCAGCTGCTTGTAGCTTTTGACATAGGAACGGAACACGTCAGTGATCAGTTCTTCATTCGTCGGCCCGTACAGCATGTCCCGGTCATGCCGGTCCTTGATGCGCAGCATCTCCTTGCCATAATCGTCATACCGGCCGGACTCACGCCAGAGATCGGCTTGCTGCAGGGTCGGCATCAGCATTTCGATGGCGCCTGCGCGGTTCATTTCCTCGCGCACGATCTGCTCGATCTTCTTGAGAACGATGTAGCCCATGGGCAGCCAGGAGTAGATGCCCGCGCCGTTCTGCCGGATCATGCCGGTGCGCAGCATCAGCTTGTGCGAGGCGATGGCCGCATCCGCCGGGGCGTCCTTGGTAACCGGCAGAAAGAATTTCGAAAGACGCATGGATTCCCCGCTATCGCTGATACTGGCGCTCAACTAGCCGCAGCCGCCCCTAGTCCGCAAGGAGGAGCGGCACAACCAGGGCTGCAATACCGGTAATGATGGCCCCGCCAATGGTTGCCCACACGGCTTTCTTCAGCAGCATCGGATTGGCCGGCGCGCCTTCTTCGGTCCCGGGCGTTATCTCGCCATCCTCGAACTGGCCGCGCACACCGATCGGCAGGACAGCAAAAAAGCTGATCCACCAGCCGAGAACAAAGACGACAACGCCGCTCGCAATAGTCATCAGTGGGAGCCTTCGGGCGTTTCCATGAGTTCGATGAGGACACCATTGGAATTCTTCGGGTGCACGAAAATGATCATCGTACCGTGCGCGCCGATACGGGGCTTGCCGAGCACGGTCGCGCCGCGCTTGCCCATTTCGTCAACGGCCTCGTTGATGTCGTCCACTTCGAAGCAGACATGGTGCTGCCCGCCCTTCGGGTTCTTGGTGATGAAGTTCGCGATGGGCGATTCCGCATTCAGCGGCTCGATCAGTTCGATCTGGGCGTTCGGCAGGTTCACGAAACACACCTTCACGCCCTGATCCGGCATGTCGAACGGCGTGGTGATATCCGTCGCGCCATAGAGTGTGCGGTACGTCTCGCAGGCTTCCTCAATATCCGGCACAGCAATGCCGACATGGTTCAGCGGGCCAATTTTGAATTCACTCATCGTGCTTCAGCTCCTCAATACAGTCACATCAATCATCGGGCGCCGTCCAAACGTCGCCTCGCAGGCCTTGCGCAGGGCTCGCCCTATTTCGCGTTCAACCATGTCATCATCAAGACGGGTCTTGCGCTTCATCTTCCGCACGGCGGCATCAGCGGCCTCGTCCAGACTGTCCAGGCTTTCATCAGCCAGACGACCATCCGATTCCGAAAAGCCCCGCACGACAACCACCGGGCCGTCGATCACGTCCCCGGCCTCGTCGATCACGACACTGGCCAGGACAAGTCCGTTTTCCGATAGTTTGCGGCGCTCATTCAGGCCCTGCGCGCCTTCCGGCACCAGGATCTTGCCATCCAGCAGCAAGCGGCCGGCGGGGACAAGGTCGATGATCTCGGCCGGTCCCGGCGCGAGCCGTACAAGGCTGCCATTTCGCGGCGCGATGGCCTGGGGAATCTGCAGCGACTTGGCATAGGCGGCGTGCTCCATGATGTGCCGCCGTTCGCCGTGCACCGGCACGGCAATCTCCGGCCGCACCCACTGGTACATCTTCTGCAGTTCGCCCCGGCAGGGATGCCCCGAAACGTGGATCGGCTGCTTGACCATGCGCGGCGTAATGATCCGCACGCCCTGGTCAGCCAGCGCGTTCTGCATGGCGAAGATCTCGCGTTCATTGCCGGGAATGATCCGCGATGAAAAGATCACGCAATCCCCCTCGCCCAGCGATACGTTGCGGTGGTCGTTGCGGGAAATCCGGCCCAGCGCGGCGCGCGCTTCGCCCTGGCTGCCCGTGCAAAGATAGAGAATGTTTTCGGCCGGCATGGAACTGGCCTCGAATTCGTCAACGAATTCCATGTTCCTTGGCAGGATACCAACCGCCTTCGCCGCATCGGTGATCCGATGCATGCTTCGCCCGACAAGGCACACGCTGCGCCCGGCCTGTTCCGCGGCTTCGATAATCGATTTCACACGCGCGACGTTCGACGCGAAGGTCGTGACCGCCACGGCTTGTGTCTGTTCCGCAATAAGGTCGATGAGGCCCTGCTTGACGCTTTCCTCGGAACCGGATTCACCCTCTTCGAAGACGTTCGTGGAATCGCAGACCATCGCCAGCACGCCGCGATCGCCAAGCGCCGTCAGGCCCTTGATGTCGGTCGGGCCACCGATCTGCGGGTCCGGATCGATTTTCCAGTCACCGGTGTGGAGGATCATGCCGGCAGGCGTGTCGATGGCGAGCGCGTTCGGCTCCGGGATCGAGTGGGTGAGCGTGATGTAAGTGACGGTGAACGGTCCGGCCACCACCGTCCCCCCCAGTGCCACGGGTTTAAGCCACCGGGCATCCACGCCGCGTTCGAGCATCTTGGACCGAACGAGTTCCGTCGTGAACGGCGTCGCATAGATCGGCGCCGTGGTCTTGAGACGGGGATACAGCAGGCCGACAGCGCCAATATGGTCTTCATGGGCATGCGTCAGGAAGATCGCATCGATCTGCTCGCCGATCAGGAAGTCCGGATCGGCGCAGATCAGGTCGATCCCAGGTGTATCCAGGCCCCCGAAAGTCACGCCGACATCCACCAGGATCCAGCGCCGCGCATGCGGCGGCCCGTACCCGTAGGCATTCAGGTTCATGCCGATCTCCTCGCATCCCCCGAGCGGGAGGAAAACGAGTTCGTCGGATAGCTGTGCTGAATCGGCCATAAGGTCCTATTTGTTACGTTTGTAGATTTCGAGGAGACCACTGATCAGAATATCAGGGTCGTAGTGGTCGATCGTTTCGCTGGCGCCTTCGAACAGGGACGCGACGCCGCCGGTTGCAACCACCTGCATGGGCTTTCCATACTCGGCCTTGATCCGTCGTACCAGCCCGTCAATCAGGTCGATATAGCCCCAGAACACACCAGACTGCATCGCGCTGATCGTATCCTGTCCGATCACCCGGCTCGGGCGCTGGATCGCGATGCGCGGCAATTGCGCCGCGGCATCGTGCAGGGCGCTGACCGACAGGTTGATACCGGGCGAAATAATACCGCCTTCGAAACCGCCGTCTTCGCCGACAATATCAAAGGTTGTCGCGGTGCCGCTGTCGATGACGATCAGGTTTCCCGGATAGGACACATGCGCGCCCAAAGCGCTGACAATCCTGTCCGCGCCGACCTGTTCAGGGCGGTGAATACGGATCTCGACGCCGGTTTTGAGCGACGGATCGCCGATAAACATGGGCTCGACATTAAGATAGCGGCGCGCGAGGTTGCGGAAGTTGAACACCGCCTGGGGCACAACTGTCGAGATTACGCAGCCATTGATCTTGGTCAGGTCCATGCCGTGCATGTCGGCAAGCCGCCACAACCAGGCCGCATGGTCGTCAGCGGTCTTGCGGGCCTCGGTCGCGCTGCGCCACTGGACGAGCCACTGGTCGCCATCATGAACACCGAACACGGTGTTCGTATTCCCTACGTCAATTGCGAGCAGCATGGCGGCTACGCTCTCCCTACCAGGTTCACATCTCCAGCCCTTATGGTCTGCCGGGTGCCATCGGGCAATCTGAGGATGAGGGCACCGAACGCATCAAGATCCTCAAATATCCCCTCAACCGGTTCGCCCGACGCCGTGACACGCACGATTGTGCCCAACCCCTCGGCTTGCTCAAGCCAGGCCTTGCGGAGACCCGAAAACCCGGCCCGCGCTTCGATCAACCTTTGTGAAAAGGCGTGCCGAAGGGCTTCCTGCACCATGTCAGCTGTCACCACCGCGTCGCCACGAAGGGTCGCAATTGATGTTGCGCTCTGCTCCGCTCCATCCGGTGCATGCGTGACATTGATGCCGATGCCGGCGGCAACCCACGTGTCCGCGCCCGATCCGCCGGTTTCGATCAGGATTCCGGACAGTTTCGCCTTGTTTATGCGCACATCATTAGGCCATTTCAGGCGAATTTCGGCGCTCGGTGCAAACGATCGCGCCACGTCGCCGACCGCCAGGGCCGCCGCAAACGGCAACCGTGACGCCACGACCATTCCGCCGGGCTCGTGAAACAGCGCCGTTGCGAAAAGGTTGCCGACCGGAGAGACCCAATGTCGCTGGAGCCGCCCACGACCTGCCGACTGTGTTTCCGCGACAAGCCAGCCATCGGAAAAGGCACCGGCAGCCGCACGGCGCTTTGCCTCGCTGTTCGTGCTGTCAATTGCGCCGAGGTGATGAACGGGCCAGTCCAGACTCAAGAGGCCAGTCCCAGCGCAGCGTCATACGCCCATTGCGAGAGCTGGTTGATGAACACCAGGAACAGAATGCCGGCGACGAACGCCGAGGCCAGCACGGTCAATGTCACCGATCCATCAATCGATTCAAAACGCTCTTTCGGTTCATCGAACCACATGATCTTCACGATACGCAGGTAGTATCCGAGCGAAACGACCGACGAGACAACGAGGATGATCGCCAGCGGCAGCAAGCCTGCCTCGATGCCGGCGTTGAACACTTCCCATTTGCCGAAGAAGCCACCGAACGGCGGCAGGCCCGCAATCGAGAAAATCAGGATCGACAGGGCAATGGCGAGCCAGGGGCGCGAACTCATCAGGCCGCCAAGCTCATCAATGCTCTCAACCATTCCGCCCCGGCGACGCATCGCGAGCACACCTGCAAACAGGCCAAGCGACGACACCACGTAGAGCGTCATGAAGATCAACAGGGCCCCTGCCCCGCTGGCCTGGCCGGCGGCGACAGCCACCAGCGCATAGCCGACATTCGCAATCGAGGAATATCCGAGAAGGCGTTTGACATTGGTCTGTGTCAGCGCGCCAAATGAGCCGATGATCATCGACAGACCGGCAATGATAGCGACGATCAGCTGCCACTGGTCCATCACGTCGCCAAAGGCCGTGAACATCACGTTCGCGAAGACCACCATCGAGGCCATTTTCGGAGCCGAAGCAAAGAAGGCACCCACCGGAGTCGGTGCGCCTTCATAAACGTCCGGCGTCCAGACGTGCATGGGTGCGGCTGAAATCTTGAACGCCAGTCCGACAATCATCAGGACCATGCCGAACATCAGGCCAATTGACGGGGCCGAGCTGGAAATCCCGGCAAAGTTGGTCGTGCCGGAAAATCCGTACACAAGCGAGGCGCCGTAGAGCAGCATGCCAGACGCCAGTGCGCCGAGCACAAAATACTTCAGGCCCGCTTCCGACGAACGGGCTGAATCCCGGTGGAACGCCGCCAGCACATAGGATGACAGGCTGAGCGTCTCGATGCCCATATAAAGGGTCATCAGGTCAGCCGCCGACAGGATCATCCCCATGCCAAGGCTCGCGAAGAGGGTCAGCAGGACATATTCATAACGGATCGTATCATGGCGCTTCAGGAAGCCCTCGGACATTATCAGTGCAAAGCCGCCCACAGCAAAGCTCACGAATTTCGCGAAGTTCACGAACGTATTCGTTTTCACCAGGCCACCAAACGCTTCGCCGCCCTGATAGAACATCAGCGAGAGCGCGGCGGCGCCGAACAGGGCCAGCGCGCCGTATTTGAACGACAGCGCATTGAATCGGTCCTTGAGGATGGCGCCCAGCAGCACGCCGAGCAGGCCGGCTGCCGCGAGCCACAGCTCCGGACCGATTGCGACGATCATGGCAGTATAGTCGAGCATGGGCCGTCAGCCTCCGACCATCAGGGACAGGATGCGGTTCGCTGCCCCTTCAGTAATGTTGAAAATCAGGTTTGGCGCGACGCCGAACAATATGGTCAGCAAGGCCAGCGGCACGATGCAGACCAGTTCGATCACGTTCATGTCGCTTATGTCGTTGAGTTTCGGGTTGGTGATTTCCCCGAACACGGTGCGCCGATACAGCGTCAGCATGTAGACGGCCGAGAAGATGACACCCAGTGCGGCGCCGGCCGCAGCCCATGTCGCCGCCTGGAAGCCGCCAACCATGGTCAGGATTTCGCCGACGAACCCGCTGGTGCCGGGCAGGCCGACATTCGCCATCGTGAACAGCATGAACAATGTCGCATAGACCGGCATCCGTTTGACCAGGCCGCCATAGGCCGCGATCTCGCGGGTATGCATGCGGTCGTAAACCACGCCGACAATCAGGAACAGCGCGCTGGCAATCAGGCCGTGGCTCAGCATCTGGAAAATCGCGCCCTGAACACCAACCTCGTTGAACGAGAAGATGCCGAGCGTGACAAAACCCATATGCGCGACCGAGGAATAGGCGATCAGCTTCTTCATGTCCGTCTGGCGCCACGCCACCAGCGACGTGTAGACGATCGCGATCACCGCCAGCGCGAACATGGCCGGCTGGAACAGGTGGCTCGCATCCGGGAACATCGGCAGCGAGAACCGCAGGAACCCGTAACCGCCCATCTTCAACAGTACGCCGGCCAGTATGACCGAACCGGCCGTGGGGGCCTGCACGTGTGCATCCGGCAACCATGTATGAACCGGCCACATTGGCAGCTTCACCGCAAAGGACGCAGCAAAGGCCAACCATAGCCATGTCTGGACGTGCGGCGGGAACGCAAATTTCTCGAGAACTTCAATGTCCGACGATCCGGCGGCCTGGAACATGTAGACCACGGCCACCAGCATCAGCAGCGAGCCCAGCAATGTGTAGAGGAAGAACTTGAACGCAGCGTAGATCTTTTCCTTGCCGCCCCATATGCCGATGATCAGGAACATCGGGATCAGCCCGGCCTCGAAGAAAATATAGAACAGGACGATATCGAGCGCGGCAAACACGCCGAGCATGAAGGTCTCGAGCACCAGGAAGGCGACCACGTATTCGGTCACGCGCGTATGGATCGAGTTCCAGCTCGCCAGAAGGCAGATCGGCGTCAGGAAAGTTGTCAGCAGGATCAGCGGCATCGACAGGCCATCGACCCCGACCTTGTACGTGATCTCGCCATACCAGGCATATTGCTCGACGAGCTGGTAGCCCGCTGCATTGGAATCGAATGTCAGGAAGGCGGCGACCGACGCGACGAACGTCGCGCTGGAAATGATCAGGCCCGCCAGCAGGGCGGCGCGGCTGTCCTTGCCGGCTTCCTCGCTGCTGAAACTGCCTGCAGTAGCAGATCGCACACCCATGATGATGAGCGCGCCGATCAGTGGCAGGAAGACAACCGCCGAAATAATGGGAAACCCGCCCATCAGTTAACTCCTCCAGCGCGCAACCACATGACAGCGCCGAAGACGAGCGCAGCCCCAATGATCACGAACGCATAATGATACAGGTAGCCTGTGTGCATCGCCGAGATCCGCCGGGCACCCCAGCGTGTAAGCGAAGACACACCGTCAGGTCCGACCCCATCGATAATCTTCTTGTCCGCTTTCCAGAACAGGTTGCCCAGCACGGCCGAGCCCTTGATGAGCGTCGCGTTGTAGAGTTCGTCGAAATACCATTTGTTCGAGAACAGGGTATGCAGCGGACCGCCACTGTCGGCGATACGCTTGCCGAACCCGCGATTGAAGAAATAGGTCATGGTCGCAATCACAAAGCCTGCCAGCGTGACCGCCAGTGGTGCCCACAGCACCCATTCAGGCACATTGTGACGGTCGTGCAGCACGTGGTTCTCGGCGGCCGAATAGATCGCACCGCCCCAGAATGCGCTTTCCTTGCCGCCGACAAACCAGTCGTGGAAATAGAATCCCGCGAAGACAGCCCCCAGGCTGAGCAACGCCAGTGGCACCAGCATGATCGCCGGGCTTTCGTGCGGCACGTGCGCATGGTCGTCATGCTTGTGGCCATGGTCGTCCGCTGCAGCGAGCCCATGATCGTCATGGTGCTCCGCGGACGCCTGGGGCCCATGGAACGTCATGTAGATGAGGCGCCAGGAATAGAAGCTCGTCAGCAGCGCGGCGACGATGCCGAACCAGAAGGCGACCTGACCGAACATCACGTGATGCTCGCCCGCGGCGAACGCGCTCTCCAGGATCGCATCCTTCGAGAAGAATCCGGAGAAACCGATAAGCGTGTGCGGAATGCCGAGACCAATGATGGCAATCGTGCCGATCAGCATCGCCGCATAGGTCAGCGGCATGAATTTCGCGAGACCGCCCATTTTCCGCATGTCCTGCTCATGGTGCATGCCGTGAATGACGGAGCCTGCGCCGAGGAACAGCAGTGCCTTGAAGAAAGCGTGCGTGAAGAGGTGGAACATGGCGGCTTCATAGGCGCCGATACCCGCCGCAAAGAACATGTAACCCAGCTGCGAACAGGTCGAATAGGCAATCACGCGCTTGATGTCATTCTGCGCCATGCCGACGGTCGCGGCATACAGCGCCGTGACAGCGCCGACGATCGTGACCATGCCGGCAGCATAGAGCGTGTGCTCGTAAAGGGGCGACATGAGGCAAACCAGGTAGACACCTGCTGTAACCATGGTCGCCGCGTGGATCAGGGCCGAAACAGGTGTCGGGCCTTCCATCGCGTCCGGCAGCCAGACATGCAGGAAGAACTGGGCCGACTTGCCCATCGCGCCGATGAACAGAAGGACGCCGATCAGTTCGAGCGCGTAGACGCGCTGCCCGAGGAATTCGATGACGGCTTCCTGCGCCGGGGCCGCCTCAGCGAAGGCCATTGGCGTCACCACGGCGTTTTCGCGAATGGCGCTCAGAACGGGTTCGAACTCGACCGATCCGAAGACGAAGAACACAGCCATGATTCCAAGCGCGAGGCCGAAATCGCCGACACGATTGGTCACGAAGGCCTTGATCGAGGCGTCGTTGGGCGCCTTCTTCGTGTACCAGAAGCCGATCAGCAGGTAGGACGCCAGCCCAACGCCTTCCCAGCCGAAGAAGAGTTGGATGAAATTGTCGGCCACGACCAGCGACAGCATCGCGAACGTAAACAGCGAAAGGTAGGCGAAGAAGCGCGACCGGTGCGGGTCTTCGCTCATATAGCCCCATGAATAGAGGTGCACGAGCCCGGAAACCCCGGTGATCACCGCCATCATGACAATGGACAGCGCATCTATCCGGATCGCCCAGTTCGCGTGGAAATTGCCGACGTCGATCCAGGGCAGCAATGTGATTACATGCGCGCCATTGGCGGCAACAGCTTCAACCGCGTGGCCAGCCGCTTCGCCATGCCCCTCAGCGCCGACAATGCCGGCGGCGTAGGCAAACAGCTGGAACAGCGACAAGGCACCTGCCGTCAGCACGACGCCCGTCGTCAGGAACATCACCGGCAAATCGCCGATCTGCTTGTGGACGAGGCCCGTGAGCGCCACGATTCCGGGCGCGAGCACGATGAAGAGAATGAAGATATCCGGCAGCATCAGCCTCTAACCTTTCATAAGGTCGACATTCTCGACCGCAATATCGCCGCGATTGCGGAAATAGACGACGAGGATGGCGAGGCCGACAGCCGCTTCCGCGGCCGCCACGGTCAGGACCAGCATGGCGAAGATCTGCCCGGCGATATCGCCGTTGAAGACCGAGAAGGCAATCAGGTTCAGGTTCACCGACAGGAGGATCAGTTCGATCGCCATGAGGATGACGATGATGTTCTTCCGGTTCACGAAGATGCCGACGACGCCGATCGTGAACAGCGCTGCCGAGACGGTAAGATAATGGGAGAGTCCAAGGTCCATGATATCAGATCCCCTGCCCGGAGCTCGGGTCTTTCAATTCGAAGGCGTCCGACCGGCGCCGCGATGTCTGCTTGGCGACACTCTGGCGTTTGACGCCCGGGCGATGGCGCAGCGTCAGCACGATCGCGCCAATCATGGCGACCAGGAGGATGATCCCCGCCATCTGGAACAGCAGCATGTACTGGGTGTACATCACCTGCCCGATGGCCTCGGCATTGGTTGCCGCGCCTGGCGACGCATCAAACGTGCTGACATGACTCTCAAGGCCCGCGAACGACGCGAGCACGATCTCGGCGAGGAAGACCGCGCCGACCAAAAGCCCGAACGGCAGGTAACTTAAAAAGCCCTGTTTCAGTTCTACAAAATCAACGTCGAGCATCATCACGACGAACAGGAACAGCACCGCGACCGCGCCGACATAGACGACGACAAGCAGCATGGCGAGGAACTCGGCCCCGATCAGTACCAGCAGGCCCGCCGACGTGAAGAAGGCCAGGATCAGGAACAAAACCGAGTGCACGGGATTGCGTGCCGCGATCACCATGACCGCCGACAGGACCACGATCGTGGCCAGTATCCAGAATGCGTAAACTGCCAAAGCCCTCAAAGCCCCTAATTGGTGAAGCATGAGAGGCCCCTGCCTCCATGCTCCGGTTCAGTCATACTGCAAGGCGGCCCTAACGGTAGGGCGCGTCCAGCTCCAGGTTCTTCGCGATCAGGCGTTCCCACCGGTCGCCATTCGCTAACAGGCGATCCTTGTCGTAGAAAAGTTCTTCACGCGTCTCGGTCGCAAATTCAAAGTTCGGCCCTTCGACAATCGCGTCCACCGGGCAGGCCTCCTGGCAGAAGCCGCAATAGATGCACTTCACCATGTCGATATCATAACGCGTCGTCCGGCGAGCGCCGTCCTCGCGCGGTTCGGCCTCGATCGTGATCGCCTGCGCCGGGCAGACCGCCTCGCAAAGCTTGCAGGCGATGCAGCGCTCTTCGCCGCTCGGATAGCGGCGCAGTGCGTGCTCGCCGCGGAACCGGGGGCTCAGCGGGTTCTTCTCGAACGGATAGTTCACGGTCGCCTTGCGGCGGAACATTTCCCGCAGTGCCGACCAGAAGGCCCCGATGAAATCGGTCAGCAGCGCGCCGCGAATGGTCTGCGCAATGCTCATGATTGTACTCCGGTATAAACGACATAGCCCGCCACGATCAGAACGGCTGCAAGCGACGTCGGCAGGAAGATTTTCCAGCCCAGGCGCATCAGCTGGTCATAGCGGTAACGGGGCACGATGGCCTTCACCATGGCGAACATGAAGAAGAAAAAGAGGATCTTGACCATGAACCAGAACAGGCCCGACAGGCTGAGTAGCAGCGGCGGCCAGTCCTGCACGGCGTCTCCGAGGGCGAATGGCCCGTGCCAGCCGCCGAGAAAGAGGACAGTCATCATCGCGCACATCAGCACGATGTTGAGATACTCGCCCAGCATGAAGAGGAGATAGGGCGTCGAGCCATATTCCACCTGGTAACCGGCGACGAGTTCGGATTCCGCTTCGGGCAGGTCGAACGGTGGACGGTTTGTCTCTGCCAGCGCCGAGATGAAGAACATCACGAACATCGGGAACATCACGAAGATCAGCGGAAAGTATTGCAGGCTGAAGGCGTGCCAGTTCCAGAAACCACCGGCCTGGTTCTCGACAATGACGCTCAGGTTCATCGATCCGCTCAACAGGATAACGGTGACGATGATGAAGCCGATTGAAACTTCATACGACACCATCTGCGCCGCCGAGCGCAGCGCGCCCAGGAACGGGTATTTCGAGTTCGAAGCCCAGCCGCCCATGATGATGCCGTAGACACCGAGTGAGCTGATGGCGAAAAGGTACAGCACGCCGACATTCAGGTTCGACACGACCCAGCTGGTTCCCGACACCGTTCCCGGCGCGACAGGAATAGCCGCCCACGCCACGAAAGAGAGCGTACAGGTCAGGATCGGCGCGAGGATGAACACCGTCTTGTTCGCGCCCGCCGGTATGACGATTTCCTTGAGCAGGAATTTGCCGAAGTCGGCAAATGACTGGAGCAGGCCAAACGGACCGACGACGTTAGGGCCTTTCCGCATCATGACAGCCGCCCATATCTTCCGGTCCAGCAAGAGCAGGAAAGCAATCGACAACAACAGGACGAGGGTGAAAAGGCCAACCTGGCCAAGCACCATCCAGAAGCCGGTAAAGTCGCCGAAAGACTCGATGAGATTGCTCATGCCGCCGCCCTACTCCGCTGCTACCGGAGTGTCTAGAGCCGTGCTGAGCGCTGAGCACTCCGCCATGGTCTTGGACGCCCGCGCGATGGGATTGGTCAGGTAGAAATCATCTATCACTGCGGCAAAAGCGTCCGCCTTGATCGTGCCGCCAACACCGCTGACGTCAGCCTGGAGCGCACTGACGCCGCCTGCCCCCGGCGCAAAGCCATGTCCGGAAAACACGGTGCTTTCGCCCTTGGCGCCGCGCAGGACCGCCCGCAATGCGTCGGCCGTGTCGTAGGGTAGCGTCTTACCCATGACATGCGACAGCGCGCGGAAAATGGCCCAGCCTTCGCGAGCCTCGCCCTTGGGCTGGACGACGCGTGTCGTCATCTGGACGCGCCCTTCCGTGTTCACAAAGGTGGCGTCCATCTCGGTATAGGTCGCGCACGGCAGGATGATGTCTGCACGGGCCGCGCCCGCGTCACCATGCGACCCGACATAGATCACTGTCGCGTTGCCAAGTCCGGACAAGTCCTCTTCGTCTGCGCCGAGCAGGACAACCGTGTCCATCCCGCCGCCGAGAATGGCACCCGTCGCCTTGCCATTGTCGCCCGGCACGAAACCGACATCGAGCGCGCCGACACGGCCGGCTGCATTGTGCAGGACGCCAAACCCGGCCCAGCCATCAGCGACAGCGCCGACATCCTGCGCCAGTTTCAGGGCCGCACTCAGGATCGCCTGGCCGTCGGCCCGGCACAGTGCGCCCTCACCGACCACGACCATCGGCCGCTTTGCGTCCTTGAGAACCTTGTAGAAGTCGCTGCCAGCCACATTGGCCAGCGCATCGCCACCGGCGCCAAGGTGGTCATACTCATAGGTCAGGTCAGCCGCATCGCCGATCATCCCGACCTTCAGGTCGCCCCACAGCCAGGATTTGCGGATGCGGGCATTCCAGACCGCCGCTTCGACGCGCGGGTTAGTGCCGATCAGTAGCAGCGCATCGGCCTCTTCGACGCCCATCAGCGTCGGGTTGAGGATGTAGCGCTCGCGCACGCCATCAGCGCCATAATCGGCACCAGCAGGGCGGCAGTCCGTATTCTGGACGCCGAGAGCGCGGAACAGGTCGAGCGCGGCCTTGGCCTGCTCCACTTCGATCAGGTCACCGGCGACAACGCCGATCTTGTCGGCAGGTGCCGACAGCGCCGTCTGCGCGGCAGCAAATGCCTCACCCCAGGTCGTCGGCACGAGCTTGCCGT
Organism: Alphaproteobacteria bacterium; assembly: GCA_018830285.1. GTDB lineage: Bacteria > Pseudomonadota > Alphaproteobacteria > Caulobacterales > Hyphomonadaceae > Hyphomonas. Next base: position 75,770 of record JAHJSB010000047.1, read on the forward strand.
TGACGCGCATGTAAGGTTTGTCGAGGCGCTGGCGGGCGAGCCCGTCCCAGACGAAGCGGGACTTGTCGGAAATCCACTCCTCGTTCACTTCCTCATTGGTTTCCGGCAGGATCCGCATCACGCCATCGCCCTTGGCGTCGACGCGGATCGCCGCGCCCATCGCATCCATGACATCGATCGAGGACATTTTGCGCAGCTCCCAGGGGCGCGCATTGAAGGCGTAAGGCTTGGAGGTCAGCGCGCCGACCGGGCAGAGGTCGATGACATTGCCGGACAGTTCCGACGTCAGTGATTTTTCCAGGTAGGTGGTGATCTCGGCATTCTCGCCGCGCGAAATCATGCCGATTTCCTCGACACCGGCGACTTCAGCGGCAAACCGGATACAGCGCGTGCACTGGATGCAGCGGGTCATGATCGTCTTGACCAGCGGCCCCATGTTCTTGTCTTCGACGGCGCGCTTGTTTTCGTCATAGCGGCTGCCGCCCCGGCCATAGGCCATGGCCTGGTCCTGCAGGTCGCATTCACCGCCCTGGTCGCAGATCGGGCAATCGAGCGGGTGGTTGATCAGCAGGAATTCCATCACGCCGTTGCGGGCCTTCTGGACATAGTCACCCTTGGTACGCACGTTCGGCGCCGAGCCATCCCGGTTCGGACGCATGTCGCCGACGGTTTGGGCGCACGACGCGATAGGCTTCGGCGCGCCTTCCCACTCGACGAGGCACATGCGGCAATTGCCGGCGACAGAGAGGCGCTCATGGTAACAGAAGCGCGGAATCTCGGCGCCCGCTTCCTCACACGCCTGCATCAGCGTGTAGTGCTTCGGCACCTCGATGTCCTGGCCATCGATATTGAGCTTGAACGTGTCGGTCATGTCTTCCCTACTCCGCCGCGATCACAGCGCCCTGCACCATGGCGCGGGGCAGACGGTATTCGTTGATGCGGGCTTCGATTTCTGGCCGGAAATGGCGGATCAGGCCCTGGATCGGCCAGGCCGCCGCATCGCCGAGCGCACAGATCGTGTGGCCTTCGACCTGCTTGGTCACGTCCAGCAGCGTATCGATCTCGTCATGTTCGGCTTCGCCTTTGACCATGCGTTCCATCACGCGCCACATCCAGCCGGTGCCTTCGCGGCACGGCGTGCACTGGCCGCAGGATTCGTGCTTGTAGAAGTAAGCGAGGCGCGCGATCGCCTTGATCAGGTCGGTGTCTTTGTCCATCACGATGACGGCCGCCGTGCCGAGGCCCGATTTCAGGTCGCGCAGCGTGTCGAAATCCATATAGGCGTCCATGATCTGGTCGGCCGGCACCATCGGCACGGATGACCCGCCCGGGATCACGGCTTTCAGGTTGTCCCAGCCGCCGCGAATACCGCCGCA
>JAHJSB010000048.1 GCA_018830285.1 Alphaproteobacteria bacterium
GAGACCCATGGCGACCTATTACACAGAAGACCATGAGTGGATCAGCGTCGAGGGCGACACTGGCCGGGTGGGCATCACGGCCTATGCGGCCGGGCAACTGGGCGATGTCGTGTTCGTCGAGACGCCGGAAGCCGGAACGAAAGTGAAGAAGGGCGACGACATGGCTGTTGTCGAGAGCGTCAAGGCGGCGTCTGACGTCTATGCGCCCGTCAGCGGCGAAGTGGTCGAGGCGAACGCCGCCCTGGCCGATGCGCCGGAGACCGTGAACGAGAGCCCCGAAGGCGAGGGCTGGTTCTGCGTGATCAAACTGTCCGACAGCGGAGAGCTGGACGGCTTGATGGACGAAGCCGCCTATACTGAATTCTGCAAGGGACTTTAGACAACCGCTGCTCTGCAGCGCTCATCCTGAGCGAAGTCGAAGGATAAGAGCGTGGGCAGCGCAGACATCAAGCCAACACCTCGTCCTTCGACTTCGCTCAGGATGAGGTGTTCCGAAAGAAAGAGACGAGAGAGACATGAGATACCTTCCCCTCACGGACGACGACCGCAAGGCCATGCTGGACGTGATCGGCGCGAAATCAGTCGATGATTTCTACGCGGATGTGCCGGAAAGCGCCCGGCTCGGCGGCAAGGTGGCCGGCCTGCCGGACCATCAGGGGGAGCTGGCGGTGGAGCGGCATCTCTCGAAGCTGGCCGCGAAGAACCGGTCGGCCTCGTCCGGGCCGTTCTTTGTCGGCTGCGGCGCCTACAAGCACCATATCCCGGCCAGCGTGGACATGGTGATCCAGCGGTCTGAATTCCTGACGACCTATACGCCCTACCAGCCTGAAATCGCGCAGGGTACGCTGCAGAGCCTGTTTGAATTCCAGACGCAGGTGGCGGCGCTGACGGCGATGGATGTGGCGAATGCGTCCATGTATGACGGCTCGACGGCGTGCGCCGAGGCGGCCGTGATGGCCTGCCGCGTGACGCGCCGGAAAAAGGTGGTCCTGTCCGGCGGCCTGCATCCGCATTATGCGGCAGCAACGAAACTGCTCTGCGAGGCGCAGGGACTGGACGTCGTGCACCTGGCGGTCGCGGTCGATGGCGAGATGGCGCTGGCCGATGCGGTGGATGAAGAAACAGCCTGCGTGATCGGGCAGAGCCCGAACATTTTCGGCACGGTGACGGACATGTCCGGCGTCGCGGACGCAGCGCATGGCAAGGGCGCGCTGTTCGTGTCCGTGTTCACCGAGGCGGTGGCGCTCGGACTTGTGACGCCTCCGGGCGAAATGGGCGCGGACATTGCCGTGGGCGAAGGCCAGTCGATCGGCGTGCCGCTCGGCTTTGGCGGGCCCTATGTCGGCCTGTTTGCGTGCACGGAAAAACTGGTGCGCCAGATGCCGGGACGGTTGTGCGGCGAGACGGTGGACGCTGACGGCAAGCGCGGCTTTGTGCTGACGCTGTCGACTCGCGAGCAGCATATTCGCCGCGATAAGGCGACATCGAATATCTGTACCAATTCCGGACTCTGTGCGCTGGCCTTCACCGCGCACATGACGCTGCTGGGCGACAAGGGATTGCGCGGCCTCGCGCTGCTGAACCACGAGGCGGCGTGCGACCTGGCCGACGCGCTGGAAGCAGTGCCGGGCGTGGAAATCCTGACGCCGCGTTTCTTCAATGAGTTTGCGTTCCGTACGCCAATGAACGCGGAAGCCGTGCTGGCCATGCTGGACGAGGCCGGTATTGTCGGCGGCGTACGCGCGAGCCGCCTGTTCCCGGGCGAGCATATGGGTGATGTCATCGTCTGCGCGGCCACCGAGTGCACGACGCCGGAAGATATTGAAGCCTATGCGGCTGCACTGAAGGAGATTGTCTGATGACCATGAACACGCAAGGCCGCCCGACGGCGCCGACATCCTCTTCCGTATCCGACATCGAGACGGTGTCCGGCTCGCGGGGCCTGTTGCAGGCTGAGGGGCTGATCTTCGAGATCGGGACAGCTGAGACGACCGGCGTTGACCTGCCGGCGCCGAAGAACCGGACGGGCCGCCTCGGCGGCGTCGCGCGCAAGGTGGCGACCGGCCTGCCGGGCCTGTCGGAGCCGGAAATGGTGCGCCATTACATGCGCCTGTCGCAGAGGAATTATGCGATCGACCTCGGCTTCTTCCCGCTGGGCAGCTGCACGATGAAGCACAATCCGCGCCTCAACGAGAAGATGGCGCGCCTGGCCGGATTTGGCGACATCCACCCGATGCAGCCGCAGGCGACGGTGCAGGGCGCGCTGGAACTGATCGACGAGCTGGCGACCTGGCTGAAGACGCTGACCAACATGCCCTTCGTGGCGATGAGCCCGAAGGCGGGCGCGCATGGCGAGCTGGCGGGCATGCTGGCGATCCGGCAGGCGCTGATCGCGCGCGGCGAGGGCGAGACGAGGAAGCGCGTGCTGGTGCCCGCCTCGGCGCATGGTACGAACCCGGCGACGGCGGTGCAGTGCGGCTTCATCGTCGACGAGATCAAGGCGAATGCGCGCGGGCGGGTCGACATGGACATGCTGCGCGAGAAGCTGAAGCATACGGATGACGTGGCCGGCATCATGCTGACCAATCCGAACACGTGCGGCCTGTTCGAGACCGACATCAAGGAGATTGCCGACCTGATCCATGCGGCTGGCGGCTATTTCTATTGTGACGGCGCGAACTTCAACGCCATCGTCGGTCGTGTGCGGCCGGGCGACCTGGGCGTCGATGCGATGCACATCAACCTGCACAAGACCTTCTCCACGCCGCATGGCGGCGGTGGGCCGGGCTCGGGCCCGACCGTGCTGTCGGCAGCGCTGGCGCCCTATGCGCCCGTGCCTTTCGTGGTGAAGAACGGTGATGGCGTGTTCAGCCTTGTGGAAGATGTAGACGGCGAGGCGAGCGAGAGCTTTGGCCGCATGGTCGCCTTCCATGGCCAGATGGGCATGTTCGTGCGGGCGCTGGCCTATATTCTCAGCCATGGCGCGGACGGATTGAAACAGGTGGCCGAGGACGCCGTGCTGAACGCGAACTATATCGCGGCGAAGCTGAAGCATGTGATGACGCCGGCTTTTGAAGGCTATTGCATGCATGAGGCGCTGTTCTCGGACGCGTTCACGGCCGACGGCATCGAGACGCTCGACATCGCCAAGGCGCTGATCGACGAGGGCTATCACCCGATGACCATGTACTTCCCGCTAGTGGTGCATGGCGCGATGCTGATCGAGCCGACCGAGACCGAGAGCAAGGCGACGCTCGACCAGTTCTGCGCCTCGCTGGAGAGCATTGCGCGGCGGGCGGCACAGGGCGATGAGACGCTCAAAGGGGCGCCTTACCTTGCGCCGATGCGGCGGCTCGACGAGACGCGGGCGGCGCGCAAGCCGGTGCTGAAATGGACAGCGCCTGCAGCCGATACGGTCGCGGCGGAATAGGCGTCCATTCAGTTTGGCGCGGGCGTGCGGCGCGATGCGTCAAACATTTTTCCGCGCCATGTCCGGAACATGCGGACCATCGGCCTTTCGACATAGTTGTAGCTCAGCAGCGACAGCCAAATGGATGCGCCCACGCAGACAAGCGTGTAGATGACATTGTCGAGCAGGCCGGGGTGACCAACCCTGAACACGGGGGCAAGCGGCTCGATCTTGCCCAGGGCGTGGAAGACGAGGCGTAGCGCGACGATGACGATCGTGTGTATGAGATACAGCGAATAGGAGGCATCGCCGATCCGCACGAACCACGCCTTCACGGTGCCAAGCGGAGGGCCGAGCGCACGGATGGCCTGAGGGCGGACCTGTCCGCCGAGCCAGCCTGCCCAGAGGGTTGCCAGCATGGCGAGCGCGCCGACAGACACGGCCAGGATCGTTCCTCCCCGCCGCAGGGCGATCGGACTTGTATCGACGGTGCCATAGAGCTGGAACACAATGACGCAGACCGCGCACCCGATAGCTGCCGGGACCAGCCAGGCCATGCGGTCAGCCATCTCCAGCGTGACAATGCCGTAAATGAGCACTGTGCTGGGTATGCCGTACAGGAGGACGCGACCCCATTGCAGGGTGTGCTCCGTTTCGACGCCCTGTATGCACAGGGCGGCGCACAGGGCGAGGGCGGAAAGGAGCGTGATGCTGCCAGGGCGCCATGCCAGGCCGGATGTCACGATGAGCCCCGTCGCGGCACCGAGGATGAATTCCATGGTCATGGGGAAGAAGACGAGCGCCGACAGGTCGACGGCCCGAGGACCGGACAATCCGAACATGGACCCCGCAACGACGGCAATGCCCCATGCCAGCAACAGGGCGGGCCACCACGTCTTGCTGGCGAGCAGGAACAGCGAGAAGACGAGGTAGAAGTAGACCTCGTGAACGAGGGTCCAGCCGACGGCGAGCACAGGGTCGTCTGCCTGTGGCAGAAGGGCGAAGGATTTCAGGACGTAGGGCACGGTCGGCTCGGCGTGTCCGAAGGCCGGCCAGCCTTCGCCATAACCGCCCAGTCCATGGAGGCCGACCATGTAGATCGTCGTGATGCCTGCGAAGAACCACCAGATCGGGTAGACCCGGGTCAGCCGGGCGAACAGGAAGTCTGCGGCTGTGCGCATGCCGCGCGGCTGATTTGTCGTCACGAATACCATGATGAAGCCGGAGATGACGAAGAACAGGTCCACGCCGGCGAACCCGTTCGTCACGATTCCTGTGAGCCATGACGGTTCCGAGCCGCCGTTGGCGGCTATGCTGCGGAATTCCTGAGCACGCGTATGATAGAATACAACCAGCAGCGCCGCGAGGCCGCGCAGAATCTGGATGGACTGTAGTTTCATGCCGTCCTCATGCCCGGTTCCCGCAATTGACAGCAAGAAGTTTTACAATTGTAGCAATCGGGTAACGCTGTTGCCAGACTTTGAACACATCCTGATGATTTCATTAGCCGGAATAACGTAGACCCCCCATATCACCCAGAATGGCTGACGACGAAGCGAACCCGATGACCGAAACTGCCTCCCTGCCGCCCCAAAGGCCGGCTGCCCCCCTCCGTTCCGGCTTTAACACCGCGTTCCGTCAGCTCCTCGCCCTGATCGGCCTGTTGATGATCGCCTTGTCGATTCCGATCGGCATCGTGACACCGCTGATTCCGATCGGCCTGCCATTCGGTATCCTGGGCGTTATCCTGTTGGGCCGAAACTCTGTCTGGGGACATCGCTGGATGGAAAGCGTGCTGAAGCGCCACCCTGATGTCGAACGGTTTGCGCCCAACTGGCTGATGAAGCTGGTTTTTGCCCGCGAAAAGAACGTTGCGCCGCCGCGCAAGCGCTGAACACGCCGCCCCCCTTGCCGCAGAGGCAAATCTGAGCACAAATAGCCCCGTAATCACTACAGCGAGCGGGGCTGACACAGATGAACCGAATTTCCCTGGCGGGCCTGTCGTGCCTTGCCCTGATTCTGGCCGCATGCGGTGGCTCGGACAAGGCTGACAGCAAGGACAATATCACGGTTCCCAAGGACCCGTTCCCCTCGACCTATGCGCCTTACCCGAACCCGTCCGTGTTTATTGCGAACGCCACGATCATTGATGGTACGGGCGCGCTGATCGAAAAGGGTGGCCTTCTTATCGAGGATGGCAAAGTGTCGGCAATCGGCAAGGACCTGACCGCGCCGGGCGATGCCAAGGTGATCGATGCCGCCGGACGCTGGGTGACGCCCGGCATCGTCGACAATCACAGCCATCTCGGCGTCTATCCCTCGCCGGGCGTCAGCGCGCATGGCGACGGCAATGAGATTTCCGGGCCAGTGACCGCCGAGGTCTGGTCCGAGCACGGCATCTGGCCGCAGGACCCCGGTTTCACGCGGGCGCTGGCGGGCGGGATTACGTCGCTGCAGGTGCTGCCGGGCAGCGCGAACCTGTTCGGCGGGCGCGGTGTGACGCTGAAGAATGTTCCCAGCCGCACCGTGCAGGGCATGAAGTTCCCCGGCGCGCCCTACACGCTGAAAATGGCCTGCGGCGAGAACCCGAAGCGGGTCTATGGCAGCGGCAACTATCCCGGCGGCTCGCCCTATTCGCGCATGGGAAAAGTCGCCGGCTATCGCGAGTCGTGGATCCGGGCCGCTGACTACAAGCGCAAATGGGAAAAGTACGAGAACGAAGGCGGTGATGCGCCGATGCGCGACCTGGAGCTGGACACGCTGAAAGGCGTGCTTGACGGCGACATCCTCGTTCACATGCACTGCTATCGCGCCGACGAGATGGCGCAAGTCATGGATATCTCGAAGGAATTTGGCTACAAGGTGACTGCCTTCCACCACGCCGTCGAATCCTACAAGATTGCCGACAAGCTGGCGGAATATGGTGCCTGTTCGTCGATGTGGGCCGACTGGTGGGGCTTCAAGATGGAAGCCTATGACGGCATCAAGGAAAACATCCCGATGGTGCACAAGGCCGGTGCCTGCGCCATCGTGCATTCCGACAGCGATATCGGCATCCAGCGCCTCAACCAGGAAGCCGCCAAGGCCTGGGCCGACGGCAAGAAGATCGGCATCAACATTCCCGAGGAAGAGGCGTGGCAATGGTTGTCGCTGAACCCGGCCAAATCACTCGGCATTGACGGCAAGACCGGCAGCCTCGTGCCCGGCAAGATGGCCGATGTGGTCGTCTGGTCCGGCAATCCGTTCAGCGTCTACACCAAGGCCGACCAGGTCTTCGTGGATGGTGCCCTGATGTATGATCGCAGCGATGCGGCCAACCGGCCCGTGATGGATTTCGAACTCGGCCAGCCCGGTGAAGGAGACCTGAAATGAGCGTGCGCCATATTGCCAGCCTGATCGCCGTGGCTGCGTGCCTTGCGCTGCCCGTGCTTGCCGCGCCGGTCGCTATTGTCGGCGGAAATGTCTGGACAGGAACAAGCCAAGGCACGATTCCGAGCGGGATTGTCGTGATCGACAAGGGGCGGGTTGTCTCGGTGAGCAAGGCAGGATCGCCCGTGCCGCTGGAGGCGACCGTCATCGATGCCACCGGAAAATGGGTCAGCCCGGGTTTTATTTCCGCCTTCTCGCGCACTGGCATCGTGGAAGTCGATGCCGAAGACGCGACCGATGACACGTCGGCAGGCAGCTCCGACTATTCCGTGGCGCTGGACGCGGCGGATGGATTCAATCCGGATTCGACCGCTGTAGCCGTGACGCGCGTCGAAGGGGTCACGCGGATTGTCGTGGCACCTGAGGCCAGTTCGAACCTGTTTGCCGGTCAGGGCTTTGTCGCTGACACAAGCGGCGGCGTCGATACCGAGATTTCGCGCAAGGCCTTTCTCCTGATATCGCTGGGCGACCACGGCGCCGCGCTGGCGGGTGGTTCGCGTCCGGCAGCCTGGGCGCAGTTCCGTGCCGCGCTGGACGATGCGGGTGCCTATCCGGCCCGATACTTCACCGGCAATGACGGCACGGCGCTTGGCCGGGCGGATGCCGAGGCGCTGGGGCCAGCGGCACGGGGGGAGCAATTGATCCTGATCGAAGCGCACAAGGCCAGTGATCTCAACGCAATCATGGACTTTGCCGCAGCGAACCCGGGCCTGAAGATTGCCATTGTCGGGGCCGATGAGGGGTGGCGCGTGGCGCCGCGGCTGGCGAGATCCGGTATTCCCGTGATCGTCGATGCCTTTTCAAACCTGCCGGCCAGTTTCGAGCAACTCGGCGCTACGGCAGAAAACGCGTCTCGCATGATGGATGCCGGCGTGACAATCGCGATTTCGCATCTCGGTGATTCCAGCCATCAGGCCCGCCTGGCGGTCCAGGTGGCCGGCAATGCGGTGGCCAATGGCATGTCGCACGATGATGCGATGAAAGCGCTGACGACGGCGCCGGCAGAGATATTCGGACTTCAGGGCCTCGGCGTGATCGGCCCGGGCGCCCGCGCAGATATCGTGGTCTGGGATGGCGATCCGCTGGAAATCACGTCCAATCCGGACGTTGTGATGATTGATGGGGACGTCCAGTCCCTGACAACGCGCCAGACCGAATTGCGCGATCGCTATCTGAAGCTCGATGAGCGCACCCGGCCGCTCGCGTACGTGAAACCCTGACAGGCAGCGCTGTTCAACTCCCATAAATCCTTGGCGGCCTAGGATGGTCGCCATACGTGCTTTTTTTCCTTTGCCGCATGGTTGCCGCAAATGTGGACAAAAGTTCAGTCGGGATGGTTTTGTCGATGTGGCTTGCACTACTCATGGCGTTTTCGCTGGTGACCGGAACCGGTCCGATGGACTCGGCTTTGTCGGCGACCGAGGCTCCGAAAACGCTGCGCGCTGCCTTTACCGTGGAACTGGAGAGCGACCGGGCCAAGCGTGTCTATGCCTTTGACCCGCGCAAAGCGGGCGCTGAACGCTGGCAAGTGCTCGACTGGCAAGGTGAAGATGACGAACTGGAGGAAGTGGCTGCCAACTGGGCCGCCGAGGCCGCGCCTGACGGGCGGCTGTTCCCGGATGACCTGCGCGCGAGCCTGGGTAGCAGCGTCCAGGTCGATGATCGGGGGCATGCCTGGCAAATCTCATTCCGGCATACGCCGTCCAAGAATGATGGCGAATTCGACGTATGGGCGGCCGAACGGCTGCAGGCGACAGCCTGGCTGGATCCGGTCGGTGAACGGTTCCTGCGGATCGACTATTCGCTGCCTCAGCCGGTTGCCGGGCCGGAAGGTGGCCGCCTGACGATGTATAACCAGAGTTATTTCCTGCGAACCGAGCCGCGCTGGGGCATGAGCTATGTGTCCGGGTTTTCAGTCGAGCTGGAGGCGCGGGCAGCGTTCCGGAAAATCGAACGGCGCTATTCAGCAACCATTGTGAATGCCGAGTTCTTCTTCGCCAGTGTCCAGGCGCAGCGGGATTTCGAGCGCGGCAAAGCAGCCAAACCCACATTGATGACTGGATTGGATGGCCCGGCGCGTTAGTCTTCAGGCCATGACGATTCACATGGTGAAACTGTGCGTGGGCGCCGATACGATCGAAGACCTCGCTGACTGGCAGACGCGGCTGTTGCAGCGCCTCGACCATCCCGTCCATCACACCCGCATGGCGCCGAAGCGAGCGGAGGAAATGCTCGACGGCGGTTCGATCTATTGGGTGATCAAGCGGGCGATCCGGGTGCGCCAGCAGATCATTGATATCCGCGCGATCCAGGATGATGAAGGCCGCGCCATGTGCGAGCTGGTGTTTGACCCGAACCTGGTGCGAACCTATGCGCAGGCCAAGCGCCCGTTCCAGGGCTGGCGCTACCTGAAGCCGACAGACGCCCCGCGCGACCTGAAGACCGGTGAGGCGGCGCTGGACATTCCGCCCGATCTTGATGCCGCGCTGAAGCAGGCCGGCGTCTGGTAGTCTCAAAGGACGAAGCGCGCGTGTTCGTTAGCATCAAGGAATTCGATCATCTCGTCGGTGGAGGCTTTCTCGAGCATCTTGAGCGCATCGACTTTCCGGGCGGGTAAATTGCTGGAGGTAAATTGCTGAAACGCAGCGTTCACCTGGGCCGCATAAAGTTCCATGCGGGCGAGTTCGCGTTGCGGGTGAAGGCCTTCCTCGACCGAGCGCGTGCCGACGGCGAGGATGGCGAAGACGATTGCGAAGGAACCCACGACCGTCTGGTCGATTGCGGCGATCGGCCATATGGCTATCATGAGAGCCAGAAAGTTCGACAGGAAAGCCAGAAGCACCAGCGCAAACATTGTATTTCCCAGCATGGCAATCTGCTTGCGGGGCAGCGACCAGAACGAGCCCTCAGAAGACAGGACATAGTTTGTATACTGGGCCTGACCGAGGAGGCGGGTCTCCTCACAGGCCGAAAAGATTTCTTCCAGGACGCCGCCAGAATCGGCTGGCAGCTTGCGGGCGACCGCCTTGGCCCAGGCCGGATCGATCCAGAAGGCTTGCTGGCCTGCCCGGTCGACGATGGTCTGCCCCATATGGCCGACAGCTTCCCGGCGCGTATATTTCGTGTATTCGCTGCTGATCTGGCTGAGAAACGAGCGTTGGAAACGTTCGAAGGCGAGGTCGCGGGCCGCAACATATCCGGTGCGTCCTGCCTCAGATCCGGCAGCAGCGACAATGTCCGCCATGTGCGCGGTGATATATTGCGCCTGCCACTGGCGCATGCGCTCGGTCATCAGGCGCATCTGCAGCCAGCGACGCTTGCTCTTGCCAAAGGCGAGACCGAGGTTGCCGAAGATGATCGCCAGCACGCCGCAGACGGCACCGATAATGGCGATGGCCTTGAACAGGTTGAGGGATACAGCCGGCGTGCCGGATGCCGCAGCGATAAGAGGTTCAAGGGGGAACGTCAGCAGCGACGCAACGGCGAAACCGAGTGTCAGGCAACCAATCGCTCGGCTGCGCTTCTTGGCGGCATTGGCCAGCCGGTCCACCCGTTGGAACTCGGCGCGCAGATCTGGATGGTCCATGGCGAAGAAGATGCGCGGGTATTTCTTCTGGGCGAGGTCGCGGTCGCCGGCGCTGAGCAACAGCTCATCGTTGAATCTGAACATCCACTCACCCTTTCGCGGCGTCGCGCACGGCGCGTTCCGCCAGCCGTCTGGCGCAATCCTGCTTTGGGCCATGCAGGAAAGCAATGGTCATTGGTGGATTTCGATCCTGTTTGGAAAACCAAAAATTCTGTGTCATCGTGGACACTTAGCTGGCTTTCCTGACGTATCCAAAGAGCCGCTTTGTGGGGACATGAATGGCAAACGTTTTTCTCTCCTATAGCCGGGCGGACAGGGCGAAAGCGCAGCAGGTGGCTGCGGCGCTTGAGGAAGACGGCTTGACGGTCTGGTGGGACAAGGTTCTCAAGGCAGGACAGACTTATGACGAGGTGACGGAAGGCATGCTGCGGAATGCCGACGTCGTGGTCGTTCTCTGGTCGACGGTATCGGTAAAGTCTAAATGGGTGCGCGCTGAGGCGACACTCGGCGAACGCTATTCGGCCGTGATTCCGGCGATGATCGAGACAGCTGACCGGCCGATCCTGTTCGAGCTGACGCAGACGGCTGACCTGATCGGCTGGGACGGTGACCGGAGCGAACAGAGATGGGCCGATTTTGTCACCGACCTTCGGCACGCCATCTCACGGAAAACTGCCCAGAAAGCCGAGGCGGGCGTGGGCGCGAAACCCGCTGCCGTGCCGGTTGCTCCGGCGCCCACGCCTGCCGCGCCTTTAGCCCGGTCGCCGGCCGATGACGGCACGATCGAGAATACGTTCTGGACGTCGATCCAGACATCGACCGATGCGGCCGATTTCGCCGCTTACCTGAAGCGCTATCCGACAGGTCATTACGCCGATCTCGCCCGCAATCGGATTGCCGCCCTGGGAACGAAGGCAAAAGCGCCTGAACCTGTTGTGGTGGCTGGGCGTTCGCCCGCCGCGAAATCCTGGTCGTCCTTGGTGCCGATGATTGCCGGCGGTGTGGTCTTGCTCATTGGCGCCGGATGGGGCGTGAGCAAGATGATACCGTCCCGTGAAGACGCAGCCACGGTCATGGACGTGGCGCAGATTGATGAAGCGCCGCCGACCGAAGATGCGGCTGTTGAGACTGTCGATACGGGTGTGGTTGCCGCGGTGAACATGGTAGACGCGGTCGACACGGCCGGGATTACTCTGGATACAGGGCCAGTTGAGCCCGAACCTGTTGAGGTTGTCGAAGTAGTGATCGAGCCGGAGGCCGTCCAAACCGGCCCGCAGCGCGACTGTGAAACCTGTCCGGTCGTAACCGCCATTCCGGGCGGCGCGTTCATGATGGGATCACCCGACTCAGAATCCGGACGGGTTGGCAATGAAGGGCCCCTGCATAGCGTGACACTCGCGCCGTTCGTGATGAGCCGTAGCGAGATCACCTACGAGAACTGGGATGCCTGCCTCGCCGATGGCGGCTGCGGCGGCTATCGGCCGGGAGATACGGGCATGCGCGGCGACATGCCGGTCATGTCGGTTTCCTGGAAGGACGCGCAAGCCTACGCAAACTGGCTGTCGGGCAAGGCCGGGCGGAGATATCGCCTGCCGACCGAGGCGGAGTGGGAATATGCTGCGCGTGGCGGGACACAGACAGCGTACTGGTGGGGCGACAGTTTCGACCGGTCCAAAGTCTCAACCGGCGGTCCGCAGGCGAGCGCCAGCCTGCCGGAGAACGGGTTTGGCCTGGTCGGGACGCTCGGCAATGTCCGCGAATGGGTCGAGGATTGTTACGTCAACAATTTCAGTGCGGCACCGACGGACGGCCGCGCCGTCCTGACCGGCAGCTGTGACCTGCGTGTGATCCGCGGCGGGGCCTGGTCGGATAATACGGCGACGCACCGGGCGGCGAACCGGGCGCGGGTGTCGCGCGGTACGCGGGACCGGAAGATCGGGTTCCGGGTCGTCTCGTCCGAAGCGGCCCCCTAGCCAGTGGCGGGCGGGCCCGCTAAGCGAAGGCATGATCGACATTTTCCTGCAATACTGGCCGCTCTTGCTGGGGCTCGCGGCGGCCGGGGCGGCTGCGGGCCTCGCAGCGGGCATGTTCGGCATCGGCGGCGGCGCAGTGATTGTGCCGGTCCTGTACTTCCTGTTCGATGGCATGGGCTATGGCGAGACGGCGATGCATGTGGCGGTGGCGACGTCACTGGCGACGATCATCCTGACATCGGCGCGCAGCGTGATGGCGCACAATAGCCATGGCGCGGTCGACTGGGACATCATCCGGTCATGGGCGCCCTGGATCGTGGTCGGCGCCTTGATCGGGATGGGCCTCAGCGGGTTCCTTTCCAAACAGGCACTGCTCGGCATTTTCGGGACGATGGCCTTTGTCCTGTCGGCGCAACTGTTCTTCGGGCGGCCAACCTGGCGATTGGCCGACGAGATGCCGGGCGGCGTTTTACGCGGTGGGCTGGGCATGGCGATCGGTGCTCTGTCGGCGCTGATGGGGATTGGCGGTGGCACGTTCGGGGTAAGCCTGATGACGCTGTATGGCCGCCCGATCCACCGGGCCGTGGCGACGGCTGCCGGCTGGGGCGTTGCGATTGGCCTGCCGTCGGCGATTGTGGCGATCTTCATTGGCTGGGGGCACCCGAACCTGCCGCCGTTTTCATTCGGCTATGTAAACCTCGCCGCCTTTGCGCTGATTTCCGTGTTCACGGTGACCATGGCCCCCGTCGGGGCGAAGCTGGCCCACAGCCTGGATGCGGTTTTGCTAAAGCGCTTGTTTGCTGTGCTTCTGGCGCTGGTGGCGGCGCGGATGTTGTGGAAGGCGCTGGGGCTCTAGGCGTCAGGCGAGGACGTTGACGATCCGCTCGATCGCCCAATAGGCGCCTGTGATGCCGATGGCGTAGGCCGCGACGATGCGGGCCGGTGCCAATGGCAGGCGGGCGAGACGTGTGGCGAGGACAACCAGGAGCAGGACCGCGCCGACAAAGGCGACCTGGCCAGCTTCGACGCCGAGATTGAACAGCAGCAAGGCCAGCACTTCGGCGCCCTTGGGCAGGCCGATTTCGGCGAGCGCGCCCGCAAATCCGAACCCGTGGACCAGGCCGAAGCCGAAGGCGATGAGCCAGGGCTTTCGCTGGCTGAGGGTCTCGCGGCCCCGGCTGCGATAGATGGTTTCAGCGCCGAGCAGCGCGATGCTCATGGCGATCACGATCTCGACCGGCGGGCCGGGCAGGATGATGCCACCGAGGGCGGCGGCGGCGAGGGTGATGGAGTGGGCGAGAGTGAAGGCGGTGACCGTGGCAAGGAGCTGGCGGGGCCGGACCAGCAGGACCAGGCCGAGCACGAAGAGCAGATGGTCAAAACCGAACAGGATATGTTCCACGCCGATGCGGAAATAGGTCGCCGTCGGGGCGCCTTTGGGGGATGCGAGATCGAGCTGCAGCGCGCCGGGGCGAAGCACCGCAGAGAGATCGTCGCCGGTGAGGCGGTCAACGCGGACGAAGGCATCCGTGAGTGTGCGCTCCAACCCGGCGATTTCGATCTGGCCGGTGAAGAGATCGCAATGCATCTCCCAGCGCTGGACCAGTGTGCCACCTGCAGCTTCGGCGCGTTCGCGTTCACGGTCGCACCCGTCGGGAAAGATGGGGTCTAGCTTCAGGCGGCGTCCGTCCAGGACGGGCTGCTTCCAGGTCACGGCGAACGTGCCTGGTTCTGTTTCTGTCACTTCCAGATAGGCAGGCCGGACTTCATGCGCGCTGGCCGGCAGGGCGATGCAAAACAGGGCCAGGAGCGCGAGGACGATCCGTCTCATTCGGCGCCTTCGATGCGGATCCTGTAGCGCTTGATGATGTTCGCGATAGCGGTCTCGTTGGCGGTGCGCAGGGCGTCGTCACGCCAGTCTGCCTCGACTCGCGAACGAACCTCTTCAAAGGGGCGCAGGCTGCCCTCGTCCTTCGCGACCAGGTGCACGAGATGCAGGCCGAGGGCGGACCTGACCGGGCCTTGCCATGCGTCGCTGGCGTCCAGTGCGAACAGCGCGGCCGCGAAGTCTGTCCCGAACAGGCGGACGGTTTCGCGAAACGGGAGATCGCCATAGGCGCGCTGGAGAATGAAGGGGTCGCCGAGGGTGCGCCAGTCGGGTGGTGAGGTGGCGTTGAGGGTGTTGAGGAGGGTGGTTGTGTCCGCATCCGTCCGGTCCGTGCTGAGGAATACGTGCTCGAACGTGACGCTCGGTGGTGCGGTGTAGGCGTCCGTGTGGGCGTTGTACCAGACGCGGAGTGTTGTCTCGTCGGGTTCGGGCGTGTCAGCGAGATCGGAGACCATGAAGCTCATCTTCTGGGCGAGGCGGCGTTCGATGATCGTGTCGCCGGCGTCGAGGCCGAGGCGGCGGGCCTCGCGA
Source organism: Alphaproteobacteria bacterium (assembly GCA_018830285.1). Classification (GTDB taxonomy): domain Bacteria; phylum Pseudomonadota; class Alphaproteobacteria; order Caulobacterales; family Hyphomonadaceae; genus Hyphomonas. The sequence continues at coordinate 14,817 of JAHJSB010000048.1, forward strand.
GACAGGGCTTCATCACGGATCTTGTCCGAGACCATCGCCGCCATGTCCGCCTGCGAGGGCAGTGCGCCCGATTCCGACGCATACAGGGCGGCCATGCGCTGCATGTCTTCCTGGGTCACGGTAATGGTGCCGTTCCGGGCAGCGACGTGCGATGTCCACGCCGCATGGCCCGCGAACACGAGCAATGCGACGATGATGAAATGGACGAGCGGCTCGCGTAGCAGCTGTCGCATCTAGGCCGGTGGAATGTACCAGATCGGCGACGTGTAGGCGCGTTCCTGGATCGTTGTGGGCAGGTCGGGATTGGGCGGCGTGCCGTTGCGGTTGGCCTCCCAGGTCGACCAGCGGCAGGTCGGATTTTCGAGCACACGGACATAATAGGTTGCGCGCTGGCCGGGCACGAAGTCCGGGTCGGTCCAGAGCGCTTTCAGTTCGCCGGCGCCTGTGCCGTCTGTCGTCGTGCATGTTGCAATGTCGACGCTGGCCCCATTGTCGGGGCAGCGATGACTGGCATCGGGTGTGGTTCCGCCGGAGCAGGCCGCGTCATAGACGGCTTCGCCGCCGCTCGTGACCTTGACGACCTGCACGCGCTGGAGTGGTGCCGAGTTCGCATCGCGGATGGCCCACGCGATGAAGTTGGGCGCCTCGCCTGTGCCGACAAGGTCGCCGCCCATGGCCACGCCGCCGGCATAGGCCTGCTTGGCGAGGTCGGTGGCGTTCAGCGTGTCAGCTGTGTAGCCGAAGCCGCCGAAGAAGCGGACCTTCATGCGCGGGCCGGTCGTGGCGAAGGTTTCCTTGCGGCGGAAGGCGTCGAAGATGGCGTCGCGGGTGTTTTCCTCGGCCCAGACGCCGGTGAGGCCCGACGCTGACCAGCGCGAGAACCAGTGCTTCGCGCTCTGTGTGGTCTGGTTGTCAGGTTGATCTGCCCAGTCTGTGATGCCGGGCGTGGGCACCGAACCGCGCTGGAATGGCAGGCCGTCGACAATGCCGATTTTCGACCAGAAATCATTCTCCGCATAGGCGCCACCGGCGACATGGCTGTCAGAGGCGGCCGTCATGCCGAAACGGAAGGGGTCGAAGCCCTGCTCCTCCTGGAATTTAAGTCCGTTCTGGTAGGCTTCGCGGACATAGGAGCCATTGGTTTTCGAGACGATATTGCTGGCGAGCAATTCATCATAGATCTCGAAATTGGCCCACTCGTCATTGGGGGACAGGTCGGGGTGGGTTTCGGATGTGCCCTTGACTTGCGTGACCTCGACGAGCGGTTCGTTGCGATTGCGCTGGTCGGCATAGGCGGCATCGAGCGGATCGCCATTATAGGTTTCGAGCCGGAACATCTGGCCGTCGGACACATTCGAATTGTGCGGGATGGCGATCGACTCGCGGCCATCGGCGCGTTGCGCGTCCATCCAGTCCCAGAGGTCTTCAGGATTCGTGGAATCAAGGGTTGAAAAGGCGCGGTCGGGTGCTTCGCCGCGGAAGAAGACATTGCGGTGCAGGTTGCCGCCGCCGAATCCGCCTTCATCGTCTTCGGTCGTGACCGACGTGAATTCGTAGGCCGAGAAGGTCGTGAACACACCGGGCTCATTATACTTTTCGGCAGCTGCTATGTTCTGCCCCCAGACCGAATTGATCAGCGGTTCGTCATACATCTCCGCGATCTTGTCGCCTGAGCGGACCGAGGCGCCCACACCCTGGAAGGCTGCCTGGATCTTGGCGGGATCGGTGGAGAACATGTCCTTGGAGCGCGGCAGTTCGGAGAGCGGCGAGTCCTTGGAGTTCATCGCGGGAAGGATGCCGAGATATTCGGCGTGGTCGGTGACGGTGTAGAAGTCGAGCGGGCCGCCGGCAATGGTCATGTCGAAACCGGACGGGTGCTTGATCGTCTCGCCTTTAGCGAAGCGATAGGCGTCATCTGCGGTGCGGCGGACGTTGAAGATGTAGGCGTCGAAACTGTTGCGTGTGTGGATGTGCATGTCGCCGAAATAGGCGTTGCGCTCTGCGCTGTAGCCGGGGGTTGCCCCGTCCGGGGCTGTGCTTTCCGGAGTCGCCGCAATGTCAGCGGGTGCCTCGTCAGACTTGTTGCCGCTGCACGCGACCAGCGCGAGCGCCGTGGTGACGAGCGTCAGTGTTTTCCACATTGTAAAATTCCTCCCGTGGGCACTCTAATGGCACCGTGTGTGCCATATGTTCAGGGAATATTGCAGAAGTCCAGATTTACGGCGGAGAAATTTTCAACCCTGCCAGAAGCGGCGCGTCAGCACGACGAAGACCGAAATGAACTCAAGCCGGCCAAGCAACATGGCGATGGCGCAGATCCATTTGGCGGCATCGGGCAGGGTCTGGAATGTGCCGGATGGCCCAATGACCGGGCCGAGGCCGGGGCCGACATTCGAGACGCTGGTCGCCGAGGCGGAGATGGCTTCCAAGGCATCCAGGCCGCACAGCGAGAGCAGCGCAGCGGCAATCATGAAGGTCGAAATGAACAGGAAGAGGAAGACCATGACCGACTGGAGCGTATCTTCGTCCAGTGTCCGGCCGCCATAACGCACCGGCGTGCGGCGGTGCGGCATGGTCATTTTGTGCGAATAGGCGACAAGCGCCTTCGCGGTAATTTCGAGGCGGAACATTTTGAGGCCTCCGGCTGCGGAGCCAGCGCAGCCACCCAGGAATGTGATGCATAGAAACAGCGCCAACATGGGCTGACCCCATGTGTCATAAGGTGCCGAAGCGTACCCGGTTCCGGTCATCACCGATACGACATTGAAGAGGCAGATCTTCAGGTTGCCCAGGAGGGTGCCTGTGCCGTCTGTGTCGATCGCGGTTTCATAATAGACCGTGACGATCAGCGTAAGCACGGCAGCGAGGCCAAAATAGAATCGCGGCTGCGGATCCTTCAAGAGTGGCAAGGGGCGGCCCTGCAGGACGAGCATGGCCAGCAGGGCGAATGGGAGGCCTGCAAACATCATGAAGGGTGCTGCAATCCAGGCGGCGGGCGTTTCGTTGAAGTATCCGAATGAAGCATCGTGTGTGGAGTAGCCCCCCGCCGACATCGTGGTCATGGCGTGGGTGATGGCATCGAACCAGCTCATGCCGGCAAGGAAATAGAGCAGGGCGCAGAGTGAGGAGATCAGCAGATAGGTGAAGCCGAGATAGGCTGCTATGTCGGTGATGCGCGGCAGGAACTTGCCCGATATGTCCGAGCTTTCGAGCTGGAACAGCTGCATGCCGCCGACGCGCAGCTGAGGCAGGATGGCGATGGCGGCAACGATAATGCCGATGCCGCCGATCCATTGCAGGATCGCGCGCCAGAGCAGCAGGCCGCGCGGCAGATCGTCGAGGCCCGTGAGGACGGTCGAGCCAGTCGTGGTCATACCGGATATGCATTCGAAAACGGCGTCCGTGAACGACATGCCGGACGCCAGGAACGGGATGGATGCCATCGCAGGCAGGAAAACCCATGCCATAACGGTCAGCAGGAAGGCCTCACGCTGCCCGGTGCGCTGGTCTCCGCCGCGGGCGAGGACCCAGAGGCAGGTGCCGATGAAAATCGTGCCGAATGACGAGACCGCGAAGACGTGCGCTTCCGGACGCTTGTCGGCCAAATCCATCAGCGCGCACGGAATCATCGCCGCGCCAAGCAGGATGGTCATGATGCCGATGGCAAGGATGATGGGACGTAGCTGCATTTTATGCGCGGAGGATACGCGTCAATTCCTGAGAAGGAGTCAATTTTCTGAAGGTTAACAAGTGGTTTCTGGCCGGGTGGACGGGGTGTGGCAAGGGTGTGGCAGGCGGTGGGTAGCAATCAGGCAAGGATTGGGCCAGTGGTGCCTGTGTCGCGGTCATTGTGATTGACCCAAGGGAAGCGAGAACCTAAACGCTGCGCTTCGTTTCATCTGCAACCAAATGCGATTTCGCCCATGTTCGACCATCCCTCCTACGATTCCCATGAAGGCGTGCACCTGTTCCAGGATGCGGCCAGCGGCCTGAAGGCCATAATCGCTATCCATTCCACGGCACGTGGCCCGGCGGCCGGTGGAACACGTATGTGGAATTTCGCATCCGGCGAGGCCATGCTGAAGGACGTACTGCGCCTCAGCCAGGGCATGAGCTACAAGAATGCCATGGCGGACCTGCCGCTGGGCGGTGGCAAGGCAGTGATCTGGGGCAATGCCAAGACCGACAAGTCTCCGGCCCTTTTCCGGGCCTTTGGCCGGGCTGTGGAAAGCCTGCAGGGACGTTATTACACGGCTGAGGATGTCGGGATCGACGTCGCCGACATGGCGATCGTCCGGCAGGAGACTGCCTATGTCGCCGGGCTCGACCAGGGCGAAGCGGCGAGTGGCGACCCGTCGCCGGTCACGGCGCGCGGCGTGTACCTCGGCATTGTCGAAACGGCGAAGCGTGCGCTCGGCAGTGAGGACCTGACCGGACGGACGATTGCTGTGCAGGGTGTCGGTTCAGTCGGTGGCTATACGTGCGACCATCTCGCCAAGGCGGGGGCGAACCTGATCATCACCGATATAGACCAGGCGGCACTGAAGGCGGTGGCCGACCGGACAGGCGCGCGTATCGTTGCGCCGGACGAAATCTATGATGTCGAGGCGGATATTTTCTCGCCTTGCGCGCTGGGCGCCGTGATCAACGAAAAGACGCTGGACCGGTTCAGGGTGAAAGCGATTGCGGGCGGCGCAAACAACCAGCTCGTCATGCCGGAAATGGGCGAGCTGCTGCGGCGCAAGGGCATCCTCTATGCGCCAGATTATGTGATCAATGGCGGCGGCATCATCAATGTGGCGGCCGAGATTTCTGGCAATTATTCCAGCGAATGGGTAGACGCCAAGCTGGCGCGCCTGGTCCAGACACTTGGCGAAGTGCTGGATGAAGCGCTGACCAGCGGCCAGCCGACCAATGCGGTCGCCGATCGGATCGCGCGGGCAAGGATCGCTGCCGCGCGCTAGGGGAATCTGCGTAGTTCGCCGAAACCGGGCCAGATGGTAGACTGTTTGTAAGTTGAACAAGTCCCATCACCTGGAGGTACATGTCCCATGTCAGTCGTCGCTGTGTTGCAGGGAACCGAAAAAGACGATCGTCAGAGCACGCTTACAGCTCTCGAACTCGCGCGGCGCCTGAATACGCCGGTCACCGGCCTGTTTGCCTTGCCGGACCCGAACGCGGTGCTGATGGTCTCGGCCACGCCGGAAGCGGCAGGCCTGACGGCGAGCACGGCGCAAAGCATTGTCGAAATGCAACTTGCGATGAAGCGCACGGCCGAGACGGCGTTTCATGACGTCACCAGCATGGGTGCACATGGACTGGACTGCGACTTCTTCCATGAGGTCAACACGGTGGAACGTGCCTGCGCCAACGCGGCAACGCTGGCGCAGGCCGTGGTGTTTCCCCGCTCGGCGGCCAAGAATGGCACGCCGCTATACCTGGCGTTCGAGCATGTCATGATGGATGCACGGCTGCCGGTTGTGCTGGCAGGCAGTGACGAATTCAGCGCGGGGCCGGTGGTCATCGCCTGGGATGGCAGCAATGGCGCAGCGCGGGCTGTGCGTTTCCACCTTCCGCTTATCCGGGCTCTGGGCAATGTCATCATCGCGCAGGCACCGAAAGACCTCGAACGCGACGCGGCCCGCCCGGCGGCCGAACCGGGAACGCTGGAAAGCTGGCTGAAACGGCACGGTGTAACGGCAAAGACAGCAGAGATCGACGGCGATGTCGGCAGCGGCCTGCTGGCCCTGGCGAAGGGCAGCGGAGCGTCCATGATCGTCGCCGGCGCCTACGGACATTCGCGGCTCGGCGAGCGCCTGTTCGGTGGGACCACGCGGCGAATGCTGGAAGCAGCTCACGCGCCGGTGCTCGCGCTGGCCCGCTAATTTTTCGACACTTCAACCGACAAAGGAAATCAGCATGGCTCTCAGCCGCATCACACTCCAACTGGCGCGCAATCCCGGTCTTCCGGGTGGCGACCCAAGCGAAGGCTACACGATGGTGGCCCCTTTGACGGCAGACGGCCAACTGGATGTGGACGCCTGGCGCGCCGCGCGCAAGAAATGCCGCGTCGTACGCTTTTCCTCTGATGAATCAGAGCACGCAGATGGCTTGCTGACACATCGCGGCGATCGCTGGTTCTTTCATTATGACGAGGATGACGAAGGCGACGACGAGGCGGGCTACCGGCTCGGCGACCATGTCTTCAAGGAAGGCGAATACGTGACTGTCACCAGCCATGGTGAAACGCCCTTGACCTACAAGGTGACCGACGTCTCTCTCGTGTGAGCCATTACACGAGTGGGAGCAGGGCATGTGCGGACGGTTCTTCAGGCACGGGGTGACCTGGGCAGAATACCATGATGCCCTGGGGCTGGTTCCGCCGGACGGGGTCGCGCCTCCGGAGGCGACCTATAATGCGGCCCCGACCACGATCCAGCCGGTAATCCGCCGCGCTGAGCATGCCGGTCATGTGGAAATGGCGCCGGCGCGCTGGGGCCTGATCCCGTCCTGGTGGACAAAGCCCCTGTTGGAAATGAAATTCTCGACCTTCAACGCGCAGGCGGAGACGGCGGCCGAAAAGCCCGTTTTCCGTGGTGCGTTCCGGCACAAGCGCTGCCTTGTTCCCGTGTCCGGCTTCTATGAATGGACCGGGGCCAAAGGTGCCAAAATCCCGTTTGCAATCGGCTTGCGCAACCGGCGCTGGTTCTGCCTGGCCGGCCTGTGGGACTCCGCGCTGATCGACGGGTCGGAGATCCAGAGCTTCACCGTTCTCACGACGAAGCCGAATGACCTGATGGCCGGACTTCACAACCGGATGCCGGTGATCGTGTCACCGGAGGACTATGCATTGTGGCTGGATCCCGCTGCCGGTGACCCGGCGCGCCTGTTTGAGCCGTTTCCAACGGATGCCATGCATGCCTGGCCCGTCGGGCAGGCGGTAGGCAATGTCCGGAACAATTCTCCAGCGCTGATCGCGCAAGCCTGACGAGAGCTGCGTTAACCAAGTTTTTCCTAAAACAAGGTTTTATATCGCGCATGATAGAAAAGATAATGCTCCCCTTGATCCTGATGTTCGGCGCCCTGCTGTATTTCACGCGTGATGCCGGCATGGATTTCACCAAGGCGTCGAGCGAGCATCGCGCAGCGTTTGCGGACCGGCAAACGCGGGCCTGGGTCAGCAAGGCCGGACTGACCCCGGTGTTTCGGTCCGAACTTGTCCGCCTGGAATCGCGCGATAACAGCAATATCGTGATCGTCCATATCCGATTGGGAAACGACACGACATTGGTCCAGAAGCGACAGGAAACCTACGCACGTGCGTGCACTGCCTATATGAATAGCCGCCTGTCAGAATTCGCGATCACCCAAACAGTGCGCTTTGAATCCGACACCGGCGCCCTGAAAGCGAATTTCACTTTCAAACCGAGCAGATGCGCGAAATATGCGCCCGAGCCGGTATGAAAGAAGGCCAGGCGCGCAAAGCGGCCCGGCCTCATTTCAAATATCGATTTAAAGTGTTCTAGAATTCCCAACGCAGTTGCGCGCCGTAGGTGCGCGGTTCATTGACGAAGCCTGTGAGGTTGTTGAAGTCGATGGCGCCTGTCAGGGCCTCTTCATCCAGGATGTTGCGGGCAAAGATGGACACGTCATAGCCGGCATCCGACTTGTAACCGACCTTCAGGCCGCCTTCCCAATACCCGTCCTGACCGAACTCCACGCTGTCATACAGGAAGAAGTTCGTGTCGCCCTTGTAGGCCCAGTCCGTATAGCCGTAGAGCTCGCCGGCCTCGAGCGGGATGGCATAGCGGGCCGTCATGTTGGCGATCCATTCCGGCGCGTTCGGGAAGGAATTGCCGGAGATGTTGTAGCCGAGCAGGGTCGTGCCATCCGTGTCGTACACGGCCGGGTCGAGCACGGTGCAGCCGCCGCCACAACCGGGCGCCAGCAGGACATCGTCCTTGAACTCGGTCTTGTTGTAGGACAGGCCTGCCGTCAGGAAGAGGTTCGCGATCGGCGCGGCTTCGATGTCGGCTTCGAAGCCATAGCCTTCGCTCTTGTCAGCATTGAACAGGGCGACGGTGTTGTTCAGGCCACCTACGATTGTCAGCTGCTGGTCATTGAATTCGAAGAAGAACACATCGGCATTCAGGCGGACGCGGTTGTCGAGCAGTTCCGACTTGATGCCCGCTTCGTAGGAGAGGACGGTTTCGCTGTCGGCGCTGGAGACGTCATTGGCAAAAACCAGGCGGCCCTGGGTCGAGGGACCGCGGAAGCCCTTGGCGACACGGGCATACAGATTCATATCGTCCGTAGCCCGATAGGTTGCAGATACGTCCCAGCTGACCTGGTCGTCAGACACGCTGCCGGATACAGGGCCGAAGGGGCCCGAGCCAAACGGGCCGAGGGTCCGTTCGACCACGAAGTCTTTTGACTCATCGGTCCAGCGGGCGCCGCCCGACACGGTCAGGCGGTCCGAGACGTCATAGGCAAGCGAGGCGAAGATGCCTGTGCTTTCCGTCTCGTTCTGGCGTGTCGCGATTCCGTTGACAGGACGTCCCGGTGCAAGCGTGTCGAAGCTTTTTGACGTGATCGTGACGTTCTCGTCAAACAGGAAAATGCCGGTCTGGGCCCGAAGCGGGCCGCCGTTGTCGAAGGCGAAGCGGAGTTCGTGCGTGGTCTGGTGGAGGGCATCGACCGCGCCGGAGCTTTCCGACGGGAAGGGAATGAAGCCGGGACCGAAATTGCCCGCGCCAAGGAAGACAGCGCCGAAGCCGCCGTCAATGTCGCCGCGGCTTTCGATCGTGGCCTGTTCGTTGCCAAAAACATAGGTGACCTTGACCGCGTCGGTGAGGCCTTTCTCGAGGCGCAGGGTAGCGCCGTGCGCGTCCTGCGTCAGGAAGTTGTCGCCGTCGAAATAGACCGTGTCGCGGTCAAAATTCGAGCCGACTCCCTTGGAGCCGGCATCAATGATATTGGCGCGGAACAGGCGTGCGTCGCCTTCGTTCGAACGGCCATGAATGTTCAGCAGGGCGGAAAAATCCGTTCCGGTCGGCGTAAACAGGACCTGGGCGCGGCCAGCGAGCTCGTCGAAGCCCTCGTAGCGGTTTTTCTCGCCGGTGAAGGCATTGTCGACATAGGGGTCTCGCTGCTGGGAAATGCCGGAGAGCCTGACGGCAAGCTCGTCTGTGAAGATGGGCAGGTTCACTGCGCCTTCGATCTCGCGCGTATTGTAGTTGCCGTAGGAGCCGCGGACATAGCCTTCGAACGCGTGCACGGGCTTGGCCGAGTCGAACTTGATGATGCCGCCTGGCGTGTTGCGGCCGAACAGCGTGCCCTGTGGGCCGCGCAGGACTTCAATAGAGTCGAGGTCGAAAACCGGGAAGCCTTTCAGGATCGGGCTTTCATAAGGCACATCGTCATAGACGAGCGAAACCGGCTGGGACGCGTTGAGATCGAAATCGGTATTGCCGATTCCGCGGATATAGAAGCGCGGGAAGGCCCGGCCGAACGAGCTTTCGGCGATGACGCTGGGTACGCGGGCCGAGAGGAAGCGCACGTCTGCACCGGACGATTTCAAAACGTCGAGTTTTTCGTCGGCGAGCGTCGTGATCGAGATCGGTACATCCTGGATGTTTTCTTCGACACGCTGGGCCGTCACTGTAATGGAGGGAAGGCGTGCTTCGGCATCAGCCGACTGGGCGACCGCGGGCAGCGCTGTCGCGAGGAGGACGCTTGTGCCGAGAAGCAGCGTGCGAAGGGCGGGTCTGTGTTGCATGGGGAAATCATCCTGATCTGCATGGGGAACAGCCCGTCTGATCGCGGGATCTTATGCGCGGGGATGTCTCACAATTTCGCAAAGTGGGATACGACAAGTGTCACGATTTTCACCGGATCGTGGATTTCGGTGACAAGATGTTGCTGCATCGCAACAAAACCGGGCGCCTCTCCTTCGCAGGGAATGAGCGCCTGGGGAATGCGTTGCCTGAGGCGGTTCAATTCCAGGGATTGAAGCGTGTCGTCACTTTTGGAGCCGGCGGCGGCGATTCGTCGGTCGGTTCTTCAGCCTGTTGTGTTTCCATGGTTTCAGCCGGCGCTTCGAAAGCCTGTTCTTCCGGCTTGGCGGGTTCCGGCTCAGAGACGGATTCCTGGGCGGCGGCTCTGTGGGATGCTGTCTCCCCGCTGAATTGGAATGGCGCCTGGGATGCCTCGGCGACCGGACCAGGATCGGCTGGTGTATCCGGGCCAGCATCAAATTCCGAAACGGGCATGTCGTCGGGCAGGTCGATTGTCCCGTCGATGACCAAATGGGCGCGCGCGGTTGACGGCGCGTGCGGTGCACGGACGGCGGGCTCAGCAGGCGCGAGTCCGGCACGGCTGGCCGACCCGAGTCCGAATCCCGCGGACATGCCAGACAGGCTGAAGCTGCGCGGGGCTGCTGGTTCAACCGGGGCTGCCTCTGTGGCGCGTGGTGCAGCTTCGTCATCCTGCGCCGGGGTCTCATCCGACGAGAATGCGGGCGTGTAAGGGAAAGGTTCTGCCGGGGCTTCGGCTTCGACGGGCGGTTCATCCGTCGCGAACACGGTTTCCGGCTCCGAGACCGCTTCCGGTTGTGGCGGTGGAGACGTCATGTAGCCGGACAGATTGCCCGCACGGGAGCCAAAATAACCGCTGCCAAAGGCATCCGACGCAGGCTCAGCGGCAGGAGGAGCCGGAGCCGGTTCCGGTTCGTTTTCGGGCGCTGCGCTGGCGCTTTCTGTTTCAATTTCCGGGGCGTTTTCATCGACAGGCCACAACGGTTCTTCCGCTGCCTCGGGGCCGGCGGCCGACTCTGTCTCGACCTCGGGGTCGGCTTCGGGCGTGAATGCCCCGAAATTCACATAGGCGGCATCGTCCACTTCGGCCGCCGCTTCAGGTTCGCTGGCGTCTTCGGTCTCGTCCTGTTCGCCGTCGAAAGCGGAGTCTGAACTGGCATCCAGTTCGGTCTCTGGTTCCTGCTCGGTTTCAGGCGTTCCGCCATTCAGTTCGTCGGCCATGCTGGCAACGGCGCGGGCCATGTCGTTTTGTCCCTCGACCTCCGGATAGGCCTCGGGGAACGAATCGGTGTCGTCGCCCGGATCCTCGATCAGGTCGGCAGGGTCCAGCGCAACCTCGGGCTCCTTTTCCGGAGCGGCGTCGATGGTTTCGAGCCCCTTGAGAACGGAGTGGATCGCTTTTTCAGTGCCCCGGGCATGTCGGTGTGCTTCGCGATAGAGGTCAGCCACGAAACTGCCATAGGGACGTCCGGCGGCATCGGTGTCGTCGGAAAACTCTTCCGGCGTGCAGGATTCGATGATCTTGCCGAGTGCATCCGTCAGCAGAACGGCATGCGGTTCCGGCGTCAGGACGACCCTGTAACCCTCGGTATCATGGGTGATCGTGCCGTTTTCGCCCTCGGACCAGGCAACCCGCTGCTTGCGGGTCATTTCACTCAGCTTGTCGATCAACCGTTTTGTCGAAGGATGCAGCATGAAGTCTCGCCTTTCCCAATGTGTTCTGGGCCAGTCTACCCAATAACGGCTGAGAGGCGAACATTCAAACTTTGGTTCCGCCGATCTGCATGAAATGTCATTTATTCATGCAGATAGCGGCGCACGCGTTGCGATCGAGGTCAGCGCTTACTTGTTCGCCGTGGCTGGCTGGGGGATGAATTTCATCTCCAGCAGAACGGCTTCTTCCTGGTATTCCGCAGACGCGTCATCAAGCCTGCCGTCAAAGTCGCCGCCGGCCCCAAAGGCACGGATGAAGCGCGGAGACTCCATATTACTGGGGCAGATGACGAGTGAGTCGACCGGTCCGGGCTGCAGCGTGCAGCGGGCCCGCGCCTCCCGGCTCAGGTCCTTGAGCTTCATCTTGCCGACGGTGCCGCCATCGGGGCCCGTGACGGCCGGGTTGCGGGTCACGACCGACCCGACATTGCCGAGCGTCCAGTCCGGCTCGACCACATAGACAAGGCGGCTGGGCTCATTGGACGTCGCAATCGTCTGGATGAGAAACACCGGGTAGGCCTGTTCTCCGGCAAAGGCACGGTCCGTGAGGATTTCATGACCGGGAAAAGCGGCTTTCATGGCGTCCAGCGTGAACGGTGTCTCGCCTGTCAGGCGCATGGTGCCTTCCGGCCCGATCGTGGCCGGCAGGGGCGTGCCGCCAAACTCCGCCTTGCGCACTTCACCCTTCACCCGTGCGACCTCCTTGAGGAAATCCTTCACCGGTTCGCCGTCCGCGACTGAGAGGTCGGTGCGGAAGCCGCGGACAACACCGTCCGGCGAGATGAGGATATAGCTGGGTGTCCATGTGATCTTGAGCAGGTCGCGGATGCTGGCATCGGTGTCGAGGACCGTGGGGTAGCTGTGCCCCTCTTCGGCAAAAAAGCCCTCGACGGACCCGTACGTGCCATACATGTCCTCGTCGCTTGTGCTTTCCGCATTTTGCGGCACGTGGATGGACAGGAAATAGAGGTCCGGATCCTGTTCGATTGCCGTCGCAAGGGCTGCTGCGTAGGGCGCATCGCGCTTGCTGTCACCACACCAGACGCCCCAGACCTGAATCACCATCCAGCGATTGAGGACGGATGAGTCGAATGCCTGGCCGTCAGCCATCGTGGCGGTGAAGTGCGGCAAAGGCTGGCCAAGTAGTCCGTATTCAATTGGACGGTCGTGCGCGTCGCCTATCACATCCTTCTCGGAATCTTCCTCGGTTGAGGCCGGCGGCGGGTTTGCAGTGATGATTCCGATGGGACCCGTCGACGTCTCGGCCTGCGGGCTGGGAGCCTTTTCTGCCGAACAAGCTGCGAGCACGAGTGCCAAGGCACCAAGGGAGAGTGTTCGAATCATGGAGCAGGCCATCCTCTGCAAAGATACTGAGTTGATGCCACACATGCGGTGCGCATTCTGCCCTTACTCTAGTCTGCGCTGTGAGGCAGGCACAAGCGACACCTATGCTTAGGCGAACCAACTTCAATCATTGGCGGCAAATACATGAAAGAATTGGATTTTTTGTGGGCGGTCGCTTTGGGAGATTTTGCGCCACGTCATTGCCGAACATGGACGGGATTTAATCGACGGTATGTTGCGGTGCATCAATTCCGGTCAAACAGCTAAAATAAAGTCATGTGACTCCGGTTTGAGTTCACGATGTGGCCGCGTGGACCAATCCTGATCGAACCATTGCAGATGTTGAAATCAGGAGACCCATTTGATGCAGAGTTTTTACCGACGAAATGGACGGCGCGCGTCGCTCGCAGCTTGTGCCTTGCTGGGAAGTGCGAGCTTCGTGCTTCCAGCAAATGCTCAGGAAGCGACTGACGAGGAAGAAGCGCGATATGAGACCGTCGTGGTGCAGGGCCGGCGCACATCACAAACCGACATTGCCATTGGTCAGGATCAGGCCTCGAACACGGTGGCAGTCACGCGTGAGGAGCTGCTTTCAGCACCTGCAGGCATTTCGGGCCTGAAGATGCTGGAATCCCTCCCGGGATTCAACGTGCAGACAGATGGGGCGCTTGGCCTCTATGAGTTCGGCAACTCCGTCACTGTAAGGGCGTTCAACCTGCAGCAGATTGGTTTCGTGCTGGACGGCGTTCCGATGGGGCGTTCCGATGCCTTCGGCGGCAGCCCGATCTTCCGCTATGTCGACAATGAAAACCTGGGATCGGTGGTCGCATCGCCCGGCGCCGGCGATGTGTCTCTTCCCAGCTATGCTTCGTTGGGGCCGATTGTTTCCTACAATACGATCATGCCGTCCGATGAGGCGGGCGGCATCATCTCCTATACACTTGGCGATGATGATCTTCAGCGCTCGTTCGTGAAACTTGAAACCGGCGATATCAATGGCTTCTCGGCTTATGTCAGCCGTTCCAAGACGGACAGCAACTTGTGGCGCGGGCCGGGCACGATCGACCGGGAACATATCGAAGCGAAGGCGCGCTACGAATTCGATTCAGATACCTTTGTCCAGGCAAGTTATGTCTCGAACGATTTCTTCGATTATGATTCTCCATCAAACTCCCGCGCAGGATTTGACGCGTCAGGCACGGATGCCGGCTACTCAGAAACCCTGCCAGCAGGCTGTATTTCCCCAGTCAGTGTGGACTTCGACAATAATGGCACGATCGACAGTAACGACTATGTTCCGCTGCTAACGGGTGGCGGTTGCACAGGCTACTATCAGGACCGTGTGAATATCCGGCAGGACAGCCTGTATGCGCTGAACTTTGAGTCGGACCTGTTCGAAGGCTTGAGCACCAAGGTAACAGCCTATTACGAAGACAAGGATGGTTTCGGTGTTTCGCCCGATGGTTTCGGCAATACCGAAGGACGCTATCTGGACCAGGTCGAAGTTGGTTTGCCGGTCACCTATCCGCGGGGCGTCCAATATGGCTTCTCCGGTGTTGGCGGGACGCGTAAAGGCGCGGTGCTCGGATTTGCGTGGGAACTCGCCAATCATACGGTTGAATTTGGCGGCTGGTATGAAGATGAGGATTATCACCGTACGCAGACCCGCTACAATAATGCCGATGGCAGCACGGATGGCGCGGTGCTCTTCGACGAAGTTGCCTATTTCCGCCGGGACTACACGTCTGTGCGGGAGACGATGCAATACTATCTCAAAGATACGATCAGCCTGATGGATGACCAGCTGAACATCGAGCTTGGCCTCAAGCTGCTGGACATCGATTACTCGCTGGATGGCTATCGTGACTTCAATGATTACGCCATACGGGTGGGCGGTCCAGGTGGGGGCGACACGCTCCCGGGCTACGGACCGCAAAGCATTTCAGCGAATTATTCGAGCGACGCCATGCCGAATATTGGTGCAGTGTACGACCTGAGCGATACCGATCAGGTCTTCGCATCTTTCTCCAAAAACTATGCCCTTCCACGTGGAGCAGACGACATTTTCTCGACGGCGACGAGCTTTGCAGCCCCGGCACCGGACGCAGAAGAGTCGACGAATTACGAGATTGGTTTCCGGACCAACCGTCCGACCTTCAACGGTGCGATTGCGGCCTTCTATACGGCTTTCGACAATCGTCTCGTTTCGGGCAACGTGATCAACCCGGCCACACTGCAGCCTGAAGGATTCTCGGTAAATGCCGGATCGACGACAGCTTATGGTGTTGAATTGTCGGGGGTGTGGCAGCCGGAAGTATTCGATCGCAAGCTCTATGGTGACATCAACCTTACGTACAATAATGCGACCAATGACGATGCCTTTCTCGGCAACCCGGCTGGCAGTCTCCTGGCCGACAGCCCGGAATGGATATTCAGTGGCGGTGTGACGTACGAGCCGACGGAATGGCTCGTGGCCAATCTGTCGACCAAGTATACAGGTGAGCGCTATGCGGATTTCCAGGAGGCGGCAACCCGTCCGGGCAACAAGATGGAAGGCTACTTCCTCTGGAGTGCTTATGTTGATCTGGGTGGCCCGAACAATTTCGGCCTGCCGGAAAACGTCGACTTGCGCCTGAACGTCGACAATATTTTCGACGAAGACACGTTGGCCTTCACGTTCACGACAACCGGAGCTGGTAACGCCTTCTTCCGTCCGCTCAATCCGCGGACAGTTCAGGCGACGTTGTCGGTTACGTTCTAGATTTCAGTTTTCTGACGACGAAAGAAGCCCCCGACCATCTCGTCGGGGGCTTTTTCAATGCCTAGAAATCGGCCTGGAGGCGGAGGGTGAAGCCTGTGACCGTGTCGCTGGACTGGTTGGCGAGGACGGCGGCGGCAAAGGCCGGGTCGAGACCGGAAGTCGTTGTTCCGAGGCTGGCATCCGACTGGAACAGGCTGAGCCCGATACGGGTTTTTGACGTCGGATACCAAGACAGGCCGAGCAGGGCCGTGTCCAGCGAGCCGCCGTCAACGCCGGAATCAGACAGGTCGACCGTGTCAAACGACGCAGATACAGCGAGCGCGCCATGGCCGCCTTCGGTGACAGGGTTGTCGACCTTCGGGCGATCGAACTTGCCGTCCTTGTAGGTGCGCCGCCCGCCAAAGAAATAGCCGGCCTCGATCGAGCCGCCGCCAAAGGTCGCGCTGCCGCCTGCCGTGAGGTCGGACGACAGGATGGCATATTCCGAACTGACCCAGAGGGGGCCGCGCAACATGGCCGCTTCCAGGCCGAGCAGTGTGTCGGACTCGCCGACCGACCCGGTCGAGACGATACGGCCCGGAATGTGGGTGAAGGGACGCTGGCGATAGCGCAGGTTCGACTGGTCGTCGCCTTTCTCGCGGTAGCGGACCGAGGTGCCGAGATGGACAATCATGTCCTCGTTCTGAACCGGCGTGAACGTGCCGCGTGCCGCAAGGGCCATGCCTTCCTGCAAGGGAGTATCGTTCAGGCTGCCGCCGAAGGCGCCTGCCATGAAGGTCCAGTTCGTGCCCTTGGTATGAGCGGCGATGCCGAAGCGGCGGTCGAACGCGAAGGCATCGGTGAAGGCGGCGCGTTCAGCGAATGTGATGAAGCGGCCGGAGGTCAGCTCTTCCAGGGAGTTGGGGGTCTTGAACTGGCCAACGCGGATCTTCCATTTGGTGCCAGCGGGCGCGAAATCGGCATAGACATCAGTTGCGGCGATATCGCCTGCTTCATCGGTTTCGAGTTCAGCCTTGAAGGAAACGATTCCTGTTTTGCCGGAAAGAGCGAGGCGGGCGCTGCGCAATTCTGTCTCGTCGACATCGAGAGCGGCTGTGTCGGCCTCTGCCTGAGTATAGTCATACAGGATGCGACCCGAGAGTTTCAGGTCCAGCGGATTGTCCGCCATGGCAGGCAGGACAGGACAGGCGGTGATCGCGACAATCGCGGAGACGGCGCCAGATAATTTGAACTTGCCCATTTCGAATCTCCATTTGGATACTGGACGTGGGCTTTATGGATGTTTTGTGTCGATCGCATATCGCTTTTGTGACGCTTTCGTAAAAGAGTCACACAAGTGCACAAAACGTGTCGTTCCGATCAGTGGACAAAAAAACGCCCCGGTCGATGAGACCGGGGCGTTCTGGAATATCTGCGAGGCGAAAGAGGCCTAGCTGTAGATTTCGAACAGGCCGGCTGCGCCCATGCCGCCACCGATACACATGGAGACAACACCCCATTTGGCACCGCGACGCTTGCCTTCGAGCAGGACCGAGCCGGTGCAGCGCGCGCCGGTCATGCCGAACGGGTGACCGATCGAGATTGAGCCGCCATTGACGTTGAATTTCTCAGGATCGATGCCAAGGCGGTCGCGGCTGTAGAGGCACTGCGATGCGAAGGCTTCGTTGAGCTCCCACAGATCAATATCGTCGACTGTCAGGCCGTGACGCTCGAGCAGGCGCGGGATGGCGAAGACAGGGCCGATGCCCATTTCGTCAGGATCGCAACCCGCAACGTTGAAGCCGGCGAAACGACCGAGTGGCGCAAGGCCGCGCTTGGCAGCTTCCTTGGCTTCCATGACGACCACGGCTGCGGCACCGTCGGAAAGCTGTGACGCGTTGCCGGCGGTGACATACTTGCCTTCCTTGACGACCATGCCGCCGGAAAAAACAGGCTTGAGTCCAGCGAGCGTTTCATAGGTCGTGCCGGGGCGATTGCACTCATCCTTGTCGCAGACGACGTCCTGGAAGGTTTCTTCGCCGGTTTCCTTGTTGACGAGTTTCATCCGCGTTTTCAGCGGCGAGATTTCCTCGGCCATGTAGCCATTCTGCTGGAATTCGGCGGTGCGACGCTGGCTCTCGGCAGAGTAGCGATCCTGGTCTTCGCGCGACACGCCGTAGCGGTCGGCGACGATTTCTGCCGTTTCGATCATGGACATCCAGATCGCAGGCCATTTCTTCATCAGTTCGTCTTCGGTGTAGCGGAAGAGGTTCATGTGGCCAGAGCGGGAAACCAGCGAGAGGCTCTCGACGCCGCCACCGACGGTGACAGCTGCACCTTCATTGATGATCGTGTGCGAGGCATTGGCGATGGCCTGCAGGCCCGACGAGCAGAAACGGTTGATCGTGGCACCGGACGTAGTCGACGGGCAGCCGGCCCAGAGCGCGGCATTGCGAGCGACGTTGTGACCGGTGGCGCCTTCAGGCTGGGCGGTGCCGAGGAACACGTCTTCGACAGCAGCCGCTTCAATGCCGCCGCGCTCGAGCGCGCTCTTGATGGCGTGACCGGCCATCGTGATACCATGGGTGTCGTTGAGCGACCCCCGTCCGGTCTTGGCCATGCCGGTACGGGCATAAGATACGATAACGGCTTCACGCATTTGGTATTCCTCCAGAGTTTTTGCAGAGATTTTCGAATGTTGCGGCGCACACTAACGGGCTGGCGCGCGCGGCGCCAGCCTTCCCTTAACGTCAGCGTCAGGAAACCGCAGCGTCAGGCAGGTGTTTTCGCCTTTGGGGCACTGTCCCGCACCGATTCGTCGACATAGGTCTCGAACTTGGCAAAGTTTGCCACGAACATGTCAGCGAGCTTCGCGGCCTGGCGGTCGTAGGCGACCGGATCGGCCCAGGTCGAGCGCGGATCGAGAATTTTGGCATCGACGCCGGAAAGGGCGGTTGGCACCAGGAATCCGAAAGTTTCATCCTTGCGGAACGTCGCCTTGTTCAGCGAACCGTCGAGAGCGGCATTGAGAAGGGCGCGTGTCGCCTTGATGGGCATGCGGTTGCCTTGTCCGTAGGGGCCGCCGGTCCAGCCGGTCGAGACCAGCCAGCAATCGACGTCATACTTGCCGATCAGGTCCCGCAACAGGTTACCGTACTCGGACGGATGGCGTGGCATGAACGGCCCGCCAAAGCAGGTGGAGAAAGTGGCGGTCGGCTCCGTGACGCCCTTTTCGGTGCCGGCGACCTTGGCGGTATAGCCGGACAGGAAATGGTACATGGCCTGCGCCGGTGTGAGCTTGGCGATGGGGGGCATCACGCCGAAGGCATCGGCGGTGAGCATGACCAGGTTTTTCGGCTGGCCGCAGCGGCCCGATTCCGACGCGTTCGGGATCGCCGAGATCGGATAGGCGCCGCGCGAATTTTCGGCGAGCGTGCCATCGTCGAGATCGAGGTCGCGTGTGACCGGGTCCATCACGACGTTTTCGAGCACGGTACCCCATTGTTTGGTGGTCGCGTAGATTTCAGGCTCGGCTTCCGGCGAAAGCTTGATCATCTTGGCGTAGCAGCCGCCTTCGAAGTTGAAGAGGCCGTTTTCCGACCAGCCATGCTCGTCGTCACCGATCAGGATGCGGCTGGCATCGGCAGACAGGGTCGTCTTGCCGGTGCCCGAGAGGCCGAAGAAGATTGCCGCGTCATCTTTCTCGGACGTGTTCACCGAGCAGTGCATTGGCATGACGCCCTTGGTCGGCAGGTAATAGTTGAGCGCGGTGAAAACCGACTTCTTGGTCTCACCTGCATAGGACGTGCCGCCGATCAGGACCATGCGCTTGGCAAAGTTCACGGCGATGACGGTTTCCGATCGGGTCCCGTGGCGTGCCGGATCGGCGCGGAAGCTCGGGCAATTGATGATCGTGAATTCGGACTTGAAGTTTGTGTATTCTGCATCCGTTGGGAGGCGGAGGAGGTGGCGAATGAACAGCGAATGCCAGGCGAATTCAGTAACGACGGTGACGGACAGGCGGTGATCAGGGTCAGCGCCGCCAAACAGTTCCTGAACGAAGACGTCCTGATTTGCGAGGTGCGTTGTGAAATCTGCGAGCAGCGCGTCGAAATGCGCCGGCGTCATCGAGGTATTATTGTCCCACCAGACGGTCTTCTCGGTGGTTGCGTCGCGGACGGTGAATTTGTCTTTGGCTGAGCGGCCCGTGTGCTGTCCGGTTTCGACGACGAGTGCGCCGCCATTTGCGACGCGGGATTCTCCGTTCGCAACAGACGTTTCGTACAGTCGTGGTTCCTTCCAGTTCTTCCGGACGGATTTCGGGCTCACGCCCAATTCTGCAAGAATGGCTACGGTATCGCTCATGTTTTCCTCGGAATTTTGTTCGACGCTCTGGCGAATTGGATTGGGCCACTAAATGGCACGGACCAGAAATTTGCAACATTCATGCCCACGACATGGACAGTTTGAAACAGTTTTAGCGCTAACATGTTGAATTCGAGACGGATTTGCCTGTCGCGATCACTCGGTCGAGGGCTTGCCACGCAGTCGATCCAGCACGACGTCGCGCCATGATTCAGGCAGGGCGTACACCACCCATGCGCCCACCTCATAATGCGCGCGTTTCCAGATATCGACTGGATTCAGGCTGGCCTTCGCACAGGCTGTGCGGGCTCTCGGGCCGCCTTGTGTGACCGAATGATAGATGATCTTCGCGCGTAGCAGGTGCATGCAATTGGAGACGAACACGAGTTGTTCGGCATCGCTCAACCCGGGCTGGCTGGCGAGTGTCTGAAGTCCGGAGATCGTGTCGCGCGATGAGACGTCAGCCATGATCCGGGCGCCATAGCCGGACCGGCGGATGGCGGTGAGCGCCATGTCCTGGCTCCCGACGATACCTTCCTGCGGGCGATGCCCGCCGACCATGACCAGCCGGTCGACCTTGCCCGCCTCAAGCAGGGCGATGCCCTTGTCGATGCGCGCGTCAGCTTCCCTTGCCGAGTCAGAATAGAAAACAACGCCTGCACCATGGGTGATCTTTCCGGTCTGGTCGACAAAACGGGTCAGGCCGAAAAAGACGAGTGTTGCCAGGAGGTCCGCAACCAGCAGCCGCACCAACAGGAATCGCAGTTTTTTCATGCCGCTTCTTAGCAGAATTCAGGCGGTGGGCGAGGGGACAGGTGTAGTTTTGAGCGTGCCGAGCAGGGCGTGCGTGGGAGTGGTGAGGGGCGTGGGCAGGGCGTCAAGGGGGTACCAGCCAAAACCGCCATGCTTTTCAGGCTCCATCAGGCGGGGTGTGCCGGAAACGACGCGCGCGTAGAAAATCGGCGAGACCCAGTGGCGACCATCGCCGCCGTCGAGGATTTCCGCGATGCAGGCGAGGCCAGTGACATCGATGGCGATCCCCAGCTCTTCGGCAACTTCCCGCCGGGCTGTTTCGCGCGCCGGTTCACCGAAGTCGATCTTGCCGCCCGGCAGGCCCCACGCGCCGGCTTCCGGTTCGGTAAGGCGCTGGATGAGCAATAACTGGCCTTTCTCGTCGAAAATGGCAGCGCCGCAACCGGCTTCAGGATAAGCCGTCATGCGCGCTCTCCCAGCAGCCAGCGGATCACGTCGACATAGTCGAAGGCCAGCGACACGAGCAGGACTGCGACCGCCGCGACAATCCATTTTCCGGCCCATGTGCTCGCAACCTGCCAGCTTGCGCGGCGTGCAAGCAGGTAGACGACAAGCGGCGTCCAGGCGACCACATGGCCGAGGCCGAGAATGCGACTGTAGCCGAACTGGCTGTAAAGAAGCATGACTCCACCTGCGCCGGCCACCAAGCCAAGCAGGGTCCAGCGTGCTTCCACCCGCACGAAGCTGAACGGGATCGATAGGGCCAGAACCCCGACCAGGATATTGAGCCAGACCTGGATCCATTGCGACTGCGTGGCCACGTCTGCATTGAATGCGGCGAAGACGTCCATCATGGCGCTAGAGCTCCCCAAAGGATTGCAGTGCCGCCAGCGCGACGGGTTCGCCCCATTCCTGGACGAAGTGGCCACCATCGGCAACGATCATCGGTTCCGGGCAGTTGCGGATTGTCTTGCGCAGCTGTTCCATTTGCGGCGGGCCGAGCACCGGGTCCTGCGCGCCGATGGCCATGAAACTGTCACCCGACCAGTCATTCGTCCACCAGAGCGCGGCCCTTTTGGAAATATCGACGCCTTCCATGCTGGGCGCAACCATGACCAGTTCCGGGAAGGTGCGCACACCAGCCTTGTAGG
The DNA here is from genome assembly GCA_018830285.1 of Alphaproteobacteria bacterium. GTDB lineage: Bacteria > Pseudomonadota > Alphaproteobacteria > Caulobacterales > Hyphomonadaceae > Hyphomonas. Next base: position 36,698 of record JAHJSB010000048.1, read on the forward strand.
TCGCGTCCGGGAAGGGCGCGCCATAGGCAGCCGCTTCCGCATCGGACAGGATCGGCGTGCCGCGCTTCATCAGGGCCGCGACGTCCATATCGGGCTGGGTGCGCACATAGGCCTTCCACTGGTCGAAACCGGCGCCAGGGGATACGCCGGTGGCGATGGCTGTGTTCATGACGATCAGGCGTTCGAACGTGTCGGGCATGTCCATCGGGATTGTCAGGCCCAGCAGGCCGCCCCAGTCCTGGCAGACGAGCGTGACATTCTTCAGGTCCAGTCGCTTGATCAGTTCCAGCATCATGTTGCGATGAAAGCTGAATGTGTAGACCGCATCATCGGTGGGCTTGTCGGACCGACCGAAGCCTAGCCAGTCAGGTGCGATGACCCGTGCGCCGCTGTCGAGGAAGACGGGAATCATCTTGCGGTAGAGGTAGGCCCAGGTCGGCTCGCCGTGCAGGCAGAGATAGGTGCGGACGGCGTCCTGCGGGCCTTCATCCACATAGTGGACCCGCAGGCCTTCATAGCCCGGCAGGTCGTCGACATAGTGCGGCGCATAATCGTAGCCGGGCAGGTTATCGAAACGGGCATCCGGTGTGCGTTTGGCGTCGAGGGGCATGGGGAGTCCTCTGCTGTGCTTCTCAATCTACCATGCGTTAGGGCGCGGTGAATGCCAACAGGGACGCCTTTGCGATGGCGCGCTTATACCGTCCGGCAAGTATGATAGGATGGTAGGTGCTATGGTTCGAACCGAACCGGAAACACCCTTTGGAGAAAGCCATGCCATACACGATCAACCGGACCATCGCAGCAGCAAGCTTTGATGAAGTTGACCAACGCACGCGCGCTGCCCTCGCGGGCAAGGGGTTCGGTGTGCTGACGGAGATCGACGTCACTGCCACGATGAAGAAGAAGCTGGATGTCGACATGCCACCTTACCGTATTCTGGGCGCCTGCAATCCGCAGATGGCATACCAGGCCATCGGGATGGAGCCGCGCGTCGGTGCGATGCTGCCCTGCAATGTCATCATAAGGCAGGTCGGCGACGCTGTCGAAGTGAGCGCCATTGATCCAGTGGCATCGATGCAGGCGATCGGCAATATCGAACTCAAGCGCGTTGCTGGTGAGGTGCGTGACCTGCTCGCCGAAGCTATCGCGGATATCTGAAGAGGAGACGTGAAATGGCAAAGGTGATCGGCCTGGGAGGGTTGTTTTTCCTGTGCCAGGACGTTGATGCGACACGTTCCTGGTATACGCGGGTGCTCGGTATCGAGATCGACGATTTCGGTGGCAGCAGCTTCAGCCATGCCGGCGCGGCAGGCGTCTTTCCCAAGGCTGCCCAGACCATCTGGGCGCCGTTCAAGGGAGAGAGTGACTATTTCAAGCCTTCAGGCAGTGACTTCATGATGAATCTCATGGTCGACGACCTGCCTGGCGTGCTGGAGCGGGTGAAGGCGGAGGGTGTGGACCTCGAGGGTGAGCCCATGAGCGAGAGCTATGGCCATTTTGCCTGGATCATGGACCCAGACGGCCGGAAAGTGGAGCTCTGGCAGCCGATTGAACCGGCGGCCTGATACAGGCCCCAAAAAAGCGGCCGCCCCGGTTTCCCGTGGCGGCCCGAGGAGAGGCTCTTCAACGTGAAGAGAGAGAGTTAGCTCTTCGCCGAGGCCTTACAGGCTTCGATTTCGTCGGCTGTCAGTTCGGACTCGTCGTTGCGCAGGGCGGTGACGATTCCGACTTCCTTGGCAATCTTCTTGCAGATGCGGAGGGACGGCTTCTTGCGGTCGAGATCGCCGACGCAGGTCGTGCCTTCGCAGGTCCAGACAACGCTCTCGGCGATGACACGCTTGTCGGCAACAGGGGCAGCCGTTTCGAAAACGTATGTGCCAGCGAGGGCAGGAGCAGCGAGCGCTAGGGCAGCGGCGCTGATAAGGGCGGAACGTAGCATGGGAGAGTGCCTTTCGTTCGGGGTTCATGATGAGCGTGCAACGCGGTGGAGAAAGGGCAAACTCCCCCTTCACGTTAATGACTATCAAACGCTGAATATTTGGTCAAGTGTTCAGAATGCAGAATTACTCGAATTCCCCGACCGGAAATCTATCTCTTTCGCGGTTGCCCCGACGACACAAATTGCTCCCGCCGGTGCCTGAGTTAGAGTGGCCGCAAGAATAGAGGCATGCGCCCGGGAGAGAGACATCATGGACTTTAATATTCCGCAGGATATCGCCGATTACCTGGTCGTGCTCGACCAGTTCATCGAGGACACGATCAAGCCGCTTGAACAGCAGGATGATAATATCCGCTTCTTCGACCATCGCCGCGAATGGGCGCGCACCGATTTTGAGAATCAGGGACTGCCGCGCAAGGAATGGGAAGAGCTGCTGGGCAAGGCGAGGCGTCTCGCGGATGAAGCAGGACACTTGCGGTATGGCTTGCCGAAGGAATATGGCGGCCAGAATGGATCCAACCTGGCCATGGCGATCATCCGCGAACATCTCGCGCGCAAAGGGCTCGGCCTGCACAATGATTTGCAGAACGAGCATTCCATCGTCGGCAACATGCCGCAGATCCTGATGCTGCGCGACTTTGCCCGCGAAGACCAGAAGCACCTCGCGACGGCAGCCCTTGAGGGCAAGTTCCGCGCGACGTTCGGCCTGACCGAGCCCAATCACGGCTCTGACGCGACGCACATGGAAACCCGCGCCGTTCGCCACAAGAAAGACGGCAAGGATGGTTGGCTGATCAATGGCGAGAAGATGTGGATCACGGGCATGCACCACGCCACGCACATGATGTGCTTTGTCCGCACCAGCGGCGAGGACGGCGATGCGCGCGGCATTACCTGCCTGCTCGTGCCGGCGGACGATCCGGGCATCGAGATCCTCGAATACATGTGGACGTTCAACATGCCGACCGATCACCCGCGCCTGACCATCAAGGATGTCTGGGTGCCCGACAGCGCCGTGTTCGGCCCGCCGGAAGGTGGCCTCGCACTGGCCCAGCATTTCGTGCACGAGAATCGCATTCGCCAGGCTGCCAGCTCGGTTGGCGCCGCCCTCTTCTGCATCGACGAGTCGATCGACTATGCCAACACGCGCGCGCCGTTCGGCAAGAAACTGTCGACCAACCAGGCGATCCAGTTCCCCATCGTGGAGCTCTCATCGGAAGCCGAGATGCTCCGTCTGCTGATCTTCAAGACGGCGTGGGAAATGGATCAGATGTCCAAGCCGGAAGTTGCGATCAAGCTGTCGGACAAGGTGTCGATGTGCAACTATCGCGCTAACCGGCTCTGCTGCAACGCCGCCGACCGGGCGATGCAGATCCATGGTGGCATGGGTTATTCCCGCCACACGCCGTTCGAGCACATCTATCGCCACCACCGCCGCTATCGCATCACCGAGGGGTCTGAAGAGATCCAGATGCGCAAGGTCGCCGGGCACCTTTTCGGGTTCATGGGCGCGCAGAAACACGGCCAGCCCCGCGGCGAAAAAGACGCCAAGGGCAAGAGCACGGAACCAACGGATTTTGCGGTTCGGTAGGCGCCAAATTGCACCCGGCGGGAGGCAAATCCCCGCCGGGCGGCAAAGGGTTAATTTCGCGGTAACTTTCGTGGGGGCAGAGTCGGTGAAAGATTCACCATTCTGGAGTTCCCGCCATGTCCCTGCTCGAACGGGTGATCCGTGCGCACCGTTGCACGTCGACACATCACCATATCGCGTTCAATGCGCTCGACCTGATTGGCGCGGATGAGGCCGGGAAGTGGAAGTCGCTGTTCCTGGTGCACCATGAGCACCTGCTGAAGGGGGCCAAGGCGCCGGACACGACCTTCAAGGATTTCCGCAATCACGTCCTGCACATTTCCGAAGGCGAGTGGGGCGGCGCGCGTGACAAGGCCACTGAATGGTATGCCACGGCCGTCGACCTGCTTTCGCGCAAGAAGTGGAGCGAGGCAGCCTATGCGCTGGGCGTCCTGAGCCATTACTATGCCGATCCGCTGCAGCCCTTCCATACCGGCCAGACCGAGGAGGAGGGCGCCATCCACCGCGCTGTTGAATGGAGTATCGCCAGGTCCAATACAGAAATCACGGCGCGCATCGAGGCCAGTGGCTATCCAGATATCGAGGTGCCGGATGGCGTGGGCTTCGTGTCCGACATGGTGCGGGCAGGCGCCGAGCGGTCGCACCCGCATTACCAGACGTTCATTGATCACTACGATCTCGATGTTGGCGTGAAGGATCCGCCAGCGGGGCTCGACGAGACCATGCTGGAGATCGTCGCCGACCTTGTCGCCTATGCAACGGCGGGCATGGCGACGCTGATGTCGCGCGCCATCCAGGAGGCGGCCGTGGCGCCGCCCAAGGTGAACCTGACGATCCAGGGCTATATCGAGACGCTGGATATTCCGCTTCGCAAGTTGTCGCGGAAAATCGCGGATGTGGATGACCGCCGCCAGGTCGAGCGCATGTATGCCGAGTTCCAGAAGACCGGCAAAGTGGTCAAGACGCTGCCCGACGACGACAAGGCGATCCGCAAGCTGCATGCGAAACAGGTGCTGCGTGTGCCGCTGAAACAGCTCGACGCGCAGGAGCTCGCGCCGCTTGGCAGCGCACGGGTGAAGCCCTTGGATGAGGCGCCGGTGATCAAGAGCGAAAAGCCGGCACTGAAACCGGAAGCAAAGCCGAAACCCGCGCCTGTGCCCGAGGTCAAAGCCGCTGCGAAGCCAGACCCAAAGCCGGCGCCCCAGCCTGTACCGGTCAAGGAAGCGCCCAAGCCGGAGGCTGTGTCCGTCTCAGAGGCTGAACCTGAATCAGCGCCCGTCGAATCCATTGGCGGTCACGGTGCCCTGACGCGGGAATCGCCGGTCGTGGATGCACCGTCCGTTGGCCGCAAGACGGCGCGACGTCTTGGAAAAGTCGGGATCATGAATGTCGGCGACCTGCTGGACTGCGATATCGATGAGACCGTGCATCTGCTGAACGCCCGCCACATTGATGCGGAGGCGCTGACAGACTGGCAGGACCAGTCGCGCCTGATGATGGATGTGCCGGGCCTGCGCGTGCATGATACGCAAATCCTCGTGGGCGCCGGAATACGCAACGCAGCTGACCTTGCGGCTGCCTCGGCCCGGGATGTTTTCCTGTCGGCGATGGACTTCCTGACGACGCCGCAGGGTGATCGGGTGCTGTGGGAAGATGCGGAGTTCGAGGAACAGGAAGTCGAAGGCTGGATCAGCATGGCGCAGGCGAGCGCTGCCTGATCAGAGCCCGCGTGGCGACAGGCCGGCCGCGCGATAGATCGCGTCGATTGCGGCCATGTTTCCGACAGCATCCCGGCCGCCGGTGAGCGCATGCGTGCGTCGCGCCAGCACGTCCAGGACGTGACCGAGCTGGTGGTCGTAAGTGGTCTGGCCGGGGGCCGTAAGGGTGCGGTTGTCGCCGTCGATCATGGTGGTGATCATGTGGCCGCGATGGGGGTGGATCGGGTTTTTGATCTCTAGCTGGCCCAGCGAGCCCTCGACCCTTATCCACGCATCAAACTTTGTATCCGGTGCCATCGTCGTGTGGATAGATCCGGTTTCTCCGCCCGGAAAGCGCAGTTCTGCGGCCATGCTTGTATCGACGCCCGGGCGGTCGCAATGGGAGGTCGCTGAGACGATCTCGGGCTCGGTGCCGACCAGCGTGCGCACCCAGTGGACGGGATAGCAGCCGAGGTCCATCAGCGCGCCGCCGCCCACCTCCAGCGTGTGGCGTAACTCGCCCGGCCTGTAGGGGATCGTCACGTCAAAGGCGGCATCGACCCGGCGGATCATGCCAAGCCGTCCGCTGCGCACGATATCGAAGACGCGCTGGAAGGCCGGGTGGAAGCGATAATGGAACGCTTCGACAAGCACGCGTCCGGTGCGCTTTGCGGCGTCGACCATGCGGGCTGCTTCGATCGCATTCATGGCGAACGGTTTCTCGCAGAGCACGGCCTTGCCGGCTTCGAGCGCGGCGATGGTGAGGTCGGCATGACGGTGCGGCGGCAGGGCATTGTAGATGAGGTCGATATCGTCCCGCGCGATCAGGGCTTCGTAGGAATCGGCAATATCGCGAATGTTGTTTTCATCGGCCCACGACCGGGCGCGCGCCCTGTCGCGCGCGGCAACGGCGACGACTTCGCAATCGTCGCGCAGCCGGGCCGGGTTTATGAGCGCAGGCGGTGCAATTTTTGCCGCGCCGAGGATTCCGATCTTGATCATTGGAAGTGCCTTGTTTTTGTTCAGTCTGATTGCGATCTGTGGACAGTGCGTAAACACAAATCACGCTCCTGTTTACCCCGACCTAACAGCGCTTAACGTTAAATCGCAAATCTGGCTGTTTGCGATGGTGCGCGGTAACGAAACGGAAAGCATGTGGGAGGTTAATGGGGGTTCCGGAGCCATTAATCCTAGGAGTGCCACGCTAATGCTGAATGTTCTCATTGCGCACATCGCTAAAATCAATGGACTCTCGGAACCTACTGCCAAGACGGCGCTGGGGATTGTGTTGAATTCAGCTGAGCGACAGGCTTCATCCTTCGCACCGGCAATGTTCAAGGCCATTCCCGGCGCTCGGGCACTCGCAGCCCGCACGGGCTCAGAGTTCGGCGCCGCCACAGGAATCATTGCCCGCCTTATCGAGCAGACTCCCGGCGGCAAACGCGTCGTCGCACAGACCATGATCGGCTCGCTTCATACGATCGGCCTGGACCACAAGGCGATTGGCCACCTGCTGCCATCGATCTCGACCTTCATGGAAGAGCATTACGACATGGCAGGCTTCGGGCATCTGGGCGACCTGATCGGCCATGACATGGATGCGGAAATCAGCGCGGCCAAAGCGGCCTGACCTGCACTCCGGACTCGCACCGAACAAACAAAGCCGCCTGACAGGGCGGCTTTTTTGATTCCTGCCACGCTTGTCCCGACCCGCTTGCCAGGGCCGTGCTCTTTTCTTTGTCCGCGCGTGTGGCTACAGCGGTGCCAGCTGAATTGAACGAGGATACGAAATGCGAACCGACACCGGACTGCGCGCCGACGAAGCACTGGCACTGGACCTGATGGCTGCGATCCGCGCCGACGCCGAAACGCGTTGTGCCCCGGACAAGGTGGAACTCGTCTCCGTGACAATCGACGTCACTGGTGCTGACGTGGCCGGAACGCCAGTGTTCAATGCCCGGGTCGACCGCAAGACCCGCACAGTGCTGTTCACCGGCGGCTCGGCTACGTGCGGCGACGAGACCGTGATGACCGCGACAGCCGTTTACCGGATTGTTTCGGCCTAAGCCTACATCGGCGTATCGCGCAGTTTCATCAGGTCCGGGAATTCCGGGTCGCGCTTTTCGGCGCGTGCCGCGAAGGCTTCCTGCATGTGTGGCGGCGGGATCATGCCGGCATTCCACACACCGATATAATCGAGCGTGTCGGCCGTGTTGTGGTCGCGCCCGTAATTGATCAGCGTCTTGCAGCCGGTCACCGTCAGCGGGTCTTTCGACGCGATCTCTTTCGCCGTCGCCAGAACATGCGCCAGCACTTCTTCATGCGTATCGAAAACGTCGTTCACTAAGCCGATTTCCTTGGCTTTGGCGGAATCGATGCGACGGCCCGTATAGGCCATTTCCTTGACCCAGCCTTCGGGGATGTAGCGCTGCAGGCGCGGGAATGTGCCGACATCGGCGGTCATCGCGATATTGGTTTCCATGATCGTGAAGAAGGCGTCCTTCGTGCACCAGCGAATGTCGCCGGCGGAGATCATGTCGATGGCGCCGCCGATGACGCCGCCCTGAAGGGCGAAGAGAACCGGCACGCGGGCCTCTTCCAGCGCATTGAAGCTGGACTGGATCTGGCGGATATTGGAGCGGAAGGCTTCGGCTGCGACGTAGCGATCGACCTTTCCGCCACCCTCGCCTGAGCCGAAGACGGCCAGGTCCATGCCGGCCGAGAAATGCTTGCCGGTGGACGAGATGACGATGCAGCGGGCACGCGCATTCATATCGATATCGCGGACAATGGCGGGCAATTCGTTCCAGAACGCCTTGTTCATCGTGTTCATCGCCTCGGGGCGGTTCATCTTGATGTGGGCGACCTTGTCATTGATCTCGACGGTGAAGGCTTCGTATGTTTTCTGCAGCATGGGGGCGTTTCCTCGATTTTACCGAAGACTAGCACAGGCCAGTTGCACGGCCAGATGTGACGCTGGGGGAAGCCTCAGGCGTGCATCCTTCCTCGACCAGATGCCGCCTGGCTGACAGCTCAAACGGGACCCAACACGCGCAAGGCGAGAAAGCCGGCAAATAGTATGGCGGCCGGAACCCGGATCCATCTTGGCAAGGGAGGCGGCCCATATTGTCCGCTCCTGTTATCGTCCCATCCCATGCCGGTGAACCCGTTTCTGCAAATGCATGAATCATGATCAGCTTGAGCCATGAGACAGAAGCATACCGGCACTTTTTCAATGATCTTGCTCCTTGCCGCCTGCGGACAGATCAACGGCGATGCGGGGCGCGCTGTCCCGGCGGGCGATCCCTCAGATCGGATTGCCGGTGTCGCGTCCGTTATTGACGGCGACACAATCGAGATACACGGGCAGCGTATCCGCCTCTCGGGATTTGACTCGCCCGAGCGCGGGAAGACCTGCGCTGGCACCAATGTCTACCAGAAGGCGGCGCTTTACCTGTCCGACCAGATTGGTCGCCGAACCGTAACCTGCACCAGCACCGGAAAGGACTCGTACGAGCGCACCGTCGCCACGTGCAATGTAAGCGGCGCCGACCTCGGCGACCTCATGGTAGGCGCTGGCTGGGCCCGCGACTGGCCGAAATACAGCCAGGGTGCCTACGCGGATTCGGAAGTACGAGCCCGCGCTGCGCGAAAGGGAGTTTGGAATCTTGACTGCCCGGATGACCTCTGGGGCAATCGGAAATATGACTAGGGCGGTCCTTCCTGTGTCTGGACCGCTCCAGAACATGTTTATCTAACGCTCAAACTTGTCCTGCCTGTCGACATCCGCCGGAGGGGCGATCCATCCTGGCCGAAATATCGAAATCTGTTGCGCAACGGCGGCAGTATGCCGAGGCAGCAGGTATGCCAGAGGGCGATACGGAGCGGATCGAGCGGGCACATCGGCGCGGCTTGCTGGTCTAGGGGCTGTGGGCAATCCATATAACACAGGCCCATAGCGGCGCCCGCGCGGTTCACGAAAATCCCATGCCGGATACCCTTCACACACTGGAGGATTACAAAAAGTGGCCCTCCGGCGGGACAGAGAGCCTCCACAGGCAGCGGCCCTTGCCGGCGGGTGCGTGGGCGAGCGGCTCGAGACACAGGTCACGGAACGTACCGGACACATAGGTAACACATTCGGCTATGGAAGAACGCCTTCGATGGCGTGCCCGCTTGCCTGAGGGCGAAAGCGTGATCGATTTTGGACCGCTGCAAGGTGGGCGGATTGACGGACCCACGATCAGTTGCTGAGAGGTCCGCAGGGGAGGGAGTGGCTTATTGTGGTGCCTCAAGTGATCCCGGTCATTCGATGTCATGACTATCGCCTTGCCGTTCCAGTTGCTGCGCGTTTCTTTTGCCGCATGACGCGAGTTTCTCGTTGAGTCTCGTGATGCCCGGCTCATGAAGGAAAGCTCGGTGCTGGCGATGCATGAGGGCGATGACATGAGGCATGCAGGTGGGAGTGCGGAGGATGCACCAATCCTGTCCGGATGTGTGGATCGCGGTTCACTTTACGGTGCCCGAGGATGCGAGCCATGACCGGCGGCAGGCCGAGAGCAGCGCGGGCGCCTTCTGAAATGGATTTACGGGTCTCCGCGCATCTGCGGGCGCATCGTCAGGCCTGCAGCATGACGCTTGTGGAGCTCGCCGGGCTTCTGGGCATATCGCATCAGCAGTTGCAGAAGTACGAGACCGGCATAAACCGGATTTCTGCAGGCATGCTGTACGAGGCAGCAAAGCGGCTCGACGTGCCTCTTGCCGACTTCTTTGCGTGCGAGGAGCCTGATGAGGGCGATTTCGTCTCACAGTCGCCAACCACCTGAGGTGAAGTGACAGCGCCGCGCGCGTTCCGATGAAGGGCGCTGGTTGCGCCCTACAAACTCCCATGCCCCGTCGCTGGGATGTCGGTGCGCGGTCAAATCGTGCCGCATCAGGATGTCTCCGAATTCCATGACGTGCCGGATATGCATTCGCTGAGCCTCCCGTGGCCAGACAGGCAGCATGGATGCAAAAATGCAATCATAAGAGGAAATGTTGGATTTTCCGCCAACCGTATGTCGAGGCGTTTCAATCTGAATAGTATAACTATAATCAATACTAACTCTCGTGATGCGAGGATCAGGATATCTGCGCCAAAAAGTATGCTAAGGTAGAAAAATAGGAGACCGAATATTGATTAGGATGCCTCATGCGGCCAGCTAATTGGTACAATCTAGGCCGTGTCATTCCTGCGCTGCGGAAAGAGCTCGACGCTGCGGATGTTGTCAACATTCTGATCGCGCTGGCCTGCGTCGTCGGCATGTCGGTCCTTGGCGCATTGGGGCCTCTCGCACTTAAGCTCCTGATCGACGGACTTTCAGCTCATGGCACAAATAGCTTTCAGCAGAAGCAGGGTCTCATTCTGGCTGCGCTGTTGGCATCCTATGTGGCCGCGCAGGTGCTTAGCCGGATCGCAGCTGAGGTCAGGATGTTCCTGTTCGGGGCCGCCGACCAGGCAGTCGCCCGTAAGCTCGGGCGAAAGGTGTTCGCCCATGTGATTGCACTGCCTCTCTCGTTCCACCGTGAGACGTCGACCGGTGCTTTGACGCAAACAGTCGAGAATGGCCTGCAGGGGGTTCGGCTTGTGATGCAGCATGCCTTCTTCACGATCCTACCGGGCGTGATTGAAGTCGTGCTCATGAGCCTTGTCATTGCCCGTGTGCTTGACCTTGCTTTCCTGGCCATATTCAGCGCCTGCGCCCTAGCTTATGCGGTCGTCTTTTCTGCAGGCGCGCGGACAATCATGCAAGCAAGCCGCGCAATCTCATCAGCTCGGATTGAGGCGAATGCGGCGCTGGCCGACAGCCTGCTCAATGTCGAGACCGTCAAGGCGTTCGGGGGTGAGGAGGCGGTCATCGGCAGGTTCGACACAGCTCTCGCCTATGCGCAAGAACGCTGGCGATCCTTCTATCGCGCGCGATTTACGAACGGTCTGCTTATCGCCTTTGTATTCTGCGCGGGCCTGACCGCGACACTCTGCCTTGCGATCCTCCAAGTCCGATCCGGCGCCATGACGGTCGGTGATCTCGTCCTGGTCAACACCTACATGCTTCAGGTCGTCCGGCCGATGGAACTGCTCGGTGCCGGCGTGAGGGATATCGGACAAGGCACTGCGTTCGCGGAGCGACTGCTCGATCTGCTTGATACGCCCCTCAGGGAAAAGTCAGACGCGGGTGGAGCGCGGGTCTCTCCGGATGCAGCGCTGCCGGCGATCCGTTTCGAAGACGTGCACTTTGCCTACCAGGCACAGCAAACTGTACTCGATGGCGTGAGCTTCGACATTGCTCCTGGTTCCACAACTGCGATTGTGGGGACTTCAGGCGCTGGCAAATCGACCATCTGTCGCCTGCTCTTGCGGTTTCATGAACCGGATTCGGGCCGCATCCTTATCAACGGCACTCCGATTTCTCATTATGCACCGGCTGACCTGCAGCAGCTGATTGCCGTGATTCCTCAAGACACAACGCTTTTTAATACCAGTCTGGCCTCCAATATCGCATTCCCTGACCTCGAGGCTGCGACAGAGGAAGTCGAATGGGCTGCGCGACTCGCCCATCTCGAACACCTCATTTCGGGCCTTCCTGACGGTCTTGCTACGATTGTCGGTGAGCGAGGCCTCAAACTTTCAGGGGGTGAGAAGCAACGCGTTGCCATAGCCCGGGCCATGCTCCGCCATCCAAAATTGCTCATAGCGGACGAGGCGACTTCTGCGCTCGATTCACGCGCCGAGGCGAGCATCCTTCGCAATATCAAAATGGCGGCACAGGGAACTACCGCGATAATCATCGCCCATCGCCTTTCCAGCATCATAGACGCCGATCAAATCATCGTTCTGGACAAGGGACGGGTCGCCGAAGGCGGTCGTCACGAAGACCTGCTACAAACTGATGGTCTGTATGCAACGCTTTGGAGAGCTCAGAATCGGGAATCTGAACCGAATGAAAGTAAAACAATGTAGACGGAAATGATCAACCGCCCTTCAATGCTTCCAGCATTTTCTGGGTCCGGACTAATTGCTTGTCATTCATATTTGCGAGAATGCCGTTTATATTGCGAAGCGTTTCTCCTCGAGCGCCAGAAGGAAATGACTTTGCGCCCAACAGGTCTTGTGGGGAGACTCCAAGAGTCGTGGCAATCTTTTCTACAGTTTCAAATAGCGGCGCTGAAATGCCACGTTCAATTTTCCCAATAGTTTCTCGCGAGACGCCAACCTCGCCAGCCAATTGTTCAAGAGTCCAACCTACTGCACGCCTGTGGTGTCGAACGTTGGCCCCAAAAATTTTTTGAAGTTCCATGGATCAGCTCTCCTCCGAGCAGAGGAAGGTGAGCCGGGGTGCGTTACGAGAAATAGGAACTTTACATTTTTAGAAATGAGAACTACAACTTTACATTGTTTCAATATGGAAAGTAGGGCGCGTTCTCTTTTTGAGATCGCGGAGACTGAATGTCCGAAGCGCGCAACGATTCTCAATTCTCAAAACGGCACGTGAGAGATTCGTCCAGCTCTCACGAAAGCAGCTCCAGTTCGAAATCTCGACAATCAGCAACTCTCATCGATTTCCATCATGAGCCTGGCCACCTAGTAGGGTCTGAAGCCCTGAATCATATCTTCCGGCTTCATCGCAGCGAACTTCTTCGATTCAGCCGTGCACGAATTGGCAACTCCGATGATGCTGAAGATCTTGTCCAGGAAGCCTTCATCTCGGCAGGGCGTGCCTACAGCGACAAGCCCATCCAAGAATTGCGACCTCTCCTGTTCACGATTCTGCGGAATCTGACCCGCGACTACCTGAAGTCGGGTTATACGCGGAGCTGGCGTGACAGTGCCGACATCGGGGCGCTGGGCGACAGGCTGGCCTGCCGCCAGACGATGACGCCGGAACAACAGGTTCTGGATGCGCAATTGCTCGCGATTGCGGAAACAGTCATCGCGGGACTCAAATCTCGTGAAAGACAGGCGCTTCAGTTGCATCGACTGGAGGGATTGACCCATGAGGCCATTGCGATTCGTCTGTCCGTGTCGCCAAGAACCGTCAGAAGTGATATAGCCGCAGCGCTGGCAGCCATCGCGAAAGTCCTTTCGCGTTCCGGCGGCTGGCGTCCAGATACGGCTGAGTGATCGACGTGATGACAGATATTGAGGAGGAAACGGGCAGGCTAGATGCCGCCGCTCGCTGGTACAGCGAACTCCAGCGCGAAGACGTCGAGGTCGAGACGTGGGACGAATTTCTCGCTTGGGAACGTGATCCACAAAACGCCGCAGCGTTCCGCCAGATCCAGGCAAACCTCGCGATCATTGACCGGTCACTGCGTGCGGGCACCAGGACTGCTGGTTCAGGTCCACAGGCCAAGTCGCCGTCGGGATCAACACTGCGAAAGCGCGCCTGGCTATCCGGCCTGGCGGCCGTGCTTTCTTTCGCAGCTCTTGGCTGGTGGGTTGTAAGCAAAAACACAAAAGTTGAACCCGAGACTTTCACAACACTTGTTGGGGAGCAGCGGACTGTCACGCTATCTGATGGCTCTACGATCACGCTCAACACGGATACGTCGCTCGAAGTGATGTACTCAGTACGCGAGCGTCTGATCGGCCTCCGACAGGGCCAGGCCTTTTTCGATGTCGCAAGGGCGGACGTGCCATTCCATGTCGACGCAGGCGGCAGTCGTACGACGGCACTCGGAACACAATTCGACATCTATGCGCAGCCAGGCCAAGTGGCCGTAACCTTGCTGGAAGGTTCTGTTGTGGTTTCCGACTCACCTGAGCGTGAGAGGGGCTTTGTCAGTCCAGAACGCTCAGACACCGCCGAGCCAAGAAGCCAGATGCTCACACCCGGCGAAAGGCTCGAAATCATGCAGGACGGATCTCAAACCCTGTCCAGGGTGGAGCCTGCAACTGCGCTGCAATGGCGCAGCGGCGTCCTTCAATTTGAAAATGTCACACTGGCTGAAGCCGTCGCCGAACTGAACCGCTATTCGGAAACGAGGATTAGTGTACCCGATCATGATCTCGCCTCAGAACGCCTGAGCGGAAGCTTCCCGACAGGTGAGCCTGAAGAATTCGTATCGAGTCTCGCGCTTTTCCTGCCAGTCAGGCCAGAGCGATCCGAAAATCTGATCACACTTATGCCCATCGACCCTGATTAACGCGGAAACAGTGTGAGTGGCGAATAGCTGAGATTGCTACCAATCGGATCTCCTGAAGAAGATCAACGTTCCTTAGATTTTTTTGAGCAGGCTTGTCCAGACCCCTGGAGATATCGGCTTCTGCCATCGCCGGCTTATGGGTGCGCAATTAACGCGCCTTGCTATTGGCAATGACGCGCGCCGGTACGTCCTCTTCTATCGGGCCCTGAAGCAGGGACGTCTTACCTGTATCAAGCGCGGACTCTCTGTGCAGACTTCTCCTTACGCACAAGGTTCACCTCACCCGTATGCGGATACTCAGGCCCGCGTGCCTGCCAGAGATGGCGCCTTGTGGACGGCTCTGTGAATTCAAGGTCGGACTCCGGAAGCGGTCGATTTCCTGCTCGATTCCTTCGCAGCCGGGACGGATTCTGCTTGTCAAGTCTGTAACGTATCCCATCGTAATTCGTGCGTGGGCGGATGCCGTTCGTACTAGTCGGGGCGGGATGAGGCCCCTAACGGCCTATCGGATTATCAGACTGCCACATCTTCCTTCCCGCTCGTTGAACCTGGTGTGCGTCCGGGCCGAAGCCCTGGCGGGAAAAAATAATCCGGAGGGGAATATGTTCAACAAGACACAATTCAACGCGCGGCTGTTTAGCGCCGCGGCTGCATCGATCATCCTGTCGACAGGCCTGACCGGCGCATGTGCCGATGCGCTCACACCAGGAGGTCAGGTCGAATTCGACATTGACGCACCCGTGCTCGCAGACGCGTTACGCGCGTTTGGTGCGCAGTCGGGTACGCCCATCCTGTTTGCCGAAGCGTTGGTCGCAGGGCGCAAGGCGCCAAGACTCAACGGAAATTTTGTGCCGACTGATGCGCTGGACCGCCTCCTTCTGGGGAGCGGGCTTGTAGCGGTCAAGGGCCCGGGTCGGGCGATCATCATTCGGGCGCAGGCTAATGCACCGGAGCAGGCGCCTCCGCCAGCGCGTGAGGGTCGGGCGGAGGTGCCTGCACAGACTCTGGCAGATCCCGGCGTCGCCGAGTCAGATGATAGCACATTGCGGGTCGATACCGTCACCGTCACGGGCACAAGCTTGCGGGGGATATCTCCAGAAAGTTCGCCTTTGCAGATATACCGCCGGGAGGATATCCTCGGATCGGGCGTCACAACGACCGAACAATTCATCCGGACTTTGCCGCAGAATTTTGGTGGCGGTTCCAGCGAGTTCGCCCCCGGTGGCCTGCCGAATGACATCAATTCGCGCCAGAATAATACGTTTGGCACCAGCGCCAATCTTCGCGGGCTGGGGTCACGCGGGACGCTGGTCCTGCTCAATGGCAACCGCCTGGCACCGACATCCAAGGTGGGCGATTTCGTTGACCTGTCCCTGATTCCCGTCTCGGCGCTTGAGCGGATCGATGTCCTCACTGATGGAGCGTCTTCGATCTATGGCGGAGACGCTGTGGCAGGCGTCATCAACTTTGTCCTCCGGGACGATTTCGAAGGGGCCGAGACCAACGCTCGGCTCGGCTCTGTGACTGACGGCGACATGAAGGAATACCGTCTCAGCCAGACGCTCGGTTCGGCCTGGAGAAGCGGAAACATCCTCGGCACTTATGAATATTTTGACCGCGGAAATCTGACACTCGCGGACCGGCCGAATATTGGTCTCCCTCTGCTGACGAATGGTGAGCCAGTACCGGACACGGGCGCAGTCGATCTCCTGCCCAAGCAGCGTCGACACAGCGCTGTTGTGTCCGTGCGGCAAGCATTCGGCCCGGCACTCGAACTCACTGGTTCAGGGGTCTACTCAAAGCGGGATGTGGTCAGTCACTCTATCCTGAGTTCGGCGCCGGGATATAAACAGATTTACAACACGAAATCAGAATCGCTCTCGGGGAGCTTTGGAGTTGATTATGAATTGGCCCCAGGCTGGTTTGCTGCTGCCGATGCGACCTATAGTCAGATCCGCAACGAAGAGACGCTGACATTCTTTCTGACGCAGGATCCGAGCGTTGATCAAACGGAAAGTCGGTCGGATCTCTGGTCGCTCGATGCACAGCTCAATGGCGATCTGCTGACTATTCCAGGCGGTCGGATTAAGGCAGCGCTGGGAGGACATTTTCGGCGGGAATCCTTCACAAATGAGTCGCAATCAAGCGGGGTGAACCGCGATGCTGAACGGGATGTGTCGGCTGTCTATGGTGAACTGCTCCTGCCGATAGTCGGAGAAGGCAACACGCTGCCACTGGCAAGACGTCTTGAACTGAACCTGTCAGGCCGGTTTGATGACTATTCCGATTTCGGCAGCAGTTTCAGCCCCAAGGCTGGGATTTTATGGTCGCCTGCGTCGGGATTGAACCTGCGCACTTCCTACAGTGAGTCCTTCGCGCCGCCTCCGCTGGGAAGGGTCGGCGCGCTCGACAGGACAGGAAGCGTCTCGCCCTACCAGCTTATTCTCGACCGACTTGGCTTGCCACTACCGGATGCCTCGCTGGCGGGTGTTGACTACATGGTTCTTGGCGGCACCGCAGAAAATCTTGATGCAGAAGAGTCACGTACGTTTACAGCCGGACTGGATTTTTCTCGTGACGCGGGCAGCCATGCATGGTCAGCAACAGCCAACTATTACGACATCACGTTTGACGGGCGTCTCGGCAGCACACCTGTGCCGGGGAATGTGAACATAAACGCCGCACCGGGCATTGCATTTACGATGCCCGGATCGTTTCCCGATGGCATCATCATTTTCAATCCGTCACCGGAAGAATTGAGCGCTATCCTAGCGGGCCTATCCCATCCGGTGCGGCTCAATTCAGGGGCAAGTCTCGACAATATCGCGATTGTAAATTCGGTAAATGTCGTGCGAAACATTGCGGAAACACAGACACGGGGTCTGGATGCGCAGATCACCTACAGTGCCGACACGCGGATTGGCCGGATATCAACGGGACTGAATGCGAACTATATTCTGGAATTTAGCGAGCAAGCCGCTGCAACGACACCGCCAGTCGAATCGACGAATACACTTTATAACCCTGTCGACCTGAAAATTCGGGCAAATGCCGGAATTAACCGGGGCGGGTTCAAGGGCACGCTCTTTCTCAATTATTCTGACAGCTACCAGACCGATACGACGGCTGATGCGTCCGACATCGGGTCATGGACCACAGTCGATGCCGCCGTATCATACACATTCGAAGACCGGGTTGGATGGCTTGATGGTGCCGCCGCCAGTCTTTCAGTTACGAACCTGTTCGACATGAACCCACCATCGGCTCCGTCGCGCGGTTCCTTCCTGATCTCGGGCTTTGATCCGACCAATGCATCACCGCTTGGCAGATTTGTGGCCCTCGAATTGCGCAAGCGCTTCTGAGTAGATGCTCGGTCGTGCGTTGGAGCGCCGCAGAGAAGCGGCGCACGCGTCCTTTATTCTCCAGAACCTGGTAACGCCCATCATGCTCAGACGTTTCCGAGATACGATCACGCTCTTCATCGTGAGTACCATCATCGCCTACTTTCCAACCGCTCTGGCGGAGCCCCGTGCCTTTGGGCTTGATGACCTCCTTCACATGGAAGGGCTGGGTGCTGCCGGTGCCGACCCGCAAGGTAAGTGGATGATGGTCGAAAAGATCCGACCTTATGACGGGATCACCGATTACAGCTTTCGGACCTATGCTTACCAGAAAAGTGGTCATCAGATATGGAGATACGATATGCGGGCAGGCGGCGAGCCTGAACGGCTTCCGGGCCTTGATCCGGAGCCGCACACCTATCTCCAGGGCTTTTCACCTTGGGGCAAGTATCTCCTGCTGATGCAGTACCATTCGGGTGCGCTATCGATGCTTGCTTATGAGATGGATAGTGAGACGGTTCGGACGTTCAAGAAGACGCCCGCGTTCAGCCGTTCAGGTGAGCATAATCCCGTCTGGATCAGCGACACGGCCTTTGTATTCGCAGCGCTTCCGGACGGGGACCTGCCGGCCACTACGAGTGTGCGCGCGAGAACCGGAAAGGCATTGGCCAAGGGTTGGAGGGACGCCTGGAGTGGAGAAGCGGCGACAGCTGTCGAAGTACGTACTTATGCGGAGGATCAGTCAAATCAACCCGAAGCCGGAGAACTGGTCGTCGCAGATGCCGACACAGGCCGTGTCGAAGTGCTCGCTGAGGGGCTCTATGCAGACCTTCGTGTGTCACCTGACCAGAGGTGGCTTGCTGGTCTGGCGGTATCGAAACCGCGACCGGCCGATCCCGATCGACTGCTTGACCGCGAACCGCGCCGTTACAAGCTGGTTATGTTTGATCTCGAGACCCGGCGGGAAGTCCGTCTGGCCGAGAATCTCGAATTCTATCCCTATACGATTACCTGGTCACCGGATAGCCGACGCCTCGCCGCCTATGGCTGGGAGCGCGACAAAGATGCGGCAGAAGGCAGATTTCATGTCATCGATATCGCGTCGGGTTCCGTTACCCGTTATGACCATCCTGGGCTCGATCTCGTCTCTGAGCGTGAACGCGGATGGCGGCAAAGGCCGGAACGAGCCCTTTTTATCGGTGACAGGTTGGCCGTATTTGCGCGGCGCGCGGCTGCAGGATCTGATCCGGGCGGCACATTCACCGATCGCAATTTCATGCAGACCGGACTTGGCCGGGCTGATTGGTACACCCTCGCAAGGGATGGCAAAGTACACAATCTGACAGCTTCGCTGTCGGATGTGTCTGGCATTCCGGTCCATGCAGGCCCTGGCCACGTCACGCTAAAGGCCGCTGATGGCGTCTATCGCTATTACAGGGATGGAGGTGTGCGCCGACTAAGCCCGAACCTCGATGGGCAGCTGCAGATGCTGACGCCTGGCACATTTGCAACGCGTAGCAGCGTCATCCGGCCGGAATTCAGCACTGAGGCACTTTTCTCCGTGACTGGAGCGGGAGTAGCCAGGATACTCATGCTGGATCTGCGGGAAGATCAAACCGTATCGCCGGTCCTGATCGACGCGCCGAACAGCCAAGCCTCTCCTCTGGCCGGAAGTCTTGCCGCCGGGACCGTGCTGTTTCGAACGGAGAATGGGGCCCAGTCGCATCTGTTTCTTGCGCGCTCAGGCTCGCAACGGCGTCCCAAGGAGATCATGCGCATCAATTCGCATATGGCAGGACTCGATTTCGGTGAGTGGAGAATTTTGTCCTACAGCTTAGCGGATCCTGAAGGCCTCCTGAAAAACCAGACCGTGGAGAGCTGTATCCTTCTGCCTCCGGACTTCGATCCGCATGCGCCGCCACCTTTAGTCGTGGATATTTATCCCGATATCGGGCCGACTTGCCGCAAGGGAGGACCGAAACTTGCCTATCCGGATCCGGATTCGCCTTACGTATGGGCCAGCAAAGGCTATGCGTACGCGCGGCTTACGACCCCGCGAGAGCTGATCCGCACTGACGAGGGGCCGATTGCCGGAATGGATGAGGTCATTGGAGCGGGGGTCGATGCCATTCTCAAGGAGAGACTCGCCGATCCAGAGCGTATCGCGCTTTACGGGTTCAGTCAGGGCGGCGTATCTGCGCTCTACGTGGCGGCTCATTCAGATCGATACAAAGCAGTGATCGCGGCAAATAGCTGGGCAGATCTGTTCAGTAACTATTTCGGGCCCGCCGGAGTGTATTCCTACCTGTATGGATCCTTTGGGGCGTTCGGCCGGTATGATGCAACCAGCGGCAGCGATTTCGGTATCGGCCGTACGCCCTTTCAGGATCCGGAAGTCTATTATCGCAATTCGCCCGTATTCCTCGCACCACAGATCGATATTCCCGTCCTCCTTCTCCATTCCGACATGGACGAATTCTCAATGTCACAATTCGACGAAATGTATGGCGCACTGTTCCGGGCGGGAAAGGATGCCCGCTACGTCCGGTATTGGGGCGAGGGCCATGGCCCATCGGGGCGAGCAAATATAAGGGACATGTGGGAACGGTTTGACCAGTTTCTCAGTGACACCCATGTTGCACCTGAGAATGGTGCTATGCCTGCCTGTCAGGCGTGTCGATGATCCTTGTCCAGGTGCGTAACCAGGCTTCAAT
This sequence comes from Alphaproteobacteria bacterium, assembly GCA_018830285.1. Taxonomy (GTDB): domain Bacteria; phylum Pseudomonadota; class Alphaproteobacteria; order Caulobacterales; family Hyphomonadaceae; genus Hyphomonas. Next base: position 57,166 of record JAHJSB010000048.1, read on the forward strand.
TGCGTATGTGACAAGGAGACTGCGACCGAGCCTGTGAATGCTTAGATTTTCGCGGCGTGTCATCCTCTCAAGTTCATCCCTGTCCATGAGACCAAGCTCTGCGAGTACGCCGGAGCGGAGAGTATTCGCGAGCGTTTCAGAGTTGGATTCGAGAAATTCCATGAAATAACTGGACGCGCTTCCTTTTGTCATTCTGCGCCCAATGCTGTCAGGTATCCTACCTGAGAAAGCCTGGCGCACGAGGCCGCGGCTCTCACCGTTCGCCAAAAGCAGCGAGACAGGCAGCCGCAGGCAGAGCTCCATGAGAGGCTGGGAGATGAGAGGATGAACAACCGCCACAGTGTCGGGTCGCGTCGCGGAATCTGAAACCTGCACCATATGCTGTAGGGAGCTTACCTGCAGGAATTTGGCAGGCGGCAACCCTTTTGCGTTTCTGACCCATTCCGGCAAACTACCGTCCACGCTGGCGCCGGCGTCGACATGTTCTGACATCGCCTCCTGCCGGTGGCGGAAGGCAGATTGCATGACGCTTTCGCGTCGACCAAGAAGAAGGGCGGGCAGGCAAGCGTACAAGACGTCCCATATCGATCGCTGGGAGAGACGTGACGCGCGGAGCAGGGCAGGCAGTGTACCTGCAAACAAGCCATGGGTCAGTATGTAGTCGGCGAATGCCAGGGGTGTCCTGCGCTCCAGGAAGAGATGATCGCCCCCCTGGCCGGTGAATAGCGCCGCGTGCTCGCCCGGAGAAATCCTTCCTGCCTGCGAGGGCGCTTCGCCGATAAAGGACCTGTAGGGCCGGGCCGTTGGAGGATGAGTTGCCACATTCGGCAGGACGCTGTTTGGACGAACACGTATGGTTTCAAGCGGAACATCTGCAAGGGCCGCTGCGGACTTCGCATGGCTTTCTTCCGACAGGTCGCCAGATTCAAGGCGATAATGTATTGCCCCTACATTTCGCCCTCGTTCAGCGTTGGCGAGACATGCAAGCACAATAGCTGAATCAAGCCCGCCCGAAAGACTTACATCGACTCTGTCGAAGCGCGATGCCCACGCCTTAACAACCATCTGGCTGGTCTCCAATAGCCGACGTGCTGCTTCCTTCTGGTCTGGTAACAAGACATCAGCGGCAAAATCTCTTGGGTCCCAGGCTAGCTCTGTCATTGTACGGGAGGACGTGACCACAAGCCGCTCGCCGCCCAACAACTCCCTGACTTCGTTGAGGCCGGTCTCACCCGTCTGAACTTTGTCATAGATGACCAGTTTCGAGATGAAGTCACGATTCAGGGTAAAGGCGGACCTGTCGATGAAGTGGCAATCCTGAAGATGGGAGAAAACGAGTGTGACCCCACACTGATCGGCATGGAAACAGGGTAGGGAGGCGCTCGGATCCCTGACAATGACAAAATGATCGCCACAATCGAGGAAGCTTATATAGCTTCCCCAATAATCCCTTAGGAGTGCATCACCGCGTGAGCGGCAGATGCGGGATGAAAAGGGAGGGCCGCTTGCCGCGATGTCAGGCGCTGACAGCGATTTACCGAACCTGTCGAACAGGCTGCCGAAGATGGCGCCTCCGACACCGTCGGGTGAGCTGGGCAAGACAAGGATATTACCGTCGCAGGGCAAGCGGGAGAAGTCAAAAAGTTCGAGGCCTGGCCGCGTAAAGTGGGGGTGCGGTGCAAGGCCACCTTTCTCCATCCGTAAGCGGATATCCGTCACCAGATCGGCCGCCGCTGGGTCTTTTTCTTCCCAGATCATGGCAAAATAGGAAAGCATCGCGTGTGGATTCTAAACGGACATGATTTTTCTGTATTCTGAGACGTGACCCAAATGGTCATTGAGCACTATGCCGTCATGTTCGATCCAGCAATGGGCACTGAAAGGTAGCGGTCTCACGCCGAACTCCCAGTTGGCGCTTATGCCCATCAGGGACAGAAATTTGAGAAGGACAAGACTCCGGAAAAAGCAGGCTTCATGGCTGGTGAAGACGTAGGGCGTGAAGCTGTGAAAACGCCGTGTCAGTTCCAAGACATAATCCTTTGAGCAATGCGATGGAGCGACGGCTGCCCATTTTCTGGCGGAGGCGAGCGTTTGCTTCAGGTGAGAAGTCCGTCTGACATGAGTTGCTACCGCAAACGCAAGTAGAAAGGCGGTCATGGTTCGCCAATGCATGAGCGGTTCTGCACATGGCGACAAGTCGTATAGCGACGTATGAGGATTCGGCCGGATCGGACGGTTCAGGTCGGGCCCCTCAGGCTGATGGTGCGTGATCAGGTTCATGTCGAGAAGGCGTCGCGCAAATCGGACAGCCGCTGCTGATAATGATGAACACTCGCAAGCCCCACAGATTTCGGCAAACCAATCGGATTGTTGGCCAGTGAACCGGAAGTAGCGATCCGTACTGCAGTCAAGCAGAATGTAAGACGTTTTGAATTCGCACACGTAGACATCCGGGCTCAGGGAGTAACTGCGTCTCAGGAATGGCAGGTCTTGGGCGGATGCAGGTTGCATGTGCTCTATCTCTTCGGCAAAAGCGGGGGCGCAACATTGCGCCCCCGCCATGGTTTACCGGGCCTATTCGCGGCTATTGACGCTGCCCTGGTTGAACTCGTCACCGAGGGGACCGATCCCACGTGTTTCCACGCTGACCGATCCAAGTTCGATGGGCTCGAACTCTTCATCCCGATAGCGGTCTTCTGTCTGGGTATTCATGACTAATTCTCCTTTCGGTTTGAGGGATGTCGCTGGCCGGGCGACAAGTAGAAAATGCATCCAATCTAAAATTGAGTCAACGCTTCGAAACATGAAAAATCGTTTATAAAACAGGATACTAAGCGTGCTTTTTTCTCCGCCACCAGCTTATCTCGCGGTGTCGCTCAAGCGCTCATATTCAATCCGGTTCGATAACCCTATTTTCTCGAACCGGGCTCCTGGCTTTCTTCCAGGCAGCGGTCTGCGAGATCCATCTGCGTGGCGGGCAAGGGGCCGTCATCGCCAAGGCGCGCCAGCGCGACCGGAACTGGTGATTGGCGCAAGAGTGCGGCTGCCTTCTTACTGTCTCCCCGCTTCAGTGCCTTGTCGGCGCGCGACAGGGCATAATAGGCGCGGGTATACGGATCGACTTGAAACAGCGCCGGCGAACTGATGGCCGAGGCAAATCCTCTATCCGGCGTCTGCCAGCCCGGCCCATAGGTTTCAGCAAGATAGCGTTCGGGGTTGTCAGGGATGTTACAGGTCCGGCCCTTGAAATTTACCGCCTTCAGCCCGAACGGCGTGAACCGCCAGGCCACATCACCATTGGCCCGCCCAAGGCCGCACTCCAGGCGGCCACCTTTGGGTTCATAAATAAATATGTCGACACTGATCCCCAGCAAAGTGAGAGCAAAATACCGGTCCCCCGGACGTGCGCGTCGGGCAAGACAAAGATCGGGATGCTCGCGAATTATCCGTGCCACATCTTCCATTCCGTCCGGGCTGGCGAGTATGCCGATATCCACATCACGATCATGCGCCAGTGGCTGGCCAGAACGGTAGAACCCGAGCAAGGTGCCTGCTGCGAGGAAGAAGGGAATTCCGGCAGCTTCCAGGATTTCGGCCATGCAGTCTAGCGCGTCGACCGCCCCTTCTGTGCTGAAGCAGGCAAGCGGATGGCTGGATTCTGGGCCGCGCCGCAGCGATACGGCGCTTTGCTTGTGATAGAGGGCTTCACGAAAATCTCCCGACTCATATCGCGCTCGGGCGAGGCAGTCATGGACCTTTGCGACGCCCGGTAGCCTGGCTGCGTACCTGGTGATGAAGGCGATCGCAGCGGACGCGCGATGCGCGTCAAGAAGCGCTGCGGCGCAGCTGGTAAAGAGGCGGGCTGCAGGCTGCCCGCTGCTGCAAAGGCGTACCAGCGCATCTGCGGCCTGTTCGAGAGCGTGGATGCGCTCCTCCTCGACTGGAGTGATGTCTGCGATCGATTGCCAGGATACCCACGCGTCCCGGCTTGCTGACGTGACTGCTCGGAAGGCTGCAAGCGCCTCGTCGCGCTTATCAAGCGCATCGAGGGCAAGGCCCCGTCCATGCTGCGCCTGCGACTCTGTAGGATCGAGACCCAGAACCTCATTGAAACAGGCCAGAGCCATGTCCGCCTGTCCGGCGCGCAACCAGGCTGTTGCGAGCGATAGCACAATGGGAATACGCCCTGGCTGAAGGCGACTGGCTAGCCGCAGGGAAGGGATAGCATCACCTGGCCGCCCTGCTGCCAGGCATTGCTGGCCCGCGCGCAGGCATTCCTGCCAGGTGGCGGCCATGGCCGGTCGTTCCAGATCCGATCCTGCCGTGCGAGGGTTCATGGCAGCCTCTCGCCTGTGAGCGGGCTGAGGGGCGGGAAAGGTACGCGGCAGGGCGGCGTCGCCGCCGGCACTTCGCAATCCGACCGGCAATACCCTGTGAGCGCGTTCGGCGGTCTATTCGGATCAGGGGTTCTTTCTGTGAACATGGCTCTCGCGCGGTGAATGTGCTTGGCATCGCAAGCAAAATGCATGTCGCTGCCTGAAGCGGCTTCAGGCCGTTGTCAGTCCTGTTGCTTACCGTCCCGCCGGAAGATCCCGTTCGCTGTAATTTGCGGATCGGCACGTGATCATGAGCGGTATTGAATTGTGCCCCATTAAACCATAGGTAGGAAATTTATGCAACATGACATGCGTGCTCCGGTACGTCGGCGCCCCCTGCTGATCCGGGGGCCGGATGTTTCGGCGGCGCCAGGTAAAAGAGGTTATTAAGAGCGAGACAGGTTCCATGCGCGACTATGACGGGTCTGCCGTCCTTCATGCCATCCGGCTGATATTGACGACGACGACGAGTGCCGAGACGATCACGGCGCTTGCCGGTTTCATCGAATCCTATGGCTTCAACAGGGTTTTCCTCGGACAGCTCGTCAACCCGCTGAATGTTCCGTTAAAGGACATACTTTATGTTTCCAACTGGCCTGATGAACTTAAGGCCGCGCGGAGAAACCAGGCAGCGATCCTTCATGATCCGATCGCCCTTTGCGCCCTGCGCTCAAAGCGACCCTTCACCTGGGCTGAGGCGCGCGCCTACGCTTCACGCGCGGGCAGAAAGGTCGTCGACATGGTGCATGATTTTGGCATCACTGATGGCATGATGTTCCCGATGCACGCTCTTGAAAGCGTGTCCGGAGGCGTGTCGCTGGGCGGCCATTCGAAATCCGACCTCTCTCCGCTCGAGGTCGCGGAACTGGAGCTCGTATGCCAGGTCGCCTACTATCATCTGGAGGTCATGCATGGTCCATTTCCCTATCAGAGGGTCGCCGAACTTACGGCCAGGGAGACCGAATGCGTTCAGTTTGTGGCTGCCGGAAAGTCAAACTGGGAAATCGCAAAAATACTGGGAATCCAGGAAGACACGGTGAAAAAGACCCTCCGCAGGGCATGTGACAAGTTCGGCGCCGTCAACCGGGCCCACTTGGTTGCGAGCGCGATCGCCCGCCATCAGATCTTTCCCTGACAAGTCCCCGAAAGGGGACATTACACGGGACCCGTCACCGCGGAATACTGCTCCTGCCAGTCAGTCAGGAGGCCAGCCCATGTTCAAGATTGTTACACCCGATACATATAGCGAGCACCAGGATATGCTCGATGCCATGCATCAAATGCGCTACCGTGTCGTTGTCGGCGAATGGGGCTGGGACATCCCGGGCATCCAGCCGGGGTATGACAAGGACCAGTTCGATACCGATGCGACTGTCTATGTCATTGTCCGCACGTCAGAAGGAGAGGTCGTCGGAACATCAAGGCTCAATCCCACGATGCGGCCTCACATGCTCAGCGACCTCTTTGCCGACTATTGCAACCTTCAGCCCTATCCGGTCGGGAAGGATGTCTGGGAATGCTCTCGCTTTGTCATGGACCGGTCGCTGACAACCAGTGCCGTCGATGATTTTCGCGTCCGGTGTCGCATCGGGCTCGGATTGACCGCTTATTGCCTCGACAATCACATATCCCGGCTGAGCTGGCTCACGCACCAGAAGTTCTTCAACCTCGTCCAGAGGGTATGGCATACGGAACCTCTCGGTCTGCCAAGACGGAATGGGGATGACTGGGCCTGGATTCCAGCCGTGTCGCGCATTGATGAAGCGACATTTGATCGCCAGCTTGATCGTTATCGCAATGCCGAGGAGATCGTTGCCAACTATTCGGGGACCAGGCAGGCCTCTGAACGAAGTCATGTCGCATGACAGAACAGGATCTATCGCTTCCGACACCGGCGCAGCAGGCGACGTTCACACGCGACGGCGTCGTTTGTTTGCGGAACGTTCTGGCGCCTGGCGAAATTGACCATCTGCGCCAGGCCGTCACCCGCCAGATGCGCGATTTGCGGGCATCCCCGACTGGCTATGACTTCGAAGCCCTTGCCCGCCAGGTCTGGGACAATGACGGGCCCATCGACACGGGCGCTGCAGAGCGGTTCGACATGGCGCGCATGAGAGCGCTCGTGCTAGCCGACGAAAGGGCTCGCCCGCTGCTGGAAGAGGATTCATCCGGCCACGAAGGGATGTTCTTCTATGATGTCGCTGCCTGGAAGCATGACCGGGGCGTTCGGGAAGTCGCCTTTGATTCAGCCCTTCCGGGGATCGTCAGCTCCCTGCTGGATGCACGTTACCTGAATTTCTGGGAGGACTCGACCTTCATCAAAGCGCCGCACACACGCCAGAAAACGGCCTTTCACCAGGATCTCGCCTATTTCCAGATCGAAGGCGAGCAGTGCGTGATCGTTTGGATACCGCTTGACCCAGCCGACCTTGAAAACGGCGTGGCACAATATGTCCGAGGCTCTCATCTCTGGGGCCAGACTTTTGCGCCAAATGTGTTCGTGTCCCAGACCCCGATGAGTACCTCGCCC
>JAHJSB010000049.1 GCA_018830285.1 Alphaproteobacteria bacterium
CATGGAAAACGTCCTCTCCTCCGGCGTAATCCCGCAAATCTCCGTCATCATGGGCCCCTGCGCCGGCGGCGACGTCTATTCGCCCGCGCTGACAGACTTCATCTTCATGGTGAAGGACACGTCCTACATGTACGTCACCGGGCCTGACGTCGTGAAGACCGTCACCAATGAGGAAGTCACCCACGAGACCCTCGGCGGCGCGTCCGTCCATGCCGCCAAATCCGGTGTTGTCGACGGCGCCTTCGAGAATGATATCGAGGCGCTGACTCAAATGCGCCGCCTGATCGATTTCCTGCCGCTGTCAAACCGCGAAGACGCGCCAACCCGCCCGGTGCATGACGAGATGGAGCGCACCGAGAACAGCCTCGACACGCTGATCCCGCCAAACCCGAACACGCCCTATGACATGAAGGAACTGATCATGAAGGTCGCCGACGAAGGCGACTTCTTCGAGATCAGCCCGAATTTCGGCGCCAACATCATCTGCGGCTTTGGCCGTATCGAGGGCTCCACGGTCGGCTTCGTCGCCAACCAGCCGATGACGCTGGCCGGCGTGCTCGACATCGACGCCTCCCGCAAGGCGGCCCGCTTCGTGCGCTTCTGCGACTGTTTCAACATTCCCGTGGTGACGTTCGTCGACGTGCCGGGCTTCATGCCTGGCACCAAGCAGGAATATGGCGGCCTCATCAAGCATGGCGCCAAGCTCCTCTTCGCCTATGCCGAAGCCACCGTTCCCAAGGTCACCGTCATTACACGGAAGGCCTATGGCGGCGCCTATGACGTGATGAGTTCCAAACACCTGCGCGGCGACGTGAACTATGCCTGGCCAACGGCCGAGATCGCCGTGATGGGCGCCAAGGGCGCGGTCGAGATCATCTACCGCAAGGAAATGGGCAACCCGGAAAAGATCGCCGAACTGACCAAGGAATACGAAGACAATTTCGCCAATCCTTATGTCGCCGCCCGCCGGGGCTATATCGACGACGTGATCATGCCTCACTCCACCCGCAAGCGCATCGCCAAATCCCTCCGCGCCCTGCGCACCAAGCAGCTGGAAAACCCCTGGAAGAAGCACGACAATATTCCGCTTTAGACGCGGTGAATCGCTGCTCCAAAAACAACGAAGGGCGCTCTGAGGAGCGCCCTTTTTCAAGTTTTCAGGATGTTTTCTGGAGGTTTATATGGGTGGGCTAATGCCTGTCGGCGAGTTGTGTGGTGGCGGCGCGTGGCGACGTTGCCTGCGCGTGGTAGGCTAGCAGGTCCTGGCGCTCCGTCGCCTTCGCAGCGTTGGCGACCATCTGCGCCTCGCACGATTTTTCGATTTTCGCCTTCATGCTGACGCCGCCAGCCTTGGCCAGGCCGATCCGGCACGCGCGGTGCGCGCTTGTCTGGAATTCAGCATAGATAACGTGAACTGGCGCCGACGGCGTGTAAGTGAAGACAGCCGCTTGTCCGGCTTTCGCCGAAGCTGCTCCGGCGACGGCAATGAATGCCGAGCCAGCGATGAAGGCCTTGATGAAGTGGGTCATTGGGCATCCTCCCAGGATTGCTCTTCACAGCCCTTTTGACTGTGCAGAGCAATCTGCCCGGTCCTAGACCGGCTGTCCGGACGGCTTCCTGACGGATACTTGAAATCGGCCTGACGAAAATGCGCTAAGGTTGAGCGCGTTTGTTTTTATAGCTCAGCTCTTGTTTCCTATGAGAAATGCTGGCTTTCGTATCGCGGGGCGGACCCGCCACAATGTTGGCAAGGATGGGGGATATGAAGTCTTGGGGAATACATCACTTGCCGGGTTGGGGCTTGAGCCCTTCTCGTTGCTTGGCGTTCGCGTCGATCCGTCATCGATGCGCCTGTCCGGCCCGCAGGGCGAGAATGTCGTCGAGCCAAAGGTCATGTCCTTGCTGGTCGTTCTGGTGCGCCGCCCCGGAGAGCTCTGGCTGCGGTCTGCCCTGATCGACCAGTTGTGGCCGGGTGATTCGGGTAGCGACCAGAGCCTCTCCCGCGCTGTCTCGCACCTGCGCAAGGCGCTCGCCACGCCGCATGGCATCGGCGAGGCCCTCGTGACGGTGCCAAAGCTCGGCTATCGGCTGGACGCAACCATCCAACGCCAGGGCGACACGTCGGACGGCAAGACGCGCATCGCCGTGCTGCCATTTCGGTCTCTATCCCGGTTGGGGGATCAGGGGTATTTCGCCGAGGGCATTGCGGACGAACTGATCACGCGGCTTGGCGCGGTGCCACAGCTCCGGGTGACCGGCCGCACATCGGTGTTCCAGTTCAGGGACTCCGACATGGATATGCCTCAAATCGCGGAGAAATTGCGGGTTACCCACCTGGTTGAAGGATCCGTCCAGCACCAGCACGACGATGTCCGGATCGATGTGCGTCTGATCGACGGCAAAACCGGCTTTGAAATGTGGTCCTATCGATACGACGGCAACATCGACGACATCTTTGCCTCGCGAGATGAAGTCGCCCACGACGCCACAATCGGGCTGAGCGAGGCGCTCGACCTTCCCGAACCGCAACCCAGAAACCGCAAGATGTCCGATAACAAGGCGGCCTACGACCTCTATCTTCAAGGGCGGGCCCTGACCAATCGCACATTCGGCAACGGCATGCTGGCGAAGGCGGTTGAACTCCTCCAACAGGCGCTTGAACTCGATCCGGACTTTTCAGAATGCTGGACTGCGCTGGCTGAAGCGCACGTCTACACGGCGGTCTATACGCCCTGCCTGGACCGGCACGGTGAAGCCAGGAAAATGGCAAGCTGCGCACGCCGCGCCATTGAGCTGGACCCAATGCAGGGACATGCGCGCGCGATGCTCGGCCTGTACAAATGGACGCAAAATGACATCGTCGGCGCGCTGGACCTGGCGTACGAGGCACACCGTCTCGAACCGGACAATCCGGACGTGACGATCCGGCTCGGGTCATTCCTGCTCTATTGTGGCCTGACGACCGAGGCCTTGCCATTGATCCAGAGGGCGATTGATCAGGATCCGGTCCATGGCCGGAATTATGGCATACTCTGCGTGGCCCACATGAATCTCGGAAATCTTGAGGCGAGTATCGCGGCCGGCCAGCGAACGACCGATCTCGGCTATCCGGCAATTTTCCTCGCCGTCGCACTGGCGACACTGGGCGATCGCGATCTCGCTGTTCAGCGATACCACCAGACACGTCTGCTGTTGAACACGGTCATCTTCCCGCCGGTTGGCAGTGCGCCGCCGGAACCGGAGGCGATGGATGCCTATTGGCTGATCGCGGCCAAGGGTGTTTGCAGCGACCGCGCCGAAGATCGCGCTCTGTATGGCCAGCTGCTTGAGATGCTGCATGCCACACTGCACGATCCTGGCGATCCAAGCATCGTGATGCCGGCCATCTGGATGGGCAATGCGCAATTGGTTTTCAAAACCCTTGGACAGGACATCACGCCCGCCAACATGATTTGCTTCATGTTGATCTGGGCAGATGTCGATCCGATCCGCCAGGTCTGGCAGCATCCCGACTTCCTGGCATTTGCCGATCGTACCGGCCTGGTTGCGGCCTGGGAGAAATATGGCTGGCCAGACCTGCTGCCCGGTCCCCTCGGCGTCGTGTCGCAATGTGTTTCCAATGGGCAAGGTGTGCCGAGCCGGTAATCGCTGTCCCGACTACCCCCTCGAATCCCCCCTTGCTCACCCCTAGGGAACCCTGCCTACATTCTTTCCATACACGCTCACCCCCCCCGCCTACGGGCGCAAAGGAAGGAAACCCTGGAATGGCTGACGCCTATATCTGCGCCGCCGTGCGCACTGCCGGGGGGCGCCGCAATGGCCGCCTCTCGGGCATCCACGCAAACGATCTCGGCGCCAAGGCGCTCGATGCTGTCCTTGCCCGCGCGGGCATCGACCCCGCCGCCATCGAAGACGTCATCTTCGGCTGCGTCACGCAGGCCGGCGAACAGGCCGGCCAGTTCGGTCGCATGGCCGTGCTCGCCTCCTCGCTGCCCGACAGCGTTCCCGCCGTCACCATCGACCGCCAGTGCGGCTCGTCGCAACAGGCCATCCAGTTTGCGGCGCAGGCCATCATGTCCGGCACGCAGGATATCATCATCGCAGCCGGCGCCGAATCCATGTCGCGCGCGCCGATGGGGTCCAATTATTTGCCGGGTTCCGGCATCTCGCCCATCTCCGATGCGATCAAGCAGAAATACGGCATCAAGGGTTTCAGCCAGTTTGCCGGTGCCGAAATGGTCGCGAAGAAGCATGGCTTCACGCGTGACGATACCGACGCGTTCGGCGTCGAGAGCCAGCGCCGCGCCGCAGCGGCCACCGCAGCCGGCGCCTTCAAGGACGAGATCGTGCCGGTGGAGTTCGTCACGCCCGAAGGCGAGACGGCAATCCATGACACCGATGAAGGCATCCGTGCGGGCACCACGCGCGAAGCCCTCGCCGGCCTGAAGACAATGGCCGAAGGCGGTATTCTCACTGCGGGTACGTCCAGCCAGATTTGCGACGGCGCGTCCGCCGTGCTGGTCGCCTCGGCTGAGGCCGTCAAGCGCCACGGCCTGACGCCGCTCGCGCGCATCCACAACCTCACCGTCACGGCAGGCGATCCGGTCATCATGCTGGAAGAACCGCTCTTCGCCACCGACCGCGCCCTGCAGCGCGCCGGCATGAAGATGTCAGACATTGACCTCTACGAGGTGAACGAAGCCTTCGCCTCGATCCCGCTAGCCTGGCTCAAACATACCGGCGCCGACCCGGAAAAGCTGAACGTGAATGGCGGGGCCATTGCCCTCGGCCACCCGCTGGGCGCCACCGGCACCAAGCTGATGACCACGCTGATCTATGGCCTGAAGGCGCGCGGCAAGCGCTGGGGCCTGCAAACCATGTGCGAAGGCGGCGGCATCGCCAACGTCACGATCATCGAACTGGCCTGAATCAAAACGGGGAGAGCACAATCGCTCTCCCCGCATTGCGTCCCCCTTGGTGCGGCGGTCTATTCGCTGGTCTGCGGCATCATTGATCCGTCATCGGATTTCATCATGGTGCACATGCCCGATTCCATCTTGGGGCAGTCCTTCATCATGTCCGGCATTGTGTCCATGCAGGCCTGATGCATCGCCATCATCTCGGGCGACATGGCGCTTTTGTCTCCGCCGTGCATATCGGCCATCATCTGCTTCTTCATCGCCATGCAGTCGGCTTGCGTCGGGGCGGCATTCTGGTCTGTCTGCCCCATTTGCTCGGTATGTTGCATCTGCGCCTGGTTCGGATACCAGGAGGCACAGGATACCAGTCCGGTTGCCGACAGGCACAGCAGTCCGGCGGTGGCGAGTCTTAAGGTCGTTGTTCGGAAGGGGTTGGTCATCTGGTCAGGCTCCTGTTGTGTCAATCTGACGACTGACGTCATGTCGGTGCGCTAGGTTTCGTCCTTGTGCAGGAAATTGTAGATCGTGGCCGCGAGCCATGCGAGCGCTCCGGCTGACAGGCTCCAGATGAACAGGCCTGCGACGATGCCGGTCATGTTCAGGGTCCAGGACATGCCGTTGAAATCGGAATGCATCATGTGCCCGCTCATGGTCATCATGCCCCCGGGGGCAAGTCCGACCAGTGCCACGCAGATCAGCCAGACGATTGCTACGGCCAGTGAAACCGCGAAGAATAACTTGTTTGCGTTGGGCTTCATGATTTCGGCTCGCTGTGGCTGGCGACAAAGGGTGCGCCACTTGTCAGTATATGCCCGGGCCTGCCGCCCGGACTTGCGATGAATCAATAGGTGGATACCTGAAGGCCAGCGTCTGCCTTTTCCACCCCCCACCGCGACGGGCATATAAGGCGCTCCATGCCCGCCTTCAGCCTCCTCACACCCATGCCGGGCCTGCTCTGGTACCTGCTGCCGATCTGGCCGCTGGTCTTCTGGCGCATCCAGCGCCTGAAGGCGTGGTTTCGCGCAGCAGGCGGCCCCGGCAGCCAGATGCTATGGGGCGTCATGTGGAATGGCCGTGTCCCCGGCGCACACCGGGGCTGCGGAGGGATCAGCCATCGCATTGCGATTGCCCCGCAGCAGGCCCAGGCGCAAGCGCAGGGCGGGTCCCGATCGGTCCCATCCCCGACACCTGGCCCATACCGCCACCGCATAACACTCACCCCCCCCCAAGCGCCCCTACAGGCGTCGCAAACATTTGCCCCTCATTCTGGATTCCCCCGATCATCTGTGCCACCTAGATCGCTGATGGCGCCGCAATGGTGCCCGGCTTTCTGGAGGAAACGCGATGATCAACCGGCTCACATTGGCAGCGCTGGGTGGCGCAATCCTGCTCGGTGCCTGCACCCATGATACGCCGGTCGAACCCGAGACCCTCGTCGAAGCGCCCACCGCGCCGCAACCGGTCACCGAAGCCTATACGGTCCGCCTGTTTGGCGCCGATATCGGCGAACTCACCGCCACGACGACCGGCCCCGGCATCCAGGTCGACTATGAATACCGCAACAATGGCCGCGGGCCGACGATGGCCGAAACCATCCTTCTCGGCGCAGACGGCCTGCCGACCCGCTGGACCATTGATGGCAACACGACCTTCGGCAACAAGGTCGCTGAAACCTTCGCCCTCGATGACGGCACCGCCAGCTGGGTCGACACGACCGGTCCGGGCGGCGAGCCGGCAACTGAGCCACGCATCTACATTGCCCAGAACGCCTCGCCCTACGCGCTCTCGGTCTATGCCCGCGCCCTGCTCGCCGATGCAGACCAGACGCTGCCCGCCTGGCCGGCAGGTGCCCTGCGCCTTGAGGCACTGGAAGACGTCACTGTCGACGGCGGCACGGAACCAGTCGCCACCACGGCCTATGCCCTGACCGGCGAAAGCCTCGACCCGACCTATTTCCTGATGGACGCGGACGAGGAACTGTTTGCGCTTGTCACGCCGCGCTTCCTGATCGTGCGCAAGGGCTATGAAGACGCCGAGGCCCAGCTGACCGCGCTGGCTGTCCGCCTCGCATCGGCCCGTTACGAGACGATCCAGGCCGCAACTGCCCACAGGTTTGACGGTCCGCTCCGCATCGCCGATGTCCGCATTTTCGATCCCGTGAAAAAGGCCCTTACCGATCCGGTATCGGTCCGCGTTGAAGGCACCACGATCAAGGCCATCGAGGCCGCCAATGCCAGCCATCCCGACGAGACCGTCATCGACGGCAAGGGGGGGACATTGGTCCCCGGCCTTGCAGACATGCACGGCCACGTCGGCCAGGACGATGCCCTGCTCAATATCGCTGCCGGCGTGACGCTGATCCGCGACATGGGCAACGATAATGCCAAACTGGCCGAACTGATCGGCAAGATCGGGGACGGAACGCTCGCCGGTCCCCGGATCGTCCGGAACGGTTTCATCGAGGGCAAGAGCCCGTTCAATTCGAATAACGGCATTCTTGTCTCGAGCGAGGAAGAAGCCGTCGCCGCCGTCGACTGGTATGCCGACCAGGGCGACTATTTACAGGTCAAGGTCTACAACTCGATGAATCCGGCCTGGGTGCCCGCCGTCGTGGCCGAGGCTCGCAAGCGCGGACTCGGCGTCACCGGCCACGTCCCGGCCTTCACCAATGCCAATGCCATGATCGAGGCCGGCTATGACGAGATGACCCATATCAACCAGGTCATGCTCGGCTGGGTACTCGAAGCGGGCGAAGACACCCGCACCCTCTTGCGCCTCACCGCCCTTCAGCGCCTGCCCAAGGTCGATCTCGACAGTGAACAGGTCCGGCACACGCTCGATCTCATGGTCGCCAACAATGTCTCCATCGATCCGACCTATGCCATCCATGAGGCCCTGCTCCTGTCGCGCAATGGCGAGGTCCAGGCCGGCATGGCGGACTATGTCGATCACATGCCTGTCGGCGTTCAGCGCGATGCCCGCGCGGCCTGGTCGAATATCGAAACGCCGGAAGATGACGCGGCCTATGCAGGCGCCTTCGAGCAGATCACCGGCACGCTGAAGCGCATGAAGGATCGCGGCATATTGATTCTCATGGGGACCGACATGGGTGGGTCGTTCAACTTGCATCGCGAACTGGAGCTCTACCAGAAAGTCGGCTTCACCCCGGCCGAGATACTCGCCCGCGCCACGCAGGAGGCCGCCGATTATGTGAAGCTCGGCGACGAAACAGGCTCCATCACGCCCGGCAAGAAGGCAGACTTCTTCCTCGTGCCCGGCAATCCGGTCGAGGACCTGAAGGCGATCAAGACGATTGAGCTCGTGGCCAAGGATGGCGTCGTTTACTTCCCGAGCGAGATCTATCCCTATTTCGGCATCGAACCCTTCACTGAAATACCGCACGTCACCTCGCCTGCCGTCGCCGAATAGGGGCCGCAAGGCCGGCCTGTAACAAGTGTTGCGCATAGGCCACGGCAAAAAGCTGCGTGCAGTGTTAGCGAAACCTTAGTGGCCGCAACCGCTCCCAAAGGGGGGAGGGCGCGGCCATGTCTGTTAACTCAGGCGCTTGAATAGGCTTGGAAAATTAACCCCGGCCCCCGCCGAGACAGGGCGCGTATTAACCAACATTACCGATCCGCAAGAAGCTGCAGGCTTTCACGCTCTGTTTACGCGTCCGGCGCATTGTCAGCGAAGGTTAATACCAAGCCGTCCGTTGTTAAGAGGTAATACAATGCTGAAGAAAACTGTGCGCTGGGGTGCAGACGTTGGATGCCAGTCGAAAATCAAGCCACTGGAAACCACAGCAGAACTGTCGGATTTCGGCCTGAAGGGAAAGCTGGCCCAGGGTGAACTCGGCTTCAACCGCGCGCTGACCAAGCGCGACGCGAAGAATGATGCGGCCGATGCGATCCCGGCCTCGGATGCGATCACGCAGGACCAGTGGAGCGAGCGCGAGCAGCAGATCGCCGAGCGCGCCGAAACCGTGCGCCGGGGCCTGACCACCTGGCTCAGCACGACCGCCGCCAGCGTTCGCAATTTCATTCATGACTGCACGCCGGTCGATATCTATCCCGACCAGTTGCGCGAAGCGATCAAGTCGGAAGAAAACGAATACCGCCATCACGAGATGGATGACCGGTCAGAGGCGAAGGAAAGCCACGACGCCGCCATCATCGAATTGCGGACGTTCCGCGCCCGCCATGGTGACCGGATCGGCGACCGTACGCCCGACATCAAGAAGAATGTCGAGCAAACCGTTGCGATCCTCGTCTTCATCATGCTGCTCGAAGGCGGCTTCAATGCGCTCCTGTTCAAGGATGCGCAGTCGTCCGGCCTGATGGGCGGCCTGATGATCGCTTTCGCTGTCAGCGCAGTGAACGTCTGTATTGCGGTCGTCACCGGCTTCTTCGGGATCCGCTACGCGTTCAATCACCCGAACATCGCCGCCCGTGTCTTCGGCGGAGCGATCATGGCGATCGGCCTGTTGAGCGGCCTGTTCCTGAACTTCTTTGTCGCGCATTTCCGTGATGCCGTGGAGACGGGCCTGATCGCCGCGACGGCGGCCGGTACGATGGGCGAATTTTCCATGTTTGACATCTCGCCCGCGTCGGTGATGTCCGGCATGTTCCCGAACATCATTGGCCTCGATAGCTTCATCGCCATGGGCCTCCTGTTCATGGGGCTCACCGTGTTCGGCCTCGCCGTTTACGAAGGCTATGACCGCATTTCCGATAGCTATCCCGGCTATGGCCGCGTCTGGCGCAAGGAGCGCAAGGCCTATGAGCGCCGCCAGCAGGTGCGCAATGGTGTACGCGATGACCTGTCGGACTATTTCACCCAGTGCCGCATGTGGTTCGAGACCCAGCTCTCACGCCATGCTGCCGCCAAGCGTGAAATCGAGAAAGCCATGAACGAGCTGGAATCGCGCCGCGACATCGCTGTTGCCATCGCGGCCAAGGCGGCTGACCAGGAGCGTTCGCTCAAGGTCGCCTATCGTCAGGCCCACCGTCGTCATCGCAACCAGCTGCGCGACAAGCTCGGCGAGCAGGCGGCATGCCCGGCCTATTTCGACGAGATCGTCACGCCGCAACTGCCGCCATTCGATTACACAAAAGAGCGGGATCAGGCGAACGCGGCGATCAAGGCGATCGACCAGAATCTCAAGGCCCTGAACATGACCCGCGAATGGCTGGAGACGCATATCCAACAGGTCCAGAAGGGCCTCTCGAGCATCGAGAAAAAAGTGGGCGAAGAAATCGAGAAGGTCCGTGACGGCAAAAGCGCCGGCAAGGCTTTCGTTTCCGTGGACGAAGCGCGCCGCGCCTGAGGGCGGGGCCAGGAGAATAGACGATGGCAAGAAGACGAGAAAAAGGACCCTGGTTCTGGCGCGGCATGATCGGCCTGATGCTGTCAGGCGTGTTCGGCCTGTTTGCGCTGGTCGCCTTCAATATCCCGCCAAGCGTGATGGCCGAAACCAGCTGCCGCATGGACCGCAAGGATCCGGCGCATACGGTGATCCTGCTCGACCAGTCCGATCCGTTCAATCCGAACGATCTCGACTGGGTGCATGAATTCGTCGACAACGAGGCCCGGGCCCTGCCGAAATACGGGCGCCTCACGGTGATGACGCCGAATGCTGCCAGCCCCTATGATCCCAAGGTCATCTTCGTCAAATGCTCGCCCGGCAGCGTTGCTGACGCCAACCCGATCACGCAGAACCCGAAAATGATCGAGCAGGTCTGGCAGTCCGACTTCTACAAGCCGCTGATCGCCGAGATCGAAACCGCTCTCCAGGACACGCGCCAACCAAGCTCGCCCCTGTTCGAAGCGCTTTATACGATCGCTGACCGGGCCGACTTCCAGTCGACCAATGAGAACCGCCGTGTCGTCGTCGTGTCAGACCTGATGCAGCATTCAGATGGCTTCTCCTTCTACAAGGTCGGTGCCGACTATGACGCCTATCTCGGCTCGAAACTCGGCCAGGCCAAGCCGCACATGGACAAGGTCCAGGTCGTCGCACGCATCGTTCCGCGCCAGATATACGACCTGCCGCTGGCCGATGTGAAAGCGTTCTGGCGGGCCTATTTTACAGAGGCCGGGGCCGACTACGGTTCGGTGAACTGAGCGTTCCACTCTCGCGTTCTGGCACAGGCCGCCCCACAAGGCGGCCTGTTTTCATTGGCGGGGCGGCAAAGAACGGGATTTCCCGGCAGCCAGCTTTGGTGTAACCGCCGGGCATGACTGACATTCGCCCGCTTCCGCATATCCTGAAGACCAAACCTTATGTGCCTGGCGGCAAGCTCGCCGGCGCCAAAGGGCCGGTCGTGATGCTGGCCTCGAACGAAAACCCGTTCGGGCCAAACCCGCTGGCCATCGAAGCGATGCGCGAAGCAGCGACCAGCGTGCACGTCTATCCCGATCCGACCTATGGCGCGCTGCGCGAAGCCATCGCGGCGGCTGCGGGCATCAGGGATGCGAACCGGATCGCCGTGTCGTCAGGCTCGGATGAGATCATCCACCTGCTGACGCAATGCTATGCCGGGCCGGGAGATGAAATCCTGCAGACCGAGCATGCCTTTTCCATGTACGCGGTCTCGGCAACGGCACACGGTGCGGCCTGTATCTCGGTGCCTGAGACAGACCTGACGGCGGGTGCCAACGCGATCCTGGGCGGTGTGTCCGAGCACACCAGAATCCTGTTCCTCGCCAATCCCAACAATCCGACCGGCACGATGATGTCGCTTGAGGCGCTGACCCAATTGCAGGATGCGCTGCCGCCTCACGTCCTGTTCGTGATCGATGGCGCTTATGCCGAATATGTCGGCCCGGACTATGAGGCGGCGATCCGCGATCTCGTCGACCGGCGCGCCAACACGGTGATGATGCGAACGTTCTCGAAGATCCACGGCCTGGCGGCCGCCCGCCTCGGCTGGGCCTACCTGCCGCAGGAGATTGCCGAGACCTTCCAGCGCATTCGCGGCCCGTTCAACGTCAACAGCCTCGCTGCCGCCGCGGGTATTGCCAGTATCAGCGACCCGGCCTTCATCGCGATGAGCCGTGAGCACAACACGCTCTGGCGTGCGAAGATGATTGATGCGCTCAACGCGATGGGCCTGACGACGCCGGTCTCCTACGCGAATTTCGTGATCCCCGATTTCGGCTCGGCCGAGCGCGCCGCGGTCGCCCATGCCTTCCTGAAGGATCGTGATATCCTCGTGCGTGCGATTGCCGGTTACGGCCTGCCGACGCGCCTGCGGATCAGTGTCGGGTCGGCGGAAGACAATGAAGCCGTCCTCGCTGCCCTGACCGATTTCAACGAGTCGCGCTGATATTGTCGATCAGGCGGGTCTTGCCCATCCAGGCCGCCCCGAGCAGCCGGGCAATCGTACCCGGCGCCAGCGGTGCATCCGGCAAGTCGATCAGCGTGTCAGGATCAACCAGGCTGACATAGTCCAGCTTGCGGAACCCCGATGCCATGACCAGTGCGCGTGCCTCATCCAGCGCCACGGAGGGCATCGTGCCGATCGCAATCCGCATCGAGGCACGATGCAAGGCCGCCTGGAGCGCGCCGGCGGCGTTCCGCTCCTCCGCCGTCAGGTAGAGATTGCGGGACGACTGGGCGAGCCCGTCGGCGTCGCGGGTTGTCCGGCCGCCGAGAATTTCCACAGGAAAGCTGAGGTCGCGGACCATGCGGCGAATGATCTGCAGCTGCTGGTAGTCCTTCTCGCCGAACACCGCGACGTCGGGCTGTACATGCAGGAACAGGCGGGCGACGACCGTCGCGACACCATAGAAAAAGTGGGGCCGGTAGACCCCGTCGAGCAGGTCCGACATGCCCTCGACGCGCACATTCGTGGTGTTGCCGGGCGGATACATCTCCTCAACCGATGGCAAATACACCAAATCGCAGCCGACCGATGCGAGCTTCGTTATGTCCGTCTCGGAGTCACGCGGATAAGTCTCGAAATCCTCACCTGGGGCAAATTGCGTGGGGTTTACGAAGATGCTCGCGACGGTCTTGGAAGCCTTTTCCCGTGCCTTTTCAACGAGTGACAAGTGGCCTGCGTGCAGCGCCCCCATCGTCGGTACGAATCCGACCGACTCGCCTGCCAGCTTCCATGTCCGGATATGCTGTCCCAACTGGGCGCGCGTGCTCACAACCGTGACCGGTTTACCTGTACTCGAATTCACTTTGAAAAGGCCCCGACTGGCTATGAAGTAAACGTGTTGTTAACCCAAACAGGGGAATTTCCAAGACATGACACACCGCATCCTTGCTCCGATTAAGTCTTTCGCGCTTTCTGCAGCCCTTCGCTTGGCCGCTGGCAGGTCCAGAATGCTTGAAGCTTCGGCACCGGAACCGCGAATTCGATCAATTGATCCGGACCATATGTCCGACGAGTGGATGTTCGACCGTCGCGAAACGCCTGTTTCGGCAGAGGCTTATGTCTTCTCTCGTGAGATGTCGCGCGTTTCGGGCGCTCTCAGCGGATTGCGGTCACTGCTCACACAGATTTCGACGCATGCGCCCGTGCTGGACCTCATGCCCGAAGGCGTGCCGTTCGGCGCGATGGTTTCGGATGCATTGCTTTTCGAGGGCGAGCCGATGGCAGCAAGCTACGGCCCGGCTCCGGTGGAAGATGCTGACCTGTTCGAAGAGCAGCCAGCCTTCATGCCTGCTCTTGTCCGTCGCGGCGGCGAAGCCGGATCGCGCGTCGCCTGAGGAATTCGTTCCTTGCCGTTTCAACCGCTGAGATTGTGTGGAGTCGCTCAACATGCCCGCTGATGGATTCGCCCCGGTAAGTCAGGTGGGTGTCCCGGACATGTCAGTGCAGCAACGCGATGCGCGGGTTATTGTTGTGGGCAACGAAAAGGGCGGGGCCGGCAAGTCCACCGTTTCCATGCACCTGTCCGTTGCGTTGATGCGCATGGGCAAGAAAGTCGGCATCGTTGATCTCGATGTCCGCCAACGCACCCTGACCCGCTATCTCGAAAACCGCCTGCGCTGGATGACCTCTACTGGCGCCAAGCTTCCGATGCCGGAAATCATCCGCGTCGATGCCAGCACCGAGCGGGATCTCGACAAGGCGGAAGCCGAAGAAACCCAACGTTTCCTGACTTGCCTCGCGCGCCTGAAAAAGGCCTGTGATTTCGTGCTGGTCGATGCGCCCGGAGGTGACACATTCCTGTCGCGCCTCGCCCATGTCAGCGCTGACAGCCTGATCACGCCGCTGAATGACAGCTTCGTTGATTTCGATCTGTTGGGCGACGTGAACCCGCAGACGCTGGAAGTGATCCGGCCCAGCTTCTATTCGGAAATGGTCTGGTCGTGCCGCAAGAAAAAGGCCCAGGCTAGCCGCCGTCCGATCGACTGGATCGTGATGCGCAACCGCATGTCGCCGCTGGCGGCCAAGAACAAGGAACGCGTCGGCGAAGCGCTCGAGAACCTGTCCAAGCGCATCGGCTTCCGCCTTGCGCCGGGCCTCTCCGAACGTGTGATCTATCGCGAACTCTTCCCCGCGGGCCTGACCCTTCTCGACCTGACCGAGAAGGGCTCCAACGTGTCCTTCACGATGAGCCATGTGGCCGCGCGCCAGGAAATGCGCGACCTCCTGATCGTCTTGCAATTGCCGGAACTGATAGGCGCTGAAATCGAGTTCTAGTGCCGGGGTGTCCGGTCACGGATCCTGTCAAAACCTGCCTTGATCGCAGCGAAACGCTCATCCACACCCGACTCGAACATGTTGTCGGTGAAGATGTACGCCCAATCTTCCTCGATGCCCTCGCGCACCAGTTCGCCGACATAGAGCGGATCGATGCCCTTGTTGATAAGATCGGCCGCCATTTTGGCAAACTCCGATTCGGCTGCTTGCGCCGCGGCTGCGTCGACATCGATCTTGCTCGCAAACCGCCCCGGTAGGTTGCGTCCCGATTCCATGATTTTCGTGCGAATGAAGCCCGGGCAAAGCACCGACACACCGATTCCGCGTGGGGCCAGTTCCTGACGGAGACCTTCCGACAAGGCCACGACGCCATATTTCGTGACATTGTAGGCGGGCGCGACGGCGGCGACGAGGCCGGCCATGGAGGCTGTCGAAACGACCTGGCCGCCTTCACCGTGCGATTCGATCAGCGGGCCAAAAATCTCGAATCCCCAGACGACCGACATCAGGTTGACGCCGATGGTCCAGTCCCACGCCGCATCGTTCCACTGGCCATAGCCGCCTGCGCCCCCGACGCCTGCATTATTGACGAGGATGTGGACCTTGCCGAAGCGCTCAATGGTCGCGTCGGCGGCGGCCTGCAATTGGTCCTTGAGCGAGACGTCGGCGATGACGCCCTCGACATCGGCATTGGTCAGCCTGAGATCGCTGATCGCCTTGTCGAGCGCGTCTTTCTCGATATCTGCCATCATCACTTTGACGCCCGCTTGCGCCAGAGCGGTCGCAATGCCAAGTCCGATGCCCGATGCTGCGCCTGTTACGAATGCTGTCTTGCCAGCCAGATCCTTCATTTCCGTCCCTCGTTTTCTTTCAGCATGCGTCGCCCGCGCAGCCACGACAAGCCGTGACGCATCGGAACCCTAGGCATGATGCGGCGCAACGCTTATAGGCCTCGCGCATGGCGACATTCCCTTTCAAGATCAAAGCGACCGAAGGCGCAGCCCGCACCGGCACGCTGACCACGCCGCGCGGCGAGATACGCACGCCGGCCTTCATGCCTGTGGGCACGGCAGGTACCGTCAAGGCCCTCTACATGGACCAGGTGAAGGCGGCAGGGGCGGATATCATCCTCGGCAATACCTATCACCTGATGCTGCGGCCGGGCGCAGAGCGCGTCAAACGCCTCGGCGGACTCCACAAGTTTTCGGGCTGGAGCGGCCCCATGCTGACCGATAGCGGTGGCTTCCAGGTCTGGAGCCTCGCCCAGTTGCGCAAGATGGACGCCGATGGGGTGACCTTCCAGAGCCATATCGATGGCTCGACCCACCGCCTGACACCGGCGCGGAGCATCGAGATCCAGGCCGACCTTCTGGGCGCCGACATCTCCATGCAACTCGATGAATGCACCAATTTCCCCTGCACCCACGCAGAAGCAGAACGCAGCCTGACCCTGTCGCTTGACTGGGGCCAGCGCTCGCTGGACGCCTTCGGTGAACGCGACGCGCAGACCCTGTTTGGCATCGTCCAGGGCTCGAATTTCGCTGACCTTCGCGAGCAGTCGGCCAAGGGCGTCGTGGCGCAAGGCTTCGGCGGCATCGCCCTTGGCGGCCTGGCTGTGGGCGAAGGGCACGAGCAGATGTGCGCGACAATCGACATGACCGTGCCGCATCTGCCCGGTCACCTGCCGCGCTATGTCATGGGCGTCGGCAAGCCGATCGACCTTGTCGAAAGCATCGCGCGCGGCATCGACATGTTCGACTGCGTTCTGCCGACACGGTCAGGCCGTCATGGGCAGGCCTGGACCTGGGCCGGGCCGGTAAACGTCAAGAACGCGCAATTTGCCGAGGACCTGTCGCCGATTGACGAGGCTGTGGATTGCCCGGCCAGCCGCGACTATTCGCGGGCCTATTATCACCACCTGTTCAAGGCGGGAGAGTATCTGGGGCCGATGCTGCTCAGCTGGCACAACACTGCCTTCTTCCAGGCGCTGATGGCGGAGATTCGCCTCAGTATTCAGGAGGGACGGTTTGCAGCCCTTCGCTCTCGACTGTCGACGGCATGGGCTGGGACGAAGTCGTCGCCGAAGGCGGAGACAGGCGGATAGGCTCGGGAAGGGGCTGAGGCGCGTCGCCCTTGAACAGGATGTCGTCATTTGCCGAGGGGATCGCCAGGAAATCCGGCCGGGCAGGCGGCGGGCACCCTTTGGCGAGGCCATATCCCTTGAGGTAGGCGCGTTGCTGGGCACCGATCTTGAAGGCCTTGTTATATTTCTTTTCATGGCTTTCGGCGCCGGTTGCCTTGCGGATCAGGCCGCGGAAAGGAATGAAGCCTCGGGCTTCGGACGCCAGCATGTCCAGCGTCGCTTCCGAGGCCGAATCGGCCAGGATTTCCGTGCGCAGGCGCTCGTCCGGATTGGGTGTGTCCCAGTCGGGGCCGAGGACGAGGTCGAGCTTTGCAAGCTGGGCCTCCACCTCTTCGCACGTCAGGACAGGAGAGAGATCATAGGGGCTCTCGATGGTTGCGAGGAGGGGCGGAATCTCCGTGCGGCGCAGGTTGAAGTCCTCAAGCGGCGAGAGCGCGGCGTTTGGCAGGCCCTCGCGGGTCTGCTCCATGGCATTGCCGGCCGCTGTCCCGACATTTTCGCGCAAGGAGGGATCGCCGCTGGTATCGGTCGGCTGTGTTGTTGTCGGGCTACTGGCGCAGGCTGCAAGCGCGAGCATGGCGCCAAGGCAAAGGATTTTCATGTTCATGAGGCTAGGGTGATGCGAAAAATATGGCGACATCAAGCCAGCCTGTGCAGGTAGCGGTTGACCCGGGAAGCGCCGTTGCCTAAATGGCGCGTTCGGCGTGCCCATAGCTCAGCTGGTAGAGCAACTGACTTTTAATCAGTAGGTCGCAGGTTCGAACCCTGCTGGGCACACCATTCTTCCCTGTCATCCCCAAAACAAGCGGCGCTGGTCGCAAGTTCGCCTGTCGGGCGTGATCAGCTATTTGCTGACCGCAATGGGCCGTCGTGACCAGATCCGGACCTTGTTCGCAAATGTGGCGCGCCTATAAGCAGGCCGATGGTCATTGGAAGACGACAGGCATGAGCGTAGACAGCGCGAACCGGGCCCGCCTGCGGGACGAATTTCTTGCCCGGGCCGGAAGGCAAGTGCTCATCATGGGCATCCTGAATGTCACGCCGGATTCGTTTTCCGATGGTGGCCGGTTCGTCGATGCGCCAGCCGCACTGGCCCAGGCAGCGACGATGGTGAACGACGGTGCCGACATTATCGATGTCGGCGGCGAGTCGACCCGGCCCGGGGCCACCGAAGTCAGCGCTGCGCACGAGACGGCGCGGGTACTGTCCGTCATTCCGGCGCTTTGCGAGGATCTGACGCGGATTGTCTCCATCGACACCTACAAGGCCAGCGTGGCGCGCGCGGCTGCAGGCGCTGGCGCGGTCATCGTCAATGATGTCTGGGGCATGGTGCGTGATGACGACATGGCGGTGGCCGTGGCTGATACGGGCAGCGCCGTCGTGGTCACCTATAATCGCGGCAACGCCGACGCGGGCCTGAACCTGGTTGACGACATGCGCGCCTTCTTTGACGATGCCTTCGCCATGGCGCGCAAGGCAGGCATCCCGCGCGAGCACGTGATTCTCGATCCTGGCGTCGGCTTCGGAAAGACCTTTGAGCAGAATTTCGGAGTGCTGGCGCGGCTCGATGTGCTGGCCGACTATGGCGTGCCGGTGCTGGTGGGCGTGTCGCGCAAATCGTTCATTGGCAAGCTGCTGAACCGTGAGGTCGGGGACCGGTTGACCGGATCGCTTGCCGCAGGCCTTGCCAGCGTCCAGAGAGGGGCCTCGATCCTGCGGGTGCACGACGTGGCCGCCCATGCGGATGCATTGAAAATGTGGACAGCGATAGAGGAGGCAGGATGACAGACCGGATTTTCGTTTCGAACCTGCACATCCATGGCCATCACGGCGTCATGGATGCCGAGAAGTCACTCGGCCAGAGGTTCATGGTCGATATCGACTGCGCCGTGGCGCGGCCAGCCGACGCGGCTGACCAGATGAGCGATACCGTACATTATGGTGAACTCTGTGACCTTGCCGCAGACGTATCCGCAGCGACCGTGTTCAACCTGATCGAAACGCTGGCGCACAAGCTGGCTGAAGCGGTTCTCGAACAGTTCCCGCTAGTGCAGACTGTTACCATCACCGTGCGCAAGCCGTCGGCGCCGATCAAGTATGCCGTCGATCATGTCGGCGTCTCGGTTACGCGACACCGCGATGGCTGAGGCCGCGATAAGCCTCGGCTCGAACCTGGGCGATCGGGCCGCGTATCTTGCCGCAGCGCTGCAAGCGATCGACGCGCGGCCCGATTGCGCGCTCGTTGCGGTCTCGTCAGTCTACCGGACCCTGCCATGGGGCAAGACTGACCAGGGCGAGTTCCTGAACCTCTGCGCGATCATCGAAACCCGCCTTGCGCCCTTGGCCCTGCTGGATGTGGTGAAGGGTATCGAGCGAACATTGGGGCGTACCGAGCGTGAGCGCTGGGGGCCGCGAGAGATCGATATCGACTTGCTGGTCTTTGATGGCGTGACGCAGGATAGCGAAATGCTGACGTTGCCACATCCGCGTATGGCCGAGCGCCTGTTCGTGCTGGCACCTCTGGCCGAGATTGCGCCTGGACTTGTCGTGGCCGGGCAACGTGTGGACGAGCTGGCGGCGGCCCTGGAAACGAAAGTGGGCGCTGGCGACTGCGCAATCGATGCAGAGGCCAGCGCCCGTATACGTTCCGAATTGTCGCCGATCAGAGGTTCTTGACGATATCCTCGACCATTTTCTTGGCGTCTGCGAGCAGCATCATCGTATTGTCGCGGAAGAAGAGTTCGTTCTCGATCCCGGCATAGCCCGACCCCATCGAGCGCTTGATGAAGAGGACCGTGCCGGCATTTTCCACGTCGAGCACGGGCATGCCGTAGATCGGCGACGTCTTGTCGGTCTTGGCCGCCGGATTGGTGACATCGTTCGCCCCGATGACGAAGGCGACTTCTGAATTGCGGAAGTCCGAGTTGATGTCTTCGAGTTCGAAGACCTCATCATACGGCACCTGCGCTTCAGCGAGCAGCACGTTCATGTGGCCCGGCATACGGCCCGCAACGGGGTGGATGGCGTATTTCACTTCGACGCCTTCTTCCTTCAGCTTGTCAGCCATTTCCTTCAGGGCGTGCTGGGCCTGCGCCACCGCCATGCCGTAACCGGGCACGATGATGACCTTGGAGGCGTTCTTCATGATGAAGGCAGCATCTTCCGCCGAGCCGCGCTTGAACGGGCGGTCGACCTGCACGCCGCCTGCTGCAGCCGCATCGTCGCCGCCGAAGCCGCCGAGGATGACCGAGATGAAGCTGCGGTTCATGCCCTTGCACATGATGTAGGACAGGATCGCACCGGACGAGCCGACAAGCGCGCCGGTGATGATCAGGGCGAAATTGCCGAGCGTGAAACCGAGAGCGGCAGCCGCCCAGCCGGAATAGGAGTTCAGCATCGACACGACGACCGGCATGTCGGCGCCGCCAATCGGTATGATCAGCGTAATGCCGAGGATCAGGGCGAGCACGGTCAGGGTGATGAAGGCCCAGTGCGCATGGCCGTGGCTGGCCATCAGGACGCCGACAAGCACGATAATGCCGATAAGGAGGCCAGAGTTTAGCACGTGCCGACCGGGCAGCATGATCGGCGCGCCGCCCATATTGCCATTGAGCTTGGCGAAAGCGATGAGCGAACCCGTGAAGGTGAGCGCGCCGATGGCCGAACCGAGCGACAGTTCGATCAGGGACGCGACATGGATGCCTTCAGCGTCGGATATGCCGAAGCCCGAGGGCGCATACAGCGCAGCTGCGGCGACGAGCACGGCAGCAAGACCGACCAGGCTGTGGAAGGCGGCAACAAGCTGCGGCATGGCAGTCATGGCGATGCGCTTGGCGATGACCGCACCAATGGTGCCGCCAATGGCGACACCGCCGAGGATGATTCCCCAGGTGACCGGATCGAGCTGGTTCCAGAGCAGGGCAATGGTCGTGCCGACGGCGATGGCCATGCCGATCATGCCATTGCGATTACCCTTGCGGCTGGTGGCCGGGCTGGACAGGCCGCGAAGGGCCAGGATGAAGAGCACGCCTGCAACGAGGTAGAGCGCGGGCGCCCAGGTGGAGTGGAAACTGTCCATAAGACTACTCCCCCTTCTTTTTATACATGGCGAGCATGCGTTGGGTGACGAGGAAGCCGCCGAATATGTTGACGCTGGCGAGCATGACGGCGACGCCTCCGAGAATCTTGGCGGTCCAGTTGTCTGCGGTGAGGCCGGCCGCGGCCGCGGCGACGAGTGCGCCGACGATGATTACCGAGGAGATGGCGTTGGTCACGGCCATCAGGGGCGTATGCAGCGCGGGTGTCACGCTCCAGACCACGTAATAGCCGATGAAACAGGCCAGAACGAAGATCGCGGCGAGGAAGATGGTTGGGTTTACACCGCCGCCTTCTGCGTATGCCGGGGCGGCAAGGAGGAGCGCCGTCGCGGCGAGGCTGAGGCGTTTCATGATTTCACCCTGTCATTCACGGTTTCACCATTGCGCGTCAGCAGCATGGCGGTGACGATTTCGTCGTCGGTGTCGAGGTTGAGCGCGCCGTCTTCGGCGGTCACCAACGGCAGAAAAGCGAACAGGTTCTTGGCGTAGAGCGAGCTCGAATCAGCGGGCAGGCGGGCAGGCAGGTTCGAGAAACCCGCAATCTTCACACCGCCGACATCGACGATCTCATCGGCCTTCGATAGCGGGCAGTTACCACCCTGGCTGACGGCCATATCGACGATAACTGAACCGGGCTTCATCGTCTTCACCATGGCTTCGGTGACGAGCACCGGTGCGGCGCGGCCAGGGATCAGCGCCGTCGTGATGACGATGTCCTGCTTGGTGATGTGGGATGCCGTGAGTTCAGCCTGCTTGGCCTGATACTCCGGCGACATCTGCTTGGCGTATCCGCCAGCGGTTTCAGCTGCCTTGAACTCTTCGTCCTCGACCGCGATGAACTTGGCGCCGAGCGAGGCGACCTGTTCCTTGGCGGCAGGGCGCACGTCCGTCGCCGTCACGACCCCGCCAAGGCGGCGGGCGGTTGCGATGGCCTGGAGGCCGGCAACACCTACACCCATGATGAACACCTTGGCCGGGGCCACGGTACCGGCGGCGGTCATCATCATCGGCATGGCGCGGCCATAAATATGGGCGCCTTCGATCATGGAGCGGTAACCGGCGAGGTTGGATTGAGAGGACAGGGCGTCCATCGACTGCGCACGCGAGATGCGCGGGGTGAATTCCATCGACATGGCCGCGATTTTTTTCGCGTTGAGCGCATCGAGCAGGCCGGGCTCGAGCGCGAACGGGTCCATCAGGGCGAGCAGGGTCGCGCCATCCGGCAAGGCCGCGACTTCGGCGACCTCCGGCCCGCGTACCTTGAACACCACATCGGCGCCCTTGGCAGCGTCAGCGGCATTGCCGCCGATCGTCGCCCCTTCGGCCTTGTAGGCCTCATCCATAAAGCCTGCCACAACCCCTGCACCCGCCTCGACGGTTACAGAATGTCCCAGACCAACCAATTTCTTGACGGTCTCCGGTGTTGCAGCCACACGGGTCTCACCGGAGCGTCGCTCCCTCAGCACTGATATTTTCATGAGGCTGAAATAGAGGCAAAATATTGCGCGACGCAACATCAAATTTGGAGATCGAAGGCATGGGTATGTTTAGTTTGGCTAATCGAACGGCGCTGGTTACCGGGGCGTCAAGTGGTCTGGGTCGCCATTTTGCGGGTGTCCTGGCTGAGGCAGGCGCCCATGTCGTCCTGGCGGCGCGGCGGATGGATCGCCTCGAATCCGTTGCAGCAGAGATCGAAAAGCGCGGTGGCAAGGCGCTACCGGTCGAAATGGACGTTACGAGCGAGGAAAGTGTGACCGGGGGATTTGCGGAGATCGCCGAGGCGCTTGGCCGCCCGTGTGACATCATCGTCAACAATTCCGGCATGTCGCGCGAAGGCTGGTTCACGAAAATGGCCGAAGATGACTGGCATGCCGTGATTGACACCAATCTCACCGGCGTGTGGCGCGTCGCCAAGCATGGCGCCAATGCGATGACGGCAGCGAAAGTGCCCGGTTCGATTATCAATATCGCATCGATCACCGGCCTGCGCCCACAGATGATGACAACGGCCTATTGCGTGTCCAAGGCTGGGGTTGACCACATGACCCGGCAGATGGCGCTGGAGATGGCGCGTTTTGGCGTTCGCGTGAACGCGATTGCGCCGGGCTATTTCAAGACAGAAATCAATGATGAGTTCCTCGAGTCCGACGAAGGCCAGAAAATGATTCGTCGGATCGCCCAGAGGCGGATTGGCGACCTGACCGAACTGTCGGGCCCGCTATTGCTGCTCGCGTCCGATGCCGGCAGCTTCATGACCGGATCCACGATCGTGGTTGACGGCGGACATTTGCTGCATCCGCTTTGATCTTGCCTTGTCCGGATCACCGGACTAAAGCCTCTATCACGCAAAAGGTGCCTGCTTAATCGCAGGTGAAAAGGGAAGCCGGTTTAAATCCGGCGCTGTGCCCGCAACTGTAAGCGGATGGGAATTGGCCACAAAGCCACTGGGGCAACCTGGGAAGGCGGTCTTTTCCATCGATCCGCAAGTCAGGAGACCTGCCTCTTGCCGTCGTTTGCCCCGGTCCGGGTTCAGGCCAATGGCAGCGGAGGCTAATACTCCGTCCACGCGACACTTTTGGTGTAACGCCCGGCCCCTGTGCCGGGACAAACGGAGTGTGAGCGATGCTCAAACAATATCTTCTGGCAGGCGCTGCTGTGCTTGCCGTTTCCGGTGCCGCATCGGCGCAGGAAGCGAACCTGAACCTTGAAACCATTTCCGTCGTGGGCCTCAGGCCCGAACCGGCAGACGATATCACAGCCAGCGTCAGCGTCCTGACGGCGGATGACTTGTCGATCCGCCTGTCGCCGAATGTCGCCGACCAGCTGCGCGCCGTGCCGGGCGTGGGCATTTCGCGGTCTGGCGGCGTCGGTGCGCTCAGCCAGGTGCGCCTGCGTGGGGCCGAGGCGAATCACACGCTGGTGTTGCTCGACGGGATTGAAGTATCCGACCCGGTCAACGGCGAGACCGATTTCGGCTTGCTGACCGGCATTGGCGCGACGCGTATCGAAGTGCTGCGCGGTGAGGCCTCCTCGATCTATGGCTCCGATGCCATTGGTGGTGTCGTGTCTCTGTCGACCGAAGCGGCAGAAGGCGTGCAGGCATTCGGTGAAGTCGGCACGCAGGATACAGCCCGCGCCAGTGCTACCTTTGCCGGCCAGGCTGGCGGCCTGCGCTTTGGCGCCGGTCTTTCAGGCTTTACAACGGGCGGCGTCGATGTGGCCGGGCTGGATGGCGAAGAGGATGGCTCGGATGCGTTCTCCGGCGTCGCGCGGGCCGCGCTGGACCTCAATACGGATTGGACCCTGTCCGGTCTCGCCATCGCCCGCCGCTCGACGGCCAGCCTCGACTCCGACACGGACTATGATGGCCTGCTCGACAATACCGACCAGGAAACCGAAGCCGACCAGTACCTTATCGGCGCGTCGCTCGCCGGTGTGACGGCGCGGGTGGATCACGTCTTCCGCGCCAGCTTCAACGAAGTTGCCCGCGAGAACACGACCGATGGCGCCAAGACGGACGAATCGACCGGCGAACGCCTGAAAGCGTCCTGGGGCCCTTCGATCACTTTCGGCAATCAGGAACTGATCGGTCTCGTGGACTATGAAAAGGAAGATTACGATCGCACGGATCTCGTCTATGGCGGCTTTACCAACGCCTCGGAAACGTTTGAAAGCATTGGCGTTGCCACGGAATACCGGGTTGCCTTCGGCGCACTCGATCTCAGCGCCTCGGGTCGGTTCGACGACAATGATGGCCGGTTCGACGATGCCACGACATGGCGGGTCGGCGCAGGATACGGCTTTGACGCCGTGAATGGCCGGGCGCGCGCCTCGGCTGGCACGGGTGTAAAGAACCCAACGTTCACGGAACTGTTTGGTTTCTTCCCCGGCAGCTTCATCGGCAATCCGGATCTCAAGCCGGAACAGTCGACCAGCTGGGAAATCGGCTGGGACCAGCAGGTTGGCCGGACAGTTTTGTCAGCAACGTATTTCCATGCCGATCTCGAAGACGAAATCTACACAGCCTTTGACGTGAACAACAATTCAACAGCCCTCAATCGGGCAGGCAAGTCCAAGCGCAGTGGTGTCGAACTGTCAGGCCGTTGGGATGCCACCAGCGCACTGTCGTTCGCAGGCCAGGCAACTCTGATGCAAAGCGAGAGCGATGATGGCAGCGACGAGATCCGCGTACCGGACTCAACGGCCTCGCTATCGGTCGACTGGCAACCGGATGCGGACGGCATGCGCGTCGGCGCGGCGTTGGATTATGTTGGTGAGCAGGATGACTTCGACTTCGGAAGTTACCCGTCGCGGCGGGTGGCGCTGGACGCCTATACGCTGTTTTCGGCCAGCCTCGAGTTTCCGCTGACCGAGCGGATGGCGTTGACGCTTCGGGGCGAAAACCTGTTCGATGAAAAGGCGACAGACGTGTACGGCTATGAGACGCCGGGCGCGGCGGCCTTCATAGGACTGAAACTGCGATGATGCGTTGGGCGCTCCTATTCCTGCTTGTGGCTGCCCCGATGGCGGCAGCGGACGAGGTGCGCCCGACTGTCGTGTCGCTCGACTATTGCGCGGACCAGTTTGTGCTCGGCCTGGCCGACCGCGAACAGGTCCGCGCGCTTTCGAAAGATGCGGAGCGCCCATTCAGCTTCCTGCGGGAACGAGCGGTCGGCCTGCCTCGGGTGCGTGCGTCGGCCGAGGACGTTATTGCGCTCCAACCTGATATCGTGGTCCGCAGTTGGGGCGGGGACGCCCGGGCGCTAAAATTCTACGAACGGATGGGGATTCGCACCGTTCAGATCGGCTATGCTTCAGACATGGACGGCGCAGCGCGCGTGACGCGTAAGGTGGCTGCTGCGCTTGGGCAAACAGACCGTGGCGAAGCGCTTGTCGCCGCTATGCCACATGCCGCGCCACCGACTGGCCGCAGTGCACTCTATGTAACGCCCGGAGGCGTGACCGCGGGCAAGGGCACGATGGTCGATGCGATCATGCACAGGGCGGGCCTCGAGAATGCCGCGACCGGCACGGGCTGGTATTCGCTACCGCTGGAATCGCTCGTGATGCAGCCGCCCGGTCTCGCACTGACGGCCTTTTTCGGGTTTGACGACTACGCCTTCGACCAGTGGAGCGTGGCGCGCCACCCAGCGCTTGCCTATGCCCTGGAGGATGCTGACCAGGTGGCCATGACCGAAAGCCGGCTGACTTGCCCGGCGTGGTTCGTGGCTGATGAATCGCATGATGTCGCCGCCGCGCTGGAGGCTGCGGAATGAAACATCTCTCGCCGATCCTTGCGCTTGCCTGCCTTTTCCTGTTCGCGCTCTCGGCCCTTGCCGGTAGCGCTGATCTCGGTCTTGAGGCCACACTGTCCGCCCTGATGGGGCAGGGCACTGAGGCCGCCCGCATCATCGTCTGGGAAATCCGCATGCCGCGTGCCGTGGCTGCTTTCGGGGTTGGCGCGGCGCTTGGCCTGTCTGGCGCCGGCTTGCAGGGCCTGCTGCAGAATCCGCTCGCCGGGCCGGGCGTGCTCGGCGTATCGGCTTTCGCCTCGCTCGGCGCGGTGATCGCGATCTATTTCGGCCTGGCGGCTGCAGGCAGCTTTGCCGTGCCACTTGCCGCGATTCTCTTCTCTGCCATCGCCGTGGCGCTACTCCTGTTCGCGTCCGGGCGCGGAGCCAGCACGGTGACACTGCTGCTGGTCGGAATTGGCCTTTCCAGCCTTGCCGGGGCGCTGACCTCGCTGGCGCTGAACCTCGCGCCCAATCCATACAGCCAGTCCGACCTGATAAACTGGATGCTGGGATCGGTCGCGAACCGGTCGTGGATGGATGTTGGCATTGCGCTGCCAGCCTGGGCGCTCGGCGCGGCGGCAGTGATCATGGCGGGTCCCTCACTCCGGGCCCTGTCCCTCGGAGAGGAGACGGCTGCATCTCTCGGTGCGAACCCCGCCCGGGCGCGCCTGCTGATCATTGTCGGCACGTCACTGCTCGCCGGCGCTAGCGTGGCCGTGGCCGGTACGATCGGATTTGTTGGCATGGTCGCGCCGCATATCGTGCGCCCCCTCGTGAAGCATGATCCGCAGCGCGTATTGCTCCCCTCGGCGCTGGCGGCCGGTGCCATGCTGCTTGGCGCCGATGTGCTGATACGCGTCCTGCCGTTCGCCCAGGAGCTGAAGCTTGGCGTGGCGGCTGCCCTGTTCGGCGCGCCGGTCTTCATCTGGATCGCCGCCCGGTTGGGGGGGAGCGCCCGATGATCAATGTCTCCGGTATCAATGTTGACCTCGGCGGACGGCCGGTTCTGGCGGATGTTTCGCTCAGCGTGGCGCCGCGTGAATTTATCGGCCTTGTCGGTCCGAACGGTGCCGGCAAGAGCACGCTGTTACGTGTCATCGCAGGCCTGCTTGCGCCACATTCCGGTCAGGTCACTTTCGGTGATGCGGACATTGCCGCGCTGGCCCATCGCGAGCGGGCCTTGCTGGTCGCCTGGTTGCCCCAAGTGCGACCCGTCGCGTGGAACCTGAGGGCCGAGGATCTTGTCGCCCTCGGTCGATTCGTTACCAGCCCGTCGCCCTATGACCGGTGCGGCCCAGCTGACCGCGAGGCTATCGACGATGCGCTTGAGCGGGCAGGTGCCACGCCTTACCGCCATCGTCCCGTGCATGCGCTGTCGGGCGGCGAGCAGGCCCGGCTCCACCTTGCCCGCACACTTGCCACCCCCTCACGCGCCCTGCTGCTGGATGAACCGGGCGCTGCGCTGGACATCGCCCACCGCCTCAGCCTGATGCAAGTCCTGCAGGATGAATGTGCTGCCGGGCGGGCGGTTGTGGCGGCGGTGCATGACCTTGACCTCGCATCGCGCTTCTGCAGCCGGATTATCGTCCTGGATCAAGGGCGTGTCGTGGCCGATGGCGTGCCGGACATGGCGCTGGACGCGGCCTGCCTCGCCCGTGTGTTCGCGGTGCGCCGCAATGCGAAGGGCGTATTCGAACCGGCCGGGTGAGTCTGTTCGCAAGCATTTTGCCGCTGCCCGTTAGGCAAAACTTAGGGCCTCTCTGCCATATGTCTCCGGGAAATGACCGGAGAGTCCGATGGCTGCACAGCCTGTACATAATCAGTCGCCGCGGGATGCGGATCAGCCGGACGTGGATTCCACATCCAGCGCGTCTGGCGTCCAGGCAGTCGACCAGCACAACTCCCTCCAGCATGTCGCATCACCCGCGCATGCGCTTCAGGCTCTTCTCGCGGCGGAACTGACCAGACCCAAGCGCATGTCGTTGCGCAGGATCATGTCGACCTTGCTCGTCCTCTGCCTGTCGACCTGGCTTGCCGGATTTATCCTTTACGCCGCACTCTGACCGAGGCTTCACCTCTGGCCTTGGCGTCCATTTCGGGCGATAGGTTCGCGCGAACACAATATGAAACAGGAGCCGCCCATGCGCGTCAGGAAAGCAGTTTTACCGGTTGCAGGCATGGGCACGCGGGTTCTGCCCGCGACCAAGACCATCCCGAAGGAAATGCTGCCTGTCGTCGACCGGCCAGCCATCCAATATGTCGTCGATGAGGCGCTGGAAGCGGGAATCGAGCACATCGTTTTTGTGACCGGGCGCAACAAGGGCGCCATTGAAGACTATTTCGATATTTCATACGAACTCGAAGCCTCGCTCAAGGCCAAGGGCAAGAGTGCAATCCTGGAGCAGGTGCAGCAGACCGTTCTGCCTGCCGGCGCAGCAAGCTTCGTACGTCAACAGTCGCCGCTCGGCCTCGGCCATGCCATCTGGTGCGCGCGCGACATCATTGGCAGCGAGCCCTTCGCCGTCCTGTTGCCCGACGTAATCGTCAAGGGTGCGCCGTCCTGCCTCGCCCAGATGGTCAAGGCCTATGACGAAGTCGGCGGCAATATCGTCGCTGTCGATCCTGTGCCGATGGAGCGTGTGTCGTCCTATGGTGTGATTGCACCGAAATCGCGCAATGGTCGCCTGATTGAAATGTCCGGCATGGTCGAGAAACCACCGATGGAATCGGCGCCGTCGAATCTGAAAATCACCGGTCGCTACATCCTCCAGCCGGAAATCTTTGGCCTCCTTGCTGACCAGGCTGCGGGAGCAGGCGGCGAGATCCAGCTGACCGACGCAATGGTGCGCCAGATGGAAACCCAGGACTATTACGCCTACGAATTCGAAGGCCGTGAATACGATTGCGGGTCCAAGCTCGGCTATTTCGAAGCTGTCCTGGCCCATGCCATCGACAATGACGAGACCGCCGAAGGCGCTCGCGAACTGATCCGGAAGATGGCGGCTACGCTTTAGCGTAAACCGTCGGTCTCCAGTAAGACACGTAATGCCGGTCTTGATAGGTATCTGATCGCGCTTTGGGTTTGATGGTGGCGGCGTGACCGGCTAGGTCTATGCCGATGACCCTGACCCTTTCCCTTCCCACTTTTGACGATGTCCTTGCCGCGGACCAGCGCGTCGCGGGCGTCGTGCGCGAAACACCTGTCCTGACTCATCCGGCACTGGATGCAGCGGCAGGCGCGGAGGTTCTGGTCAAGGCCGAATGCCTGCAAGTAACCGGCAGTTTCAAGATTCGCGGCGCGATGAACCGGTTGTCTCAGATTCCCGAAGCTGGGCGCAAGGCGGGCGTGGTTGCCTATTCTTCCGGAAATCATGCGCAGGGTGTCGCGCGCGCCGCGCGGCTTCTGGGCATGCCGGCGCTGATCGTGATGCCGTCCGATGCGCCGCAGGTGAAGGTGGACGGTGTACTGGCCGATGGCGGCGAGGTGCATCTCTATGATCGCAACAACGAAAGCCGCGAGGCGATCTCGCAGGACCTGGCGGCGGAGCGGGGTGCCATCGTGGTGCCGAGCTTTGATGACTTTGACATCATTGCCGGACAGGGGACTCTCGGCCTCGAATTCGCCCGTCAGGCAGCGTCCATGGGCGCGCCGCTGGATCACCTTGTGTGCTGCGCCGGCGGCGGCGGCCTGATCACCGGCGTCGCACTCGCTTTCGAGGGCCTCTCGGGCGACACGAAAATCTGGGCCGCGGAACCGCAAGGCCATGACGACTGGGCGCGCTCACTGGCGGCGGGTGAGGTGATCGCCAATGCGCCGGGGACACGCTCGTTCTGCGACGCGATCCTGACGCCAGCACCTGGCAAACTGACCTTCCCGCTCGGTCAGCGCCTGCTGGCGGGCGGTCTGGTGGTGACGGATGAGGAGGTGCGCGCAGCGATGCGGCATGCGTTCCGCTACCTGAAAATCGTGGCGGAGCCGGGCGGCGCGGCGGCGCTGGCAGCGGTGTTGCGAGGGGTGCCGGAGGGGATGTGCGGGGGGCGAGTGGGGGTGGTTGTGACCGGCGGCAACGTGGATGCCGCCGTGTTCGCCGATGTGATCGGACGGCGCGACTAACGGATCAAACCGTGCACTTTTATGTTAAGGGGACCCGAACTCCGGGCGCGGCGCCCGACGCCGTGTTGGCCGCCTCCCCATGAGCGCTGCGACCCGAACACGGGCATTCCGAACCCTGCGCCTTTTCTGAGACGCGGCCCTTTTTTTGGCCCAGTCCGGCATTAGGTGTGGTCCATGACCCAACCTGTCTACTGCGCCATTGGCGACATCCATGGCGAACTCGATCGCCTGCAAGAGCTGCACGCCATGGTCCGGTTCCATGCCAAGGTCGAACTCGGAGGAGCCGAAGTGACACTGGTCCACCTTGGCGACCTGATCGACCGGGGGCAGGATTCCTGCGGTGTCGTCGATTATCTTATGGAGATGGAAGCGAATCGCGGTCCGCACTGCGTCAATATTCGCGGGAACCATGAGCAGCTTATGATTGAATCAGTGCGCATGGAGGATGAGGCTTCGCGCCGCAGCTGGCTGGAATGGGGTGGCCAAGAAACCATGGACAGCTATCGGCGCCGGGGCCTGGACGG
This sequence comes from Alphaproteobacteria bacterium, assembly GCA_018830285.1. GTDB lineage: Bacteria > Pseudomonadota > Alphaproteobacteria > Caulobacterales > Hyphomonadaceae > Hyphomonas. Next base: position 30,754 of record JAHJSB010000049.1, read on the forward strand.
CCCGCCGGATCATCACCTCGACTGGTTGCTAGGGCTGCCGACGATTTTCAGAGACGAGGCGCAGGGACTGGTGTTCGTCCATGGCGGCGTCGATCCGGATACGTTTCCGGCCTGTGGCGAACGGGTGCAGATGTGGACGCGGCGGAAGGAATTCTTCGATACGCGCTGCTGGACGGCACCGGACCTGATCGGCCAGACCGTGGTGCATGGGCATTCACCAACACAAGATTCGCTGCCCGACATGGCGGCCGACGGGCGCCGGATAAATCTCGATACCGGTGCCGTTTTTGGCGGTCGTCTTACAGCTGCGATCCTGGTGCCGGGCGCGGCCCCTTGCTTCCTTCATAGCTAATCGTATCGATCCGAAAAGTTGCGGTGCGCAACAATGATCCGTCCGCAAATGGATGATTCATAAGCGCTTAATCAAGCTTGGTTTTTGGTTAACAGGGCGTTCGGACGCTGTCCAAGATTTGGACTCCGCTCTTCAATAGACTTTATCGCCTGACCTCTAAGTTGCCATGCTGACCAGATGCGGTCGCGGGAACGAGGGCTCCGACAATGAAGCTAACAACCCTGATCAGCCTTGGCTTATCGCTCGTCCTGGGCGCTGGAGCGGTATTTTTGGGCCGCAGCTACATGACGTCCGGCACGTCCGATGCTTCTGCGGCCAGTCTCGTGCCGGCTGTTGAGATGTCATCCGTGCTCGTTGCAACCTCGGTGATCCAGACCGGCGACCTGATCGATCATTCGAGCCTGAAGTCGGCGCCCTGGCCGGCAGACGCGGTGCCAGCGGATGCGTTGCAGAGCTTTGATGACCTTAAAGAGACCGTTTATGCGCGAGGCCTTATCGTACCGGGTGAACCGCTGATGCGTGCCAAGCTCGACGATACCGGGGCAATTCTGACACTTGCGGCATCGATCACGCCGGGTATGCGCGCTGTTTCGGTTGTTGTCGGCAGTGACACGGGCGTGGCGGGCTTCGTCCTGCCGGGCGACCGCGTGGACGTGAACGAATTCATCCCGCGTGAGGACGCTGGCAGCAATTCGGCACGTGAGGGCGAACGCGTCTCGGGAGACGTGGTCGCGCGATCCGTCCTCAAGAATGTGAACGTGCTGGCAATCGACCAGTCCTTCGAAGCCGGGCTCGAAGGAGCGCGTCCCTCGAGCACTGTAACGCTCGAAGTGACGCCGGACGACGCGCTGGCGCTGAGCGCGGCAAGCCAGCGCGGCGCGCTTGGCCTCTCGCTGATCGGTCGTCACGAGGAGGCTGCTGTCGTTGCCGAAATCCGCAAGTCGCCAGTGCCGGTGCGCACCACGTCGCGTGCCCGTGTCGTGCGGGCACCATCGACCACGCGGATTCGTGTGATCAACGGAGACACAGAAACCGAAGTCACGACGCCGGTCGCTCGGGACAAGGCGCCAGCGGGAGGAGCCAGCAAATGAACAAATTCCACAGATTTCTTGCAGCATCCCTGGCGATTGTGGCTCTCGGCGCGCCCGTCGCAGGTGCGTGGACCGAGCGCAGCGCGCCTGACGGTGCCAGTGTGCTCGTGCTGGAAAAAGGCCGATCGACAGTTGTCGAGGCGGACCTGAAATTCGCAACGCTTGTCGTTGCAGATCCCGAAATCGCCGATGCGATGGCAACGTCGAACCGCTCATTCTTCCTGCGTGGAAAGCAGCCGGGGGCGACAACGGTGTTGATCTACAATACCGCCGGAGAGATCGCCGAACTCATCGATATCGAAGTCGAACTGGGACTGGATGAACTTCGCACGGACCTCAAGAACCTGCTGCCGGGTGAGGAAATCAATGTGTATCCCGTGCATGATGGGGTGTTCCTGGACGGCAAGCTCACCACCGCCGCCGCTGCCGACATGGCGCTGCAACTGGCCGAGCGCCACGTGCCGGGCGGTGTGGCGAATGGCCTGTCGGTTGGGCAGAGCCAGCAGGTCCTGCTGGAAGTGCGCTTTGTCGAGGCCAGCCGCAGCGCGGTGAAAGAGATTGGTTTCGGCAACAAGATCAGTGCGAATGACGTTGTAGGCGTCACCGATAGCGGGACGATCTCCGGCATCGCGGAAAAGACAATCGCGCTTTTCACCAATGTCGGGAACGAAAATATCGACGTCACATTGCGCGCACTGGAACAGAAGGGCGTGATCCGCACCCTGGCCGAGCCAAACCTGGTGGCACTCTCGGGTGATACGGCGAGCTTTCTGGCGGGCGGTGAATACCCGATCCCGGTTGCCAGCCAGGACAATCAGATCTCGGTCGAATTCAAGAAATTCGGCGTGAGCCTCGAATTCACGCCGACTGTCCTGGGTGACGGCCTTGTCAACCTGCGCGTCCGGCCCGAAGTGTCGGCGCTTGACCGCGGCAACGGCATCCGGTCTGCGGGCATCGAAATCCCTGGCATCTCGGTGCGCAGGGCGGACACGACAATCGAGCTGCACGATGGCCAGGCATTTGCCATCGCCGGCCTGTTGCAGAATGACTATTCCAACGACGTGCGCCAGACGCCATGGCTGGGCAACGTGCCCATCCTCGGCATGTTGTTCTCGTCCAAGCGCTACCAGAAGAATGAGAGCGAGCTTGTCATCATCGTCACGCCGCGCCTGGTCCAGCCAGCTACGCACCCGGATGCGCTGGTCACGCCGCTTGATGCATTCGCTGAGCCAACGGAGGCAGAACTGTTCCTGCTGGACCAGACCGCAACCGTTCCATTGGCAAATTAGGGAGGCCGGAAGATGAGCAATCATATCAAGACCATTGGTGCCGCCATCGCCGTTTCATGCCTAACAGCGTGCGCGAGCTACGATCACCAGGATGTTCGCTTGCTGGGCGGCGCAACCCGGATGAATATTGCAACTCAGGCGGTGCGCGACGTGAACATCCCGAATTCCAGGGAAGTTCAATCGACATCGGGCGTGCGCGCGGCGAATGCAGTGAAAGCGCTGAACGAAGGCAAGCAGAAGGAGCTGGGGCAGGCTTCAGCTGGCGGGACCGGTGGCTGACATGTTTGAAACCGTTCAGAAGTCTGATCCTCCACAAATGCCGTCAAACCGGGTGATCCCGTCGCTTGCCGTGTTGGCAAGTCCACAGCGAATGGAGTCGCTGAAGGCATGTTGCGCTGGGCTGGCAGACCTGTCGGGCCTTTCAGCCTCGGAGATTGTGTTGCGTCATGGCGGCGGCCTTGTGCTCGTCGAACAGGGCGTTGCCGGTTACGATCAGGTGATCCTGACGCTCGCCGTGGAGCGTCCGAACACAGCGGTGATCGTTGTCTCCGACCAGTTGCCGGGCCATATGGTCAGGGCCCTGATGAAGCTTGAGGCGTCCGACATCGTACCGGCAACGGCAGGGATCGAGGAAATCATCGACGCAGCAGAACAGTTGCGCGAAACCCAGTCCATTCAGGGCTCGGGCGCGACGTCAAAGTGCTGGGCCTTTCGCGGTGCCGTTGGCGGCGCGGGTGCTTCAACACTCGCAATCGAAAGCGCGTTCAGCCTCGCACGCAAGGTTGGGACTGGAAAGGTTTGTCTCGTCGACCTGAATGTGGCTGACGGCATGACAACCTCATTCCTCGAAGCTGTGCCGAAACTGGATCTGCAGGCGCTGGTGGATGCGCCCGACCGTCTGGACCAGCGACTGCTGGCAGCATGGTGCTGGGAGCATGCCGACGGTGTTTCGCTGATCGCCGCGCCGCGCAATCCGGATGCGGATGCCCTGGCGACCGAGCCGGCAATGCTGCGCCTTCTCGATGTCGCCTGCAGTACGTTCGAATATGTTCTGGTCGACATGCCCCGGCACATGACGCCCTGGACAAAATCCATTCTCGGTGCAGTTGATGAGGCCATTATCGTCAGCGAGTTGACGGTGCCGAGCCTGCACGCTGCGGCGGAGTTGTGTCGAGAGACAGATATCCTGCGGCGTGATCGCAGCAAATCCAAACTCGTGCTCAACCGGATGTTTCCGAAGAAGCGTTTCCGTGCCGAATTTGCTGTCGACAAGGCAGAGCAAGCGATCGAACAGGAAATCCATACGACGATTGCCTCCGACTGGGATGCGGCGCGCACGGCGGTAAACCTTGGAAAGCCAATCGCCGATGTGAGGCCCAAGAGCCAGCTTGTGCTGGACGTTCAGCAATTCATCGACCGTCTGCTGCCCGATGAAGTGATCGCCAATGACGCGAAACCCCAGAGAAAGAGACGCACGAAATGAGCCGATTCAAATCCAGCGCAGCCGCGGCCGCGCCGCGCGTGATGCCGTCGACAAGACCGGCTGACCTTTCGCCCGCGCCGGTACCCGCAAAAGGCAAAGGCGAATCCGCTGGTTTCGACCTGCTGGACGCCAAGCTGAGGGTGCATGCCAAGCTGATTGATGAACTCGACCTGTCGGCGCTCGAGAAGCTGGACGATGACACGATGCGCCAGCGCGTCCGCGGCATCATTTCCGAAATCATCCGCAAGGAAGAAATGGCCCTGTCTTCGGTCGAGGAAGTATCCTTTGCCGATGCGGTGATGGACGAGATGACTGGCCTCGGCCCGATTGAGCCGTTGCTGAAAGACGACTCCATCGCCGACATTCTCATCAACGGCTACAATCAAGTCTACATCGAACGAAACGGCGAGCTGCAGCTGGCACCGGTTCGTTTTGCCGATAACGATCACCTGTTGCGTATCGTGCAGCGGATCGTGTCGGCCGTGGGCCGGCGCGTGGATGAAAGCCAACCGCTGGTCGATGCGCGCCTTCTTGATGGCAGCCGCGTCAATGCGGCGATCGCACCGATCGCAATCGACGGGCCGCTTGTCTCGATCCGGAAATTCTCCAAGTCGCCGCTGACAATGGACAAGCTGGTCGGCTTCGGTGCGATTCCGGGACCGGTGGCGGAATTCATTCTCGGTGCTGTGAAGTGCAAGGCCTCCACGGTGATTTCGGGCGGTACCGGCTCGGGCAAGACGACTCTTCTGAATGCGCTGTCGTCGGCGATCAGTCCGAAGGAGCGCATGATCACGATCGAGGACGCAGCTGAACTCCAGTTGCAGCAGCCGCACGTCGCGCGCATGGAAACCCGCCCGCCGAACATCGAAGGCAAGGGCGAGATCCGCCAGCGCGAACTTGTCAAGAACGCGCTGCGCATGCGTCCGGACCGCGTTATCCTCGGCGAGGTCCGTGGCGAGGAAGCCTTCGACATGCTCCAGGCCATGAATACCGGTCACGAAGGCTCAATGGCGACGATTCACGCCAACAATCCCCGTGATGCCATCACTCGCCTTGAGCAAATGGTGATGATGGGCGGCATGAAGATTTCGGAGGAGGCCATTCGCGGCCAGATCGCGTCGGCCGTGAATTTTATCGTCCAGGCTACGCGCCTGTCCGACGGCTCGCGCAAGGTCGTGTCGATTGCCGAGATCACCGGCATGGAAGGTTCGATCATCCAGATCCAGGAAATCTTCAAGTTTGAACGCTCCGGAACGTCTGAGGACGGCAAGGTGATCGGCAAATTCGTCGCGACCGGCCTGCGTCCGAAATTCCTCGATGAGATGGAGCGGCGCGGCGTTCACATGCCCGCAGGCATGTTCGATCCAGCGACCGTGTTCTAGGCGCTCGTTACGTGTTCGGCTTGCCAGACATAACCGGCTACAGCATGTTCCTGCTGATCTGCGCGATCATGGCGGCGGGAGCATTTTTCCTGTTGATCCAGGCCGTATTGGGTCTCGTCACCCAGGCGCAGACGCAACGGATCGTGAACCGGAGATTGCAGTTCAAGGATCGGTTCGCCAGCACCAGTGAGGCCATGGTCGAGCTGCGCAAGAGCCGGGGTCTGGATGCTGACGGCAATTTTGCGATGCCTCTGGAGCGGTTCAATCACCTGGTCGTCAGGTCGGGATTGCCTTACCAGCCCCTCAAATGGGTGGCGATGTCGGCAGGAGGGGGACTCGTTGCGGCGGGCGCCTACATGCATTTCGTCGGTGGCTGGATACCGGCGCTCGGCATCTGCCTGGTGGTCTTTCTCGTCGGACCGATTTTTGTGCTCAAGCATGTTGCCGGGAAACGCCGCAAGAAACTGGCAGCTCAGCTGCCCGATGCCCTGCAGATTGTCTGCCGCAGCCTTGAAGCGGGCCACCCTGTTGCGACAGCTGTGTCGCTGGTGGCGCGCGAGATGCCGGATCCGATCGGCACGGAGTTCGGCATGACGGCGGACGAGGTATCCTACGGCTTCTCGCTGACCAATGCGGTACAGCGCATGGCGGAAAGATCCGGCGACCCGGACGTCGAACTGTTCGGGGCAACCGTGCGGCTACAGGAAAAGACGGGCGGCAACCTCTGTGATCTGTTGAAGGCGAACACGACAACGATCCGTGAACGCCAGACGATGCGCCTCAAGGTGCGCGCCGCTTCGTCGGAAGGCCGGATGTCGGCGCTGATCCTGACGTCGGCACCGTTCATGGTGATGTTGGCAATCCACCTGACCCAGCCGAGCTTCTACGGCAACGTGATCCATGACCCACTCATCCGCTATGGATTTGCAGGACTATTCGTATGGATGTTCATCGGCAACCTGGTCATGCGCAAAATGATCAATTTTAAGATGTAGGGCTGGACAGTGAACGTCGATACTTCATCTTTCCCCGGAATGTGGGCGCCCGTGCTGATGCTGGGCGCAGCGCTGGCGCTGCTGCTTCCGAGCATCCTGTCTTTCCTCAGGAGCCGCCGCGACATCGAAAGTGTCGAGCGCCGTTTGGCGCGTCGTGGACCTGTTCCCAGTGAGACGGAGCAACGCCGCAACCCCAGTCGTATCGGCAAGGCGGTCACCGGGCTGGCCGACCAGATGGCACCAGGCGATGACGAGCAAGGTGTCAGTGCGGCCAAGGCGCGGCTGGCCGGTGCCGGCTTTGTCGGACCATCGGCCGTGGGCCGGTATTATTTCGTACGCCTTCTTTGCATCGTCCTGCCGCAGCTCGGCTTGCTGGCGGCGTTGCCCTATCTTTCGAGCCTGCCGGGCACGACACCGCTGATGGTTTCTGTCATGCTTGTCATGATCGGGCTCATCGCGCCGGGCATGTACCTCGACAAACGGACCAAGTCGCGCCGGCAGGAATGTTCCGGTGGCTTTCCCGACATGATGGACCTGCTGGTCGCATGCGTTGAGGCGGGGCTCAGCCTCGACGCGTCGGTCCAGCGTGTTGGCGAGGAACTCCAGCTGCGGCACCCGATCATTGCCGGATACATGCGGACATTGTCGCTGGAACTCCGGGCCGGGCGGGCGCGCAAGTCAGCGTGGCGCGGCTTTGCCGACCGGATGGGCATCGAAGAGGCCGGATCGCTGGCGACGATGTTGCGTCAGGCGGAGGAAATGGGGACCAGTCTTGGCCAGACCCTTCGCATATTTTCGGCGGACATGCGGCAGCGACGCATCCTCTATGCCGAGGAAAAAGCCATGGCTTTGCCGGCGAAATTGACGCTGCCGCTGGTTTTCTTTGTTTTCCCCGTGCTTTTGGGCGTTCTGACGCTGCCAGCTGTCGTGATGTTCCAGGAAATACTGTAATGAAATCGGCGCTAGGCGAGTCAGGCATGGATTGCTAGACATTGCATCATGAGCACGACGTATCTCGATTTTGAAAAGCCCATCGCCGAACTCGACGCCAAGATTGCCGAGCTCGAAGCCCTCTCCGGCCAGAAAGGCGGGCCGTCCATCAAGGACGAGCTGAACAAGCTGAAGGCCAAGTCGACCAAGCAGCTGAAAGACATCTATTCGGACCTTTCGGCCTGGCGCAAAACCCAGGTTGCCCGCCATCCCGACCGGCCACACCTGTCTGATTATATTGAAACAATTTTCGAGGATTTCGAGGAACTGGCCGGCGACCGGTTGTTTGGAAACGACGAGGCGATCATCGGCGGCCTGGCCCGGTTCAAGGGCCGTTCGGTTGTCCTCATGGGCCATGAGAAAGGCCGCACGACAGAGAAGCGCCTGAAGCACAATTTCGGCATGGCGCACCCGGAAGGGTACCGCAAGGCGGTCCGCCTGATGGACATGGCCGAGAAGTTCAACCTGCCGGTCCTCAGTTTCCCCGACACGGCAGGCGCCTATCCCGGCAAGGGCGGCGAGGAGCGCGGCCAGGCCGAAGCAATTGCCCGCGGCACCCAGCGTGGCCTTTCACTTGGTGTGCCCTTCGTAACGCTGATTATCGGCGAAGGCATGTCTGGCGGCGCCATAGGCATCGCGGCGGCCAATACGGTTCTGATGATGGAGCATGCGATCTACTCGGTGATTTCGCCGGAGGGCTGCGCCTCGATCCTGTACCGGGACCCGGCAAAGGCCAGGGATGCAGCGGACGCGATGAAGATCACGGGGCCGGACCTGTTGAAAACAAAGGTGATTGACGGCATCGTGAAGGAGCCTGTCGGGGGCGCGCACCGCGACCCGCAACGGGCGATGGCCGCTGCCGCCAAGGCACTGGACACGGCGTTGAAGGACCTCGAGGGCAAGTCGCCGCAGGAATTGCGACGTCAGCGCCGGGACCGTTTCTATGCCATTGGTCGCGAGATCGCTTAGGCGCTGCTTGTAATCATTCGCCCGAACAGTCAGGCTGCGCGCCAGATCGTTGGAGGGCTATCCATGCGGAGTATCATTATTGGCGCGGCGCTGCTGCTGATCGTGTCCTGTTCCAGGGGCGGCGCAGATGATGCGACGTCCGCTGGCGACGGCGCGGTAATCTTCCCCGCCGCAAGTGTTGTCACGATGGCTGCGGCGGATGCGGTCGCTTCGGCTGTAGCGGTGAAGGACGGACGTATCCTGGCAACCGGCACGGAAGCGGAACTGACGCACGCCCTGCCAAAAGCCAGTGTCGACCGCACATTTGAAGGCATGGTGATTGTGCCGGGCCTGATCGATCCGCACGTCCATGTCATGCTGGGCGCCCTGCAATACAACCTGCCCCTGACGCCGCCCTGGCCGATGGCAACGCCGCACGGGATGCGGGCGGGGATCGGCACGCGCGAGGGCTTCCTGGCGGAAGTCGCTGCCATTGAGGCGTCGACCGCGCCGGGCGATCCGATTGTGATTTATGGTTACCACAACCTTGTCCACGGCGACCTGACGCGCACTGATCTCGATGCGATCACCACCACGCGCCCGCTGGTGATCTGGCACTATTCCAGCCACGACTTTTACCTCAACAGCGCCGCCATTAAGCGGGCGGGCTTCACGCCGGCGCTGGCGGAAAAGTTCCATGGCGTCGACCTTGATGAGAATGGCGAACTGACGGGGCGGATATATGAGGATGCCGCAATTGCCGTTTTGGGGGCCTTCGCTGACGTGATGCTGGCGCCGGAGAATGTCAGCGCCGGTTTCCAGGGCTTCTCCCGCATGCTGCGCGAGGCCGGTGTCACGACAACGGTCGAGATGGGCTACGGGCTGTTCGGTTGGGAGATGGAAGACGCGAACATCCGGAGCAATTGGGGCGATGCCCAGTCCGCCGGATACAATCTCTACCTCGTGCCCGAATACCGGGCGCTGCAGCGTTCGTTCGGTGAGGGCAGGGTTCAGGCTGTCCGCGACATGGCCAGCGGCGTGCGCCCGGCCGCCGCACCCGTTCTGCCGCGCGTGAAATTCTTCACCGATGGCGCTTTCTACAGCCAGACGATGCGGCTTTCGCCGCCAGGATACCTGTCGGGACAGTCGAAGGGCAGTGAAGGCCTGTGGGTGATGAGGCCGGACGAGATCGCACCGACGATCCAGCCTTATTGGGACGCAGGTCTTGGCGTGAACATCCATTCCAATGGCGACGCCGCGCAGGGGGCGACGCTTATGGCGCTGAAAGCCTTGCGGAATGGCGGCGGCGACAATTCCTTCACGATCGAGCATGGCGGCCTGTTTTCGCCGCACCAGGTGGACGAAGCCGGTCGGCTGAAGGCCAACGTGTCCGCGGCCAGTCACTATGTCTACTATATGGCGGACACTTATGCCGACCCGCTGGGCCAGCCACGGGCCCGCTGGATTTCGCCGCTGGGCGCGCTGACCAAAGCCGGTGTTCCTGTAACTGTGCATTCTGATGCGCCGCTGGCGCCGCCGGAGCCTTTGCGGGCGGCGAGCGTGCATATCACGCGGGCGACGCGGGAGGGCGGCGTCTATGAGACAACCATGGTGCTTACACCTTATGAAGCGCTGGAATCTGTAACGCTTGATGCAGCGCGGGCCGTCGGTCTGGAGGCCGAAATCGGCTCCATCGAGGTCGGAAAGCGGGCTGATTTCACTATTCTCGGCGCCAATCCGCTGAACGTGGCGGGGGAGAACTGGACAGGTATTCCGATCTGGGGCGTCGTGCTGGCGGGTGAAAAGCGGCCGCTGGAAGACTAAGCATGGCGGAAAAGGACTGGATCGCGCGTTACTTTGCGCCGCTGGCACAGGGGCAGGGCGCAGCGGGCCTGAAGGATGACGTGGCCCAGCTCGGGACTTCGGGTCCTGTAGCCATTACAACAGATGCCATGGTGGAAGGGGTGCATTTCCTGGCCTCGGATCCTGTCGATACCGTGGCGCGCAAGCTGGTGCGGGCGAACGTGTCGGACCTGTTGGCGAGCGGGGCGGAGCCAGCAGAAGCCTTGCTCACGCTCGGCTGGCCGAAGGCGCGCGGTGAAGCTGAAATCGCAGCATTTGCAGCAGCATTGGGCGACGAGTTGGCAGCCTGGGGCGCGCAGCTGATCGGCGGAGATACCGTCACCAATCCGCAGGGCCTGTTCCTGTCTCTCACCCTGACCGGGCGATGCCTTTCCGACGCTCCGGTGCGCCGGACAACCGCCAAAACGGGCGATTTCGTGTGGTTGACGGGGTGTGTCGGGGGGGCGGCGAGGGGGTGGCGCGTCCTTTCCGAGGGGGCGGCACGTCCGGACAAAGGGGGCGTTTCGGGGCCGTGGGTCGATGCCTACAGGATTCCGGCCCTGCCGCCGCTTGCCACCGCAGGCCTCGTCGCGCGCCACGCAAGCGCGGCGATGGATGTGTCTGACGGCCTGCTGATCGATGCGCGCTCGCTGGCAGAGGCCTCCGGGGTGGGCCTCGATATTGACCTTGGCGCGGTGCCGTTTGCAGGCGGGGCGGCGGACGAAGCCGAGATGCTGAAGCTCGCGACCTGGGGGGATGATTACCAGGTCCTGTTCACAGCCCCGGAAAGCCGGTCAGAGAAGATCGCGCATGAGGCGAGTAGACAGGGCATACAACTCGCCCGAATCGGGAAAATTATAGCCGGATCGGGCTTGTCGCTGGGTTTGAAGGGCAAAAAAATTAACCTCCCCGAAACCCTGGGGTTCGAGCATGGATGAGTCGGGTCACCTGTGACTCGCCCGTAAAGCGAGGCGGGTTGCCTCATCAAGGAGCGACTGGCAGGCAAAGGCTCATAATAACTAAGTTTTGGAGACCCGGGGCCAACCCGGGCCCATTCAAAGGCTCAGGGAAGGAAGGAAATCCCCATGTGGTTTTATCTCGCACTCGCCGCAGGCGTTGTGTCGGTTCTATACGGATACCTACAGATCAACTCGATCATGAAGGCACCGTCGGGCGACCAGCGTATGCGTGAAATCGCGCAGGCTATTCAGGAGGGCGCAAACGCCTACCTGAAGCGCCAGTATCGCACCATCGGCATGGTCGGCGTTGTTGTCGCCGTGATCCTGCTCGTCCTGCTCGGATGGAAGTCTGCACTCGGTTTCGTGCTGGGCGCAGTCCTGTCAGGCGCAGCTGGCTTTATCGGCATGCTTGTGTCGGTGCGGGCCAATGTGCGCACGACCGAAGCCTCCAAGAGCGGCCTCAGCGCCGGTCTCGCGCTGGCGTTCAAGTCGGGTGCTATCACCGGCATGCTGGTCGTCGGTCTCGCCCTGATCGGTATCGTTCTCTATTACGGTCTCCTGACAGGCCCGCTCGATCTGGACCTGTCGGTTCGCGACGAGAAACGGCAAGTCATCGACGCCCTCGTTTCGCTCGGCTTCGGCGCTTCGCTGATCTCGATCTTCGCCCGTCTCGGCGGCGGTATCTTCACCAAGGGTGCGGATGTCGGCGGCGACATGGTGGGCAAGGTGGAAGCTGGCATTCCCGAGGATGACCCGCGCAACCCCGCAACCATCGCAGACAATGTCGGCGACAATGTCGGCGACTGTGCCGGCATGGCGGCTGACCTGTTTGAAACCTATGCCGTGACACTGGTCGCGACCATGGTTCTGGGCGGTATCTACTTCACCGGATCGGCTGATATCTCGGCCGTGATGATGCTGCCGCTGGCGATTGCCGCCGTCTGTATCATCACCTCCATCATCGGCACGTTCTTCGTGCGCCTCGGCAAGGGCTCCACGGATGTGATGTGGGCGCTTTACAAAGGCCTGATCGTGACCGGCGTGCTGTCGGTGGGTGGCCTTGCCATCGCCATACACAGCGTGTTGCCGAACGGCTTCGGTGTGCTGAATGAAGCGGCTGCGCGCCTCGGCATGACAGGTGAGATTACAGGCCTCGACCTGTTCCTCTGCGGTGTGACCGGCCTCGTTGTCACCGGCCTGATTGTTTACATCACGGCCTATTATACCGAGACCAAGTTCCGTCCCGTCCGCTCGATCGCCCTGGCGTCCGAGTCAGGTCACGGCACGAACGTGATCCAGGGCCTGGCTGTCTCGCTCGAGTCGACGGCGCTGCCATCGATCTCGATCATGGCGGGCATCCTGCTGACGTATAACCTGGCAGGCCTCTACGGTATCGCCATTGCCACGACGACCATGCTGGCGCTGGCTGGCATCATCGTTGCCCTCGACGCCTTCGGCCCGGTGACGGACAATGCCGGCGGTATCGCGGAAATGGCCGAATTGCCGTCTGACGTCCGCAAGACAACGGATGCGCTGGACGCTGTTGGCAACACGACGAAAGCCGTGACCAAGGGCTATGCCATCGGTTCGGCGGGCCTCGGCGCGCTGGTCCTGTTCGCGGCCTATTCGGAGGACGTGAAATACTTCATTGCGCAGGCCGATCCGGGAACGTTCTTCCACAATGTCGTGGTCGATTTCTCGATCTCCAGCCCCTACGTTGTTGTCGGCCTGCTGTTCGGTGGCCTCCTGCCGTTCCTGTTCGGCGGCATGTCGATGATGGCGGTCGGACGCGCAGCCCAGTCCGTGGTCGAGGAAGTGCGCAGGCAGTTCCGCGAAATGCCGGGCATCATGAAAGGCGAAGTGAAGCCTGACTATGGCCGCGCCGTGGATATCCTGACGCAGGCGGCGATCAAGGAAATGGTTGTCCCGTCGCTGTTGCCAGTGCTGTCACCGATCGTCCTGTTCGGCGTGATCTTCCTGATTGCCGGTGCCGGCGCGGCCCTGTCGGCTGTCGGTGCGATGCTGCTGGGTGTGATCGTGACCGGCCTGTACGTGGCTATCTCGATGACCTCGGGCGGCGGCGCCTGGGACAATGCCAAGAAGTATATCGAAGACGGTCATCATGGCGGCAAGGGTTCTGAAGCCCACAAGGCTGCGATCACCGGCGATACGGTTGGCGATCCCTACAAGGACACATCCGGTCCGGCCGTGAACCCGATGATCAAGATCACGAACATCGTCGCCCTTCTGATGCTCGCGGTACTTGCCGGGCACTAGGCGGACAGGTTTCGACAATAAAAAAGGCCCCGGTGCGAGCGCGCCGGGGCCTTTTCCTTTTTTGGGCTTTGATGCCGGTCAGGCGATATCGAAGCGATCCGCGTTCATCACCTTGGTCCACGCGGCGACAAAGTCCTTCACGAACTTTTCCTTGCCGTCGTCCTGGGCATAGACTTCCGAATAGGCGCGAAGGATCGAGTTCGATCCGAACACGAGATCCATGCGAGTCGCCGTCCACTTCACGGCATCCGTCTTCCGGTCGCGAATCTCGTAGATCCCGTTGCCGGACGGCCGCCAGTAGTTTTCCGAGTCGGTCACGTTGACGAAGAAATCGGTCGTCAGTGCGCCCACTTTGTCGGTGAACACGCCGTGCTTGGTGCCACCGTGATTGGTGCCCATGACACGCATGCCGCCGACAAGGACCGTCATCTCCGGAGCCGTCAGGCCCAGCAGCTGTGACCGGTCGAGCATCAGCTCTTCAGGGCTGACGTCGTAGTCGGCCTTCTGCCAGTTGCGATAGCCGTCATTGACCGGCTCCATCGCATCGAAGGAATCGGCATCCGTCATCTCCGCGGTCGCGTCGCCGCGGCCCGGTGCAAACGGCACCGTCACATTGAAGCCTGCCGCTTTCACGGCCTGCTCGACGCCGACATTGCCGGCAAGGACGATCACGTCCGCCACGCTGGCGCCTGTCCCGGCGGCGATGCCTTCGAGCACTTTCAGCACCCGCGCAAGACGGGCCGGCTCATTGCCTTCCCAGTCCTTCTGCGGCGCGAGCCGGATGCGGGCCCCGTTGGCACCGCCACGCATGTCAGAGCCGCGATAGGTGCGCGCACTGTCCCATGCCGTTGAGACCATGTCGCTCATGCTCAGGCCGCTGGCTGCGATCTTCGCCTTCACGGCATCGACGTCATAGCCGGTATTGCCGGCCGGGACCGGGTCCTGCCAGATCAGGTCTTCGGCGGGCACTTCGGGACCGAAATAACGCGCCTTCGGCCCAAGGTCGCGGTGGGTCAGCTTGAACCAGGCGCGGGCAAAGGTTTCCGAGAAATACTCGAAATCGTTGTAGAAACGCTCGGAGATCTTCCGGTATTCCGGATCCATCTTCATCGCCATGTCGGCGTCGGTCATGATCGGCATGCAGCGGATCGAAGGATCCTCCACATCGACGGGCATGTCCTCTTCCTTGATGTCGACAGGCTGCCACTGCCATGCGCCGGCGGGGCTCTTCTTCAGCTCCCAGTCATGGTTGAGCAGCAGGTCGAAATAGCCATTGTCCCATTTGGTCGGATGGGTCGTCCAAGCGCCTTCAAGGCCGCTGGTCACGGCGTCGCGGCCGATGCCGCGGGTCTTGTGGTTCATCCAGCCGAAGCCCTGCTCTTCGATCGGAGCGGCTTCGGGGGCAGGGCCGAGATTGGATTCCAGGCCATTGCCGTGCGCCTTGCCGACGGTGTGTCCGCCAGCGGTCAAGGCGACCGTTTCCTCGTCATTCATCGCCATGCGGGCGAAGGTGACACGCACGTCCTGGGCTGACTTGAGGGGATCAGGCTTGCCGTCGCGGCCCTGCGGGTTGACGTAGATAAGGCCCATGTGGACGGCGCCGAGCGGCGCTTCGAGCGAGGCCGGGTCTTCGGCGTTGGCATAGCGCTGGACGCTTTCGGCCAGCCATTCCTTTTCCGAGCCCCAGTAGACGTCCCTTTCAGGCGCCCAGATATCTTTGCGTCCGAAGGCGAAACCGAAGGTCTTGAGGCCCATGGATTCGTAGGCAACGTTGCCCGCGAGGATGTACAGGTCGGCCCAGGAGACCTTGTTGCCGTATTTCTTCTTGATCGGCCACAGCAGGCGGCGCGCCTTGTCGAGGTTGCCATTGTCCGGCCAGGAGTTGAGGGGAGCGAAGCGCTGGTTGCCGGTGCCGCCACCGCCACGGCCGTCGAACAGCCGGTAGGAGCCGGCCGCATGCCATGCCAGCCGGATCATCAGGCCGCCATAATGGCCCCAGTCTGCAGGCCACCAGGCCTTGCTCTCGGTCATGATGGCCGTCATGTCGCGCTTCAGCGCCGTGACGTCGAGCGTCTCGAGCTCTATGCGATAGTCGAAGTCCTTGCCCATCGGGTCGGTCTTCGTATCGTGCTGGCTCAGGATGTCGAGGTTGAGCGCGTTCGGCCACCATTCCATGACCGTCCTGCCTATCGAGGTCATCCCGCCATGCATGACCGGGCACTTGCCGGCACCACTCATATCATTTCCGTCCATATTGCTCTCCCATTGCTGAAATCGTTCGGCACTTATCGCCTGATAAGGGAAGCTATCGCTCCTGTACCCATTGATCCAATCGATTCTACGAAGACGAGCTATAGGGCGGCTCTATGCGGCGAGGTTGACGCACCACAATCCCGGGCAATGCCGGACTGTCCTGAACACAAGGCAGGGACGAAATCCTCGGCCAAGTTGGCCCCAGACCCAACGAAAAAGCCCCGGAACCGGGGTTCCAGGGCTTGTCTGTTTCTGGAGGCGGCCTGCGCTACTGGCGGCGGCCGGTCGGGTTGCCGGGTGTGGCTTCGTCCGAGTTTGGCAGGCGTACGCCGCCGACGGTGCCGAAGATCTGTTCCCAGAGGCCCAGTTCGCGACCGCGGGTCGGTGTTTCGCGGGCCGCATAATTGATGACCTCGCCGTCCGCGGCATTGTATTCGAGGACTTCGTCGACCTTGTCATCGTCGCCGAAGCGGATCGCCGTGATCGAGCGCTTGGTGATTCTCGGCTTCAGGAAGGCGATGCGCTCCTGCACGTCGGAAATATACATCCACGTCTTGTCGTCAAACACGCTTTCAGTCGACGGGCTGCCAAGCTGGGCAAGAACCGAAGACCGTGTGTCTTCGTCCGGCTTTATGTCGCGCGGCTGGGCGTCATCCGCCACATAGCCGTGGAAATCCCGCGCCGGCGTGAGACACGCGGTGAGGGGCAGGGTGAGAAGGCCAATGGCCAAAATCGCACGTCGCGACATGGAGAAACTCCTGATAAGGCTTCGCGAAAGACCTAGCGGCTGCAGACCCCCCTTGGCAACACAGGAGTACATGGTGACGGGAATTTCAATCGGCTGGCTGGCGCGGCGACGGGCCCGCAAGACGGCCGCCGGAAAAGCCTATGACGGGCTGATGAAAGCGGCACTGGCACCGGATTTCTACCTGACCGGTGACGTTGCCGACACGTTCAACGGGCGGGCGCAGATGGTCACGGTCCATGCGGCGCTGGCGATCCGGCGAATGAACGCGCTGTCAGGTGCTGAACCCGCGAAAATTGCTGCGGCGCTGAATGCGCGCGTACTGGACGGATTTGACGCCGCCTTTCGCGAGCAGGGCGTCGGCGATTCCTCGATCGCGCGGAAAGTCCGAAAACTGGCCGAGGCGCATTATGGGCTGGGAACCGCCGTGTCGCAGGCGCTGGACAGCGATGGCGGGGAATCAGCCGTGATTGAGGTGCTGGAGCGCAATGGCGTGACGCCAAAAGGCCGTGGGGCCGCACTGGCGGCCTATCTGCGCGCGTTGGCGATGCGTCTGGAGCAGCACGGCGATGCCGAAATACTGATGGGGGCAATCGACTGGGTGCCAGCTGCCGAAGTGCGGTAGCAGGCACAGGCGCGGCGTTGCCAACCCCGGTGACGCGCCGTAAACACCGCCCATCAGGAAGCATTGCGTTTCCGACTGATTTGGAAGGCCCGAATGGCTGCAGGCACAATTCTTTCGATTGATGCCATGGGCGGCGATGCTGCGCCCGGTGTCGTGGTCGACGGCGTGGCAATCCTGCTGGGCGACCGCCCGGATATTGCCGTGCTGCTGCATGGCGACGAATCTGTACTTGCGCCTCTGGTCGCAGCCCATCCCGTCCTGTCGGGCCGCTGCCAGCTTGTCCATTCCGACAGCGTCATCACAAGCGACATGAAACCGAGCCAGGCGCTGCGCCGGGGCAAGGGATCGTCGATGTGGAACGCCGTCGAGGCGGTGAAGAACGGTGAGGCGGCCGCTGCCGTGTCGGCGGGCAATACCGGCGCGCTGATGGCGATTTCGATGCTGATCCTGCGCAAGATGGACGGCGTCCACCGCCCGGCGATGACGGCCCTGTGGCCCACCATGCGCGGCCGCACCGTCGTGCTGGATGTCGGCGCGAACCTCGAAGCCGATGCCGCGCAACTGGTGAGCTTTGCCATCATGGGCGAGGCCTATGCGCGCGCGGCGCTGGGCATCGAAAAGCCGTCGATCGGCATTCTCAATATCGGCTCTGAAGAGATGAAGGGCCATGACGAGGTGCGCGAGGCGCATGAATGGTTGCGCGAGGCGGAACTGGACATGGACTATCGCGGCTTCGTCGAGGGCAATGATATTTCCAAAGGCGCCGTGGATGTCGTGGTGACGGACGGGTTCACCGGCAACGTCGCGCTGAAGGCTGGCGAGGGCGTGGCGCGGATGCTGGGCAACCGGATGCGCGAAGCCTTCACGGCCAATATCATGACCAAGCTTGGCGCCGTGTTCGCGTCTGGCGGGCTGAAGCAGTTGCGCGCCCAAATGGACCCCAGCAATGTCAATGGCGGCGTGCTGCTGGGCCTCGGCGGCGTTTCGGTCAAAAGCCATGGCGGTACCGATGCGCGCGGATTTGCCCAAGCCTGCCTGCTGGCCGCCGACCTTGCCGCCAGCCACTATCAGGACGAGATAATCGCCAACCTGTCACGTATCAGGGAGGGCGGCCTGGCTGCCGATTAAGGCAGGCCGGCGCGGAAAGGATTTCAATGGCACGTCGCAGTTTCATTCGCGGTACAGGTGGTTACCTTCCAGAGAAGGTGCTCACCAATGACGACCTTTCGGCGATGCTGGACACATCGGACGCGTGGATCCGCGAGCGCACGGGAATCAAGCGGCGCCATGTCGCCGCCGATGGCGAGCTGACATCGGACATCGCGACCGCCGCGGCCCGGCAGGCGCTGGACGCCGCCGGCATGGACGCGAAGGATATCGACCTGATCGTTCTCGCCACCACGACGCCCGACCAGACATTCCCGGCTACGGCAACGGCTGTGCAGGCCAAGCTCGGATGTGGCCCGAGCGCGGCGTTTGACGTCCAGGCGGTCTGTTCGGGCTTCCTGTTCGGGCTGGCCACCGCTGACAGCATGCTGAAACAGGGCCTGTTCAACCGGGCGCTGGTGATTGGCGCAGAGACGTTCACGCGCATTCTCGACTGGTCCGACCGGGGCACGGCCGTGCTGTTTGGTGATGGCGGCGGCGCGGTGGTGATCGAGGCCGAGGAATGGACTGGCGCGGACGATGCGGGGATCATCACGCACCATATCCGCACTGACGGCACGAAGTCAGACCTGCTCTATGTCGATGGCGGCGTCAGCTCGACCGGCACGGTTGGACATGTCCGGATGGAGGGCAATCGCGTGTTCAAGCATGCGGTGACCAATATCTCGTCGGCGATCCAGGCCGTGCTCACCGAGACGGGCCTGACGGCAGAGGACATCGACTGGTTCGTGCCGCACCAGGCCAACAAGCGTATTCTCGATGGTGTCGCGAAGAAGATCGGCATTCCGGAAGAGAAGGTCGTGATTACCGTCGACGAGCATGCGAATACGTCCGCCGCCTCGATTCCGCTGGCCCTGAACCATGCGGTGCGCACCGGGCGGGCCAAGCCGGGCGACCTGATCCTGTCCGAGGCGATGGGCGGCGGCTTTTCCTGGGGTGCGAGCCTGTTCCGCCTTTAAGAAACAGACATCATTTTGATCCACATTTTTGGGACCGAAACGGACAAATCGAACCATCTCAACGAATTAAGCTGACGGTTTCGCTAGGAATCCGTTAAGTTTCATTCGCTATCCATTAACGAAAGGCGAGAGAACCTCATGAGCAACCAGACCCTGACCCGTGCCGAGGTGACTGATGCGATCGTCCGCGAAGTGGGCGTGACGCGTCAGGAATCCTCGGACCTTCTGGACCGCACACTCGACATGATCGGCACCGCGCTGGAGCATGAAGACGAAGTGAAACTCTCCCGCTTTGGCAATTTCGTGGTGCGGTCGAAATCCGCCCGTGAAGGCCGCAACCCAAAAACCGGCGAAGAAGCCATCATCGCGCCGCGGCGCGTGGTGACATTTCGCCCGTCCCCCATGCTCAAGGCCCGCGTCGACAAGGGCTGAGCGAATAGAAGGATAGCGTCATGACTGCCATCAGGAACCGCGTCGAGAAATCTGCAAACGCCTTTCGGTCGATTGGCGAGGCTGCCGCCGAACTGGGCCTTGAAACGCATGTCCTGCGCTATTGGGAAACGAAATTTCCGCGCGACGTGAAACCGGTGAAGCGCGCCGATGGCCGCCGCCTGTTCCGGCCGCAGGATATTGACGCCCTGCGCGCTATCCAGCTTCTGGTGCATGGGCGCGGCCTGACATTGAAGGGCGCTAAATCCCTGCTGGCCGAACAGGGGTTCGAGGCCGTTCTGTCCGGCGCAGCGACGCTGGGCAATGGCACTGTCGGAAGCCCGGCACGTGAGCTGCAGCAGACAGTCGCCAAGGCATTCAATGCCGAGATGGCTTCATCGATCGCGCCCGAAAGCCATGAGCGCCTTGCGGATGCACTTGTCGGCCTGACCGACCTGAAAGCCCGTCTCGACGCCATGCGTGACAAGCGCGCGGCCTAAACCCACATAAGCGATTGCGGAAGGCCGGTGGCTTGGCTACAAGCCGCTTCAAGTCGGAGCGTGGCGCAGCCCGGTAGCGCACTCGCCTGGGGGGCGAGGGGTCGTAGGTTCGAATCCTATCGCTCCGACCATTTTCACACGGTGCGCCGCGGGCGCAGAAATCGATCGAGGATCGATTTCAGTGGGGAAATGCCCGAAGCGCAAGCGAGGGCTTCGGGCACGATCAATCCAACCTACTTCTTCTCCAGGTCCAGCTCGTCTGTCTTCCCGACAGCGGCCAGCGCGAAGGCGTATTCCACGGCTGTTTCCTTGAGACCCTCGAAACGGCCCGAGGCCCCGCCATGGCCGGCCTCCATGTTGATGCGCAGGAAGTAGGGGCCGCCGTCGGGCGCATCGTGGCGCAGGCGTGCCGCCCATTTGCTGGGCTCCCAATAGGTCACGCGCGGGTCGGACAGGCCGCCGGTGATCAACATGGCCGGATAGTCCTGGTCGGTCACGTTGTCATACGG
The DNA here is from genome assembly GCA_018830285.1 of Alphaproteobacteria bacterium. Classification (GTDB taxonomy): domain Bacteria; phylum Pseudomonadota; class Alphaproteobacteria; order Caulobacterales; family Hyphomonadaceae; genus Hyphomonas. The sequence continues at coordinate 51,549 of JAHJSB010000049.1, forward strand.
GCTGTAGGCCGCAATCGTGTCATAGTCGGCTTCGCTGGTCAGCGGATTGCCCCATTCGGGCCATTCCGGCGGCGTCAGCGGCAGGGTGTCGTCCGACATCGTGTTGACGACATCGACGAAGGGCACGGCGGCGATGATGCCAGCGAACAGTTCAGGGTCCATGTTCGCCGCAGCGCCCATCAGCAGGCCGCCTGCCGAGCCGCCATGGCCGACAAGCCTGCCCTTTGACGTATAGCCCTGGTCGACCAGGTAATGGCCAGCCGCGATATAGTCCTTGAACGTATTGGACTTCTTCCCGAGTTTGCCGTCGAGATACCATTGATAGCCCTTCGCCATGGAGCCACGCGGATGGACGATGGCATAGACGAAGCCACGATCCACGAGGCTGAGGCGGCCGGTGCGGAAGTCGGCCGGGATGGTGATGCCATACGATCCATAGCCGTAGAGCAGGAGCGGCGCGGAGCCGTCAACCGGCGTGTCCTTGCGGCGCAGCAGCGTGACCGGCACCAGTTCGCCATCCCATGACGGGGCCATAACGCGTTCGGAGACATAATCGTCCGGGTTGTGCCCGGACGGGACTTCACGCGTCTTGCGCAGGGTGCGTTCCCGGGTCGTCAGATCGTAATCGATGACCTGGTCGGGCGTGGTCGGGGAGGCATAGTCGAAGCGCAGGATCGGCGTGTTGTAGTCATATCCGCTGTCGAGGCCGAGATCGTAGGCGGCCTCGTCGAAGCTGATTTCGTGCTCGGCGCCATCGGCGCGGGCGCGTACGACGATTCGGGGCAGGCCGTTCTCACGCTCCATGCGGGCGAGATAGTCCTTCTGCGGCTGCATGCCGAGCAGGAGTGTGCCCGGGCGGTGGGGAATGACTTCTTCCCACTGGTCGCGGGAGGTCGCCTCCATCGGGGCCTTCATGATCTTGAAGTCGACCGCGCCATCAAGATTGGTGGAGATGTAGAACTGGCCGTCCCAGTGGACGACAGAATATTCATTGTCGGTCTGGCGAGGCGCCACCGTGCGCAGGGTGGGGTTCAGCTCCTCGGCCTTGAACCAGTGGATTTCCGATGTCGTGTGGCCGGACGCGCTGATGAAGATGACTTCTTCGCTGGCGCTCTTGTCGACGCCGACAAAGAAACCGGGGTCTTTTTCTTCATAGAGAAGCGTATCCTCGCCGGTCGCGAGATTGCGCTGGTAGACAGCGTCGGGCCGGGCATTCTCGTCGCGATGGACCCATACGATGGCCTGGCCGCCTGCCGACCATTCGAAGCTGCCATAGGCATTGTCGATTACGGCAGCTGTTTCTGCGCCGGTCTCGATATCCTGAATGTGGATCTGGTAGAACTCGCTGCCCTGCGTGTCGGTGGAATAGGCGACCAGCTTGTGGTCAGGGCTGGTGTCGATGCCGCCGAAGGAGAAATACTCCTTGTCCTTGCCCATCGCGTCGCCGTCGAGCAGGATCGTTTCAGTCGCCTCGGAATTGAACGCATCCGCAGCCGCGCGGCGGGCGATGATCGGGTATTCGCCGCCCTGACGGTAGCGCGTGTAATAGGCATAAGGCCCGTCAATCTCGGGAACCGTGCTGTCATCTTCCTTGATGCGGCCACGCATTTCCTTGAACAGTTCGTCGCGCAGCGCCGTGGTCGGCTCTTCCAGCACGGCCTTGGTGTAGGCGTTCTCGGCTTCGAGATAGGTGCGGATGTCGGCGCGCAGCACGGTCGGGTCGCGCATCACCTCCTGCCAGTTGTCATCCTTCATCCACTGGTAGGGGTCGTTGCGGGTGCGGCTAACCTGGGTGGTCTCATGGTCGATACGCGGTGCAACCGGAGGCTGGGGCGAGGTGGTGGCAACGGGCGTGGTTGCGGCCGCGTCAGTGAGTGTCTGGTCAGTCATGGTGCATCCGGTCAGAAGGGCAGCCGTTGCTGCGCTGGCGAGGAAAAATGAAAGGCGCATGGGGCCGGCTCCTTTTGGCTTCAGGGGGTTGAGCATGCGGGGAATGGATCAGGTCGGGCCTGGCCTGTCCAGTCTCATTCCGTGGGGCGGAATTCGAGCACGACGCCATTGATGCACCAGCGCTCGCCGGTCGGCGGCGGGCCGTCCTTGAAGACGTGGCCCTGATGCAGGCCGCAGATGGCGCAGTGGCATTCGGTGCG
>JAHJSB010000050.1 GCA_018830285.1 Alphaproteobacteria bacterium
AGGATCATCACAGGCGTGTTCACACGGCCCATGCGCAGCTGTTTGAGCACTTCATAGCCGGAGATGTCTGGCAGCGACAGGTCGAGCACGATCATGTCGTACTCATAGACTTTGCCGAGGTCGACGCCTTCTTCTCCGAGATCTGTTGTATAGATGTTGAAGCCTGCGGCTTTCAGCATCAGTTCGATGGAACGCGCTACAGCGCTATCGTCTTCTATTAGTAGGACGCGCATGGCTCGTCTCCCGAATCATTCTTGCGACCAACCTAGTCGCTTTGTTTAACCTTGTGAATCCTACAGGCCGTTTCTTTAACTAAGGTTAACGGCGCGTAGGCTCTGCCCCAAATAATTCCAATTTATTCACACTGATTAATAGCCAAGCTCTGCCGCATGGGCATTGCCTGTCAGCATCTGAGAGATGGCGATCACGTCCTGGATCGGCTGTGCTTGCTGGTCTGTAGAGATCAGCGTCTTCTGACACCGTATGGCGTCCCGCACCTTCGGATCACGCATGACGATACCGGCAAGGTGTGGACGAAATCCGAGGAAAGTTTGGCAAGCGCGCGCAATCGCTTCATACGTGCGCTGGCCCGCAGCGCGCGTATCCGCCTGGTTGATACAAATCACGGGCTCAACGTTGGGTGCGTATCCGCGCAACACCTTGATGAAGGCATAGGCGTCGGTCATCGATGTCGGTTCGTCAGTGATCACCATCAATGCCTTGTCGGCCGCGCGGGCAAGCCGCATGCAGTTGGCTTCAATACCGGCACCAAGATCGAGCACGACCTGATCATATTGCAGGGCAAGTGCAGACAGCCCCGCAGCGAGTCGCGCCACTTCTTCGGGCGGCAGTTCCGCAAGAGCACCAGAACCGGACCGGCCAGGCAGAACGTCAAAGCCGCCGCCGCCGGCGCCGCCGTCAACGGGCGTCACGGCATCGTCAAGCTCGACCCAGCCAGCAACAACTGCCGCCAGATCCGTTTCCGGAGCGATGCCGAGCTGGACGTCGACATTGGCGAGACCAAGGTCGCCGTCGACCAACAGCGTCCGCTTGCCAGCCTGAGCAAAGGCACTGGCGAGCGTGATCGCCACGAAGGTTTTGCCGACCCCGCCTTTGCCACTGGCAACTGCGATGACGGATGCAGGCGCAACACGCGGTGCCGGGCGCGCTTGTGGACGATCCTGAGATTTTCGAAGCATGAAACTCATAGGGCTACGCGGCTCCTTTCATGGCGATAACATCGCCGGGGGCGTCTTCCATTAACAGGGCGGCCAAGCGTGAGGGCGCGGCCGGAACGAGGCCGCCACCGATGAACGGCGTCACGGCCAGATGCGAGAAGGCGATACCAGCTGAAGATAGGGCGGCAATCGCGCCACCGCGACGACGGACAACGTCCAGCTTGGTCAGGATGGCCCGCTTGACGCCAGCCCGCGCGAAAGACTTGGCCGCTTCGGCCTGGTCTTCGGGATGTCCTTCGGCCGACATGACGAGCACAGGCTCGGCACGAATCACTGCGATCAGGTCCTGAAGGCTGGCCATGTCATCATCGTCAAACGGGTTGATGGCAGGCAGGTCGATAACGCAGCGGCGGTTCTCGTTGCGCAATGTTCTGAGCGTACCGAACAAATCCTCCGGTGTCCGGACGACGCGGATCTGGTCTTGCTCGAGTTCGAGATAGGCGGCGAGCTGATAGCCACCCGCCGTGCCGTCAAGATCAGCGGCGACGGGCATGATTTCAGCACGCGCAACCGAGGCGCGACGGGTCAGCTTCGCGGCTGTTGCCGTGCGGCCATGCCCCGGAGGTCCGACAAGAACGATGTCGCGATCAAGGCGCGGGAGAATGGGATCGCAGGCGACGAGGCGTGAGACGCCCTCGGCGATGGCATCTTCCGGATCGGTGTGCTGGATGCCGGAGCGGCCAGCACTCTCTGCGGCCACACGGTCAGCGAATCGCTGCGGGGCGCCATGCCAGAGCAGCGCGTCGCGCACCCGGCTGAAGAGAGGATTCTCGATGCCGCGGCCATGATTGTTGCCGCGTGCTTCACGCAGGAACAGGGGTTCGTTCGGCACCATGCCGCCGCCCATCTTGTCGGTGGCAGCGCGAACTTCCACGCCACCATCAATCTCCCGTTCTGAAAGGATAACAGCGTCAGACCCCATTTCGGCGAATATCATCGCCTTGGCGGCCTCGAAGGACTCGGCTGCAAACATCTTCATGCGCATATGGGCGGCATCCTCGTAAACATTTGGACCTTCCCGCGCAGCCCCTACCACGTGACAAGTCAGTTCATTTCGAAGGCCAGTTAACACTCGAAAAGGTTAACAACTTCCTTTTGGGCGTTAGGATTTAGCTAACATGACAGTAGATTCATGAGTGGTGGCTGTGCATCTGGACGCACACCGCGAAGCCCCTGAATTTGCTGGAAAAGCCTAGGCGGCCGCCCGTTCATCAACGATTTCGGACAGTGTGACACCCAACTGGCCGTCGGCAACGACGAGGCGTCCGCGCGCCATCAGGCGGTCGGAAACGTAAATATCGATGGTTTCATTGGTGCGGCGCTCGAGTGCGACGACCTCGCCGGGAGACAGCGCCATGAGTTCCTCGATCGGCATACGCACTTCGCCCAGCACAATGTCCACGCGCACAGGCACGTCCATCAGTGACTTTTGCAGGGCGGGGTTAGCTGGTTGCATGGGCGATCGATCCTGTGCTCTGCCGCAGGCCTAGAGTGTTGCGACTGTGCGTGTCAAATCCTTAACGCTCGGCAAACAGGTCGCCCTGACCATCGACAATGCGCTGAGCGGACGCGTTGATGAGATCAAGCGCGACAGCGATATCCAGCCCTTCATAGGCACCCGCCTCGAGGTGCCGTGCAAGCGCGACCAGGTCGGCGAGTGCGTCGTTGAGGCTGTGCGTCACGGCCTGGAGGCGCTCTTCAGCCTGCAGTGATTCGAGCCGGGCCGCTTCGGCAAGGCCCTCGGAGCGGGCTTCGGACAGCAGGCGCGCGAGCTCGGGTCCGGTCAGCGTCAGCAGGCCTTCGGTGGGCAGGGCCGGTTGTTCGGGTTCTGGCGCGAGTGTGAAATCACTGCGAAATTCGAACAGTTGCACAGATTTAACAGCGCGCTGTGTCATTCCACCAAGTCCTCATCTTCGATGTGGTCGCCGACGCGAATGTCGCCCTGTTCGATCAGCTTGCGGGCCAGTGAAACGAGTGCGTGGCGCGCCGCGTCCACATCGCTGCGGCGGACGCTGCCCTGGGCCGCAATTTCTTCGCGCAGCAGCTCTCCGGCACGGCGTGTCATGTTGGCAAAGAAGGCCGCCGCCGTTTGCTCGGACGCGCCTTTCAAAGCAGTGACCAGCGTCGCGCGGGCGCCTGCAGACAACAAGGTCTGCAAACCGGCCGCGTCGAGACGGGCGAGATCATCAAACGTGAACATGAGCGCGCGGACTTTTTCGCCTGCACCCGGTTCGGCGTTTTCGAGCGCAGCCAGGAAGGCTTTTTCAGACTGGCTGTCGAGACCATCGAAGATTCGGGCGACGCGCTCGTGACCACTGCTTTTGCCGTCTCCGACCATGCTGTCGAGGCGCTTTGCGATGAGGGATTCCAGGCTGGCGCAGGCCGCCGGGTGCACCTGATCGATATGGAGGAGGCGGTGCATGGCGTCGATTGCCACTTTGGGATTGAGCGCACGCAGCAGCCGGGCGGAGGCGTTGCCACTCAGTTGTGACAGGATGAAGGCGATGGTCTGGGGATGTTCGCTCGCAAACATCGCGGCGAGCGTTCCCGTGTCGATCGCCGACAGGCGCGACCAGACCGAGCCCGTCGTGGTTGCAGCCGGACGTAGCCGACGGTGCGCCTCGACAAAACTCCGCGCGGCTTCCGATTCCCCGTCCATACTGTCGCCGAGGGCGTCCATGGCCGCGGTGAGGGCGCGGGCTTCGTTCGGGTCGAGTTCAGCCCATATGCCGGCGGCTTCAGGCCCGAGAGAGCGCATCAGGCGCGCAGAGCGCGCGAGACCTTCACCTGCAGTAACAAAGGCAAGCGCACTCATGCGGCATCAGTCCGGTTGGACATCCAGCCGCGCAGGATGTCAGCCGCCCGGGCCGGATCCTTGCGGGCAAGCTCGGCTGCATCGCTGGTCGGCAACGCCGACCTGACAGGGTGGATGGGCGTCGGGGCAAGTTTGCGTTCGGAAGCGGAAGAAAGAGCGTGGAGCGGGGCGTCTTCAATGGTTTCGAAGACCATTTCGGCGCGCGGCACGAAGGAGAGCCAGCCAAGCAGGCCGGCGAGCAATGCGAGGAACGATAGTTCACCATAAGCCACCGCATCGGGACGTCCGGGCGCGCCTTTCGCAAACGCCGCCTGCTGCATCACGAAGAGGTCACCCGCCATGATATCGAGACGGGCCGCAGCGGTCACGAGACTTTCAATTGTCGGGGCCTGTGCACTTGCGCCAATGTCGAGCAGGACGAGGACGGTCCGTCCGCCGGTCGCCGAGGTATTGACGCTGATGCGGGCATTGCCGGGCCCGGCAACCGGCTCAATGATGTTCATGAGGGAGGCTTCGAGCGGCGTCGCGGTTGCGGGAAGCGGATTGTCGGACGTGAGTAGCGCGCTCCCGCGCCAGGCAAGGAGGCCAAGGGCGATCACAAACGCAACCAGCGCGAGTGCCCTCGGTGAGAGCCCCGCTCCGGGATTGAGTCTGCTGGATCTGCCTGCCATCAACCGCTCCTGATTCCCCGGTTAACCGGAGTCCAGTCATGGTAATAGCGGCCCGCCCGTAAATTTGTCTTTAACGGGCGACGCTTCGATATTCAGGAGACCGCACTTAGCGGCGATATTTCTGGAGCCGCGTTGTACGCAGGCCCTTCACACCATGGCGGGAATACAGCTTTTCCCAGCCTTCGAATTCCTCGTCCGTCAGGTTATAGCGGTCGCACGCGGCTGAGCGCGAAAGCAGGCCGCCCGAGACGGCTGCGACGACTTCTGCCTTGCGGCGGGTAACCCAGCGCGAAATGCCGGGCGATGGCAAGTCTGCCAGGGTGAGCATCTGCCCGTCAGGGCCTTTGACGCTCGTCAGTTTTGCGTTCTGCGTATCCATATCCACACACCATCTGCTTCGGTATTGCCACGACCCGACTTCTTCGGACCCTCTGGCAACAGGTGTACACGAGCGGATTTAAGCTCACGCATAAGCGGACGTGTGAGTTTCGCACCACGCGTTAGGGGGATGTTCGCAAACCTGTCCCGCACCGGGACAAATCACCGATTCCGCCGGATTGACTGCAGATTGGATTAAAAAAGTTCAGGTCAGAAGGACCAGCGCATCATTGTCGCGCGCCTGCGCGGCATGCCTGCGAAGCATTGTGAGGAACATCTCGTCGCCTCGCTCGGTCTGCTTCACAAGCATGGCTGCGCCGAAGGCGACCGACATGCCATAGAAGGAATACCAGCGATAATGATCGTACAGGTCTTCGAAACTGTAACTTGAGATGCCAGCCTCCGTGAGGCGTGCATGATAGTAACGTAGTAGTGCCTGCTCATGCTTCGGGCGTTCCTCGCGCGTCAGCCCGGCCCCAATGAAATAAGCGACATCATTGGCCGGGGCACCCTTGGCGGCTGTCTGCCAGTCCACAAGCGCAATCGGCTTCGGTGCGCCCGGCTTGCCGAACAGCATGTTGTCGAGGCGAAAATCGTTGTGCGTCAGAGCGAACGGGCCAGGGTGTGCTTCGCCCCAGCGCGGCAGGGCAGCAGAATACGCATCGCCCACCTCAATCACGTCTTTCGTCAGCTGCGCCGCATAACGCGCCTTGAACCCGGTCCACAAGCCGGCAACCTGTTCTGACGTCAATACGGGTGGCGGCGAGGTTTCAGAGCCCTGAAGCCAGTCATACTGATCGAGGCTCTCGTCTCCCCAATACGCGGCGTGCAGGACGGCTGCTGAAGCGAGCGCAAGCTCGGCTTCGGCGACCGAGCATCCCTTGAGCTGGTCACCCTGTTCGGATGGCGCCATGTCTTCCATGATCAGGGCAAAGCGGTTCGTCGCCTCGTCATAGTCGGTATAATAGGCTGCCGGTGTGATCTTGCCCGCCACTTTCGGGAAAGTGCGATAGAACATGACTTCGCGCTTGTAGTGGCCGAGCATCGCAGCGGTTGCGAGACTGGCCTCACTGCCCGACGGGAACTTGCCGACCAGCGTGTTGGGCGCATTGTCGCCCTTACGAGCATAATCGAATACGAAGCGGACATTCTCGCCGATCTGGCCGGTGCCAATCGCCTTGGCCGTGAGGCCTTTTACGTCAGCATCGATACCGATGGTTTCAAACAAGTCGTTGAACCACGCTGGTGTAAGTTCCAGCGGGTTACCGTCGAGTCCTGGACGGGCCATATATACTACTCCCCTATGGCACCGTTTTCCGGTGCACCATGTTCTTGTTCTTGTTTTTGCGATGCGGACTTTCCCGTGAAGCGGGAGACCCAGCCCATACGCTCCTCGGCACCCCGTAGTGATTTATCGAGCGCGGCCATGGTGAGCGCGAAATCGCCGCTGGTTTCCTTGCGCCAGGCGTGTTCGGTGCGGGCAATGACAAAGGCGATGGCCAGCACTTTCAGGGCGAGCGGCGCGCCGCTGTCATCATCCAGACCTGCGGAGGCGAGTGCCCAGCGCGCCGAGGTGGCGCGGGCCACCGGCAAGCGCAACAGGATCGACGGCTGGGTCTCGCGATAGCGCAGGAGCGATTTCAGGCCATCGCGATAATCTTCCATCGCCTCGAAGCGCAGCATGATGACTTCAAACAGACGTTCGCGCGGCTGGTCGTCAGTGGCGATGGCCCCGGCGGACATGGCCCGGTCGAAATGCGCGTCGACGGCATCAGCCAGCGACTCGCGCGTCGCGACGCCATGGAAGTCGTCAAGGGTGAGCCCGGCCTTGGCGGCGATCTCGCCAAGCGTAAGTTCGGCCCAAGGCTTCGTGGCGGCGAGGTCGAGCGCGGCGAGCAGTCCCTGCTCAATGATACTTGTCGTGCGCGCCATGACCTCTCCTGCCTCAGTCCTTTTGCCGAGAGAGGCCCCGTTCGCGGTTGGCAGCGGCGCGCAGGGCCTTTCTCATCAGGACCGGCATCCCACCCTCATCCATGAGGATGTCAAGGGCGGCCTGGGTGACTCCGTTGGGTGAAGTCACTGCTTTACGCAGGGCGTCCGGGGCTTCGTCGGAGCATGCCATAAGGGCAGCTGCGCCTTCGACGGTGCGCCGGGCCAACCGTGCGGACAGGTCTGCCGGCAGGCCTTCGGCCTCGCCCGCCATCGCCATGACTTCGGCCAGCAGGAAGACATAGGCCGGGCCGCAACCCGACACGGCTGCAGCTGCCGGGATGAGTTTCTCGTCTATCGGGCCTTCCACGACACCCAGCGGCAGGAGCAACTCGGTTGCCAAATCAATGTCGGCAGGACCAGCGCCTGGCGGCGCGGTGATCACGGTAACCCCCTGCCCGATGGCGCCCGGCGTATTCGGCATGGCCCGCACCACGCGGGTCGACTCGAATGACGCCGCCAGTTGCTTGAGCAGGACGCCGGCCATCACCGACACGACGAGCGTATCGGGCCCGATAAAGGGAGAGGTGTCTTCTATGGCGGCGGCAAAGACTTGCGGCTTCACCGAAAGGACCACGATGTCGGCGGGCCCGGGTTCCGGGTTGAGCGTGATCTTGCCGGCCGCCGCCCAGCCGGACACTTCGTCCGAAGGCCTCGGCGTGACGATGATGATTTGTGATTGGGTCCCGGCGGCCAGCCAGCCGCGCACAAGGGCTACGCCCATGCGTCCGGCGCCGATCAGGGCAATGGTCGGTGCAGGCATTCTTTAATTCTCCGCGGAGGCAGTGTCAGGCTTCGCCGTGGGTTTCGAACATCACGGCTTCAATCGCTTCGCGCGGTGACTTGCCAGCCCAGATCAGGAAATTGAAGGCAGGCACGAACCGGTCCGCCGCGCTGATCGATGCGGCAATCGCGGCGCGCGCTTCGCCCGGCGAGACTTCGTCACGGTCGAGCATCGAGAATGTGTAGCGGAAAATAATGACGCCTTCGTCGGCCCAATAATCGAAATGACCGAGCCAGAGGCGTTCATTCGCCATCATGATGAGTTCGGCAATCGCCGCGCGGCGCGCAGGCACCGGCTTCACGTCAAGCGTCATCGAATAATGGATAGCGGACGGATCCGGCCGGTAGGCGAACAGGGCGCCCATGTCGCCCCACTTGGTTTCCGCCACGGCCTGGATCGTGCCGTCCTCGTCGCGGTCGTACTGCCATCCAGCCGTTTCGAGGGCTTCTTCGACCCGCTCAAGCGGGTCAGGCAGATCGACCTCAGCGCGGGAGAGATCAAGGCTCATATAGTTTCCCTTTCGGTCGCTCGTGCACGGTGCAGGATTCGCACGAGGAGGCCAAGGGCTACTAAGCAAGCGAGCGGACGCGCGTCCACCCGGTTCTGCAGACTTTACGGCTTATTCCTCAGCTTTTGCCTTTTTCGGCTTCGCCGCTGCCTCCAGTTTTTCGATGCGCGCTTCGAGCGCCTCGACGCGCTCAAGCGCGGCCGTGGCGAGGGCTTTCAGGGCCTCGACTTCGTCGCGTCCGGCCAGGTCCATGTCGGCGATCAGGGCCCGCACACGCGACTGGGCGGCGGTCTTGGCTTCCTCGCCGGCGGCGCGGGCAGCGCCCATCGCGCCAGTCATCAGACCGGCAATGTCATCAAGCAGTGGATTTGTGTTCGCCATGAGGCTACTCCTTCGCGCGGGGGCGGCTGGGCCATGATTGGCAGCTGCCTAACAGATAGGACGCGTTCCAGACAGGGAAAAGACGCCGCATGACAGACCTCCTGACCCTGATCGCCCTGCCCATGGCAGCCGGCGGCCTGCCTTTTCCGGAATTCAGCCCGGCGCTGGTCTCGATCGACTTCGGTTTTATCGGCCTCGGCACCTTTCACCTGCGCTGGTACGCCCTCGCCTATATCGCCGGCATCATGCTGGCCTGGCAGTACGCAACAGCGCTGATCAACCGCCCGGCCATGTTCGGCGGCAAGAGCCCGGCGACAAAAGACGATCTCGACGACATCATGTTCTGGATCATTCTCGGCATAATCCTTGGCGGACGGTTCGGCTACGTCCTCTTCTACATGGTGCCCTACCAGCAGGACGTGATCGCGGCGAACCCGCTGAGCGTGCTGAAGATATGGGATGGCGGCATGTCGTTCCATGGCGGCCTGATCGGCGTAACGCTGGCCATCGTGATGATTGCGCGCCGGCGGAAGCTGAGCCTCCTGCCGCTGGGCGACATTGCCGGCGTCGTAGCGCCGATCGGCATCATGTTCGGGCGGCTGGCCAATTTCATCAATGCCGAACTCTATGGCCGCAAGACCGACAGCGCGCTCGGCGTGATCTTCCCGGAAGGCTATGTCCCCGGCTCGACGCCGTCGGCCTATGACTGGGTTGCGAAACAATGGGTCTATACGGGCCAAGAATTCGCCCGCCATCCGAGCCAGCTCTATGAAGCCGTGCTGGAAGGCCTGCTGCCGGTGGTCATCGCGTCGCTCCTGATCTGGAAATTCGGCGCGTTGAAAAAGCCCGGCCTGATCGCGGGCCTGTTCCTGTTGATGTATGGCACAGGCCGCTCTGTGGTCGAGAATTTCCGCCTGCCAGACTCATTTGCCAGCGACCTGCCCTTCGGCCTGACCATGGGCATGATCCTGTCGACGCCGATGTGGATCGGCGGCGCGTGGCTGGTCTGGAATGCGCTCAAGTCAAAGCCCCTGCACTCACCCGACTAGACTGACATGACCCTGAAAGAACGCCTCATCCGCCTGATCGAAACCGGCGGCCCGATCCCGGTTTCGACCTATATGCAGCTTGCCTTGCACGACCGGCAGGACGGCTATTATGCGACGCGTCCCGGCCTTGGGCGCGACTTCATCACCGCGCCGGAAACGAGCCAGGTATTCGGCGAATTGCTGGGCCTTTGGGTCGTGCATGAATGGCAGGCGATGGGGTCGCCGGACGCCTTCTGCCTGGTCGAGATTGGTCCCGGTCGCGGCGTGCTGATGCAGGACGCACTGCGCATGGCCTTCGTAGCAGGCGGCAAGCCGTTTGCCGATGCAATGCAGCTGGTGCTGGTCGAGGCGAGCCCGGCCCTGCGTGACGTGCAGGTGGAACGTCTCTCAATCTATGAACCGCAATTTGCCGAACAGGCGTCCGAAGTGCCGGATCTGCCGACAATCATCCTCGCGAACGAGTATCTCGACTGCCTGCCCGCCCGCCAGTTCCGGCGCGACGGGGAGGCATGGCACGAATGTGTCGTGGGCCTTGATTCAGACGGCGCTCTGGCCTTCGGCCTTGCCGCCGACGGCGGCGCGCCGCCTGAAGGCACGGCAAAGTCAGCGGCCTGCGTGGAAGTGCAGACCGGACTCGACATCCTCATCGCCGAGCTCGCGACCCGCGTGGCGAATGGCGCGCCCGTGCGCGCGCTGTTCATCGACTATGGTCCGGTCGATGCAGCACCGGGCGACTCCCTGCGCGCTTTCAAGGACGGCGTGCAGGTCTCGCCGCTGCTTGCGCCGGGCGAGACGGACCTCACTGTCGACGTGGATTTCGGGCGGCTGAAACGGCTGGCCGAAAGTGCGGGGCTCGATGTGACCGGGCCTGTGCCGCAAGGTATGTTCCTGCTCGGCCTCGGCGCGCAGGCGCGGCTCAACCAGCTCGTGAAAGCAAACGAGGAGGATGGTGACCTGATCTTCAGCGCGGCCCAGCGCCTGATCGACCCGAAAGACATGGGTGAGCGCTTCAAGGTGATCTGCCTGTCCAGCAAGGCCCTGCCGAAACCGGCGGGGTTCTAGGCGGGCAGCTTGATCGCGTTGGCGTCGTCCAGCAGCACGACGTTCGGGGCGTGCTGGCGCGCCTTTTCGGCCTCGACGCTGGCAAAGGCGGCAATGATCACCTTGTCACCGACAGCGAAGTGGCGGGCTGCAGCGCCGTTGACGCCGATCGTGCGCGAGCCGCGCGGGGCTTTGAGCGCATAGGTCTGGATGCGCGCGCCATTGGTGACGTTCCAGATGTCCACGCGCTCGTGCGGCAGGATGCCCGAGGCGTCGAGCAGGTCCTGGTCGATGGACACGGAGCCTTCATAATGCAGGTCGCACTGGGTGACGGTGGCAGAATGAAGTTTGGCTTTCAGCATGTTGAGCAACAAGGACGTGCCCTCCCGGCAATTAGACAGCGTGGCGAATATGCTCACAATGAGTATATGGGGTTCTGCTGCCCCGTCGGCAATCGGTTTATTGCATTGCAGCATAGGCCCAGTAAAGCCCCATTTTCAAAGCGCCTGAAGTCGCCGCTGCAGTATCCACTACAATATTGATGCCGAATACACTTCATGCGCGAAGACAAGGAAAATCACTCGCCTTGACCGTCCAACCCTATTACCATTCTGTTAACCACGGCACGAACACTCAGGGGACGACAGGAATGAAGTACAGTCAGATCAGCATGCTTGCGCTCACACTTATTCTGGCAGGCTGTGCCTCGCAACAGGTCGAGCCGGGTGGGTCCGCACCGCAATCCGAAGTTCCTCCTCCTCCTCCTCCGCCTCCTCCTCCGCCTCCACCACCGATCTATGAGGAGAAGGAAGCCGCAGAATATCCGCCGCCGCCCATGGTCGGTTCGGCTGGGCCCAGCCGCGGATTGCCGGGCGATCGTGACATCGACTTCAACGACCTTCCTTCCACCTCAGCCGGGTCACCCGCCCCCACGCCGCGCCGGTCTACCGGACGCGCCGTCAGCAGTGCCAAGCCGGCGAAGGACTATCTGCCCTTCATCGATGTCGCGATTAACGAAAATGCGCTCTATTCCGAATACGGACTGATGTTGCAGGATCGCTATACGCGCATCCAGATCGTCACCCTCAAGCCGGACGCCTATGACATTGAAGGCGTGGCATCCGGCACCCGCAAGGAGCCTGTCGACACGCGCAACTACAACAAGGAGAGCCGCAACTGGCTCGCGCGGATGATGGGCTCGCGCAATGTCACCCGCACCCTGATCGCCGAATTCGACGTTGCCAAGCCCGACATCAAGGCGACCAAGGCGCTGTTCTCGGCGACATTCTCGTCCGACAGCAGGGAAGGCGAAGCCTGGACAACCAATGAGAGCATCGCCGTATATGCGACACCCTATTTCAAGGTCGGTCCGAATACGACGATCGAAGGCCGGTTCCGATTGCAGCTCTCCGACGAGCGTCAGGGAAGTGCCGGAGCCAGCGTGATGGGCGCGCTGACCACAGCCGCCAACCTGATCGCGCCGACCTCGACACTGGTGACCTATTTCAACCAGCCGCTCATGCTCGAAGCCTCGAACTTCCTCAACACGTCCTCGACCACGCTATTCGGTCAGTCGATTACCGAGCAGTCAATCAGCGCCTTCTCGGTCAAGTCATGGAGTGACACACCGATCCTGGTTGTCTCGGCCGAACTGCCGGAAGCCAGCAATATCAAGCAGACCAAGGGCAAGGGGGCGATCGGCCAGTGGGCGGTCTATCTCGACCAGCCGATCCCTTCGATCTTCACGGCAGCCACGTCAGGCTATGACGGCCAGATGCCGGACTATACCGGCATTCCATCCGGAGACATCCTCGCCTTTGAAGTGGGAGAGGACCTGACCGTGTATGACTATGTTTTCTCGCGCCTCGACCTCGCCGACCGGATAGCCAGCCTGAACGATACAGCCGATGCCGACACGGCCCGCCTGATCTGCAGCCGGATCGAACGCGGCATGTCGGAAATCGGGTTCACGAGTTTTGATGCCGCCGCCGCCGTATGGGCAGCCTCCGCCAGCGACCAGTTCAACTATGCTGCCCAGACCGCCCTGCAACAGGAAGGCATCTGCGAGGGCATGGACCGGTGGCATGCAATGGGCGGCTGAGGGCGCATGTTCAGTGGGGACTGGATTGCGCACGGATTGTCGCCCAGGACGTGCACACGCGAATACTTCACCTTTTATTCGTCAGAGGCGCTGGACAGAAAGATTAACTAAAAGTAAACGTCGCCAATTGGGCTGGGGACGAAGCGTGCGAATCGAGGATGTTCAAGACGCGCTAATTGCCCTGCGCACAGGGTGGACGGCACCGCGCCATAGTGCGCGATGCGTCTATGGCGTGTATCTCGCGGCTAGTCATGACCTGCCCGGAATCACGGTATCTGACAGCGGACTCCTCTTTATCGGCAAGACCGAAACCGGCACGTCACCGCAGGATCACTTCGACCCGCCCGGCAGGGACAGCGGCACCAGCACCGAGCGCCGCACCCTCGGCGCCCTGCTGCGGAAAGACCTCGACCTGACGGCGCAGCCAGGATCGCTCGACATCAACAGCGGGAACGTGTCGAGCTTTTGTTTCTCCCCGTCAGGTGAGGCGCGCCTGTCTGACTGGATCCGGACATCGCTGCTCGTGTCGCGCCTGCCTTTCGGCGGCGATGTGGCATCCGCCGAATCCCTGCTGGTCCGCCATTTGGAACCACCGCTGAATATCACCAACTGGCATAATCCCCAGCGCGACCATATCATGAATATGCGCCGCATCTGCGCCGAAGAGGCCCTTCTCTGCCTGGACTAATGTACGGTTCAGCCAGCCTCGATCCGCCACGGCGGAAAGCGGCGGGCGCTTCCGGCATGGTAGAGACAGACGCGGCTGCCTGCGGGATCTCTCAACCAGGCCTCTGTCCACAACCTGGACTGGTCAGACGAGCCGGTCTAAATGTCGACTCCGCACGAGCGCAGGCGCGAGACTTCGCTCGCAACATCCTCCACCTCGAATTAGATGGCCGGGCAATCCGAGCGAGGTGGAGTTTCGACCGTATGCAGTGACTGGGTCGTCGGTGCGCCGCCATCGCCTGCGGGGCATTCAAACCGTGCATAGCGCGGCGGTGAATCAACAATCTGGATCAGGCCAAGCGTCTTGTGGAAAGCGACACTCGCCGCATAATTGGTGCACGGCACGGTGATCTGGTTGAGCCGCACTCAATGCTCCGCTTCGAAGTTTGATACGTCCGGGAACACATGATGGATAAAGCGGCTGAATTTATGCCGCTTCGGCAAGCCCAATGCAAAATCCGCCGTCTGGAACGCGGCCTCCCACGTTTCAGCTGATACAGGCCCCTTCATGTCCGCGTCTCCAAGGAAGTCCACGAATATCAGATGGGCATTGACCTTGTTCCGGCGCAGGAAATCCAGATGGGCAATCCTGTTGGCATATTGGTAGAAACTTGTTTCCCAGGCTGATTTCTCACTTGCACCCAGAGACGCCCGGGTACGCGCAAATGCCACCCTGATCTGCTCAAGAGACCGCCCACTGGCGGTTGTGGGTGGCGAGAATAACTCCCGGATGTGGGCTTTCGCTTCTACCAACACAATACCGCCGTCGAAAACGCCGAGCGCATCCCATTGCGGGCCGCGCGCTGGCCAGAATTCGCGCAGGTTGGGTGTAAGCGCTTCCAGACCCAGCCGCGCGAGGAACGATACGTCACGGTACTCGGCGAAATTGTCTTCTGCGAGAGGGGACACCCAACGCACAGGTGGAAACGAAGAAGGGCAGAGCGTTTGACCGCCCTGCCCCACTGCCAATTGTATCCATTTCAGGCTACCGCGCGTACCGCGTGGCTGCTCGACCCTCATGCCCGTTACGTATCCAGGAAGCTGCGCAGCTTGCGGCTGCGGCTCGGGTGCTTGAGTTTCCTCAGCGCCTTGGCTTCGATCTGACGAATACGTTCACGCGTCACACTGAACTGCTGGCCGACTTCTTCCAGCGTGTGATCGGTGTTCATGCCTATACCGAAACGCATACGGAGCACACGTTCCTCACGCGGGGTGAGCGAGGCAAGCACACGGGTCGTGGTTTCGCGCAGGTTCGACTGGATCGCGGCATCGACGGGCAAGAGTGCCATCTTGTCCTCGATGAAGTCGCCGAGGTTTGAATCCTCGTCGTCGCCAATCGGTGTTTCGAGACTGATCGGCTCCTTGGCGATTTTCAGTACCTTGCGGATCTTCTCCAGCGGCAGGCCCAGCTTTTCGGCCAGTTCTTCCGGGGTCGGCTCGCGACCGATCTCGTGCAGCATCTGGCGCTGGGTGCGGATGATCTTGTTGATCGTCTCGATCATGTGCACCGGGATACGGATCGTGCGGGCCTGATCGGCAATCGACCGTGTGATCGCCTGACGGATCCACCAGGTGGCATAGGTCGAGAACTTGTAACCGCGACGATATTCGAATTTGTCGACAGCCTTCATCAGGCCGATATTGCCTTCCTGGATGAGATCCAGGAATTGCAGGCCGCGATTTGTGTATTTTTTGGCAATCGAAATCACAAGGCGGAGGTTGGCTTCGACCATTTCCTTCTTGGCGATGCGCGCTTCGCGCTCACCCTTCTGAACTGTCTGGACCAGCACCCGGTAATTATCGATCGGAATGCCGATTTCCTGGGCAATTTCCGAAATCTCGCCGCGCACCTCTTCGATGTCTTCCGTCTTGCCGTCGACGAAGCGTTTCCACTTTGCCGACAGGGCCCGTACGCGGTCGCTCCATTCCGGCTCCAGCTCGTGGCCGAAATAGTTCTCGAGGAATTCCTTGCGCGGCACGCCATGGGCGTCGGCCATGCGCATCAGCTTGCCCTCAAGGCCCATCAGCTTCTTGTTGATCGCGTACAGCTGCTCAACCAGCGCTTCGATACGGGCATTGTTGATGTGGATCGTCTTCAGGCTCTCGACGATGTTGTTCGAGAGTTCGTCATACTCGGCCTGTGCCTTGGGGGTCAGGTCCTTGCCTTCGAGGCGGCGGTTGACGAGCTTGTCCTGGAGCTTGCGGTAGCGTCCGAACCCGTCCGCGATCTCGTCGAGCTTGGCCAGCACGCCGTCACGCAGTTCGGCCTCCATGGCCGACATGGACATCGCCGCGGCATCATCCTCGTCGTCGTCCTCGTCGTCGTCGGTAGTTTCGCCTTCCGCGCCTTCGGCCTTCGCCTTGGCTTCGTCCTCGTCTTCTTCTTCCTTGGGCTTGGGTTCCGGCGGCGGGTTTTCCGCGCCATAGGTGGCCTCAAGGTCGATCAGGTCGCGCAACAGGATGCGCTCGTTCATCAGCTCGTCGCGCCACACCATCATGGCTTCGAAGGTCAGCGGACTTTCGCAGAGCCCCCGGATCATCGCATCGCGGCCGGCCTCGATACGCTTGGCAATCGCAATCTCGCCTTCACGCGAGAGCAGTTCCACGGCGCCCATTTCGCGCAGGTACATGCGCACGGGATCGTCAGTGCGGTCAGAGCCGCGCGCGTTGCCCTTCTTGGTGACAACTTTCTTGTCTTCAATCTTGGTGAGCGCCTTGCCTTCGGCTTCGGCCTCTTCCTCGCTCTCGACCACCGCGATCCCCATTTCGGAGATCTGGCTCATCACGTCCTCGATCTGGTCAGACGTGATTTCGTCAGCCGGAAGCATGGCGTTGACTTCATCATGCGTTATGAAACCACGCTTCTGGGCCTTCTTCAGGATTTTTTTGACGTCGGTCGCGTTGAAATCGACAAGGGTGACGTCGCCGTCCTTCTCGTCTTCGCCTTCACCATCGCCTGCGGTGTTCTTTTTCTTCTTGGTGGCTGTTGCCATTCAAATATCTCCCATGGGAAAATCCACCGCTGCCCTGATGGATCGCCCAAAAAACTGACCTGCGCCTTAGCTTTCGCCGACTTTTCCTGCTGCCTCGTTCATGCGGGCCCTCAAGGCCCGGCGTTCTGCGACAAGCTGGTGACGCCGGCGCCACGCTGATGGCGACGCCGTTGACTCCCCGCTCGCAGCATCCATGCCAGAGCCGGGTTCCTGCCCGTCGGAACTTCTCACCGCCATGTATTGCTCGAGGGCTATCAGCCATTCCCGTGCCTCGGGCCCATCGGCCGCTATCTGAGGCGTATCAGGATAATCTTTGAGCAATCTGGAAGCGCGCATGTTCCCTGCTTCGAGTAAATGGGCGCTCAGGGCCTTGCGGTCAATAGGTTTCCCTGCGTTCACAAAGTCGAGGATGCAGTCCCGTATCTGGCTGACGTCCGGATCGGGAAAGGCCGACACGGCCAGCGTTTCGGCGCCGAAGTCGAGCAGGAACGGGCTGTCGACCGCGCGAACGATCGCGCCGAGACCGCGAAGCTTGGCCGGCGCGCCGCCCTTCAGCGCCGCCTGGCCGGAATCTCCTGACGCGGGATTGTGTCCCGTTCCGGGGCGTTTCTTGTTGTTACTGCTGCGATTTGCCTGACGCACCTGCCAGAAGTGATCGCGCATGCGCGCCTTGAGATCGCGCTCATAGGCCGCCCGCACGCCGGGGTGTTTCACCTGGGCCGCTGCCGCCGCCAGGCGCGCCTCGAGACCGGCCTGGCGTTCGGGCGTGTCGAGCGGTTCGGCGTCGCGTTCCCGTCGCCAGAGCAATTCGGACAGCGAAAGACGGTTATCGAGCGCTTCGGCCATCGCGGCAGGTCCGCGCTCGCGAATCAGGTCGTCCGGGTCCATCCCGTCGGGCAAAAGCACGAAATACAGCGACCGCCCGGGCTCGACATGCGGCAGGGCCCGGTCGAGCGCCCGGAAGGCGGCGCCCAGGCCGGCCCGGTCGCCATCAAAGCAGAGCACCGGCTCGGGCCCGGCGCGCCAGAGCAGCGCGATCTGGTCTTCGGTCAACGCCGTGCCCAGCGGCGCCACTGCATGGCCGAACCCCGCTTCGGTCAGGGCGATGGCATCCATATAACCTTCGCAAACTATCAGCCCGCCGCCTTCGCCATGGCCCAGCGCCTCGCGCGCCGCCTTGTAGCGATAGAGGACACGGGATTTGTGGAAGAGCGGCGTGTCGCCGGAATTCAGGTATTTCGGCTTGGCGTCGGGCGTCAGGCCCCGGCCCCCGAAAGCGATGATGCCGCCCCGCGAATCCGGGATCGGGAACATCAGGCGCCCCCGGAAGGCGTCATAGGGCTCACCGCCCTTGTCGCTTTCCTTGGCGAGGCCCGCCTCGAGGATTTCCGCGATCGTAAAGCCTTCGGATTTAAGGTGCTCTGTCGTCTTGCGCCAGTCGTCCGGGGCAAAGCCAAGCCGGTGCCTGCGCCAGGCGGCCGGCAGGAGGCCGCGCCCTTCAAGATAGATCCGTGCCGCCGCGCCCTCGGAGGCTTGCAGGCAGTCTTCGAAATAGGTTGCCGCCGCCTCGCAGGCCGCCTGCAGGCGCTTGCGGTGGTCATATTCCTCGGCCGCTTCCGGGCTCGCTTTGGGCAAGCTCATGCCTGCTTCCTCGGCCAGTTTCTCGACGGCCTCCATGAACGACAGCCGCTCCGTCTCCATCACGAAGCTGATGACATCGCCGCCCATGCCGGAGGAAAAGCATTTGAAGATGCGTTTCTGGTCGTTGACGTAGAAACTCGGGCTCTTCTCGTTGGTGAACGGAGACAGCCCGACCCATTCCTTGCCCTTCTTGACCAGTTTCACCTTGCGACCGATCACGTCCGAAGGCCGGATGCGGGCCTTCAGTTCATCGACGAAGCCATCAGGAATGCGAACAGTCTGGGACATTCGGGCGAGTGTAGCGCGTCGGGCCGGATTCGGGAACGCACAGAATACCGGTAGGACACCGGCAAAAAATGGCCCCACCTTCCGGCAGGGCCACTCCTTGAGCGCGAGATGGACTCAAACGGTGCCTCAGGCGTCGTTCAGGATCGGCGCTGTTGCCAGCTGTTGCGGCGTCATGTTGACGATCACCTCACCATTGCTGTCGCCCTGGACAACCGTGACCGCGTCAAACCCGATCACGAGGCGATCCGCTGAGGCTACACCGGACATGCCATCGGTCACGACAGCATGCTTCACCGACCCGTCAGAGCTGATGATAAGGTCGGTGATGCGCGTGTATGTGTCGGCGACGGCGAGTTCGGCATTGGTGCCGATCAGTTCAGACGCAAGACGGTAATCGTCGATGCCATCCTGTTCAAATTCGGCCACACCTTCGAGCGATTCATCGACGAGCGCCGCAGAAATGGTCGGCTCACCCTCGGCGTCCAGCTTCACGGTCACCGCGCTGAATGGCAGCGTGCCAAGGTCACCGGCAACACCGAGGATACCGCCAGCACGGAAAACGATTTGGCTCGGACTCATGTCTTTGCCGATCAGCACGTCCGCCACGGTGGCGATGGTCTTGCCATCCACGCCGACGATCGTGTCGCCGATCAGGTCAGAAGCTTTGAATTCGCCAGCCGCCATGACGTAGGCCGGGCGTGCCAAGGCCGTTTCAGTCAGTGCCGTATTGTCGACGGTTCCGTCAGAGATTGCGCGGTTGGCGTCTGCCGGTTCGGAATAGGCGGAATTGTTCGCGTCGGCTGTTTCAGTTTGTGTGTCAGCACCGGAGCATGCAGCCAGGGTGGCCATCAGGGCACCGGCGCTAACGGGAGCAATGAGGTATTTCATCGGATGTTCCTTTCCTTGCGAGAACACCCATCAAACGCGAGGGGCGTGCGCTAGGTTCCGGAAAGAGCCTGCAATTTTGAACGCGAACAATCGCGCGGCACCTGTCGCGCGCAACATTTTCGAAATGAAGCAACGGGTTGCCGCGTCAGGACCGTGTCAGGGCGTCGCGGACGGCTTTGCCGGCGGTGCCGGATTCGACCATGCCCGGGAACTTGTCCTTGAGCGCCGACATGCAGCGGCCGACATCTTTCAGCTTGGACGCGCCAAGGTCCTCGACGATATCCTGCACAGCTGCCTCAAGCTTTGCCCCACTGAGGGGGACCGGCAGGAATTTCTCGATAACCTCGATTTCCTCGCGCTCACGGATCGCGTCCTCGATCCGACCGGCTGAGTCGTGTTCGCGGGCGGAGACTTCGCGTTGCGCCACCATGGTTTCGAGCACGGCGCGGACATCGGCGTCCGGACAACCTTCTCCCACGCCCCGGCCACGTGCGCAGACGTCACGGTCACGTACGGCGCACTCGATAAGGCGCAGCGTGGCAAGTTCCACGTCGCTCGCGCCTTTTTCGGTCTCGGATTTGAGTGCCTGGACGATGCGCGCCTTCAGCGACATCGTCTCACTTGTATCCTCTCGGCCCATGCCGCTATTGCCTTTCACATGCCACGAACGCCAGTTTGCTTGACGATGCGTAGACTCAGCCCCATTAACCGGACGAAATCTCGGTCGGTTGGGTTAACGACCGGAAAACGGTCCGGAAGCGAAATGAGATATGACTAAAGACACGAAAATTCAAGCGGGCTCGCCTGCGACGGGAGCAGTTGCCCTTGCGGATGGCACGGTTTTCCTGGGATTCGGTGCAGGCGCTGCAGGTACGAATGTCGGGGAGCTCTGCTTCAACACCAGCATCACCGGTTATGAGGAGATCCTGACCGACCCTTCTTATGCGTCGCAGATTGTCCTTTTTACATTCCCGCATATCGGCAATGTCGGTGCAAATATGGACGATCAGGAGGAATCCTCGCCTGCTGGCGCCCACGCGGCGCGAGGTGCGATTTTTCGCGAACCGATCACGGCGCCCTCCAGCTGGCGCTCAACCCAGCATTTCGATGACTGGCTGAAAGCACGCGGCATTATCGGCCTGTCCGGCGTCGATACCCGCGCCATGACTCGCCTGATACGCGAACGCGGCATGCAGAAGGCCGCTATCTGCCACCAGCCCGAAGGCGGCATCGACACCGATGCACTGGTCGCACAGGCACGGGCCTGGAAGGGTCTCGACGATGCCGATCTGGCCGCCGATGTCGATGGCGACGCCAATTATGACGACACCCAGCAGCTTTGGCAGGCGGGCAGCGGCTATGGCGTGCTTGAGAACGCCAAGTTCCACGTCGTCGTCGTCGATTTCGGCGTGAAGAAGAACATCCTGCGCAACCTTGCCAGCGTGGGCGCCCGCACGACAGTCGTAAACGGTGACACGACGGCTGCCCAGATCGCCGCGCTCAAGCCCGACGGCGTGGTCTTCTCGAACGGTCCGGGTGATCCGGCCGCCACGATCCTGCGTTCAGGCGCCATGATCCGCGACGTGATTGCCAGCGGCACACCTATCCTCGGCATCTGCCTCGGCCACCAGTTGCTGGCCCTCGCCCTCGGCGCAAAGACGATGAAAATGGCACAGGGCCACCATGGCGCGAACCATCCCGTGAAAGACATCGCGACCGGCAAGGTTGAAATCGTCTCGATGAACCATGGCTTCACAGTCGACCCGTCCACGTTACCAGCCGGCGTCGAGGAGAGCCACCGCTCGCTGTTCGACGGCACGAATTCCGGCCTCAGCGTCGCCGGCAAGCCAATCATCTCGGTCCAGCACCACCCTGAAGCCTCCCCCGGCCCACAGGACAGCTTCTACCTGTTCGCGCGGTTCGCCGACCTGATGGAGGGCCATCGCGGGTGACGCCTCCGGTACGCACCGGGCTGCCCGGCGCGTCTGAACCCATCTATGTCCCTATCCCGGCTCCCGGCGACAATCGTGTCGGCGTCATTTCCGATGAAATCGCGTCGCAAGGCTGGAGCTGGCAACCCAACTTCCTGCCCGACGACCTGACAGCTGCGCTGCGAGCCGAAATCTTCGCCCGCGATGCCGAACAGGAGCTCGCCATCGCCGGGATCGGACGGGAGGACGCCTTCCAGCTTGATCGCTCGGTGCGCCTCACCCGCATTTCCTGGATGGACGGATCGAGCGCCGCACAGCGGGCGTTTTTCGACTGGGCCGAACAGCTTCGGAAAAATTTCAACCACGCCCTGCTGATCGGTCTGTTCGACTTCGAGTCCTGCTACGCGGTGTATCCGGAGGGCGGATTCTATGATCGCCACCTCGACAGTTTCGAGGGCGCCCGCAACCGGGTCATGTCGCTGGTCGTCTACCTCAACGAGGACTGGACGGACGAAAAAGGCGGCGCACTGGTTATATGGCCGGAACGCGCCAGCCCCTCAGACGGACCCGCCGCGCGCCTGCTGCCCCACGGCGCGGGTGTGGCGTTCATGCTGTCAGAGACCGTGCCCCACGCTGTCGAAGTCACGCATGCGCGGCGCTACGCGATTGCCGGCTGGTGGCGCGTCAACCAGTCCGGTGACTCCCGCGTCGATCCGATGACCTAGCGCAGGCCGCGCAGCAATTTCTCGAAGGCGTCGAACAGCGTATCCGCCGTGATACCAGGGTCCTTGCGCGTCAGGGCAAAGCCAGCGCCATTCAATGCGTTTAGCAGCATGACCGACAGGGGCACCACGCCATCTTCGCTGATCAGGCCTTTTCGGGCCAGGTAGCGTACGCCTTGTTCCACATTGTTGCGGCCAAGCCGGTCGTCGTTTTCCTGCCAGCGCGCGAGGCCCATGACGGCGCGCCCGTCGATCAGGACAATTTGCTGGTAGGCCGGGGTGGCGGCCCACTTGAAATAGACGCGTGTGCCGGCGAGCATGGCCGCATAAGGGTCCTCTTTCGATCGACCTGCCGCTGCGGCTGCACGCGCTTCGGAATCCATCTGAAGCTGCAATGACTTCCACACTTCCAGGAACAAGGCTTCCTTGCTGGCGAAATGGTGGAACAGGGCGCCCTTCGTGGCGCCCGCCGCTGCGACGATGCTAGCGATAGATGCGCCAGCATAGCCTTCTGTTTCAAACAGCTGCCTCGCCGCATCCAGAATGGCTCGGCGGGTTTCTTCAGCTTGCTCCGGCGTCCTCTTGACCATCGAATTTCCTGGATTGAAAGTCTATCATACCAGTGGTATGTAAAACTTACAAACGGGTGCGGCTCATCCGTTGAATTTGAATAAAAACAAAGCAGGCTGGGTGGGGGACCCGTACAGGCTTGCAGGTGGTGGACGAGATGGCCGCTCCGTTTCCTTTTCAGGATGCCGGGGCGGCCATTTTCGTTCCAACGCAGCAAAGGCGGATCACCTCCGCTTGGATGCCCGTTGCGCCGCTCAGCGACGGCTATTTCAGCGGACCGCAACGGCTCTCATATTGCGCAATCGCCTCAGGCATCCATTCCCGGAAATTGGCTGCACGCGTTTCCGAGGCCGGGTGGGTCGACATCCATTCCGGCGGGCTCTGGCCTTCGTTCAGCTTGCCCATGCGTTCCCACAATTGCGGTGCCTCGCGCGGATCGTAGCAGGCGCGCACTAGCAGATCGAGACCGATCTTGTCGGCCTCCGTCTCATGCGCGCGCGAGAATTTCAGCACCGTGCCCTGCGCCGCCACGCCAAAGGCCTGCATGATCGCCCGCTGCTGGCTGACATCCATGTCTCCGAGACCTGCGCCGACGGCTATCTGGCCCATCTGCATCACCTTCTGCTGGCTCATGCGTTCCGCGCCGTGATGCGCCAGCGCATGGCCGATCTCATGTCCCATCACGACAGCCAGCTTGTCGGGATCACTGACATCCTCCAGCGTCACCTGCCCGTCGCCATTGCCCGTTATGTCGAGAATGCCGGTATAGACCGCCACATAGCCGCCCGGCAGGCAGAACGCATTCGGCGTCGCGGAATCCACCACGTAATAGGTCCAGTCGAACTGGTCGGCGACCGGCGTGAAGGCAAAGCCTTGCGCCTCCAGCTCCGCTTCCAGCTCGATCGCGGCTGCCTGCAGCCGCTTGCCGATCGTGCGCACGCCTTCTGTCAGGGTCCGTTCGGCGCCCAGGCACTCGCCCTCAGACGCACACAGCACCTGGTGGCCCTGCTCCTGTTCCTGGTTGAGGATCTGAAAATAGGATTGCTGGCCGAGCCTGACCTCATCCTGCAGCGACATCGTGTTCAGCTGCTTGCGACCGGAGAACGGCACCTCGGTCTGGTTCATCTGCCAGTAGATGAACAGGCCGACCAGGCCGATTATAATGATCATGAACCGGCCGCCCAGCAGTCCGCCGCCTCGCCGTCTTTGTGGCATACGCATGGTGTGGGCCTCCCCGGAAAACATCGTTGCGACGACTAATAACCGAGCCTTCCCCGACGCGAAAGCGCGTGAGGTGCTTCACGAACAGTTCCTGCGACGCTATCTCTAGGACTATGACCGAACAAACAAGCAAGCCAAAGCTGGAAATCCGGATCATCCCGGTGACTCCCCTGCAACAGAATACGTCCATGATCTGGTCGACCGAGACCATGGAAGGCGTGTTCATCGATCCGGGCGGCGAAGTCGACCGGCTGATGGGCGCGGCCGAACAGTTCGGCGTCAAGATCGTCGCCGTCTGGCTGACCCACGGCCACCTCGACCATGCCGGCGCCGCGACCGCAGTGTCCGAGCGCACCGGTTGCCCGATCATCGGGCCGCACGAGGACGATCAGTGGCTGCTCGACGAGCTGGAAGCCCAGGGCGCCAAATACGGAATCACGGATGGCCGGAACGTGAAACCCGACCGCTACCTCCACGATGGCGACGAACTGGAACTGGCCGGCCTGAAATTCGGCGTGGCCCACTGTCCGGGGCACACGCCCGGCCATGTTGTGATCTATAATAAGGAAGGCGCCCTCGCCTTTGTCGGCGATGTCCTGTTCCAGGGCTCGATAGGCCGCACGGACTTTCCGCGTGGCAACCACCAGCAGCTCATCGACTCGATCACGGAAAAACTCTGGCCGCTAGGCAACGAAATGCGGTTCGTGCCGGGCCACGGACCGATCTCGACCTTCGGCCATGAACGCCAGTCCAATCCTTTCGTCAGCGACGCCATTACCGGGTATCAGGGTGCAGCCCAGGAAGGTGCCGACGCGATCAGCCAGAAACTGGCCAAGCGCTGGACCTGACGGCACGCAAACGCCTGTTTTCCTGACAGCCTTGTCACGTTCGTGTCGGAACCGCTCAGGTCGCGGGGAGTTTGCACCCCGTGATCAAGACAAGGAGCACACAATGAAAACCTCTATGAAGCTCTTCGCCGCCGGCGCCAGCGCACTCGTGCTGGCCGCCTGTACCTCAAGCGGCGCGACGGAACGTAACGCCGCTTACGGCGCTGCCGCAGGCGCAGTCGCCGGTGCGGTTATCGGCAACAATGTCGGCGACGGCGATGCCGGTCGCGGCGCCGCTATCGGCGCAGTGCTTGGCGGTTCTGCCGGCGCAGCCAAAGGCTGTACCGAAGCCGAAGACTGCGACATGCCCGGCGTCAAGGACCAGGAAGACGAGCGCGACGCTGATGGCGACGGCTACGCCAACGCCTATGACCGCTACCCTTACGACTCGCGCCGCTGGTAGACCCTCGCCTCCGGGCAGGCAGGCATCCTCCACTTGAAGCCCCGCATCCTTTCCCGGGTGCGGGGCTTTTCGCATGTCATAGGCCTGATTATCCTTGCTTATGCCTGCGACTCCCAGCTATCAGGCACCCGTTTGACCGGGAGCAGGAAACCACCATGCCGAAGCGCACCGACATATCTTCCATCCTGGTAATTGGTGCTGGCCCGATCATCATCGGACAGGCCTGCGAATTCGATTATTCCGGGGTCCAGGCGGTCAAGGCGCTGAAAGCCGAAGGCTACCGCGTCATCCTCGTCAATTCGAACCCCGCCACGATCATGACGGACCCGGATCTCGCCGACGCGACCTATATCGAGCCGATCACGCCCGAAATCGTCGAGAAGATCATCGAAGTCGAGAAGCCGGACGCCCTGCTCCCCACAATGGGCGGCCAGACGGCACTCAACTGCGCCCTCGACCTCCACTATGCCGGCGTCCTCGAAAAGCACGGCGTCGAACTGATCGGCGCCAAGGCCGAAGCCATCGAGATGGCCGAGGACCGGAAGCTGTTCCGCGAAGCCATGGATCGGATCGGTCTCGAAAATCCCCGCGCCGCCATCATCGCCTCACCCGAAATCCGTGGCGAGAACGGCAAGATCAAGGGTTATGACCGCCTCACTGGTCTCAAGGCTGCGATGGACGCACTGGAAACCGTCGGCCTGCCCGCCATCATCCGCCCCGCCTACACGCTTGGCGGCACCGGCGGCGGCATTGCCTACAATGTCGAAGAATACGAGGAAATCTGCCGCTCCGGCCTCGCCGCCTCGCCGAACGCACAGATCCTGATCGACGAAAGCCTGCTAGGCTGGAAAGAATACGAGATGGAAGTCGTCCGCGACACGGCGGACAACTGCATCATAATCTGCTCGATCGAGAATATCGACCCGATGGGCGTGCATACCGGCGACTCGATCACCGTCGCCCCGGCCCTGACGCTGACCGACAAGGAATACCAGGTTATGCGCAACGCCTCGATTGCGGTGCTGCGCGAGATCGGTGTCGAAACCGGCGGCTCGAACGTCCAGTTCGCGGTGAACCCGGCAGACGGCCGCCTGATCGTTATCGAGATGAACCCGCGCGTGTCGCGCTCCTCGGCGCTGGCTTCCAAAGCCACCGGTTTCCCGATTGCCAAGATCGCCGCCAAGCTCGCCGTCGGCTACACACTCGACGAGCTCGACAATGACATTACCGGCGTCACGCCTGCTTCGTTCGAACCCACGATCGATTACGTCGTCACCAAAATCCCGCGCTTCGCATTCGAGAAGTACAAGGGCGCCGATCCCGTCCTCACCACGGCGATGAAATCCGTCGGTGAGGCCATGGCCATCGGTCGCAACTTCCAGGAAAGCCTCCAGAAGGCGCTCTGTTCTCTCGAGACCGGCCTTTGTGGTCTCGACGACCTCACGTTCGAAACCGACGCCGCGTTGCGCCAGGCCCTCTCCCTGCCCACGCCCGACCGGCTCCAGATCGTCGCTCAGGCCCTGCGCGAAGGCATGAGTGTCGCCGAGGTCAACGCCGTCACGTCCATCGATCCCTGGTTCCTCAGCCAGATTCAGGAGATCACCGAGGTCGAGGCAAAGGTTCGCGCCAGGGGCCTGCCCGACGATGCCAACGCCCTCATCGAACTGAAGGCCATGGGCTTTTCCGACAAGCGCCTTGGCCAGCTGGTCGGCCAGACGGAATCCTGGGTGCGCGGCTATCGCCACGCGCTCGACGTGCGTCCCGTCTACAAGCGTATCGACACCTGCGCCGCCGAGTTCGCCGCCAAGACGCCCTACCTCTATTCCACCTACGAACACGCCTCCTGGGGCACCGAGGCGCCGGATTGCGAGGCCCTGCCCTCGACGCGCGAGAAGGCCATCATCCTCGGCGGCGGCCCCAACCGGATCGGCCAGGGCATCGAGTTCGACTATTGCTGCTGCCACGCCGCCTACGCGATGGAAGACCTCGGCATTGAATCGATCATGGTCAACTGCAACCCGGAAACCGTCTCGACCGACTACGACACGTCAGACCGTCTCTATTTCGAGCCGCTGACCGACGAGCATGTGCTCGAGATCATCCACAAGGAGCAAAGCGCCGGCACGCTCAAGGGCGTGATCGTCCAGTTCGGCGGCCAGACCCCGCTCAAGCTCGCCGCCACGCTACACAACGAGAATATCCCGATCCTCGGCACCAGCCCTGAAATGATCGACCTTGCGGAAGACCGCGAACAGTTTGCCGCCCTGCTCGACAGGCTCGGCATCCAGCAGGCCCCGTCACGCGTCGCGCGCAGCGTCGAAGAAGCCGAAGTGAAGGCCAATGAGATCGGCTACCCGGTCATGCTGCGCCCGTCCTTCGTGCTCGGTGGCCGCGCCATGGAAATCGCCCGCAATGACGAAGACCTGCGCCTGTTTGCCGCCGAGGCCCTGAAAGTCTCCGGCGACGCCTCGCTCTTCATCGACCGCTACCTGTCGGACGCCATCGAAGTCGATGTCGACGCCATCTGCGACGGCACCAATGTCCACGTTGCCGGCATCATGGAACATATCGAGGAAGCCGGCGTCCATTCCGGCGACAGCGCCTGCACCCTGCCGCCCTACACGCTGTCGGCCAGCCTGCAGGCCCGTCTCGCCGAGCAGACCATCGCGCTGGCCAAGGCCCTCGAGGTGCGCGGCCTGATCAACATCCAGTTTGCGGTCAAGGGCGACGAGATCTACGTCCTCGAAGCCAATCCCCGCGCCAGCCGCACCGTGCCCTTCGTGGCCAAGGCGGTCGGCGCGCCGATTGCCGCCATCGCCGCCAAGGTCATGGCCGGCGAAATGCTCACCCGTTTCGACCTCACCAATGCCAATCCGCGCCGCGTCGCCGTCAAGGAGGCCGTCTTCCCGTTCGCCCGGTTCCCGGGTGTCGATCCGCAGCTCGGCCCGGAAATGCGCTCGACCGGCGAAGTCATGGGCTGGGACGATGATTTCGGCATGGCCTTCCTCAAATCCCAGCTCGGCGTCGGAGTCCGCCTGCCCGAAAGCGGCAAGGTCTTCATCTCGGTGCGCGATTCCGACAAGAAGGGCGTCACCGAAGCGGCCCGCAATCTGGTCAGCATGGGTTTCACGCTGATCGCCACCAGCGGCACCGCCACCTTCCTCGAAGGCGAAGGCCTGCCCGTTTCGCGCATCAACAAGGTGCTGGAAGGCCAGCCGCATATAGTCGACGCCATGATCAATGGAGACGTGCAATTGGTATTTAATACAACCGAAGGTGCGGCATCCTTGTCGGACAGCGCATCGATCCGGCGCACCGCCGTAAACCGAAAAATTCCCTATTTCACAACACTTTCGGCCTCGATTGCCTCGGTTCAGGCCATTGCGAGCCTGAAAACACGGGAAATCTCTGTACGCGCCTTGCAATCAGCCTGACAGAGGCCCACTTGACGGCCTGCATTTTTGCGACAAGCATTTCGCGCCAATAAAAGAATAAGGGACCTGACATGGAACGCATTCCCATGACTGCTGAAGGCCATGTAGCGCTTCAGACAGAACTGAAGGCACTGAAATCCGTCGAACGTCCGAGCATCATCGCGGCTATTGCCGAAGCACGCCAGCACGGCGACCTGTCGGAAAACGCCGAATACCATGCTGCCAAGGAGAAGCAGAGCTTCATCGAGGGGCGTATCAGCGAGATCGACGACAAGCTCGCGCGCGCTGACGTCATCGATGTCAGCAAGTTCTCGGGCACCAGGATCCGCTTCGGAGCGACCGTGACCATCGTCGATGTCGAAACCGAAGAATCCCAAACCTACAAGATCGTCGGCGAAGACGAAGCCTCGGTGAAACTCGGCAAGATTTCCATCACCTCGCCCATCGCCCGCGCCATGATCGGCAAGGAAGAAGGCGACGAGGCCGAAGTCGCAGCACCCGCTGGGGCAAGGGCCTACGAGATCACAAAGGTCGAGTACAAATAAATGGGCGTGCCCGACCTGCTCGGACCTTCCGTCTGGGCGGTGTCAGACGGTCGCGCAGGCAATGCGTCGCAAGTGCGCGCCATCCTGCAGGCCCTCGGCGAAACCCGTCGCTGGATGAAGATCGCCCACATTGAGGGCGCCGCCCATCGTAGCGATCCGGTCACGCTCAGCCCACGCGCGCCCTGGACATGGCTGCCCGCCGACAGATGGCCGCTGCTGACGCATGCCCTGCCGGCCGCTCAGCGCGGCGTGCTAGGTGGCCCGTGGCCGACGGTCTGGATCGCGGCCGGTCGGCGCTCGGCCCCGTTCACACGCGCCGTCCGCGACCTCTCGGGCGGCAAGACGGCGACCGTGCAGATCCTCGATCCGCGCATCGATTCGACGCATTTCGACATGCTGGTCGCGCCCACGCATGATGCCGTGAACGGCCCGAACGTGATCGAGACAATCGGCTCGCCCTCCTATTTCGCGCCCGACCAGATCGAGGATGCCGGACAGGCCTTTGCCGACCTAGCCGACGAGCGCGCCAAGAGCGCCGTGGTCATCATCGGCGGCGATTCAAAGACGCACACATTCACAGCCGCTGCCGCCGAGCGCCTCGAAGGCCAGCTGCGCCAGCTTGCCGCCGAAGGCTGGCGCCTGCGCATCACCACGTCGCGGCGCACGCCCCTGCCCATGGTTTCCCGCCTGCGCACCCTCGCCGACCAGGTCGGCGCCCGCTTCTGGGCCGGTCCCGAGGACGGCCAGAATCCCTATCTCGCCTGGCTGGTCTTTTCCGATGTCGCCATCGTCACCGAAGACAGTTCCAACATGCTGTCGGATGCCGCCTGGCACGGCCTGCCCGTCCACATCGCCCGCCTCGAAGGCCGACATGAAAAGTTCGACCGCCTGCATGACAGCCTGATCGCGCATGGCGCGGCGCGCTGGTTCGGCGGCACGCTGGAAACCTGGACCTACCCGCCCCTGCGCGAGGCCGACCGCGTCGCCGACGCCATTGTCGCGAAACTGCTGGAGCGCTACCCCCAGCCCGACATCCCCGCCAGCACCAGCCATGTCGCCCCGCCCGACTGGATGAGCTGAGCCTTGGCCCGCGGCCGATGAAACGCTTCCTGCTGACCGGTCTGACAATGGTGGCGTTCGCCGCCAACTCGATCTTGAATCGTTTCGCACTGGCAGACGCCACCATAGACCCGGCCAGCTTCGCCGCGCTGCGTGTGGCAAGTGGCGCGCTGGTCCTGTGGGGGCTCGTCGCCCTGCGTCAGCGCAAATGGGCCCTCTGGTCCTCCAGTCGCCCCGTCGGCGCTGTT
The DNA here is from genome assembly GCA_018830285.1 of Alphaproteobacteria bacterium. Classification (GTDB taxonomy): domain Bacteria; phylum Pseudomonadota; class Alphaproteobacteria; order Caulobacterales; family Hyphomonadaceae; genus Hyphomonas. The sequence goes on from JAHJSB010000050.1 coordinate 30,512, forward strand.
GCCCTCGCGACCTATATGGTCGGCTTCTCCTTCGCCTATATCTCGCTCGGTGCTGCGGTCGGCGCGCTGATCCTGTTCGGCGGTGTGCAGGTCGTAATGTTTGCAGGCGCCCTTCTCGCCCGTGAACGTATTGGCGCTTTCAAGGCGCTCGGCGCTACAATCGCGTTTGCCGGGCTGGTCTGGCTGCTCTGGCCGTCCGGCGGCGCTGCGCCGGACCTGACGGGTGCCGGGCTGATGATTGCCGCCGCAGTCGGTTGGGGCATCTATTCCCTCCGCGGACGCGGCAGCACCGACCCGACAGGCGACACGGCCGCAAATTTCATCTTCGCCGTTCCGCTGGCCCTGTTCGCCCTTTGCGCCACGCTGCCCGCCACCTTCTCCTCCACCGGCATCGCCCTTGCGGTCACCTCAGGTGTCGTCATGTCGGGTTTCGGATACGCGCTCTGGTACAGTGTGTTACCCCGCCTGCCCTCTGCCACGGCGGCTGTCGCCCAGCTCAGCGTTCCAATCATCGCAGCCCTCGGCGGGATCGTCCTGCTCGGCGAAGCCCTGTCGCTACGCTTCCTTATCTCCTCCGCCCTCGTTCTCGGGGGCATCGCCATATCGCTGGTGCCGCGCCGCCCGGACAGCTGAGGCTTCGATCAGAAAATTCCGGTCACGTTCCGATAGAGCTGCCGCCCGAGCTTCAACAGGTTGAAGGCCGCCAGACTTCCGAGCACCAACGGAATCAGCCCCTCCGGCCGCCCCCCAAGCGCGAGCATGAGACCGACAGACAGCATCACCACCGAGACAATCGACACGGCGAAAATCCGTATGGCGTCGGATATATGATCCAATACTTTCGTCAGGAAATGATGCATGGGTCTCGCTTCGATGCAGGGCCGAAACCCTCTGTGCACAGCGCCCATGAAAGCATGATTTTGTTTAGGTTCTGCTAAATGGGTCGCAAAATTTGATGCCTGCTTTCAGCGTCGGAGGGGATACTGGCTCACTAATTTAGCAAACCAGATGCAAGATCCTGAAGGCTTCGTAAGCTCGCTTCACGTCAATGAATCGAGTGGTCACCTGATCCGACCAGCGCGCTTAGTCTGCCCCTAGAGTATCCGTCTTGGTCAAGCCACTCTTGGTTCCCATTTCCGGTCAGCTTTTATGAGGGCATTCGCGAGGATGATAAGTTTTCGCATGATGGCGGTGAGGGCGACTTTGGGCGGTTTACCGCGTGCCGTCATGGCCTG
>JAHJSB010000051.1 GCA_018830285.1 Alphaproteobacteria bacterium
AGGATGGTAAAAACAATTGAAGGCTCGCTCGCAGCGCCCCGTACGCCGAGCATAGACGCTGACGAAGTCGCCAAGTTTTCGGCCATGGCCGCTGACTGGTGGAACCCCACAGGCAAGTTCAAACCCCTGCACCGGTTCAACCCCGTCCGGCTGAAGTTCATCCGGGACACTGCAGAAGCCCATTTCGCGATGACGGCAGGACAAACCAAGCCGCTCGAAGGCCTGCGCCTGCTCGATATCGGGTGTGGGGGCGGCCTCGTGTGCGAACCCATGGCCCGCCTCGGTGCCAGGGTGACGGGGGTGGATGCGTCCGAAGCCAATATCAAGACCGCACTGACCCATGCGCGGGAACAAGCCTTGGACATAGACTATCGTGCTGGCACCGCCGAAGGGCTGATCGACTCAGGTGAGGCCCCTTTCGACATCGTCCTTAACCTGGAAGTCGTCGAGCATGTGGCCGACGCGCATCAGTTCCTGATAGATTCCGCAAGCCTCGTACGCCCCGGCGGCCTCATGATCGTGGCGAGCCTCAACCGCACGCCCAAGGCGCTCGCCACGGCTGTGATCGGCGCGGAATACATTCTCGGATGGTTGCCACGCGGTACGCATGACTGGTCGAAATTCGTCACACCGGAAGAAGTGCGCACCGCGCTGCAGGCAGCCGGGATGCGACCTGCCCCTCCAATCGGTGTGTCCTACAAACCCCTCTCTAGTTCGTGGGCGCTATCCCACGACACGGCTGTCAATTTCATGGTTGTCTCGACGAGGCCTGCCACATGAGCGCGCTTCCTGCTCCGACGGACGTACTCGATTTCTGGATTGGCGAAGCAAGAACGTCCGCCGAGGCGGCGACGTCCAAAAACAAGATGTGGTTTGCCAAGTCAGCGACGATCGACTCCGACATTCGCAAGAAGTTCCTGTCGTTGCTCGAGACGCTGGCGGCCGGCCCCTTGGCCGACGAATGGTCTGGGCGCGGCGCGCGGGAACGGCTGGCCGCAATCATTGTGCTGGACCAGTTCAGCCGAAACCTGTTTCGCGATAGCCCGCGCGCGTTTTCACAGGATGCGCTGGCCCTTCGCCTGTGCAAGGCAGGATTGTCCCGTCGCGAGGACCTGACTCTCAGCGAAGCCGAACGCATCTTCTTCTATCTGCCCCTCGAACATTCAGAAGATATCGGCGACCAGACCCGCGCCGTCGAAATGTTTTCAGCGCTGCGTAAAGATGCTCGCAGCGATTTCAGGAAACTGACGGAGAGCACGCTCGAATACGCCTATGCGCACAAGGCGGTAATCGAACAATTCGGTCGCTTCCCCCACCGTAACGAGGTTCTGGCCAGGGCCTCCACTCCAGAGGAATTTGCCTACCTCGCCAAGCCAGGAAGCGGCTTCTAGTCGAGCGTCTGGGGCCCGCGAGGGTCAAGGCTCTTGGCCACGTCCATCTGCATCGCGCGAGACAAGGGGTAGGTCCAGGATGCGTACGATGCGCCAAGATACAGCGCCCCCGGCAGCAGGCAGAAGATCATCAGCAATCCGTTGATCGCTTCGGGCGTATTCGGCTCGCCCGGATGGAACCCTGCCAACTGGCCCACCATCAGGTACCCGACGCCAAAAGCCAGGCTCGAGCCGATCTTGTAGGCGCTGGTCAGGATCGAATAATAGATGCCGGCGCGGTTTTCTCCGGTCCTTGCTGTATGCCATTCGACCACATCTGCCGTCATGGATCTTGTCAGAATAATCGGCGCGCTGAACGCGGCACCGTTGATCACGGCCCCGACAAGCAGGGGCCAGAATCCGCCGACCTGTCCGAAAAAGAAGTAGAGGATATAGCTGAGCGCCGACATCATCGTCGCCGCACGAAAGGCAACATTCTTTTCCGTTCGCTTCGCCAGCAACAACCAGAGCGGCATGGCCGCAACGGCCGCGATAAAGAAGATCATCAGGATCAGGCTGGATTGGCCGCCCGTCAGCCCAAACACGTATTCGGCGACAAAAAGGTAATTCGCGGCGGTGACCGCGATGGCTGTCCCGGCCAGCAATTCCATCGCGAGTAAACGGCCGAACATCTGGTTCTTCAAGGCGGCCAGAATGGGCTTCAGTTCGAATTTCATGGCATGCCCCTGGTCGCCCGGCACGGGCCGGTCCGGCACGAAGAAGAAGGACAGGGCGCCCGCCACGGGCAAGGAAACAAGCAGAACGGCGCCCATCACGGCAACCTGCCCGAAACGATCGAGTTCGAACCCGAACAATGGCAACAGTGCCGGCAGCGCCAGTAGCGTGAGCATGGACAGCGTGCTCACGATCTCTGGCCACAGGAACAGGCGGGAGCGTTCATCGTACGTCGTTGCGATGGCCGGCACCCATGCGGAACGTGATGTCTGCAGCAGCGTAAACCCGACATAGAATAGCAGCATCCATCCGACAAAATAGGCTGGGCCAACCCCTGTACGCGGCGGCATGTAGATAAAATAAGTCGCGACTGCGAGCAGCGGTATGCTCAGTAGGATCCAGTGACGCACCCGGCCCAACGGACTGCGGTAGCGATCCACGAGATAGCCCATCACGGGATCTGTGAAGACGTCCCAGAACCGCAACAACATGAACAGGAGGCCTGTCATTTCGAGACCTAGCCCGACCTCATTGGCATAGAGCGGCGACAGGTATACCGCCAGCGGCAGGCCGACACCTGCAAGCGGAATACTCAGGCTCGAGAAAGCGAGTACACGCGGAAGCGAGAGGCGCTGTGATGTCTGTTCTGTCATTAAATCAGACTGCCCACGCAAATCGTGACGGCCAAGTCATTTTTTTACGTCGCAACGTCTTGACGGGCGCGGCCTGAGCCGCAACCGTCCGTTTCAAAATTAACAGGGGCAGGCTGACCATGCTGAAAAAGCTGATCTTTGGCGCGCTGGGACTGATCGTCCTGATCGTCGGAATTATTCTCGTTCGGACATTCTCTTATGGTGGTGAACCCGTCGGCCAGCGTGTCGAGTTGCCTGATACCCCCACTATTTCCGCAGATTCGGCGGCGCAGCACCTGTCAGAAATCATCCAGTTCAAAACGATCACATTGTCCGGCGGCGACCCCCGCCCGGGCCAGGACGGCGAATGGCTCGCACTTCATGAATGGCTCGCAGATACTTATCCGGCTGCCCACGCCGCCATGACACGCGAAATCGTCCCCGGCACATTGACGCTTCTCTACACGTGGCAAGGCAGCGACCCAGCGCTGAAACCGATCCTGCTGATGGCCCACCAGGACGTCGTGCCTGTGAATATGGGCACCGAATCCGACTGGACCGGCGCGCCCTTCGCTGGTGAGATCTTGGACGGCTATATCTATGGTCGCGGCGCGATCGACGACAAGGGCAACCTTGTCGGCCTGATGGAAGCTGCCGACGCCCTTGCGGCCTCGGGCTTCCAGCCGAAGCGCACCGTACTCTTCATGTTCGGGCATGACGAAGAAGTGCTGGGCTCTGGCGCACAAGCCGGAATCGCCCTGCTTAAGTCACGCGGCGTCGAGCCTGAAATGGCGCTCGACGAAGGCTTCATGGTCATCGATCCCTCGCCACTCACCGGCAAGCCGATGGGCATTATCGGGATCTCCGAAAAAGGCTATGTCACCGTGAATGTCACGGCAGTCGCGCAAGGTGGGCATTCGTCGACCCCGCCCCGGAACTCCGCAAACGTCAATCTCGCGCGGGCAATCCTGGCTCTCGAAGAGAACCAGATGCCTGCCGATTTCAACAAGCCGCCGATCTCCGACCTGTTTCGCGCTGCCGGCAAGGACATGCCCTTTGCCCAGCGGATGGCGATGGCGAACCTCTGGCTGTTCCAGGGGATAGTCGAATCGTCCCTCGCCGATAACGCCGCCGGCAATGCTATGGTCCGAACGACCACTGCCCCAACCATGCTGCGCGGATCTGCCAAGGAAAACGTCCTGCCTCAGCGCGCCGTTGCGACGGTAAACTTCCGTGTACATCCCAACGACACACCAGACAGCGTGATCCAGCATGTAAAGGATGTCACGGCGGGCATTGAGGGGATTGAAGTCGAAACAGGCGGAGACGGCATCAACAGTCCTGCCTCGCCCGTCTCGCCGACCGACAACCGCGCCTATGCCGTACTGGCCAGCGTTGCCGAGGACGCAGGCAATGGCGCACCTGCCGCGCCGGGCCTTGTGCTGGGCGCCACGGATTCGCGCTATGCGGCAGCGATCACCAGCAATATCTACCGGTTTGCCCCGTCCGTCCTCTCGCCGGCCGACCTGACAGGTTTCCATGGCACGAACGAGCGCATCTCCATCGAGAACATGGGGCGACTATCCAAAGGCTATGCCCAGATCATCCTCGGCATGGACGGCCCGGACCAATAGTCCGGGCGTCCCGTGTGGGCTGACTAGCTGACCGGGCCGGTGACCTTATCGATCGGCACGACATAGTGACGCGCGCAGAACTGACAGTCGATCACCAGGGTTCCGTCCGGTTCGACCATCTCGCGCAAGGCGTCGTCAGGCATGGACTCGAGGGTACCGATCAGGCGCTCCTCGTTGCATGTGCAGCGGTCAGCGAGACCCACCCGATCCTCCATCCGCACACCCTGTTCGTGGAACAAACGGAACAGGAGGTCGGGCACAGCAAGATCGGGATCGACAAGCTCGGCATCGCTCAGCGTACCGAAAAAGGCCTCGGCTTCACGCCACACTTCTGATGTATCGCCGCGCGCCTCATCGGCCGCTATGCGTTGAACCATCATGCCGCCGGACACCCAGATCGGCGCTTCGCCTTTTCGGTCAAGCTCGGCAACGGCCAGCTTGATGCGGCTAGGCACTTGCTCGGATTGCGTAAAATAGTCTTCGGCGCATTCCGACAGCGTGCCTTTTTCCAGCGGCACGACGCCCTGGTAAGGCGCGACGGAAGGATCGTCCTGGATCAGGATAAGGGCTAGCCGCCCGCTCGGTCCGAACAGTTGCGGCATGTGCGGGGCAGCGCCCTTGTTGACCTTTTCGAGATGGGCCCAGCGATCAGCGTCAAACTTGGCATAGCCGCGCATGCCTCCATCGGTTCGATATTCGCCGACCAGCATCGATACCGGTCCATCGCCTTCGGCCTGAACAAGGATCCGCCCCTCGAATTTCAACGAGGCACCGACCATCGCGGCCAGGGTTACAGCCTCGCCCAGGATACGGGCGAGATGTGGCGGATAGTTGTGACGGTGCAGGATCGGCGACAGGCTGGCTGCACCCATGCGCACGGCCCGACCACGCACGGGGCGCTGGTCGATCTGGAAATTGACGACAAAGTCACTGTCGGGGCGGGCAATTTCGGACATGGTTTGGCTTTCGGACGGGCGTGTGAAGGCCCCATGTGGCAGTCCGAACCCCTATCGACAAGGGCTGCATGCAAGTGCGATCTGCACCGGCTGCAAATCAGCTGGCCCCGAAAAGCGCGATGACGGCAAAACCAACGACAGCCAAGACGATGCCGCCAACCAGGACCCAGATAAGTCCTGGCATGCGCTGGGCTTGCCGGGCGTCCTCAGTGTTGATTTCCTGGCTTTCGCCGCTGTGTGTGTTGTTCTCGTTCATCAAAATGCTCCTGCAACCACAGCGCATGATAAACAAAATTGTTCCGTATTATCGGTCAGGCCGAGCAGCTGCCTCCGCCCAAGACGCAGAAGGTGGCGCACCAGGCATGATTGAGACGCACAGGTTCGGCCGTCGCTTCAGCCAGCGTCATGCCGAGTTCAAACGCAGGATCGTCCACTAGCAGCGTGCACGCCGTGACAGAGGCCCGCGTCGCACCCTTGCGGCGAATGACCATGCGTTGACTGGCGCACATGATGTCGGCCGGGTTCTTGCCGAGAATCTGCCAACAAGCCGTCGTGATTTCTGGCGGGTCGTCGCGGGCGATCATTTCCGGGAACAAGACGAGCTGTGATGGATCGGATGGATCGAGCCTAAGCCCGAGGCGCGTCGCCAGCAGGCCATAAGCGGTCCGCGCATCGGTGTCATCCTCGTGAAGGGACTGCCGTCCGGCGAGCGCGACCTGAATGCCCTGCCCTGCCAGCCATGCGAGCCCCTTGCTGGCTTCGGCAAAGGCGCCGTCGCCGCGCTCGGCGTCGTGCAGGGCCCTGTCATGGGAATCGAGCGAGATGCGCAAAACCATCCGGTCGCCGAAGCGGGCATGCAGGGCCTCGATACCAGACTGGATACGTGGTCGCATCATTGGACGCATGGCATTCGTCAGCAATAGCAGGCGATGGCCACGCTCCAGGACTGCTTCAATGATCAGCAGGATATCCGGGCACATGAAGGGTTCGCCACCTGTGATGCCAATTTCCTTGGGGCCTTCACCAAGCGCGTCGATCTCGTCAAGGAAAGGCGTCACGTCTGACAGCTTGAGATAGACCAGCCGGTCGTTCGAGGGCGAACTCAGGATGTAACAGTTCGCGCATTCGATATTGCAGAGCGTCCCGGTATTCAGCCACAGCGTCTTCAAGCCACGCCAGTCGACGCTCGCGCGGGCCTCACCCTTGGCGGTTATGTGCGGATCGGCGAACTTCTCGCGAGGAAAGACAGTGTGAGGCATCGGGTCTGTCTAGCCGCAGCCGACGCCACAGCGCCAGCCGTTTCGCGCATAAGTGATCGCGCGTGAAGCGGCTATTTATCGAGGCACCAGCGTAGGATCGCCTTCTGGGCGTGGAGGCGATTCTCGGCCTCGTCCCAAACCAGCGATTGCGGCCCGTCAATGATCTCGGCATCCACTTCCTCGCCGCGGTGGGCTGGCAGGCAATGAAGGAATTTCGCACCGCCAGCGGCAAGCTCCATCAGGTCTTCGGTAACGGCAAAAGGTTCGAGGGCCTCCAGGCGGCGCTCGGCATCCTGGTCACCCATGGAGACGAACGTGTCGGCAATCACGACATCAGCCCCGGCGACAGCTTCTTCGGCCGTTTCGTAGAGATCGACGCGCCCCTGCAGCTCGCGGGCGATATCGACGTCTTCCTCGTCCGGGGCGAAGCGCGGCGGCGTGCCGACGGCGAGGGTGAATCCGAACTTGGCGGCGGCATGGATGAAACTGGCGCAGACATTGTTACCGTCGCCGACCCAGGCGATGCGGGCGCCACGCAGGGTGAGTCCGTTTTCCTCAAGCGTCTGCAGGTCGGCCATGATCTGGCAGGGATGAGAGCGGTCCGTCAGGCCATTGATCACCGGCACGCTGGCAAACGCGGCAAAGGTTTCGACATCGCTGTGGTCATTGGCGCGAATCATCACAGCGTCGACATAGCGCGACAGTACGCGCGCGGTATCTTCAATTGTCTCGCCGCGGCCCAGCTGCATATCACTGCTGGTGGCGGTGATCGAAGAGCCGCCAAGCTGGCGCATCGCCATGTCGAAGGAAAAGCGGGTCCGCGTGGATGACTTCTCGAAGATCATCGCCAGCGTGTGGCCTTCCAGCGGCGCGCCGGTATCGACCCGGCCTTTTGGCCAGCCAGCCCGCGCCTTCTTGGCGCGGTGGGCCTCGTCGAGGATTGAACGCAACTCAGCCGAATCCAGGTGCCAGATGTCGAGGAAATGGCGCGGGGCCGAGGATGTATGCATGCGGGGGCGCTCCCGTTGGAAAAAGAAGCGCGGGAGATAGCGCGTTTCGTGGCTAAGCGCCAGTAAAGCGCCCGTTGAGGTAAGCTGGGCGTTACATTTCTGCCATTATTTGCGAATGACTTGCAAGAGCGCAAGCCTTGTGCCAGTTTGTTTTGAGAATGAGTCGCAAATTGATTGGTCGGAGGTCTTGAACAATGTGCATACCCATGGATGACACCGCGATGCTGTGCTGGTTGAAACAACAGGTACGGGTGCTGGAAGCCTGGCGCGAGGAACTCGCCTGCCGTTCAGAGATCGATATCGCGACCGTGACCCGTCTGGAGCGGCACTACGCTTGGCTGACGTCGGAGATCATGCGGCTCGAAATGCCTCGTCGCGCCGCCTGAACTCCGCCCGTGCCGCGGCGCGGGAACGGGACGTGCGTTTCCTCCCAGGCGCCTTGTCCCGCGTCGCGGCGCCTCTCTATTGTATTCACTGACGAAGGATCGCCTGTTTCCTCCAGTGCGGATGCCTCAGGCCCGCTTCAAGACCCGGACGACGAGCAGAAGGAGTATGGCACCAATCGTGGCGTGGATAATGGCCCCTATAATGCCCGTACCAAGGCTCACATTCAGGGCGGGGAAGAGGTAGCCGGCGATGAAGGCGCCGACGATGCCAATCACGATATTGCCGACAATGCCGAAACCGAACCCCTTCACAATGAGTCCGGCCAGCCAGCCGGCGACAGCGCCGATCAATAGAAAAACAATAAGGCTTTCAAGGGTCATTTTGCGTTTCCTCGCTATTGTTAGGCTGCACATGCGGCCATTTCGTTATGGAGCGTGACATCCTAGGCGCCTTTCGCCCTGCACGCCATCACGACCAAACGCAGGCCGGCTTATTGCTCCGGTCGCTTCAGCGCCGCCCACATCTCTCCACTGGCGAAGGCCCCCGGTTTGCCCTATGTGACGGGCAAGCCCACCGGCCCCTCTAATTTCAGGAGAGACAGGACTAATGGACACCGTACTCATCATAGGCGCCGGCGCTGCCGGGTCTGTCGTAGCGCAGAAATGCGCCATGGACCGCGACACGTTCAAGCACATCACGCTTGCCTCGCGCCGCATCGAAAGCTGCGAGAAAGTGGCAAAACTCTGCAAGACACCGATCGAGATCGCGCAGGTCGATGCAGACAATGTCGCCGAGGTCGTCGCGCTCATCAACAAGGTGAAGCCGGACTTGTTGATCAACATGGCCCTGCCCTATCAGGACTTGCCGATCATGGATGCCTGCGTCGAGACCGGCACCAACTATCTGGACACGGCGAACTATGAGCCGCGTGACGTCGCCAAGTTCGAATATAGCTGGCAGTGGGCCTACCATGACAAGTTCGTCGAGAAAGGCATCACCGCCATTCTCGGCTGCGGCTTCGATCCCGGCGTGTCGAACATCTGGTGTGCCTATGCCCAGCAGGAACTGTTCGACGAGATCGAATATATCGACATTGTCGACTGCAACGCTGGCGACCATGGCAAGACATTCGCGACGAATTTCAATCCGGAAATCAACATCCGCGAAGTGACTCAGGACGGGAAATACTGGAAAGACGGCGAGTGGATCGAAATCCCCGCCCTCTCCATCAAGTGCGATATCGACTATCCGGAAGTCGGCCCCCGCGCCTCCTACCTCATCTATCACGAGGAAGAGGAAAGCCTGGTCAAGAACATCAAGGGCCTGAAGCAGATCCGATTCTGGATGACGTTCGGCGAGGCCTATATCAAGCACCTCGAAGTGTTCAAATCCATCGGCCTGATTGGGCTCAAGCCGATCAAGCACAAGGGCATGGACATCGTTCCGATGGAATTCCTGCGCGACCTGCTGCCTGTGCCCTCGTCCCTCGCCGAGGGCTATACCGGCAAGACCAGCATCGGCGTGATCATCCGTGGCAAGAAGGATGGCAAGCCTTTGACCAAGATGCTCTATAACGTCTCCGACCATGCTGAGACCAATAAGGAAGTCAGCGCACAGGCCGTCTCCTACACGACCGGCGTGCCACCTGTTTCGGGCGCGGCCATGTTCTTCAAGGGCATCTGGAGCGGCAAGGGCGTGTTCAACGTCGAACAGTTCCCGGCCAAGCCCTTCCTGGATGATGTCGCCAAGCGCGGCCTGCCGACGACGATCGTGGACCTGACGGAGAAGGATCAGGCGGAGCTGTTCGCCGTAAAGACCTGATGACCATCGCACTTCCCGAATACATCCCCACCCCCGTCTTCGTCCTCGACGTGGCCCACCTCCGGACAAACCTGGAGACGGCCCAGCGCGTGCGCGAGACGGCCGGCTGCAAAATACTGCTCGCCACCAAGGCGTTCGCGATGCCGGCCGTGTTCCCGATGATGCGGGACTATCTCGATGGCACGACAGCCAGCGGCGAGCATGAGGCCATCATGGGCCATGAGGAATTCGGCAAGGAAGTGCACGTCTATTCGCCCGCCTATACCGAGGATGAGGTGCGCCGCCTCACCGAGATCGCCCAGCACATCTATTTCAATTCGGCCGAACAGCTTTCCCGTTTTGGCGCCATCGCGCGCGACGCCGGCTGCAAGGTTGGCCTGCGCGTGAACCCCGGCTATTCGAATGCCACGCTCGGCGGCGACCTCTACAACCCCACCGCCCCCGGCAGCCGCTTCGGCGAAGTACCGGGCATGCTGGACAGTGTCGACTGGTCCGGCGTCGACATCTTCCACGTCCATGCCCTGTGCGAGAGCCTGCACGAAGGCTCGGTCGGCCTGATCGAATTCGTCGCCGATAATTTCGGAAAATACATTCAGCAAGTCTCAGCCGTGAATTTCGGCGGCGGGCATTTCCTCAACAAGCCGGGCTATGACATTGATGCACTGATTGCGGCGATCAAGGCGTTCAAGGAGAAGTTCGATGTCGAAGTCGTCCTGGAGCCGGGCGCCGGTCTCGTGGTCAACACGGGTGAGCTGTACGCTACCGTCCTCGCGCTTCACCGCAACGAGATGGACCTCGCCATTCTCGATGCCTCGGCCTCCACCCATATGCCGGACGTGCTGGAAGTGCCCTATCGGCCCGACATTATCGGTGCCGGCGACGCAGGCGAACTGGCGCACACCTATCGCCTCGGCGGCAAGACCTGCATGACCGGCGACGTGCTCGGCGACTATTCCTTCCCCGAGCCGCTCGTGCCGGGCCAGCAGCTGATCTTCACCGATCAGATGCACTATAGTTTCGTCAAGACGAACACGTTCAACGGCACACCGCTGGCCAACCTCGCCGTGCGCTGGGAAGACGGCGTGATCGAACCGATCTCGAATTTCGGCTACGAGGAATTCCGCCGTCGGCTGGGGCGCTAGGCGCCACTCTTCAGATCGTTCATCTGATTATTGCCAAGCGACGGGATGCGCGCCCGCGCTTTCGCGACCTGTTCGAGGTCAAGATCGGCCCAGACAACTCCCGGTTCATCGCCGTCCGCTTCCGCAAGTATCTCACCCCAGGGCGAGATGATCAAAGAGTGACCAAACGTCTCGCGGCCATCTGCGTGCTTGCCGCCCTGCGCAGGAGCAACAACGAAACATCCCGTCTCAATGGCCCGCGCCCGCAGCAACACATGCCAATGCGCCTCGCCCGTCACGCGCGTGAACGCTGACGGGACGGTCAGGATTTGCGCGCCCGCCTGGGCTAGCGTGCGGTAGAGCGCCGGAAAACGCAGATCATAGCAGATCGTCATGCCGATCCGGCCGATCGCCGCATAAGCCAGCGTCGTCGCTTCGCCCTGCCGGTAGGTACGGGATTCGCGATAGGTCTGCCCGTCACCGACCTCGACATCGAACATGTGGATCTTGTCGTATTGCGCGATGATCTTCCCGTCCGGCCCGATCAGGAAAGACCGGTTGGCGAACCTGTCATCATCCTCAAGCGTCACGGCGATGGAGCCGAGCAGCAGCCAGACACCCAGCTCATCCGCCAGCGCGCGCAAGGCTGCCAGCGTCGCGTCGTCGTCCTGCTTCACAATCTTCGGCCGCGCCATGCCCGACCGGATGTCGAGCAGGTTCGTCATCTCGGGTGTCGTGATAAACATGGCGCCCTGCTCGGCGGCCTCTCGGATCAGGGCCGATGCTGCAGCCACGTTCGGCGCCACCTCGGTGCCGGATCGCATCTGCACACAGGCTGCACGTATTATCGTCATGGTCCGATCTTAACGCCGGACGCAACCTGCGCCAACGCGCATCTTCATACGCCAGCGCCCGGCAACAGGTCTTCGAGGAAATAAGCGGAGAGGGCATTGCGCCCGGCAAGGCTGCTCTTGCGATACACGGCGCGGGCCTGCTCGCGTACTGTCCGCTCGCTCGTTTCGCGCAGGTCGGCAATTTCCTTCAGGGACAGCCCCTTGAGCAGCAGCAGGCCAACGTCAGACTCCGCGTCCGACAGGCCCCAGGCCGCGAACTGGCGTGCGATCGCGATGCCGAGCCCCTGCACCAAGTCGCGGTTCTCGACTTGCCAGCGCCCCGCGTCCTGACGGGCCTCGGCCAGTGCCTGGCGCAACCGGCCGAGGCGCCACAGCATCGCGCCGAGACCGAACGAGGCCGCCACCAATACAGTCAGTTCGGAAGCGAGGTGGAGCGTGCCGGCCCCTTCCCCGCTGTCGGTGATCAGGTCCACGCCAATGAACACCGCAATCGCGCCAAACAGCGCGGCGATGCCCAGAAGTCCCCTGCGTCCAGATACGTCATCTGACATACACCCTTCTCGCCCAACCGGCGCGCAAAGGGAATGCGTCATCTGACGGGTGGACCGTACAGCGCTTTGCCACCAAATTCCCGCCAATGTCGCAGCAGCACGGAGACATGTTCATGAATCAGACCAAGATCCCCACCCGGCCGGTATGGGACCCTCTGGTCCGTATCGGACATTGGACTCTCGTGATTGCGTTCTTCACGGCCTACTTGGCAGGCGATGATTTCTTCGCCGTGCACAAATGGGCCGGTTACGTGGTTACCATCTATTTGTTTTTCCGCATCATATGGGGCTTCATCGGCACAAGGCATGCCCGGTTTGCAGACTTCGTGCGCGGCCCCGGCGCTGTGTTCAGCTATCTGCGCGACCTGACTACTGGCAAGGTGAAGGCTTATGCCGGGCACAATCCTGCGGGCGGGGCCATGGTGATCGCGCTACTGTTGAGCCTGCTCGTCACAACGACTAGCGGCATCGCGCTTTACGCCGTCGAAGACAGTGCAGGCCCCCTGGCGGGCATCGTGACGGAACAGACCTTTGCGCCGCTCGCGTCAACTTTCGGGGATGATGAGGAATCTGCGGGGGAGGAAGTGCTCGAAAGCGCGCACGAGACCTTCGTCTACATCACCCTGGTCCTTGTCGGCCTGCATATTGCCGGCGTCGTCGCCTCAAGCCTTGCCCACAAGGAAAACCTCGCGCGTGCCATGATCACAGGCCGCAAGCAGACCCGCGACTGAAAGAAAAGGGGCCTGTCCTAAAAAGGGCAGGCCCCTTTGTTCAATCAGGATCCCAGGATCAGGCTGGCGTCCATTCCGTCAGCGCCGCATCGATAATACCCGTCGCTTCGCGCACGTGTTCATCGGTAATGATCAGCGGGGGCGCAAGGCGCAGGACATTAGCCCCGGCTACACCCACGAGGAGATTATTGTCGCGACAGACGCCCTGCAGGCCCTTGGGGTCAGACTTCATCTTGAGACCCGTGAGGAGTCCCTTGCCGGTGACGCCTTCCACCTTGTCCGGGTGGCTGTCGGCAAGGCTTTTCAGGCCCTGCGCCAGCGTGCCGGAAACCCGCCGCACTTCGGCGAGGAAGTCCTCGTTCGCGATCGTGTCCCAGACGACGTTGCCGACGGCCATGGCGAGCGGGTTGCCGCCATAAGTTGAACCATGGCTGCCGGGCTGCATATGCTCGGCACAGGCTTCGGTGGTCAGGCAGGCACCGAACGGAAAACCGCCGCCAATACCTTTTGCGGCACAGAGGATGTCTGGCTCGGCGCCCTCGACCCAGTCATGAGCGAACAGCTTACCGGTGCGGCCCATGCCGCACTGGACCTCGTCAAGGATCATCAGGATACCATGTTCGTCGCATAGCTCGCGCAGACCGATCAGGCATTGGTCTGGCATGGCACGCACGCCGCCCTCTCCCTGCACAGGTTCGACGAAGATAGCGGCTGCGGTTGGGCTGGCGGCCGCCTCTTTCAGGGCTTCATGGTCGCCCCATTCGAGATGAACAAAGCCAGGGAGCTTCGGTCCGAAGCCCTCAAGGTATTTCGGGTTGCCGCCGGCATTGATCGCGCCGAGCGAGCGGCCATGGAAGGCGCCCGTGAACGTGATGATGTCGATGCGCTCTTCACGACCATTGGCCCAATGGTACTTGCGCGCGGTCTTGATCGCGCACTCGACGGCTTCGGTGCCGGAGTTCGTAAAGAAGACGCGATCGGCAAACGTGTCACGGCAGATCTTGTCAGCCAGCTGTTCGGCAGCCGGCACGCGGAACATGTTGGACGTGTGCCACAGCTTGCCGGCCTGGTCACGCAGGGCATCAACCATCGGCGGATACGCGTGACCGAGTGCCGTCACGGCTATACCCGCAATGAAGTCGAGATAGCGCGATCCATCCTCGGCAAAGAGATAGGCCCCTTTGCCTTCCACGAAGACCTCTTCGGGTGGACGGTAGACGGGCATGATATGCTGGCGTGGATCGGTCATGAATGCTCCCTGCGGTGCGCAAGTGTGAAGTGTTGCCGATACGCTTGGCGAGACGCTCCCGGGAAGTCAACTCATGCACCGCCGATCCCGGTAAATTGTCGGCCCGGTGCGACGCCGGTTGGTCTTCCGCAAGCGAATCATCCGGGTCTCCTTTTCGCAGGTCACCAGAAATCGGGTCGTCTTGCACCCCTGCGATAGCGGCCCGCTGGCGTTATCCGGACAAGCTCACCACTCAGTTTACGAACGATCATTCGAAAGCGCCTGGGCGCAATGCGGACAAGCACTTTTCTCGGGCTGGCAATTGGCGATCTCGACGGCTGTCGCGATCGCATATCACGGGCAGTGGGGTGGCGGCCTCCAAACCGCCATTTCGGCCGATTACAAAATATTAATCGAAAAACGATAATAGTACTTGACGTTTATCGATAATCACATATTGTTAATCGGGAAGCCAAGGCGGCCCGGACACAATGTCCAAAACGCCCCCTACCTCACCTGAGCCGTTGTTTCGGTTCGTCTTGGCTCTCACCCTGCCACGTGTTTCCCCTGGCGCGAGGCAGACGTCACGACTCGAATAAACCTCCAAAACGGAAAGAGGCGCAAGACCTGAAACCGGGTCTCGCGCCTCTCCACCGTTTGCAGCGTTTCCTCCCAGAAACTTGCCTATTCATACGGCACGAGTTTCACACTTGTGTCAAGAATGTGTTCAACAAATTTTTGGCGGCCAGGGTTGAACTCGGCTCGATGCGTTCCAAAAGGCGTGAGCACGAGGCTCGCGCCGTCTCGCTCCAGTCCGCTGTCGGTGACAGGGCGAAGGAGGCTTCGCTTTTGAGAATGACACCATCCTCAAGGATTTTCAATCCGTTCGCACGCAGAGTCGCCCCCGTCGATGTGATGTCGACGATGACATCGGCCGCCCCGGTCGCTGGTGCCGCTTCCGTCGCCCCGGCACTTTCAACCAGACGGTATTCGCCGACCGATTTGGCCGCAAAGAACCGCCGCGTCAGGCGCATGTATTTTGTCGCTACCCGTAGGCGCCGGTGGTGCAGCTTGCGAAAAGCCGCACCCGCCGCTTCAAGGTCCGCCATCGTGTCGACGTCGAGCCAGGCCTGCGGCACAGCGACGATCACGTCTGCCCCGCCGAAACCAAGCTGCCGGACAACCCGGAAGTCGCTTGCGCCTGCCGGCGCCAGGTCGTGCAGCAGGTCTTCACCCGTCACGCCAGCATGCAGGCTGCCCTCGATCAGGCCCTGCGCGATCTCGCGGGCCGACAGGAGGCGCATCTCGACAGCGCCCAACCCGGCAATTTCGGCCTGATAGCCGCGCTCGCCGCCAATCTGGCTGACAGGGAATCCGAGTTCCGACAGCCAGAGCTCGGTCTGCTCCTTGAGTCGCCCCTTGGACGGAATGGCAAAGGAGAGCTTGCTCATGACACGTTCTCCCGTGCACGGATGACCCGGTCGGGCCGCACCACACCGCCGATGCCCGAAGCTTTCGCCCGGCCACCTGACAGGCCCGCAATCAAGCCGTCATAGCGCCCGCCGGCTGCTATCGGTTGCCGCTCGCTGAGCGCGCCCGCAAAGGTCTCAAAGACAAAGCCGTCATAATAGGTGAAACGCCTCCCGAATCCCGACCGGAACCTGCCCGCTTCGCTGACGCGCGGCACTGCTGCGATGATCGCGTCCACGCGGCTCGCCAAGCGTTCGATCATAGGATCGACGGCTGTCAGGCCGTGCTCACGGGCGATGCCTGATAGCGCGGCAGCCGTATCTTGCGCAGCGCAATTTACACTGGCGAGCGCAGCGATCGCCCGGCGCGCGTCTTCGGGCACGCCGCCGGCATCGGCTGCAGCGGCCTTGGCCTTGAGGCCATCAACAATCTCGCTCACAGAACGTGTCCCGATCATCGGAATTGCCCGGTCGCGGAGGGCGTCTAGGAACATCGCCTCGGCTGCGTCTGGCGCAGTGTCCGACAGCCGGTGAGCCAGGTCGACCTCTGGTGCCGATGGCGCGCCCGACAGCAGCTCAGCCACGCCGCCTTCCTGACGGAAGGCCCGCTTCAGGAGGTCTTCTGTCACCCGGGCCAATCCCAGAGCATCCACAAATGACGGAAACACTGCGAGGTCGCCCATGACCATGTGCCAGTCATCGACGCCGCATGCCGCGACAGCGTACTGCACGAGTGCGAATGCGTCCGCATCCTCCTCAGGCGTCGACGGACGTCCGAAGCGCTCGAAACCCACCTGCGTGAATTCCATCGGATCATCCGGCGAGGCCGGCAAGCGGAAGGCCCGGGCGGCATAGGCATAAGCTTCGGGTCCAGTATCGCCGGAAGCAAGACGCTCGGCTTCCAGGCCCGCAACCGGCAAGGTGAGGTCGGGACGCATCACCATCTCATTGCCGCGATGATCGGTGAAGACGCAGAGCCGCGCGCGCACTGCTTCGCCAGACAGTTCGAGGGGAATGTCGGATGCGAGAACGTAGGCGGGATCGACCGACCGCGCTCCCGTGCGCGCAAAAACCGCGCTCGCCGCTTCTACAACCTGCTCCGGCGTCATCCCTGCGCCTCGACGATATTGCGGACCGCCATCACCATGTCGGCACGCGGCACTTCGATCTGGCCCGGTCGAGCTTCGCGATATTCCTCGTTCGATTGGATCGCCTTGGCTTTCAAGGCGCCCATTTCGAGGTCCTTGATCGTGACCGTGCCCTTGGCGAGTTCATCGCCGCCAACCATGATTACGGCAGGCGCGCCGCGACGGTCGGCATATTTCATCTGCGGACGCATACCTGATGCGCCCATATAAGCCTCAGCCCGGAGACCTGCGCGGCGAAGTTCGGCGGCAACCTCCAGCGCCACGGACGGGTTCTCCTTGTCGAGGTTCAACACCACGACCGGGCCGTCCAGTTTCGTCGTCTCGCCCAAGATGGCTAGCGCCGAAGCCAGGCGCGAGATACCGATTGAGAAGCCCGTCGCCGGAACTGTCTCGCCCGTGAAGCGCGCGACCAGGTCATCATAACGTCCGCCCCCGCCAATCGAGCCGATGCGATAGGTCTTGCCATCCTCACCCACGACTTCGCGCAGGAGTTCGGCCTCATAGACAGGACCGGTATAATATTCGAGTCCGCGCACTACCGACGGGTCGATCACGACATCGCCTTCCGGCGCACCCAGCGCTTCCAGCGCAACGGCAATGGCTTCCAGTTCGGCGAGGCCCGCCTTGCCTTCTGCGCCGTTGCCCGCAGCCTTTGACAGGTTTGCGAGTGTCTCGGCCCGGGTCTTGGCGCCCGCCTCTGCAAAGGCCAGAACGGCTTTGACTTCGGCGTCGCCCAACCCTGCGCCTTTGGTGAAGTCACCGCTCTCGTCGAGACGGCCCTTGCCGAGCAGGTCGGCTACGCCACCCGAACCCAGCCGGTCCAGCTTGTCGAGCGCGCGCAGGATCGCGAGCCGCGTTCCTTCGGAGGCCGCGCCGACGCTGTCGAGCACTCCGTTCAGCAGGCGGCGTGTGTTCACGCGGATGACGAATTCGCCAGTCTCCATGCCCACCGCGCGCAAGGCTTCCGCGCCCATAGCGATCATTTCGGCATCGGCGTGGAAGCCGGGGGCGCCGACGGTATCAGCGTCACACTGCCAGAACTCGCGGAAACGACCGGGGCCTGGTTTCTCGTTGCGCCAGACAGGGCCGGCCGCATAACGTCGGAAGGGACGACCCAGCGTCTGGCCCGCCTCGGCGACAAACCGGGCCAGCGGCGCGGTCAGGTCATAGCGCAGGGCCATCCATTGCTCGTCATCGTCCTGAAGCGAGAACACGCCGGCATTCGGGCGGTCGTCATCGGGCAGGAACTTGCCAAGTGCGTCGGCATATTCGAAAGCGCTGGTGTCAAGCGCCTCGAAGCCCCACTGGCGATAGACACTGGTGACGGTTTCCACGAGTCCAGCCTGCGCATGGATCAGCGCCTCGCGCTTGTCGGGAAAACCGCGCGGCTTGCGGGCGAGATCCTTGCCGGTAAGGGGGGCATCAGACATGAGAAGGGGCCTTTGTGAGTTCCGGCGCCCGCACTAGCGGACAGGGGGAGCCGGGGCAAGGCTGATCAGGGCTAGCCCCGGCCGGGCATGCCTTCCCGCCGGGGGATCAGCTTGAAGATGCCTGTGCCCCGCATCAGCAGCTTGTCGCCGGTCCAGATACGTCCCTCGACGGTCACAATGTCGTCCGCCACACCGACAACCTTGCCATTACCTTCGACAAAGCTGCCAAGGGACGCGCCGGACAAAAAATCGCACAACAGGCGGATCGTCACCCACCACGTGTCCTCATCCTTCTCCACTGCGCCGCCCCAGGCCATGTCGGCGAAGGTCATCAGCATGCCGCCATGGGCGTTCATCATGCCATTGGTGTGATGCTCCTCGACCTTGAAGGCACGGGTCAGGCCGGTTGCGTCCCGCTTTTCGAACAGGGGTCCGACCTGCCGGCCAAAGCCGCGGTGCCAGGGCAGATGCACATAGCCTTCAGGGATTTCGAATGTCTGGCTTCTGGTAAAATCATCGGTCATGGACAGCGGATTAGCGCCGCTGCGATGACAACGCCACCCCTCACGGAAGCCAAATTTCTCTGCGTCACCTAAAGTTCGATCATGTCGAAATCTGACTTGGGTGTCCCGCACAGCGGGCAGATCCAGTCATCCGGGATATCGTCCCAGCGTGTACCCGGCGCGAGCCCCTCGTTCGGATCGCCCTCTGCCTCTTCATAGATGTAACCGCATGTGCGGCATTGCCACACTTTGAATGCCTCGCTCATGCCTTCTCCCATTCCTTCTCAAACCGGCGCCAGGCGCGCGCGGAGTGACTGTATCAGCGCGTCCCGAATGGGTGCGATTTTCGTATCCGGGTCGATCAGGCTTTGCATCCGCAGGCCCATCAGGGCGCAACCTGTCATCAGGCCGATCCCGTCCGCATCGGCATCGACGCGAATGTCGCCGGCCGCCTGTCCACGCTCTATGATATTGCGGATCAGCACACGCTCGATCTCATGGGATTCCGCAAACGCCTCGCGGGTATCGATCTGGTCGGCCACCGCAGCGGCGAGCAGCATGAAATAGGCCCGGGCTTCTTCATGCCCGTCAAGCGACTGGCAATGCAGGCTGACAAAGGCGCACAAGGCTGAAAGGCCGTCCATATCGGCGACATGGTCGCGGTCGAGCACCTCGTCCTGCCAGCCATGCAGGTACGCGATCAGAGCACGGATCAGGCCATCCTTGGACCCGAAACGCTGAGTGACAAGGCCGCGCGAATAGCCGGCCGCCTTTGCGATGGTTTCGAACGTCGCAGCAGAGACACCCTGCTCGGACACCACCCGTATGGTTGCCTCCAGCAACTCCCGCTCAGACCTGTCACGCCTCTCCGCCTGGGTCAGGCGGCTGGAGCTTGGAGTGGCTCTAGGGCGGGTGGCTATTTTCGTCTCTGGCATGGCTTCACCTAACATA
Organism: Alphaproteobacteria bacterium; assembly: GCA_018830285.1. Lineage (GTDB taxonomy): Bacteria > Pseudomonadota > Alphaproteobacteria > Caulobacterales > Hyphomonadaceae > Hyphomonas. The sequence continues at coordinate 19,791 of JAHJSB010000051.1, forward strand.
TTTGTTGGCTGTATAGCAAGTATGTGATAGTCGGATTTGCGCAGGGGGGGCCACCAGCCGCTCCCATATTCGGAGGAATGCATGACCATACCCGCCCATATCGCCGAAGCCGTTATTGACCCGAAAGCCTATGCGGACTGGAACCGGTCGCATGAGGCCTTCACCTGGCTGCGAAAGCACGCGCCATTGGATGTGGCAGAGATCGAAGGCTTCGATCCCTTCTGGGTGGTCTCCCGCCATGCCGACATTCTCAATATCGAACGCCAGAACGATCTCTTTCACAATGAAGACCGCTCCGCGACGCTGACAACGATCGAGGCCGACCACAAGGTGCGCGCCATGATGGGCGGGTCGCCCAACCTTCTGCGCTCGCTGGTGCAGATGGATAATCCGGACCACATGCAGTATCGCCGCCTGACGCAGGCTTGGTTCGTGCCGCAGAACCTGCGCAAGCTGGAAGACCGCATTCGCGAAATCGCTCGCGGTTTCATCGACAAGATGGCCGCCAAGGGCACCGAATGCGACTTCGCTCGCGATGTCGCATTCCTCTATCCTTTGCATGTGATCATGGAAGTGCTGGGCGTACCGGAGATTGACGAACCCCGCATGCTGAAGCTGACGCAGGAATTGTTCGGCGCGCAGGATCCGGAAGTGAACCGGTCCGGCGCAGAGGTCGAGAGTGCGGACGCTGGCCTAGCCAATATACAGGCGACGGTTGCCGATTTCTTTGAGTACTTCATGGCGATGACTGAAGACCGCCGGAAGAACCCGCGCGACGACCTTGCCAGCGTCATCGCGAATGGCGCGGTCTATGACCAGCCGCTCGGCCATCTCGAAGCGATGAGCTATTACATCATCGCCGCGACAGCTGGCCACGACACAACCTCCAACACGACAGGCGGCGCACTCTGGGCACTGGCGGAAAACCCAGACCAGTTCCGGAAGGTGAAGGATGACCTGTCGCTGATCCCGTCCATGGTCGAGGAATCGATCCGCTGGGAAACGCCGGTGAAGCACTTCATGCGCACCGCCACCGCAGACACGGAAGTGGCAGGCAGGAAGATCAGCAAGAACGACTGGCTGTTCCTGGCCTATCCGTCCGGCAACCGCGACGAAGACGTCTTCGACGACCCCTTCAAGTTCAAGGTTGACCGCTCCCCCAACAAGCACGTCGCATTCGGTTATGGTGCGCACGTCTGTCTCGGCCAGCACCTTGCGCGTATGGAAATGCGTCTCCTGTGGGAAGAATTGCTGCCGCGCCTTGAGTCTGTGGAATTGAATGGAACGCCGACCCGCGTGCAGGCAAACTTCGTCTCCGGGCCGAAATCGATCCCGATCCGGTTCAAGATGAGCTAGGCCTCAGGCCAGGCTGGCCGCTTTCAGCGCGCTGGCCTGGCGGGCTGCCACAGTGATGACGTCAAAGCCCTCAAGGCTTTCCTCGAACAGGCGGTGATAGTTCACTTCCGCCTTGAGGCGCAGGTAGGCTGCGCCAAGGCCGATCGCGGCCCGGTCCATGAATACGAACTCTCGGGGAATCTTCACCGGCCCCTTCTCCTTGAGCAGGCGCCGGACCTGGAACGCTTCCTTGCGGCCATATTCGCCCGCCGACACACCGTCTGCCACGCTGCGCACGCGGTCGTCGAGTAGCGGACCGTAGATGAAGCGCGCCCAGATATTCAGCACTTCGACCAGCTCGCGCGACAGGTTCTGGAAGCCCCATTTCTCATACGCCGCATAGGCCGCATCGAAATCTTCGCGCAGCATGGCGCGGTAAAGGTCGACCACGCCTTCCACGAATGTCGGCGGGAAGACGCGAATGCAGCCGAAATCGAGCAGGTTGATGCCCGTGCCACCGCCGGTCACCTGGTAATTGCCGAGATGCGGGTCGCCATGGATCACCGCATGGCCGTTGAACGGGCCCCACCAGGTCCAGAACAGCATTTCGGCGATATGGTTGCGGGTTTCCTGCGCAGCGCCCTCGAAAGCATCAAGGCGTTCGCCGTCCAGCCATGTCATCGTCAGGAGGCGATCAGTCGACAATTCCGGCACGGGTTCAGGCACCTGGACGAAATCCTTGTCGGCAAGCATTCCCGCATAAAGCGCCATATGCTTGGCCTCGCGCCCGTAATCGAGTTCTTCCCGGAGACGGTCGGTCACTTCGCTGACCATCTCGGTGAGATCGATCGATCCGTCCATGCGCTTGAACAGGCCGAGCATGGCTTTCAGCTGGCCGACATCCGATTCTACCGCGCTCGACATGTCCGGGTATTGCAGCTTGCAGGCGACGCGGCGGCCATCGTGCATGCGCGCGTCATGAACTTGCCCCAGCGAAGCGGCGTGAGACGCCTCCTTCTGGAACGTGTCGAACTGCGACAGCCAGTCGGGGCCAAGTTCCGCCCGCATCCGGCGCTTGACGAAAGGCCATCCCATGGCTGGCGCTTGCGCCTGAAGCTGGCCAAGTTCAGCGGCATATTCAGCTGGCAGGAAATCCGGGATGGTCGACACCATCTGGGCGACCTTCATCAACGGCCCCTTGGAACGCCCAAGCGCGGCAGCCAGCGCCTTCGCGATCCGCTCATCGCCCTGATCACCGCCAAACAGGGAATTTGCCGCAAAGCTGATGCCGGCACCCGACAGGTTCGCGCCCACCTTCGCCGTTCGCGCGAGTCGCCCGCTCAATCGGTTGCGTTCCGGATCGGGCACGTCAGGCGTTTCGGTCATGCTAGCGATATAGGCGGTTTCGCCTCGATTGGGAGGTGCGACATTTGCAAAAGACCGGCGCAGCAGTTGCAGCGGTCGCACGAGTGAGGCAAGTCTGATGCCTGAACGTGCTGGAGGCCGCCCCATGAACCCATCTGCCAACTATGATGTCGTCATCTATGGAGCCACCGGATTCACCGGGCGCCTCGTGGCCGAGTATATGAATGCCACCTATGGCGTCGGCAAGGACGTGAGCTGGGCCATGGCCGGGCGCTCGCTCGACAAGCTCAAGACCGTGCGCGACGAAATGGGCATCCCGAAATCCGTTGAACTGATCGTCGCTGATGCCTCCGACCCGGCATCGCTGGACGCCATGGTCAAGTCCGCCCGCTGTGTCCTGACCACGGTCGGACCCTACCAGCTCTATGGCACGCCCCTCGTCGAGGCCTGCGCCACCAATGGCACCGACTATGTCGACCTCTCCGGCGAAGTCGCCTGGATGCATGACATGATCGCGGCCTACGAGGACACGGCGAAAAAGAGCGGCGCACGCATCGTCTTCTCGTGCGGCTTCGACTCCATTCCGTTCGATCTCGGCGTCCTGTTCCTCCAGAACGCGGCGATGCGCGAGTTCGGCACACCGGCCGTCCGGGTGAAGGGGCGCATGCGCAAAATGAAGGGCACGTTCTCCGGCGGCACCGCAGCCTCAGGCCGCGAGACCATGGCACGGGCCATGGCCGATCCGGCTGTCATGGCTGTGTTGCGCAATCCCTTCTCGCTGACTGGCGGTTTTGAAGGGCCGGACCAGCCACACGGCATGTCCGTGCAGGAGGATGACGATTTCGGCTCATGGGTCGCGCCCTTCATCATGGCGCCCATCAATACCAAGAACATCCACCGCTCCAACGCGATCATGGGCCACCCCTATGGCAAGGACTTCGTCTATGACGAGATGATGCTGACGGGTCCCGGCGAGGCTGGCAAGGCAGCGGCCGAAATGGTCGCCAAGAGCAACACGATGGGCGGCGACGACGGCCCCAAGCCCGGCGAAGGTCCTTCGAAAGAAGAGCGTGAGGCCGGTCTGTATGATTTCGCGCTGCTCGGCATCACCAAGAACGGCGATCGCATTAGAGCGACCGTCACGGGCGACAAGGACCCCGGCTACGGGTCAACTTCGAAAATCATCTCCGAAGCGGCCATCTGCCTCGTCAAGGATTGCACCGACCTCGGCGGCGGCATCTACACACCTGCCGCGGCCATGGGGCTCACCCTGGTTGGCCGCCTCGAATCACATGCCGGATTGACGTTCAATATCGACAAATGAGGCAAAAGGGTGACAAGCGCCCTTTTTTCACGCTATAGCGCCCGCGTCCGCTCCTGATCGCGGTCGCAACTCGAGAGTCGTTCACCGCCTCAACCTCGCCGGACCCGAAGGTCCGGCCACGCGCAGCACCCAAAAAAACCATCAATCCGGCAGCTGCGACCAGAACGCCAGCGCCAAAGGCCGGGATACCGGTCGCAAGAAGGATACGTCGCCCCATGTCGTACAATACATTGCTGACAGAGTCGGACGCCGAAACCGGCATTGCCGTCATCACACTGAACCGTCCAGACCAGCTCAACGCCCTCAACGATGAGATGATGACCGAACTGACCCACGCCATCGACCGGTTCGAAGCAGACAAGGATATTGGCTGCATCGTCCTGACCGGCTCGCGCAAGGCCTTTTCCGGCGGCGCAGACGTTCGCGAAATCATGGACCAAGATTATCCTGCCGCCTATTATGACGACCTGATCTCCCGCAATTGGGAGCGCGCATCAAGCGCCCGCAAGCCAATGATCGCGGCCGTCAGCGGTTATGCCATCGGTGGCGGCTGCGAACTGGCCATGATGTGCGACATCGTCATTGCGGCTGACTCGGCCCGTTTCGGCCAACCGGAAATCCGCCTTGGCGTGATGCCGGGGGCCGGCGGCACGCAACGGCTTGCGCGGTTTGTCGGCAAGTCCAAGGCCATGGAACTCTGCCTGACCGGGCGGATGATGGAAGCCGCTGAAGCCGAACGCTGCGGCCTCGTCGCCCGGGTCGTGCCGGCCGACGACCTCATGGACGTCGCGCGAGAGATGGCACGCACAATCGCCGCTATGCCGCGTGCGGCAGCGATGATGACGAAAGAGGCCATCAACGCGGCCTATGAAACGCCCATGTCGCAAGGCATCCGTTTCGAGCGACGCTTGTTCCAGTCGCTGTTTGCGACCGAGGACCAGAAGGAAGGCATGTCCGCCTATGTCGAGAAACGTTCGGCCCACTTCAAGGACCGCTAGGCTGCCGGCAGCCGCCTGAACAGGGCCGCTATTCTCTTTACTGGAAAGTGTTGTTAACCTTGGCGCGCTCAGGGGATGGGGCGGCTTTGCAGCGGGGAACAGCTCATGGCGGACGTAAGTGCAGTCTCAACCAGCCTGATTATCAGTGTGCTCGTGGCGTTACTCGTGATTGGCGGTGCCGTCGTCGTTCTGGTCTACAAGGCACGCGGTCCATATATTCCGCCTGCCGAAGACGATACCTATCTGGTTCGCGGGCCCGACGGACGCATCCAGGCCCTCACGGCAGAGATGAAGGTCAAGGTCGGCGATCCACGCATCGTTCAGTTCCAGCACCGCCAGCACCTGCGCTTCCCCGTTTACGATCCGCGGTTCAATTCACTCACGCATGACCATCTGGTCACCGATGCTGGCGCCATCTCCCTGCGCATCCACACGACCACGCCCTTTCCCTTCACCGCCGTGACGAATGACGGGCACGTCGTGACAGTCACCCCGTCGGTCAGTTTTTGCGTCAATCGGGAGCGCGTGACGGATCTCGCCCGGCTGGGGGATTTCGGTGATCAGCTCGAACGGCGTATTCGCTCGGCCTTTTCCGGCGCGATCGGCCGGCGCAAGGACGAACAATTGCGCGAAAGCCATCACGAGATCGAACGGGAGGTGACCGAGGAGCTCGCTGGCATGGAATCCGGCACAGGAGATCTTGGCGTGCCGCTCGGCGTCAACGTGTTCGAAGCGAGGTTCAGCTATCGCGATGGCTCGACCCTTCCCAGCGACGTCGTGGTGACCCCAGATGCGATGGCGTCGAATGGCGGTGCGATCGGCACCGACGCGTCCGGCGACACCACATTGGCACCCCAGCGCGTAGCGCTGGCGCAGGCCGCCCAGCGCGGGGACGTCGGTTCTCGTGACATCGAGACGCCCGGTGCCATGCAGTTTCTCGGTACAGAACTCGACAAGCTGCTCGACCAGTTTCGTGATCGCAGCCCGGAACAGATCGCGGCCCTGCTGAGCCTGATGGAGATGCAGACGCGTCAGAATATCGTCTCGATGCTCAGCAAATCAGGCGGCCTTGTCGTATTCTCGGCAAAGGAACTGGGCCTTGAAGGCAATCCGGCGCTGACAGAGCGGCTGAACGAGATGGCCGCCGAGGCTAAGGAACCGCCGGAAACCGAGTAGCGGCGGCCCGCTGGCGCAGTTTTCTGTCAGCCCCCCAGTTGACGCGTTCGCACCGTTTATGTATGCCCCCGCCTTCAGCTTGAGGGAGGTCTCCTTCGGGCTTCAGGAGTTAGATATGGCCAATACCCGTTCCGCCAAGAAGATGGTCCGCAAGATTGCGGCTCGTACAGAGGTCAACAAGGCGCGCCGTTCGCGTGTGCGCACTTATGTCCGTAAAGTCGAGGAAGCCATCGCAGCAGGCGATAAGTCCGCCGCTCAGGACGCCCTGCGCGTTGCCCAGCCCGAGCTGATGCGCGCTGTCACCAAAGGCGTCATGCACAAGAATACATCATCCCGCAAAGTCTCGCGCCTATCGGCGCGCGTCAGTGCTATGGGCTGAAGCCTTCCCGGCTTCGAACCCCGATGACAAAACAAGACCCGCCCGGCTCAGGCCTGGCGGGTTTTTTCTTGCGTCGAATTTAGGATCCGGGGCTCGCAAAAACGTGCCGGATGTAGTTTTCTGGAACTATTCCTTTTTGAGATCTTTTTTTGCATTTTTGCGCGTTCCCGGGAGGCAGGTCTGCAAGAATGAGGCGGCTTCAATAGGTGCAATATTTTATCGCTATCAAAAGTCGGAATTTCACAGCCAATTACTCATGGTTGGTGTTGACAGAACATTAGCGAACGATTGCGCCGAACGACTCACTCACAAAAAAAACGCACAGGATAAGCGGCTGATTTTGATCAGAATTTGGTCACTGAGCCCAAGAGTCAACTGGCCAATACCCGCTGTCAAAAAAAAGATACACTTGTCAGAAAAACGGCAGGAAGTTACTTTGAGTATACCAGCTAATAACTCTCCCTGCACGGAGTATTTACGGGGCCCAGATAGTGATCTGGAGGGAGAGTTGCGTGCCTGCTGGTCAGGACGAAACATAACAAGAAAATGGGGCTCGGCGATGGACCGAAATACACTTTTTGATTCTGATCATGGCGTAGAGTTTTCGGGCACGGAAAAAGTCAACAATCTCCCCGGCCAGGCCATCTGGCAGAAGGTCCGGGAAACGCTCGCAACCGTCTTGAACGCAACCGACTACGATCGTTGGATCGAAGACCTGCGCCTGATTGCGGAAGTCGATGGCGAAATGGTGATCGCGGCCCGCGATCCCCTTGCCTATGACCGCGTCGTGGCCGAGCACAAGCGGCTTATCCAGCGCACGTGGCGCGATCATGATCCCGCTCGCCGTGGCATCCGGCTGGAGTGCTGGCGCAATGCCCGCGCCGAAGTGCGTGACCTCGTGTCCGATCCTTGGGCGGAAGCCGCTCCGGCGCCCCAGCCGGAACGTGCAGCAGCCTCTGGTGACGATGGCGGCAAGACGACCACTGCAGCCGGGGCGAATGGCGCGCCGAACATGACGTTCGAAACCCTGGTTACCGGCCCGTCGAACGAGATCGCTGTGCAACTCGCCCAGCGCATTTCTGCCGGGCAGACTGTCGGTACCTTGACGACGCTGATCTATGGCCGTCAGGGCACCGGCAAGACACACATCCTTCTCGCCTTGAAGAACAAGGTTGAGGCACAGGAGCCGGACCGGGTCGTCGTCTACCTCACGGCCGAGGAATTCATGTCTGCCTACCATGATGGCGTTAAGGTGAAGGACACGAGCGGACTGAAGAAGCGCCTGCGTTCGGCGACGCTGCTGCTGATCGACGACCTGCACCGCATTGCCGGCAAGCCGGGCACCGAGACAGAGCTGTACCAGAACATCCGTGAAGTCACCGGCAATGGCGGGCTCGTGGTCCTGGCAGGTGATGAAGCCCCTGGCGACGTGACCGGTTTCGGCCCCCGCATGCGGGCAGAGCTGAAAGGCTCGATCGCCGTCGAAGTCGGCCTGCCCGATGCCGACATGCGCCGCGAGATTCTCGTGCGCCTGGCAGCTCACATTGAGGCGGATCACCCGGACTTCGTGCTTACCGACGAAATGATCGCCCGCATCAATGCTGGCATTCGTGGACCGGGCCGGGAACTCACCGGCGCAATCTGGAGCCTCTATACCGAAGCCGGTTTCGGAGACCGCGCGCCGACCATGGAAATGCTCGACCGCGTGATCCGCCGCCATCAGGGAGAAGTCAAAGTGCCCACGATCGAACTCGTCAAACGCGCCACAATGAAGGTTTTCGGCATTTCCAAGAGCGATCTTGAAAGCCCGTGCAAGGCCCGCGCGGTGGTCTATCCCCGTCAGGTCGCAATGTATGTCTGCCGTGAAAAAACCGGCAAGTCGCTTCCCCAGATCGGTCACAGCTTCGGCAAGCGCGATCACACGACGATCCTCTACGCCCACCGGAAAGTGTCGAAGAATATCGCAACGGACCCGGAACTTGCAGGCGACATCGCACGTGTCACCGAAGCAATCTTCGAACTCCAGGCGGCGGGCGCGAACTAGAACCGCCAGGTTGCCCTCGGGCATCCCCGGATCGGTGCTTGGCTTTTCCGCCCGATTGTTTAAGGGTTCTTAGCCCGCTCTCCACTGGAGGGCGGGCTGATTCTGCCGCGGGCAACCTGCCCGGCAGGCACGGACCAGCCAAGTGAATTTGATCAGGAAGACAGGCGCACCGGGCGCCGGCGATGGACGGACCAGCAGATGAAACTTACCATTGAACGCAGCGATCTCCTCAATGCCCTCTCGCATGTGCAGAACGTCGTCGAGCGCCGCAACACCATTCCAATCCTGTCGAACGTATTGCTGCAGGCCAGCAAGGGCGAACTGAAGCTCACGGCCACCGATCTCGATATCGAGGCTGTCGACAGCGCCGACGCCAAGGTTGCGCGCGAAGGCGCCGTCACGGCACCTGCCGGCACATTGTTCGACGTCATCCGCAAGCTGCCAGCTGGCGCCGAGATCGAACTGGAAACCCAGCCCGACAACCAGCGCCTGGCGATCCGCGCCGGCCGGTCGCATTTCGAACTGCCGACCCTGCCCGCCTCCGACTTCCAGACGATGAGCAGCGATGACGGCGCAACGGCCTTTTCGGTCGATGCCAAGGACCTTGCCCGCCTGATCGACAAGACACGGTTCGCCATCTCGACTGAAGAGACCCGCTACTACCTCAACGGCGTCTACCTTCACGGTGCCAAGAACGAAGACGGCAAGGCCGTCCTGCGCACCGTCGCGACGGACGGCCACCGTCTGGCCTTGGCCGAGATTGCGGCCCCCAAGGGCTCGGAAAATCTCGAAGGCGTGATCGTGCCCCGCAAGGCCGTTGCCGAAGCCCGCCGCCTCATCGACGCCGTCGATGGCGATGTCGATATCGAAGTATCCGATACCAAGATCGTTGTTCGCGCCGGTCGCGCGGTGCTGACCTCGAAACTGATCGACGGCTCCTTCCCGGACTATGCCCGCGTCATTCCCAAGGGCAATGACAAGAAGCTGGTCGTCGACAACAAGTCCTTCGAAGCGGCCGTTGACCGCGTTTCGACGGTCTCGGCAGAGCGCTCGCGTTCGGTGAAAATGTCGGTGTCCGACGGCAAGTTGACCTTGGCCGTCAGCCACGCAGAGACAGGCGCCGGCAATGAAGAGCTCGAAGCCGAGTACAGCTCCGACGCGATGGAGATCGGCTTCAATGCCAAATACCTGCTCGACATCGCCGGGCAGATCGAAGCCGACACGGTCGAATTCATGTTCAATGACCCGGCCTCTCCGGCGCTCGTGCTCGACCCGTCGGATGACAGCGCACGCTACGTGCTGATGCCCCTCAGGGTCTAGGACCGTCAGACGGGATCGACGCTTGGCTCAGATCACCCGACTCTCACTTACGGACTTCCGCAACTACGCCGCGCTGACGCTGCCGCTCGACGGCCGCCACGTCTGCCTGTTCGGCGCCAATGGCGCGGGCAAGACGAACCTGCTCGAAGCGGTCAGCCAGCTCGGCCCCGGCCGTGGCCTGCGCTCCGCCACGCTGCCCGAAATGGTCCGCAAGGATGCGCCCGGCAGCTGGACCGTCGCCGCCACGCTGGCCAATGACCAGAAGATCGGCGTCGCGCTCGAAACCGGCTCCGGCGCCAAGCGCAATGTCCGCATCGACGGGGCGTCGGCCACGGCGTCCGACCTGGCCGACCTCGTCCGCATCGTCTGGCTGACGCCCTCCATGGACAGTGTCTTCCGGGGCGGCGCATCTGATCGGCGCCGCTTCCTCGACCGCCAGGTCATGGCGCATGTGCCCTCCCATGGCAGAGCCGCCAGCCGCTATGAACAGGCCATGCGCGAACGCAACGCCCTGCTGGAACGCGGCCATGTCGACCCGGCCTGGGCCGATGCCATCGAGGCCCGCATGGCCGAAGCCGGCGCCGAGATCGCCATCAATCGTGCACACGTCCTGGAATCCCTGCAGGGCGCCATCGAGGCCCGGCCAGAAGGCCATTTCCCCAAAGCCGATCTTGCGCTGGAAGGCGACGCCGAACAGGCCGCCTTGCGCGGCGACGATTTCAAGTCGATCTTCGAAACGCTGGCCGAGACCTTCCGCACCACGCGCCGCCGCGACATCGCCGCCGGGCGCACGATCGACGGCCCGCACCGCTCAGACCTGGTCGTCATCCACCGGCCTACAGGCGCGCCCGCACGCGACGCCTCGACCGGCCAGCAAAAGGCCCTCCTGATTGGCTTGATCCTCGCCTCGGCGGGCGCCCTGCGCGCAGGCGGCGACGGCCCGGCGCCCCTGCTACTGCTCGACGAAGCCGCCGCCCATCTCGACCCGGACCGCCGCGCCGCTCTCTATGACGAACTCTGCGCCCTCGGCGGGCAGGCATGGCTGACCGGCACTGAACGCTTCCTGTTCGAGGCTTTTGGCGACCGCGCCCAGTGCGTCCACGTCGAAGACGGCGCCGCCAGCATCGAGGCCTAGTCGGCCGTCAGGCCGCTGGCCCATGCCACCAGCATCGGGTTGACCTCGGCATGGCGCTGGTAGTTCAGGCCATGGGTGCCGCCAGTGATGATCCGCACGTCCGCGCGCGGGATCAGCGCCATCAGTTTCGCAGCACTCGAAACCGCAATGGTGTCGTCCGCATCTCCGAAAACGGCAACGACCGGTATTTTCGTCTTGTCCGAGACCGTGCTAAACAGGCGTGCCCGGTCCGACATCGGGAAATGCCGCATTGTCGACAACAGGGCCTCGCGATAGCCGCGAAAGTCCAGCTGGCGCGTGACATCGCCCTGCAGGCGGTTTGCCGGATCAAGGGCGCTTTCGTCGAGTTGCGAATTGCCCAGCAGGATGCCGCGTCCGAAGACACGCCAGATCCAGTCGCCGATCACCGGCACGCGCACCAGCTTGGCAGCGCCGCTGTTTCCGCCTGTCACGTCAAGGCCTGCCGGCACCAGAAGGAAAATATCCGACACGCGTTCCGGGTGACGCCCGGCAAACGACATTACGATCGGCCCGCCCATCGACAGGCCGACAAGACGTACCGGCTCCGACAGGCCGAGACCGTCAAGCAGTTCCATCAATTCACGGTCGTAGAAGGCTTCATCATAGGGCCCCTTGGGCCGGTCAGACCAGCCGCGCCCGAAATGGTCGTAGCGCACGACCCGGAACCCGGCATCGACCAGCGCCGCCGCATTCTGTTCGAAAATGAAGGATGGAGTCGAGAAGCCGTGCACCATGACGACAATCTCGCCATCCTCCGGTCCCTGCACCAGATAGTGGAGTTTACCGCCCGAAACGTCGAGAAACGCGCCCGGCGCGTCGGCCCGGGCTTCGGCATCCAGGACCTGCAGGTTCCGGCCAGCCCACCAATATGTGGCTATCAATACGACGGCAACAATGCCCACCGTCCACAGCAGCAGTCTAACCATCATCCCATCCCGTTACGTCCCACACGGGGAAACCGTCATGCAATCGCACTTACCGGTGCATATCGAGCCAGATCCTGAGCTTTTGCAAGCCGGGAATCAGCGTATCCACGTCTGCAGGCGACAAGGCCGCCTTCAGGTCGGCAAGTCCCGGCCCTGCAGCAGCCAATGCAGCCTCGCGCGCGCGTCGTCCGGCGTCCGTCAGCGTCACGATCTTGGCCCGGCCGTCGGCCGGATTGGCGCGCATGGAGATGAACCCCTTGGCCTCAAGCCGCTGCAGCGTGCTGGTCATTGTGCCCTTGGTCACCTGGAAGGCCGCCGCGAGCCGGGCCGGTGACCAGTCGCCGTCCAGTCGCACCAGATGGTTCAGCAGGCCAAACTGCGCCACGGTCAGCCCATGCGGCAACAGCCGCTCCAGTCGCGCACTCGACAACTGGCTGATGATGCCGATTTCGTTGAGCAGAAGGAACAGCGCCTGCTCGCGTTGGGACAATGCGTTCATGCGGGGCCTCTCAGGCAATCAGGTGCGTTTCCATCGGCCAGCGCGGCGTGGCCATGATCGGCTTGGCATACCCTACCCTGACCAACATCTGAAGCCTCCGGCCGCCGCCGATCAGGTCATGGACTTCGTCGTACAGGTCGGCCATTTCCGGATACTCCTGCAATGACTGGCTCCAGGGATGGATCGACACGCCCAGCGATGTCGCTGTCAGGTTCATCCGCGCATAGGCGCGGCCCGCATTGATCTGGTCGGTACGGGTCAGATTGTCATTGGTCAGCCAAGCAAACCCCCGTGCCGACATCGCCAGCGCCTCATACATGTCCAGGCCTTGCTGGTAGCCGGCTGATGTCTGGTCGGCCAATGTCTCGCGATTGACCATGCCGATCAGCTTGCCGGCGGCAATGAACGGTCCTTCAAGTTCGATTCCGTCCGGATTGGCCGCCACTTCCTTCGCGCCAATCCGCATCAGGTCGACACTCTCCTGATTGGTCGCCGGCGTCTTCACTTCCATCTGGTGTGCACGCCAGGTCAGGTCGCGCAGCGTCTCTGCCATCGGCGTGTTGCCAATGCTTTCGGCAGTGACACCAAAACTGCGAGCTGCCTGCATCATGGCCGCCAGTTTCTCGGCCTCCACGTCGCGCGCCTCATAGGGTTCCTTGTTCGACCGCCGTGCCAGCACGCGCGCAAACAGCGGGTCAGGCCCTGCCCCGCCCGGCACAAACCGCACGGTCGCCACAGGCCGCGCATCCAGCGTGGCCATGTCCTCACCCTCCGGGAAAAGCGTGATCTCCGTTCCATAGCCGTCTTCAGCCGCCGCCAGCGCCAGCAGCTCGAGGAACGCGCCATGCCCGATGACGATCTGGCGGTCATAGGGATCGGTCGCTGGCAGGCGGCGGTCCAGGTCGCAATAAAGCGTCAGGGCGTCGTCCCCGTCGAGCCGCACCAGCCAGGGCTGCCGGTTGTGCGGATTGGGCGCGAGGATCGCATAGGACAGGGCGCGCCGTCGGAATTCCGTCTCCTGGCCTGCTTCGTGCCACGGTGCCCGCGCCGAACGGGACGGACCATTCGCGGCCACAAAGCCGCCCGCGCCCACAGCCGCCAATACGCAGCCACCCCCCACCAGTTTCAACACTCCTCGCCGCGTTGCCATCGTCTTGTTCCCTTATTTAATTTGATGCCATACCTTATAGTTTGACATCGTACTATAGTCAATCGCGCGCGGGGAGTGGATCATGACGCCGCTGCGGTCTAGGTAAGGATCAGACCCCTATCCGGAGACATGCCCCATGAAGACCCGCGCCGCCGTTGCCTTTGAAGCCAGGAAACCCCTCGAAATCGTCGAGCTGGACCTTGAAGGCCCGAAGGCGGGCGAAGTGCTGGTCGAAATCATGGCGACCGGCATCTGCCACACGGACGCCTACACGCTGGACGGGCTCGACAGCGAAGGCCTCTTCCCCAGCGTGCTCGGCCATGAAGGCGCGGGCAACGTGCGCGAGGTTGGCGCGGGCGTTACCAGCGTGAAGCCCGGCGACCATGTCATCCCGCTCTACACGCCCGAATGCCGCCAGTGCAAAAGCTGCCTGTCAGGCAAGACCAATCTCTGCACCGCCATCCGCGCCACGCAGGGCAAGGGCCTGATGCCCGACGGCACCAGCCGCTTTTCCTACAAGGGCCAGACCATCTATCATTACATGGGCTGCTCGACCTTCTCGAACTTCACCGTCCTGCCGGAAATCGCGGTGGCAAAAATCCGCACTGACGCGCCCTTCGACAAGGCCTGCTATATCGGTTGCGGCGTCACCACCGGCGTCGGCGCCGTGACCAACACGGCCAAGGTCCAGGTTGGCGACAATGTCGTCGTCTTCGGTCTCGGCGGCATCGGCCTCAACGTGCTGCAGGGCGCACGCATGGCCGGCGCCGACAAGATTATCGGCGTCGACATCAATGACTCGAAAAAGGCATGGGGCGAGAAATTCGGCATGACCCATTTCGTCAATCCGAAGCACACGAAAGACGTGGTCGCCGAGATTGTCGCCCTCACCGACGGCGGCGCGGACTATTCCTTCGACTGCACCGGCAACACCGACGTGATGCGCCAGGCCCTCGAATGCTGCCATCGCGGCTGGGGCACATCGATCATCATTGGCGTGGCCGAAGCCGGAAAGGAAATCAGCACACGCCCGTTCCAGCTCGTCACAGGGCGCAACTGGCGCGGCACGGCCTTCGGCGGTGCCAAGGGCCGCACCGACGTTCCCAAGATCGTCGACTGGTACATGAACGGCAAGATCCAGATCGACCCGATGATCACCCACGTCATGGGCCTCGAAAAAATCAACGACGCCTTCGACCTGATGCACTCAGGCGAGAGCATCCGCAGCGTCGTCGTATTCTAGAAAAACCAAACCGGAGGACTTCCAGAAAATGTTCAGCCACGTAATGATCGGCACCAACGATCTCGAAAAATCGAAGAAGCTCTATGACGCCCTGTTCAAGTCGATTGGCGGTCGCGAGGCGATTGTCGATCCCAAGGGGCGGCTGATCTATATTCACAATGGCGGCACCTTCCTCGTCACGCCGCCCATCGACGGCCAGCCTGCCTGTCATGCCAATGGCGGCACGATCGGCTTCGCCGCCGACTCCCCGGAACAGGCCGACGCCTGGCACGCTGCCGGCATCGCCGCCGGCGGCAAGCCGATTGAAGACCCGCCCGGCTGGCGCGAAGGCACGGGCATGCGCCTCTACCTCGCCTACCTGCGCGACACTGACGGCAACAAGATCTGCGCCATGCATCGCGGCTAGCGCGGATTGAGATAAATGGTCCCGGTCGACCTCCACTACACCCACCCCCGCCTCGCAGGCATCTACGATCTGGGGAATTCGGGCGCGGAAGACCGGGACTTCTACCTCTCCCTCGCCGGGGACAGCCCGTGCGATATTCTCGACCTCGGCTGCGGCACCGGACTTGTCTGCGACGCATTTGCCGCCCGTGGCCACAATGTGATCGGCGCTGACCCTGCGCCAGCGATGCTGGACGTCGCCCGGTCGAAGCCGCATGGCGCATCCGTGGAATGGGTCGAGGCGACAGCTGAAGGCTTCCGTTCGCCCAAACGCTTCGATCTCATCATCATGACCGGCCACGCCTTTCAGGTCCTGCTGACCGATGCGCAAGTCGCCGAGGCCCTCGCCAACATGGCCGCGCATCTCAAGCCGGATGGCTTCGCCATATTCGAAAGCCGCAATCCGGCTATCGACTGGGACAGCGTCTGGGCCCGCGAACGAACGCTGCAATCGCCGGACGGCACGCAGATCCACGCGTCTCGCCGGATCATCGCGTCCAACCGCGACACTGGCATGATGACCTTCGCGTGGGACTATGATTTCGGCGACGCAGTCTTGAGCTCAGAAAGCACGTTGCGTTTTCTGCCGCACTCCCGGATCATGCACCTCGCAGAACAAAGCGGCCTGGCGTGCGCGGACGTGCTGGGCGACTGGGACGGCGCACCGTTCCTGTCAGACAGGTCGCGTGAGATGATCTTCAAATTCCGCTGGGCATGACGCCGCCCGCAAGCGAAGGACGCCTGAACATGATTAAATACGTACTGATGGGCACGGCCTTTGCGGCCCTCACTGGCTGCGTCGCCGTCGAAGTCGACGACACCAATTTCGCGACAAACGTCACCCATTTCGGCGGCATGGCTGTTGGCGGCGTGGAACTGCCCTTCTCGAAGGCCGTTATAGCTGGCAACACGATCTATCTTGCCGGCGAAGTCGGCATCGATCCGGAAACCGGATCGATCGCGCCCGGCGGCACCGGGCCAGAGACGACCCAAATCTTCGCCAATCTGGAGCGCACCTTGAACACACTCGACGCCGACCTGTCCGATCTCGTCAAATGCACCGTCTATCTCGGCGACATGGAAGACTATGGCAACATGAACGCGGCCTATGCGGCCGCCCTGCCCGATCCCAAACCTGCCCGCGCCACAGTCGGCGTCTCCGGCCTCGCCGTCGGCGCGCACCTGGAAATCGACTGCATCGCGGTGACATCATGAGCGAAGACACTCCCGACGACTGGAAACGCAAGCTGACCAACGGCGAAATCGAAACCGTGTTCACGCATTACGCGATGGTGGCCGATGGCCGCGTGGTTGAGCCGAACGCCGACTTCAATACGGAGCCCGGTCCCTCCGTGCTGTCGATGAAAGCCTGGGCAAAGGATCCCGAAGAAGCCGGCGACATGATCGTCGCGATCAGCAACCATCTCGGCTTCAAGATCGCCGACAAGGTCGATATCTACGCCACAGAGCCGGACGCCCCGCCCAAGGACAAGCCCTTTGGTTACGACCTGAAGTTCACGCCCTACGCCGATCCGGAGGCGACACTTCAGTGAAGACGATAGAAGCCTCCCGTGTTCGGACTTGACGAAGACCGGCCCTCGCCCGAACCGATAAAGTCTGACGCCATACGCTGGATCATCGAGACCGCCGTCGCTGACGGCAACAGTGTGCTGGCATTGGTGCCATGGGCCTTGGCCCTCGTCGCCCATATGCGCGACGGACTGACGCCGCAGGGACGCGACCTGGTTACCCGGCACCATCCGGACCTCGACTATTTCGAAGAAGTCGGCACGCCTCATTGCCTCGCGCACGGGGGCTATATTCAGGACGGCTTCTCAGTCTCCTTCCCGGTGCCCGACTCAGCAAACCCGCTCAGGCCAGCTTCAACCGGCAATCCCGGCGCACCAAGCGGGCGGGGAGCCTGAAATCCATTAGCGGCGCACCGCCCACACGGTCCAGCAAGTCTGCCAGCCGCGCCTTGGCGCCGTCGTCCATCGCATCGATCGCATCGGTCACAGCCTGCAGGCGCCATAGCGGGAACGTCCGCGCCGCGCAGTCGCCCTCGAAACCACCCGTCTCGAAGTCGATCTTGCCCAGTCCGCGCGGCACATCCGCGCCAGCGCTCGCTGAGCTTGCCCATTCACCGAACAGGGCCGCCGTCTTGACCAGAGTCGGCATCTGTTCAGTCATCTGCCGGCTGAGGATCGGCTCCAGCGTTTGTGGCACGGCGTCATCGGCCACAAGATCGCCGCCGTCGGTTCCACCGGCCTGCACGCGTCTCACATAGTCGGCCACTTTGGGGGCCAGCTTTTCCATCAGCCGTCCGCTCTCAGGGTCGCGCAGAAGGTGCGCATAAAGCGGACCGTTCAGCGCAAAATCGCCCAGCGACGGCCGGTCGCCCAGCACATAGGCATGATAGCGCAGATGTTCCGTCATGTCCTTGAGGAAGGCTTCGTAAGCTGCCTCGACGCCGGGAATCGTATCCGCGTTGACCCCCAGCATCGGTACGGCGCCCTTGAACCGCTCACCATTCTTCTTCCCGATGGCATATTGTTCGGTGGGGGGCGCGTCTGGCGCCGATGTCCGCCCGAATTCGCCATAGATCCAGTCTTCATTGTAATTCCAGCGATAGTGCATCGCCGGGATCACAAGCCACTCGTCGCCAAACAGGTCCAGCAGGCGCGACACGACCTGTTGCACGGGTCCGGTCGGAATCGCGCGCGGACCGTCCGGCGTGCGCGCTTCGATGGTCTCGATGATGTCGGTCGTATCCTGCACCAACGCACCATCCGCCATCTCGACCACAGGTATCACCGGCCAGCCAACCTTGGGCAGGATCACGTTCTGGTAGACATCACGCGTCGCCAGCCGTTCTTCGAAATCCGCCCCGCGCCAGCGCAGATAGGCCCGCGCCTTGCCCGAAAACAGGCTGACCTCCGAGCCGTACAGAACATATGCCGCCATGCCTTGATCCTCCTGCCCGGTTCGGGCCATGCTCCGCGCTAATCTAGGAGCGCTTCGCCATGACCCTAACCACCGTCTCCGAATGGACAAGCTTCGGCGGTCTTGTCAGCGTGCATGACCACGCGTCAGCCCTTCTCGGCTGCGACATGCGCTTTGCCGTCTACACGCCGCCCCAGGCCAAGCTCGGCCCGGTGCCGGTTCTCTGGTATCTCTCCGGCCTCACCTGCACCTGGGCCAACGTGATGGAAAAATCCGGCCTGCAGCGCGCGGCATCCGAACATGGCATCATAATCATCGCGCCCGATACGAGCCCGCGCGGACCGGGCGTTCCGGATGATGAGGCCTACGACCTCGGCCAGGGCGCAGGTTTCTACCTCACCGCCACCGAGCCGCCATGGGACACGCATTTCCGCATGGACCAGTACATCACGAAGGAACTGCCCGGAATCGTCGAATCCCATTTCAAGGCCGACATGACCCGGCAAGGCATCTTCGGCCATTCCATGGGCGGGCACGGCGCGCTCACGCTCCACTTCAAGCACCCCTTCACCTACCGGTCCTGTTCTGCCTTCTCGCCCATCACCAGCCCGGCCCGCGTGCCCTGGGGCGAGAAAGCTTTCACCGCCTATATCGGCCCGCCCTCGATTGCCTGGGAACAGTATGACGCCACCGAAATCGTCCAGAACCGCCAGACCGATGCCCATCTCCTGATCGATACCGGCAAGGCCGACACATTCCTCGACACCCAGCTGAAACCCGATATCTTCATCGAGGCCTGCCGCAACGTCGGGCAGAACCTTACCTACCGGCTGCATGACGGCTATGGCCACGATTACTATTTCATCGCCTCATTCATGGACGACCATATCGCCCACCACGCCAAAATCCTGAAAGGCTAGACGGCTCCTGCGTGCCGCCGAGGCGCCGGTTTGTACCGCCCGTCGAAGCACTGCGCGACGGTGCGCAACATGATCCGCGCACTTGTGGGCACACGCAGGGTCTTGCCGTCCAGTATGCACAGGCCTGCCGCGCTGAGAAAGCCAGCCGTCTCCAGCCCTTCGTCAAGGCTGCCGGGCTCAGCCCCCATTTCGGCGCAGATGGCATCGACATCGACTTCCATCTCGCACATCAGGCGCTCGATGGCGCGCGCACGCAAACGGTCATCCGCCGTCAGCGCAATGCCGCGCTCGCTCGGCAGGCGCCCCGACAGGATGGCATCGCGCCAGGCATTGCGGTCCTTGGCATTCTGCACATAGCCTTCCGCGAATTGCGAGATGGACGACGTCCCCAGCCCGATCAGCGTTGCACAGGGGTCGTCGGTATAGCCCTGGAAATTGCGCCGCAGCCGACCGGCATGGGCAGCCAGCGCCAGGCTATCATCAGCCCGGGCAAAATGGTCCAGCCCGATGGGCACATAGCCCGCATCCAGGAGGATAACCCTGGCCGCCTCGGCCTGCGCGAAACGTTCGTCCAGTCCGGGCAGCGTCGCCTCGTCGATGGCGGCCTGGTGCTTGGCAAACCACGGCACATGGGCATAGCCGAATACGGACACCCGCGAGGTCCGGTGCTGCACGGCAAAGGCGGCCGCCTCTTCAACGTCGCTGATCGTCTGGAGCGGCAGGCCATACATCAGGTCCATATTGTGCCGTGTTATGCCGGCCGCGTTAAGCCCGGCGATAACGCGCTCGACCTGTTCACGCGGTTGCACCCGGTTGATCGCATCCTGCACCTTCCGGCTCAGCGTCTGCACGCCAAGGCTCACCCGGTTGACGCAGGCATCGGCCATCGCCGCAATCTGCGCGCCGGACAGGACGCGCGGATCCAGCTCCATGGCAATCTCGGCATCGGGGCGCACATCGAATCGCGCGGAGATATGGCCGATCAGGGATTTCATGTCCCCGGCTGACAGCGAATTGGGAGACCCGCCCCCGAGATGCAGGTGCGCAAGGCCGCCATGTGCGCCGACCGCATCACCCCAGAGATCAATCTCCTTGTGCAGGTGGCCCATATAGGCCGCGACTCGCCCATACCCGTTCGGCACGCTCGTCGCGCAGCCGCAATACCAGCAGAGCCGGTCGCAAAACGGGATATGTGCATACACCGAGATCGCCGCGCCGGGCGCGACGGCGCCTGCCCACGCCCGTGCCTCGGACTCGCCGACCTCTGGCGCGAAGTCGGCCGCTGTCGGATAGCTTGTATAGCGCGGCACAGGCCGCTGTGCGAAATTGACCCAGCTCTGTCTCATGCACGGATGGCTAGCAAATCCCTGCCGACAAGAGACTCAGGGAAACCCCGTAGCCCGGCGCTCGACCCGCCTGGTTTCGAATGATAACGTCACGCCATAGGAGATCGCCCATGTTCCGCCCCCTCGCCACCCTCGCCGCTGCCGCATGCCTCACCCTCACCGCCCATGCCGGGATGGACGATTTCGTCGCTGGCACAGCCGTGCCCGGATTCGGCAAGTCCGCGCCGGTTGAAGGCGTCTCGCTTCCAGCCGACGCCACCTTCAAGATTGCCTTCGACGTCTCCGACGCCGCGCCAGCCGATGACGCAAACAAGGGCTTCAACTCGGCGGCCCGCTTCCTGAACATGCATGCCGCCGCCGGTGTGCCTGCCGAGAACATGTCCGTCGCCATTGTCGTGCACGGTCCGGCGGCATCCGACCTGCTGACCGATGCCAAGCTCGGCCACGCCAATCCGAGCGCCCCCCTCATCGCCGAGCTCGTCGCCGCCGGTGCCAGCATCCAGCTCTGCGGCCAGACGGCTGCCGCCCGCGACTTTGCGTCGGAAGACCTGCTGCCCGGCGTGACCGTCTCGCTGTCTGCCATGACGGCCCATGCCCTGCTCCAGCAGGACGGCTACACGCTCAATCCCTTCTGAGGCGAATGTTGGCCGCTGTGGTATTGCGGCCTGAAACGTGCAATGAGCAGCCAAACCGCGCGCCCGCCCGCTTGAGGACGGCGCGCTGCGCATGGATTCTCCGCGCACGCCCTTGAAAGACAAATGCTAAATGACTGATATGCCCCTCGTTCCTCCGGCCCTTGCCGAGGCGCTCGCCACACGCGGCTATGAGACCCTCACGCAAGTGCAATCGGCAGTGATTGCACCGGAACTGGCGGGCAAGGACCTGCTCGTTTCCGCCCAGACAGGCTCCGGCAAGACCGTTGCCTTCGGCCTCGCTATGGCCGCCGACCTGCTCGGCACCGAGTCCAAGTTCGCCAATGCCGACGCCCCGCTTGCCCTGATCGTTGCCCCAACCCGGGAACTGGCCCAGCAGGTCGCCCGCGAACTGCAATGGCTCTATGCCTCCACCGGCGCCCGCCTGGCCACCTGTGTTGGCGGCATGGACATGCGCGAGGAGCGCAAGGCCCTCGCCCGCGGCGCCCATATCGTCATCGGCACGCCCGGACGCCTGGCGGACCATATCAAGCGCGGATCGCTCGTCACGTCAGACATGCGCGCCGTCGTTCTGGATGAAGCCGACGAGATGCTCGACATGGGCTTCCGCGACGAACTGGAACTCATTCTCCAGGGCACGCCGGAGACCCGCCGCACCCTGCTCTTCTCGGCCACGGTGCCCAAGGGCATCGCCGCCCTCGCCGGCCGCTACCAGCGCAATGCTGTCCGCGTCATGACCGAGGCCGAGCAGTCCCAGCACGTCGACATCGAATACAAGGCGCTGCTCGTGGCCCCCGGCGACGAAGAGAACGCCATCGTTAATATCGTGCGCCATTCCGACAGCGAGAGCGCACTGGTCTTCTGCACCACCCGCGCCGCCGTCAACAAGCTGATGAGCCGCATGGGCAATCGCGGTTTCCCCGTCGTCGCCCTGTCGGGTGAACTCAGCCAGAAAGAGCGGACCAACGCCCTGCAGGCCCTGCGTGATGGCCGTGCCCGCGTCTGTATCGCCACCGACGTCGCCGCCCGTGGTCTCGACCTGCAGAATCTCGGCTTGGTCATCCATGCCGACCTGCCGCGCGATCCGCAGACCCTGCTGCACCGTTCGGGCCGTACCGGCCGCGCCGGCCGCAAGGGCGTCAGCGCCCTCTTGGTCGCGCCCAGGGGCCGCCGCCGCGTCGAACGCCTGCTGCGCGACGCCAAGATCGACGCGACCTGGGGTAAGCCGCCCACGGCCGAAGAAATCAACGCCCTCGATGATGCCCGCCTGCTCGCCGATCCGGCGCTCAGCCGTCCGATCCACGAGAGCGAGGCCGAGATGATCGCCAAGCTACTCGAAACGCACGGCGCCGATCAGGTCGCTGCCGCCTTCCTGCGCAAGAACCGCGAAGGCCGCTCGGCCCCGGAAGACCTGCGCGACGTCGACGACCGCGCCCCTGCCCCCCGCAAGGACCGCGACGACTGGACCGACCGCAATGACAGTGGCCCGCGTGAGCGTCGTCCGCATGTCGAGCGCAAGGGCTTCGAGAACGCCGCCTGGGTCTCCCTGAACATCGGCCGCAAGAAAAACGCCGAAGCGCGCTGGCTTCTGCCGATGCTGTGCAAGGCCGGCGGCCTCAGCCGCGAGGATATCGGCGCGATCCGCATCAACCCGTCCTCGACCCATGTCGAGCTGACCAGGGACGCTGCCGAGCGCTTCTTCGCCACGCTCGGCGAAGGCGCCGCGCTTGAGAAGGGCATTCGCGCCTTCCCGCTGGACGGCGCGCCGGCCCCGGAAGCCCGGGAGGCCCCCGATGATCGTCCTCCGCGCGGCCCGCGCACACCGCACGTCAAACCGCATCTGAAGCGCGCCAAGGATGCCCAGGGAGGCAACTGGAACCCGGATGCCAAGAACCAGGGCAATCCCGGCAAGCCGAAATGGGAAAAGCCCGCCACGGCGGAACCCTCGCTCGGCGACTACATCCAGTATGACAGCCCCAAGGACAAAAAGCCCTTTAAAGGCAAGCCCAAGCCGGGCGGCGGCGCAGCCGGCGGCAAACCGGGTTTCAAAGGCAAGCCAGCCGCCGGAAAAGGCGCAAAACCGGCAAAACCCTTCAAGAAAACGCCCAAGCCGGGCTGACCGTTCCGCCTGCCCTCCAATGCAGCAAAATCACCCCTCACAAGCCCCTGTTTTCATTGCGGAAAACAGGGGCTTTTTTGCGCTGCAAAATAGGTCCCGATTCATTTCCCTTATGGGCCGAAACCCCCTATAAATACGGGGAAATCTGACGAATCGACAAGGATGCCGGAATGGCTGAAGAAATCATGGGTGAATCCCCCGAATATGGCGCTGACAGCATCAAGGTCCTGAAGGGCCTGGAAGCGGTCCGCAAGCGCCCCGGCATGTATATCGGTGACACCGATGACGGTTCGGGCCTGCACCACATGATCTACGAAGTCGTCGACAATGCGATCGATGAAGCCCTGGCCGGCCACGCCGACCGCGTCACCGTCACGCTGCTGGCCGATGGCAGCGCCGAGATCACCGACAATGGCCGTGGCATCCCCGTCGGCAAGCATACCGGCGAAGGCGTCTCTGCCGCCGAAGTCATCATGACCCAGCTCCACGCGGGCGGTAAGTTCGACCAGAACTCCTACAAGGTCTCCGGCGGCCTGCATGGTGTCGGCGTCTCGGTCGTCAACGCCCTGTCCGACTGGCTGGAACTCACCATCCACCGCGAAGGCCACGAGCACTGGGTCCGCTTCGTCGATGGTGGCCGCGTCGAGGCGCCCCTCATAACGCGCGGCCCCTCGCCGATGACCGACAAGGGCAAGCCCTATACCGGCACCGCCGTGCGCTTCATGGTCTCCGCCTCCACGTTCACGATGACGGACTATGACCGCAAGACGCTGGAACACCGCCTGCGCGAACTCGCCTTCCTGAATTCGGGCGTGCACATCATCTTCCGCGACGAGCGCGACGCCGATGTCTACGAGATCGACCTGATGTACGAGGGCGGCGTGAAGGCGTTTGTCCAGCACCTCGACCGCCAGAAGACGCCGATCGTGCCCGACCCGATCTATGTCATCGGCGAGAAGGACGGCGTCACCGTCGAGGCCGCGCTCGAGTGGAATGACAGCTACCACGAGAACGTGCTCTGCTTCACCAACAACATCCCTCAGCGCGACGGCGGC
Organism: Alphaproteobacteria bacterium; assembly: GCA_018830285.1. GTDB lineage: Bacteria > Pseudomonadota > Alphaproteobacteria > Caulobacterales > Hyphomonadaceae > Hyphomonas. The sequence continues at coordinate 44,186 of JAHJSB010000051.1, forward strand.
ACGCACCTTGCGGGCTTCCGCGGCGCGCTGACCCGGATCATCAACAAATACGCCAACGAGACCGGCATCGCCAAGAAGTCCAAGGTCGAGATATCGGGCGATGACGCGCGCGAAGGCCTCACCTGCGTGCTCAGCGTCAAGGTGCCTGACCCGAAATTCAGCTCGCAGACGAAAGACAAGCTGGTCTCGTCCGAGGTCCGCCCGGTTGTGGAATCCCTGATGGGCGAAAAACTGTCGGAATGGTTCGAGGAGCATCCCAAGGAAGCCCACGAGATCATGATGAAGATCGTCGAGGCCGCCGCCGCACGCGAGGCCGCCCGCAAGGCGCGCGAACTGACCCGCCGCAAGTCCGCCCTCGACATCTCGTCCCTGCCAGGCAAGCTTGCCGACTGCCAGGAAAAAGACCCGGCCAAGTCCGAAATCTTCATCGTCGAAGGCGACTCCGCCGGCGGCTCGGCCAAGCAGGGCCGGTCGCGCGACAACCAGGCCATCCTGCCCCTGCGCGGCAAGATCCTGAACGTCGAGCGCGCCCGCTTCGACAAGATGCTCTCATCC
>JAHJSB010000004.1 GCA_018830285.1 Alphaproteobacteria bacterium
GCCGATATTGACCAGCGTGATCCCTGCCCCGTTGGGGGCGCGCAGGTGATAGGCCGGCATCTGGAAGCGGCGCCATGGGGTGGCATCAATGTCGGCGCGCGATGTGTCCGTGACGCTGGACACTTCCAGGCCGCCAGGTACGGACAGGGACGTGTAATGATTATCGCCGCCGATCTGGGTCAGCGCCCAGTCGCAGAAAGCATCGACATAGCGATGGTAATTGGTGAACAGGACATAGTGCTGGAAATGCTCGACCGGCGTGCCGGTATAGTGCTGGAGGCGCTTGAGTGAGAGGTCGACGCGAGGGGCATCGAACAGGGCCAGCGGATGGGTGTCATAGGGCTCGAACAGTTCGCCATCTGCAACCTCGTCGCCAATATCGGCCAGTTTCGGGCTGGGGAACCAGCGGGCGAGCTCGGCCGGGGAGATTTCCTCAAGGCCTTCAGCCTGGCCCTGTTCCCAGACATAGGCATAGGGAATTTCCTGGCCGGAGCGTTCGACGACGACTTCGACATCATAGTCGCGCATCAGGGGCGTGAGCTGTTCAATCAGGTAGGCGCGGAAGAAATCCGGCCGGGTGAAGGTGGAGATATAGGTGCCAGCTTCCGACATCTTGCCGAAGGCGCGGCTGATCGGCGGCGGCGGGCCGTCCGGATCATAGGTGAGGCGGATCTGCGGATAGCAGAAGGCCCCGCTGTCACGCAGCTTGGTATCGGGCGCGGTGCCCTTGTGGAGGTAGAGATCGAGGGCGCCGGACAGGGCCTCGACGGCTTCGCTGTAGAGGCCTTCGAGGGCGTCAACAACGGCTTTAGGTGTAGTGAGTTTCGTCATGCACCCAATTGGCGGAAATGCGGCGCGGCGTCAATTGGCGGGCGCTGATCCCCTGCCCGGCGCCAAGCCCGTTCGTGCAGCGTGTAGGCGGCGGTCTGGACCAGGGGTTCGATCAGGCCGACGCCAAGGGCGATGCGCCAGTCACGGGTCAGCACGAAGGCCACCGTAACGGCGACCGTCAGGTGCATGAGGCTGTGTGAGAGTGTTTTCAGCAGGGTGCGAGACATTGGACGGACTCCGGGTGGGCCCCGGTCATATAGTGAGAATCATTCTCAAATGCCAATATTTCCTGCAGCCCGCCGCCAGGAGACTTCACAGCGCGCGGACCCGAAAATGGTGATTGCTAGCCGAAACCGCCAATGAATCGGTTAGGGCGTTGTTTTTATTGCTTTATACATATTTTTCCCGCGCGAATCCAACGTGGCGTTACGTCATAAATGCATAGCAGACGTACCATTTTCCTGCTGCTTTCATCCGTTCCAGATGAAGCATTGGGCAAACGCGCTCGCTTATCGGGCGATTGGCGTTGCAGGCGCACGCTTTGACCGAAAATTCGCAAAACAGCGGTTGCGTTGCTGCGCCTGCGAGCACAATATTGCAGTGCAGCATGAGTTGGCTGTTCCCGGTTGGCCAATGCACCGATGAGCGCATTACAGGGAACAGTGATCATAAGGCTCAGCTGCGGGGGGAGTTTCCTGCCGGAATATTCCGGCGCTAACTTCTGAAGGGCTATACCCATGTTGAAACCAATCGTATCGATCATGGCCGCCGCCATGATCCTGTCGCCACTCGCCGTTGCCGGAGAACTGAAACCCGTCACTGTGAGCATCTCCTATGAGAAGGCCTTGCTGGCATCGGAAACCGGCGCCTCCGAAGTGCTGAAGAGCATCAAGTCCCAGGCAAAGGCCGCCTGCACGTCCTACACGCCAACCATTTCGGGCTTCTACACTGACACCAAGTGCGTCAAAGCACTGGTGGAATCGGCCGTGTCGAAGATCAGGGACCAGCAGGCACAGGAAGGTTTTGCAACCGCCGGCGTGTTTGCCAGCAATACCGCGATGACCCTCGCAGACGCTGAACAACGCTAGGCCATTTCCTCCCGGTCTTGTGCGTTGGAGGGGCCGCTCACGGCCATGGGCGGCCCCTCACTTGACCGTATCAATCAGGCGTCCGGAAACACCGCCGCATGCCGGGCGCAAATGACCGGCCAGAGGCTGGCGGCTTCGGGAACATCGAGGTCGAACGTGCCTTCCAGAAGGTCCAGAAGCTCGTCCGCATTGGACAGGACGCAGCTGTCGCTGCCACCTGGGTAGAGCGTGGTGAAGACCTTGCCGCGCAGCGTGTGATGGCGGTCATCCTGACGGCGGCGCACGACCAGGTTCTGCACGAAATTCGAGTCCGGATCACACTCATGCCAGACGCGCTTGGCGTCGAGGACGGATTGATCCGCCGGATTGGCGGTGAAATCGAAACTGAACGGGTCTGAACCGGTCATTTCCCAAAAGCGCCAATAGCCGTCGCCGCTGTCGCTGAGGCCGACCGTGAAGGGCGCGTCGTCGCGCGTGCCTTCGGCGATGACCATGGGCGCCATGAGACTGGAGCCGAACCCGACATCGACGAGAAGATCCTGGCCATCCAGACGCACACGCAGGCAGAGATGGTTGCCGAACTGGCCATCGCCCAGCTTGTCGCGCAGCACGCCGGCACACAGGGGAGTCACATCGAAGCCGATCTCTGCCAGCACCCAGCCCATCAGGCCGTTCTGCTCATAGCACCAGCCCCCGCGCTGGCGGATGACCAGCTTGTCGTGAATTTCGGCCTGCGTGCGGGCCGTCTTCCGGCCGAGCTGGACGTCGATATTCTCGAACGGGATCGTGTTGATATGGGCGCGGCAGAGCGCATCAAGCGTGGTGCGGTCAGCCACCGGCGCGCCGGTGAAGCCGATACGGTCGAAATAGGCAGCGAGGGAAAGGCTCATCGGCTGGAGTTGGGGATGGGTGGGCGGCGCCGTCAAGGTGCGGCCCACCGATTAAGAACCCGGTGCCTCGATTTTGATTGACATGCGCCCATTTTGTAACACTATTACATAACATTAATGAACAGGACCGGACGCCCGGCCCGCCCCATACGGAGGAAATGCGCATGCTGAATTCGACTGCCCTTCGCACACCGACGGCCGCGCTGATGGCCCTGCCGATTGCCTATGGCCTGTTCCTGCTAATGAACGTGCTGATCGACGTGAAGGAGATCACGCTCGCGAAGCCCGCGACACGCATCCTTGGCATGATCACGCCGCAATTGCCGGAGACGAATGACGAGATCCGGAAACCCCCGAAACCGCAGATGCTTGACGCGGACGCCAAGCCGCCGCCCCCGCCGGCCCTGTCGGCGACAAAGGGTGATATCGACCTGCCCATTCCGGTCATCGCGGGCGCGGCGCCCGGTTCATTGCTGCCGATCCGCCTGAACCTGCCGGCGATCTCGCCGGTAGTCGTGTCAACGCGCGGGTACCAGGTGATCCGGCCGCCCGTGCCGGTCTATCCGGACAGGGCGGCCACGCGCGGCCTTTCGGGATCGTGCAGCGTCGCCTTCGCCATCGACACGCGCGGCAAGCCGTTCAACGTATCGGCAGCCTGCACCGATCCGGTATTCAAGGGCGAGGCGGAGCGGTCTGTCCTGAAGGCTGAGTTCGCGCCGCAACTTGTCGACGGGCAGTTCGTCAACGTGACCGGACTGGAATATCCGCTGGAGTTCAAGCTGAAGAATTAGGCATCCGTGCGCGCGGGCGATGGGCCAGCCTGCAGGCCGCGCCGATCACGCATTCGAGCATGGCAGCCAGCCCGGCACCCGTTATGGGCAGCCGGACCGGACTTTTCGTGAAGGATTCGTCTTTGACCAGACTATTTCCAGCGGCCAGGATGACGATACCAGCCCTTGTTTGTCTTGATCCACTGGTCAGGCACCCATTGCGCTCCGGCGCGCGGGGGATTGTGGTCCCAGCGGCCATCGACCCAGACGAAATCGGCCCCCGTCCAGTCCCAGTAGCCGTTGATCCAGACCGACAGGGCAGACGGCCGAGGCGGAATGATCACGGTGCGCACGGGTGGCGGCGCGGTGGTGACATAAACGACGCCTGCTGGCGGCGGGCCATAGTGCCGGTATGGGCCGCCATAGCCAGCTCACGCCGACACAGTGACCAGCGAGAGAGCCGCGGCAGCGGCCAAAAGAACGGATGTACGGGTCATGGGACCCCTCCCTTTGCTACATGCCACGATTATACGCCTGAAGTTCGCCCCAGGAGAGTCCGCCGTCGTCATTGGTATCGGCCTCCAACCAGGTGTGCTCGCCGAAGCGCATATATTCTTCCTGGCTGACCACGCCATCACCGTTGCCATCCATGATGCGGAACCGTTCGGTCTTGCGCAGGTTCGCCTGTTCGCGCATCAGCGCCTGGCGCTGGGGATTGGTATTGCTATACGGTCCGGCGCCGACACGGACAGCGTGATATTCCTCCAGGCTGAGGCCGTTGCCGTCAGCATCCATCTTGCCGAACATGTCCTTGTGCCAGTCTTCGAATTCGACGCGGTTGACCTGACTGTCACCGTCCCGGTCAAAAACGCGAAGACGATCCTGCGTACCGAGATACAGACGGTCACGATCGGGGTCGCGCAGGCGGTCCATGTCACGGTCCTGCATCTGGTCACGGCCGGAGGCCGGATCCTTCACGCGCAGGCGATCGCGGTCCACGTCCCCGGACCCGGTCATGCTGCCCGCACCCGGCCCGCTGCCGCCCGATCCGCCACCGCCGCCGCCCGCGCCGTTGCCGCCCTGCGCGACCGCAAGGCCTGATACGGCCATGGCGCCCGCAAGTGCGGCCGTCAGGGCCAGAGCTTTCAGTTTCAGCATTGCTTTTGTCTCCTGTCTTGAAGACGCCGTCTGCGCACCAGCGCGGCCAGCGTGCGCTCTTCCGAGCCTTCGCACTTTAGCACTGATTGCTGACACAGTCCTGACGGACCAAGCGTGAAACCGCCCTTATTTTCTAGGTACTATTACGTACGGGTCGCAGTATCAGACTGTCTGCATAAGGACATAAAGAAGGCCAGCGGATTGTTCCGCCAGCCTTCTGAAATGCGTATATCGCGGGCCGTTCCTATTCCGCAGAAACTTCCGCCGGTTTGCGCTTGTCGAAGAGTGTCCAGACACCGTCTTCGCCGTGCCAGTCGCCGCGGGTGGCGCCCTTGGAATATTCGGTGGCGCGCTGTTCGAAGAAGTTGGCGTGCTCGACACCGTTGAGGATTTCCGACAGCCAGGGCAGCGGGTGCTTGTCGATGCCGTAGATCGGCTCCAGCTTGAGCTGGCCGAGGCGCCAGTCGGCGATGTAGCGGATATAGTTCTTGATGTCGGCGGGCGTCATGCCCTCGATCTCGCCGGCCTCGAAGGCGAGGTCGATGAACTTGTCTTCCAGCGCGATCACGGTGCGGCAGCATTCGCGGATCTTTTCGCGCAGTTCGTCGGTCATCACGCCGGTTTCGGCGCAGAAGGCGTGAAACAGCTTGATCATGCCCTCGCAGTGGAGCGACTCGTCGCGGATCGACCAGGTGATGATCTGGCCCATGCCCTTCATCTTGTTGAAGCGCGGGAAATTCATCAGCATGGCGAAGCTGGCGAACAGCTGCAGCCCCTCGGTGAAGGCACCGAAGACGGCCATGGAAATGGCGATGTCCTCATTGGTCTCAACGCCGAACTGGCCGAGATAGTCATGCTTGGCGGCCATCTCCTGGTATTCCATGAAGGCCGAGAATTCCGAATCAGGCATGCCGATCGTCTCGAGCAGCAGGGCATAGGCCGCAATGTGGATCGTCTCCATGTTGGAGAAACTGGCCAGCATCATGGAGACCTCTGTCGGCTTGAACAGGGGCATGTAATTGGTCATGTAGTTCGCGCCGACCTCAATATCGGACTGCGTGAAGAAGCGGAAGATCTGGGTCAGCAGGTTGCGCTCGCCGTCGGACAGCTTGACCGCCCAGTCCTTGCAGTCCTCGCCCAATGGCACCTCTTCGGGCATCCAGTGGACCTGCTGCTGCTTCTTCCAGAAGTCATATGCCCACGGGTAGCGGAACGGCTTGTAGGCAAAGCTGGGGGTCAGCAGGCCGGGCACATTGGAATTTCCGTCAGCCATGGGGGGGCTCCTTGGTGTTCATGTCGATGTCTGGAGTAATATACACCACATATAGTGCTTCATTCTGGTTAATGCCGCAAGATGTTCCGGTAACCTCTGCGACACTTGTCCACAGGGATGCCCACAGAAATTGCGACCGTGACCGATTTTCGGGCTCTCTACACTGAGCCTACCCTACGCCATTTGACGGAAAGAGTCCCATGCAGAGTCAGCCTGCTCGACCTGGTTCCATGGCCTTCGGCCCCGTATTCACGTGGGTCGCATGTCAGTTGACGTGACGGTGAGGCGGCAGTGTACCGGGAGCTTGCAGGGGGCGAGCCTGGAGCGGGCCGATGGCGTTGATGGCCTGGCGGACGACCGGAGGTGCGGGCGCGACAGCCCACTCCACAAATTCCGCTTCGACGTCGCCCTCCAGCCTGTGCTCTGCCGCCAGCGCGCGCCGAAAGACAACGACAGTGAACACGCACAGACCCGCGGCTGAGAGGCCGAGTGCAATGTTGATGAAAATCTGATTGGCTTGGAGCTCGGACAGGATAGTCCAGACAGCCGTCAGCGCGACGATGGCCGTGACCTCCATGATCAGGAGCGTCATGACCAGGGCTTTCAGGAAGCGGCCCATGTGATTTCGATTTCCGTGAGAACACCAGCAGGCGCTGGCACACATGCATTATCTGCCTGTGCGGCGGCGCCCGCAAGATGGATTCGTCAGGAACTAGTGCGCCGCATGGCAGGCGGCCGGCACACCGATGTCGAGCAGCGGCAGGCCTTCATTGCAGAGCTCCAGCCCGCCCTGCCACATCATATGCAGCGCAACGTAGAGAATGACTGCGAGGCCGACAAAGGCAATCCAGCGATGGCGCGTCAGGATGCGTGCGATGAAGGATGAGGCCAGGCCCATCAGCAGGATCGACAGTGTCAGCCCGAACACGAGCACGACCGGGTGTTCACGCGCCGCGCCCGCGACACCGAGCACGTTGTCGAGCGACATGGAGACGTCGGCAAGGATGATCTGGGTGACTGCGGCGCGCAGGCTCTTGCCGGGGACCTGGCCGGCGATCGTGCCGTCGCCATCGAGATCTGCAGCGGCGAGCGCTTCTTCAGCGGCATGGGCGGCACTGTCGCGCAGTTCGCGCCACATCTTCCACGCGACCCAGAGAAGCAGGAGGCCGCCCGCGAACAGGAGGCCCACGATCAGGAGGAGTTCTGCCGCGATGAGGGCAAAGGCGATGCGCAGGATCGTGGCGACGAGGATGCCGATAAGGATGGCCTTGCCGCGCTGGTGTTTGGGAAGGCCCGCCGCCGCCATGCCGATGACAACCGCATTGTCGCCCGCCAGAACGAGGTCAATCGCGATCACGGCCAAGAACGCCTGAATCATTTCGGGCGTCAGGAAATCGAGCGTCATGGCGGGAGGGTTTTCCGGGGCCGGGTAATCGGTCGACCTGAGGGATCAGATGGGGGGCATCACCGAAGGGAGCAATGCGGTGCCTGCTGAAAATTTTCCGACTAGGAGTTGGCCGTGTTTGTCGTGATTTGCGTCATTGTCGAATTGGCGATGAAGCAGAGTTCGTGCGCTTCATGGTGCAAGGCTGCAATCTGGTCCACGGACGGGACCGGCCCCTGATAGCTCACAACCGGGTTCAACGTGACCCGGGTGATTGCCAAGCGGCCGGCAGCGTTCTTGCCGAGCACGCCGACCGCCTCGTCTTCATAGGAGTTGACGACGAAGCCTGCGTCGCGCGCCATGTGGAGATAGAACAGCATGTGGCAGCTGGAGATCGAGGCGACAAAAGCCTCCTCCGGATCGACATTCCCTGCGACCGAATACGGTAGCGGGACGATGTGGGGCGACGCGGAGGCGGGCACTTTCAGGCCGCCGTCAAATTCCCATTCATGCGCGCGTGAATGCTTGTTGGCCGCGAAGTCATCATCGCCGCGCGACCATCTGATGATGGCTGTGTGTTTCCCCATGTCCGGTCTCCAGAACGTGTGTGACGGGTGGCGCTGTCTAGCCGGGCAAGGGCGCACATATCAAGCCGCATGAATCGGAATGCGGGCTCGGCTCGGCCAGACTAAACCCGGCTTGAAAAACTTGCAGGAGACAAAATGGGCGTCGCGGATATTGACTGGACCGCCATCGAGACAGCGCTGGATGGACGCGGCTTTGCCTCGCTGGGCACATTGCTGGATGCAGAGGCGCGGGTCGCTCTGGCAGGCGCATTCGGAGAGGAGGCGCCCTATCGAAGCCATGTGCACATGGCGCGGCACGGGTTTGGACGGGGCGAGTACAAGTATTTCCGTTATCCCCTGCCCTCGCCCATCGCAGGCCTGCGCGCGGCGCTGTATCCGGGCTGCGCTGCCATTGCCAATCGCTGGGCAGAGCGGATGCGCCTGGACGGGCGCTATCCCAACACCCATGTGGATTTCCTGGAGACGTGCCATGCGGCGGGACAGGAAAAGCCAACGCCGCTGATCCTGTCGTATCGTGAAGGCGACTATAATTGCCTGCATCAGGACCTGTATGGCGGTATCGTTTTTCCGCTCCAGGTGGTTATCCTGCTGAGCGAACCCAGCAAGGATTTTGACGGAGGCGAGTTCGTGTTGACCGAACAGCGGCCAAGGATGCAATCGCGCGCGCATGTCGTGCCCATGCGGGCCGGCGAGGCGGTGGTGTTCGCGGTCAGTCAACGGCCCGTGAAAGGTACGCGCGGCGACTACCGCGTGAAGATGCGCCACGGGGTGAGTACGCTGACGCGGGGGATGCGGTTTGCGACAGGGATCATTTTCCATGACGCGACGTGATGGCTGACCTGCTGAGCACCCAGCGGCCCGCCAAGGCCTGGCATGGCGAAGGCGTGCTGCACCTGCCCGGCTTTGCCGATGCGCCGGCCCTGTGGGATGCACTGCAGCCCGTGCTGGCGTCGGCGCCGTTCCGGCATCTCGTGACACCGGGTGGCAAGACCATGTCGGTCTCGATGACGAATTGCGGTGAGGTTGGCTGGGTCTCTGACCGGACCGGCTATCGCTACGATGCGATAGACCCGCTGGGTGGACGGCGATGGCCTGAGATGCCTGACGTGTTCCGCGATGTGGCGCGGCGGGCGGCAGCGGCGTTTGGCGCGGACGACTTTGATCCCGATGCCTGCCTGATCAATTGCTATGAGGTCGGTACGCGCCTGACCGCACACCAGGACCAGGACGAGCAGGATCTTGGCCAGCCGGTCGTGTCGGTCTCGATGGGCCTGCCCGGCCGGTTCGTGATTGGCGGGACAGAGCGGGCAGGGCCGAAGCAGACCGTGCTTTTAGAGCATGGCGACGCGCTGGTGTTCGGACGCAGTGCACGGCTGGCCTATCATGGCGTGCTCCCTGTGAAGGCAGGCGTGCACGATATGGTTGGCACCCGTCGGATCAGCCTGACCTTCCGAAAGGCCGGGTAGCCTGCTCGACAAGCAACCCGCCTGCGTGTCAGGCTGGGGGAAAGCGAGAGGAAATCCCGATGCAAGTTGCCGCCTATGCTGCCCAGAGCCCCGAGTCGCCTGTCGCGCCGTTCGAAATTACGCGGCGCGACCTGCAGCCGAATGACGTGCTGATCGACATCACATGGTGCGGCGTGTGCCACAGCGATATCCACACGGCTCGCAATGAATGGGGCCGCACGAAATACCCGATCGTGCCGGGGCACGAGATCGTCGGAAAGGTCGGCGCGGTCGGCGCGGACGTGACCAAGCACAAGGTGGGCGACACGGTGGGCGTCGGATGCCTGGTCGATGCCTGCCTAGCGTGCGGCGCATGCCATGATGGCGACGAGCAGTATTGCGAAAAGGGATCGGTTGGCACCTATGGCGGCACCGAGCCGGTGATCGGCGGGCCGACCCATGGCGGCTATTCAAAACAGATCGTGGTGCGCGATGAATTCGTGCTGAAGGTTTCCGACGCACTGAACCCGGCCGAAGTGGCGCCGCTGCTGTGCGCCGGGATCACGAGCTGGTCGCCGCTGAAGCACTGGAACGTCAAGGCAGGCGACAAGGTCGGCGTGATCGGCCTCGGCGGGCTCGGCCATATGGGCGTGAAGTTTGCGGTGGCGATGGGTTGCGACGTGGTGATGATCACGACGTCAGAAGCGAAGGGCGCGGACGCCAAGCGCCTCGGCGCGCATGACGTTCTGGTCTCAACCGACCGGGCCGCAATGAAAGCGCACCGGGGCCGTTTCGATTTCCTGCTGAATACAGTTCCGGTGAAGCATGACCTCAATCCTTACCTGATGCTGCTGGCTCGCAATGGCACGATGGTGCTGGTCGGCGCGATCGAGCCGTTGGAGCCGATGCATGGCGGCCTGTTGCTGGCCGGGCGGCGACGGGTGGCCGGATCGGGCATTGGCGGCATCGCGGAGACCCAGGAGATGCTGGACTTCTGCGCCGAGCATGGCGTGACATCGGATGTCGAAGTGATCGCCATGAAGGATATCAACGCCGCCTATGACCGCGTGGTCAAAGGCGACGTGAAGTACCGGTTCGTGATCGATATGGCGACGCTTTAATGTGCAATCGAGATTGAGAAGGCGCCGAAGCGTTGCGGCGTGACCTGGGAATCGAATTCCTCGGTGCGGTTCACGTATGTGAAGGCGAGCTGGACTTCACGATAGTGGATGGCAAGGCCAGCCTGAAGGTCGCCGACGAAATCCTTGCGGTCGTCAACGCGCGGGCCATCGCGAAACAGGTTGCCATCGAGGAACATGTCGCGGCCGATCGCACGACCGCTGGCGCCGATGAATAGGTAGCCGCCCAACGGGTTCTCGTCGGTGCCGGGGATGAACTCGCCAGCCCCCGAGAGCGCCGGACGGATGCGCGGCGGGCCGAAACTGGAATCAAGGTCCCAGCCGATACGGGCCGTCAGGCCAGATGATGCATAGGTGCGCACATTGCCGAGCGCGCCGCCGACATCGAAACCGAGATCGGTTTCAACGCCGAGCGGCAGCGTGGGCCCCGGGAAACGATGCAGGCGCTGGACAATGATCTCGATGCCAGCCTCGTCGCGCAGCTGGTTGGGCCAGCCCTGCGCCTCGGCCACGCCGATGATGCGGTGGAAATTGTTCTGGACGAATTCGCCGCCGGCAGAGGGCCCGACAACACCGAGATTGACCTGCAGCGTATCCTGCGTGTTGGCGCTGCTGCCGACAATCGTGCCGGAGGCAAAAAGCCAGCCAGCATAGGGCCGGTCGGTCGGATCGGGCACAATCAGCGTCTTGTCCTCTGGCGTGAAGATGACATGCGAAAGCGCGAAACCCTGACGCAGTTCCTGGCGTTCGAGGTCGAGAAACGGGATACGGTCGGCAACCCATTCGAGCGCCGGGAAGATCTCGTCGGCGCCGGACACGCGCTCGATGCGCAGCCCGTTGGAATAGTTGCGGTCGGTGCCGCCACCGAACTTGTCGTTCTCCACCGTGAGCGAGGTCACGGCAGGCTTCTTGACCTCCTGGGCATGTGCCAGGGGCGCAACAAAAAGGGCCGCGACTAGCGCGGCCCGAAAACATGTCTGGGCCATCATCATGGCCGGTGCCCTAGCACCTATCGGCGCATGGTGAAACTTACACCTGCGAAATCTTCAGTGTCGCTGATGGAGCCGTTTCGGTCTTCGTATTTCACTTCGCGGCGAATGTAGCTGAGCGACAGCTCGCCACCCGCGCGGTGGACGGAAACACCGGCCTGCATGTCGCCCACGGTGACCTGGTCGGTCAGGGACATATCGTTGAGATTCGGGGCGAAACTCGTATTGCCGGCGTCCCAGACAAGGGCTTCGCCATCGGCGCCGGCGAAGATGTACCAGCCAGTTGGCTGGCCGTCCTTGCCGAGGATATCGAAGTCACGACCGATGCGGACTTCACCGCCGACGCGCTGGCTTAGCAGTTCGCCTTCTTCGCGCACGGCGATACGGGGCGCCACACCGACGTCAAAGTTGAGGCCGGTCATTGCCATAGGCGCCGAGAACGCGACCTCTGCGGCAATGTCTTTCTCAATCTGGGTCGCGCCGGTCAGGCGAGCCTTGCTGCGCTCCGCCGTGATCGCAAGCAGCGCAGGACTGCCCGTCCACGCGAGTTCAGGCAGGCTGGACGGAACAATTCCGGCCGAGATGCCGAAATTGGCAGGCGTCGCGCCATCGAATGCCGCAACCGGTGCTGGCAAGGCGCCCATTACCGTGCCTGAAAACCGGGCGGGCGCGCCATCGATGACATGAATGGAGATCGTTTCGGGCGCATCAGGCTGAACCGGGCTCGCACCCAGCGACGCCGGAACGGCCATCGTCATGCCGAGCGTTGGCGGCACAGCGGGTTCTGACCGCACGAAATCATGTGGGGACGTTGAGACGCAGCCCTGACAGGCCAGCGTCAACACTGTAGAGGCTACTGCGAATACCATACGCCTGACACCCTTCATGGCTAATCCTCGTAAGCTTACGCCTGTGTGAAGATTACACCCTAGCTCGCTTAATGTAGCATAAAGGACACACCATGCCCAAACGCCTTTCACTCAACAAAGATTAATTCTGGTTGATATAACGCTAACCTGTAGTTTTGGTTCCAAAACCCGAATACTGCAGGCATTTTCTCGCAAAAAGCAGGCCAGACGGGGCCGAAACGGCATTAACCTGGAAATTTTTTTGTTGAAATCGAGGCAGGCGCCGGCGCCTGTGTCTTAACCTCAGGCCGCCGATTTTCCACCCCTGGCAGAAAAGCGGCCAGCCCGATGAGAGCTGGCCGCCTTGCTGTTCATTGCCTGTGTGGCCGGCACTTACTGGCAGGCGAGACACTCGTCATAATCGGTGTTCGGCGTGTCGAGGCTCTGGCCTTCGATCCGCTCGGAACCGGCAAAGGCCGCGCGCTGGACCGACTTGGACCGGCAGTAATAGAGCGACTTCAGACCGCGTTCCCATGCCGTCCAGTGCAACATATGCAGGTCCCACTTGGACACGTCGCCCTTGAGGAAGAGGTTCAGCGACTGCGACTGGCAGATATAGGGCGTGCGATCCGCCGCAAGTTCGATGATCCAGCGCTGGTCGAGTTCGAAGGCGGTCTTGAAAACGTCCTTCTCGTGCTCGTCGAGGCAATCGAGGTGCTGCACCGAGCCTTCATGCTCGAGGATCGAGGTCCATATCTCGTTACTGTTGAGGCCCTTCTGATCGAGCAGGGTTTCGAGCTGCTGGTTCTTGACGGTGAACGAGCCCGACAGTGTCTTGTGGGTGTAGACGTTGGCCGGGATCGGCTCGATGCCTGCCGACGTGCCGCCGCAGATGATCGAGATCGATGCGGTGGGCGCAACGGCCATCTTGTGGCTGAAACGGGCCATCATGCCGACATCGCGGGCATCTTCGCAGGGACCGCGCTCCTTGGCGAGCTTGACCGAGGCCGCATCCGCGCCCTGGCGGATGTGCTTGAACATCTTCTCGTTCCAGACCTTGGCCATGGCGCCCTCCATCGAGACGTTCATCGACTGCAGGAACGAGTGGAAGCCCATCAGGCCGAGACCGACCGAGCGCTCGCGCTTGGCGGAATAGACGGCGCGGGCCATTTCCGGCGGCGCACGCTCGATGAAGTCTTCGAGCACGTTGTCGAGGAAGCGGAAGATGTCTTCCAGGAAATGCTCGTCTTTCGACCATTCCATGAATTTCTCGGCGTTGACCGAGGACAGGCAGCAAACGGCTGTCCGGTCCTGGCCGCGATGGTCGATACCGGTCGGCAGGGTGATTTCAGAACAGAGGTTCGACTGCGTCACCTTAAGGCCCAGCTTGCGCTGGTGGGCCGGCATAGAATTGTTCACCGTGTCCGTGAACAGGAGGTAGGGCTCGCCGGTCTGCATGCGCAGCTCGAGAATTTTCTGCCACAGCTTGCGGGCATTGATGGTGCGCACGACTTCGCCGGACTTCGGGCTGATCAGGCCGAAGTCTTCGTCAGCGCGGACCGCTTCCATGAAGGCATCGGTGATGTTGATGCCGTGGTGCAGGTTGAGGCTCTTGCGGTTGAAGTCGCCGGACGCCTTGCGGATCTCGAGGAATTCCTCGATTTCCGGGTGGTGGCAGTCGAGATAGCAGGCGGCAGAGCCACGGCGCAGCGAGCCCTGGCTGATCGCGAGGGTCAGCGAGTCCATCACGCGGATGAAGGGAATGATGCCGGACGTCTGACCGTTCTGGCCGACCTTCTCGCCGATCGAGCGGACATTGCCCCAATAGGTACCGATGCCGCCGCCATTCGAGGCGAGCCAGACGTTCTCGGTCCAGGTTTCGACAATGTCGTCAAGCGAATCGCCAACCTGGTTGAGGAAGCAGGAAATCGGCAGGCCGCGGGACGCGCCGCCATTCGACAGGACGGGCGTGGACGGCATGAACCAGAGTTTGGACATATAGTCGTAGAGGCGCTGGGCATGCTCGGAATCATCGGCAAAGGCCGTGGAGACACGGGCGAACATGTCCTGATAGGACTCGCCGGGCAGCAGATAGCGGTCTTTCAGCGTGGTCTTGCCGAAATCCGTCAGGAGCGCATCGCGCGACGGATCGGTCTTCACAGGAGCGCCTTCAACCACGCGCAGTTCCGCTTCGGCACCTGCTTTCGGCTTGCCTTTACGCGGCGCGGATTTGGTCACAGACTTGGCTTCGGATGCAGACATGTGCAGCCCTCCGGTTTCATTGAATATATATAGGAACTGAAGCCCCCGGCAGCCAGATATGGCCCCCAACTTCTCTCCTGACACAACATATAGTGTCGGAAGGTTAACATGGGGTCAACGGGACATTTCTTAAAACCGTCAAAAAGGGCGTGGAATTCCGGTTAACGAGCAGTTAAGCCATCCCGAGATCGCCTGTCCAGACAGACGAATACGCATTCCACAATTCGTGCACCACGCGACTGGATGCCGCGAAATATTTGTGACCGACGCGTGAGGGAAAAAGGCGGAGACAGGCGAACGACCCGGGCTGAAATCGTTGGGGCTGCTTCGTTCCCGACCTGACCCGATTGGCGAATGGCCCGTCCGCCACCTGCCTCCTCCGGGTTATATGCGCGGGGGCGACGCGAATCGCAAGTGCGGGAATGAGTCGCCCGACGCGTGCCCGCGAATATGTTGTCCGTGTGGATGCCCTCGTGCTATTTCCCACGTTCCAGACAGGCATGAAGGGACGAGCGATGAAATTCCGGCACATGATGATGGCGGGCGTCTCTGTCCTGCTTGCAGCGGGCGGCGCAGCGGCGAAAGAGGATGAGGCAGAAACCGGCGAGGACGACTAGCGCGATGCCGGACCTTGATCTCATCCTGCAGAGCCTCGAAGCCCTCGCTGAACGCGAGGGCGACCCGGCGCCTGTGATCTATGCCCGCCTGTTCGCCGCCCATCCCGAGCTCGAAGCGCTGTTCGTGATGGACACGGATGGCGGCGTACGCGGCTCGATGCTGCAACAGTCTTTCGACTGCCTTATCGATGTGGCCGAAGGCGGCGCCCTGGCGCCGGTGATCCTGGGGGCCGAGCGGGTGAACCACGGTACCTATGGCGTACCGGAAAACATGTTCGATGCCTTCTTCACGACGATCCGTGATTGCGTGAAAGCGGCGATGGGGACGGAGTGGACGGCTGAGTTCGATGGGGCCTGGTCGCGCCTGCTGGCGCGCACGGAGGCACTGGCAGACGCCTAGCGCTTCCTGATGGGCCGGTCCGGACGGGCAAAGGCTGGTCCTGACGGACCGCCAGGGACGCAAATGCTGTCACAATTACATCCCTCAGGCGTTACCGGGCGAACGTATCGACGCGCTGGTCGACCAGGTCGACGAGGCGCTGCATGCCCTTGCGGGCCAGGAAGCCGAGCGGCTGTGCCATTGCAGGCTTACTCGCTGCTGGGCGTCTCATCTTTTTGCCTCGTCTTGCCAACGCCGGTGATGATGCCGAGGCCGATGAGAATGACCGAACAGACACCGATCCAGACGAGCGAAAGGCCCAGCATGAACGCGCCATAGGCGAGCCCTGCGATCAGGACGAGAAAGCCGATGAGATAGATCAGGAAGGACGACATGGGGTGGCACCTTGTTTCAGACTGTACTGGAGGCTCAACTCCGCGCAGGGGCCGCAGTTCCGAAATCGCGGCGAAGAAGCGGCGCAGCGCGCCGCCGGACGCCCCTTGTGCGCCGACCCGCGCGGCTGCAGTGTTTCGATCTTGCAGCAGAGGAATGCAGGATGATCCTGATCGGCATGTATGACAGCCCGTTCGTGCGGCGCGTGGGCATTGCCTTGCGCATGTATGGCATCGCGTACGAACACCGTGCCTGGTCCGTGTTCGGCGACGCCGTGAAGATCATGGCCTATAACCCGCTTGTGAGGGTGCCGACGCTGGTGCTGGACGATGGCGAAGCCTTGATTGACAGCGCGGCCATTCTCGACGCGCTGGACGACATGGTGGGCCCTGAGCGCGCCATGACGCCACGCAGCGGACCGCCGCGCCGTGCGGCGCTGAAAACCTGCGCGCTGGCCGCTGGCATCGCCGACAAGGCGGTGTCGCTGGTCTATGAGCGCCATGTCCATGAACGGGCTAACCCGGCCTGGATCGAACGCTGCGCCGGACAAATCACGCGGGTGATGAATCAGCTGGAAATTGCCCGCACCGCACAGCCGACAAGCTTCTGGCGCGGTGACACGATCGGACATGATGATGTGATGGTATCATGCGCGGTGACGTTCATGCGCGATGCGTTGGCGGGCGAAATGGACCTCTCACCTTGGAAGGCGCTGAACCGTCATGCCCAGATGTGCGAAGACCTCCCGGAGTTCCGGGAGGTCTTTATGCCGTTCAAGATCGGTTAGGCCCGGAAGGCCTAGTAATCATGGTTCGACTTGGCGTGGCGCTTGCGCTCGTGCGGATCTAGAAAAATCTTGCGCATCCGGATATTGCTTGGCGTGACCTCAACCAGCTCATCGTCGGCGATATAGGCTAGCGACTTTTCAAGCGTCATCTGGAGCGGCGGCGTAAGGCGGACAGCCTCGTCCGTTCCCGAGGCGCGCATGTTGGTCAGTTTCTTGCCCTTGAGCACGTTCACTTCGAGATCATTGTCGCGATTGTGCTCGCCGATGATCATGCCGGCATAGACCTTGTCGCCCGGGTGGATGACCATCGGGCCACGGTCTTCGAGGTTCCAGAGCGCGAAGGCGACAGCTTCGCCCTGTTCCATGGCGATCAGCACACCGGTGTGGCGGCCCTGGATGCGGCCCTTGTGCGGCGCGTATTCGTGGAACACGCGGTTCATGATGGCCGTGCCGCGCGTGTCGGAGAGGAGTTCGCCCTGGTAGCCGATGAGGCCACGGGTCGGCGCATGGAAGACCATGCGTGTGCGGCCCACGCCCGAAGGACGCATGTCGAGCATGTCGGCTTTGCGCTCTGAGAGCTTCTGCACGATGATACCGGAATGCTCGTCGTCGACGTCGATGGTCACTTCTTCGATCGGCTCAAGCTTCTCGCCGTTCGGGCCTTCCTGCATGACGACCTGGGGACGCGAGACACCGAGCTCGAAGCCTTCGCGGCGCATCGTCTCGATGAGGACGGCGAGCTGGAGTTCGCCCCGGCCGGACACGGTGAAAGCCTCGGCATCGGTCGCGCGATCAACCTTCAGGGCGACGTTGCCTTCGGCTTCTTTCAGCAGGCGGGCCCAGATGATCCGCGACGTGACCTTGGTGCCTTCAGTGCCAGCGAGCGGCGAGTCGTTGACACGGAAGGTCATCGAGATGGTTGGCGGGTCAATGGCCTGGGCTTCGATTGGGATGGTGACGGACGGATCGCAGAACGTGTCGGCAACGTTCGCCTTGGTCATGCCGGCGAGCGAGACGATGTCGCCTGCCACGCCTTCTTCGACCGGCACACGCTCAAGGCCGCGGAACGCGAGCACTTTCGATACCCGGCCCTGTTCGACGAGCGAGCCGTCGCGGGCAAGGACCTTGATCTGCTGGTTCGGCTTGACCGTACCGGATGAAATACGGCCGGTCAGGATACGGCCAAGGAAGGGATCCGAGCTGATCGTGGTGGCGAGGAGACGGAACGGGCCTTCTTCCACTTTCGGGGTTGGCACGTGATCGACGACCATCTGGAACAGGGCGTCCATATCAGTGGTCGGGTTTTCGTAGTCTGTGTTCATCCAGCCCTGCTTGGCCGACCCGTAGAGGATCGGGAAATCGAGCTGCTCGTCGGTCGCATCGAGGTTTGCGAAGAGGTCGAAGACTTCATTGATGACTTCGTCGGGACGGCGCTCGGGCTTGTCGATCTTGTTGACGGCCACAATCGGGCGCAGGCCGACCTTGAGGGCCTTGGAAACCACGAACTTGGTCTGCGGCATCGGGCCTTCCGAGGCATCGACCAGCACGATGGCACCGTCGACCATCTGGAGAATACGTTCCACTTCACCACCGAAATCGGCGTGGCCGGGCGTGTCGACGATATTGATGCGGTAACCGTTCCACTCGACCGAGGTGGTCTTGGCGAGGATGGTGATGCCGCGCTCGCGCTCGATATCATTGGAATCCATAGCGCGCTCGACGGTTTTCTCGTTTTCGCGATAGGTGCCGGACTGTTTGAGCAGTTCGTCGACCAGTGTGGTCTTGCCGTGGTCAACGTGTGCTATGATCGCGATGTTGCGCATTTTCTCGATGGACTGGGACATAGGGACTTTAGGCTTTCGGGAGGAGGAATCGGGTGTCTGGCGCGCGCCCTAGCCGAATATACGGGTTTTGACCATGGGGGATGGGCAGGATGACATCAGACAGCTATGCAATTCCCATCCTTCTCAAAGCCGGTAGTGTCCCAATCCATGACAAATTCAAACGATATGCCGCTCGCGGCGAACCCGCTCGATCGCGCAGCGCATCACCGCACAGACGAAGCCTGGCTGGAAGCCGCCATGCAGCAGGACAATGTCTTGTTCTTCCTCATGCGTAATGGCGAACCCTTTGTCGAAAAGCAGGGATTGTTCTGGATGGGCTCGGAGGCGCGCAAACTGTCACCTGCTTCGCCCTGGCTGTTCTTGGGCGAGGACAAGACCGGTGCGCCGGTCTTCGCCCTGAACCTGCCCCCTAAATTCGATGTCGACTCTTCCCTGATCGCCGGCGTCGGAAGCTTCGGTGAATTCCGTATGGCGGTCGGTGCGATTTCGGCCATGGAAGCGAATCTTGTTTCAACCGCCCGCAGCCTGTTCATGTGGCATGCCAGCCATGGCTTTTGCGCCAAGTGCGGTGGACGGGTCGGCGTGGTTGATGCCGGATGGAAAAGCCAGTGCCCGGAATGCGGTGCCGAGCATTTCCCGCGCACCGATCCGGTTGCAATCATGTTGGCGGTGAAGGATGGCAAATGCCTGATCGGCCGTCAGGCGATGTGGCCGGCTGGGTTCATGTCGTGTCTCGCGGGATTCTGCGAACCGGGCGAAACGATCGAACAGGCCGCAGCGCGCGAGCTGTTCGAAGAGGCAGGTATCGTGTGCGACCCGGCAAGCGCGGAATATGTCGCCTGCCAGCCCTGGCCGTTCGCCTCATCGCTCATGGTGGGATTGATTCTCGAAGCCGAAAATTTCGAAATCACGGTCGATAAAACCGAGCTCGATGAAGCAAGATGGATCACCCGCGCCGAAGCGCGTGAAATTCTTTCTGGCCAACATCCCGAGATTTTTTGCCCGCCCGCAATGGCAATAGCCCATCATATATTGAAGACTTGGGCTCTTAGGGATGATTAATCGTATACGGAGCACCCAATCACGCTCGCGCGTCAGGTGAAAATCAAGAGTTGATTTCCCGCGAATCACAATATTATTGGCTCGCCACTGACAGGAGATCGGAAATGGCAATTGCAAAAAAACCTGCCGCCAAAAAGCCGGCAGTAAAGAAACCAGCCGCTAAGCCGGCAGCAAAAAAACCTGCTGCCAAACCGGCAACCAAGACTGCGACGAAAACCGCTGCGAAACCAGCGGCGAAAAAACCAGCGGTAAAGAAGCCGGCCGTCAAAAAGCCTGCTGCAAAAGCTGCTGCGAAACCAGCCGTGAAAAAAGCTGCTGCGAAGCCAGCTGCAAAAAAGCCGGCTGCAAAAAAGAAATAAGTCTGCGGACAACAATTCGGAAAGCGGGCGAGCACGTCTCGCCCGTTTTTTTGTGCGAAAATGACGCATTCCGAATCGGGAATGGAACCCCCGCACCCTCTCAGAATGCGGGGGCCATCCAGCCGGGCAGTCAATCAAGGGCTGCCCGCCCGACCGGACCGTTATCGGCCAGACCTAGAATTTCAGGACGTAGGCAATGTCGATCACGTCGATCGAGTCGTCATAGTCGAGATAGGTATAGCCAACGCGGATGCCCTGGTTGGGCGCGAAATAATAGTCGCCACCAATACCGAGCGCCGCAGCATCGTCATCAGCCGAAGCGGATACGCCGCCTGCCGTGGCCTTGATCTCCGTGCTCACATAACCGATCCGGCCGAAGACATCGGCCTTTTCAGCGAATGGAATCCGGCCCACGGCATAGGCGCCGTAGGAGTTTTCCAGTTCAACGCTCGCATTGATACCGGCTATCGTCGTGGACTCGTCGGCAATGCCGACGGCCGCTTCGATTTCCGCACCGAGGAATTCATTGAAGTTGTAGCCGCCACGCAGCTGGACGGCGCCGAGATCGGCATCGTCCGCGCTATAGTTGCCGTAGCCGATCGTTCCGTAGAAGCCCGAGTCCTGCGCGAGGGCAGGTGCAGCGGCGAAGGCGACGAGGCTGATGGCCGTGGTAAGTGCAAATTTCATGGGAGGTATTCCTTTTGTTATCCCGTCTCCGGGAGACCGGAATCTAGTGACGATTTTTTCCAAGTTGAGTGAATTAGACGTCATGTTTGACGACGGAGGAAATGTGTTGCCACCGCGCAACGCGCTGCGTCCCAAGCCTTGAAATTATCGCCAAAACACAAAGGCCCACCCCTCATCCGAGCGGCGGGCCTTTGGTAATATCTTGTTCAGATATGTGGCGAAGACTGCCTTACTGGTTAAGGCTGGACCATTCGGAATCCGCTTTCGAAATGAAGCCCGGAACGTCGACGTTCCATTTACCCTGAATGTCGGAATTGTAATTCAGGTAGAGCCTGCCATCGACAATCTTCCAGAAGCGCGCGTCACCCTTCGCGTACTTCCCATCCGCCATGGCCCAGGCGCAGTAGCCACCATATTGCGGCGCATAGGCAGCCGGGTCGGCGACGAAGGAATCGCGGTGTTCAGCAGTCGTGAACTGGAAGTTGGCGCCGTTGTACTCCGCGGTGAAATCCTTCGAGCCTTTGGCAGGTGCGCCGGTCTCGAAATAGGCGACAGGATCATAGCCTTGCAGGGCGGTCGATGAGAACCGGCCTGTATATATCGCAGGTTCTGCGGATGCAGGCGGCGCGAACGCGATGACGGGCGAGACGGCGAGCGCGGCAGCGATGAGGAGGGAGCGGAGTTTCATGGCGGTTCTCTCGGGATTGCGGTGAGGGAAATGGGGTCGCCGACACCTCTGGAAGAGACATTCGAGGCAGGAAGGGGGGGGCCACGAATGAAGGTGCCGGCGACCGGGCGAAAACTCAGACGGGGTGGATCCGGGTTTTCGCAAATGCGTTGGGCGACGGGATGTCAGGTCCTGTCAGGATGACATCGCGGATGCCGCCTACAATGTTGAACAGGGTCTTTCGCCGGACGATGAGAAGCGTAAGCGAACCGGCCCAGACTGTGACGGCCATGGCGAACAGTCCGCCGCCATCATTGTTCGGATCGATGCCGAGCGGCGTAAACAGGTGGAAGCTCACCGCGCCACTCATCACAGCAACGGCCATCAGGGCACCGAGCGTCTGCAAACGGCGAAAGGCCGTAAACACGCCCAGCAGGAGGCAGGCCGATGCGACAAGCTCGGCCGAACCGATGACGTACTGGCTGAACAGGCCGGTCTGCGCGAACAGGCCCCCTGCTCCGAAACTGCCAGCCCACGCATCCAGCCGGCCAAAGATGACCTGCGTTTCGGGCGCGTTGGTGAACTTGTAGCGCAGGCTGTCCAGGAACACGGCTGAGGCAATGAGGCTGAATACGTGCGGTGCGTAATTCTTGATCTTGTCGAGCATTATGAGCGCCCCTCCCGGATTTCCAAGCCCAACATCTCATGAAGCGGTGCTCGCGCGCAAAGCAAACGCCCGTGAGCCCGGTCCACAATTCCGTGAGCGGCGCGGGGGGAGGATCGTGGCGCACAGACTTCATGCGCAATCGCCTGCACACGCGCGCGTGCAGGGTGCCCAGGCATACGGCTTGTAGTCCGGGTTGAGAGGCGTCTCGGCCACATGGTTGGCATAGTTCGACATCGTCTTGAGCGCGACGCCGAGGACGACGCCGAGAATGGCCGCCTTTTCCCAGCCCGCATTCAGGAATACCGAGACATCCGTATCCGACACGAAGCCGCGCTGCTGCACCATGCGGCGCGTGAAGACGCGCAGGGCTTCCAGCCTGGGGTCGGCGATCCTCTGATTGGTACGTATCGCTTCGATGACGGACACGTCCGGGCTTTCAGCCGCCGTTGCGGCCGAATGCGCGGCAACGCAGAAATGGCAAGCGTTCTCGATGCTGACCGTCAGTTGGACGACCTGGCGCTCCAATGGCGAAAACCCGGCACCCTCGAAAATGCGCGACAGGCTGAGATAGCCCTCCAGCGCGGCCGGATTTTCCGCCAGCACGCCCAGCATGTTCGGGACGAAGCCGTTTGCGCGCTTCACCTGCTCAAGCAAGGGTCGCGCCGCCGGCGGCGCAGTCGTCTCGTCATGAATTTTCATTTCGCTCATGGGGACAGGTTTCTCGATCAAGTGTGGACGGGCAGGCAAGTGCGCCCCTGTCGACCGAGATTTAGATGTTTTTGCCCTTCGCAGAACGCGGACACACCCCATATGCTTCATTCAGAATATGCATAGGAGGCCCGGGGGTGGACCGTATTGATGCCATGCGCCTGTTTATTCGCGTTGCGGATGCAGGCAGCTTTTCCAAAGCCGCTAGCGATCTGGGCCTCGGCCAGCCAACCGTTTCGCGCCGGATCCAGGACCTGGAGGCGAGCCTCGACGCTGCGCTGTTCCTGCGCACGACACGGTCGCTGAGCCTGACCGAGGCCGGCGAACGGTTTTACAAGCGAGCCGGCGATATACTCGTGGAATTCGACGATGCCGAGGCCGAGGCGCGCGGCCTGGACCATGAACCGGTGGGCCTTCTGCGAATCTCCTGTGTCTCGTCGATGGCACGACTGGTCATCGGGCCTCGGATCGCCAGCTTCATGAAGCTGTATCCGCATGTGCGCGTGGATGTGCTAACCGACGACGCCTATACCGATCTCGTTGGCGAAGGCGTCGACCTCGCCTTCCGCATCGGCACGCTCGTCGATTCCAGCCTGATGGCCAAGAAGGTCGGCGAAGCCCCCCGGGCCTTGTGGGCTGCACCCGACTACCTCGCGGCCCGCGGCATGCCGCAGCACCCGCGCGACCTGGCGCAGCATGATGCTGTCATGTTCCGCCAGACCACGACCAATGAATGGGTGCTGTCGCGCGACGAAGAGACCGTCAGCGTCAAGGTCGATGGGCGGTTCAGGGCCTCGTCGGGAGACCTCCTGCTGCAGGCAGCGCAAAATGGCCTCGGCCTGTTCCTGTCCGCCAGCTGGCTCGTCTCGGACTGCGTCAATGATGGCAGCCTTGTGCGCGTCATGCCCGAGTGGACGGCGACGCCGAGTCCGATCCATTGCGTGTGGACGTCCGGCAAGCTGCGCGGCAAGGCCAAACTGTTTGCAGAGCATGTTGCCGACGCGCTGCGATTCGAGACCCAGGCCTGCTAGAATCCGACAGTGGGCTTCGCGGGAAACACGCCGAGGAGTTTCAGCGACTGCGAGAAGAAGCCCAGCTCTTCGAGCGCGTTCTGGACCGGGCGCTCGTCGGGGTGGCCCTCGATCTCGGCATAGAATTGCGTCGCCGTGAAAGAGCCGCCGATCTGGTAGCTCTCGAGCTTCGTCATGTTGACGCCATTCGTCGCGAACCCGCCCATGACCTTGTAGAGTGCCGCCGGAATGTTGCGGACCTCGAACAGGAAGGCTGTCTTGGCCGGTCCCTGCCCGGCTTCAATATCAGATGGCTCGCGGGCCATGATGATGAACCGGGTCGTATTGTGGGCGGCGTCCTCGATATCTTCGGCGAGAATGTCGAGACCGTAGACCTTGGCGGCGAGGCGCGGCGCGATGGCTGCGACGGACCGGTCGCCGCCTTCTGTCACTTCGCGTGCTGCGCCGGCCGTGTCCGCAGATGTGACGGACTCGATATTGTGGGCTCTCAGGAAGTTGCGGCACTGGCCAAGGCCCATGATGTGGGACCGGGCCTTACGGATTTCCTCAAGTTTGACACCCGGCAGGCCCATCAACTGGAAGCGGATGGGCAGATAGTGCTCACCGACGATCTGGAGGCTGGTGGTGGGCAACAGGTAGTGGATGTCGCCGACGCGTCCGGCGATCGTGTTTTCAACCGGAATCATGGCGAGATCGGCCTCACCCTTCTCAACCGCGGTGAAACAGTCTTCGAACGTGCGGCAGGGCAACGGTGACAAGCGCGGATAGGCCTCGTTGCAGGCAATGTGCGAATTTGCCCCCGGTTCTCCCTGATAGGCTATGTGATTGGCCATTCGGCGTCCTTTTTTACCTGTCCTGCGTGCGTCGGATCGCCGCGACGAAAGGAGAAGCGCCCCTTCCTCACAGCCTTTATGTTGTCTGCACTCCGTTAGCGTGCCAAAAGGCGCGCGCCAAGACACATGACCAGATAGATTCGAAGGAATGCCCCCATGGGAGAACTCGGTGTCAACAAGATCCTAGGCGCATTGCTCGCCACGGCGCTCGGCCTCATGGCCCTGCACCAGCTTTCGGGCATCGTGTTCAGCCATGGTGCAGACCAAGTACCTCACGGCGAGGAGCACGCTGAAGCGACCTCAATGAGCGAGCAGATGTGCGCAAAGTATGCCTATTGCGTCCAAGTCGCCGACAGCGGCGCCGCCAGCGCGCCGGTTGAAGAGGTGTTCGACCTGGGTGCCGCGCTGGCCAGCGCTGATGCCTCCAAGGGCGAACGTACCTTCAACGCCCAGTGCGCCACCTGCCACAACGTCGCAGACGGCGGCGCCAACGGAACCGGCCCGAACCTGCATGGCGTGGTCGGGGCCGCCAAGGCCGTGCATCCCGGCTTTGCCTATTCCGCTGTCCTGTCAGGCATCGGTGGCGACTGGACCTATCAAGAGCTGGATCACTGGCTCAACAATCCCAGCGCCTATGCGCGTGGCACGTCCATGTCGTTCGCCGGCCTGCGTCGTGATTCGGACCGCGTGAACGTGATTGCCTATCTGGCAGCGAACTCCCCGAATGCGCCCGCGCTCCCTGCCCCGCTGGCAGCTGCATCGGACGAAGCCGCTCCCGCTGAGGGCGAAGCTGCACCTGCAGAGGGTGAAGCAGGTGCCGCCACGGACGCTGTAGAAGGCGACGCGCCCGTTGAAACGGCCCCGGACGCACCGGCTGACATCGCACCAGAAGCAACGGCGACCGAATCAGCGCCGGCAGAAGCACCTGCCGCTGAAGAGAGCCACAACTAGGCGGCTGGTTCAGCCATCCAGTGGGGCACCTGTCCCGCGAGACGATCAATATCAATACGCCGGGCCCCTATGGGCTCGGCGTATTGCGTTTTGATCCGGACAATTGCCTCTTCGAGCGGTTCGCGGGCCGTGGCCATGTGCCAGGCATTCGCATGCAGGAGGTGCTGGCTGTCGGTCATGATGCCGACATGGCCCTTCCAGAACACGAGATCGCCGCGTTGCAGGGCGCCCGGTGCTGTCCAGTCTGCGATGTCTTCCCCGGCCCAGGCGAACTGCATGTCGCTGTCGCGCGGCAGGAGGACGCCCACAGCTTCATATGCCTGCTGGGTGAGACCGGTACAGTCGAGGCCGAGACTGTCGCGTCCGCCCCACAGGTAGGGCGTGTTGAGGTAGCGCCCGGCGACCGAGACGGCGTCGGCTTCGCGCATATCCAGCGAGACAAGATGGCGCGTGTGGATCCAGCCAGCCAGCGCGCAATTGGCATAGTCGCCATCGGCTCCCGTGACCGTGACGCGGGCGCCGAGGCTGAGCATGGCCTTCACTGGCGACTTCAGGTCAGGCGCGGTATAAGCAAATGTGCGCAGGGCCACTACTTTGTGGGTTGGCGGGGCGGTTGCCGGCGACATCGCGTCGGACCGCATCCAGCCAACATAATGATCGCGATGGCAACGAATGCGGCTGAAGCTACCCTGCCGATCAAAGACATCGACACTTTCGCCAAAAAGGACCTGAGTCGCGAGGCGCGCTGTTGCATTCGGGGCTTCCCGGACGGCGGCAGTGCCGACGACGACGTCCAACACAGTGCTTTCGCCTGCGGGACGGGCAAGGCGGCTGTCAGTCAGTTCAGGCATGCACTGGGCCTCGGGCGGTAACGCGCCTAGGCTGCTGCGGTGGATTTGCCGCCGCGCCGCGGCGCCATTGTTTCGTCACTCTCACCTGAAGCTGCGGCAAGAACAAGGCCGGCAAAGGCCCGAAGATAGGTCATTCCGGCCGGTGTGCGCTCAATGAAGATATTGCGCAGGTCATTGTCATCCTTGACGCGGCGGATGAAATCGAGCCGAGACAGGGTGTCGAGCGCACGGGTGACAGCGGGTTTCGCGATGTCGAGATGGTCGGCCAAGCCACGCACGGTGTGGGGGCCAGGGGCAAGCGCGATGGTCATCAGGATCGCCTGCTGGCGGGCCGTCAGGTCCGGCGCGTCCGAGCGCACGGACGCCGTCACAGCCCGACGCCAGAGTTCCAGTCCGCCGCGTTCCGACAATTCCATCTACACATCCTCTCGATTCGCCTCAGAAACGAATCTCGGGTGATTTGCGCAAAGCGTCTAGGCCCCGAAAGTAGGCAAAACCGCTTACCCCTTCACATTGGAGTCAAAACACACGACATTGCGTACATGGCCAACGCACAGACACATGATCACACCCACGCCAACACGCCCTGCAGCCCGCAGGACGTGGACACGTTCCTGAACGATGCAGAGGCGCTGGTCATGCGGCGCGGCGGCCGGATGACTCGTATCCGCCGCAAAGTGCTGCGCCTGCTGTTGGAAAGCGCCGAGCCGGCCAAGGCCTATGACCTGCTGGCAAATCTCGACGGGGAAGGTTCGGCCAAGCCGCCGACGGTCTACAGGGCACTCGATTTCCTGCAGGAATCCGGCCTCGCCCATAAGATCGAGAGCCTGAACGCTTATGTCGCCTGTGGCCATACGAGCCATACCCATTCGGCTGTGTTCCTGATCTGCGATCAATGCGGTGGCGCCGAAGAATTGCACGCCGTTGCCACCAGCGACGCGTTGCAAGCTGAAACCGCCGCAGCAGGCTTTCAGATGACCCGTGCGGTCATCGAAGTGCGCGGCATATGTCGGGATTGTGCTGCGTGATCACACTTTGGCGGGGCAGTTGCAACCAATGGGATTGCGACGAGATGGGGCACATGAATGTGCGCCTCTATATCGAAAAGCAGATGGAAGGGCTCGCCGCTTTCAGCCATGAACTGGCGATGCCGCATGCATTCCGGGAAGACGCACCGTCAACCCTGGTGGCGGTGGACCAGCATGTGCGCTTCATTCGCGAAGTGCTGCCCGGCCGTCCGATCAGCATGAATGGCTGTGTCGTGAGCGTGGGGACCAGTGACGCCGTGTTCTACCAGGAACTGCGTCACAGCGATGGAGCACTGTCAGCAGCCTACCTGACACGCGTGGCGCATATCGACACCAAGGGGCGGGAAGCCTTTCCGTGGAGCACACGGGCCCGCATGGCGCTGGAGGCCCATATCGATACGCCGCCTGCCGAGGCAGCGCCGCGCTCGTTCGATCCGAACGCCCCCGCATTGGCGACCAAGGACATCCGCATCGAGACAGCCCGCGATCTGGGCATTCCCCTCATCGGCAAGGGCATTGTTCCGCAGCACCATATCGACGTGCACGGGCGCATGGCGCCGGGCTGGATCATCGGGCGGATTTCAGACAGCGTGCCCAACCTCCTTTACGAATGGCGCAAACAGGTGGCCGAGGCCGCTGGCGGCGTCCGGATGGGCGCGGCAGTGCTGGAAAACCGGCTGCGCTATCATCGCTGGCCGAAAGCGGGCGATCCGTTCGAGATCCATACATCGCTCGGCGGGACCGCTGAAAAGACCCATTCACTGGTGCACTGGATGATGGACCCCGAGACGGGCCTTCCATGGGCCACAAGCCAGGTAGTCGCGATCACGCTGGACCTCGATGCACGCAAGGCGATCCCGTCACCGCCGAAGATGCTGGAAGACCTTGAACGCCTCGCGCCGCGCGGCCTGTCACTTTAGGGCATATGACCCGCACGCTCAGGGTGAGCCTTCGGATATTCAGGACTTTGGTTGCCCGATTAGAGATAGTCCGACATGATTTCCGCGATACGGGGAATGTCTGCCTGGCGCAGGCCCGCAATATTGATGCGGCCTGATGCCGGCAGGTAGAGGCCGTGCTTTTCACGCATGTCCTTCGCCGCCTCTGGCGTGACCGGGATCTGGCTGAACATGCCGTTCTGTTCAGCCAGCGCGGCGAGGCGGTTCGAACCGGTTTTCGCCACGAGCGCGTCTGACAAGGTTTGGCGCAGGCTGATCATGCGTTCACGCATCTCTGTCAATTCGGCTTCCCATTCGGCGCGCAGGGCCGGATCGCCGAGGATGGTGGCGACGATCGCGGCGCCATGGGCGGGCGGCATGGAATAGCTGGTGCGCGAGATGTCTGCGACATGCGTCATGACGGCGTCGGCGGCCCGCGCCGTGTAAGCCTGTCCGAGAAAGCAGCCGGTGCGTTCGCGATAGAGTCCGAAATTCTTTGAGCAGGAATAGGAGACCATCGAATCTTCGGCGATCTTGAGGAAGAGTCGCGCGCCTTCCATGTCGCTCTCTAGGCCGCCCGCAAACCCGTGATAGGCAATATCCAGCATGGGGATGATGCCGCGCTCGACGGTGAGCATCGCCAGATCAATCCATTGCTGGACACTGAGGTCGATACCGGTCGGATTGTGGCACGGGCCCTGGATGATGATGCCGTCACCGCGCCGAGTTTTTGAGAGGCTGGCCATCAGGCTTTCGAAATCGACGCGGCCTGTTTCGGCGTCGACATAGTCATATTCGGCGATTGCCAAGCCGGTATTCTTTACAAGATTCGAATGGTTGGGCCATGTCGGGCGGCTCAGCCACACGGTCTTTACGCCGAGGCGCTTCATCAGGCCAACGCCGAGATAGAGCGCGCCGCAGCCGCCGGGCGTCGTCATCGAGATGAGACGGCCCTTCTCGATCAGGTGCGAACTGTCGCCGAACACGAACCGCTCGATTGCCGCGCAAAAATCCGGATTGCCGCGCGGACCTTCGTAGACCTTGGTGGTCTGCTGCTTGAGAATGATCGCCTCGGCTTTCGCCACGGCAGACATGATCGGCGTGTGCCCGTCATCGTTCTTGTAGACGCCAACACCGAGATCGAATTTGTCGGTGCGCGGATCGGCGCGATAGGCGGTCATGAGACCAAGCAGCGCGTCCGGCGGAAGCGCGTTGAGAGATTCGAATGCGGGGTTCATGGCATGTCCTAAGGGATCGATAGTTTCAAACGTAACCAATAGAGCCTGACACCCACTCAGGCAACATGGCGCGGCCGTATCGTGTGGGCACTCTTGCACATTTTCCTGATGTGCCCGATGCAACGGCCCAACCGAAAACGCTTATCAATGGGAGTTCGACCATGCCTGCCTATGTCATCCTGATACGGGAGCGCCTGCGCGATGAAGACGCCATGGCCCGCTATGCCGAAGCTGCCAAGGGTGCGCGCGGCGATCACAAGATCACGCCGCTGGCCTTCTATGGCGCACATGAGGTGCGTGAAGGCGCCGATGCCGACGGCGTGGTCATCCTTAGCTTTCCGGACATGGACGCCGCAAAGGCCTGGTATGACAGCCCGGAATACGCCGCGGCGCGGGAACACCGGTATCAGGCCGCCGATTACCGTGTGATTTTCGTCGAAGGCGTGTAGCGCCTTTAGTCGACGAGCGTCGCTTCCGTCTTTGATTTCACCTCGTCCATCGTGACGCCGGGCGCAAGTTCGATGACCTTCAGGCCGCCGGGCACGACATCCATGACGCAGAGATCGGTGATGATCCGGTCGACGACATTCTTGCCGGTCAGCGGCAGCGTGCATTCCTTCAGCACCTTGGTTTCGCCCTTCTTGTTGGCGTGGTCCATGACAACGACGATGCGCTTGACGCCGGCCACCAGATCCATCGCCCCGCCCATGCCCTTGACCAGCTTGCCGGGGATCATCCAGTTGGCGATGTCGCCGTTCTCTGCCACTTCCATCGCGCCGAGGATGGCGAGGTTGATATGGCCGCCGCGGATCATCGCGAAGCTGGTGGCGCTGTCGAAGAAACTGGAACGCGGTAGCGTGGTGATCGTCTGCTTGCCGGCATTGATCAGGTCGGCGTCTTCCTCGCCCTCATACGGGAACGGGCCCATGCCGAGCATGCCGTTTTCCGACTGCAGCGTCACGTCGACGCCCTCGGGAATATAGTTCGCCACCAGCGTCGGAATGCCGATGCCGAGGTTCACATAGAAACCGTCTTCCAGTTCCTGCGCGGCGCGGGCCGCCATTTCATCACGTGTCCAAGGCATTAAACAGTCTCCCGCTTGCGCACGGTGCGCTGTTCGATCCGCTTTTCGAAAGTACCCTGGAAGATGCGCTGCACGAAAATGCCGGGCAGGTGGATTTCATCCGGGTCAAGGCTGCCGGTGGGCACAAGTTCCTCCACTTCGGCGACCGTCACCTTGCCGGCCATGGCCATGTTCGGATTGAAGTTGCGGGCCGTCTTGTTGAAGATCAGGTTGCCCTGCGCATCGCCCTTCTGGGCCTTGACGATGGAAAGGTCGGCGACGAGGCCGGTTTCGAGGATATAGGTCTCGCCATTGAACTCGCGGTGCTCCTTGCCGTCGGCAATCACGGTTCCGACGCCGGTCTTGGTGTAGAAGCCGGGAATGCCCGCGCCCCCTGCCCGGCACCGTTCGGCCAGCGTGCCCTGCGGGTTGAATTCCAGTTCCAGCTCGCCGGAGAGGTACTGGCGCTCGAATTCCTTGTTCTCGCCGACATAGGACGAGATCATTTTCCGGATCTGGCGCGTCTCCAGCAGCAGGCCGAGGCCGAAGCCGTCGACGCCCGCATTGTTCGAAATCGCGATAATATCTTTCACGCCGCTGTCGCGGAGGGCCGCGATCAGGTTCTCGGGAATGCCGCAGAGGCCGAAGCCCCCGGCCATCACGGTCATGCCGTCGAATGTGAGGCCTTCGAGGGCCTCTGCTGCCGTCTTGTAAACCTTGCTCGCCATCAGGCCGATGCCACCTTCTGCTCAATTGCGCCGAAAATCGAATGGCCTTCGCCATCCAGCATTTCGATGCGTACCACATCACCCGGCGACATGAAGGGGGTCAGGGGCTCTTTTTTCAACAATTGTTGAATCATGCGAATCTCGGCGATGCAGGAATAGCCGCGCCCGCCCTCGCTGACCGGTTTGCCAGCGCCGCCATCGGCGCCCTTGTTGGACACCGTGCCTGATCCGATGACCGTGCCGGCGCTGAGCGGGCGGGTCTTCGCGGCATGGGCGACAAGGCGCGCGAGACTGAACGTGGCGTCCTGCCCGGCTTCGGCGCGACCGAAGGCCTCGCCATTGTAATCGACGCGCAGTGGCAGATGAACGAGACTGTTTTTCCAGGCGTTGCCGAGTTCATCCAGCGTGACGGCGACGGGACTGAAGGCGCTCGGCGGCTTGGACTGGAAAAAGCCGAACCCCTTGGCGAGTTCGCCGGGAATGAGGCCGCGCAGGGACACATCATTGCAGAGGAGGACGAGCTTGATATGGCCGGCCGCGTCCTTCTCCGACACGCCTGCAGACACGTCGTCGGTGATGACGGCAATCTCGCCTTCCATGTCGCAGCCCCAGCTCTGGTCGGCGAGCGGGATATCATCGCGTGGGCCGAGGAAGGCATCCGAGCCGCCCTGGTACATCAGCGGATCGTCGTAGAAACTTTCCGGCACTTCGGCGCCGCGCGCTGCGCGGACGAGTTCGACGTGGTTGATATAGGCCGAGCCGTCGGCCCATTGATAGGCGCGCGGCAGCGGGCTTTCACAATCATGCTCGTGGAAACGGAAGGTCGGGACGGAGCCGATCTCGACCTGTTCGGCGAGCGCGGCGAGCTGGGGTGCATAGACAGCCCAATTGTCGAGCGCGGCCTGAAGCGTCGGTACGATGCGTGCGGCATCGGTGCATTTGGTCAGGTCTTTCGAGACAACAACAAGGCGGCCATCGCGGGCGCCGTTCCTGAGGGTAGCGAGTTTCATCTGATGTCCAGTTCTCTCAAAGCGACCGCATCCTGAGCGAAGTCGAAGGACGGGGACGCGCGGTTCCAGAATAACGTTTATGGCACACCGCCCGCCGCCCGTCCTTCGACTTCGCTCAGGATGAGCGGCTAAAGCAAGTCAGTGATTCTCCGTCGCGATTTTCTCATGCAGCCAGGCGGCGTGGCGCGGGGCTTTCTTGGTGCGGCTCCACTCTTCGAGCATCTCGGGTGCGACGCGCTTCAGTTCGGCCATCTGTTCCGGCGTGCCGGTATTGCAGGCGAGTTCGAGGCGGTGGCCGTTGGGGTCGAAGAAGTAGATCGAGCGGAAGATGCCGTGATTGGTCGGGCCGATCACATCCAAGCCATGTTCTTCTGCGCGTGCCTTGGCGGCCATCAGGTCATCCATCGTGGCGACCTTGAAGGCGATATGCTGAACCCATTGGGGCGTGTTCTCGTCGCGGCCCATGTCGGGCTGTTCGGGCAGCTCGAAGAAGGCGAGCACATTGCCGTTCCCGGCATCGAGGAAGATGTGCATGTACGGGTCATAGGCCCCCGTGGAGGGCACATGGTCTTCCGCGATGGCAAGCTGGAAATCCATGCCGAGGACATCGTGGTAGAACTCGACCGTTTCCTTCGCATCCTTGCAGCGATAGGCGACGTGGTGGACGCCCTGGAGGTCAGGCGCGGCCATCAGACCTTCTCCTCGACCTTCAGCACACCGCGCTCAACCTGGTCGCGCTCCATGCTCTCGAACAGGGCCTTGAAGTTGCCTTCGCCAAAGCCGTCCTTGTAGTCGCCCTTGCGCTGGATGAATTCGAAGAAGACCGGGCCGACCTGGGCCTGCGCGAAGATCTGCAACAGCAAACGCGGCTCGCCGCCTTCAGTCGTGCCGTCAAGCAGGATGCCGCGCATCTGGAGCTCGTCGATGGGCTGGCCGTGCCCCGGCAGGCGCTCGTCGAGCATTTTGTAATAGGTATCTGGCGGCGGTGTCATGAAGGGCACGCCGAGTTTTTTCAGGCGGTCCCAGCAGGCGACGAGATCGTCGCAGATGAGAGCGATATGCTGGATGCCCTCACCGTTGAACTCGCGCAGGAATTCCTCGATCTGGCCCTTGCCGCCTTCGCCTTCCTCATTCAGCGGAATGCGGATCTTGCCGTCAGGCGCCGTCAGCGCCTTGGAGGTGAGGCCGGTGTATTCGCCCTTGATGTCGAAATAGCGGATTTCGCGGAAGTTGAAGAGCTTCTCGTAATAGTCCGCCCAGTATTTCATGCGGCCGCCATAGACATTGTGGGTCAGGTGATCGACCACCTTGAAGCCCGCGCCAACCGGATTGCGATCAACGCCCGGTAGGTATTCAAAGTCGATGTCATAGATCGAGAGCTCTTCCTGGCCGGTATCATAGCGGTCGATCAGGTAGATGATCGAATTGCCGATGCCGCGAATGCCGGGGATGTGCAGTTCCATTGGACCGGTGCGCATCTCGACCGGTTCGGCGCCCTGCTTCAGCAAATGGTCGTACGCCTTGCGGGCGTCCTTGACGCGAAAGCCCATGCCGCAAGCCGACGGGCCATGCTCGCGGCTGAAATACCAGGCCGGCGATTTCGGCTCGTAATTGGTGATCAGGTTTATGCCGCCCTGACGCCAGAGCTCCACTTGCTTGGAGCGATGACGGGCGACAAGGGTAAATCCCATCGTCTCGAAGACGGGCTCCAGCACGCCTTTCTCGGGCGCGGAGAACTCGATGAACTCGAATCCGTCGAGCCCAGCGGGGTTGTCAAACAGGTCGGCCATGGTTCATTCCCTTTGCGATGGACTAATATAGTTTCATATGTAACTAATATTGTCTCAAGAGGCAAGGCTGAAACCGGATCCGATAAATGCCCGAACGCTCCCCGAAAACCACATTGCGCCTGCGCGACTTCCTGCCGTATCGCCTGTCGGTCCTGTCCAACACGGTGTCGCGGAAAATCGCCGACATGTATGACCGGGAATTCGGCCTTTCGGTCTGGCAATGGCGGGTGATGGCCGTCCTGGGGGAGAATGCCGGGATCACGGCGACGGAGATCGGTCAGGTGACCGCGATGGACAAGGTGGCCGTCAGCCGCGCCGTTTCGGGCCTGATCGACAGCGGGCATGTCGCGCGCAAGGCATCCCCCGACGACGGGCGCCGCTCCATTCTCTCACTCACCATCAAGGGCAAGGGCGTCTATGACAAGATCGTACCGATCGCGCTGGGCGCCGAGCGCGACCTTGTCGCGACGTTGAGCACGGCCGAGCGGGAACAGCTGGCGTGTCTGATGGAGAAACTGGCCCGCACGGCCGAGCCCGACCGCCCGCTCTGGTAGGCGTCAGCCGAGCGGCCAGAAGTACGGGATGACGAACATCGACACGATGAACAGGAGAATGTTCAGCGGCAGCCCGACCTTGATGAAATCCGCGAACCTGTAGCCGCCCGCCGTGTAGACCAGCGTGTTCGTCTGGTAGCCGATGGGCGTAGCGAAACTGGCGCTGGCCGCAAACATGACGGCAACCACGAAGGGACGCGGGTCGATGCCGAGATGCGTGCCGAAGCCGATGGCGATGGGTGTCAGCAGGACGGCAGCGGCATTGTTGCTAATGAATTCGGTGAGCATGGACGTGACGAGATAGAGCATGGCGAGCAGCGCAAGCGGACCAAGATGGCCCATCGGGCCGGCGACGCCGTCAATCAGGAGCTGGATCGCGCCTGTCTTCTCCATCGCCTGACCGAGCGCAAGCATGCCAAAGATCAGCATGAGAATATCCCAGCGGATGGCTTGGTAGGCTTCCTGATGGTCGAGACAGCCGAGCGCGACGACCGCCGTTGCACCGATAATGGCGAGGGCTGCGATGGGCAGGACTTCCAGCGCTGCCAGCCCCATCACGAGCAACAGGGCAATGACGGCGATCCACGCCTTTCCGCGCCGCACGGACCGGTCGCTGGTCGCGGTCAGGTTGTTCAGGGCACCGTCTTCGAACATCTGGCGCATGCCAGCTGCGGGGCCTTCGACCAGAACCGTGTCGCCCACATCGAGCCGCATCTCGCTGAGCTGATCCGCCATGTTCTCACCGCGCCGGTGCACGGCCATGATGTAAACGCCGTAGAGGCGGGCCAGGCCGAGTCCGAGCAGACGGCGTCCGATGAGGCGAGATTGCGGACCGATCACGCCTTCGGCGATGATGACTTCGCTGGTCTGGACGGGCTCGAATGCGGCCCGCTCGTCTGCAGCAGCACCGATCGCGACGTGGCCGAGTTCCTTAAGGCTGAGCATTTCCGAAACGGGTGAGCGCAGAACGATCCGGTCACCGCCGCGCAGGACCAGCTTGCCAAGGGAGGCCTTCAGCGACACGCCCTCGCGGAGCACGTCGATGATCGAGAAGCCGCGCTGGGCCGAAAAGCCAGTCTCTGACAGGGGGCGCCCGATAAGAACCGAGTCGATGGGGATCAGGATTTGCGCGATGAAGCGGCGCTCCTTCTGGTCGGGCAACATGCCGGCCAGCGTGTCCCGGTTGGGCAGGACCCACCAGCCAATGACGCCAAAATAGATCATGCCCGCCAATGCCAGGAGGGACCCGGCCGCCGTGATCTCGAACATGCCGAACGGGGCCATGCCGCCGCTTTGCGCGACGCCATCGACCAGCAGGTTGGTGGACGTGCCGATCAGCGTGGTGGTGCCGCCGAAAATCGATGCGAAGGATAGCGGGATGAGGAGCTTGGACGGCGAAATCCTGAGCGACTTGGCGAGCCGGATCGCAACCGGGATCAGCACGACAACAACCGGCGTATTATTGATGAAGGCGGAAAGGAATATGACGGCCAGCATCATCACCATGATCGCCAGAATGGGCGGCCAGCCGGTGGTCGCCTGAGTCACCCACCGGCCGGCCTGATCGATGACACCCGTGCGGTCGAGCGCGGCTGACATGACGAACATGGCGGCGATGGTCAGCGGCGCGGCATTCGAGAAGACGCCAAGGGTCTCCTTCACGCTCATGATGCCGGTCAGCATCAGCGTGCCCATGGCGAGAAGCGCAATAACATCGGCAGGAAGCGCTTCGCGCACGAAGCCGAAGAAAACGACTGCCACGAGGAACAGCACGACGGCAATCTGCACCGGCGAAGACGTCAGGAACTCTACCATGCGCAAGCGCTCCAGGATATTTCGCGATTAGACCCGAAGTGATATCATGCGCAACGGGACTCGCGCGGTGGAGACACAACCGACCTTGCAGATTTTCTAATGCGAAATGCCTAGCCAACCCGTCGCCGGCGCGCGTACAGCGAGCGCACGACCGGCCCGTCTTCCTCGACTGTGAAGCCTTCGACCAGACGCGCGATGAAGGCCGAGAACTGGTCACGCACCTCATAAGGCGCTTCCATGGGCAGGAAATGTGACGTGCCGCGGATTTGTTTCATCATCAGGTTGGGATGCATCTGGATCAATTTGGCGCGCACCTTGCCGCTGATGACCGAATGCGAATTCGGGCGCAGGATGGCGATCGGAATGCGTTTTTTCTTCACCTTGCGCATTGCACGCCATGGGCGGTTCCGCTGTGCCGCGAAGGTTGCTGCTTCAAATTTCGGCTCGCACAGGAGCCGCCATGTCTGTTCCGGATTGTCGGCTGACTGCTGGTCGACCCGGTCGAGACCGTCGAGCAGATAGTCGGCGAGGAAGGGTTCGCGCCAGCTGCTGAAGGCACCGCGGCCGCTATAGGAATCCAGCGCATCCCGGAACGACTTGAACACGGGTTTCCGCTTACGGGCCTGCTTGGCCATGCTGTTGCGCGCGATCAGCATGGAAACGGGTGGGAAGACGTGGTTCCAGAAATACACTTTGCGCGACAGGATCACCGGATCAACCAGGACAAGGCCTTTGACCAGGTCTGGTCGCTTTCCTGCGACCAGAAGGGCCACGCAGCCCCCCATGGAATGGCCGCCGAGAACCACGCCTTGCGGAGCCTCCTTGTCCAGCCATTCTATGACGTCGTCGCGAAACCGGTTCCACGAAGCAAGGCTGCGCGGCTTGGCAGGGAGTGTCGAACGACCGTGACCGCGCATGTCGAGCGCGGCGACGCGGGCCCGCAGGCCCAGGGGCGCAAGCAGCGACTGGTATGTCATCGCGTTGAATCCCGTCGCATGCAGCCAGACGGCAGCATATGGCTTGATAGGGTCACCGAATTCGATCCCGGCGATCTCGCCCCCGGACTTCAATTCACGCTTGATTCTGCGCATCAAGCACGGTTCCCGAACACACGGCGCAGGATCTCGCTGGTACGCGCGACCGGATTTTCACGGATCTTCTTTTCCTCGTCTGCGACGTAAAGGAAAATGCCATCCAGGCCGAGGCCGACGGCATGATTTGTGAGGTCGCCTTGCAGGTTGCTGGTGACTCCGCCGAGACCGTATTGGCTGGCGGACTGCTCGAGCGCCGTAAAGGCACCTGATTGTGCCAGCGACTGGCTCACATAGGGGGTAAAGGAGGCGCGCAGCTGGGTTTCAGTCCTGGCGCGCAAAAAGTCAGTCGCTGCCGTGTCGCCGCCATTCAGGATTTGCAGCGCATCATTGATGGTTATCGAGCGAATGGCCCCAAGGATGAGCGTCTTGGCGTCCGGGACCGCAGCTTCTGCGGCACGGTTCATGCGCAACTCAAGATCGTCGAGCGGGCCGCTGGCGCCGACGCGGGCCAGATTGGTCTGGATGTCCCGATAGGTCTTCGGAAGGGGAATGCGGATGCGCGGATCACCAAAATAACCGTCCGTCTTGCCGATCTGGGCAGCCACAAGATTCGTACCGACTGTCAGGGCTTCGCGCAGGCCGGCATCGATCTCGGCTTGCGACAGTGCCCCCTGAGCGGTTGGCGAGCCCATGGCGTCACCCAGAATCGTGCCAAAGTTACCGGGCACGCCCGTTGTTTCACAGCCCATTGGTAACAGCGCCAGCGCAAGCGCGCCAAACATCGCTTTTCTCATTGCCCTCTCCTCAAGCTTCCCGCCCGTAACACCCTGTGCGATCCTACAGGAGCCCCCCGGCGAATAGAAGGGACATGCGCATCAGTGCGCCATCAAAGCCGGAGGTTACAATCTTGTCATCACAAATAGGTTGACCACAGTTGTAGTCTTATATTACGACTACGAGTGTAGTCCATTCTTGGGAGAGAGTCAGGATGAAAATATCTGCCGCAGAACTCGAAGTGCTCAGCATACTGTGGGAGACGCCCGGCATTGCCGCTAGCGATGTCCACGACGCGCTGGCCAACGACAAGGCCTGGACCAGCCGCACGGTCAAGACGCTCCTGTCGCGGCTCGTGGAAAAGGGTGCAGCCGTTACGCAGGAAGACGGACGACGCTACCTCTATTTCCCGGCCATCGACGAGGAAGCCTACAAGGCCAAGGCTGCCGGACAATTCATCGACCGCGTTTTCTCGGGCCGCGCCGCGCCGCTTGTGGCCTATTTGGCCGATAGCCGCGGACTGACGCCTCAAGACATTGAAGAACTCGAAAAACTCCTGGGGGACCTGAAGAAATGATCACCGAATTCCTCATGCCCGATCCGCGATCCGCCATCGAGATGGTGCTTGCGGTTTCCGTCCTGATCCTCCTCGTCCTTCTGGCCCGAAAGTCGATCGCCCGCGAGTTCGGCCCGAGCATTGCCTACGCTCTTTGGCTCGTTCCCCTGGCGCGCCTGCTTTTGCCGCCGCTGCCGACCAGCATGTCCTGGGTGAGCCTGCTGGGCCTCGCGCCCAGTGTTGCCCTCGCTGAGGTCGTCGCAGAGCCTGCTGCGCTACCAGGTGACATGCCCCTGTTTTTTGAAGCACCGCTTGCCGCACTCGCGCCGGAAGCAGGTGCTGCGCGCACCGTCTTTGTCGGGAATGGCGCGCCGGTGAACGCACCTGTCGTCGACATGCTGCCAAACATTGAGATGGGCACCGCATTGGCAGCGACCCTGCTTGGAATCTGGCTGATCGGTGGACTCATCGTGATTGCGCGCAACATAGCCGCGCAGCACAGCTTCATGACCGTCGTTTACCGCGAGTGCATGCCCGCCTCCTCGCACCTGCAAACGACTGCCGACCAGGTCGCTCGGCAGGTTGGCCTGACGCGAACCCCGCAGATCGCCACCAGCCTTATCTCGAATGGCCCGCTTGTGACCGGCCTGTTTCGTCCGATTGTTCTGCTGCCTGCCTGGTTTGAGGCTGACTATGACGATGCCCAGCAGCGCGCGGCGCTTGCCCACGAACTGACCCACGTCAAACGCGGCGACCTCTGGGCGCTCCAACTGGCAGAATTGTTTGTCGCGTGCCTGTGGTTCAATCCGCTCGCCTACCTGGCGCGCCGGGCTTTCCGGACCGACCAGGAAGCTGCATGCGACAGCGACGTTCTGCGATGCGGCGCCGCCAGCCCCCACGCCTACGGATCGACGCTGTTGAAGGCCGTACGGATATCCGTGCCGGAACGCCTGCCCCTGGCCGCGAGCCTGCCGCTCACGCATTCCCTGAAGGAGCGCATGCGCCTGATGACCTATCCGACGCCGTCAAAGCGACGCCGCCTGGCCGGGCTTGGACTGACGGCTGTGCTCGGCTCTGCCGCCCTTGTCGCCACAGCATCCGTCTCGGCCAGCGCAGGCGAGCCGGAACCAGGTCTCACGACAAGTATCATGATCGACGATGCCACGCTGTTCATTGACGGAGACAAGGTCAAAGACCGACAATTCGTTTTGCTGGGTGAACCATTCGAACCCGTTGACCCGAAGAGCGATCACGAGATCCGGACACTTACGAAGCTGATCGACACGGAGTCGCACAGGCTGAAGCTTCCACCGTCGGTTCCACCGGTCCCGGAGATGCCACCCATGCCTGCCACGCCCCCCGTCCCGCCCGTCATGGAGCTAAGCGGTGGCGAAGCCGGTGACCTGCAAGTCTTCGTCTTGCGCGGGAATGAAGACGCAGCCGCAAGGAGCGCTGCCGAGTGGGAAGCCTGGGCTGATGAGTTCGAAACGGCGACAGACGCATGGCAGGACCGTGTGGACGCGCAAATGGCCAACTGGGAAGCTGAGTACGATGCCGAATCCGAAGCCTCGAACCGGGAAGTCGAAGCACAGATCTCAGCCTGGTCCCGTGAACTCGATGCGCGAGTCGAGGCAGCCTATGGAACGGATATCGAAGGCCATTTCCAAAACGTGTCAAAGTCGATCGAGACGCTAGCGCTGTCTTGCCGCGATACTGAACTCGCTCCGGGAGAGACCCGCATCCTAAGCAGCGAAACCGCAAATGGGGAAACCCTCCGCGTCGCATGCGTCGAGGG
This sequence comes from Alphaproteobacteria bacterium, assembly GCA_018830285.1. GTDB lineage: Bacteria > Pseudomonadota > Alphaproteobacteria > Caulobacterales > Hyphomonadaceae > Hyphomonas. The sequence continues at coordinate 40,824 of JAHJSB010000004.1, forward strand.
TGATGCATCCCGCCTTCACGCACCGGAAACGCTTGCAACCATCGAGCACAGTGAGCTTCTTTGCGATGAGGAAAAGCAGGCGTTCGCAAGCAAACTGGCGTCGAAACATAAAGTCGAGATTACCAGGCACTAGACGCCACGCCGCGCCCTTCGGCTCGCATTAGAGGCCCCGGCATCCCACCCCCGCCGGGGCCCAATACTGTCCGACAGCCAATACGCTCTTTGCTGAACCGTTGCTGGCCTCTAGGGTAGGCCGCTCGCAAACTGGTCTGGATGGACGCGCCTTATGAACGCCAAGATTGTCATATTATCGTTCGGCCTTGTAGCTCTTGCCGCATGCGCCTCGGTGGAGCCAAAAGCCTGCACGGCTGAATGGGTCGATTACAAGACCGAGAAGGTGATCAAGACATTCGCGTATAACAATCGCGGCATGATCAACGACCTGCGCCGCCTGCAGGGCAAGGATGGCGACATCGATCCATTTGTCGCAATACAGCTGGCGTCGAAGACCAAGCAGATCCAGAAATTCGCCGACACGTTCCAGACCATTGTCGTGCCCGAGCTTGAAATGGCTGTTGACCAGTGCGGCAATGAAAAGCTGGTTCCGGCTTTCACCGAATTCCTGCGCGGGGAAGGCGTGGGAGAAGAGACGCTGGAATGGGTCGCGCCGCTGATCGGCCTGATGCAGGATATGCGCGAAGCCGAAAACATGTCGCCGCGCCGACTGTAGACCAACCTTCAAGGTAGCTGACAGATGAAAACCCTGATCGTTGTTCCTGCCCGGTATGGATCGACCCGGTTCCCCGGCAAGCCGCTGACGTTGATCGCCGGGAAGAGCATGGTCAGCCGCGTGGCCGGCATGGCGGGCAAAGCGGCGGCGGCGCTTGATGATGCCGCGTATGCCGTCGCCACCGACGATGCGCGAATTGAAGAACACTGCCGCGCACGCGACATTCCGGTCGTCATGACCGATCCCGCCCTGCCAACTGGCAGCGACCGCGCGCTCGCGGCTGCCGAAGCAATGGGAGTCCAGCCAGAGGTCGTGGTCAACCTGCAGGGTGACTCGCCGTTCACGCCGCCCGCCCACATCATCGCGGTGGCGCAGGCAGCGATGACATCCGGCGCCGATGCGGCGACGCCCTACGTGCGGCTGTCCTGGGAGGCGCTCGATGCCCTGCGGGCGCACAAGCTGGACACGCCGTTTTCCGGCACGACCCTCACGCATGACGTGAACGGTCGGGCGCTCTGGTTTTCGAAGATCATCCTGCCCGCGATGCGCAAGGAAGCCACACTGCGGGCCGCAGGCGACCTGTCCCCTGTATGCCGCCATATCGGTCTTTATGCGTTCAAGCTGGACGCCCTGCGCCGGTATGTCAGCCTGCCGGAGGGACGCTACGAACAGCTGGAAGGGCTGGAACAATTGCGCCTCCTCGAGAATGGCATGTCGATCCAGTGTGTCGAGGTGGCACCCGACACGATCGCCATCCCGGGCATAGATACGCCCGAAGACGTCGCGCTGGCCGAACGCCTGATCGCGCAATACAGCGACCCGGCGGGAAACTGACACATTGGCCCGTTTGATCATCGTCCGGCACGGCAACACATTCGATCCGGGCGACACACCGACCCGCGTTGGCGCACGTACTGATTTGCCCTTGTCGACATCCGGCGAGCGGCAAGCGGCCGCCTTGGCCACACACTTTCGCGACACAGGATTTACGGCGGCGTTCTGTTCGCCCTTGCTGCGCACCCGGCAAACCGCCTGTGCGATCCTCGCCGGACGCGCGGGCGCACCAGCCCTCCTGATATTGCCCTTCCTGACCGAGATCGATTACGGCCCGGACGAGAACCAGACGGAAGACGCCGTCATCGCCCGCATCGGCGCTGAGGCAATCGATGCCTGGGATACCGACGCAACGCCGCCGCCGGGATGGCACGTCGATCCGGTCGCCCTGCGCGCAGCCTGGACGGGCTTGCTGGCGCGTGCGGCGGGCCTCGACTGCGATGCCAACGTGCTTGTCGTCACCAGCAATGGCATCGCGCGGTTCTTGCCGGACGTGGTCAATGAATTGCCGATTGCTCTGGAGCGCAAGCTGAAGACAGGGGCCTGGGGCAGCGTCGCGGTTGATCGTACCGGCGCCCGCATTCTCGAATGGAATATGAGACCCTAGGACGGGTTAGGCAACTTCGCGGGAATCGTCTTCAGCGACCAGCTCACTGGCACCCGAAATTGGCAGCGAGATGGCGACCGTCGTGCCTTCGCCTTCGATCGAAGAGAGGCTGAGATGACCGCCATGCATTTCGGCGAATGACTTGGTGAGCGCCAATCCGAGACCGGTGCCATCATAGTTGCGGTCACGCGAGCCGGAAACCTGTTCGAAGGGCTTCGCAAGGCGCGGCAGGTCTTCCATCGGAATTCCGATGCCGGTGTCGGTGACACCGATATAGATGTCGGGACCACGCTGCTCGACGGAGACGGTGATGGTGCCGCCGGCGTCAGTGAACTTGATGGCGTTGGACAGGAGGTTCAGCACCATCTGGCGGATGGCTCTGTGATCGGCGTCGAGATCAGGCAGGCCGGGCTGGGCATCAAGGACAATGGATATCCCCTTGTCCTCTGCCTTGCGGCGGATCATGCGCACCGCAGCGTCCACCGGATCGACAGGGTCGATCGGTTGCGGGTTGATGGTCATCTTGCCCGCCTCAATCTTCGCCATGTCGAGAATGTCATTGATCATATCAAGCAAGTGCTGGCCGGATGTCAGGATGTCATGGGCATAGCCCTTGTACCTTGCGTCACCGAGCGGACCATACAGTTCGTGGGCGAGGATTTCCGAGAATCCGTTGATCGCATTGAGTGGCGTGCGGAGCTCGTGGCTCATATTGGCCAGGAAGGCAGACTTGGTGTGCGCCGCATGCTCGGCCTTGGCCTTCTCCTCCGAATAGCGCCGCGCAAGCTCACCAGCCCGACCTTCGGAGCGCTCGAGATCGAGAACAGCTTTGCGCATGCTCTGCTTCTGGCGCCTAAGCGCTTCCTCTTTCTCAACATTTTCCGTTACATCAATGCCCACGGTGATCAGGCCACCCTCAGGCGTGGGTCGTTCGACGACCTTCAGCCAACGATCCGACTGCAATTCGATCAGCGTCGTACGCGGGTCTTCGGTTGACTGCTTCTCCGCACGAATGGCGCCCGCGCGGGCGATCATGATCGTGTCGTGGCCAATGCCGGGTCGCAGCGTGTCCTGTAGTCCGAAATCGAGCGCAAAAGCACGGTTCCAATAGAGCAGGCGCTGGCGGTGATCCCACAGGGCGAACGGGCCGGTAAAGCCTTCGATGGCTGCGCGCAGGCGCCGCTCAGCCGCCTTGACCCGATCCTCGGACTGTTTGCGTTCGGTAATATCAAGCACGATACCGCCAAAAAGAGTCGGCTGGTTGTCGGCGTCATTGGACAAACTGCCGCGCATTTCGACCCAGATGGGCGGCTGGGAAACCGTCAGGAAACTCGTTTGGATCCATCCGATGCTGCGCGCCTTCTCAAGGGTTTCAAGCATGCGCGCCTGATGTTCGGGATGAACCTGGACCAGCAGATCACGCGCGTCGAGCATGCCCGCGCCTTCCACGCCGAGCATTTCAGACGCGCCCTCGCTCAGAAAGACGGATGTTCCGCCCGGCGCCCATTCCCAATACCCCGCCCGCGCCCCGCGCATGACGAGGCCCATGATCCTGTCGGCTTCATCGTCGCGGGTTTCTTCGATGATGGTGGCCGTTTCTTCCTGCGACAGGCGGTTCATCAGACCCACGATCGCAAGGACCGGAGCCGCCAGGAGCAGCGTAAAGATCAGGAGCCGGATAAGGTCATCCATCTTGAAGACCGGGTGCACGACCGATTCACACAGCGCCACCGGGCTGCGATCAAGCGGCGCACATGCCGTCGCGATCCGGTGGAGGCTGCCAGCCGACCGCAGGCTCGGCCGGCCAACGTGGACGGCGCTGTCTGTTGCTGCCAATGAAGGTTCGCCTGTGCCGATCCGATTGCTACCGGATACAAGCGTCAACCTGCGTCCGCTGGTCGACACAGGCAGCCATGTCGCTGCGGGTGCAATTGCCAGCATCGGCTTGCCGGACTCGGGGGTCGATACGAGCACGATGTCTCCCTGGCTGGAAAGACCGAGCCGATGGCCGTTTTGAAGCAGGGACGAGGCTGTTTCGGCTGCTTCGCCAAGGCGGCTGCCGGCGGGCGACTGCTGCGCGTCACTCAGGGACAGGACCGTGTCTATCCCGGGCGCACTTGCCGTGATGGCCGAACGTGACGAACCGGTATCCGCGACAAGTCGAATGACCGTTTCTGCCGTGTCTGCCCGGCCCTCCAGGCGTCCGGCGATGGCGCGCGTATCGCCTTCAAGCGTCGAAAGCATAGCAATATCGGCGCTTTGGCGTTCTTCCCATGCCTTGAGACCCAGCGCGCCCGCTATCAGGATGATAATGGCCAGAATGGTCCATTTCAGACGCGCCGAAACTCTTGCAGACGCCTTGTCTGCAACGGTCAATCCTTCAGCAATGACGCGATCATCCGCCAAGGAGACTCCACTCTCTGCGCACGAGGCGCACGCATCCACCTTCCGTTCTCAGCCGGAATCCTTGCACAAATGTTAATAACCCTGACAGAAATGTTAACTACGTGCTCGCTCAGCCCAGCGCCCGTCCGACGATGTCCGCCGAATTCGGAGACAGCTTGGCCTCCTGCAGGCGCTTGAGAGTCGCCTGGGCTGCAGCGCCGGCCTTCGGTTCGAGCACCCGCCATTGTTCGAAAGCGGCCAGAAGCCGGGCTGCGAGGGCCGGATTGGCTGCGTCGGCCTTCAGGATGATGTCTTCGACCGCACGGTAGCCGGACCCGTCAGGTGCATGGAAAGCAGCAAGGTTGGCCGTTGAGAATACGGCGATGACAGCCCGGACCCTGTTCGGGTTCTTCAGGTCGAAATCCGGATGGGCGGCCAGTTCTGCAACCGTTGCTGCAGTTCCCTGCCCGGCCTGCACGGCAAACCACTTGTCCATGACGATCGGATTGTGTTTCCAGTTCTGCTCGAAGTCGGCGAGGGCCTTGTCGCGCTCGGGGCATTTGCCCTTCATGGTGAGGGCTCGCATGGCGGCGAGACGCTCGGTCATGTTGGGCGCATTTTCAAACAGTGACAGCAGTTCTTGCGGGGCGCCTGCGGCCTCCGAAGCCCCAAGAAGGTTGATGAACGCCCCCCGGAGTGCGCGGATGCCGGCCTGTTCGGCAGAGGGGCGGTAAGGGGTTGGTGAGGGGGCGGCAAGGGTGTCCGTGATGGTCGAGTCGAGGGCGCCGGAGAGGGCGGCCTGGAGACGCTTGCGCGCGGAATGGAGCGCTACCGGATCAGCGGGTTTACGCTCCAGGAACAGCTCGCCGACTTCCGGCAGGCGGGTCAGCAGCGCCGCAAAAGCCGGATCGCCGGACGCGTTCCGGATAGCGGTGGCGACGGCGGAAACAAGATCGCTGTCCGGCTTGGCCTGGCTGCCTTCGGACAGTTTGAGGATTTCTTCGGTGACAAGGGTCTGGACGCCTTCCCACTGATTGTACGGGTCGGTCTCCGCGGTCACCAGGGCGAGGCGCTGGTCGCGGGTGAGGTCGCGTTCCACGCGGACAGGCGCGCCGAAGTCGCGATTGACCGAGAGCAGCGGACGACCGCCCGACGCCTTGCGGGTGACGGTGGCTTCCGGCGTGTCGAGCACGACCATCCAGGCATCGGTGCCGCCCTTGCCATCGAGCAGGGCGAGCTCAAGCGGGATCGGCACGGGTTGCTTCTTGGTCTGGCCGGGCGTGGGGGGCGTTGTCTGGGACAGGGTAACGGTCAGTTCACCGGCCGCTTCGTCCCAGCTTTCCTCAACCGTGACTCTCGGCGTGCCGGCCTGGGCGTACCAGCGCAAGAAGGGACCGAAATCCTTGCCCGTCACCTCAGCGAAACAGGCGTAGAAATCCTCGATCGTCACGGCCTGGCCGTCATGGCGGTCAAAATAGAGGTCCATGCCCTGGCGATAGGCGTCCGGACCGATGATGCGGCGGAGCATGCCGATCAGTTCGGCGCCCTTTTCGTAGACGGTGGCGGTGTAGAGATTGTCGATCGCTCCATAATTGGCGGGCCGGACCGCATGGGCCAGCGGGCCGGCATCCTCGGCGAACTGGCGGGCGCGCAGGCGGATGACATCCTTGATGCGCTGGACCGGGCGAGACCGCATGTCGGCTGAGAAATTCTGGTCGCGGAAGACGGTGAGACCTTCCTTCAGGCAAAGCTGGAACCAGTCGCGGCAGGTGATGCGGTTGCCGGTCCAGTTGTGGAAATATTCGTGGGCCACAATGCTCTCGATGGCTTCGAAGTCGGCGTCGGTGGCGGAGTCCTCATCTGCGAGCACATAGGCCGAGTTGAAGACGTTGAGGCCCTTGTTCTCCATGGCGCCGAAATTGAAGTCGCGCACGGTGACAATGTTGAAGACACCGAGATCATATTCGCGACCATAGGTTTCCTCGTCCCAGGTCATCGAGCGCTTCAGGCTGTCCATCGCCCAGGCCGCGCGCGGCGCGTCGCCCTTGTCGACATGGATCGCGAGGTCGATCTGCTTGCCGCTCCTGGTCGTGAACGTGTCGCGGTAAATGTCATATTCCCCGGCGCATAGCGCGAAGAGGTAGGACGGTTTCTTGTGGGGGTCATCCCATGTCGCCGTGTGGCGACCATTTCCGGCGTCCGTGACGGGGCCCGGCGTGCCGTTCGACAGCATGATCGGACAGGTTGCCTTGTCACCCGTGATGGTGACGAAGAAGCGGCTCATCACGTCCGGGCGGTCCGGATAAAAGGTGATGCGGCGAAAGCCGACGGATTCGCACTGCGAGCAGAAGCGACCACCGGACATGTATAGCCCCGACAGGGCGGTATTCTTTGATGGCGCGATCTCCACCCGTGTCTTGAGTTCGAACGTGTCCGGCACGTCGGGCAATGTCAGGTCGTGATCGGTCAAGGTATAGTCGGAGGGCGTGAGCGCCCGACCGTCGATTTCGATGGAGACCAGCTTCAGCGCCTCGCCGTCGAGGACGAGCGGCGCCCCGCCTTTGCCCTTGCGCGAAACCGTGAGCGTCGCCGTGACCCTGGTCGCCTCGGGATCGAGGTCAAACGACAGGTCGACGTGCTCAATATCGAACGGATAGGGCGTGTAGTCAGCGAGCTTGACGGCAACGGGGGTTTCAGTGCGCATGATGTCTCCGGGAAGCGGGAACGGGATAATGCCTCGATACGTGTTGGGAGACAGCGCGTCGAGGGCTGGGCTCACTCACATCGGGATGGACGGGCACCATTCCAAGGGGCAGACCGGGGCAGAACCGCAGGAACAACAGCACAGGTCTGGCGCGACATGAATATTCTTACCAGTCTGGATACATTGCTCGCGCGGCGTCTCGCCGGACTGGCCAGCCTGCTGGTGGCGGGCGCGATTGCGATCCTGTCAATATTGCCAGGCGAGGAGCTGCCGGATGTTCACCTCAGCGACAAGGTGGAGCATGCCATCGCCTATGCCGTGCTTTCGGCCTGTATCTGTTTCTGGCTTGGCCGCCGCCGGATCATTGCAGGCGTGCTGGTCACGGTCGGTTTTGGTGCGTTGCTGGAAATCGCGCAGGCGCTGGCAGGGACAGGGCGCACGGCGTCTTTGCTGGATGAAGGTGCCAACCTGGTCGGTGCCTGTCTCGGCGCCTGCCTTGCCTGGATGGTCGCGAAAGCTGCAAGAGCGGGGTAGCCCCGCCTATTCGGCGGCGGTTTCGTGGATGTTTTCGTCGCTCTGGAAGACGTGGCGCAAGAACAGGGCACAGCGATCAGCCAATTGCCTGATCTCAACCGGCAGGTCTTTGGGGCGCTCGCTGGCGATATCCGCGAGCTTGCGCGCCACGCGCAGAAGATCGGGCGTGTGCACGATCATGCGGGCCTGGTGCTCGATGCGCTGAGGGTCGCGGTCATACTCACTACCGGTCACGCGCCAGCCGCCCCAGTCACCGTCATCGGTGACGACGACCGGATAGGTGCCTGGATTGGGATCCATACCGAGCATGGCATCGGCACGCCATTTGATCATCTTGCGGTCGATGCGCCACCGTTCGAGCACGAAGTCATCGTCTTCGTCGTCCGGGCGCTGCAGCTCGTGCATGACCTGTTCAGAGACAAGCTCGGCGCCTTCGAACCGGCGGCCAAGCCCGCAATCATATGTGATGCGCAGAGGTTCATCGACGTCCTTCACCCATTGGGGAATGACCTGCTCGATGAGCGCCCAAGTACCGACGGGTTTAACGAAAACCCGTTGCGCCTTGTGGAAGAGTGCCTTCGCCATGCGTTCAAACCCCGAAACTGTTCCGTCATCATGGTGTAACGAGCTTTAGTTCGCCTGAAGCGGATTGGTAAAATTTGACCTACCGGCCATGAATCCACGACAGAAATTGCGATTTCCGCTGGGTCACGGCTTTCCGCGCACGTAAAGGGCGCTATCTTGCTGCCATGTTAGATGTGCAAGCCTCCAGTGGGAGGCCAGGGAGCGAGATGCCATGAATTTTGATTTTTCCGAGGACCAGAAGTTTCTCGCCAATGAAGCGCGAAAATTTCTCGAGAGCCAGTGCAGCATGGCCGAGGTCCGCGCCATCCTGGACGACGAATCCAAGTCTTGTAATGAGGGCGTCTGGAAAAAGGTCGTCGAGATGGGCTGGCTCGGCACTTCCATTCCGGAAGAGCATGGCGGCCTGGGACTTGGCATGCTGGAGATGTGCGTGCTCGCCGAAGAGATGGGTCGTGTCCTGGCACCGGTACCTTTCGCCTCAACCGCTTACTTCTTTACCGAAGCGCTCAAGCTCGCCGGATCCGAGGCGCAACAGGCTGACCTGTTCCCGAAGATCGTCTCGGGCGAGGTCGTCGGTTGCTATGCGGCCAGCGAAGGCCCGGGCAATCCGGATGCCGGGTCGCTCAAGACCGTTTTCGACGGCAAGACAGTGAGCGGCCTGAAAGTGCCTGTCACGGACGGCGACATTGCCACCCATGCCGTGGTGCTGGCCAAGGATAGCAAGGGCGCGAGCCTGGTGCTCGTCGACCTCTCGGCCAAGGGCGTGACGAAGAAGGTGCTCTCGACGCTGGACCCGACACGCAGCCATGCCGAACTGAATTTCGACAAAGTGCCTGCTACCCTGCTCGGCAAGTCCGGCGACGGTGCGCGGCTTAATGATGCGCTGCTCGACCGGGTCGCCGTCCTGATCGCGTTCGAACAATTGGGCGGTGCGTCGCGCTGTCTCGAGATGGCAAAGGACTATGCCATGGAGCGCTACGCCTTTGGTCGCCCGATCGGCGGCAACCAGGCGATCAAGCACAAGCTGGCCGAGATGTATGTGAAGAACGAAGTCGCGCGCTCCAACTGTTTCTATGGCGCATGGGCCCTGTCGACCGATGCGGCGGAACTGCCCGAAGCGGCTGCGGCCGCCCGCGTGGCGGCGTCGGAAGCCTTCTGGTTCGCTTCGAAGGAAAACATCCAGACGCATGGCGGCATGGGCTTCACATGGGAAGTCGACTGCCACCTCTTCTATCGCCGGGCCAAGCTTCTCGCCGTACAGGCCGGCAGCCCGAAAGTTTGGAAAGAAAAACTCGTCCGCGCTCTCGAAACCAAGAACGCAGCGTAAGGGAAGGATCAAACACATGGACTTCAACGACACAAAAGACGAAGCCGCATTCCGCGCCGAGGCGCGTGCGTTTCTCGACAAGCACCTGACACCGAAAAGCGGCGCGCGCCCGCGGCCGGGTTCCGGCAAGGATGCGCTGCAGCGCGCCAAGGACTGGCAGAAGGTAAAGGCCGAAAACAAGTTCGCCCAGATCACCTGGCCCAAGGAATGGGGCGGGCGTGGCGGCACGTCCATGCAGTCCGTCATCTGGGGACAGGAAGAGTCGAAATATGACGCGCCGACCGGCCCGTTCGCCATTGGCCTGGGCATGTGTGTCCCGACCGTGATCGCATTCGGTTCTGACGGTCACAAGGAACGCTATGTCCAGAAGGCCCTGAAGGGCGAGGAAATCTGGTGCCAGCTGTTTTCTGAACCATCGGCCGGTTCCGACGTGGCGGGCCTCAAAACCCGCGCCGTGAAAGACGGCGACGAGTGGGTGATCAACGGCCAGAAAGTCTGGACCAGCGGCGCGCACTATTCCGACTATGGTATCGTTCTGGTGCGGACAGACCCGAAAGTGCCCAAGCACAAGGGCCTGACCATGTTCATCGTGAACATGAAGCAGAAGGGCGTCGAAGTACGCCCGATCCACCAGGCATCCGGTGGCCGCGAGTTCAACGAAGTCTACTTCACGGACGTGCGCATTCCTGACTCCGACCGCCTCGGCGATGTCGGCGCCGGCTGGAAAGTCGCCCTCGTGACGCTGATGAACGAGCGCCTCGCTGTCGGCGGTTCACCGGGTCCGGACTGGGGCGAGATCATGGACTACGCCAAGACATCCGGCAGCATGACCGATCAGGCGTTCCGCGAGAAACTCGCTGACTGGTATGTCGCCGCACAGGGCTACAAGCTGACCAAGTTCCGCACCATGACGGCCCTCTCGCGTGGCCAGACGCCGGGACCGGAAAACTCGATCGGCAAGATCATCACCGCCAACCATTTGCAGGATATCTGTAATTCGGCGATCGAAATGCAGGACCATTACGGCATCATCAACGATACCGAAACGATGCCGGGCGACGGCATCTTCCAGCAGAGCTTCATGTGGGCCCCCGGCCTGCGGATTGCTGGCGGTACCGATGAGATCCTGAAAAATATCATCGCCGAGCGCGTGCTCGGCCTGCCCCAGGACGTGCGGGTCGACAAGACCCTGCCGTTCGACGAGATGAAAGCGGGCTGAGCCCGGCGTCAGGAAGCCGGCTTGGCAACAACCGACTTCTCGGCGACGAACGCAGCGACATCACTGACACAGGCCCTGCCCGCATCGGTCAGGGCCTTTGCACGAGCGGCATTCCCTGAATCAAGCGCAATGGCCGTCGTCGACACATTCGTCTGAGCCAGGACCTTCCGGCTGCGACCTTCCAGAAGCGTCGCCTCGATGCGGCAACGGGCCGTCGTGCCCGACAGCGTGAAGTCGGAGATGCGCCAGGCCAGTTCGTAGTCGGTCGGCGCGCCCGTGTCAGACGCGACGGCAATACCGCCATCCGAGCCGCCAAGCGTATCGAGCAGCGCGACTTGCATCATGCGGGTCGCGCTGTCGGTCCACTCCACGCCCTTGACGAGGCGCAAGGCACCGTCGCGGTCCTCAGCCGCGATGGCCCGTCCGCCGACCAGGCGGGACGCTTCCGGTTCGCGGATGACAATGGAGGCATCAAGCGCGTGCATCGACTCCATCGGGCCGAACCGGTAGAGCGCTTCCGGGGCCTTCTTTTCAGGCAGGATGGACACGCAGGCCGCAAGACTTGCGGCGACGATCATCAAAACCATGGCACGGACCATTAGCGGCCTCCTTCATAGGGTGCGGGCTCGCCAGTGACGAAGCTCTGCGGATTCTGTTCGATCTCACGGGCGATGCGGTCAAGCCGGTTGATCAGGACGCGCAGGTCCTGGCTGGCGAGTTGGGCGTCCTCAAATGCACCCGTCGCCGGGCCTTCAATCGCTTCAGCGGCGGCGGTCATGGCGCGCGTTCCTTGCGCGACCGTCTCGTTGGCAGATTTTGTCACGTCGCGTACGTCGCCGACCAACAGGCTCATCTCATCGGCAAATCTGGTGATGCGCTGATCGGCCGTATCGCCGAATGTCTCGAGCGAGGCAGAGGCCGCCTCAAACCGTGTACTGGCATCGGAAACATCAGCCAGCGTTGCGGACGCCTGACCGATCAGGCCCTCATCCGCGGCAAGCTTCTGGCTGATCATTTCGACATTATGAAGCGTTCTGGTAATCGACTTGATGTTCTCTTCGGTCAGGAAGGTGTTGACCTTCTCGATGGCCTGACTGGCTTTGCCGAGCACCTGGGCGCCGCCAGCGAAAATCTCGTCCAGCTGGGTGCGTTCAGAACGGATGACCGGCACGGGTTCGCCAGGACGGGCCTCGAGTGGCTTGCCGGTGCCCGCAGTGATCTGCACGAAGGTAACGCCGGTAATACCGGCAAGCTGGATCGAAGCAGTCGAGTCCTGCTTGATCGGGGTTTCGCGGTCGATGCGGATGCGGGCGCGCACTTTCGATGGGTCAGCCCGGTCGATCCGCACGGTGGACACTTCGCCCACCTTGATGCCGATATACCGGACGGCTGCGCCATCCTCAAGCGAGACCGGGCCTGCAAAGACGATGTCATACGCCTTGTAGTCGCGGCGGAATTCCGACTCTCCGAGCCACAGGACGAAGCCCACGATCGCGGCGGCCGCGAGCAGGACGAAAGCGCCGATGAGGGCATAATTAGCGCGCGTTTCCATATCGGGTCTCCATTCTAGTGTCCCGTAGCGGCCCGGCCACGCGGCCCGCCGAAATATTCCTGCACCCAGGGATGATCGACGGTGCGAAGTTCTTCGATCGTCCCGACCGCGAGCACGTGTTTCTCACCGAGCACCGCAATCCGGTCGCAGGTCGCGTGCAGCGTATCGACATCGTGCGTCACGAGGAAGACCGTGAGGCCCAGCGCCCGCTGCAGCTTGCGCACGAGGGCGTCGAACCCCGAGGCTGTGATCGGGTCGAGGCCTGCGGTCGGCTCGTCCAGGAACAGGAGTTCCGGATCAAGCGCGAGGGACCGCGCAAGGGCCGCACGCTTGCGCATGCCGCCGGACAGGTCCGAAGGGTATTTCGCGCCCGCATCCGGCCCGAGACCGGCCAAGCGTATCTTCATGTCGGCGAGTTCCTCGCGAAGCTCCGGCCCGAGTTTCGTGTGCTCCTTCATCGGCACCTCGACATTCTCGCGCACGGTGAGGTTCGAAAACAGGGCGCCATCCTGGAACATGACGCCCCAGCGGCGCTCGATCGCGCTGCGTTCGACCGGGTCCAGCGTTTCAAGGCGGCGGCCAAACACTTCGATGCTGCCGGCAGCCGGCTGCTTCAGCCCGACAATGGCGCGCAGCAGGACGGACTTGCCGCAGCCTGACGGACCAATAATGCCGATGATCTCGCCGCGGCGGATATCGAGGTCGAGATCCTCATGGACGACATGGCTGCCATAGGCGGTCTTGAGGTCCCGGATACGGATGATGATGTCATCCGTCATATCCCCATCTCCATGTAGAAGACCGCGAACATGGCATCGAGCACGATGATGGCGAACAGGGCCTGCACCACCGACGTGGTGGTGGCATGGCCGAGCGACTGGACGCTGCCGCCGACATTCAGGCCCTGACGGCAGGCAATCAACGCGCACACGAAGCCGAATACAGGCGCTTTGGACATGCCGACCCAGAACTGGTCCAGCGGCACGGAGGTGCGCAACCGTTCGATGAACACGCCGGGATTGATGTCGAGCGAGAGCCAGCCCACCATGATGCCGCCGGCTATGCCTGCCAGCGTGGCTACAAAGGTAAGCACCGGGGTCATCGCCACCATGGCCAGAACGCGCGGAGCGACCAGCACTTCCATCGGCTTCAGGCCGAGGGTCTGCATGGCGTCGATTTCCTGGCGCATCTTCATCGTGCCGATCTGGGCTGTGAACGAGGAATTGGTGCGGCCGGCCAGGACGATGCCGGTCAGCACGACGCCGAATTCGCGCAGCTCGGAATAGCCGATCAGTTCCACCGTGTAGATCTGGAGGTCGAAATCGCTAAGCGTCGTGGCACCGATGAAGGCGACGACCATGCCGACGAAAAAGGACAGGAAGGCGATGATTGGCAGGGCATCGAGACCCGCTTCCTCCATGACAGAGACGATGGAGGTCCAGCGCAGCTTCCAGGGCGTGACCAGGAGGCGCCCGCACGTGACAAGCGTTTCTCCGAGAAAGGCCAGCGTGGCGATGGTTTCCGTCACGATCTTGAGGAATCCCTCGCCGGTCCGTTCGAGCATGGCCATGATCCCGCCTGACCGGACGGGCGGCGGCGGGGCCGGCGCAGAGACGGCGTGGACTTGTGCAATCAGGCTTCGGGCCGCTGCATGGTCGCCAATTATCTCTGCGGAATCCTCGGTTCCCGGCATGGCTGCCCTCAGGGTGCGATCGAGAACAAAGGCACCCGCAGTGTCGAGCCGGCCAAGATGCGTGACATCGAGGCGCAGGGGCGTGCCGGGGGCCAGGTCGCGCAGGGGCTCGTCCACCTCCTGGACGGTTGCAACCGTCCAGTCCCCGCTGACGCGGAGAACAGAACCTTCGTCGCCTTGCTCAAGCGCGAAATCGGGGGAAACTGGGTTGGCCATCAGTGTGTAACTACCTGACTTGCCTAGCAAAACATGCTTAAGGCAAGGGCATTGGAATAGATCAAATTTGATCGATCAGGATGAGCTATGAGCAATAGGCTTCTCGACATCACTCCCGTATCGTCTCCGCTGAAGGCCGCTTTCACCATATCGCGCGGGTCGAAGACCAGTGCCGAGACGGTGAGGGTAAAGGTGCACCAGGGCGGAAGCACGGGCTGGGGGGAGTGCGTGCCCTATGGGAGGTATGGCGAGACGGTCGAGAGTGTGACGGCCACGATCGAGACCCTGCGCGAGGCAATCGAGACCGGCCTGACGCGCGCGGACCTGCAGGGCCAGATGCCGGCTGGCGCGGCCCGCTGCGCAGTCGACTGCGCCTTGTGGGACCTTGAAGCCAAAATGAGCGGCACGCCGGTCTGGCAGCTGGCGGGCCTGCCCGAGCCGAAGCCGGTGGAATCGGCCGTCACGGTGAGCCTGGACACGCCGGAGAAGATGGCCGAGGCGGCGATGGCGATCCAGGGACGGATGTTGAAGCTGAAGCTTGGCGGTGCGGAAGACCTGAAACGGATCGAAGCCGTACACCTGGCCCGCCCGGACGCGCGGCTGATCGTGGACGCCAATGAAGGCCTTGTGCCAGCCGAGTTCCCGTCCATTTCTCGCGCCGCTGCCGACCTCGGCGTGGTGCTGATCGAACAGCCCTTCCCTGCCGGCAAGGATGATGCGCTGGAGCGACGGCCCGGCCCGGTCGCCGTATGCGCCGACGAGAGCGCGCATACGAGCGCCGACATCCAGGACCTCGCCCGGCGCTATGACGCGGTGAACGTGAAGCTCGACAAGACAGGCGGCCTGACCGAGGCGCTGGCCATGGTACGCGCAGCCCGGGCGAGCGGCATGGGCGTGATGGTCGGCTGCATGGTGGCGGGATCCATCTCGATGGCGCCCGCCGTGCTTCTGGCCGGCCTGTGCGATGCAGCCGACCTCGACGGCCCGCTCTGGCTGCGGGACGATGTCGCCCATGCCCTCACCTATCGTGACGGCTGGATCAACCCGCCGCCAGCCGCGCTCTGGGGATAAGCAGGACCAGACGATCAGACCGGGGTCAGCCCGAGGGCAATGCGGCCGGTGAGCATTTGCTGGCGCTTTTCGGGCAGCGGGTGGAACTGGCTGGCATGGGCATCACGCAGCAGGCGCTCGATACCGGCCTTGCGCATGAAGCCGGAGCCGCCGCACACTTCCAGCGCCTTTTCCGTCACCGCGATCACGGCACTGGCGCAGATCGTCTTGCGGACAAGGACCTGGCTGGCCAGTTCTTCGCTGGGCGCAAAGGCGAGATCGTCGCAAAGCGCAATCATCGAATCGACCGCAAGCTGCGCGGTAACGAGCAGGTTCTGCATCTCGCCAACCTGAAGGACAGTGACCGGATCATTGGTACGGGCCTTCGCCTTTTCGAGAGCAAGCGCCGCCGCCGATTCCGCCAATCCCACATAGACCGACATGATCAGCGGCATGGCGACGGTGACGATCACGCTGAACGCGGCATGGTAGGGTCCTCGCGGACGTTTCAGGCCGACAGCCGCGTCCGGCACGAACACGTCATTGAACCGGATCGTCTGCGACCCTGTGGCCCGCATGCCCATGGCTTCCCAGTCATCCAGCAGCTCAACGCCCTCGGCTTTCAGGGATACCGGAAAGTGCAGGACCGACGGTCCGTCGTCCGGGCAGTCAAAGGCACAGGATGTGACGGCAATATCGCCGCGCGGCGAGCCGCTGCCGAAGGGCTTCACGGCCTTGATGCGATAGCCGCCATCCACCTTGCAAGCCTCGCCATTCGATTCCAGCCAGTCGTTTGCGCCGGTGCTGACAAGAACGAGTTCACCGTCGGCGACCTTTTCGAGCAGGGCCTTGCCGGGCTTGCCGTCTTCATGGTTCTTGCGCGCAGCCGATACGAGATGCTGGTGCATGGAGACCGCCAGCGCGGTAGACGGACAGTCATGCGCAAGACGGCGCAGGAAGGCGCACATGTCGCGGTGCGAGACGCCTTCGCCGCCAAGGTATTCGGGCACCTGGGCCGAAAATATCTTGCGCGCCTTCAGGGCGTCGTAGTTTTCGTCGACGAATTCGTCCCTGCATTCAAATTTTGCCGAGTTTCCGGCGAACGCGGTGCCAAGGCGGGCCGCGGCGTCGATGATCTGTGTGTCGAATGGCATTTTTCTGTATCCTGCTTGGGTGGGAGATGGAAGGCGCCACGCCATGCGGCGCCCCCGGATTCCGTGTCAGGCGACAGTGGCGGGTTGGGCGCCACCCCGCGCCATGGCATGCACGTCAGCGGCGGTCAGCAGCTGGCCGCCGATGCCCCAGTCGCCTTCTTCGACTTCCTTGATACGCACCCAGGTCACGGAGCGCAGGGCTTCGCCTTCGATGGCCACCATTGTTTCAGTGACCTTGTGAATGATATCCGCCTTCTGAGCGGGCGAAAAGACGTCCTTGATAAGATCTATCGTGACGAGTGGCATTTCACTTCTCCTGTTTGAATTGTGACCGGATCATCCGGTGACAGGAAATCAGTGCGCTTATTTCGCGTTGCATTAAAGTTCAGGCGTTGAAGCGAACCACTTCAGAAAGTAAAGTGAACCACTTCAGAAGCAATCATGCCCCTCTGGCAGCGCCTTGGGAGGTGCCCCTTGAAATACGGCCAGTTTTGTCCGATCGCGAAAGCAACGGAAATTCTCGGAGAGAAATGGACGATCATGATCGTCCGCGAAATCCTGATGGGCGCCACCCGATTCAATGTCGTGCAGCGCGGACTAGGGGATATTTCGCCCGCCTTACTGACGGGACGCCTGAAATCCCTTGAGCAACAAGGCATGATTGTCCGCCGCAAGATCACCGGTCAGAAGGGATACGAATACTTTCCGACAGAAGCGTGCCAGGCCCTTTTGCCAGTTCTGGTCGCCATGGGCGAATGGGGCCTGTGCTGGGCAAGGCACAACGTGCTCGATGAAGACTTCGATGTGGACTTCCTGATGCTCTACCTCGAACGCAGTATCGATCCGTCCAAACTTATCGGCAGTGAGAGCGTGATCCAGTTCAAGTTTACAGATCTTGTCGAGCAGAGCGATTACTGGCTGCTGGTCCGGAACGAC
>JAHJSB010000052.1 GCA_018830285.1 Alphaproteobacteria bacterium
CCGGTTGAGGCCGCGTCAAATATCGATACGGTCCGGGACCTTGTGGAGACCATCGGGCAATTGACCCATGTTTGACAGTGGCATGAAAAAAAACGATATTTTCGGAAAGTTCGAAAAGCTTGCTGAGCGCTTTCGCGGCGTCGCAGACTTGGGAACGCAGCCCTTTGGCATGGCGTTTGATGAAATCCTGTCGCCCACCAGGGCGCGGGTGGGGTCGCGCGAAGTCATCCTGGCTGGCACCAATAATTACCTCGGACTGACCTTCTCGGACGCCTGCATGACGGCCGCCAAGGCAGCCATTGACCATCATGGCACCGCCACGACCGGAAGCCGGCTGGCCAATGGCACATTCCGTGAGCATGTCGAACTGGAAATAGCCCTGAAGGACTATTTTGATGCTGCCTCGGCCATCGTGTTCACAACGGGATACCAGGCGAATCTCGCGGCCATCAGCGCCCTTGTAGGACGCGGTGACCACTTGCTGATCGACGCCGACAGCCATGCCTGCATCTATGACGGTTGCCGTCTCAGCGATGCCGAGACAATCCGGTTCCGCCACAACAGCCCGGAAGACCTGGCCAAGCGTCTGTCGCGGCTACCGGATGAGGGCGCGCGTCTGGTGGTCGTCGAGGGCCTGTATTCCATGCTGGGCGATGTTGCCCCGCTGGCTGAGTTCGTAGATGTCGTGAGCGAGCACGGCGCGTTCCTATATGTGGATGAGGCGCATTCGGTGGGGTGCTATGGTGAACGCGGCCGGGGGGTTGCGCAGGCGCAGGGTGTTCTCGACAAGATTGATTTCCTGTCCGGCACATTTTCGAAAAGCTTTGCCTCGATTGGTGGCTTTTGCGTGTCGCGCCATGAATCCTTTGAATACACGCGGCTTGTCAGCCGCCCTTACCTGTTCACGGCATCCGGTTCGCCGGCAAACATAGCTGCGGCGAGCGCGGCCTTGGCCTTAATTGCCAGCAGCGATGACCTTGGCAGGCGCCTTTGGGATCGTGCCAGCCAACTCCATGATGGCCTGCGGGCAGCAGGTTTCGAGCCCGCCTCGGCCCCCGGGCCGATCATCGCCCTGCCGAGGGCTGACGAGGTGACGGCCGTGCGCGAATGGAACGCGCTTCTCGAAGCGGGCATATACGTCAATCTCGCAGTGCCGCCAGCAACACCACAAGCAAGATCGCTGCTCAGACTGAGTGTGTCAGCTGCCCACAGCGAGGACGAGATCAACCAGATCCTCGCGGCGTTCAAGACCCTGCCCGCGCTCATCAGCTAAGCCTGCGGTTCAGCGGAAGGCTCCGGCCCGGAAAAGACGCCAAGCCAGCACTGGCGCATGCAGCACGGGATGTTTTCGCTCATTGTCACTGACATCCAGCCTCACCCCGGAATGACTTTCGACCTTTTCAAGGATGTAATCGAGTCCGGCGTCGAAGGTCGCAGCGGCCTTCAGGACGCGCAGGGCTCCCGCAGGTTTGCCGATTATCCGCCGCAGGAACCAGCGCATCCGGCACAGCGCGGCCGCCATGCCCCTGCCCGTCGGCGGCAGCGATCGCTCCGCGAAGATCAGGGCAGTGAGTTTGCGGTAACGGGCCTCAAAATGGCCAACAATCTCTCTCGCGCGCGCCTCGGGCTTTTCCGGGCGCAGCTCCGTGCGGTAACTTTCGACCAGCCCCCTCACCCACGGGTCGAGCGGCTGGACGGGGTGATCCAGCATCGGAGCAACTTCCCTGGCGAGCTTGACGCAGGCGAGCGCCAGCGTGTCGATGAGGGCGTCGTATACCGCCGGGTTGTCGGTAATGATGGTCGCAGGCTGCGCGAAGCGTGCCCAGAGCATCGACTCGAACGCACCGCCGCGCGTGCG
This sequence comes from Alphaproteobacteria bacterium, assembly GCA_018830285.1. Lineage (GTDB taxonomy): Bacteria > Pseudomonadota > Alphaproteobacteria > Caulobacterales > Hyphomonadaceae > Hyphomonas. The sequence continues at coordinate 1,859 of JAHJSB010000052.1, forward strand.
CCGGTGGAAGGCCTTTTCCGAGACGATCGCGTACTTGCTGCGCACACGCACGCCATCGGCGTCCCGGATCTCAAGGAAGTGGACACTTGGTGGGATGAGGAACGAAGCGAACTGCTTCAGACCGAACCCGTGTATCGCCCGGTAACTGTCGATGATGACATAGAAGTCGAGCATCTTGTCGGCCCGCTCGCCCATGCGCAGGGCGGAGCCGTAAAAGACCAGGGCCCGAACGGCACCGGGATGTTTTGCGCGGATCGCATTGGCCATGCTAACCGCTGAACGGTTAAGTGGCAGCTGGTCAGCATGTATGATTTCGCGCAGGCCCTGAAGCAATACATCCACTTTCATCTCATGAACCTGATCGGCGGCGTGACACCGACAGCAAAAAGCCCATCCTCCGGCGTAGGCAGTATTTCGCCATCGAGCATGACCGGCCCCTTGTATTCCAGCCCGACCCCGTCAACGCGATGGCTGACCAGTCCGTGACGGATCATATTGCGTCCTGCCTGCCCGGTCATCACTTTCAGCAGCGCCGTGTGCAGGCCCCGGATCGGCCAGCTGGCATGCGTGAATGCGATCGGCGCAATTTCCTCTCCCCAGTAGGGCCTGAGGCGCAGGCTCAGCGTTGGCAGGGTTGTCATCAGGCTGAGTGCATGATCGCCTTTGACGCTGAAATGAGACGCTGTGGCCGCCAGCGGACTGGGGCGGAGCAGCGGCTGGCCATCCCGCCCAAGATGCCGGCTCGGCCAAACCATGAGCCGCGCAAGGGCCCCCGCGATGGCGAGCGAGCCGCGATGCCCCTCGCGATGGAGTTCCTGCTGTGTGTAGATCATGGCGCGCGCCAGGGATCCGGTCGACAGCAGGAACCCGATCGCCGGGTTTGCCAGTGACCTGCTGTCGATGACGAGCGCCTGATGTCGGGCGGTGGCAAGCCTGTGGCCGTGCCGGGCGCGCTGCTGAATGTAATCAAGCGCCGCTTCGGGTGTTTTCAGCTTAAGACCAAGTATCTTGTAAGCGAGATTTGTGCTGCCGCCCGGCAGGATTGCAAACTCAGGCAGGACATTGAAACCCGTCCGGGGCGCGAGGCTGGCCGTGAGTACGGCCTGTAGGGTGCCATCTCCACCCTCGACATATACTTGCCGGCCCCCCTGCCGCGCTAGACCTGCCATCTGCAACTCAAGCTGACCCACAGTGTCAAACCGTACCAGCAACGCATCCGGCATATTCCCGGCTGCGGCCTCCAGTACAGAGCCCTTCTGCAGGACCGCGTGGCTACGCGGATTAACGACCAGGCCGACCGGGGCACTCATTTTTGGACTTCCCGGCCGAGGGCAAGCCACAACCCGGCCATGGTCAGCCCAAGTATTGGCAAGGCGACTGCGAGGATGGCGCTGAAGCTACCACTCTCCGCCAGCGTCTTGAGCACGCCGTCGGTAACCATGAAGATGAAGCCCCCCGCCACGCCGCTGGCCAATGCCATGTCGCTGCTGTCGCGCCTGCCATAGAGCTGCATGATCGGCACCGCGAGAATGAGGAAAGCAAAAGCGGCAAGCGGCAGGGATAACCGGTGCAGAGCCCAGAGCAGGTAGGCACTGGATGGGCGACTGCCGGAACCGCGCATCCGGTTGAGGGCAAGCAGGTCCGCAATGGCAAGGTCACGCGGCTCGGTCAGCAGGAGGCGAAGGCTGTCGGGGGTCTGTGGGCTGGACCAGAACGTATTCACAACGCCGGCCTCGCCGTCGAATCTCTGTTGCACAGCGTCTTCGAGCTGCCATCCGCCCGCTGCCGGGGTCGCCGCCTCGGCCGTCGTGACGGCGACTACAGCGCCCTCAGCATCGCGTTCGAAAATGGTAATACCGGACAGGCGTTCATTTTGTATTCCGGCTACCTCGACGAGCAGCCGGCCATCAGACAGCCACATGCGCTCAGGCGTCTGCGAGGTCGCGACCAGTGCCGAGGTGCCTAGCCAATGCTCCAACGCCTTGTTGGCAATCGGATTGACCTGGTCAATCAGGATTGCCGAGACGATGCCGACCGCAACAACGGCAGGTGCGAGGGCACGAATCTGGCCAAAGACAGACAGCCCTGACGCTGAAATGATGACCAATTCGTTTCGCCGGTAAAGCGACGCATAGGTCAGCAGCACGGCCAGCAGGATTGCAAACACGAATGTCCGCTCAAACAGGATCGGCATTCTGAGGCCCATGTATTTTATTTGCCCGACAAAACCGGCGCCATCTGGAAGCCGGTCAGCATTGCCGAGGGCATCGAGCACACCCAGAAGCGTGACCATACCAAATATGGTGATGAACAGGCGCTGCAGGAATAGCACCGACAGGTAACGCGGAAGGCGCCTTGTCATGTCTGCGTGGTTTCGCTCAAGCGGGTCGCCAGGGGCGGACGCCACTGCCGACGGATCGGCCTTGGCACCAACAGAATGCGGCCGTGGGCAAGGCGGTGGAACATGATGAGTGCTGCGAAGGCGAGGGCAAGAATGACAGGCCAAAAGCCTGCCCATGCCGGAATGATGCCGCTTTCGGCCAACGCGAGGCCATATTCCAGAAATTTCTGCACCGAAAGGAGCAGCAGAATGCCGATCACGATGCCCCCGGAACGCGGCGTGCGCCCAAGGTTAAGTCCGAGAATCATGCCGATCAGGGGTAGGATGAGCAATAGCGTCGCACGGCTGAGGCGATCATGAAAACTGGCAACCGCGACAACCGGATTGATCGCATTACTCCCCGCACCGTTTGAGGCCGCGATGAGTTCCGGCAGCACCAGTTCGCGCTCGTCCTCACCTCGCGCCCGGAATTCGTCACCGGAAGTCGGCATCGGCCAACTCAGCCGACCATACGAAATCAGGTTATTCGTAGTGGATTCGTCTGGGTTCCTGAATGTGCCACCCGCACCATTGTTGAGCGAAATAATGATGGTGCCATTCCTGGCCTCCGCCAGCTCGCCGGTCTGTCCCGTCAGGAAGTGGCGCGCACCATCCGGCTCGGTTTCAAGGATGAAGGTTTGTCCCAGATTGCGTTTCGAGGGATCCACATGGTCGGTCCAGACAATACGGTTCTTAAGCTGAGCAAACTTGCGCTCCTGGAATGCCGTAACAACGGATTTGTTCTGCAGATCGTACACGATCTGCCGGTAATTGTAGCGCGATAGCGGTTGCAGGAACCCGGATATGAACAAAGACAATAGTGCCAGCATGATAGCCAATCCGAGGTAGGGCATGACGATGCGGTACAGCGACACCCCCGTCGCCATCAAGGCCACTATTTCGCCAGAGCGGCTGAGGCGGTCGATGGTGATTATCATGGCAATCAGGAATGCCCCCGGCAAGGCAAGGTCAAGGTAATGAGGGATGAGATTTGCCACCATCATGCCGGCGGCCACGGCTGTATTGGTCGAACCGGAGACGATCTCGATGATGCGTATGAGTCGCTCGAGCAGCAACAGGGCGAGCGCGAGAACCGTCAGCCCCGCAAACACACCCAGACAGCTCTTCAACAAATAGCGATCAAGTTTCACGAACATTCCCGGTGCAATCTCCCATCACGCGAATTTGTAATGATGCGGATGCGTCCAAAAGGTTCATCTGCTGCAGGCTTCCATTGATATAAGTGCGTCCTTAGCATTATTGAAGCACATCTGTAACCAATACGTCACATTTGGAGCATCGGGATGAAACTTTTAAAGGCAATGCTCTTTTTCCTGTTTGTTCTGCCGGCATCGGCAATGGGCGCCGCCGGACAGAAACTGGATATCCGGCCGCATGAGGCGGGGGCAGTGTGCGGCGCGCATGCGCCGCAAATCCGTGTTGATGTCGCGGGTGTGAAGGCTGGCGGCATCCTGACCGTGGAGCTGTATGCGCCCAGCGCCGGCGACTTCCTCCGGAAGACGTCCAGGCTGCACCGCATTCGCGTGCCCGCTCTGGACGGAACACAGACCGTGTGTTTCGATATCGCTGGTGCTGGCAGCTACGCGTTGGCGGCCTATCATGACCAGGACGGCGACCGCCGACTTGCCCGCAAGTGGAACCAGATGCCAGCTGAACCCTTTGCGCTGTCGAAGAACAAGCCGTTGAAATTCGGCATGCCGCGCTTCGAGGACGCAGCGTTCAAGGCCGGTAATGACACCACGCGGGTCCGGATCGAGTTACGGAAATGAGCAAGGATACACAGGCCCGCATGCGGCCTTCCCTAGCGGGCGCCATATCTGTCCACCCGCTGGAAGCGGCCGCCGACCGAAAGGCCTTCCTCGACATTCCCTACACGGCCTACGGGCATCTTGCAGACTGGCGGGCGCCACTTCGATTCGAGCGGGCGGCGCAGATCAATCCCACCAGGAATCCGGCGCTTGCGCGCATGGAACATGTGCTGATGGTCGCGCGCCGAGGCGCCGTCGTGGTCGGGCGCATTGCGGCATTCATCAACCCGGCCCATCTTGAAACGCACAAGGACGCAACCGGGCACTTCGGGTTTCTGGACACAATTGCGCCCGACGATGATGTGATCGGCGCACTCATGCAAGCCGCCGAGGATTGGCTGCGCTCACGCGGCATGAAGCGAATCGCCGGGCCGTTCAATTTTTCAGTCAATGAAGAATGCGGCTTGCTGGTCGACGGCTTTGACAGCCCGCCGGTTATGATGATGCCGCATGGCCGGCCAGACTATGCGCCAGCGCTTGAAGCCCGTCAGTATGTCAAGGAAATGGATTTGTATGCCTACATGTGCCAGCTCGGTGAGCCCTACCGAGTGCCTAAAACAATTCGTAGGCTGAAAGAGTCCTTCGATCAGGACCCCGGCCTCGAAGTGCGCATGATGAACCCGCAGGACTACAGGGGTGAGATAGATCTCATTCTCAGCATCTTCGATGATGCCTGGTCCAGGAATTGGGGCTTCGTGCCATTCGGCAAGGACGAGATTACGCATATGGCCAACGAGTTGAAACTGCTGATACGACGCGACGGTTTATGGATCGGCCTGATCGATGGCGAACCGGCCTGCTTCACACTGGTGCTGCCAAACCTGAATGAGGCAACTGAAGGGCTGGATGGCCGGCTCCTGCCTTTCGGCTGGGTCCAGTTGCTGCAACGCCTGAAGCTGCGCGGTACTCGGACAGCCCGCCTTCCGCTTGCCGGCATGCGACAGAAATTCCACAAGACCCGCCGGGGCATGCTGACCATGGTCGCGAGCTGCGAGGCGGCATTTGCGGCACAGCATGCGCGGGGCGTCCGGGAGGTTGAGGCATCCTGGATTCTCGAGACCAACCGGGACCTCCACAATCTCGTCTCTATATATGATGCACCGCGGTACAAGACCTACCGCATTTACGGCAAAGCACTGTGAAGGGAGGGTTGCGTTTAGCATCGGTCCCGGCGCTCGTCCTCGCTGGCACCCGTGCGAGCGGCGATCCTCTTTGCCTGTCCGAAAACGTGCCAAGCAAGGCGCTCATAGATATTCATGGCGAGCCAATGCTCGCGCGGGTGCTACGGGCATTGACCCTTAGCCAGATTGTGCAGGGTATGATCCACGTAGCGGGCCTGGATGATGACCTGCTTCAGCGCGCGAGCGGCGGTGTGGCTGTCAGAAACGCCGATTCAATGAAGGGCGGGCCTGCCGCCAGCCTTCTCGGAGCTCTCGCCCAGGATGTACCGATCCCCCTCCTTGTGACGACCTGCGATCATGCCCTGTTGACGCCTGAAATGGTCGATCATTTTCTTGAGCATGCCGGTGCCGGCGGCGCAGACCTGACAGTGGGCCTGGCGACGCGCGAGACGATTGAATCCGGCTATCCGCAAACGAAGCGCACCTACCTCTCGCTCGGCGGACCAGAGCTTTCGGGCTGTAACCTGTTTTACATCGCAACGCCTGATGCCTTGCGTGCGGTGCATTTCTGGCGCGCTGCAGAGCAGGACCGCAAACGCCCCTGGCGCATTGCCTGGCGTTTTGGCCCTTTGACAGCGTTACGCATCCTGATCGGCCGTCCGGGGGTGGAGAAAGTGCTTGAAATGGTGTCGGCACGCCTCGGCGTGCGGATAGGAGCCGTGATCCTGCCCTTTGCCGAGGCAGCAATCGATGTCGATTCCACCGGCGACCTGGAACTGGTCCGTGGCATCCTTGCCAGGGCCAAGTGATGACCGATTCGCATGGAGACCCTCAGCCCATGCTGGTTGTATCAGGCAAGCGGTTTCGGCCAGGCGGCCTTCAGTACTGCCGCGGCTCGGACAGCCTCGGCGAGCCCCTCCGACGCGCCGAGATCGGGCTGACCGGGCCAGCCAGGATCAGAGTAGACGGTCCCCTCAAATTCCACAGGCGCACCATAGCGGGGGAGCACATGGAAGTGGACATGTGGATCACCCATCATCAGCATCAGGTAGTTGATCTTGGCATAACCGAAGATACCACCGGCGGTTGCCTCGATATCGCGAATGACCTGCGACAGTTCGGCAAAGGCTTCCGGCGGCAGTTCGGAAAAACTGTGCGCAGGGCCGTGCGACAGAAGAATCATGGCGCCGAGGGTGACTTGCTTCGGCCGTGCCTGAACGCTCCAGTGACGGTAGTCCGCGACAAGCGTTCGCATGCCGCCGAATGTTTCAAATGTCGCGTTTCTGATCATGAAGTCCTCATTCGATTACAGGGACCGGCTTGTCGGCTGACCGTACCCCGCTCAATTGCAACCTAAGGCGTATTTTCACAATGACAAAATCACCGGTCGCGGTCCGCCTGCTTGGCGAAACTTCTGTGAGACTGTGGGGGATTGATCTGGCCGAATGGCAGCGCCGTGCCTGGAGCAAGGTCGGCGCTGGCGAGGTCGCTACGGAAGGTGGCCGATTGCTGGCGGGGATGGAGTGGGTCATGTCGCCTGCCCTGCAACGCACATTGCTGGCAACACCTGGAGCGGCCCTGCTCGTGAACGGGACGGCCGGCACAGGCCCGCGTCTCGCCGCCTTGCACCTGCCCGAAGGCGTCCCGGCCGACCGGTTCGCACCCCTCATCGGCCAAGCCGTTGCAGATCCTGAGGTCTTGCGGGAGGCCGGCCTTTGTCCGGGCAGCATCGATGATTTTGCCGATCCATATGACGAGGCTTTGCGCAAGCGGGAAGCCCCCTACGCCCTGTCCCTGATGCAGACGCCGGTATCGGATGTCGAGCGGGTCCTGTTCAAGGGATCATACAAGGGGGTGACGGACCTCGTCACCAAGTACGCTTGGCCGATACCTGCCTTTCACGTCACGCGCCTCGCCGCCTGGCTGCACCTGTCACCGAACATGGTCACAACGGCCAGCCTAGGATTCGTCTGTCTCGCTTTCTGGTTCTTCTGGATAGGCGCATGGCTTCCCGGCATCGCTGCGGCCTGGGTCATGACGTTCCTGGACACGGTCGATGGCAAGCTCGCCCGGACCACCATGACCTACTCAGCCTGGGGCAATATCTACGATCACGGCATCGACCTGATCCATCCACCCTTCTGGTACTGGGCGATATTTCACGGGCTCATGCTGGAAACGGTCGGCCTGCCTGAAGGACTTGTCGTCTCCTCACTGTTCGTGATTCTTGCCGGCTATGGTCTGAATCGCGTCGAAGAAGGAATCTTCATCCGGCAGTTCGGCTTTCACATACATGTGTGGCGCCCAATCGATTCGCGTGCCCGAGAAATTACAGCGCGGCGCAACCCGAACATGCTGATCTTCATGCTGGCTGTCCTGCTTGGCGAGCCCGCCTGGGGGTTTGTGGCGATCGCCGCATGGACGGTCATTTGCCTGGTGTTTCATGGTGTCCGGGTCGTCCAGGCACTCACTCAGCCGGATAGGCCGGTATCCTGGATGGAGGGTTAGATATCATGTCCGGAACGGCCATTTTTGATCTCGACAAGACGATAACTCGCGCGCCGACATGGACGCGGTTCGTCTTCTTTGTGAACCGCGCCCGGATCCCGTTCCTGCTGTGCCTGCCCTGGCTGCTTGGGCACGGCATTGCGCACAAGCTCGGCCTCGCCAGCCGGGATTCGGTCAAGGCCCACAGCTTGCGGACACTTGCATGGCTGGACCGTGACTCACTGGAAAAAGCCGCTGATACTTTCATCGCCCGTGAAGTGGCGAAAGGGCTGCGCCCCGGCGCCGTCGCCGCGATCAAGTGGCACGCCCATCGTGGTGACCGGCTCGTTATTGCCACCGCTGCGGTGGACCTCCTGGCAGACCGGCTTGCGGCGGCGCTCGGCTTTGACCAGGTGATCGCAACGCGCCTTGACTGGACGCTACACGGTACGGCTCCCCCGCCGAGACTGTCCGGGGCCAATTGCTATGGCGCCGAAAAATTGCGTAGGATCGGGGAGCAAACATTTCCTCGCCCCATCTTCGCCTATAGCGATCATGTTTCTGATCTTACCATGCTGGAACAGGCCGATCACGGAATTGCGGTCAACCCGTCCCGAGACCTCCGTCACGCGGCGCCGAAGCGCAATGTCAGCGTGGTCGATTATCGCATTGCGGCCGGCTACCCGCACACAGAAGAGACATCGGAGTCAACATGAAAGCCATTATCCTGAGCGCCGGCCGTGGCTCGCGGCTTTTGCCCTTGACCGAAAGCATACCGAAATGCCTTCTGCCGGTGAAGGACACGACACTGCTTGGATACCAGCTGGATACACTGGAAGCGGCCGGGATACGCCAGGCCACCGTTGTAACGGGCTTCATGCCAGGACTGGTCGAGGCCGAGCTTGCGAGCCGGAAAGGCCCGCTGAAGGCCACGCCCTTCTTCAATCCCTTCTTCCAGGTGGCTGACAACCTTGCCAGTTGCTGGATGGTCCGTGAACAAATGGACGAGGAGTTCCTGCTGATTAATGGCGACACGCTCTTTGAGCTCAGCCTTTTGCACGATGTCCTGTCGAGCCCAGGCCAGCCTATTCAGGTCACGATCGACCGCAAGGCGTCCTATGATTGCGATGACATGAAAGTCAGTCTGGACGGGACACGCCTCGAGGCGATCGGAAAATCGCTGGCTCAGTCAGACAGCCATGCCGAATCGATTGGCCTCCTGAGGTTCATGGGAGAGGGCCCCGGCATGTTTCGCGCCAAGATCGAGCAGATGTTGCGCACCCAGGACGGGATTTCAGCCTGGTTCCTCAAGGCGATTGATGCCATCGCCCGCACGACGGGAGAAGTGGAAACATTGTCGATTCAGGGGCGGGCATGGGCTGAGGTCGATACCATCGAGGATTTCGAAGCCCTTGGTTCCCTGCCCTTTCTGGCGCGCCTTGACTAACCCTTATGCAATTCACGGCTCAGGAAATCGTGAATGACTGAGGCAGCGCTTTGGGACGGAGAGGACGCCGTTTCCTCAATTGCGGAACCAAAACCCTGCGTCTGGGCCGGTGCATAGTCCGGATGATCGGCAATCGCCGACGCAACCCGCGCCATGACATCTTCTGCCGAGTTTGCAACCTCGCCATAGTGCCAGTGCCGGTAATGTTCGTCGGCACGCCAGTCCACTGCGTGCGCATTCGCAAAGACGCACGGCTTCGGCATCCGCAGGAATTCATAGACCTGACTGCTCACATCACCAAGGTATATGTCAGCATACCGCGTATAGTTCATATTGATTGAATCAGGACTGCCACCGTCGAACAGCATGCTGGCGCTCGAATACTGGCTCACAAGACGGTCAAACAACTGCCGTGAGCGGCCACGCATCCTGACATGCGGTGCACATATCAGGTTCATCCCGGCATTGCGACTGAAAGCCCTTATGATTGCTTCGCCGAACGCCGGCCACGACGACAGGCGGTCATCAAAGTGCGGATTGTACAAAACGGTCGGAAGTTCATTGTCAAAGTAGTCCGGCACGTCCGCGGGCAGCAGGTCGAACTTGCAATAGCCCACCACGTGGCACGTATCGCCGGAAACGATGCCGCGATGAACAAGCATGTCGCGATCCTTGGTGCCCGCAACGAGAACAAGGTCGAACATGCCAATCCGGGCATCGTAGCTTTTGGCGCGATCTCCCGCACCATGTGGAATGTGGATCAGTTTCGAGCAACGCTTCCCCAGGACCCGCCGCAAGAGCGTTGACGTGCGCTCGGGCGTCAGGATCGCATCAAAATCAAGCATAACCTTCAGGCCGAACAGGAGATTCAGGAGCCTTGGAGGGCATTTATGCAATGGCTGGTTTCTGAACATCACGGCAGATCGAATGATCCCCGGGCCAAGTTCAGGCGCATGCGACCAGATGATCTGTTCGTGCCAGTGCGTCGACACCATGCAATTGACCTGAATGCCCATACGATGCAGCTGCAAAGCGGGGCTCAGGACATGGAATAACTGATGCGCTTCTCCGATGGCCAGCACAAGAAGCCTCGCGGTCATCCCGGTATCCGGCATCCTGTCCTCCAACTGTATACCTATAACCCCGAATTTCGCAGCCACAATAGTTTACACTGTCTTGCAACAAATGAAGGCCGGGTAGCGTCCCATCAGATGGTGTAAATCGTGCACGCCGTCTCGGCTGCGGTGATGGTTTCAGTTGCCCACGCCGGGCAGACTGAGAACAGGGTTATCGACGATCCTGGCAAGACTTTCCAGTGACATGTAACGCCGGGCGAGGGCCCACTCGTCGTTCTGCTCAAGCAGCAGCGCGCCGACAAGCCGGATGATGGCGTTCGGGCTACGATCGATCCACTGGATCGATCGCTTAACGCCCTTACCATTGGGAAAGATGCCGACGACATTGGTGCGCCGTTTGATTTCCTTGTTGAGCCGTTTGAGCGGGTTCGTCGAATGGATCTGGGTCCAGTGCTCTTTCGGGAAGGCCATGTAGGCGAGCACGTCCTCCTCGCTGGCATCCATCAGGTCGGCGACTGAGTTGAAGCGCTCTCGCAGATTGTCGGCGACACTGCGCCACTGCTGGCGGGCTGCCTCCTGGGTCTCTTGCACAAAGACTGTTTTAACCAGCGCGGCGACGGCGGCGCGGTGGGTCTTGCCGACCCGGCCAAGCACATTGCGCATCCAGTGCACCCGGCATCTTTGCTGGCTGGTGTTCAGCACTTTCGATGCGGCCGCACGCAGGCCTTTGTGATCGTCGGGGGTGAGGCGGGATAGAAATCGATCCAGGATCGATTTCCCGCCGAACGAGCTTCACGCCGCGCAGGCCGCGCGTTGTCAGGGACCGCAGGAAGTCCTTCCAGAAGGGCTCTGCTTCGGATTCGCCTGTGGCAAGCCCGAGAACTTCGCGCTTGCCTTCGGCATTGGCCCCGACAGCCACTATGGCAGCGGTCGATACGATACGCCCTCCCTGCCGGCTTTTGATGTACGTGGCGTCGATCCACAGATAGGGCCACTCGCCCTCTATCGGGCGGTTCAGGAAAGCCTGTACCCGCTCATCTATTTCTTCGCATAACCGGCTGACCTGGCTCTTGGAGATGCCTGTGCCGCCCATCGCCTTGACCAGGTCATCGACGGCCCGCGTCGAGATGCCCTTGATGTAGGCCTCCTGTATGACGGCTGTCAGCGCCTTCTCGGCCGTGCGGCGGGGCTCGAGGAACGACGGAAAGTAGGTCCCCTTACGCAGCTTCGGGATGTCGAGATCGATCCGGCCAGCCCGGGTTTCCCAGGCTCTCTCCCGGTAGCCATTCCTGTAAGCCTTGCGATCCGCCGAGCGGGCACCGGGAGCTGCGCCCGTGTGCGCCTCCACTTCCATCTCCATCATGCGTCCGGCCGCAAAAGCCAGCATGTCGCGCACCAGATCGTTGTCTGCGCTCTGGTCAATCAGGTCAAATAAAGCCAATCTGTCTTCGGTCATCGTGTGAGGTCCTCATGGTTGTTGTGTTGCAACCACAGCCTCGACGGATTCGCGCACGATGACCTTCCTCAGGTCGAATTTACACCAAGCCCCGGGACGCTACCGAAGGCCGCTACTGGTTGCTGTGTGGTCTGCTGTGAAAAGGATTGGGAAGCGCTAAGTCTGTAGATACGTACATTCCAGGGACACACCCTTCTTAGGTAAGCGTCCGGCCTGAGCGCCCTTGATCACTTCTTCGCCGGCCTGGCCTTTGCGAGACTTCCAAACCATAGGCGAACGGTTTGCCGGTCGATATTCTGGGGATCGAACTTCCGGCCATACCAGTTGAGCATTTGATCGTGTTCTTCATGCGAAGGGTCAGAGATGGCCTCGAGGAACATCTCGAATCCATGAGGACC
>JAHJSB010000053.1 GCA_018830285.1 Alphaproteobacteria bacterium
GATCTCTTTGACGTGTCGTTCAGCCGATCCTTCGGCCTTTGGTTTCTGTCTCATCGTCTTTCCCTTCCAAGGAAATGATGAGCCACAAACCCTCCTTTAGCAATTTAACCGATCTGTCTCATAGTCGCTGACGGGGAACAGTCCTGAGCTTTCCCGACGTATAGTCTTTCTCGACGATGCCGCCCGGCGCATCGGCCATGCCTTCAGGATACAAGGGTCCCTCATGTGCGCCTTGTCGAGCGATAAGGCGGAGCATGCCGTCCCGGACCTCGATGTTCTCGCTGCTGTCTACATAACACTGGCGTTCGTTATTCCCGCCGCCCCAGCAAGACACTTCGGGTTGCCATTTCGTGCGATCGAGTGCGTTGCCTTCGAAATCATCACTCCAGACAAGCCGCCACTCCCCCGAACCGGCAACGTCCTCGGAAGGCGCGGTCAGCCCGGCCGAGACGCCAGCCTCTGCACCAAACGGCTGTAACTGTATCGCCGCAAAGGCGATCGTAACGGCGCCAATCAAGGCCAGCAAAATCTTGGTGTGCAGGTTCATATTCGCCCACTTCCTCCCTCAGCGAGCGATGCACCACCGGGCAGGCGCTTTCAATCAACATGCGGCAAGCTGGGCGATTTGCGCGACGAACGGGACTGTTTCCAGTGACATCGGACGAAATACCGCCCTGGTCTGGCTAGCCATCGGATGGCCAGAGGATGAAATGGCAGCCTCCTCCTCAGTATCTCCGATTTGACAAACCTTCTGCGTTGGCGTCACTGAAGTGCCAAAAAGGCAGGTGAGAGATGGAAGCGACGCGGCGCAAAACGAACGGCCTCGCACCCTCGCAATGGTGGATTACAGAAATTCTGTTCTGGGTTGCTGTTGCCTTGGCCTCATTTATTGCCCTCACATTGTTTTACGGTGAGCCCGGACTTACCAACATTGCCGACCTCCTGTTCGAAGCGCTTCTCGGAATGATCTTCACGCGGCCCATACTGTGGAGCGCCTCCCGGCTCGGCAGAATGCCCGTCATCTCGCGCTCCATCGTCCTGGCAACAATGGTGCTGGTGCTTTCACAGGGTTGGAACCTGGTGCGCATGCTGTTCTTTCCATTATTTTTCCCGGGAGCAGAAATCTGGAATCAGTTTGGAGGATGGGCCTTCTCGGCGACTCTGATTTTCGCCCTATGGACCGCTGTGTTCCACAATTTTCGAGCCCACCAGATCGCGACCACACAGCGAGAACTCGCTACCCAAGAACGTTTGCGGCGCCTCGGTGCAGAGCAGCTGACCAGTAACGCGCAGCTTAAAATGTTGCGCTACCAGATCAATCCGCACTTCATTTTCAACACGCTCAACTCTGTCAATGCGCTTATAGCAACGAACAGAAACAGCGATGCACGACTGATGATCGACAAGCTGAGCGACCTCTTGCGCATGACACTCGCTCGTGACCCTCCCCTGATTGTTCCGCTTTCCGAGGAACTGGACACCGCCAAACGCTATCTCGATGTTGAGCAGATGAGATTTCAGGATCGCCTGACCACACGCTTTGACGTGCCGGATGCATTGAGAAACGTGAAGATACCAAGCCTTATCCTGCAGCCACTGGTTGAGAATGCGGTGAGGCACGGAGTCGAGAAACAAACCGCACACTGCGAAATATCTATCGAAGCCCGCAAAAGCGATGATGGTATTGTGATCTCTGTTTCAGATACCGGACCTGGGCTGAAATCCGAAACGCGAGAACGCAGCCGGGAAAGCCTTGGCCTCTCCAATGTTCTATCAAGACTGCACTCAGTATACGGCGACATCGCATTATTTTCCCTGACCGACAGGCGTGAAGGCGGCGCGTGCGCTTCGCTTACCCTCCCCCTTGGCGTTCCAAACGAGTTCCAATGATGTTAAGTGTGATCATCGCCGATGACGAATCGCTCAGCCGGGACATGTTGCAAGCGCAACTGATGGAAATATCTCCAACCCTCATCCCGCTGTCTATTGTGGCTCTGTGTGCAACGGGCCGCGACACAATCGAATCCGTAAAGCAGCTTTGTCCCGACATCCTCTTCCTGGACATCAATATGCCCGATGGTGACGGAATGGCGGTAGCTAAAGCGCTGTACGCGAACCGCGCACAAGCCACGAGCATTATCTTCACGACTGCTCACGCAGAGTATGCGGCCGACGCATTCGAAGTTGAGGCAGCGGACTATCTGCTGAAGCCAATTCAGTCAGATCGGCTGAAGCGCGCTATTGAGCGCGTTCTTGATTTACAAAGGGCAGGTGACCACGCGCCCGCTCCACGCATGATCGCTATTCCCGTGCTGGGAGGCATTGAGATGCTAGAAGCAAATTCCATTGAATGGATAGAATCGGACGGCGACTATGTCCGTGTACATGCGGGTACGCGAAGTTTCCATTTCCGGAAAACACTGTCAGCCTTCGCCGCCGATTTCCAACCCTTGTTTCGTCAGACCCATCGTTCCTATTTGGTCAACCTGAACCAAGTGGTGAGGATGATCCCAAAGGCCAAGGGCGAAGCGCTGCTACAAACAAGGTCAGGAGGAGACATACCCGTCAGCCGGAGCTATCGAAGTGTGATTGAAGACCTGATGCCCGAGTAAGTGGTTGCCGGCCAATGCCAGCCTGTCTGCGCTACTGGTCTGCATCCCAAAAAGTGGTCCGGTATTTGAGTTAGTTCCGGCTTCAGATATGGAGCTGAGACATGGGCAAGAGAGCCAAGCCTGAAGAGATCATTGCGAAGCTGCGGGAGGTGGAGGTTCGCCTCGCGCGTGGAGAGACGGCAGCGGCTGCGGCGCGCGCTGTCGGCGTTACCGAGCAGACCTACTATCGCTGGCGCAAGGAGTACGGTGGCCTGCAGGTCGATCAGGCCAAGCGGATGAAAGAAATGGAGAAGGAGAACGCCCGGCTTCGGCGGGCTGTTTCAGACCTCACACTCGATAACCATATCCTCCAGGAAGTCGTGCGGGGAAAGTTTTAAGCCCTTCACGACGCCGGGATGCGGTCGATCACGTTGTGGAAGGGCTTGGTGTCTCAGAGCGCCGGGCCGGTGGTGTCAGTCTAATGCGAACCAGTCTCCATTGTTCGCGGACGAGCAGGTGCCAGGCGACGAGAAGGTCGCGCCACTCGCGAAGGGCGGCGTCGCGTTTCTGTTTGAATCGAATTCTGGAGTTGATGTGCCTTTCGAGGTTAAAGTGATTGTACACTGACGAATGGATTGAGACGAACTTCTGCAAACTTCGCATGCGCCGGAAACGAGACATCGCCCGCTCTCTTCGTCGGAAGGGCAGGTGTGAATTCTCGGCCCGATTGTTGAGCTGCCGGCCAGTTTCCTGGCGCTTCTCATTCCCGATAACTTTCATAGCGGCCCGATATGACGGACACTTGTCCGTCACGACGACATGCGGTTTCCCGTACCGCTTCATGGCTTTCTTCAGGAATTTCAACGCAGCCGCCTTATCCCGCTTCTTCGTGACATAGGATTCCAGGACTTCGCCTTCGTGGTCGACAGCGCGCCAAAGATAATGGCGCTCTCCTCGAATCTGCACGAAGACCTCATCCAGGTGCCACTGCCATTGCGGGCTGCGCCGCATCGACTCTGAGCGCCGCTTCCTGATCTTGTGAGCGAAGTAAGTCCCGAACCGATCGACCCATAGGCGGACGCTCTCGTGGCAGACATCGATCCCACGTTCGTGGAGAAGGTCTTCAACGTTCCTAAGGGACAGCGGGAATCGGACATACATGAGTACGCCTAGCTGGATGATCTGGGACGATGTTTTGAAGTAGCGGAAGGGGCTTTTGGTCATTTCCTGAGGCTAAACGCCTGGATCGGACGCCTCAAGCCCGGTTCCCCTGATGGGGTGGACGGCCCCTCCCACCGGCATCGCGATGTGCCATGCTGGGTCTGTCATGAACCAGGCAACAGGAAGGAACCGTCCGCCATGACTCTTACCACACTCGGGATTGATCTTGCTAAGTCTGTTTTCCAGCTTCA
>JAHJSB010000054.1 GCA_018830285.1 Alphaproteobacteria bacterium
GATCTCTTTGACGTGTCGTTCAGCCGATCCTTCGGCCTTTGGTTTCTGTCTCATCGTCTTTCCCTTCCAAGGAAATGATGAGCCACAAACCCTCCTTTAGCAATTTAACCGATCTGTCTCATAGTCGCTGACGGGGAACAGCGAAATAGACGTCTGCCTCTTGCGATGTCACAGGTGTCACCACGCCCTCGATCCTTACCTGTCGTCGAAGTGCCGGCCAGTAAAAGCACAACGCCGCTCCGGGATTGGCGCGCAAGTCGCGGCCCTTCCGACTGTTCAGATTTGTATAGAAGACGAAGCCACGCGCATCGAAGGATTTCAGCAGAACAACCCGGCACGAAGGACGCCCGGAGTGATTGGCAGTCGCGAGCGACATCGCGCTCGCATCGTCGACAAGCGGATTTTCGACCGCATCCTCGTACCAGGCCCTGAACGTCTCGACTGCCTGACGCGGAAGCTCCTGCCCCGGTGTGTTACACTGCAATGGCATGCCGGGACGTTTCCTGATCAAGATGCGCATCAAAACATGATGCAATTAACCTGAGAGCCGGACGCCCTCGCTCGGGTATCTGCAGCGCGCGACCATTGACGGCCACCAATCCGTCGGCCTCGTACTTGCGGCAGACTGCCATCTCTTCGTCCAGCACGCTTTCGCGGAATCCGTGCTTTTGGCTGATCTGCCCCAGATCGGCGTGCATGAAACACATGATATGACTGATAACCTCACCGCGCATGCGATCCATCTTGTCCAGAACGTGACCGCGTTTAACCGGCAAGTGTCCCGATTCAACAGCGTGACTCCACGCGCCTGTTTCCGAGAGGTTCTGAACATAGCCTTCTGGGACACAGGAAATAGACGAACTGCCGACGCCAATGATCGTTGATGGCGTATCAGCCACATATCCCTGGAAGTTTCGCATCAGTGTCTGGTCGTCCAGCGCCTTGGCAAGGCCGTCTGCCGGCAGGGCAAAGTGGTCAAGACCGATGCGCCTGTAACCGCCCGCGATCAGGTCGCCAGCAGCGCGCTCTGCCTGATCGAATCGTGCCTCCAGTCCTGGCAGGGTCTGCTCGTCGATCTGGGTCTGACGCCGCGCAGCCCAGGGAACATGTGCGTAGCCGAAGAGTGCAATACGGTCGGGGCGAAGCGCGAGTGTCCGGGCGACAGTTGTCTCCAAAGTCTCCACGGTCTGGAAAGGTAATCCGTACATGAGATCAAAATTGATCCGGCAGATATTTGCATCCCGAAGGCTGTTGACCACGTCCCTCACCTGTTCGAATGGCTGGATACGATTGACCGCCGCCTGCACCTTCGCATCAAATTCCTGAACACCTAGGGACACCCGGTTGACTCCCAGCGCCGCCAGGTCGCGTGCGCGAGCGAGCGCGAACGTTCTTGGATCGAGCTCAAACGCCGTCTCTGCCTGCGGCGAGACATTAAACAGCTTTCGGATTTTTGCAGTCAGGGTCGCGAGACTGTCATCATTCAAAGATGTCGGCGTCCCGCCGCCCCAGTGGATTGCGTCGACCCGCATGCCAGGCGGGAGGGCTTCGCAAAGAAGTTCCAACTCGCGTTCGAGTGTAGCTGCATAATCGGCAAGTGGCTTTTCCCGTCTCACAAGCTTCATGTTACACGCGCAATACCAGCACACTTCCCGGCAAAACGGCACATGGAGGTAGAGTGCGATCGGTGTGCCAGGGTCGCGTCTGGAAAGCCACTTTCGATAAAGCATTTCATCGGGCGATGTCCCGAAGGCTGTGGCAGGTGGATAACTGGTATAACGTGGAACCCGTGCATTGGCATGTTTCAGGATTGCGTTTGTCATGATGCGACCCCTTCGGAACCTGAAAGACTTGTATTGATCGACCGACTGACCCGAGCGAGGTCGCCTGATGTATTGATGTTGTAAAACGGATCGCGGCCATCCTGAACTGACCAGTCAACGCTGACAGCTGCGCACCGCTCCAGCGCACCATTCAGACTGCGTCGCCCGCTATTGGCGTAGGATTGCAGTGGCCCGAGGCACCTGACCGGCCAGACAGAGCAAACCGGATGTCGGCGCTGCAACGAGGTCGCGACGGCAGGCTGGTCGAATTGCACCGCCATGGCGTCAAGTCGGGTCTTCAGGTCGCAAGGCAAATAGGGCATGTCGCATGGAACAGTGATGACCCGACGCGCGCCAAACGCCACTGCCCAAGCCAGGGCCCCCAACAGTCCGCCGAGCGGACCTTCTATGCGCGGGTCATCGACGACCTCGGGTAGTCTTGCCGGATAAACCTGCCCGGGTTCGCGTACCGACAACCTCGCCGGAATACGCCATTCCGCAACATGGTCGATCGCGTGGTCGATTAGACGGCGCCCATCGAGCCTGATATTCGGCTTGCCGCCTCCGATCCGGCATCCGTCTCCACCCGCAAGGATCACTGCCACGAGCTCAGTCATTGGCAAACCAAGGGCGCGCCGACAATACATCCGCCTCCTTCGGGCGCTCTATCGTCAGATCAAGGTTTCGCAACAGCCCATCGCGGATTGAATAAATCCATCCGTGGATCGCCAAGGACTGGCCTTTTCGCCATGCATCGGTCACGAAGGGATTTCTGCCAATATACTCGACCTGGGCCCGAACATTATGTTCGCACATGACATTTACGCGCGTGTCGAAATCGGTAATGGCGTGAAGGTGCGACTTATGCCGATGCGCCATGTCAGAGATGGGCTGCAGCCAATGATCGATGAGCCCCAGACGTTTCGTCTCAATGGCAGCCCGTACGCCGCCACATCCATAATGCCCGCAGACGATCACGTGCCTGACTTTGAGTATCTGAATCGAATATTGCAGAACGGATAGAAAATTTACATCCCGCGGTGGCGCCAGATTGGCGACATTACGATGAACAAACAACTCGCCCGGATCAAGACCGACAATCTCGTTCGCGGGCACGCGGCTGTCTGAACACCCTATCCAGAGATATTCAGGCGATTGCTGTGCTGACAGTCTTTGAAAATATTTGGGATCAGCGCGCACGCGCGCGCTGGCCCAGTTCATGTTATTGTCAAGCAGTGCCTCGATCATGACGCCTCCGCAAACGGATCCGGTAAGCCTCTGCGAGCGGCCAGCCGACGACCGAGGCTGCGAAGATCCGTTTCGCTCAGGCGCGCGCGCGCAATCGGTAGCACGACAGCATTTTCAACGGCAATATGGCGTTCCTGAGACCGGCAAAAAGGCGGAATGACCTGGGGTGCCTCAACGTATCCAGCGGGACCGCGACGATCATTCAAGGCCGAGGCAATGAGAGACTTGACGGCTGAGGCATCATGCAAATCGCTGGCATGTTCTCCAGACAGCATTCCCAGGACGTTCTCGATCTGGTCATCTGCCTCGCATCGTCGCCGCAGGAGTGGAAACAGGTCATCCTCCTCGTCAATGATGTGGAGCGGCAGATCACTGTCCAGAAATTGCAGAACGTCTCGCAATGCGTCTTCATCAAACGCGACAGTTTTGGCCAGTTCGCGCAATCGCTTGCAGACGGAGCGATGTCGGTAGTGCTCAGCGAAGAACCATACCAGCGGTTCCCGGAGCAACTCCGTCGGCATGGCTTCAATAAAGCCGCCCTTATAAACCGGTTCCATCGGGTTGACCTTTCTCTACCGGATCCGGGCCCCCTCCCCGGCGCGTCAGAATGAGCGTGCGGGTTGCCTTGACCTGTGGAAACTGATTCCTGACCATGGTTTCAAGACAATCCGCGAGTGGTGACGTGCTGTCCCTGAGACGCGAAATCACCTGTGTCCAAGCGTCATCCTTGGCCTCCGTCAGGAAAGAATTTATCGCATCGGACAAGACGCTGGCCGGTGCACATTTCTTGCTTGCCGCCTCAGCATCAATCACTTTCAGAACATCAGGTTTCAGCGCGAAGAGAGCTGCTTGCGGATTGGCGAAGACATCGCCAAGAAGCGCGTAGACGCGTGTGACAGGTGTTTGGTCCGTCTCCAGCGTTCCAAGTGCCGAAATACCGAGAGCCGGCGGCGTTGCGGACGCGCGCTTCAGAAGCGCATCGACATAGCGGGCAGCGGCCAATGTCCAAGCGCGCGCTTCCAGTTGCATTTCGATGTGCGCCGCGACGTGTTCGAACGGCAGGCGCCTGCCATCAACCCGATGGTCCAGCTTGAGTACGTGCCAACCATGTTCTGTCCGGACCGGTTCGTCCGCGAGCTCTCCAGGCTCGAGCGCAAGCAATGCTTGCCAGATTGAGGGCAAGACATCACCCGGGCGCAATTGCCCGAGAGTTCCACCATCACTTCCTGACGGGCAAGCTGACACGGTACGCGCGAGCCCTGCGAACCTGTCCGGTTGCCGGGCAAGCACAGCCAAGAGTTCGTCTGCCCGAGCGCGCGCATTTGTCGCTGCGATATCGTCGCGCTCATCCGGCGCGACCAGAATATGCGACGCTTCCAGCAAGGGCGGGGTCCTGAAGCCGTTGGGCTGGTCATCATATATGCGTCGCACCGCGTCAGCTGGCGGCGCTTCGGCCTCGACCTCTTGGCTGAGGAGCTCGCGGATCAGGGCCTCTTCATCTGTCTCTTCAAGGCCGTCTGCATTGAGCTCAGGCTGTGCGGCAATACCGAGCTGGCGCGCTCGGTCGAGCAAGACAGCCTTGGCGGCAAGCGCTCGACCTGCACGCACACGCGCTTCGGAAAGACTGGCGGCCTGATGGTTCTGCATTTCTGCTGCGAGAAGTGTCTCGGGGACTTCCACGCCATGGAATATGGCTGTTGCGGTGTTGGCCATTATGCACCTCCTGCCCGCTTGCGCGCGGCAATCGCCTGATCCACCTTGATGTCGCGACGCGTACGTACAAGCTGCCAGCCGCGGCGGCCCATATACCAGACCGGCGCAGAAAGCATGTGGACCAGCCGTGTAAATGGAAACACAAGAAATATGGTCAGTCCCAGGAACAGGTGCGCCTTGAAAATCCAGTGAACATTGGCGACATAATCGGCTGCATCGGCCTGAAACGTAAAGATGCCTTGCGCCCAGTACATGAACTTCACCATCTCAGAACCATCAAGGTGATTGGCCGACAATGGAATTGTCGAAAGACCAAACGCCAACTGGAGCGTGAGCAGCGCCAGAATGGCTGTATCCCCAAACGATGAATTGGCACGTATGCGTGGATCAAATACGCGCCGATGGAGCAAGATCAACGCACCCAGGATGGCAGCAGCCCCCGCAACGCCGCCCGCGACCATGGCGAGCACCTGCTTTTGCCCGTGCGTAATACCTATCATGTCGAACACCCAGAGCGGCGTCAGCAAGCCGACGAAATGCCCGCCGAAAATCACAAGAACGCCGACATGGAACAGGACCGAGCCAAGAACCAGTTGCTTTCGTCGCAAGAGCTGAGACGATCCCGATCGCCATGTGTAAGGCTCCCGGTCAAATCGCAACACAGATCCGATCGCGAGAACGGCAAGCGCGATATAGGGATAAAAGCCGAAGACAGCCTGATCGAGCCAGCCGGCTGAGGTAATTGTCGTGACGTGCTCTGGTGCCATGTCGGGCTCCCTCCTGATGGGTCTAGAAGCTGGCCTCGAGGGCCAGCCAGAATTTGGTACGGTCGGCCGGACCGCCGGGCTCGCCATTGAATACGGCGACCTTGCCTTCGAGACTGAAATTCGCGCTGATTGGCAGGCGGGCCAAGGCATCGATCTCGCTGCCGAGATCGTTGGCTCCGTTGTCGGAGGCGAAGTCATGGTAACCGACGACCCAGCTGACCGGTTTGGCATCGGCAATGAACGATGGCGCCTTACCTTTCAGCGTGGCCGATACATCGCGCACACCGGTTGCCGGTGTGTTGAGAAATATATCGGCCCAACCCTGAAAGGCATGCAAAGTCGCAAGCGGCGTCGTAAAACCGCGCCCACCCGCCCCATCGAGAATTTCAACACCCAATGCCCCGGTGAGACCTTTTTGTGTTAGGGAAACGCTCGCAGCCTGGTAGCCGAGATCAGCTGCGGGTCCTGCCCCGTTCCATTCACTCTGGATGGCGGCGTCACCATCAAGCGTGAGCTTGCCGAGATCGGTGTCCCATGACCTTGTCCAGCTGGCGCCCCAGGTCTGGCCAGACGCCGCCGGCGCATTGTCGAAATCAAGCAACAGGCCGTAAGCCGTGACATCGCCAAGCGATGTCTTTGCCGATAACCGGACGATATGCGAGGCGCTATCCCACTCACCGACGGGGCTGTCATCGCCGAACACACGGCGAACCTTGTCGATATAGACATAGTCGACTGAAACGGACTTGGAGAGCGCATGACCGAAGCGAAGCGCATCAAAGGTCTGCTCGTTCTGCCGGAAGCCGACATTGCCCACAAATCGCGCATCATCGAAAATGATGCGCTGACGCCCGAGCGTGACCGAGGTCGCCCTATCTTTCCAGGACACCTGCAGGCGGTTGATCTCCAGTGCCTCCGGATCCGCGACAATCGCCTTGCCGGGAACAGTGTCCACGGTGTCGGAAAAATCGTCACTCAGATGCGCGACACCTTCGACCTCACCGAGGAAGCTCCAGGCGTCACTCGCCTTGTAATCGTAACCAAATCGCCCGCGCACCGTCAGCGCTGTTGTGTCATCAAATCCGCTTTGATCGACCTGTTCGGCCCGCAACCGAATATCAAGGATGGGGCTACCCTCACCTGCTTGCGCAGGTGCTGCGCCAAATACGCAAACAGAAGAGATCGCCGCACCCACCATGAGCGCTGTTCGCAACCTGGACATTAGCCGCGCGCTCCCTGCATTTTGCTCACCATGGCTGCCGCTTTTGGACAACCGTCGGATGGCGCCCCAGGACCAAACGTAACGGGTTCCTCAGCCCAGTTTTCGTCAAGCGCCTCCAGATCATCCGGATCATCCTCAGGCATGGCCAGAAGATCTGCCAGCGCCGCCTTGTCTGCCGCACGATCTGAGAGCGTCATCAGGGCGCCAAAGATAGCGCGATAAGGGCTCTGGCGCTTCTTCAGACGTTCGCCGATGGCTTCGATCACATGGGCCGCCTCGCCGATAAGCGACGCCGCTTCCGAGTCCGGGATGATTGACAGAAACTCCAGGAAGATCGGCAGATAATCCGGCAAGTCACTGACATCAAGTTCAAGTCCATGCGACTTGTAAAGTTCGACAAGGCCAACCATGGCCGGCCCTCGCTCACGGCTCTCGCCATGCACGTGCTCATAGAGGTGCAGGGACAAGGTACGTGACCGGTCGAACTGATCGACATAGATCGCCTGAGCCTCATAGATATCCGTGCTGGCAAGGCTGAGCGCCAGTTTTCGCAAGGATTTAATGATCCGTTCCGGAACGATACCTTCTTCTTGAATGGCATCGACAATTGCGCCAGCCTCTGCCTGCAAGGTGGCATCCGGGTAGGACAGGAGACGCGACAGAGCACGATACGTGATGGCCATGATTAAAGCTCCATTGGGGTTTTGGCTTTGGACCGCTTGTCCCGGCCGAACAGGCCGAGTTCCGTGCGCCCGCCAGAACAGTCATTGCCGAAAGTAAATCCGCACTCACCGCGCATTTCAAATGCATCTTCCTGCGATTCCCGGTGGGTTGTAGGGATGACGAAGCGATCCTCGTAGTTGGCGATCGCCATGTAGCGGTACATTTCATCGATCTGACGGGCGGTGAGGCCCACCTTCTTGGCGGTGGGGTGATCGATCACCCCTTCAATCGTCTTGGCCCGCATGTATTTGCGCATGGCCATCATTCGTTCGAGCGCCAGAACGACCGGTTCTTCCTTGCCGGCGGTCAGCATGTTGGCAAGATAGCGGACTGGAATACGCATGCTGGAAACATCCGGCATATCCGCATCGGTTTCGAGCGCGCCCGCAGCCACGGCCGACTGGATCGGAGAGAGAGGTGGCACATACCAGACCATGGGCAGCGTGCGATATTCCGGATGCAGCGGAAACGCGACCTTCCACTCCATCGCCATCTTGTAGACTGGACTCGCCTGCGCCGCTTTCAGCCAGGCTTCCGGAATCCCATCCAGTCGCGCTTGCGCGATAACAGCCGGATCATTCGGATCCAGGAAAACATCGAGCTGCGCTTGATAGAGATCCTTTTCGTCCGGCGTGCTGGCTGCTGCTTCGATCTTGTCGGCATCGTAGAGCAAGACACCGAGATAGCGGATCCGCCCGACGCAGGTTTCCGAACAGACAGTCGGTTGGCCAACCTCGATGCGCGGATAGCAGAAGGTGCATTTTTCCGACTTTCCGGATTCCCAGTTATAGTAGACTTTCTTGTAGGGGCACGCCGAGACGCACATCCGCCAGCCGCGACACTTGTCCTGATCAATCAGGACGATGCCGTCCTCTTCCCGCTTGTAGATCGCCCCTGACGGGCAGGCCGCCACACATGTCGGATTCAGGCAGTGTTCGCACAAGCGCGGCAAGTACATCATGAAGGTTTGCTCGAAGGCGCCGTAGATAGCCTTTTCCACCCCTTCGAAATTGTAATCTGCACTGCGCTTTTCAAACTCGCCGCCAAGGATTTCCTCCCAGTTGGGGCCCCACTCGATCTTCTCCATGCGCTGACCCGTGATCTTCGATCGGGGGCGCGCGGTCGGGAACGCTTTCATCTCAGGCGCGGTCTGGAGATGCGCATAGTCGAAATCGAAGGGTTCATAATAGTCGTCGATTTCGGGCAGGTCCGGATTGGCAAAGATCTTGGCGAGAATGCGCCATTTTGCGCCCATTTTCGGTTCTATCCGGCCATTCGCCTTACGCCGCCAGCCACCATTCCAGCGCTTCTGGTTCTCCCAGTCTTTCGGAAAACCAATGCCCGGCTTGGTCTCGACATTGTTAAACCAAGCGTATTCAACTCCCTCCCGGCTCGTCCATACATTCTTGCATGTTACCGAACAGGTGTGACACCCGATGCACTTGTCGAGGTTGAGGACCATTCCAATCTGAGCACGGATTTTCATTGTGCGCCCTCCATTTGCGAGGCCGGCTCTTCGAGCCAGTCGACATTTGCCATTTTGCGGATGACCACGAATTCATCCCGGTTTGAGCCAACTGTGCCGTAATAGTTGAACCCGTAGGACAGCTGGGCATATCCACCGATCATGTGGGTCGGTTTCAGGATCGTCCGCGTGACCGAATTATGGATCCCGCCGCGTTTTCCAGTGATTTCCGATCCAGGCGTATTCACGATCTTCTCCTGTGCGTGGTACATGAAGATCGTGCCTTCCCGGATTCGCTGGGATACGACGACGCGAGCCGTCAGTGCGCCATTCGCGTTGAACACCTCCACCCAGTCATTGTCGACAAGGTCTGCACGCTTCGCATCAGTCTCCGACAACCAGACAACCGGACCACCGCGGTTCAATGTCAGCATCATCAGATTGTCGGAATAGGTCGAGTGGATGCCCCATTTCTGGTGCGGCGTGATGAAGTTCAGCGTGATCTCCTTGTTACCGTTTGGCTTGTCGCCCTGGACGAACGTTGTCTTGAGATCGATCGGAGGCTTGTAAACAACAAACCCCTCTCCGAATGCGCGCATCCAGTCATGGTCCTGGTAGAGTTGCTGGCGTCCCGTCAGGGTCCGCCAAGGGATCAGTTCGTGGACGTTCGTATAGCCGGCATTATAGCTGACATGTTCGCTCTCGATGCCTGACCATGTCGGAGAAGAAATGATCTTGCGCGGTTGGGCGACGATGTCACGGAACCGGATCTTCTCGTCTTCCTTGGGCAGGGCCAGATGCGCGTGATCACGTCCGGTCTGCTTTTCGAGCGCATGCCAAGCCTTGACGGCGACCTCGCCATTGGTTTCCGGTGCAAGCATCAGGATCGTCTCGCAGGCGTCGATATCGGAATCGATGCGCGGTTGGCCCTTGGCGACGTTTTCATCGAGCACGCGCCCATTGAGCGAACCGAGATTGGCCACATCATGCGCCGTGTCCCAGCCAATCCCCTTGCCGCCATTGCCAAGTTTTTCGAGGAGCGGGCCGAGTGAAGTGAATTTCGCATAGGTTTGGGAATAGTCCCGCTTGACCACACTGATCTGCGGCATGGTCTGACCGGGGATCGGTTCACTCCCGTCGGTCAGCCAGTCCGTAACGCCCGCTGCCTGGGCAAGCTCTCCGGCAGTGTCGTGCTGTATCGGTGTGAGGACGACATCGGTCACCGCATTGAGCACTTCCGGTGCCACTTCCGAGAACTTACGGGCGAGGCCTTTGAATATCTCCCAGTCCGACTGTGATTCCCATGCTGGATCGACGGCCGCACCCAGGGGGTGGATGAACGGGTGCATATCGGACGTATTGAGATCGTTCTTCTCGTACCAGGTGGCCGTGGGCAGAACGATATCGGAATAGACCGCAGTGGTAGACATGCGGAAATCGATACACACGAGCAGGTCGAGTTTCCCTTTAGGGGCGTCCTCGTGCCATTTGACCGTCGTCGGTTTCACACCGCCGGTCTCTCCGAGGTCCTTGCCCTGCACGCCGTGATCGGTTCCGAGCAGATGCTTGAGGAAATATTCATGCCCCTTGCCCGATGAACCGAGCAGGTTGGAACGCCAGACGAACATGTTACGCGGCCAGTTGGCTTCATGATCCGGATCCATGCACGACATTTCGAGATCGCCGGATTTCAGAGACTTCACGACATAGTCCTTCGGATCCATCCCTGCCTTTTCAGCGAGGGCTGCAATTTCGATCGGGTTCGTTTTGAGCGCTGGCGCAGAAGGCAGCCAGCCCATGCGTTCGGCTTTGGCATTGTAATCGATGAAACTACCGGTCCAGTCGCCCTCAGGCGCTGTCGGTGACAGGATTTCGCCGATAGGAACGGTCTCATAGCGCCACTGGTCAGTATGTGCATAAAAGTATGAGGTCGAGTTCTGTTGACGCGGCGGGCGCACCCAATCGGTCGCAAAGGCAAGCGGCGCCCAACCCGTCTGCGGGCGCAGTTTCTCCTGACCAACATAGTGCGACCAGCCACCACCAGACTGGCCAACACACCCGCACAGGACCAGCATATTGATCACCGCGCGATAGTTCATGTCCATATGGTACCAGTGGTTCATGCCCGCACCGATGATGACCATGGACTTCCCATTGGTCTTTTCCGCATTGGTAGCGAACCCTCGCGCGACCGCGATGACCTGCTCGCGCGGGACTGAGGTGATCGCTTCGGCCCAGGCCGGCGTGTAAGGTGCTGGGTCGTCGAAATCTTTCGCGAGGTGCTCGCCGCCATAGCCTTGATCGACGCCGTAGTTCGCCATCAGGAGGTCATAGACGCTGGCCACCAGGGTTTCGGCGCCGTCAGCAAGCTTCATGCGCTTGACAGGAATGTTGCGGGTCAGCACGTCCGGATGATCGGTGGAGGCAAAGCCATTGCTGGCAGAGTTGGCAAAATAGGGGAAACGGACGCTGGCGACATGGTCCTCGACGCCCTTCAGGCCAAGGCGCAGCTTGATCTCTTTGCCCTTGCCATCGCGTTCCTCAAGGTTCCACTTGCCTGTGTCTCCCCACCGAAACCCGATCGAGCCATTCGGGACAACAACCTTGCCCGTCGTCTCGTCGAGCCCGACTGTCTTCCATTCGGGCTTGTTCTCTTCCTTGAGCGCACCATCGAAATCCGATGCGCGCAGGAGACGCTCAGGCACATAGCCGTCTTCTTGTTCCTGCAGGCGAACGAGTAATGGCAGGTCACTATACTTGCGGATGTAATCGCGGAAGTAAGGTACATCGCGATCACGGTGATACTCTGTCAGGATGACATGCCCAAATGCCATGCCGAGGGCCGCATCCGTGCCCTGCTTGGCCGCAACCCAGACGTCCGAGAATTTCGATGCCTCCGAATAATCCGGGCATATGACCACGGATTTGACACCCTTGTAGCGCGCTTCGGTATAGAAGTGCGCATCGGGCGTGCGGGTCTGTGGCACGTTCGATCCCCAAAGGATAAGGAAGCCCGAATTGTACCAGTCAGCGCTTTCGGCGACGTCCGTCTGCTCGCCCCAAGTCTGCGGGCTTGCCGGCGGAAGGTCGCAATACCAGTCATAGAAGGACCCGGTTACCCCGCCGATAAGCTGGAGGTAACGCGCGCCGGCCGCATATGAAACCATGGACATGGCCGGGATCGGGGAAAACCCGAATACGCGGTCAGGTCCCCACTTCTTGATCGTGTGCGCATTGGCTGCCGCAATAATCTCGTTGACCGTCTCCCAGTCTGCGCGCACGAACCCGCCAAGTCCGCGCCGCGTGACATAGTCGGCGCGTCTTTCCGGATCGTCCTGGATCGACCTCCAGGCAGCAACCGGTTCCATTGTCTTGCGGGCTGCACGATAGGATTTCAATAACCGTGCCCGGATCAGGGGATACTTCACGCGATTGGCCGAATAGAGATACCAGCTATAGCTCGCGCCACGCGCACAACCTCGGGGTTCATGGTTCGGCAGGTCATCGCGTGTCCGCGGATAGTCTGTCTGCTGAGTTTCCCATGTTACGATGCCACCCTTGACATAGATCTTCCATGAACACGATCCGGTGCAGTTTACGCCGTGAGTCGAGCGCACAATCTTGTCGTGGCGCCAACGATTGCGATAGGCTTCCTCCCAAGAACGATCCTCGTCATTGAGGACGCCGTGTCCGCCCGAATAGAGCTCGGTCTGCCGCCGGAAAAATGTCAATCTGTCGAGTGTGTGGCTCATTTTTCAGTATCCTTTTAGACAGTCGCCGCAGGGGCAGAAGTGGAGATGGTCGCGCGCCCGCGTTCGATGTCGTGCAAGAGGCCACCCTTGCGGGTGTACACACGCCAGGTCAGGACGAGACACGAGACGTAGAAGACCAGGAAGCAGATCAAGGCCGGCATAGCGCTGCCGCTCGCTGAAAGGGACGTGCCAAATCCCATTGGAATGAAGAAGGCGCCGTAAGCTGCAATGGCCGAGGTAAAACCCGTGATCGCAGCGCTTTCCTTGTCCGACTGACGGACGAGTTCGTCGGGCGACAGGTGCGGCTCAAGGCGCGCCACTTCCTTGCGCATAATGACGGGGATCATCTGGAAAGTTGAGGCATTGCCAACCCCAGTTGCAAAGAACAGGAACATGAAGCTCGAAAAGAACCCGGCAAAACTTCCGACTTGCAGGGATGCCATGACGCCGAGCGTGCCGAGTGCCATCGCAACGAAAACCCAGACCGTTACACGCCCCCCCCCCCATCGGTCGGATATCCATCCCGTGAAGGAACGCGACAAGGCGCCGACCAAAGGCCCGAGGAAGGCAATCTGCAAGACGTTGACGTCCGGAAACTGCGTCTTTGTCAGCAGGACGAAGGCCGCCGAGAAACCGATGAAGGAACCGAACGTGCCCGTATAGAGCCAGCACATGAACCAGGTATGGGCTCGTTGGAATATCACAGACTGTTCAGCAAAGGAGGCCTTTGCCGAAGCCAGGTCGTTCATGCCGAACCAGGCAGCGAAGGCTGAGGCAATAATGAACGGAACCCAGATAAAGCCTGCGTTCTGGAGGAAAATTTCCTCGCCAGTGCCGGTCACGATCGGGTCACCGCCAAGGACACCAAACACGCCCATCGTAATGGCGATGGGCACAAGGAATTGCATGGCGCTGACCCCGAGATTGCCGAGCCCTGCATTGAGTGCGAGCGCATTGCCCTTCTCCTTCTTGGGGAAGAAGAATCCAATGTTTGACATCGAGGAGGCAAAGTTGCCGCCACCGAAGCCGCAGAGTAATGCCAGTACCAGCATGATCCAATAGGGCGTATCCGGATTCTGGACCGCAAAGCCGATACCAAGCGCAGGCGCCAGAAGTGACCAGGTGGTCAGGGTGGTCCAGAGCCGTCCACCGAAGATCGGCACCATGAAACTGTAGAATATACGCAGCGTGGCACCAGACAGGCCTGGCAATGCTGCGAGCCAGAACAGCTGGCTGGTCGAGTATCCAAAACCAATCTGCGGCAGTTTGGCAACCACAACCGACCACACCATCCAGACCGAGAAGGACAGGAGCAAGGCCGGGATCGAGAGCCAAAGATTGCGATTGGCAACTTTCTTCCCGGTCTCCTGCCAGAAGGTCTCATCCTCCGGGCGCCAGTCAGTAATCAGTTTTGGCGAAAGCGCCTTATTCGCCGCAACATCGTGAAGAGGCTGCATTTCCGGTAGCTGCGGCAGTTGATCAAGGGCCGCTCCCGACGCCTCGCGCTCCATCCGCTGGATTGCCAGATGCATCCATATGAATGAACCAGACACCAACAAGAACAGCGCCATGAACGAACTTGTCCACACGCCGGTCAAATCGTTCAGCATACCGAATGCAATCGGGAGGATGAATCCACCCAGTCCCCCGATCATGCCCACAAGGCCACCCACAGCGCCAACATCCTTGGGATAATAGATCGGGATGTGCTTGTAGACCGCCGCCTTGCCGAGACTCATGAAAAAGCCAAGCACAAAGATCAGGACAACAAACGCGGCAGGACCCATGGCCAACCGAAACGTGATCGGACCGTTGACGCCATCGACGATGTAGGAGGTTGGGGGATAGGACAGGATGAAGGTAACAACCATCGACACAAGGAAAGTCCAGTACATCACCTTGCGGGCACCGACCTGGTCAGCCAGATGGCCGCCATAGATGCGGAAAATGGAAGCCGGGATCGAATAGGCTGCAGCCAGCATACCCGCCGTCCTGATGTCAAAACCGTACACGCCGATGAGGTAGTGGGGCAGAGACAAGGCGAGCGCGACAAACCCACCAAAAACAAAGAAATAGTAGAGTGAAAAACGCCAGACCTGGACATTGCGTAACGGTGCGAACTGAGAGGAGAAACTGCGCGGCTTGGCACCCGACCTGCGCCGTTCGGCGAGGTCTGGGTCATCCTTGGTGAAGGCAAAGAAGATGATGGCCGTCACTGCCAGAGCAATTGCCCACACCGTCGCCACGCCCGTCCAGCCGATCGACGCCATCACGATTGGCGCGGCAAACTTGGTTACAGCCGCACCGACATTGCCCGCCCCGACGATACCGAGCGCCGCACCTTGCTTCTCGATGGGAAAGAATTTCGATACGTAGGTAATCGATACGGCAAATGACCCGCCCGCCAGACCAATACCCAGCGCGGCGATCAGGAATTGGGGATATGTCTCGGCAAAGGTCAGGAGCCAGGTCGCCAGTGCAGACAGCAGCATGACGATGACATTCACGATGCGGCCACCATACTGGTCGGCCCAGATACCCAAAACCAGGCGCGACAGCGAGCCGGTCAGGATCGGAGTCCCCACGAGCAAGCCGAACTGCGTTTCCGTCAGGCCAAGATCCTTCTGGATCTGGATGCCCAGGATCGCGAAGATGACCCATACAGCGAAGCAGATCGTGAAGGCGAAAGTCGTGAGACCCAGTGCTGTATTGGCACCAGGGGCCGGCTGGGTTTTGGAATCTGTCATATCGGTCCCCCTCAGATCGGTGATGAAAATCCAGACCGAGACGTGGCACTGCTCCTGTTTGGATGCCTTGATATTTGCGAAGTGGTGGGGTGTCGTTTGTCCGAATGTCCGGCCAAATTGAGATCAATCTTTTCAGAACTGATCAGTGCATCGGGGCGCCTTGAGAATGCACTCGGAAAGACCTGAACCTTTCGGGATCGATCCTTGACATTTATCAATCCGGTTTCTAAGAATTCTCTCATGCATTGGCAGGAGGTTGGCTTACCTCTGTCGATTTTCAGACCTTTCACGCGCGACACTCACAGGAAGCTGCATGACGCTGAAACCTACAGATATTGTGCGCACGCGCGAACTCGCCTTCTTCAGAGCCGCAAGTGACGAAACCTTTGACCGCGTCATGTCAGGCGCGTTCCTGCAGCGCTTTCCCTCTGGAACAACATTGCTTTTGGAAGGCGACAGCGTCGACTTTCTCTACGTCCTGCTCGATGGCTCGGTCGAACTCGGTGCCGGCTGGAAGTCGAAGGATACCACGCTCGCAATACTCAGACCCGTATCTACCTTTATCCTGGCAGCTGTCGTTCTTGAGTCGGACGCCCTGATGTCGGCTGTCACGCTGGAGCGTTCTGAAATCCTTATGGTGCCCGGCGAATCGATCCGGCGCGCCATGAGCGATGACCCGGTCTTCGGTTTTGCAATCTCGGAAGAACTCGCTGGCTGCTATCGCGGACTGGTACGCTCGATCAAGAACCACAAGTTGCGCGATTCGACCGAACGACTCGCGAACTATTTGATGACTCAGCGCGCCCGTCAGGGCGAGACGGACGAAATCACGCTACCTCATGAAAAGCGAGTGCTGGCTGCCCTGCTGGGAATGTCTCCCGAGAACCTGTCGCGCGCCTTCGCGAAACTGTCGGCTCAGGGCGTAGCGGTTGACGGTGCCCTTGTGCGTTTCAGCAAAGTGCAGGCGCTCGAGCGACTGGCTCGGCCGAGCCCGCTCATCGACAATCATTTTGCCCAGAGCCGCAGCCAGCTTGGCAAGGCCAATACCGAACGCCAGCAAGGTGTGTTGAACGACCCCCAAAACCGCTAACCCCCCGTTTGTGCGAGGTTTCGGATGTCACCCGGATTTGCGGCGTGCAGATCGTGCGACAGGCTTTTGCCGCCAAGCGCCGAGACAATTATATCCTGAAGCGCCTCTTTCTGATCATCCCTTTCAAGAAAGCTGCGTAGATCGTGTCCGCCCTGACCAAACAGGCAGAGGCGAAGCTGACCGCGAGCGGTTATTCTGAGGCGATTGCAGCCATCACAGAAACCAGGCGCGTAGGGCGCGATCAGTCCGATCCACCCTGCATGATCAGGATGGGAAAATTCTATCGCCGGGCCATCATCAATGCCGCGCTCTCGGGGTTGCCAGCCATGTTGAAGGAGCCAGTTGCGCAACGCTGTATCGCTGACATGCTGATCCTGGAAAAAGGCAGCATTATCACCTGTCCGCATCAATTCAATAAACCTCACGGAGATCCGACGATCCCTGACAAAATCAGTCCATGCCGAAAAGTCATCCTCAAGTCCGTCGCGCAGCAGAACCGCGTTGACCTTGACGGTCGACAGAGGCAAAGCCTGCGCCCTGTCGAGACCGGACATTACGTCGTCGAGCCGGTCATGTCCCGTGATCCGGGCAAAGGCATTCCGATCGAGCGCATCAATGCTGACATTGAGGTGGGTCAGACCAGCCGACACCCAGTCATCCACATGGCGCGCCAAATTCCAGCCATTGGTCGTCATGGCGACCTTGTCGACTTGGGGTTGGGCAGAGACCCTTGCAATTATTTCGGTCAGGTCCTTGCGCACGCTGGGTTCACCGCCGGTCAGACGGATCTTGCGTAATCCGAGTTCAGAAAAGGCACGCGCGAGACGTTCGGTCTCGATCGGCGAAAGAAAGTCCATGGCACCTGTTTTCTTGTAGCCATTCGGAAGGCAATAGGTGCATCTGAAGTTGCACACCTCCGTAACCGATAGCCGCAAATAGCGGAATCGGCGTCCGAAAGCATCCGTCGCATCGCGAGCGGTCAGTGTCATCGCGGGCTCCTTTCCAAGCGCGGGAGGCGACACGGTTTCCCAATGCCACCCTCGGCCAGGCCGCCATGGCGAATGCTTTAGGCGGACGGGCTCGGAGCGAATTAAATCAAGGTTATGAGGGTTGCCGCACCTTGTCGTTGACTGGGCGCGCGACAACAGTTGATGTCCATCAAGCTTGGGCTGCCTGAGGATCAAGCCGCGTTCGATTGCCGCGGCATTAGCAGGCGCGGACCGTAGACCAGACAAAAGCCTGCTAACGCCCCAAACCAGATCAATGCCGCGACAGGGTTGAGGCTCGTCTGAAACGATATCGGCAGGAAAGTTGCTCCGACCCTGAGAAGGGCGGCCAGATTGATCAGAAAGTATATCATAACGGTCCCAGATCCTGCCACAAGCGCGCGTCCCGTATGACCGAGACTTGACCGCGTCATAACCGCGAGTGTCATCACGCCGATGGCCCCGGCACCTGCCGCATGAATCCCTGCTACACGCGGCACTATCTCCGGAACGATGCTACCCAGTCCCAGCAAGAGCAACGCCACCGCAGCCCATGCATACCCGACATGCAGGATCAAGACGAGCGGCTCGGCCAGGCATGCGTAGCCTCGCCAGCGTGCAAGCCGCAGGACGCTCAACCCGCCCGCCAGGATCATTCCAGCGGCCGCAAACTCGTGATCACCCGCAAAAACCCACGCCGCAAGCGCTACAAGCGAAAAAACCAAAACAGCCGCGTCGAACCTGCCATAGGCCACAGGTGGGGGCGCACCGCGCCTGGCAAGCCAGTTGCGGGTGAAACTCGGTGTGATGCGCCCGCCGATCAGCATGATCATGAACAGAAGCGTCGCCAGACCGCCATCGATCGCGATGCGGGGCAGTCCGCCCGATGACAGATGCAGATAATGAAACCCGGCATTGGCCAGGGCAAGCGTGGTGACCGCAGCAGCCACCTTGATATTTTTTGTGTTACGCCCTGCAATGACTTCACGCCAGACCAGTGCGGCGAACAGGAAAAGAAACGCCGCATCGACCGTCGCCCCGATCCAGGCCGGATCGGTCTGTACGAACAGGGCGACACGCCCTGCGACCCATACCAGAACCAACACAATGAGCGGTGT
This sequence comes from Alphaproteobacteria bacterium, assembly GCA_018830285.1. Lineage (GTDB taxonomy): Bacteria > Pseudomonadota > Alphaproteobacteria > Caulobacterales > Hyphomonadaceae > Hyphomonas. Next base: position 18,655 of record JAHJSB010000054.1, read on the forward strand.
CCCGCAGACAGGCAACCGGCCCGTCCAGTTCGGGATTGCGGTCAGCAGGAATCCGGCCACCACAGCGGCCCCATAGCCGAACAGCATTTCATGAACATGCCAGACAAGCCCTGCCTCGAATGGCAACGCCCCGGGCCCGAATGAATAGGTCACAATCCACAAGGGAACAGACACGGCCGCCCAAACAGCGCCCAGCAGGAAGAAAGGCCGGAACCCGAAGCTGAACAGGGCGGGCCCCGTATAGGCCCGAACCTGCTGGGCTGTGCTTGCCATTTCAATACCTCCGGTGGTCAGTCATCATCCGCATTTCGAGTGACCGCATTCGAGACATGTATCACACCCTTCCTTGCGTACGAGCGCCTTCTGCCCGCACTTTGGACAGCAACTGGCCGATGTATCATGTGCAACATCCGTGGCTGGGACTGTGTGTCCGAGATGCTCCGCCACGATCCGCCCGATGGCTGCGGGCAGTGACGGAACATAGCGTCCATCCATGAACGCGCCGCCTTGCGGGTCGAACACGGCCTGCAATTCTTCGGCAACAAAGCTGACATCTCCGCCACGCCGGAACACGGCAGAAATCATGCGTGTCAGAGCGAGCGTCCACGCATAGTGCTCCATATTCTTGGAATTGACGAATATCTCGAAGGGCTGGGTGCTCTGCCCCTCCTCGGAATCGTTGATCGTTACATAGACCGCATGAGCAATGGGCGGCCATTTCAGCTTGTAGGTCGCGCCGGTGAGACGCGCTGCGCGTGGCAGCAATCCTTGTTCGCCCAGCGGGCTTGCGACGGAATCGATCATGCTCAGAACGGATCCCGTGATCGCATTGGGCCGGTATGTCGTCAGCCCTTTGCAGCCAAGACGATATCCGTCGAGGTATATGTCCTTGAAAGCATCGAAATCGATTCCGGCCGGACAATTGACCGTCTTCGAGATCGAACTGTCGACATGGCGCTGGGCCGCGGCCTGCATGCGCACATGATCGGCTGGCGCAAGCGTCTGTACACTAACGAATATGCCTTCCGGTGGCGATACCTCGCCATGCAGACTCTTCCACAGCGCCAGCGCGTAGTCGGTCACGGCTTCGTCACGGGTCGAACCATCTGCCTGCTTGACCTTGCGCATATAGGAAAAGGCGAATACCGGCTCAACGCCCGAAGATACATTGTCGGCCAGAAGCGAGGTCGTCCCCGTCGGGGCGATTGATGTCAGGCACCCGTTGCGCAGACCATGCGCCGCAATGAGCGAGCGGGTCTCGTCATCCAGGCTGAGCAGGTTGGGACGGTCAAGGATGGCGCAATCGTAAAGGGGGTATGTCCCTTTTTCCTCGGCAAGTCTGGCGGACGCACGATAGGCTGCGCGCTTGATTGCTCCAAGCCAGATGTCCGTTTTTGCCAATGCCTCGGGCGATCCATAGGTCGCGCCGCAGAATATAAGCGCATCGGCAAGTCCAGTAATGCCAAGTCCGATCCGCCGCTTCGATTTCGCTTCGCTTTCCTGCGCGGCGAGCGGAAAGCGGGAAATGTCGATCACATTGTCAAGAAATCGGACCGCTGTCTCCGTCAGGTGCTCAAGCTGGTCTACGTCCAGTGCTGCCTCCTGCTCGAACGGCGCACTCACCAGACGGGCGAGATTGATCGATCCAAGCAGGCAAGCCCCATAGGGTGGTAACATCTGTTCGCCACACGGATTGGATGCCGAGATGGTCTCGATGTCGGCCAGGTTGTTTTCCGCATTCACCCTGTCAACGAAAATGACGCCCGGTTCAGCCGCATCATGCGTTGCCTGCATCAGGCGATCCCAAAGTTCGCGCGCCGCCACGCTGCGATAGGATGTTCCCGCATGCTTGAGAGTCCAGTCACCCCCAGATTCAAGCGCCTGCATGAAGGCATCGGTGACGAGCACGGACAGGTTGAAGTTTCGAAACCGTTCTCCGTCGCGTTTGGCATCGATAAACATTTCAATGTCGGGATGGTCGATACGAAGGCAACCCATCATCGCGCCCCGTCTTTGTCCGGCGGACATGATCGTCCGGCACATCGCGTCCCAGGTGTCCATGAAGCTGAGCGGTCCGGACGCGTGAGCGCCAACACCCAGAACCGGCGCGCCAGACGGTCGGATGGTCGAAAAGTCCATACCGACCCCGCCGCCCTGCTGCATCGTGATCGCGGCTTCACGCAGATGTTCGAAGATGCCGGGCAGATCGTCAGGAATAGTGCCCATCACGAAACAATTGAAAAGAGTCACATTCCGGCCGGTCCCGGCACCAGCAAGAATGCGGCCTGCCGGTATAAACTGGAAATTGGTGAGCGCGTCGCGAAACCGGGATGTCCAGACCTTTCGCTTCGCAGGCTTTTCGGCTTTGGCGACGGCTCGCGCAACGCGCTCAAGCGTCCCCGCAAGATCACTATCGTCACCCGATGCGGACCGAAAGCGGTATTTTTTATCCCAGATTTCTTCAGCGAGCGGTGTATCGAAGGGCATGAGCATCATCCTCTTGGTTCCAGGTGCAACAGACTCACGAACCTGCCTGATTCGGCGCGGCGTGCTGGAGGGTGCGCAGCCCACCCCTCCCCCATGCAAATGTCAGCTCCATGTTTGATCTCGATCAGTTGCCCCGTCGCCGATGAAGACGCACGTCAGAAATCAAGCACGGTCACCACCGCGCCTGGCAGTACGGCTGGCGCGCCCGCTTCGCGGCAGATCAGGATATTACTAAGAGCAAGTGTCATCTGGCTGGAGGTATCCTGCGAGGCGGAAAGTGTGACACCCGCCTCTGTCCCGATCGCGCGAAGAAACGTTTCGCGATCGCCCGTCTCCGGCAAAGCATCCAGACAGCGACGAGAGTAAAAGACGAGCGCTGACATCGGATTTCCGCCCGACAGGCCCGCAAGGAGCGGCGCGAGGAACAGCCTGGCGGTGACGAGCGCCGACGTCGGATTGCCTGGCAGGCCGAGAACCAGTCGCTGTCCGACCTTCGCTAGCCAGACAGGTTTGCCAGGCTTGATCGCCACTTTCGGAAACACGTAGTCAAGCTTCTCGCTGAACATTTCACGGGAATAATCTTTCTCGCCCACCGACGCACCGCCGATCACCACAACCAGATCGGCGTCGGCGAGCGCTGAGCTGGCCGCTGGCCTCAGGATGTCCCGGTCATCTGGCAGACGAAGAGATCTCAGAACCTGAGCGCCACATCCCTCTGCGAGGCTCCGGACGGCGAACGAAATGCTTTCGGGAATGGCGCCCGCGCGTTCGTGGGCCTGGCCGGGCGCGGCCAATTCATCGCCGGTCGCCAGAATGACGAGACGCGGAGCACGGAAGACCTCCACATCCCTCCGGTCGGCCGCCGCTGCGCTGGTCATCGAACGCCAGTCAAGCCTGTGCCCGACTGGCAACAGGATATCTCCCTGCCGGAAATCAGACCCTGTCTGGCGGATATGACGTGCCGGACCGTAAGAGCGCACGACACGCGCAATATCTCCGTCCCGTTCAATGTTTTCCTGAACAATCACCCGGTCTGCCCCCTCAGGCACAGGCGCCCCTGTGAATATCCGGCACGCGGTGCCGGGTGTCAGTACGATGGACGGATCCGATCCCGCAAATGATTCCCCGCCTACTGGCAGGCTGAAAGGGACAGCCTGCGTATCAGCGTCCCGAACCGCATACCCATCCATGGCTGATACGTTCTGAGCCGGCATGCTGGCACGCGCAATGACCGGTCCGGCCAGGGTCCGCCCGGCGGCCTGCTCAAGTGGCAGGCGCTCGGACCCCAGTGGCAAGGCGAGCGCAACGATCCTCGCTGCAGCCTCTTGGAACCCGATCATGGCGCATCGTCCGCAGCGGTCCAGTCACCCGATTTCCCATCGCTTATCGCCATCATGATGACAGCCCCCTTCGGTGGGAGATTTTCATGGACAGGGTTGAAAGCAATTAGACAGCGTCGAATCTGCCTGCCCGCCGCAACACGCTGCGCAGATATAGCTCTCTCGCCCAAATCCGCCCTAAGCCAATGCCCCTCAGTGTCGAGATGGACCAGGCCGGTCATGGGCATATCCCCCGATAGCGTTCAATCTGCCCGACCAGCGAACACGGCCGGTAGCGACTGTTCAGCTCGAACGCAAAAACATGGTCCCACGCGTCCCGGCACGCGCCGGTCGAGCCTGGCACGCAGAAAATGAACGTCTCGCCGGCCTGTCCGGCAAAGGCGCGCGACTGCAATGTCGAAATCCCTACCGTGCCCAGGCTGACATGGTGAAACACTGTCGAAAAACCATCCATCTCGCGGGAGAAAAGCGGGCGGATCGCTTCTGGGGTTACATCCCGCGGCGAAAAACCCGTACCGCCCGTCGTGAGAATGACATCAATGCCCGGATCCGCCACCCAGCGCGCCACCGTTTCGCGGATTGCGCTGACCTCATCCTTCACAATCTGGCGGGCGACGATTGTGTGACCGGCCGCACCTGCACGCTCGATCAACAAGCCACCAGAAGTGTCCGTCGCCTCGTCGCGCGTGTCCGAGACCGTCATCACGGCAAGGTTAAGCGGGTAGAATTCCAATGTTTCATCAATTCTGGCTTTGGTCATGATTCCATCTCGTTCGGTCGTATTGATCTCTTTGGGTGGGCTCGATCCAGCGGGATCCAAACGCCCCCTCTTCGCGTTTCCAGAATACGGCATCAGTCTTGAGCCGGTCCATCAGGTAGTCTGCAGCGAGAAAAGCGTCACGCCGGTGGTCGCTGGCGACAGCGACAAGCACGATGGTTTCGCCGGAAAGAATTACGCCGCAGCGATGCACTACTGTCACTGCGCGCGCTGCGAACCTGTCGGCGCCAGCCTGCGCGATCTGGTGCAGAGAAATTTCGGTTAAGCGTGGATGCCACTCCAGCACGAGCCGGTCCAGTGGTTCGCCGCCTTTGGTTTCAGGCCGCGTGATGCCCTGAAAAGAGACGATGGCACCGGCACCCATTGCCGATACAGAAAACCGCGCGAGCGCGCCTGCTACGTCGAACGTCTCTTCCGTCAAAATCGCGCTGACCGGAACGGTTCCCGGCAATTGTCTCATCGTCATCCCCTCATCGCAATGCACCATGGGCACCAGGCAAGGCCGCGCCGATCGTGACCGCACTGACGATCAACAAGACATAGTGGCCCATCTGTACCCGGTTGAGCGTTCGCACAGGATCAACAGCGACGGCCGCCTCGAACCAATTGTGTAAAAAGAGGGGTTCGAAGACGAACAAGACCAGCGAGAAGATCAGCCAGATCGCGACCATCGCGTGCATCCACCAAAACCCTGGATCAAGGAACCGGCCCCAAGCCGCAAGGGAATGGGTCATATAGAAACCCGTCAATCCCGCCAGCGTCACCGACAGCTTGGCCTGCCAGGAAAAAGCCGACTCCACGCGAGAAAACAGATCGGCCTGATCTGTTGGTGCCACAAATTTTCGAATGCCCGGCAAGAGCACCAAGGTTACGAATGACACGCCGCCAATCCAATGAACAATTGCCAATACATGCAAGACCCGGGCAATACTCATGTCCAGCATGGCTCTGTCCTCAACCTCCCGACAGGACGCTCATGAACATCAGATCGTCTCCAGGCATGACCCTGTGGTCTTCCATAACGATCTTGTCATTGACGGCGGCGCGAATGGTCTGGTCGAGAATGAGCTCAGTCTGGCAGGCTTCCGCAATTTCCTGGCGAATATCCGAAACACATAGCCCGGACGCAGGAACCGCTATATCCGTCGTCTTGCCAATTGGATCCGAGATTTTACCAAAAAAGCTGATTCTCATTCTCTTACTCTTTCACGCGGCACAACGACCAGTTCCGAAAAGGATACCAAAGACCATTTCTAAAGAAGGTCTGCCTCAAGTGTTCAATTTGGCGCCCGAGTGCATCGACATTTTATCATGCCCACCAATAGTCGCGGAAAACTTGCCGACGTATGACATCCATCATTCGCCCGCCCGATTTTTGCAGGCCACGAGCCAAACAAAAGTATTAGGCGCACGGCGAGACCACGGAAATTGCGTTTCGTGAGTTCGGGCTTCGCCTCGCACTGGAAAACTCTGTCCTGCAGGATAACGTCCCGATATTTAAACCACGCTATCTGTCGTCCGCTATTACAGGGACCGGTATAGTCAGGGGGGTATTGTCAGGGGAACCGGTCTTGAGGCGACATATCCAGGCGTCTAGCTTCAGGAAATGGCCAAGAACCCGTTTCGTTACTTCAAGACTTCGCCCGAAATCATCCAGCTAGGCGTGCTGATGTACGTCCGATTTCCGCTCTCGCTTCGGAATGTCGAAGACCTTCTCCACGAACGCGGCATTGATGTCTGTCACGAAAGCGTCCGCCTATGGGTCGACCGGTTCGGGACTTATTTCGCTCACAAGATCAGGAAGCGGCGGGCCGAAGCGATGCGCCGGAGCCCGCAATGGCAGTGGCACCTGGATGAGGTGTTCGTCAAAATCCGGGGCGAGCGACACTATCTCTGGCGCGCTGTGGATCATGAAGGGGAAGTGCTGGAATCCTATGTCACGAAGAAGCGGGATAAGGCTGCTGCATTGAAATTCCTAAAGAAAGCCATGAAGCGGTACGGGAAACCGCATGTCGTGGTGACGGACAAATGCCCCTCCTATCGGGCCGCGATGAAAGTCATCGGAAATGAGAGGCGCCAGGAAACAGGACGCCATCTCAATAATCGCGCCGAGAACTCTCACTTACCATTCCGAAGGCGAGAGCGGGCCATGTCCCGTTTCCGGCGGATGCGAAGTCTGCAGAAGTTCGTCTCAATCCATTCGTCAGTGTACAATCACTTCAACTTCGAAAGGCACATCAACTCCCGAATACGGTTCAAACAGAAACGAGACGCCGCTCTTCGCGAATGGCGCGACCTTCTCGTCGCCTAGCACCTGCTCGTCCGCGAATTATGGAGACGGGTTCGCATTAGCCTGACAGCACCCTCCGAAGGTCGGGACCTCGTTTTCTTCACCGCCCTTGAGCGCATGGCGCGGATCGCGTGGTGGTAGTTCAGCAAGCACCGCCCTGGCCATCTCAGCGCGGCGGCGGGCCTCGGCAAGCGTCACGGCAGGATACGAGCCCAGCCCAATCTCAGGCCGCCCGCCCTGCCAGCGATACCGGAACAGCCATGAGCGAGCCGCCGCCGTTGTAACCTGCAAGTACAGACCCCCACCGTCGGCGAGCATCTGTTTGCCCTTGGCGGCCTTTATCTGGTTGGCTGTAAGACGGTTCAATGTGCGCGCCATGCCCTGCCCTTTCGGTCAGGCGCACTGGAGCCCTTCCAGCTACCCATCCATTTACCCATCCTTTATAGCTGGTTATGGGCGGTCTGTCATGGACAAAGGCGGAAAGGCGATCTGTTAGATCACTATATTATATGGGGTTTTGCGGTTATCGGCGGTCAGGCATGGAGGAAGGTGCGGCGGGCTTCCTCTCCGCCATTACATTTATTTTATCTGTAGTATTTGTTGGGTATAATTTTCGCTGGTGTTTTCCAACCCCGCCACCTACCCCGCCATGTGACGCACGAGAGACCAAAGTTATATTCGCCAGGCAGACACTCCGGCGCCTTCGATGTCTCGTGCTCCGATCAGGTAATCCTCATCCGTCTCCGGCGCACCGACAAATGTGAGGTCAATGACATCCGGGCCGTAATTGAAGGCAAACTGGATATTCCCGGCGCGACGAAGACGAATATCACGCCCGGTCTCGCGAACCTCCAGTTTCGCCTCCTGGCAGAGCTGACGAAGCACATGCATCAAGAGCGGCTCATCCGGCCAGCAAGCGAGATAATGCACCCGTCCGTTCCGAAGCCAGGCCGATTCGCTATTTTCGAATAGTGCCAGGGGTTGCGCCGTACTCTTTACAGACTCCCGCCAGAGCGAGCCATCAAACATTTGACCACCTGCCATCACGCGAGGCTTTGCAAATGGCGGAAGGCTTTCGAATACCCTAACTTGCATAGGCATGAGATTCGCGAACGGGCCTGGGGCCAGATTCTCAGGAATATGCCCATTGAGAGTCCGCGACCCTGTGAGAGGCGTCGCCAGCACAGTCGCACCACTGTCGCGCAACCGCTCACACATCCCAGCATCCAGGATCGAAACACTCGGCAAGATGACGAGCCCATAAGATTCAAAATCGGCACCTTGCGGAACGACGTCCACATCCAGTCCCAACTGCCGGCAACAAGAGTAGAGCGTACGCGCCATTTCAAGCACCGAGCCCGCTCGCCCCTGTGGCTGGATCTCATGTTGCCAAAGGCTTGGATAGTCGAGGACAATCGCGATACGAGCGGACGTTGATTCCAACTCTCCCGTTGTTTCTCGTTCACCTGCAACATGTGCAATTTCCACAAGAGCCTGCGCTTTCTGCCGGTCGGGCGTCAGAAGCGCCGCATGCATCTGCTCCTGACCGAATGGCACTTGCCGCCATCGGAAATAGCTGACGAACGCGGCCCCGTGCGCGAACGCCTCCCAGGTCCATAGTCGCACCATGCCTGGCGCAGGCGCCGCATTATGGGTGGCCCAGTTCACAGGGCCCGGCTGCTGCTCCATCACGCCCCATTGGGGCGAACAGTGCCGGAATACATCATGATTGAAAGCGGCGAAGTCCGGGTGCCCGTAGCGAAGCCAATGAGCTTTGTCCGCTTCGCTGTCATCGCCCTCGCTCAGCAGGCCAATCGGGTAGCTGTCCCAGGCGGCTACATCGAGCGATGCGCCAATTGCGTGATGGTCCAGCTTGGTGAAATCGCCAATGTAGTTGTGAGCTATCTGTCGCCCCGGACTATGGCGACGCAGGATGTCTACCTGCTCCCTGTTGAACTCGCAGATTTCATCACTGGAGAAGCGTCGATAGTCGAGGCGGTGAGACGGGTTTGCCTCCGTGACAGTTGCATTCGGCGGATCGACCTCTTCGAATGACCGATAGTCTTGCGACCAGAAAACGGTCCCCCATGCCGTGTTGAGGGCATCGATCGATTCATATCTGCGCTGCAGCCACTGCCGGAAGGCCCCTGCAGCATCCGGAGAAAAACTCTCATGGGTACCGTGATGGCCGTATTCATTGTCCGTCTGCCACATTACTACCGCCGGGTGATCGCCATACCGGAGCGCCAATGCCTCGGTAATCCGCGCGCTCTCCCGGCGGTAAGTTGGTGATGAGAAACAATAGTGCCGCCGCGATCCGAATTTTTTCGGGCGACCGTGTGCGTCCCATGGAAGAATATCGGGATATTGGTCCACCAGCCATTTCGGCGGCGTGGCAGTCGGCGTACAAAGAATTATTTGCAGCCCTTCGGCATGCAGCGTTGAGATAGCTCGGTCGAGCCACGACCAGTCATACTCACCCGGCGAAGGCTCGATCCTGGACCAGGCAAACTCTCCGATACGGACCAGTTCAAGGCCTAGCAACTTCATGCGCCGTGCATCATCTGCCCAGTCTGACTCTGGCCAATGCTCAGGATAGTAGCAAACGCCAAGCTTCATGATCGTAGCACCTCGAGGCGGTTCAGGTAGAATAGACGCCCTTGGTTGGGCTTTCTGGGATCCATGTCCAATCCAGACCAGGCCAGGCTTTCAGCGGAAAAACTGCCGATACCAGTGTCGGAGCCACCGTCAAAGGCCACTTCTGAAACAGCGTAGACGCACTTTGATTCAAGCCCCAGCAGGGCGATCCGGGCATGCAGTGGCCGGGCAGACATTCCCGTTCTCAGCACACGAACGAGAATGTGTTCAGCGTCCTTCGATTCCACGATAGTTACATTGAGGTGTTTGTCGTTCACCGGCAGTATTCTGATACGTCCGGAATGCATCCAGCCCCGAAACCGTTTGTGTACTTTGATGGCGACCACAAGCGCTGTCTTGTCCTTTTCCGACAAAGCAGACGGGTCAAGCTCAAGTCCGAAATGCCCGAACAGGGAAACCAGTGCGCGAAAGCGCATGGAGAACGTCCGGCCCGTAATGTGGTTAGGGGATGGCCCGACATGCGAGCCAATCATCTCGACCGGTATGTACCGGGAAAGGTCCTGGTTGATCCGGATACGATCCAGCGCGTCTGTCGCATCACTTGCCCAGAATCGCGTCACTCTCGGAAGAATACCAAAATCGATCCGGCCGCCACCACTGGCACAACTTTCTATTTCAAGCTCAGGGAATCGCGCCTGCAGTCTGTCCATCAGCGCGTAGACACCAAGCGTCTGGGCCGTTGCACGGCCACGTCCGTTAATTGCAGCGGGATAGAGCTCACGATTGCAATCCCATTTGAGGTACTCGATGCCGCCAACATCTAGGCATTTGGAAAAGGTCTTGAACAGATAGTCTCGCACCTCCGGATTTGACAGATCCAGAACCAGTTGATTGCGCCCGGTAGGTGCTTCGCAATCGGGATACCCCAAGACCCATTCAGGATGCGCGCGATAGAGCGCGCTCTTGCGGCTCACCATTTCGGGTTCGACCCAAAGGCCAAAAGTCATTCCAAGGCTGTGCACATTGTGGATTAGCGGACCAAGCCCTTGCGGGAACCGGTCTGCGTCCGGTTCCCAATCTCCAAGGCTACTGGTGTCATCGCGTCGTCCGGTGAACCAGCCATCGTCCAGAACAAATCGCTCCGCGCCGAGCGCGGCGGCCTGAGACGCGAGCTCGGAGAGGGATGCCTCATCGAAGTCGAAGTAGCGAGCCTCCCATGTGTTGAAATGCACCGGCCTGGGCACAACACGCGACTGAGAGCGTGCGAACGCATGCAGCCGGTCGCTCAGTTCATCGAATCCATTTTCTGACACCGCGACGATCAGTTTTGGGGTCACAACGTGTTCCCCGGGAGCAAGCCGAATTTCACCCGGCTCGTAGAGGGCTTCGGCACATAGCTCTGTTGAGCCATCAGGCAACCGTTCCACGCTGATGGAGTGACTACCGCTCCAGGCGAGGTGCGCTGCGGTAGCACGTCCATGGCCAGGACTGGCGGAGCATTCGCAAACGAGCATCGAGGGGGAGCCGTCAAAACCAGTCCGGCCCAGCCGCGACACAGATTGGACGCGTCCCGCATCAATCGGAACCCGGGAGGAATGCCCTTCCCGGGCCCATGCTCCGTAGGAAGTGATTGCGTCACTGCTCCAGTCATCAAGCGGCAACAAGCCTGCGGCGCAACGCTGCACGTCCACGATATTGGATCCGTCATTGAAAACGCGAGTCTCGACAACCAACACGCCGCCCAAAATTTCGAGATATGTCTGCGCCCGAACGTCGCAGTCGGGGTCTGCAGACTCCAGCAAAAGAATCGTGTCCGAGATATTGCGCATTCCGGATGGACGAAGCCTGACCGCAAGCCCATCTGGCAGGCAGACCGCGTCCAGCAGACCAACGCCCGCATAGCCCGAACCCCGCTGTGCCATCAGACTGACACCCGGAACGACATCAGGGCTCGCAGGCAGCTTTTCCGAGCGTACAGGCCGCACGCCATCTTCAGCGCCAACTGGACCAAGAAAGGACAATCTGAACCCGGATCCGGTAACTCTATCCACAATGCATGTAAGGCCGTCTCCACTGATCGAGCGCGAATCCATTGCTGTTACCTTGTGTTTGTGCCGCGGTAAGAACGCCTGCACTTCGATGAAGCCTATCGCAATCCATCCCGCATGATTTAACTATATGCAAATCAGAACTGAATATTGGCGCGCCCTATGGATGAAGACAAAACAGTCGTGACGCTGGAGGGACGTTCGCGGACGCTCTACCGCCGCGACCATATCAAATCCGATGGGCGCAAGGTTTCGCTCTACGGATTTAGGTCGCCTTCAGGCAGGGTGGGTCCCGAGCTTGTCAGTTTCGGCAATCATAGCTCCGAACTTCGCCGCGACCCGCTTCGCAACACGTGGGCCATATACTCGCCCCACCGCCAGTCACGCACGTTCATGCCGGAAACAGCAGCTGATCCCCTCGCCCCTGAGCGCCCGGGATCGGCGCCCACAGAGATACCCTTTTCGCAGTTCGAACTCGCCGTCTTCGACAACCAGTTCTCCAGCCTTCAAGCTGATGGAGGCGCATCCAAGCCAAGCCAATGGGCAACCGGCCCTGCATATGGACGATGCGAAGTGGTTGTCTACACCGCTGATGCCGAAGGCAGCCTGCAAAGCATAGGGCAAGAGCGGCGCGTATTGCTTATTGAAGCGCTTATTGACCGGTATAAGTCGCTTTTCGAAGGTGGCGCAGCCTATGTCTTGCCATTCGAGAACCGAGGACAGGAAGTTGGCGTGACACTGCCCCATCCCCATGGTCAGATCTACGCATTTGCCATTGTTCCGGAGCCACAGGCGGCGGCTGCGCGGGCGTTCGCGGCCGGCTATGACTTGGTTGCGGACCACGCCTCCTGGGACGGCGCTTTCGATATCGCATCAGACGATGGCTTCGTGGCATTCTCTCCACCCTTCGCTCGGTTTCCTTTTGAGACATGGATCATGCCTACCCGGCCCTGTCGGGGGCCCTGGGACCTGAACGCAGATGGTATAGAGGCCCTCGCCCGCATGCTCGGTGATATCCCGCGACGTCTCGACAGCCTATTCGGCGCACCCATGCCTTACATGATGAGCTTTCAGGCTGCACCGCGTGAGGCCGGAGACGAGTTTCAATTCACCGTCCAGTTCTTCCCCATCATGCGCGATGCAGGCCGGCTTAAATATCTTGCCAGTGTGGAACAGTTTACGGGCGTATTCACCGTCGATGTCGTACCGGAGCAAGCAGCCGAGAGGCTCCGGGCACGATGACAAGCCCATCCAGTTTCGTCACGCGGGAGGCGACGGTTCCGTGCCGGGTAAACCTCATCGGCGAGTGGATTGATTTCAATGGCGGCACGGTTTTGCCAATGGCGTTGGCACCATCCGCGACCGTGCAGATAACCGCCAACGGAACGGGCCTGGACTGTATCAAATCCACGCATTTCGCGATGAGTCAAAATTTCGCCATTGACGCGCCTGCACAAGACCATTGGTCCGATTATGTTCGCGGCGCCTTGCAGTACGCGCGAGGTCGACATTGGATCGAAAGTGGACAAGACGTGAGCGTCGATAGCACCATTCCTGTTGGGGCCGGGCTGTCATCGTCAGCTGCCATCATCATCGCAACGCTAAAGGCTGCAAGCATTGGCCTTGCAGACTTGGATGGAGAGGCGCTGGCGTTCGCAGCAAAGGACATCGAGAACACCTTTATCGGTGTGCCCTGCGGTATCATGGACCAGATGGCTGTGGCACTGGGAACGCCCGGTACGGTGCTGGCGCTTGATACCCGGGATTGTTCCTATTCGTTGCTGGACCTGCCGCAGACATGGTCGATTGTCGTTATTCATTCAGGTGTCCGCCGGGCGCTTTCCGATGGGCGCTATCGGGTCCGGCGCGACCAATGCCTTGAAGCTGCCGCGGCACTTGGCGTGGATTACTTATGCGACGCCAGCCTGCTGTCTATTGACGCTCTCGAAGAGCCGCTCGTCAACAGAGCCCGACATGCAACATCTGAGGCTGCGCGGTCAAGGGATGCCATCGCAGCGTTGCGCACAGGTGACCGCTCCAGATTCGGTAGATTGATGAATGAAAGCCACGACTCGCTTCGCGACGATATGGAGGTTTCCGTCCCGGACATCGACCAACTCGTTTGCGACGCTGTCAGCCTTGGTGCTGACGGTGCACGCATCACAGGTGCGGGATTCGGTGGCTGTATTGTGGCGCTTGTTGAGCCCGAACGCATGGAAGACTGGTGGAGCGCCCTCAAACTTCGACATCCTTCAATCGAGCGGGTCGTTTGATTGCGAACCTCTGGCCAGACTGAGATTAACACGCACGATTGGCGTATCAAGATAGATGCAGCGCGTGGGGGCCAGATCGTCGAATGCACATGGAGGGAGCAAGAAATCCTTGCGTCCGGACGGCCAGGGCTCTGGCCAGTCGATCAGCATGCCGGTTGCTTCGCGCTCGTGCCGTTCTCAAACCGGATCCGCGACGCGGAGTTCACATTCGAAGGGCGAAGGGAACGCCTTTCAGAGCCCGAATTCGCAATGCCTCACGCCCTACACGGCATGGGTTGGCGGCAGGCCTGGACGATTGAGCAGCGCCTCCCCGGTTCAGTAGAGATGGTGCTTGATCACGGCAAGGGTCAATGGCCCTGGCCATTTCGCGCCACGCAGGTTGTTCGGGTGAATGCAGCGGGTCTTTCGCTTTCGCTTTCCATTTTGAATACGGGCAAGGAGCGTATGCCAGCCGGGCTTGGGTTTCATCCGTACTTTCCGCGCACGATCGATGTACGCCTAAGGATGGAAGCCGAGGGCTATTGGCGGACAGACCCGGCAAGCCCCGGTCTGCCAGTTGTCTGGTGTGCGATGTCGCCTGATACAGACTTTGGCGAGTTTCGCAGTCTGAAGGGCATCGACCTGGACAACTGCTTCACGGGATGGAGTGGACACCTGACGCTGGATTATCCAACCAGGATGCTTCGCATTTCGATGCATGCGAGTCACCAGCAAGGCAATCTTATTGTCTACTGCCCGGGTGACGGTGGCGTACTTTGTTGTGAACCGGTATCTCACGCGAACAATGCTATAAACGCCCAAAATCTTCCCCAGCGGCAGGCGATGGACGTACTCGCACCGGGAGAGGCAATGTCCGTGGAAATGACTTTATCCCCGCGTGTAATATCAGCTAATCAGCGAGACACCTGATTGAAGAATTCTAGCCGTTCTCGGAGCGCCTCGTAAGGTGTCTCGCTGATTAGCTGATATTACAATATGCGAATGTCGATATGGGGAGAACAGATTCGTGCTCCCAGAAAGGGCTTGAATAGCACTGAACGGCATTGTCAGGGGAACCGGGCTTGAGGCGTCCGATCCAGGCGTTTAGCCTCAGGAAATGACCAAAAGCCCCTTCCGCTACTTCAAAACATCGCCCCAGATCATCCAGCTAGGCGTACTCATGTATGTCCGATTCCCGCTCGTCCCTTAGGAACGTTGAAGACCTTCTCCACGAACGTGGGATCGATGTCTGCCACGAGAGCGTCCGCCTATGGGTCGACCGGTTCGGGACTTATTTCGCTCACAAAATCCGGAAACGCCGGTCGGAATCGATGCGACGTAGCCCCCAATGGCGGTGGCACCTGGACGAGGTCTTCGTGAGCCGAAGGCAGGCGTAGCCAACATCCGTGGGAAGACTCACTACTTATGGCGCGCTGTCGATCACGAAGGTGAAGTACTGGAATCTTACGTTACAAAGAGCCGGGATAAAGCTTCCGCATTGAAATTCCTGAAGAAAGCCATGAAGCGGTACGGGAAACCGCATGTCGTGGTGACGGACAAATGCTCATCATATCGTGCGGCGATGAAAGTGATTGGGAATGAAAGGCGTCAGGAAACGGGTCGGCATCTGAACAATCGCGCTGAGAACTCACACCTGCCCTTCCGAAGACGGGAACGAGCCATGTCCCGTTTCCGGCGCATGCGAAGTCTGCAGAAGTTCGTTTCAATCCATTCGTCAGTGCACAATCACTGCAACTTCGAAAGGCACATCAACTCCAGAATACGGTTCAAACAGAAGCGAGACGACGCTCTTCGCGAGTGGCGCGACCTTCTCGTCGCCTAGCACCTGCTCGTCCGCTAATAACGGAGACGGGTTCGCATTAGACTGACACCCCACCCTCCAGACTGTAAGGGCAGAATGTACATGATGATGATCAGTATAGGGCCGTTACCGGGATACTCCGCGGTGGTGTCAGGGTGTCAAGAGCCCGATAGTCTGAAAGGAACCCGGAAGCGGACTTCATCAGGGCCAGCGGTCACATGCCGCGCAAACAGGCCGGACACATGACCGCATCCCTCCGATTATCCCTCGCTCAAACTTTGTGCTTGCGGAACCGTCGCTGTCCACACATCACACCACCGAAATGAGGCCGCACTCGATCGGCTTGCGTGTTTCCAAGGCATAGTTGACCCAAGTTGCCATTGCCCTTCCACAAGCCGGGCGATTGTGCTTTCGTATGCAAATGGTAAGTGGGAGATGGAATATGCGTTGGCTCTTGGTAACATTCCTGTTCATTGCCGCTGCTTCGAGTGCTATTGCGGAAACGCGGATGGCACTCGTCATCAGTCAGACCGAATATCGAAGTGCAACGCTTTCGCGTGTCAGCTCGGCTGAGTCGGAAGCCAACGCCATTGCCGATTCTCTGACGGCCACGGGTTTCGATGTCATACGAGTTCGAAATCTGTTCAAGACCCAATTGAATGGAGAACTGGATTCATTCCGCAAGAAGGTAGACAGAGCAGGCCCAGATGCGATCGGCTTTGTCTACTATACCGGACACGGCGTTCAGAATCCCGAGACCAAGGAGAGTTTTTTACTCGGTATTGATTCAGAGATCGAGGTTCCGTCAGATCTGGTCCGCTATGGCGTCAACCTGGAGATCGAACGAGACATGTTTGCCGCAACGGGTGCGAAGGCCGTCTTTATGGTGTTCGATGCCTGCCGTAACGTGCCGTCCCTGCCAGGGTTCAAGTCCGGAACGAAAGGACTGTCTGTCACGAGCGCTCAGACGAACATGCTGATCGCCTATGCAACAGATGCCGGCGACGTCGCCCAGGAAGGCCTTTATGCGCCGGTTTTGGCCAACGAAATTCGTCGTCCGATGATGAATTCCGGCATGGCGTTCTTGAATACGCAATTGCTCGTTGCCCAGCAGAGCGGCGAAAAGCAGCGCCCCTGGACCGACAACAAGATATACAAACCGATTTGCTTTGCCGGATGCGGCGACGAGGCCAGCGCAACGGCCGTCTCAATGTCTGGCGCACCCAAGCAGATACAATCTGCATCGCCAGATGTCTTGTCCGCCTACGAGGCGATTGGAAGAGCCTACTTTCAGTCCATAACAGGCGGTAGCGGCTCGCATGCGGCAGGTAATGCCGATTTTTCATCTATGGGGTGCAACCCGTCTACCGTTTGGGATGAGAATAGCTGCCAGGCGATCGTCGCGGACAACGAAGATGGAAAGACACATCTGATGAATGCGCTGTCAGCGGACAACATCGATGAGCTTATCCCGCTGAGTGATCTCAAACGGATCTATGCCGATCTTGCAGACCCGACCTTTGAGCCGACCCGCCAGATGCTTGGTTATCTCAGCACACCTGGCAATGGCTGGTACAGCTGGCTTGAAGGCGAAGGGCAGGCCAAGCAATTGCTGCGTGAACGTTTGAAGCTCGGCGATCCCTGGGAAATTGCGAAGGCCTACGCTCAGGCGATCACAGGTGGCACCGGCCCGAAGGCCAGCGGCATTGTTGATTTCAACGAGCTTGGCTGTGGTCCTTCGAGCGTCTGGGACGAAGCGCGATGCCAGAAGATCGTTCTAGATGGAAAAGACGGCAAGTCCTTCCTGATGAACGCGATCCGGCCTGACACTATTGATCAGCTTCTCCCCCGCCGGGACCTTGTCCGGATTAGTTCCGATCCGGCATACAAGGACACCTGGTTCATGCTGAAGAATCTGAGCACGGCCGGGAATGGCTGGTACCAGCAACTCGAGGGAGAAGGCAACGCCAAGCAATTGCTCCGAGACCATCTGACTCTGTGGGATCCTGTATTGGTCGGGCGGGCGTATTTCCAAGCGATTTCGGGCGGCTATGGACCGACTTCCGTTGAAGAACTCGATTTTTCGCTTATGGGCTGCAACGAGGCGACAGTGTGGGACGAATCGAGCTGCCAGGCCTTCGTTTCAGCCGGCAAGGACGGCAAGACGTTCATGATGGAGTCGCTCAATCAGCACACGATCGATGACCTCTTGCCGATGAGTGACCTGAGACGCGTATATTCGCAGGACGGTTACCAAGCCACACGAGATATGCTCTTCAACCTGAGCGCAGCGGGCAACGGCTGGTATGATTACCTGGAAGGCCAGGGCGGTCCTAAGGAGCTTCTCAGACGGCGCATCATCGAGGCGCAGAACTGAAACGGCGTCTTCGGCCAGCCGAAGTGGCTAGCCGGGGACTAGATCGGACTAAGCCACCTCGTTCTACTTGATGATCTCGTATTGCGCGCGGCCGGACGACCAATTTTCCAGGTCGGAACTCGTGCGAGACGCCGATATAATTTGCTTCTGAAGTCTCAAGGCATAGTCCGTCGATTGAGCTCTGACGCCGATTGTCTTGTTCATTTCCGGCATGGAGTCGCCGATAAGCTCAACCGAAGGCGGCAATACAATTGCGAATATCTCGTTCTTCTCGGATGAGACGGACGGATTCGACAGGTTTGCCGTGAACCGGAACTTGTGTTGATAGGATTCATCCGGAATCAGAACTGTTTGCCTAGGTGAGACCAATGTGTCGCGTGCATCAATGAATCGGTTTGGATAGATGGGCGTTATCGTTCCATCCGCGCCTTTGTCCAGCACCCAGAGGCGCCCGCCAATTTTTGAGGTGACAGAAATCCGCATTTCCTGACCGACACTTATCGTCCCGGCTGGAATCGTGGTGATCTGAATGTTGTCTTTCGATTGATCGAACAGACTGTAAATTGCCAGCAGGGAGTCCTGGCTTACAGAAATCGCTGTTTCCGGATTCGCGCTGACAAATTTTGCGTCCGGAACGTGAGACAGGACCCAGGCTACGTGGTTTGAGATGCGCGTGTACACGCCCGGCCAGCCGGCCTCGGCACAACCGAACCCGAAGCTCACAACACCGACCTGATAAGCGCGTCCTTTTTCATCGAGGGCTGCCATCGGACCTCCGGAATCGCCCTGACATGAATCGATTCCGCCATCATCAAATCCGGCACAGATCTGGTCGGATGGGTCATATGCCATCCCTGAGAAGGTAGCCGAACATGCATAGGGCGATTTCATTGGAACCATCGCATGCTGCATGTATTGGGATCCGGCATACCCATCTCGCCCGGAGCGTGTGTAAATGAATGGCACGATCGATGAGGAGGCGTACTCCAGCCCAAAACCAGCGACAAATCCACGACCAAAATACTGGTCAGGATCTGAGCCGGCGCCGTTTGACAGGCGTGCAACCGGACCGTTCCATGTCCCGTCGAACCGGACAAGTGCGATGTCGGATTTCGGGCCACGGAAATCACTGAGCGTGGGGGCATCATTGGATGCCCGGTAGTCAGGCGGCACGACGACTTCGACTATCTTAAAAATATTCTTTGTGTCGGTCTTTGAAAGATCCGAGACGCCCATAACCAAGTCAAGGCGGCCAAATGAGGGACGGGAGATATCGCCATTGGCGTCCTTGTAGAGATCCGGTACGCAGTGAGCCGCCGTAAGCGCCCAATGCGGGCTGATCATTGTCGCGCCGCAGAAATGAGTGGTCTGTCGACTGGTCGTCCCGCGGATCGTGCCCAGATATGGCCATTCGCCGGAACGTGCGCGTGTTCCACCAACCATTTTCTCGTTCGCGCGTGACACAGGTGTGAGGGTCTCCGTCCAGTCGGATTCTGCCAGGCCCGGTTCTGTGACGGTATTGCTTATGTCTTGATCGCCTGTCTGCGCGCTGGACGAACAACCTACGATGAGCAGGATGGTACACAGCGCTTGTAGGCGTACAAAATTCAAAAGAGTCATGTCATCCCCCTCTTCATTTCAGACCAACAGCCATGAGCACGGATGGCCGGCTGTCAAGGCGGTCTTAGTGTGCACCTGCGAACGGCTTGGGAGACGAAATCGACGAAGTTCGGAATTCATTCGTTTCAAGAATAATCTGGTGCCTATACTGTTGGCGAGTGCATAGGCGCAGCCGGATGGGGGTAAGCGATGTTTCGTATTTGGGTGCTGATGGTCGTCTTGTCATTTTCGGGGGCCTGCCGATCAGCGCCGCTGTCTCAGGATGCAAGCAATGTTTCTGTGAGATTGGCGCCGAGTGGCATCGACACCGTAACCCCCGATGCCTCAGATGCAGAGATTGATGCGGAGAGGACGAGTGAAAGTTGGAGGCGCGAAAAGGAATGTGCTGCCCACCCTGAGCGAACTTGTCCAAGCCGCGGCATCAACGCTCGAATTGTGCCGATTTTTGCCGCACCATTTCAAGCGCAGATTTATTATGGCGGTCCGTTCAGCCAGCGTGACGTATCGCTGCTGGCTTCGAAAAACAGAGCCGGTTGGGAGGCGCGACATTATTGCGGGGGATCTCTCATTGCGCGCAACTGGGTTCTGACAGCGGCTCACTGTATCGATGATGATCTCGTTCGTCGCGGCTATGGCATACGGCTCGGAGCTGGCGATATTTCAACGGCTGACGGCGAATTCTTCAAGATTGCAGAAGTCAGGTATTTCCCCGGTTTCGTTCGCCCCGCACCGGGCAAGATCATCTACCAGCACGATATTGCATTGATCCGGCTTGCCAACGACGTCGATACGGGGCGCACGCAGCAAAACGCATCGTGGACACAAATCGCCCGCTCGCGATACGCAACCATGGTCCGCGGTGCCGAGCTTTCGCGAGATAGTGGGAAATTGATGACATGGAGCCTGGATGGCACAATTCGCATATGGGACACAAAGACGGGCCGCCTGAAGTCTACCATCGATCACGGCTGGTACAT
Source organism: Alphaproteobacteria bacterium (assembly GCA_018830285.1). Taxonomy (GTDB): domain Bacteria; phylum Pseudomonadota; class Alphaproteobacteria; order Caulobacterales; family Hyphomonadaceae; genus Hyphomonas. Next base: position 39,244 of record JAHJSB010000054.1, read on the forward strand.
CCAAGGCGCGGCCTTGGCACCCGACGGCGACCATATTGTCAGTTGGGGCATGGGGTCCAAATTATGGGATGCGGACAGCGGAACTCTCGTGAGTGAAATTTCTGACGATTCCGACTCAGTCGCCGGGGCACAATTCAGCTTGGGTGGCTCTCGGGTTCTCGTCTGGGGCAGCAAGCCCGGTATGCTGAAACTGGTCTCCACCCTTCCCATAGGCGTTTCGAAGACTCTGATCATCGGCCGCTCGATCGATGACCTCAAAGTGTCCTCCGATGGGTCCACAGCGATTGTCCTCAGCGCAACTGGCGACTCGCGCTGGCTCAGCCAGGTAGATCTCATAAAAATGAGCGAAACATCGCCTGCTATCGAAGTATCATCGGGCTTGCCTGCAAGACTGCTCAGTCTCAAGCTGGTTGGGGACGGCCTTGATGGCTCTTACCAGCTTTCAATGATCGATGGCCCGGTCTTTGAACTCAGGTCAGTCGACGGGACCTCCGTATTGAAAGTGGACCATGGGGCCTTTCTGGTCGGCGCATCCATGTTCGACGATAACTCGCGGCTTGTAAGCTGGGGCATGGATCAAGCGGTCCGTCTCTGGGACGTCCGCAACGGAAAACAGCTTCATGCCCTCGACCAGGGCGCCTTCGTGGCTGGGGCCGAAGTCATGAAGAATGCCAAGACTGTATTGACATGGAGTCCCAGCGGGATCGGGCGCATCTGGAACGTGAACACAGGAAAGCAAGTCAAAAGTTTCGATCTTGGAAAGTATCTTCAGGGCGTGAGCTTTGCGCGCGACAGTAAACGTCTCCTTGCGTGGAATGCGGATGGCAAGGTCACGCTCCGTAATGCCAGCAATGGCAAACCCATCCAGACGTTCGATCATGCATCGCCGACGGGCGTGAGCATTGGCTACATCCGTTTCAACCTTCCAGAAAGCGAACTGGTCGCTGGTGACCCCGTCACAGCATTCGGTTGGGGAAAGGCGGCCAACATTCCCGGTGAGAAGCCGAGCGCCGTATTGCAGGTCGTTGATTTGACCGTAATCGATACGGAATCTTGTCGGTCTGAAGGAGGGTGGAACGAAAATCAGATCACCGACACCGTGTTTTGCGCCCGGAATGCCAGTTCGAAAACTTGCCGTGGAGACAGCGGTGGTCCCGTCGTGAAAGACGATAGGCTTGTGGGAATCGTCAGCTGGGGCAAGAAGACCTGCGCCACCGATGGAATGCCCAGTGTCTATACCGATGTGGCTCAATATTCCGACTGGATAGCAAAAGTTATATCTGAATCAGTCGCGCCATCCGAGTAAAAGCTATATGCTACGGCTTGCGAGCCACCGTTCGTCTTCTCCGGATGCCAGGCGAGCAGTCAATCAGCAAGCCTGCTCCAAGCAGGCTCGCTGACCAAGATTGGATTTTCAGTTGCCGACGCGCTCGCCGCCGCCCTGGCCTTCATCTTCTTCTGTTGCCGCAGGGGCGTCAGTTGCAGCTGCAGGCTCAACGGAGGCTGACGTTTCATCGTCAACCGGCGCAAGTGTTGCGCAGGCCGACAGAACGGCACCCGCCATCAGGATAGACAGTACACTTCGTTTCATTATCAAGCCCCTTTGTTATCATTTTTGCGGCACTATTCGAAGCCCATCTGCACCTGCAATTTTGAAAAATCGGATCGCTGGCGCAGCGGGGAAAGCATTGGGTCGATGTAGAGGTAAGTCAACCCAGAATCGCCTGCCAACCAGGCCTTGCCGAGTGCGGATATCGCTTCGTCGGATTTTCCGCTCTGCGCGAGGATCTGAGCCTGCTGATAGAAGCTACCATCACCGTATTCGTTGATGAGCGCATCCATGGCGTCATTTGCTTCTTCTTGGTGGCCAAGTTTCCAGTGTGCTACCGCAAGGCACGGATAGCGTGATAGCCCATAAGACTCCTTGGTACAGATGGCGAGCGCTTCTTCGGGGCGTCCGAGATACAACAGTGCCCGCCCTATCCTGGCGTGGGAGTCGCTCAGTTGCGGGTTCAGGATCAGAGCCTGCTCGACAGCCGCAATCGAACGCTCGTACCGACCAGCTGCATAGTGAACGAACCCGACAGCTCTGTGGATGGTCGGGTTCAGCGGATCAAGATCGCGCGCGCGTTCGATAGCAGTCAAAGCCAGTTCGTCTTGTCCGGTAGCGGATGCATAGCCTGCGAACCGTGCAAGCACCGGAGCTTCACCATTTCCAAGCTGCCGCGACTTTTCATAGGGCTTGCGCGCGGCTCTTATCTCCAGTTGTGCCTGGAACAGCACGAAACCGAGTGTGGAATGAGCGTCAGCCAGAGACGGCGCAAGCTCCGCACCCCGATCGGCAGCCACACGGGCCGCTTCGTAGAACAGTTTGGATTTTGCTGGGCTGTCGCTGGAATTTCCAAGGACCGTCAAAGTGCGTGCTCGCGCGGAATGGGCTGCAGCGAATTTTGAGTCGAGCCGCAGGGCTGCATCGAAATGCGCCAGCGCCCGGACGTCGGTCTCGTTGCTGATGGCCGCCGTATAGAGATCATTTCCCTTGAGGTATTCGTTGAAGGCTTGTGCGTTTCTGGTCGCGCCGATCTGCGAATCTCGTGGCTCCTGAGAAACCTCTGAAGACAGGGCAGCGGTCACCGCATTGGAAATTTCGCTTTTCACGAGAAGCAGGTCTTCCATGGATTGATCAAATGTCTTGGACCAGAGACTGAACCCCGTCGCTCCGTCAATCAGTTCGGAGTAGACGCGAATCGACTCGCCAGCCTGCTTCATAGTCCCGTCGAGAATGAATGAAACGCCGAGCTCCTTGGCTATTGAAACGGCGTCCAGTGCCTTCTTTTTAAGCGCTTCCGACGATGACTGGGCGACGACTTTCAGGGCGGAATTGCGTGCAAGCGTGGCCCGGACTTCTGCAGCAAACCCAGCGGAGAGATAATCCTGATCGGCCTGTCCACTGACATTGTCGAACGGGAAGACCACAAGGCCATTTTCTGTCAATTTGCGTGTCTGTGATGGCAAGGTTCGTGAAACCGCATAACCACCAATCAGGACAGCCGCCGCTGCTGCTCCGCCAAACAAAAGTCGACGCCTGCGGATAGCAAGGAAGACGGGCTCCTTGGAAGGAGGTCGGTCGGGCAGCTGACGCCCGTGCAGTGCAGCAGTCGCGCGGATTAGGTTGATGACTTCGGGGTCATTGGAGCGCCCATATGAACCCGATATGTCGATCACCTGAAACTGGCGGAACCCCAAGGGTGGTTCGGCACCATCAATCGACAAGGGAATGAGGCACCC